>CAVPNJ010000001.1:0-257061 GCA_963706785.1 uncultured beta proteobacterium
CGTGCTAATCGCAAGTGCAGATAAGAGAACTGCCTTGGAAAATTTGAGAATTGTCATGTACTTGATCCTTTGCTATTCAGATTTCTAAGTGTTTGTAGTTTGTGGTGGCTCGAGATATCTTCGATTCATTCACGTCTTCTCCTTGCGGGAAATAGCGGCGATAGAAATCGCGGTTAGTAGCGGGCACCATCCAGTTCGACCTTGCTCGGCTGCCGGGAGCCGACTGCTCCAAGCTAAATGCCATAAAAACCCCGCGCCTTCGCCTAAGAGCCGGAGCGCCCACTCGTCATACTCGTTTCTCCTGGAAGTCCAGCCATGCCACGAGCAGGAAGCCACCGACCAAACCAAGGTGCTCAAAGAATGAGTTCGCGGCCATGAAGCGCTCCTGTCCTACCGGTAGCTCCCAATAACGCAAGGCGATACCCGTGGCGAGCGAGGTAAAACCTGCCAACGCCAGGGCACCTAGCCAACGCAGACGGCCTGTCAATACCATCAACGACGCACCTAGCTCCAGTGCGATCACCAACACAGCAAAGAGCGGTGCCGGTGTCAGCCCAAAGTGATTCATCTCTGCGATGGCCCCAGGAAAATCGGTGAGTTTGACGATGCCCCCTTGCAAATACGCTGCGCATAGTCCCAGATACGCAACAAAGCGAACGACTTTGCTTCCAAATGCTGGCCGCGAAGCAGCGGCCAGCCTATTACCATTAGTGTTGTTCATAGACATAGCCGGTCCCTTAAACTGCCCAGCAGGAGCAGCCCAACGCGCCAAAAAAGCCTTTCAAGTCGGAAGCAGGAACCCTCGATCCCCAGGCCGTCGCATGATCGTGGCCATGCAATCCGCATGCGCTTGCGCAGCCGCATGAGGCAATAGCCTGATATCGGAGCGGTTGTAAAGAGTTCTTGCCGGCCCCTTCCGGCTCGCCCCATGCGCCATAACCTTTGAATAGACGCGTGGGAGACCAATCAGGCATAGCGGGCGGTACGGGAGTGTCATCCAGTGACGCGAACTGACCATCTCCGAAAACAACGCGGCCGCCGACCACGGTTAAGTGCGAAGTGAGGAACGAGATCTCGTCTTCCGGCACCCCAAAATAGTCTTTGCTGGGCACGATGAAGTCGGCGAACTGGCCTGCCTTAATGCGTCCTCGCTTGTTCTCTTCATTAGAGAACCAAGCAACATTCTCGGTCCACATACGTAAAGCCGTTTCTCGATCCAGCAGGTTATGTTGTGGATAGAGACGTAACCCACCTACCGTTTTGCCCGTGACCATCCACGCGAGCGATACCCAGGGGTTATAGGATGCGACACGTGTGGCATCCGTCCCCGCGGAAACCTTTACGCCCCTGCCCAGCATCTTGGCAATCGGAGGTGTGGCCTCGGCGGCTTTGGCGCCGTAGCGCTCAACAAAGTATTCGCCTTGGTAAGCCATGCGATGCTGTACTGCAATGCCGCCGCCCAATGCCGCAACGCGGTCGATCGATTTATCGGAAATGGTCTCAGCATGGTCGAAGAACCAGTTAATGCCCTGCAGGGGAATATCTTGATTGACCTTCTCAAACACATCCAGCGCTCGCGATATGGTCTCGTCATAGGTGGCATGCAGACGCCACGGCCAGTTGTTTTGCGCCAGAATACGTACCACCTCTTCCAGCTCACCCTCCATCTCCGGGGGCATGTCTGGGCGCGGCTGGCGAAAGTCTTCAAAGTCAGCGGCAGAGAACACCAGCATCTCGCCGGCGCCATTGTGACGAAAGTAGTCTGTGCCTTGTTTGTATTTCACGCTGCTGGTCCATCTCAGGAAATCTTCCTTCTCTTCCTGGGGCTTTTGCGTGAACAGGTTATAGGCCAGGCGCACCGTCATCTGGCCTTCATCCGCCAATTTCTGCATAACGGCATAATCTTCGGGGTAGTTCTGAAAACCACCACCCGCATCGATGACGCCGGTTACACCCAATCGATTGAGCTCACGCATGAAGTGTCGCGTCGAATTGACTTGGTAATCAAAAGGCAGCTTGGGGCCTTTGGCCAGAGTGGAGTAAAGGATCATCGCGTTGGGCTTGGCCAGCAGCAAGCCCGTTGGATTGCCATTCGCATCGCGCGTGATTTCCCCGCCCGGAGGCTCCTGCGTGTCTCTGGTGTAGCCTACCGCCCGTAAAGCGGCGCCGTTCAGCAGAGCCTTGTCGTAAAGGTGGAGAAGAAAAACAGGTGTGTCAGGCGCAATGGCATTAATTTCGGCTATGGTCGGCAAGCGTTTTTCGACGAATTGGTGTTCGGTGAACCCACCTACTACTCGCACCCACTGGGGAGCGGGCGTAATATCGACTTGCCGGCGCAGCATATCCAACGCGTCGGCTAGCGAACGCACGCCATCCCACCGCAGTTCCAGGTTGTAATTGAGCCCGCCTCGGACTACGTGAGTATGGTTGTCAAACAGTCCAGGTAAGACCCCCCTACGCGCCAAATCCACGACTCGCGTGGACGCACCCGCCAAAGCCAGGATTTCCTTATCCGAGCCGACTGCTGAAAACTTACCGTTCGCAATCGCTACCGCAGTAGCCACCGGATTGCCGGTATCAAGCGTCGTAATTTGGCCATTATGGAAAATAATGTCCGGTGTGGAATGCGCCATGGTAGAAACTCCTTGTGAATGATTTTTGTATTGCGCTAGATAATCAAACACGCAACCGGCTGCCAGCATGTCGCCTATGCTCGGCGACCGCTTTCTTGAACTTGTGCTAATTGATTTCTTCCAGGAAGCTGCCCAAGCACGTGGTCAGTCGCCTGCGTTTTCGCGCAAGCCGTATTGAATGCTGTGCCCTGTAAAAGCTGCTTACCCACCGGGATAACTTGCTCACCGACCAGCATGCCGAGCAAGCCCAGCAGTGCGACCAATGGCGGCGCCGGCGATCGCACACTTAGCAAGCTATAGATCACGCCCACCAACACGCCGGCGCTTAAAGAAAAGATGTAGAGTTTCATGGTTAGCCCCTTGCAAGGACGAGCTTATTAGTGCTGAGCGCGGCAATCGAATCAGTGCAGAATATGGCCTGACTCGATGCAGCTCGAAAGCCAAATGTGCGCCCCTGCTCGTTAAACCAACGCAGCCACCGGGGCAAGGATCGGCCCATGCACCGTCCGCTGCGGCGCCATGTGCACCATGGTGTAGGCATAGTCAACGCCCATGCCATAGGCGCCGGAGTGCTCTTTAACCAGTTCCATGACGGCGTCGTAAGTCTTCCTGTTCTTCCAGTCACGTTGCCACTCAAGCAGGACTTGTTGCCAGGTAACGGGCACGACACCGGCCTGAATCATGCGCTGCATGGAGTAGTCATGGGCTGCCTGGCTTGTGCCGCCCGACGCATCGGCGACCATGTAAATCTCGTAGCCGCCTTCGAGCATCGCCGACAGCGCAAAGGTGTTGTTGCAAACCTCGGTCCAAAGACCGGACACGACCACTTTCTTGCGACCGTTCTTCTTGAGCGCATCGCGCACTTTCTGGTCATCCCAAGAGTTCATTGAGGTGCGCTCGAGAATGGGTGCCTCTGGAAAGACCGACAGCAGTTCAGGATAGCTATAGCCAGAGAAGCTTTCCGATTCGACTGTGGTGATAATGGTCGGAATCGAAAAAATCTTTGCGGCTTTAGCTAGCCCGACGGTATTGTTCTTCAACGTCTGTCGGTCTATGCTTTGAACCCCAAATGCCATCTGCGGTTGCTGATCGATGAAGATGACCTGACAGTTGTCTGGCGTCAGTAGTTCGAGTTTTGGGTTGATCATGGTAAATTTCCTTTAAAAACACGCTATGCAGATAGTGACCGCCAACAATGTATCGACGTCCGGTCGACCATGGCGGTGCTTAAGGGCAGACGCCCGAGCGCTTCTCGGCCGTTAATGGCCTCAATCACGCTATTGCCATAACGGCGGTATCACTATCTCGCACATCGCCATCCGCTGATTGGACAGGCTTGCTGTTATGGAAGATTCATGCGGTTAATAAGGTGGTACAAGCTTAAAGAAGACCTCGAATAATGTGTGGCGGAGCCTATAGCGTGGAAAATAATCATTTGCACCCGAGACCTTACGTACCAGAAGGTGACGAGGTCGTCGAGTTTGGCCCGTTTCGTCTGCACGTGGCGGGGCGATTGCTGCAGCGGAATGGGGTGACCGTCAAACTCGGCAGCCGCTCGCTCGACCTACTGATTGCGTTGGTTGAGCGGGCCGGGGAAGTACTTTCCCGGCGGGAATTGATCGCGCGTGCCTGGGCGGGGCTGGTGGTCGACGAGGCCAACCTGCGCGTCAACATCTCGAACCTTCGCAAGTGCTTGGGTGAAGGCAAGGACGGCGCGCGCTACGTCGTCAACCTCCCGGGCCGCGGATACAGCTTTGTGGCGCCCGTAACTCGAGCGCGTTCCGAGTCTTCGTCCCGAAAACTCGAGGCCACCCGATCTCCCGATCCTCGCTCCAGCAGCCCGCCGCTCGTATCGGCCTCGGAACACTCGTTGCCCCAGCGACTCGGACGGCTCATTGGGCGCGATGCTTCGGTCCGCATATTGGTCGAGATGCTCACCGAGCATCGATTTGTGAGCATCATCGGCCCGGGTGGAATGGGCAAGACGACTGTCGCGATCTCCGTGGCGCACACGATGCTCGATGCCTTTAGCGGCGCCGTGTACTACGTCGACCTCGCCTCGGTCACCGACGCCTCGCTCGTTCCAGCCACGATTGCCTCCGTGCTCGGCCTGAAGGTGCAGATGCAAGATCCCAAACCGAGCATCCTGGCGTTTTTTGCCGCCCGAAGAGCGCTGCTCGTATTGGACAATTGCGAGCACCTCATCGACGAGACGGCGGCTCTCGCGGAACGGCTTTATAAATCCGCACCTCAGGCTCACCTGCTTGCGACCAGCCGCGAGTTATTGCGTGTCGAGGGCGAGCACGTACATATCCTTCCACCGCTCGATGTTCCGCCGGTCAGCGATGGCATGACAGCGGCCGATGCAATGGCGTTTCCCGCAGTCCAGCTTTTCATGGATCGAGTGGCGGCAAGCGGCGCGCAAGAGACGCTGACGGATGAGACGGCCCTGCTCGCCGTCGAGATCTGCCGAAAAATGGATGGTATTGCCCTGGCGATCGAATTGGCAGCCGGTCGCGTGCGCTCGCACGGCCTGCGCGGAACTGCGGAACTGATCAACAGCCGCTTCGGTCTTCTCTGGCATGGCAGGCGCACCGCGCCGCCCCGGCATCAGACGCTCCAGGCAATGCTTGATTGGAGTTACAACCTGCTGTCCGAGAACGAACGCCGCGTGCTGTACCGGTTATCGGTGTTCGTGACTCCGTTCCATCTGGCGGCTGCGCAGTGGGTCGCGACGGACGCTGTCCTCACGCAGGCCCAAGTGGCAGCAGCAATCGCAAGCCTCATCGACAAGTCACTGCTGTCGCCATCGATATTGAATGGATCGGGTCATCTGCGCCTCCTGGACTCGACGCGCACCTACGCATCGGCAAAATTGGCGGAGTCGGGCGAGCTCAACGCCGTCTCGCGCAAGCTCGCCGAGTATCTCATTGCGCAACTCAGCCGAAGTAATGAGCGTGAGAATGAGCGGCAGACCACGGACCGTGATGTGATGGGGGGCTACAGCATGCGTCCTGCGCTGGTGTGGGCATTCTCCGAGACAGGTGAAGGTGAACGGGTCTGCAACATGCGCACTGCGCTTGCATGTGGGCATTCTCCGAGGCAGGTGAAGGCGAGCTGGGAGTTCGTTTGGCAGCGCTCGCCGCACCGCATTTATTGGAATTGTCGCTGCTGGACGAGTGCCATCGCTGGTGTCAGGCCGCGCTGTTGCAACTGGGTTCGCAGGAGGGCTCCGCGACGCACCTCATCTTGCAAGAAGCGCTGGCGATCTCCGCACTATTTACTCGCGCCAATGGAGATGAAGTCCGCAATTCGATCGAGCGAGCGCTGCACCTTGCGCGGACGTTGAACGATCACGAACGCGAACTCGGACTGCTCGCGGGACTGCATATCTTTATGATCGAAATCGGTCACTCCCGTGGGGCGATCGAGGTGAGCTGGCGCAGTATCGAGCTGGCACGCAGGGTCGATTCTCCCGCGGGGATCGTCATGTCTGAGTGGATGCTCGGGTGTGCGTATCACTTGGCCGGCGATCAGGCGGGCGCGCTACGCCACATCGAGGAGGGCTTCAAGCAAGCTGCGGCGCGTGGCGTGACGAAGGTCGATATGTATGGTTACGGACATCGGACCCGTGCGCTCATCGTCCTGGCACGCGCGCTCTGGTTGAGCGGCGCCGCGGACCGCGCCGCTCAAGTTGCACGTCAGGCAGTCGAGGAAGCTGAGCAGAACGAGCAACCGGTGAACGTGTTCGTCGCCGAATTGCTATACGCCTCGACGGTTTTTCTGTGGAGGGGAGATGTAGAGGAATCGGAAGCGCTGGCGAGCCGCCTCATCCAACACGTCAGTCGTTACTCCTTCGGTCCACATGTGGCCTTGGGTATCGCGCTCTCAGGCGAAGTGGCTTTACTCCGGGGGGAATTCCGGACGGCGGCAAACAGGTTTCGCGAGGCGCTAGGTATCTTGCATGGCGGAGGGACGTCTCTTGCTCACGACGATGCTGAGCCGATCGATGTCCGAGGCGCTGTTCGAATGCGGTGAGATCCTGGAGGCGGAGGCGATGATCACCGCGGCTCTGGAACGAGCCGAGGCGCGACATGAATCATTCGACATGCCTGAGCTGTTGCGTACGCGCGCGCAGATCGGGATTGTTTCCGGTCGGTTGGATCCGCACGCGGCCAAGACGATGTTGCGACATTCGATTGAGCTTGCAAACAGTCAAGGCGCGCTCAGTTTGGAATTGCGCTCCGCCATGGCTTTAGGTGCACTGCTTGCAAGCGAGGAGCGGACTGAGGAGGCCTACGCGATCCTGGCGGAGGTTTACGGCCGCTTTACGGAAGGATACGAAACACGCGATCTCAGAACAGCCAGACAGTTGATCGAAGCCTGGCGTCCGGCCGCGAGAGGCAGAGCGGGTCTCTGATTGACCTCGTAGTTTCGGCTGGCTCGTGAGCCTCCAAGAAGAACCGAACTACCCGTCGTTTACACGGCTTTACACCACTTTACGAGCGCTGCGGCCTGCGACCTCCGAGAATAGGAGGAGGTAATTCGAGGGCGTACGTACGCCCTGCAGGGGGTGTTTGCATGGCTAGTCACTCAAGCGGTTCGATTCTTCCTCAAAGAGTCGCACAGTTCATAGCGGCAACGAATGCCGGTGATCTGTCCCGTCTTCTTGAAGTCTTCGCGGCGGATTCGATCGTCAACGATCAGTTACAGCAATGGCGCGGGCTGGCTGAACTAAGCAAATGGGCCGAGCGCGACGTTATCGGGCAGCAGCTGTCGCTTCGCCCCACTCATTGCATCCAGCACTACGGCCACTGCGTTGTCGCGGCCCACGCCGACGGAAAATTCGATAAGCGTGGGTTGCCGGATCCGCTGGAAGTCCTGCTCTATTTCACTCTCGCCGAAGACAAGATCGTGCAATTGATCGTTCTGCGAGATCTCTCGGGTACCTCTCCTTTCGATGCGTCGTTGCGCAGCTCAGCGTAGAGGCGCGAAGTCAGCGCGATAGAGCCGACCTGCTTTACAGGATTTTTCCACACTTTACTTAGCATTTTGGCGTATCTGTCCGATCATCTTCGTTACGTGGATCGAGATCCCTAAACGATCACAAGCGGAGAAAATTCCATGAACAATTGTGCAGTGTTGGCCACCAAGGCTCGTCAACAGAGCAACCAGAGTGAGGTTGCGTTGACAGCGACTTTGCTGGAGTTGCTCACCGTGGCGCAATCCAAGGTTGAGGTCGATCGTCAGGCTGCGCAAGCATGCTTGTCCCGCGCGACGGCGTTGCTGGTGGCCAGTCTGGAACGAGACGTCGGACCGAAGGCTCGAGAGCGCATTCCGCGGCGGACTGCCGCGTTGGCAGGCGAAACGCTTGATAACTTTCATCGAGGAGAATCTCGAACAGCCTATCAGGAGTCCTGATCTCATTGCGCTCACCGGATTGAGTGCCGGACACTTCTTTCGAACTTTCAAGGAAACATTCGGCCAGGCCCCGTTCGCCTATATCGCAAGACTGCGCATCGAGCGCGCACAGCAGATGATGCTGACGACCAGCCATTCCCTTTGCCAAATCGCGCTCGATTGCGGGATGTGCGATCAGTCCCATCTCACGCGCTTGTTTCGGCAGCTCGTGGGTATGACGCCGGGTGAATGGCGGCGCGTACATGCCTGCGGGTCGTTCGAGTCGACGTCAGCGAACACGGACGTCGCGTGATGCCACGTTATCGATTGACGCGCGATCATCGCAGATGTTGTCCCGCGAGATTCGCAGCACCTGGGTTGCGCTTGAAGAGTAAGCTGAGGAGGATTGTTTTGTTGTGCCTCGCCTGTCGGGATCACCTCCCGCCAAGATGTTAATCCACGGGGACGCAGAGCCTCATATCTCGGTGATTCCATATCCGCGGCTAGGTCGGACCTATTCAGAGCCGGCACCTGCAAAGTGCGGGGATTTGCCGAAATACTCGATCAGCAGTTCGGTCAGAACCCGTATATTCCGTGCGGGATGCTCGACCCGGTGGGCGGATGACATATGCACCCGCCGGGGGTGGCAGATGACGTGTCATGATCGGTATAAGCGCGCCGGATTTCACATGTTCATGGGTAATGCAATCGGGCAGGTAAGCGATCCCGAGTCCTGCTAGCGCAGCGACGACTAAAGCTGTGCCGTTGTCGGCCTTGAAACGTCCGTAAGGTCGAACCGTAACGATCTTGTCGCCATCCATGAATTGCCAAGTTTCGGTGCCGTGCATGAGCGCCTGATGAGCGGAGATTTCCTCCGGCGTCTCAGGCGAGCCGTGCGCCTTGATATAGTCCGGACTCGCGACGAGCTTCCCATAAATCGGACCGACGCGCCTTGCGATCAAGTTGGAGTCCGGAAGATAGCCGACGCGTATCGCACAATCGTAGCCCTCTGCGATGAGATCAACGAAGCGATCGCTGTAGCAGGTTTGGATATGAAGCAGGGGGTGGCGCCGTGCCATGTCCGCTAGCGCGGGAGCGAAGTGAGTCGGGCCGAAAGTGAGCGGCACGGCAACTCGCAAGCGGCCGCGAAGGTCACCGGCGGGCAGGATCGCTTCCTTGGCCGCGTCGATCTCAGTGCAGGCTTTGGCTGCATAGTGTCGGAATGTGGCTCCGGCTTCTGTGAGAGCGGCTCCGCGGGTGGAGCGTGTCAGAAGCTGAACGCCAAGTTCCGCTTCAAGCCGGGAGACCCGACGACTGACGATCGACTTGGATACCCCGAGCCGGTGCGCCGCGGGCGAAATTCCCCCAGCGTCAGCCACTTCTACAAATGTCTGCAGTTCTTCGATGTCCAATTTAGTGTTCCCCATTTCGCGACATAGCTCGCCACAGAATGGTACTACCGTATCGAATATGGAAATAGCACAATACTGATTTCGGGCAGCGGCGCCGCTGGCGCGTGTTTCCCGAAAACCAGGGCGCATCTGCTTTACAGGCTTTTTCGACACTTTACTTAGCATTTGCGCGTATCTGTCCGATCATCTTCGTCACGTGGATCGAGATCCCTAAACGATCACAAGCGGAGAAAATCCTATGAACAATTGTGCAGTGTTGGCCACCAAGGCTAGTCAACAGAGCAACCAAAGTGGGGTTGCGTTGACATCGACTTTGCTGGAGTTGCTCACCATGGCGCAATCCCAAGTTGAAGTCGATCGTCGGGCTACACAAGCGTGCTTGTCCCGTGCGACAGCATTGCTGGAGGCCAGTCTGGAACGAAACGTCGGACCGAAGGCCGAGAGCACATTGCGCGGCGGACTGCCGCGTTGGCAGGCGAAACGCTTGACAACTTTCATCGAGGAGAATCTCGAACAGCCTATCAGGAGTCCTGATCTCATTGCTCTTACCGGATTGAGTACCGGACACTTCTTTCGAACTTTCAAAGAAACATTCGGCCAGGCTCCGTTCGCCTATATCGCCAAACTGCGCATCGAGCGCGCACAGCAGATGATGCTGACGACCAGCCATTCCCTTTGCCAAATCGCGCTAGATTGCGGGATGTGCGATCAGTCCCATCTCACGCGCTTGTTTCGGCAGCTCGCGGGTATGACGCCAGGTGAATGGCGGCGCGTACATGCCTGTGAGCCGCTCGAGTCGACGTCAGCAAACACTGACGTCGCGTAATGCCACGTTATCGATTGCCGCGCGATCATCGCAGATGTTGTCCCGCGAGATTCGCAGTATCCGACGATTCTCGGGCAATGCACATCAAACAATTATCCCAACCTCAGACAGTCATCCAATAATAAGTGGCGGTGATTTCTGACAATGAACTGGCACTAATAGCCGCGAAATCTCAGATCGCGTAATCAGTTATTGGTTCTGAGCCAGCGTGTCGACTCTGCTCCCACGGCAAAACCGACCGCTGTTAGCAAGTGACTGAGTTGAATAGTTGTCTTCGAAAGACGAAAGGATCATGCGATGAAAACACGTTACGAGTCTATGCAAGTCAATGATGTCGAGGTCTTCTACCGCGAGGCGGGGCCCAGCGACGCGCCGGTAATTCTGCTACTGCATGGGTTCCCGAGCGCCAGCCACATGTTCCGCGACCTGATTCCATTACTCGCCGATCGCTTCAGGTTGATCGCGCCGGACCTGCCCGGATTCGGCCAGACAAAGTCGCCACCGCGTGGTGCATTCGAATATACATTCGACAGCCTTGCCAACGTGATCGAAGGTTTCACTGAAGCCATGTCGCTGGAGCGATATGCGTTGTACGTCTTCGATTACGGTGCCCCGGTGGGCCTGCGAATGGCCATGCGCAATCCTGATCGGGTATGGGCGATCATTTCGCAGAACGGTAACGCCTACGTCGAAGGGTTTAGCGATCAATGGGGGCCCTGGGAGGCATACTGGCGCGAGCCGAGCACAGCGAACCGGGAAGCCTGCCGAGAATCGCTCTCGCCGGACACCATCCGCGACTGGCAATACGGCACGGGCTCCGAGCCAGGAACCCTGTCGCCCGACGGCTATGAACTGGACATCGCCTACATGGCGCGGCCAGGTGCGGAGGATATTCAGCTTGATCTGATTCTCGACTACCGCAGCAACGTCGCGCTGTATCCGGCGTTCCAGTCTTACTTTCGTGACTACCGCCCACCGTTGCTTGCCGCGTGGGGGCGCCATGACCCTGCGTTCGTGCCTGCCGGTGCCGCCGCTTACAAGAAGGATCTGCCGGATGCCCAGGTTCACCTCCTCGATGCGGGACATTTTGCCCTAGAAACGCATGCGCAAGAGGTGGCCACCTTGATACGCGCATTCATCGAGCCGATTGTCGGTCAATCACGACAGCCCCAAACGGTCGGTAGCCCCCATCGTTACGACAAAGTTTAAATTTCAGGCCAATGCAGCCTGAGTCCTAATACATACGTTTCTAATAAGTTCACCGCAGCGGCTTTCCCCGCTGCTGCGGAAAAATGACAGTACGACGAAAAAGCTCAGTACCGGCACGGAAGATCGTGACCTAAAGCTTCCTGTCGCTATCCATTGCACGCAACGAGTAGATGTTTCCTGGCTTTGAATTTCTGCACTTGTTGATTCGACGAGGTGAGATACGAACTGAGGAGCGCTTGGAGCAAATTCCCCTGATTCCGCCGTGATTCCGCAGTGGGAAGCGGGGAGAAAAGAAAAGGCCCTGTAAAAACAGGGCCTTAACTGCCAAAATTTGGCGGAGACGGAGGGATTCGAACCCTCGATGCGGGTATAAGCCGCATGCTCCCTTAGCAGGGGAGTACCTTCAACCACTCGGCCACGTCTCCGAACAGGCCGCCATTCTAGCACGATAAAACCCTACTCTGCTTGGACCGACCACTTCAATGCCGGGACTTCAGAAACTTCGTGATAAAACAGCGGAATAAAACCGTAAATCGATAGCAAAAAATCAGATTGAAACAAAGCCGACTTAAATTTTGTCTTCTTCGTTTTTATCTTGATCAAGTCCGAAAGCCTTGTGCAATGCACGCACAGCCAATTCCATGTACTTGTCGTTGATGATCACCGAGGTCTTGATTTCGCTGGTGCTGATCATCTGAATATTGATGCCCTCTTCCGACAAAGTGCGGAACATCAGGCTTGCCACACCAACGTGGCTGCGCATGCCGATACCGACGATCGATACTTTGCATACCTTGTCGTCAGATACGATTTCGCGTGCGCCAACAGCTGGGCCGACCTGGCTTTTCAGCAGGTCGAGCGTGCGGGCGAAGTCGTTGCGATTTACCGTGAACGAAAAATCGGTCGTGCCCTGAACGGACTGGTTCTGCACAATCATGTCGACGTCGACATTGGCCGCGGCAACCGGTCCCAGAATCGAGTAGGCAACACCGGGGGTGTCGGGTACGGATAGCAGGGTCAACTTGGCCTCGTCACGACTAAAGGCGATGCCCGATACGACAGCGGCTTCCATTTTTTGATCTTCCTCAAAAGTAATGAGCGTGCCCGAAGACCATTTCTTCTTCGAGCGGTAATCAGGGGGTCGGTCAGCGAAGACAGGACGCGCACGGGTACGTGGTATTTGCCGGCGAACTCGACCGATCGTATTTGCAGGACCTTGGAGCCCAGCGAGGCCATTTCCATCATTTCTTCGAAGGAAACGACCGTCATACGCCGGGCTTCGGGCACCACACGAGGATCGGTTGTATAGACACCGTCGACGTCAGTAAAGATAAGGCATTCTCTGGCCTTCAGGGCCGCGGCAACGGCGACAGCCGAGGTATCCGAACCACCCCGACCCAATGTCGTGATGTTGCCATCCTCGTCGACACCCTGGAAGCCCGTCACAATGACGACGCGGCCAGCGTCAAGGTCGCCGCGTATGCGGGCATCGTCGATTGACCTGATTCGGGCCCTGGTGAACGACGAGTCGGTCCGCACGGTACCTGCCAGCCGGTGTAGCTGCGTGCCGCCACACCTTGCGCCATCAAGGCCATGGCAAGCAACGAGCTGCTCGCTTGTTCGCCGGTTGCGGCCAGCATGTCGAGCTCGCGCGCATCGGCGTCAGGTGAAATTTCCTTGGCAAGGCCCAGCAGGCGATTGGTTTCCCCCGACATTGCCGAAGGACCACGACCACAACTGGTGACCAGCGGCATGCCATTTTGCTACGCGTCGGGCTACATTCTGGATGCGCTCTACCGAGCCCATCGACGTGCCACCGTATTTTTGAACGATCAGGGACATCTTTTACTCTGCGTTAAAGAGGATTGCCTTTTTGTTGTTAACAAAAAGGCTTTGCCTATTGATCCGGCTGAAGTCTTTTGTCAGCCATGCATAAGTGCGCCGTCTTCCAGATTTTGCGGCAATCGCTGCAAGCCACACACAAAGTCGAATATTTTAACGTTTTTCATGGTACGCGTTTTTTCGCAGTTCTTAGCTCGACCAAAACACGGCCCCGAGCACATCGTATCCAGGCCGGCCATGCTTGACCTGCATTTGCCTGTCGTGACCCATCGCATGCAGACCGCGTAGCTGTCGCATGAGGTCTTGGAGCCGCGCATCGGTCGGCATATGCATACCCTGCAGCGAAGCCAATAGCGCAACACCAGCGCCTGTCGACGCTGGCGAAAGCGCTCGCCACGCGAGCGAAGGAGAAGCTGCTGGCATCCGGGGTCGGGATCAAGCCCGGCGAAATCCTGGGCTGCGATCTCATCCAGAGGACTTGTTGTGCTTCGGCACTTTGTCGGGCATGGCGCGAAACATTGCTTTGCCATCCCGGCCAGCGTTCGTTCAGTGCGGGCACAAGACGCTCGCGCACCGCTGCGCGGGTGTACTTGTCGTCAGCGTTGGTCGGATCCTGCACAGGGGCCCAGCCGCTAATTTGGCGAAAACGCTCGGCCTGCTTCAGAATTTCCGCGCGTTCGACGTCCAGCCAAGGGCGCAGGTAAATGATTCCTTGCCGCTGCACTGAGGCAGACATGGCGGCAAGCCCCATGGGCCCTGCACCGCGCAGCAATCTTAGCAACACGGTTTCCGCCTGGTCGTTACGATGATGGGCCAGGAGAATATGCTGCAGCCCGACCTGGCGGGCCATATGTCTGAAGGCCTCATAGCGGGCGTCGCGCGCTGCCGACTCAATACCGGCGCCTGTAGCCATATTCACTTGTACTACGCGGCTGTGGCACGGCACTCGCAACCATTGGGCAAGATCATGAACGTGGGCCTGCCAGTGGTCGGCCGCGTCCTGCAGACCGTGGTGAATGTGGAAAAAATGCAGGTCGAGCTGGACGGCGATGAGCAAGATATTGCCGCATGCACCGCCAGCATGGCGGAATCGGCCCCACCGCTCAAGCCCACGGCAACACGGACTGGCGCCTTGGCCAGAGTATCGAGCGCCCTGCCTATGGCCTGCAGCAGAGGTGCTAGAACCGAATTCTTGCCAGAACGCGTCAGTGGGCATGCTCGCTAACTAATCGTTTCCTGGAAGCGCCCGTAAGACATCAAGCGTTGCAAGCGATGATCGATTAACTGATCGGTCGTCATGCCAGACAGCTGCCGCAGGGAATCGGACAAGGCGCGACTAAGCTGACGTGCCATGATGACAGGATCACGGTGTGCGCCGCCCACCGGTTCATTGACGATACGATCGATCAGGCCAAGCTCTTTCAGACGCGGGGCCGTGATGGCCAGGGCCTCGGCCGCGGTCGAGGCCTTGTCGGCGCTGCGCCACAAGATTGAGGCACATCCCTCGGGAGAGATCACTGCATAGGTGGCATATTGCAGCATCATCACGACATTGCCGATCGCAATGGCCAACGCACCACCCGAGCCGCCCTCGCCAATGATGGTTGAAATGATGGGCACTTTGAATTTCGGCCATGGCGTATAGATTATGGCCAATGGCTTCCGACTGACCGCGCTCTTCCGCCCCGATGCCGGGGTAGGCGCCCGGAGTATCGACAAAAGTAAAAATAGGTAGCTGAAATTTTTCGGCAAGGCGCATCAGGCGTAAAGCCTTACGGTAGCCTTCGGGACGCGGCATGCCGAAATTACGCATCGCTCGTTCTTTGGTGTCACGCCCTTTTTGATGGCCTATAACCATGCAGGGCGTGCCATTAAAACGCGCCAGGCCGCCAATAATTGCCTGATCGTCCGCATACATGCGGTCACCATGCAGTTCGTGGTAATCGGTGAAGATTTCACGTACATAATCAAGGGTATAAGGCCGCTGTGGGTGGCGTGCCACCAGGGCCGTCTGCCATGGCGTAAGTTTGGAATAAATACTTTTTGCCAAGGCCTGGTTCTTTTGCTGCAATCGCCCGACCTCTTCCGAAATATCTACGGCAGAATCGGTTTGTACGAATCGCAACTGCTCGATCTTATTCTCGAGCTCGGCCAATGGCTGTTCAAATTCCAGGAAGGTATTACGCATAAGGGCTTGGTATCCAGATTAGAGCATTCGCTTTGTTTAGTACTGAACAGCGGCCGGATCAAGGCTGCGCCACAGGTACCAGGTGGCGACCGTGCGCCACGGCGCCCAGGCCTGAGCCACTTCCCTGGCCTCGAAACGCGAAACAGGCTCACCGCTAAAGTAGTGTAACGAAATTGCCTTGAGGAGGCTCGAATCATCCAGAGGAAGGATGTCGGGCCGCTGCAGGTTGAAAATTAGAAACATCTCGGCTGTCCAGCGTCCTATTCCGCGAATCACGCACAGATCGGCGATGACTTCTTCATCGCTCATCGCGCTCCATAAAGCCGGCTGCACTTTTTTCTCGGAGAAATGGATGGCCAGATCAAGAATGTACTCGGACTTGCGCTTGGACAACCCGGCCAAACCGCTATCGGTCTCGGCCAGCGTGATCACAGCCCGTGGAGTGGGCGGCCGGCCGCAGGCATCGGTGAATCGTTGCCACATGGCGTCGGCGGCCTTGACGGAAAGCTGGTGCCCGATGATGGCGCGGGCGAGCGTCACGAAGGGCGTTGCCGATGGCGCCAGCCATTCGGATTTATGGCGCGGAATCAGTTTTTTAAGAATGCGATCACGCCCCATAAGCTGGGACGAGGCTTCATCCCAGAACTCGGGCTTTGAGTGAAATATGGTCACGTCTTCTGGCATTGGGATCCCCTTACGCGCGACGCCATTGCGTCAGGCCGCCAGCCTTGTCTTCGAGCTCGATACCACTGCTCTGCAATTGCGCGCGCAGACGATCGGCCTCAGCAAAATTCCGGTCTTTCTTTGCTGTTGCGCGCTCGGCAATCAGGGTTTCAATTTGCTCGTTTGTCAGATCAGTCAGCGCATTACTGCCGGTCTGATATCGGCTGGGGGATTGCAAGTATTGTGCCGGATCCGTCTGCAAAAGGCCTAATAAACCGCCCAGTGCACGTAAAAGGCCCGCAGCCTCGACCGAATGGCTACGGTTAGCTTCCGAAGACAATTCGAACAGTGCGGCCACGGCGCCCGAGGTATTGAAGTCGTCGTCCATGGCGGCACGAAACGCTTGGGCGCTGGCATGAGTCCAATCGATGTCAATCGGTTCAGCCGGCACGTTGTGCAGCGTCTGATACAAACGATCTAGTGCATTTTGTGCATCCAGCAGGTTATCGGGCGCATAGTTTTGCTGACTGCGGTAATGATTGCGCACGATAAAAAAGCGCAGCATTTCCGCCTCGCGGCAATTTGGCTGATAAGTCGCCTGCTCGTCGGACAAGGCAGAGTCGGCAGCAACGGTCGCGCGGATTGTGCGGAAATTGTTCAATGACTTAGACATTTTGTCGGCGTCGACCATCAGCGGACCGCAATGCATCCAGATTGATGCAAGCTCACCACCGAAGGCTCCTTCGGTCTGGGCGATCTCGTTCTCGTGATGAGGGAATTTCAGGTCCGGGCCACCGCCATGAATATCCAGGGGCAAACCGAGCAGTGCTTTACTCATTGCAGAGCACTCGATATGCCAGCCCGGCCTCCCGATGCCGTATGCGGAGTCCCATTTTGACTCGGGTGGCTCGTCGGTTTTGGCTGATTTCCACAAAACGAAATCAAGCGGGTCGCGCTTGCCCGAGCTTACGGCCACCCGTTCGCCTGCGCGCAGATCATCCAGCGACTTGCCTGAAAGCTTACCGTAACCTGGAAAGCCTCGTACCGAGTAATTGACATCGCCATCATCGGACTGATAAGCCAAGCCATTATCTTCGAGGCGCTTAATGATGCTGAGCATTTCGCCAACATGATCGGTTGCGCGAGGCTCGAAATCGGGCGACTGCACCCCCAAGGCACGTTCATCGGCATGCATGGCATCGATATAAAACGAAGTCACTTCGCTTAGGCGACGATCGGTTTGCACGGCGCGCCGGATGATCTTGTCGTCGATATCGGTGATATTGCGCACATACTTTACCTTGTAGCCGCTTGCTCGTAGCCAGCGCTGCACCACGTCGAAGCTGACCAGCATGCGGGCATGTCCGAGATGACAAAAATCGTAAACCGTCATACCGCATACGTACATACGTACCTGTCCGGGCTCTACGGTTTTCAGCGGCTCTTTGGCACGGGAAAGGGTGTTATAAATGTGCAGCATGTGCGGTAAATATCTATAAATAAGTACGATTGCGGACCCGATCCAGTTCGATTGGGTTGCTGTAAACTGGGTGCAAGCCGCAAAGCATGGCTAAAATGGCGGTCGATAAGTATAGCAAGCGAACTGAGCGCTGCTGTTTAAGTGTGACCCGCAACTCGATTTCGAGTTAAACGATGTACCACCAATCCAACCTTCACATATAGGTGTTTAGCCTGTGATTCGAATTTCTTGTCCTGTATTAGCGATCGCCCTAATCGTGGGCGGGCTGTCGGTACAAACCGCCGGTGCCCAAATGCCGGCGCCCGGCGTCGAGCCACATGTCGATCTTACCGCCACACTCGATGCGGGTCCAGGCAACACGACGTTTAGCAAGGATTCCAAACGGGTCCGAGTAAACATCGCAAAACCTTCTCCCCCAGACACAGGCAAGCTGTTTAACGACGCGCCGCCCGCCGAAGGCGGTTGGAAAGGACTCGCCAAGCTGCTTGCGGCACTTACGCCTAGTGTCGACACCGAAATTCCGCTTACGGCTTCGCAAATCACCAGCAGAATTTCTTCCATGCTCGACAGTGGTAAAAATCAGCAAGCGCTTGATGTCATTCAAAAACGTATGGCGCAAAATCAGGCACAAGGCGGCATGGGCACCGATGTGCAATTACTGTTCTTGCACGCCCGCGCTTTGGCCGCCCTTGGCCGCCAAGACGAGGCTATAGAAAGCTACCGTCAAATGACGACGCTGTATCCCGAATTGCCCGAGCCCTGGAACAACCTCGCTGCCGAATATGTTAAACAGGGTAAGCTTGAAATGGCCCAAGACGCCCTTACCATGGCACTTGCAGCAAATCCCGATTACGGTACGGCGCGCGCCAACATGGGTGAGGTTCAGTTATTGCTTGCACGGCAGTCGTTCCAAGGCGCGGCCCAGCTGGGCGTGGGCGGTGCTCAAAGCAAAGCCGAAGCCACCACGAATCTCTTGAAAAAATAATTTTTTGAAACTGACCTCCATCGTTATGCCTTCATTCACTTCTATCATCGGCACGTTTAGCCCAGCGCTACGTGCCGTTAGCCTTGCTTGTGCAACGTCGCTGGCTTTAAGCCTGGGCAGCGTTGCGCAAGCCGCCACTTCAACTCCTACTCAAGGTAACCCAATGAGCACCACTCCAAACGTAAAACTTCAAACCAACCATGGCGACATGCTCATCGAGCTTGATGCTGAAAAAGCACCAAAAACAGTGGAAAGCTTCCTGACCTACGTAAAAGAAGGCTTTTACAATGGTACGATTTTCCACCGTGTTATCAATAGCTTCATGATCCAGGGCGGCGGCTTCGATGCTGACATGAAACAAAAACAAACCCATGCGCCAGTTGAGAACGAAGCCAACAACGGCCTGAAGAACAATCGTTACACCTTGGCGATGGCCCGCACTTCCGATCCACACTCGGCAACGGCTCAGTTCTTTATTAACGTTGCCGACAACGACTTTCTGAACTTCACCTCGCCAACTCCAAACGGTTGGGGTTACACCGTGTTCGGTAAAGTCATCGAAGGCACTGAAGTTGTTGACAAGATCAGAATGGTAAAAACCGGCAATAAGGGCTTCCATCAAGACGTTCCCGTTGAAGATGTCATTATCGAGAAAGCCACAATCGTTGAATAAGATTTCGCTGGCGGGAACCGTCTGGATCGCCTCAGATATACATCTGGGGCCCAATACACCAGCAACCGCCAAAGCATTCGATGTATTTTTGGACAAGGCATGCGCACAGGCGGATGCCTTGATTTTATGCGGCGACATCTTTGATGCCTGGATAGGCGACGACTTTGCCCTTTCGGCGCCGCCAGATTGGCTGGCGCAGACACTGGACAGGCTCAAACGGGTGTCCGCGAGAATGCCGCTATGGCTGGGGCGCGGCAACCGAGACTTTCTGATCGGCAAAGCGTTGGCGGATCATGTAGGTGGGCGACTGTTGCCCGATGCCGTATGCCTGGATACAGACTGCGGTCGAATGCTTTTGTCGCACGGTGATGAATACTGCACCTTCGACACTAAATACCAACGCTTCCGGCGTATTGTGCGCAACCCCGTAGTACAGCGACTATTTCTTGGTCTAAGCCTTAAATTGCGCCGCAATATTGCTGACTGGGCAAGAAACCGCAGCATGAATGCGAATCGCTATAAATCCATGAACATCATGGACGTGAACCCCGTAGCGATTGCCCAGGCGTTTGCAGATAACGGCGTCAATACGTTGATACACGGGCACACACACCGCCCTGCGGTCCATCACTTGTCTATAGCGGGACGGGCTTGTAAGCGCATCGTGTTGCCTGACTGGGATTATGACCACGCAACAGTTCCCCGCGGCGGGTGGCTATCGATAGAACGCCGTGGTCCTGTGCTGCATCAGGACACCTGGTAATCAGGCTTCAAAGTCTAGCCGAAGCTGCGCAACAGCGTCGCGTTGCCGAACATGCACGCGCTTAGCGAGTCGACTTAACATGTAAGCCGTCAGGTGAGCCGTCGCTTCGGGATCATTCATCAAGGCCTCGGCAGACGGTGCGGCAGCACGGGCAACCGGCAAGGCAGTCCCCGAGTAGGTGAAGGTAACGCGCAAAGCGTATTCGTCGAACCGGGTCTTGACGTCCAGCCAGTGCTGATCGGGCGAAATGCTGCGACTATGAGCCAGCAGATCGAAGGCCTGCCATACCGCTTGCTCGGCACGCTGTACCGCATCACGCCGGGCGCCCCACAAGCGGCCCTGATTCTCCATGAAAACATTAAGATCGTCGGCTGTGGTCGCATCAATCAGGAAACGTTGTTTTGTACGTCGCGATGCGCCCAGGCGAAACAGCACGGTCAACAGCAACGCTACCAGTGTGCCGTTGGTAACCCCTGCAAGGCTCATGAAGCCCGCCAGCGGAGCGTATTCCAATCCTGCGACAATATAGTGATGTGATACACCGACTATAAGCCCCACCCCCAAGGCCAGCGAACGGCGGTCGTCCAGCATGCGGGAGGCCACCAGCTTTAATCCAGCCATCAATAGAAATGCAGAAAGAAACAGCAATAAAGCCGCAATGACCGGCGCTGGAACCGCAAGCCATAAAATGATCAGCTTCGAACACAGAGCGGTCACCACAAGGAACGCCGCAACCCAGTAGCCTAGATAGCGACTAGCGCAGCCAGAAGTGGCTGCTAGACCCACCGCACCGCCACTAGCGGACTGCGGCATTGCGTTAATGAATGAGGCAAGCACGTGGCTTAGGCCTTCAGCCCGCAAACCGCGCCCATAAGCATGCAGATCGGGCTTGTGCCAGTCGGCATCGGCCGTTCGTTGGGCGACCGTTTGGGTCCCGATCGACATCAAAGACAGCGCCAGGCCCATCAATACATATGGCCATACCATGCTTACGTCAAAAGCCCAGCCGAAAGCCGGCCAGTCGGGTAGGCGGATCCATGGAGTCGAAGCGATAAAACCCATACTATCGACCGGCAACATACCCAACCCCGCAGCCAACGCGCTACCGGCAAGCAAGCCCAGTAAGGATGCGAATAAACGGACACGTGATTTCAGCCAGATATTGCAGAAAACCATCACAAACAGGGTAAAAGCAGCCACCATCAGTTCCAGATTCGTGGCGCCCATGCCGGCCTTAAGCTCGAATAGCAACTTGAGGCCGACCTGTCCGGTAGCGACTCCGGTCAGCATTACTGCCAAGCCAGCAATTTCTACCGTAAAGATGCTGCGTAAACGCACGATACAAGTGCTGAGAGCCAATTGGGTCAGACCCGTAATGCAGACCATACCGTAGGCTACAGGCATGCCGCCAGAGCTGCTGCTGGCCAAAAACATGACGGCAAAAACTGTGGGGGTAGCCTGCAAGGGATAGTAGTATCCGGAACCGATGCCCCACCGGTTCATTGTTTGCAGCAAAATGGATAGCGCGCTGGCGATTAGCGAGGCGCTCGCAATATCCAGGTAGCTGCCGGTGCCTAGATGCGAAGAGCTATCTTGCACGAACAAGTTCGGCACGACCAGCAGCGCCCCTAGGAAAGCGATCTGTTGCAACACCAGACCCAGCGCAGTAGGAACCGGCAGCTTGTCGTTAAGCCAGAAGGCGATGGAGTCAGGTTTGCGCATGGCTTCCCGCTAACGGAGGCCATGCGCAAATGCATGGACGGACAATTTGCATGATGGCGGGGTTAGATCGCCGGCATCAAATGTAAGTCGCCATGATCGGATTTCCATAGGTCCCCAGTTTCAATGTCGAACCACCAACCATGCAAGGCCAGATTTCCGGCATCGACACGTTCTTTTACCCAGGGATAGGTCAGTAAATTATGCAAAGAGCCAGTGACGGCCGCGCGCTCCACCAGGCCCGGGTTCTGCTTCAGGAGATCCAGGGACACCTTTTTTCTGACTCCGGATTCGTCCGCATCGAGAAAGAGTTCGGTTGCGTTCATGGCCATGGAGACCCAGTCGCCGACAAACTCGCGGTCGATCGGACGTCCGTCAGCCGCGGCAAGTACCGCCTTGATACCGCCGCAGCTGGCATGCCCCAGTACTATGATGTGATCGACGGCGAGATCGCGAACCGCATATTCAATGGCGGCCCCGGTGCCGTGCAGACCGGCCCCCTGCTGATAAGGAGGCACCAGGTTGGCGACGTTGCGCACCGTGAAGAGTTCGCCAGGATGCGCCTGCAGCAAGACGCCAGTATCGACTCGCGAATCGCTGCATGCAATGATGAGGGTAGCAGGAGCCTGTCCTTCGGTGGCCAGCTTATGCATCATTTCAGGATCGCGCTGGTAAAACTCGCTTCGAAACCGCCGTACGGCGGCCTCGAAATGTGAAATATCCCTAAGGCCATGTTGGCAGCAATCTGCACTCATACGCTATCACTTTAAAAAGTGGGTTTAGATATAGCGTGCAATTATAGCGGGATGTTTCTATTCTTTACCGCAGGACTAGCCAGATCATGACAACTATGCCCAAAGCAATGCGATACCAGGCGAAAGGTCGGTAAGTGCGTTTAGATACGAAACGTAGCACCGCCTTTACTACAACAAGGGCGCTAATAAAAGCTGCCACAAAGCCGACCACAATAGCCGCGGTTTGAGCGTCGGACAAGGCGCCGCTATTTCGATAAAGGTCGTATACCGTCGCAGCGAGCATGGTCGGCATGGCCAGGAAGAAAGAGAATTCGGTCGCTGTTCTTCGTTGAATTCCGGCCATCATTCCACTGATAATGGTCGCTCCGGACCTTGAGGTACCGGGAACCATAGCCAGGCACTGTGCGAACCCGACTATTAAAGATTGCTTCCAGGTAATCTGTTCGAGCGTATAGGCGGTGGCGTACTGCGATGCAACCGAATCATTGCCCGGGTTAGTCGCCGCCGCCCCTTCGTCCGAAGGCGTGGAACCGGTTCCAGTCTTGGAATACTGGGGCTTGCGTTCCACCCACAGCATGATCAGTCCTCCGACGATCAGGGTGACCACAAATACGCCCGGATTATGAAACAACATCTTGATGTATTTGATCATCAAGGCGCCAATGACAGCCGCCGGCAAAAAGGCAATTAGTAAATTTCGCGCGAATAAGACTTCGCTGCGCTCGCCGGTCAAGACTCCGCGTACCAACTGTAGCAAGCGTTCACGAAATATCCACATAACGGCCATGATTGAGCCGAACTGGATCACGACCTCGAATACCTTGTCGCTTCCGGATGAGAAATTAATCCAGTCCCCAATAAGTAATAAGTGGGCCGTACTTGATACAGGGATAAATTCCGTGAATCCTTCCATCATGCCCAGGAACCAGGCCTTTAGCAGAAACCAGCTACTTTCAGTCATACTCGCTCATGTCGTTTGGATCGTCAATGTTGTGATAAATACGTTCGATTTGCACCGCCGCAATGCGACGGCCCTCGACACGCAATACCGTGAATTTTAAGGTGGCATGCGTCTGATCCAACTCGCAACTGTCACCCACCTTGGGCAAATGCCCAAAATGTTCAAGCAGATAGCCAGCCAGCGTGGAATACCCCTCGTCGTCGTCGACCAGGTCATCTGTGTTCAATAAAAGTTCAAGATGATGCAGGTCGGCCGCGCCGTCCGCGCGCCAGCGGTCATTGCCCTCGATAACTATATCAGGCGTTTCGTCTTCGTCAGGAAATTCGCCAGCAATCGCTTCGAACACGTCGATAGGAGTTATCACCCCTTCGATAGTGCCAAACTCATCAGTGACCAGCACTAATTGGCCGCGTGATCGCTTCAACGTGTCCATCAGGCGCAATACCCCTATGGATTCATGCACGATGATGGGATCTCGCAAGCGAGATAAGCGAATCGCACTTTGGGTGATCAGGTCGGCGATCATTTCTTTGGCCCTGCCTATGCCGACCACCTCATCAAGTGAACCGCGGCACACCGGGAAAAAACTGTGCGGCGCTTTGATGATCTGTTCGCGCAGTTGGTCGGGATCATCATCAAGGTTGATCCATGAAATATTGGTGCGCGGGGTCATGATGGAATTAATGGAACGGTCGGCCAAGGTAAGCACGCCGCTCACCATATAGCGCTCTTCATCGCCGAAGGCCTGGGAAGAAGTCGCTTCGTTGGACGCCAGACTTTGCTCGGGCCCCAGTAGTGGGCGCTTGCCGAGCATACGCAAGACCCCTTCGGCAGTACGTTCGCGCAAGGGCCTTCGTGCATCAGCCCGGCGCATATTGCGCCTGGCCAACTGGTTGATCATTTCAATAGCCACGGAAAATGTAATCGCGGCGTACAAATAGCCTTTAGGGACGGCATACCCGAATCCCTCTGCCAATAAGGAAAAGCCGATGGTCAGCAAAAAACCGAGACAAAGAATCACGACGGTGGGATGGGCGTTCACGAACCGCGTGAGCGGTTTGGACGCCGCGAGCATGATGCTCATAGCAATCACGACAGCAATCATCATGATAGCCAGGTGATCGACCATGCCGACAGCCGTGATCACTGCATCGATAGAAAAAACCGCATCAAGAATAACGATTTGTGTAACGATGACCCAGAAGCTGGCGTGCATGCGTGATCCGGACGGATTCACCGCGCGGCCCTCCACGCGCTCATGAAGCTCCAGCGTACCTTTGAACAGCAAAAAGAAACCACCCACGATAAGTATCAGGTCCCGTCCTGAAAAGTTGAACGGTCCCGCCGAGAACAGTGGGTCGGTGAGCTTTATTAACCAAGACATCACCGAAAGGAGTATCAGCCGCATGACCAACGCCAGCGATAATCCTATGATACGTGCCCGGTCGCGCAAGTCGGGCGGAAGCTTTTCGACCAGAATCGCAATGAAAATAAGATTGTCTATGCCCAGCACAATCTCTAGAATCACCAGCGTCAGCAAACCGATCCAGGCCGAAGGGTCCAGCATCCACTCCATCAGGCAGCTCCGAAAGGCAAGCGCAAGTACCAAAAAAGAACGGGGGGCGGTAACCCCCAAACCAACAGCAGTGTTTAGTCTTTCAGATGGCCCAGCATCTGCGTGAAGATTTTAGGCGTAGCGGCCAGCACGCTTCCATTCTTCATCCATTCCTGCTCACCGTCGAAGTCGGCTATCAGTCCGCCAGCCTCGAGAATTAGCAGGCCACCCGCGGCCAGGTCCCACGGCTTCAAATTAACGCCGCAATAACCGTCCAGGCGTCCTGCCGCGACATAGGCAAGATCAAGCACCGTTGAGCCCAGTGCGGCGAGCCGAGGCGCATTCCGACAATACGCTGGAAAAACGTGTGTTCACTGGCACCACGCCGGCCGAATTTGGCACATGCGCACCTAACAGCGCATCGTGATAACGAGTTTGACCCGAAACCCGAACGCGCCTGTCATTCATGAATGCACCGCCGCCGCGAGTAGCGGTGAATAGTTCGTTGCGACTGGGATCGTAGATAACAGCCTGAGTGACCTGTCCTCGCTGCGCCAGCGCGATGGACACAGCATAAATAGGCAAACCATGAATAAAATTGGTCGTGCCGTCGAGGGGATCGATAATCCATTGAAAGTCGGCCTGGGTATCGATGGTTTGCCCCGCGGCCAAGTGAGTTCCCGATTCTTCACCAAGGAAACCATGATCGGGATACGCGGTGCGCAAGATATCGATTATTGCTTCTTCCGCAGCATGATCAACTTCCGTGACATAATCCTTGGGTCCCTTGCGTGCCACTTGCAGGCGTTCCAGGTCGAGGCTGCCACGGTTGATAATGGCGCCAGCACGGCGTGCCGCCTTGATGGCGGTATTGAGCATCGGGTGCATAAAATTCCGTATTAAACAAAAGAAACTGTCATTGCCCAACCCGCCAGATCCGACCGCCTGCATAGGCAAAAGTCGGGCAATAAACGTTAAAAACGATCTATTTTAAATGACTAACACGTTTTCCTCCGAAACGACCGATGCATTCACTCGCGTTCGGTTCATTATGGTGCACCCCAGCCATCCCGGAAATGTAGGCGCAGCGGCCCGCGCCATTAAGACTATGGGCTTTCACGACTTGTGTCTGGTGGCCCCCCGTTTCCCCGATGTGCTCGAACTTCCCGAGGCGCAGTCACTGGCCAGCGGTGCAACCGACGTACTGGCGGCGGTTCACATTGTCCCGACTTTACAAGAGGCGCTACGCCCTGTCACCATGGCATTTGCGCTGACGGCGCGTGCCCGCATGATAGGCCCACCCCCTTGCGACATCCGCCAGGCCGCAACGATAAGCTGCACCACTTTACAACAACCGCACAGCCGGGTGGCGATAGTATTGGGTACAGAACGATCCGGCCTGACCAATGAAGACATCGCCTTATGTCAACGAATTTGCCATATACCTGCGAATCCTGAATATAGCTCGCTGAATGTGGCGCAGGCTCTGCAATTGGCTGCATGGGAATTGCGCTATGCCCTGGCAAATGCGGCGGCGATGCCGCTACTTCCGGTCACCAGCGGCCAGGCGGAAGCTGGCGACGAATCCGCCCCCAGCGAGAAAATACAGGCACTAATGGTTCATTGGGAGCAGGCCCTGGTGGCGGTGGGTTTTCTCGATCCAGAACACCCTAAAAAACTCATGCCGCGCATGCGGCATTTATTCGGCCGCAACGATCTGACCCGCGACGAGGTCGATATGCTGCGCGGCTTATGTACCGCTATGATCAAGACCGCCACAAAGCCCTAGCCTGCGACCAGTGCCATCCCTGTAAGTCGGGATAGCTCGGCAATGCCGACGCCAGCCAAATCGTCAATAAGGACTACCTTGCCATCTTTCAGATCAAAGACCGCCAAATCGGTGTACACACGCGATACGCAAGCGATACCGGTAAGCGGATACGAACAGCGCTCTACCAACTTGCTTTGACCTTCGCGAGTCAATAATTCCATCAAGACATACACCGACTTGGCGCCGATTGCCAAGTCCATTGCGCCGCCGACTGCGGGGATATCGTCTGGGCCACCCGTGTGCCAGTTCGCCAGGTCGCCCGTGCGCGAAACCTGAAAGGCGCCTAGAACACATATATCGAGGTGTCCGCCGCGCATCATCGCGAAGGAATCAGCGTGATGAAAGTATGCCCCGCCCGCCAACAAAGTGACTGGCTGCTTGCCCGCATTGATCAGATCAGGATCCTCGGCGCCTGGCTCCGGGGCGGGCCCCATTCCAATAACGCCGTTTTCGCTATGCAACATGATTTCACGGTCAGCAGGCAGATAATTGCCCACTTTGGTGGGTAAGCCAATACCAAGATTGACCACGCTGCCCTCGGGTATGTCCTGAGCCACACGGGCCGCCATTTGTTCACGATTTAAACGATTCATTTTTCGGCTCCTAAGGCCACCACACGCTGCACAAATAAACCCGGCGTCACAATGGCCTCGGGGTCCAAAGCGCCCAGTTCGACGATTTCGTCAACTTGCGCTACGGTAATACGGGAAGCACTCGCCATGATGGGACCGAAGTTCCGTGCTGTTTTGCGATATACCAGGTTACCCCAACGGTCGCCCTTCAAGGCCTTGATCAGGGCATAATCCGCTTGCAAGGGGTATTCAAGAACATAATCGCGGCCATTAATATTGCGCTGCTCTTTGCCTTCGGCCAGCAAAGTTCCCGCGGCAGTAGGGGTGAAAAATGCCCCTATTCCGGCGCCACCGGCACGGATGCGTTCGGCAAGGTTACCTTGCGGAACGAGTTCGAGTTCGATTTTTCCGGCACGATACAAAGCATCGAATACGTGAGAATCGCTCTGGCGCGGAAATGAACAAACGATTTTCCGTACGCGCCCCGCCGCCAGCAATGCCGCAAGGCCCGTGTCACCGTTGCCCGCATTATTATTGATTATGACAAGGTCTTTTGCACCTTGATCAAGCAAGGCATCGATGAGCTCTTTGGGCTGGCCGGCCAGACCGAAGCCGCCCACCATGATCGAAGCGCCGTCAGGAATGTCGGACAAGGACTCCCGTAAGCTGTTAAAGATTTTGGAAATCATGTGGCATCCAGTTCCTGTTAATAAATGGGTTCAAAAAACAGATGGCCGACCCGAGGCCGGCCATCTGTAAAAGACTAAATGTATTAATCTACTGTAGCACCGGAAGCTTTGACCACTTTGGCCCAGCCCTCGACCTCAGACTTGATGAAGGCTCCGAACTCGGCGGGGGTTGTCTTGGCCGGAACCGCGCCGAGGTCCGCCAAACGGGCCTGCACGTCAGGCTTGGCCATGGCAGCCTGAACGACCGAATTCAGCTTATTGACAATATCGTCGGGAGTTCCCTTGGGTGCGATGATACCGAACCATGATGAAACATCATAGGAAGGGAAACCTGACTCTTGCATAGTGGGCAGATCGGGAGCCGTCTTGGAACGCTCGGCTGTGGTTACGGCCAGTGCGCGTAGCTTGCCGGCGGCCACATGAGGCCACGCCGACGGCATATTGTCGAACATGTAGTCCACCTGACCGCCTATAAGGTCAGTCATGGCGGGCGAGCTGCCCTTATAAGGGATGTGGGTCGCGTCGATTTTCGCTAACTGCTTAAAAAGTTCCCCGGCCATATGGATAGACGTACCGCTGCCTGAAGAAGCAAAGTTGAGTTTACCTGGGTTAGCCTTGGCGTAGTCGACAAGTTCCTTAACCGATTTAACGGGAAGGGAAGGATTTACAACCAGAATATTGGGAACCCTTACCCCTAACGAAACCGGAGCAAAATCCTTCGTCAAATCAAAACGAAGGTTCTTATAGAGAGTCTGATTAATGGCGCTCGTTACCGCTACCATATACAAAGTATATCCATCAGGTGCTGCGCGCGACACCATTTCAGTAGCAATGTTGCTTCCCGCGCCAGGGCGATTTTCAACCACTACAGGCTGACCAAGCGCGTCGCCGATTTCCTTGCCCAGAATGCGTGCGACAACATCGGTCGTGCCGCCTGCGGAAAAACCGACTACCAGTCGTATTGCATGATCGGGATATGCCGCCGATGCGGTACTGGCGAAACCAAGGGCGCCAGCGAATAGCGTGCTGGCGGCGATTACTTTTGCACTAGACGTAAATTTGGAACGAATTGACACTGTGTCCTCCGAGATTTGATTTTAGTGTCCATAACGTGGACGGTTATATAATAGCTGTTCGATTTTCCAACATATTTCTTTTTTTTCAAACTTGCGCGTACATACTGTGGACAGTTCCAGCGACAATACTACCGGATCCGGCCCGCGGACATTAAAGCGTGGTCTCCTGGTGCTACGAACTCTTCAAGAGAACTCTGACACCGGCCTTAGCGTAACGAGTCTGGCCCGGCTAACTGGATTGCAGCGCCCTACTATCTATCGCTTGCTGGCGGCCTTGATAGAAGGCGGCTTTGCAAAAAATGTACGCGGAAGTAAAAGATTCATAGCTGAACAGACGCTCGCGCTGCCCGGAATCGAGCAAGACCGACGTATCGAGCTTGCCTTTCCCGTTTTGCAAAGGTTGGCTGCCCTGACGGGCGACGCCGTTTTCTTGGTCGTGCGCGATGGCAACGAGTCGGTAAGCCTCTGGCGCGAGATCGGCGCCTACCCCGTGCAAATCCTCGCCACCTTCGCGGGCAAACGTCAACCGCTAGGAGTCGGCTCTGGTGGAATGGCCTTACTGGCAAAGCTGGACGATGCCACGGTCGAAGAGATTATTACCCACAACAATAATCAAATCGAACAATACGGTGGGATGACCTCCCGCGAAATGCGGCAGCTGGTGCAAAACACCCGTACCCGAGGCTATTCGGTAGTCGGGAACTATGCGGTCCGGGGCGCCTTGGGCGTAGGCTGCGCCTTATGCAATGCCAAGGAAGAACCGTATCTTGCCATTAGTGTTACGGCGATCACCGACCGCATGCCCGCTACCCGGCAGCGCGAAATTGCGCAGCTTATTCAAGACGGCTTGAAAACCATCGCCGATAAAATTTGAGTCAGGGCTTTGCCTGCGCCGACTCTTCAATAGGCGTTGCCTGCGCTTGAACGAACCGCACCGGGATCGGCAACTGCAGCCCTGCATTTCCGAGTGCCTGCAAGGCCTTTCTGTACAGATCAAAGCGCAAATCCCAATAATGACCCGATTCGACCCACGCCCGCATGTTGACGACCGCAGTGCTTTCCCGGTACTCGGTCACCATAACTTGCGGAGGCGGCTCGGCCAATACGAATTCGTGACTTGTGAGTAATTTGCGCAGTTCGCTTAGCGCTACTTCCAGATCGTCGCCATGACGAACACCTACTTCGACGTCTAGCCTACGGGTCGCATTGCGACTGTAATTAATGATCGTATTTCCCCAAACCAGACTATTCGGTAATGTCAGGTGAACGCCATCGAATTGAATTAGGCGGGTAAGAAACAGTCCGACCTCAGCTACCGTGCCATCACCTTTCCCGACGACAGAAATATATTCGCCCGTACGAAGAGGACGTAAGGCGAGCAACATTATGCCGGCGGCAATATTTTGCAGCGTACCTTGCAAGGCTAAACCGATCGCTAAGCCGGCCGCGCCCAATACAGCAATGATGCTGGCTGTCTGTACACCAAATCGGGCTAACACTGCGATAAGCACAAAAATACGTATCGCCCACACCGTTACGGTATAGACCATTGGGACGATGGTCGGGTCGATTTTATTCGAGCGAGCCGCCAGATTCCGCACGGTGCGCCCCGCGAATGAAGAGGCCATCCAGCCGATAATCAGTATGACGACCGTCAATACCAGATTCAGCGCCAAATATTCCAGGCCCAGAGTGCCTAAGCCAAGATCTTTAAGTCCGTCCAGCATAATTTCCTTCAAAAAAATAGAGAAGCCTACTTATCCCCGCCATCTGTGGACAAGCAGACGTATAAGTTGAGCACTAGTACCGTAAACCCTTATAAATCAGGCGGGTACATTCGATGGCTGAAAATCAGCCATATGGCCACGGCCGCCAAATGCCTGACTTATCCACGAAAATTGTGGATAAGCACATGGACAACCTTACGGCTACCCGAAACAATACTGTAATAACAATGGGTTGTACACGGTGCTCGAATACTGGCCAGCCGCCTGATTTACCAAAATCAGCCTATATGTTACGGAGCGCGTCCGCTGATCAAGCGCACGAGAATCACGATGATGGCGATGACGAGCAATATATGGATAAAGCCACCAATGGTATAAGAGGTGACGAGTCCCAGCAGCCACAGAATGATCAGAATCACTGCAATCGTATATAACATTCTTACCCCTTTAAAAGCCAATTGATGCCTGCGTAGACGTCATCTATGGACGAAAATCTTGAAGACTAGATGCCGCTGCAATTCTCATGCCCGATCAGGAAGTATTTACTGCGGGCACACCACTTGCTGGAAAACGAGTGACCCTATGGTCGCTTAACCAGGAGAAAACATGAAAAAAATCTTCATCACCGCAGCTTGCTCAGTGCCCCTTCTTATTGCGCCCACAGCATTTAGCCAGACTACAGCAGCTCCTGCTACCGCTCCTGAAACCGCCCCTGCTTCTCCAGCGCCTGGGGCTGCAACTACCGCCCCTAGATCTACGGCTAGACCGGCGGCAGGTGTGTCAGATAGCGCAGCAATGACTGAAGCTATTACAGGCTGGAGCGTCAAAGATAAAATAATGGGGAAAACCGTATATAACGAAACCAACGAAAAAATCGGCGAAGTCAACGACGTAGTATTGGCCGCAGACGGCAAAGCCGCCTATTTCATCATCGGCGCGGGGGGCTTCCTTGGCATGGGTTCGCACGATGTCGCGGTCCCCTTCGATCGGGTCACCCAAATGGAAAATAAGCTCACCTTACAAGGAATGACGAAAGAACAGCTGAAAGCTTTACCAGAAGTAAAGCTGGCTAAGTGAGTCTATAGCTCTCCCTTCCGGGCGAACCACGGAGCCCGCGGTCCGGAGTTCGCCTGGATTTATCCAGCGGTGAATGCAAGGAACCCGATATGACAGAAAGTCGCGTTTCGACCAGGAGCGGGAAAATCCCTTTTCACTCCTGCACAGTCCGTGCCCGTGAGCACAGTAGAACCCACAACGTCCTGTTTCTGAATGAGTGACAAAACCGAGGTATCAAGTATGAGCTCCGGAGTGGTCGTGATTTATCCAGCCCGTGAGCATGAGCCCGAACATGAAAAGAAAGTGCATCAGGAACTTGCCAGGCGCATTGCACGGATGCTTGGAATGGAATTCGCCGGCGCGTACGATGCCGCGCAGCGGTATTCCGGGAGGGTCTACTTCCTTCCGAGCGACACACTGATAGGAATAAGACTGGCAGAAAGCCTGGGCATAAAATCTGAGAACGATCTATTCGGTGGTGTTGCCCCGCACCCATTCATACCGACTAAAGCCATTAGCCACGCACTGCTTGACCCTACCAGCATTGCTCCAGAGGGATGGTCACATGAGTTTGGCAAGCTGGTTAAGGATTCAGTCTTGCTCGGCTTTACGAGCTTCAGTTTGGACGATGCGCGCAGCGCGGGACAGCAACTACTTCAGCACGGCCCACTACGAGTGAAACCGGTACATGCCACGGCGGGGCGGGGCCAAATCCTGAGTATCGGACTCCGATGCCCTGGCCGCCGCTTTAGAAGAAGTCGACACCTCGCGTCTCGCCGATTGCGGAATCGTGCTTGAGGAGCATCTTGACGACGTTGAAACATATAGCGTTGGACAGGTTCGAGTGGCAGGCATGATCGCCAGCTACGTTGGGACGCAGCGTCTTACCGCCGACAACCGAGGTGAAATGGTCTATGGCGGCTCCGAGTTGATCGTTGCCTTGGGCGACTTCGATACGCTGCAAAAAATTGATCTGGCGCCGGGCTATCAAACAGCAATCGCCAAAGCCAAGGCCTACGACGCCGCCGCTTCGAAGTGCTTTACCGGCTTTTTTGCATCGCGGCGGAACTACGATGTCGCCAGCGGATTGGACAGCAAAGGCAGACAGCGATGCGGAGTATTGGAGCAGTCGTGGCGTACCGGTGGGGCCAGCGCTGCGGAGATCGCCGCCCTGGAGGCTTTTCATACCCGCAAAGATATCAAGATTGTCCGTGCCAGCACCCTTGAAATTTTCGGCGATCGGGCTCAGCCGCCGGCCCAGGCAAAGGAGGTCTTTTATGGCGAAGACCCGGATCTGGGACTGATCCGCAAGTATGTAATGGTGGAACCTTATGGGAACTAGTAGCTCAGCGGTAGAGATTACCATCGGGAATGAGAATGTCGCCGGCACATTTCTAGCCCCTAAGTCCAAGGTTCCGGGCGTGTTGTTCGTTCACGGATGGGGCGGCAGCCAAGAACGCGACCTGGACCGCGCCCGCGGGATCGCGGGGCTGGGCTGCGTCTGTCTGACCTTCGATTTACGAGGCCATGAAAAAGGTTCGGACCGCCAGCAAACCGTGACGCGGGAGGAAAACCTTTGCGACATTATCGCTGCCTATGATCGACTGGCGCAGCATCCGGCGATCGATACGTCGTCAGTGGCGGTCGTAAGCACTAGTTATGGCGGCTATTTATCTACCATATTGACCACTTTGCGCCCCGTCAAGTGGCTGTCCTTGCGGGTTCCTTCTTTATACCGCGACGCGGAATGGACCAAACCAAAGCGGCAGTTGAATCGAGACGACTTGGCCGCATACCGGAGCGCACCGGTCACGCCCGAAGAAAACCGGGCGTTGGCGGCATGTGCTTCATTCAGAGGCGACGTGTTATTGGTGGAGTCCGAGCATGACCACCTGGTGCCCCATGCGACCATCATGAGTTACCGTGCAGCATTTCATAATTCGCATTCGCTCACACACCGAGTGATCGATGGCGCCGATCATGCACTAAGCGCCAAGGTGTGCCAGGAGGCCTATACGTCTATCCTGGTTGGCTGGATAACCGAAATGGTTGTTGGCGCACGTGTCGGCGCAAGGTCTGACAGGTTTAGGCAAGGACCAGAGTTTTAACGCCAGCCATTGATATTCGGGCCGTAGACCCCACGTGCATTCAATGACTCCATTTTCCATACTCGACCTTTCGCCGATTACCGAAGGCAGCACTGCAGCCGAATCGTTTCGTAATACGCTCGACATCGCCCAACATGGTGAGCGCTGGGGCTACAACCGCTACTGGATGGCCGAACATCACGGTATGCCGGGTATCGCCAGTGCCGCAACCGCCGTTTTGATCGGACAGGTCGCCGCCGCCACGTCTACCATCCGGGTCGGCGCAGGCGGCGTTATGTTGCCCAATCATTCGCCGCTGGTCATCGCCGAGCAATTCGGGACGCTTGAATCGCTATTCCCCGGCCGCATCGACCTTGGCTTGGGCCGCGCCCCCGGCTCCGACCAAATAACGGCTCGTGCCTTGCGGCGTAATCTAGCCTCGGACGCCGATGAATTTCCGCGCGATGTTGTCGAGTTAATGGACTATTTCTCTGACGAGCCCAGACAGTCCGTGCAAGCGGTTCCCGGCAAAGGCCTGAATGTTCCCATCTGGATCCTCGGCTCAAGTCTTTTTGGTGCGCAGCTGGCTGCAGCCCTTGGCCTGCCGTACGCCTTCGCTTCCCATTTCGCGCCCCAGCAAATGATGCAGGCCATCCAGTTGTATCGTAGCAACTTCCAGCCCTCAGAACGGCTGCAAAAGCCTTACGTCATGTTGGGTTTCAATGTATTTGCTGCCGATACCGACGAAGATGCCCAATTCCTTGCAACATCGTGGCAACAATCGTTCGTCAACCTGCGCAGCGGCCGCCCTTCGCGCTTGCCGCCTCCCGTCAAAGGATATCTGGACCAGATAGGGCCTCAAGCGCAAGAACTGCTACAGCATGTTCTATCGTGTTCCGCGATTGGCTCACCGGACACAGTGGCCACTCAGTTAAAGGCCTTTTTGGCCCGGACCGGCGCCGATGAATTGATGATTACATCCAATATGTTCGATCATGCTGCGCGCCTGCGCTCTTACGAGATCACTTCCCAGGTACATCAGACCCTGTCCCCGGCTTAAGCGTTTAGCAAGGCGCCCCAGCATCGTCGCCGGCGTCTACAATGGCAGCATCGATGTTCGCCGCCCTCGCTTCGCAGGGCGGCTGTCGTTTGATGAGTACGCACAATATGACCGAACACAGTTCTATAGCCTCTCGACTGACCCACGTCAAAGACCGTATTCGCGATGCCGCACTGCGGGCCGGGCGAGCGCCCGACTCAGTCGACCTGCTGCCTGTAAGCAAAACATTTGGCGAAGAAGCCATCCGCGCAGCGCTGCGTGTTGGAGAGCACCGGTTCGGCGAGAATAAAGCGCAAGAAATTCGGACTAAGCACGACCTGCTGGAAGAGGCCAATATCCAGTGGGTCATGATTGGACACCTGCAAACTAATAAGGCAAAGGATATTGCCCGCATTGCTGCGGAGGTGCAGTCACTGGATCGAATGGAACTGGCAATCGCCCTGGATCGACGGCTACAGCATGAAGGACGGGCCATAGACGTCCTGGTACAAATCAAGACGTCAAGCGAACCCAGTAAGTACGGACTCCCGCCAGAAGAACTCCCGGGCTTTCTACGTAAGCTCGTTCACGATGCTCCCACCCTGCGGGTGCGCGGGCTAATGACAATGGCCGTCAACGATGCGAACGACCAAGCTGTGCGCGCCTGTTTTCGATCGCTGCGCCAACTGCGTGACCAAACTCAAAATGAGGCGATTGAAGGTGTCGAATTAAGCCGCCTCTCGATGGGCATGAGTGGCGACTTTGAAATCGCTATCGAAGAAGGTTCCACCGAAGTTCGTATCGGTACGGCCATCTTTGGCGGACGCATTTATGGCGATACTAGTGAGCGCTCCACTTCAGAAAAGGGATAAGCGGACATGATTTACGAAGTTGCCATTCACGTTGCACCGGCACCCCGCGATGACCATAAGATGAAAGTCCTGGCGGGCGCGCGCAATGCATGCCCCGCCCAGGATTCGCTAAGCGTTCATTTCAAGGCATGTTGATGATCTTGGTATTGTTATGTTGTGCCGCCTTCATTGGCGGAGTCCTCAATACGATTGCGGGCGGCGGGAGCTTCCTGACCCTGCCTGCGTTGATGTTTGCGGGTGTACCGGCTGTGACGGCCAATGCGACAGGCACTGTCGCGCTTTTACCGGGATACGTGACGGGGGCGTTGTCGCTACGCGGCGACACGTCGGCCGACCAGGAACTGCTGCCTCTGCGTGAACTCGTTTGTCTCGCAGGTATAGGTGGGGCCATTGGCGCGTATCTGCTGACACAAACCGATGACAATTTGCTGCGCGGGGTAGTGCCGTGGATGATGCTGGCCGCCACCATGCTATTTATTGTTGGCCCTATCTGGATTAATCGCCGCGTCGCGGCCATGGCCAACGATGGAGAAGCTGGCGCAGATCAGTCTAAATGGGGAATACGTACAGGCCTTTTTACCGCCAGTGTGTATGGCGGCTATTTCAACGGCGGCATGGGGATATTGCTGCTCGCGCTCTTCACGATGACGAGCCGACAAAGCCTGAATGCGATGAACCGAACAAAGAACTGGGCGTCTGCCGTCCTGACACTGATCGCTACCGCGGTATACATGGCTGGCGATGCCATTGCGTGGGCCTACGCAGCGCCGATGATGCTTGCCGGTGCAGCCGGTGGCTGGGCCGGTGGGCGGCTCGCCCGCATAGTGTCTGCAAAACAGGTCCGGTATTACGTCATCATAATCGGACTGGGCATGACTGCAGCCCTATTCTGGAAAGGTTGAGAGCTTCCAAAAGCCACAGGGGGCGCCGCGTTATGGCACTTATGGTAAAAACACTGTGTATAACTGCAGTATACGAGCCATGAAGCAATATCCCCTCAGCCTCGCACAGCTCCGAGCTATCCAAGACCGCAATATGGGTAATGTGGACACCATGATGCTGCTCCGAGAGATAAAACGCCTGCACGGTATCTTGAATATGCATGGGAGGTGTTCGATCATTTACCAACTGAGCGCGAGAACTCGCCGCTGGCACTGCTAATAGGCTTGGTGAATAATGAACTGTGCGTAAAAGAGCAGCGCGAAATGTACGAGCGAGTCACGAAGGGCAATGCGGTCAGGTAAATGAAGAGGCGTTTATGTGCGGATGATTACGGCAAGCAGGCGACGGCGTGAAATTTAGCGAGGATCAGGTAGTACTCGAAACGCCGAGGGCTGCATCAATGCGTCGGAATAGTCGCTGAGCCGCGCCGTTACTGGATGATTACCGTGAACTACCGCACTGTCCAAAGTGCTTTTGTCGGAACAAGCGGTATCAGCCGGCGAATCCGGTGGAGCAAGCGGCCTCTGGACCGCGCAAACACGTCCGGCCTCGAGTTCGCTCCGATCAAATAGGCGCTCATAACCGGCAGCGGTCAAATAATAATGACTTTGTTGCTTCTCAAAAAGTCCATCCTTAACGAGTCCGTCAGCCGCTGCCTCCACAGCGTCCAACTCTTGCCGAGATAAATCGTTCATTCTGCGCAAATAGAACGCATTGATATCAAACACACACCCTTCCCGAGACCACGTTTCAAGCATAAAAGCCAAAATAGCCTTTCTGGTTTTTTCGACGACCGCCATCTCGGCTTCCTTTTTTGATTGATATGGTTCCCCAGTTTACTGGGCGTTGATGCAAGCCTATGCCCATAAGATTCATTAGACACAATGGCTGATGTGCAGATAGGCGCCGTGATGGCTGCGGCCAGAACGTCGAATGGCCGTACGGCACTGTAAGGGGCGCCTTGAGCTATGAAACCCACATCCTCCGTATCGCTTTGTATGTCGTGCAAGGTGTTCCAAACGCTGTGCTACCCAAAAACACTCATGTGTTTATGACGCTGACAGCGATGCAGGCGCCCAAAAGCTACGCTGGGATTTTGGAGAGGCGCTATACCTGCCAGGCATGTAAAACTGTATGGCTGAGAATTACGCGGGGGGGGGGGGGGGACGGGATCGACGTGCAGTTCGATCCTTTTGGGCCAGCGCCCCTGCCGGGGCGAATAACCCGTGGCAGAAGGCGCCTTAGTCTAATGCGCTTACTGTTAAGTCTCGACGACAGTCTTGCTCGAGGGACAGTCCTGGTGCGCGCCGGGCGATTCCGCTCACGGTCTTTCCCTTCGACTTTAACTTGCCGCGCAAAATTAAGCGCCACCAGTTCGGCGTCGTGTCCGGCCGTTTTCCTGCGTACAGGCAATAGTCCCAGGCCGCGCCCAGCTCGCTGGCGCAGTATCCCAGCCTGAACTGGAATAAGCGCATATGTATTAATTAGATTGAAAGCGTCGGTCCGAGTTAAGTTGCAACGAAATCTTCAACCGGTCCAAGCATGGTCCGGAAGGTGCCGGCAATTTCGACGCGCCCTTTTTCAGCTCTATTACTAGCAATGTGGCCGGCCAAGTAGTAATCACAAACCTGTCGTACCGTTCGAACTTCCCCTTTCTTCGCCGCTGCTCTTTTTCGGCGGTCTTGGTGGCCTCCGCTTTTATAGAGCGATTCTGAGCGGCAACGTCGATACCGGCTTCGCGCTACTGTCGAAGCTGTTCCCATGCTACAACCGCCGCGTGCAACGAGACAGAGGGCCAGTGTCCGATTTTTATCTGATGCATTTTGCCGTCGATAGGACTCTTATATCGATACATCCAAGTGCGTGAAATCTCGTCGCGACTAAACGCAAGCCCGGGTGGCCATCAATGGTAAAGTGTTCTCTTGGTTTGAGCAGCTTAGCGGCTCGTGCGTCGAATTGCATGGCGTACCCTGTCGGCGTAAGTTTGTCTTACGGTATGCTAATCGATCTGGTGTAACCTCGAAAAAGCTTCTAATGAAAAACTATGCCAAAAGCGTAAGTTTAGATAGATGTAGATAGGTTTAGATGGTATTGAATAGCACTTCAGGCAAAAGCGCCTTATCCCCGGAAAGCCAAGCAATGCGCGGTACTTCAGCAAAAACAAAGGGAAATTTACAGCCTGACGTAAGCGGACATACGCCTATGATGCAGCAATATTTGCGACTCAAGGCTGAAGCCGGGCCGCACTTATTGTTTTACCGCATGGGCGATTTCTATGAAATGTTCTACGACGACGCCGAGCGCGGCGCGCGCGTGCTGAACCTTACGCTGACTAAACGCGGCTCTTCTAACGGCGTTCCCATTCCGATGGCTGGTGTACCTTTTCACGCCATGGAAGGCTATCTGGCACGTCTGGTCGCACAGGGAATTTCGGTTGCCATTTGCGAACAGACCGGTGACCCTGCCGCCAGCAAGGGTCCAGTTGAACGCAAAATCATGCGCATTGTCACACCCGGCACCCTCACTGACGAAGCATTGCTACCGGCCAAAGCCGATCGCATGATAGCCGCCGTCTGGACCGCGCGGATAAACAAAACAGAACGTGCAGGACTGGCCTGGATGAATCTGGCCAATGGCGAGTTCAAAGTCAGCGAATGCTCGCCAGACATGATGGAAACGGAACTTCACCGTATCGGCCCGGCGGAGCTGGTATGCGCGGAAGACAGTCGTATCAGTCCCAGTGCTGGTATAGCAATCAGCACGATTCCCAATTGGCACTTCGAGTCCGACGGGGCAAGCGACGTACTGCAAAGGCATTTCGCCGTTGATTCGCTGGCGAGCTTTGGCATGGCGGATCTGCCTGTCGCCACCTGCGCGGCAGGAGCTTTACTGCGCTATGTCAGCCGCACACAAACCGGATCGCTCTCCCACGTGCAAACGATACGCGTCGATCAGGCTGGCGAATATGTGGTGCTTGATCCCGTTACGCGAAAAAATCTCGAATTGACTGAGACGATCAGCGGTGAAGAAAGCCCCACGTTGTTTTCCACGCTGGATCACTGCAAAACGCCCATGGGAAGCCGGATGCTGCGGCGCTGGCTACATCATCCGCTGCGCGATAACGAACCGGTGATCGCCAGACAGCAAGTGATCTCCTCGTTCTTGTCGGCCGCGCCCAGGCAAGACGCACTAAGCGCCGAAGCACCGCTTGATACCTTGCGACAGATGCTGGATCACTACCCCGACCTGGAGCGCATCGCGACTCGCATTGCATTGCGCTCGGTACGGCCCCGCGAATTGGCCAGCCTTCGCGAAGCGCTCGCTTTGCTTCCCGTCGTATCTGAACAGCTTCGACTGGCCTTCGATGCCGAATCGATACTTGCGCGCTTCTTAGTGCGTATTGACATCGACCCCGGCATTGCCACCCTCCTGCATCACGCCATCGACCCCGAGCCGGCGCTGCTGGTACGCGAAGGCGGTGTTATTGCACCGGGATACGACGATGAGCTTGACGAACTGCGGCGTCTCGCCAGTGACAGCGGTGAATTCCTGCTGGAACTTGAAGCTCGAGAACGGGAACGCACAGGCATCGCGAACTTACGCGTCGAATTCAACAGAGTCCATGGTTTCTTCATCGAAGTGTCACGTGGGCAAGCCGATAAGGTACCTGCCGACTATCGCAGACGCCAGACCCTGAAAAATGCAGAACGCTACATCACCCCCGAACTGAAAACCTGGGAGGACAAGGTTCTTTCCGCGAAAGACCGCAGCCTGACACGGGAAAAGTGGCTATTCGAAACCCTGCTCGACGAATGTGCTCGCTATGCTAGCGCGCTGTCCCAGTGCGCATCGGCGCTGGCCGAAATCGATGCCCTGGCCTCCCTGGCGGAGCACGCCCGGCTTAACGACTGGACCGTCCCGCAGGTATCTGAGGAAAACGAGATTGTCATTGAAGCTGGTCGCCACCCCGTGGTCGAACACAGCATCGAGCGCTTTACCCCGAACGATTGCGAACTCGGCCCAGAGCGACGAATGCTGCTGATTACCGGTCCCAATATGGGCGGTAAATCCACCTATATGCGACAGATCGCGTTGATTGCATTGCTGGCGCGCATTGGCAGTTTCGTGCCGGCCAGATTGGCGAGCATTGGACAAATCGATCGCATATTCACCCGCATCGGCGCCGCTGATGACCTGGCTGGGGGCCGCTCCACCTTCATGATGGAGATGACCGAAGCCGCGGCAATTTTGGCTGCCAGCACGCCTCATAGCCTTGTGCTCATGGATGAAATCGGCAGGGGCACTTCGACCTACGACGGCCTGGCGCTGGCTTGGTCCATTGCCCATAGGCTTTTGACCCACAACCAAGCGCTCACCCTATTTGCCACGCACTATTTCGAAATCACCCGTCTGCCCGCAGAAGCTCCCGCGGCGGCCAACGTGCATCTTGCCGCTGCAGAATCTTCATCAGGCATCGTATTCCTGCATGAGGTACAGCCCGGACCCGCAAGCCGCAGTTATGGGATACAAGTCGCTCAGCGCGCCGGGATACCCGCTGCCGTCATCCGCCATGCAAGCCGCGAGTTATCACGCCTGGAAGCGCAGGGCGCGCCTACGCCCCAGTTAGACTTATTCGCTGCTGCTGCAGACCAGGACTTTAGCGCCGACGGCGAAGTATTTGGCGATCATGATAGCGCCTACACTGAGACAGAGTCAGCACTACAATCTGCCCTGGCAGCGATAGACCCTGACCAGCTCACACCACGTGAAGCCCTGGATGTTTTGTACCGTTTGCGCAAAGAGCATTTATGAATATTGATCAGCCTCTCACCTTGTTGGGCGGCATTACGCCCCGGGATTTCATGCGCGACTATTGGCAGCGCAAGCCACTTTTGATCCGCCAGGCTATTCCGGACTTCAAGCCATCTTTGTCGATTGCCAATATCAAACAACTAGTCCAGCGCGAGGAAGTGGAATCGCGACTGATATGGCAGGATGAAAATGGCTGGAATATGAAGACCGGTCCGTTGGATCGCTTACCCGCGGCAAGCAAACCGAATTGGTCCGTGCTGGCACAAAGTGTCGATTTGCACGACGACGCCACCGCAGACCTGATGAGGCAATTCCGATTTATCTCGGATGCGCGTCTTGACGACGCCATGATCAGCATTGCCACAGACGGTGGCGGCGTAGGCCCGCATTTCGACAGTTACGATGTGTTCCTGCTGCAAGCCCGTGGTCAAAGACGCTGGCGTATCAGTCAGCAGGATGATCTTACACTCCAGCCCGGCTTGCCGCTGAAAATTTTGAAAAACTTTGAAGCCGAACAGGAATTCGTGCTGGAACCAGGCGACATGCTCTATTTGCCGCCGCACGCGGCGCACGACGGCGTGGCAGTTGGCACGTGCATGACGATTTCGATCGGCTTTCGTGCCCCTACCGAAGCCACCCTTGCCTGCGGAATGCTGGAAGCGGCAAATGATCAGATTCTAGCTAACCTTGGGGATACCGGCGGTCTATATGCAAGCCCGGTAATTCCCGGGCCGCGTCTATCGGAAACCTACAAAGATGCGGGCATTCCTGCAACAGATCAGCCCGCAGCATTGCCTGAAGACCTAATCAAAGCGACCGTAAAAGCCATTAAAAAAGTAAATTTCGACAAAGCACTTGCCGCGCGATTTTTAGGCCAATGGCTAACCGATATACCTAACAATGCGTATTTCGAACCCGGCGACGAAAGCGTCGATTTCAGCGAAATGCCACCAGCGGGCGGTAAACTCGTGCTGGATCGCTGTACCAAGCTGATGTATCGAGGCAAACAGCTTTACATCAATGGCGAAGTCGCCTCTGTCCCGGCATCGTCACGAATGCGGCTGCTGGCAGATAGCCGTGAATTGCACTGTGCGGATGCGCCGGCCCTTAGACTGAAAAAGAAAGAGCTCCGGGCCCTGACCGACTGGCTGCACGAAGGCTGGCTGCACTACGTGCAGGACTAAGCAGAAACATGGGTCGGCATATATGCTTGCTTATGGCGACCCACCGATAGTCCATAAAGCTATAACTACATATAAGTAATAAGGAAATAAGAAGCTTGTAGTTGGCCGTAGGGCCTAAAGTCTTAGAATGCTAGGATTCACGACTCTCCTGAGCACGCAATGCTGGCCCCTTCTTATTTGCCCGAATCCAAACACAAACTACTCACCGAATTGACAGAGGGTCTGGAATCGAGCGCACTAAGCTGGCTTTCAGGCTACTTTGCTGGAGTGGCACAAGGCAAGCAGTCAGCTCGCAGCGCCGCCCCTGCCATCGTCCCATCCACTAGCTCGGCAGCCGCTGTTGCCCAGCAACTCACGATCGTATACGGTAGTCAAACTGGCAATGCGAAGCGGATCGCCGAGTCGCTGGCGGAACGAACTTCCGCCCTGGGCTTGCAAACGAGGTTAATCCGGGCCGACCGCTACGCGACGCGCGAACTCAAAGACGAGACCCTGCTCTATATCGTTATGAGCACGCAAGGCGAGGGAGACCCTCCCGACGATTCGCTCAGTTTCGTCGAGTTCCTTACCAGCCGCCGTGCGCCTAAATTACCGCAACTTAACTATGCCGTATTGGGGCTGGGCGATTCCAGCTATCCGCTGTTTTGTGGAATAGCCCAGAACCTGGACGCTCGGCTGGCGGAGCTTGGTGCGCACCGCCTGCATGATCTGGGTACAGCGGACCTGGATATCGAAACAATCGCCATTCCGTGGCAGGAAGCCACCATAGCGTTGGCGCAAAAAACGCTGAAAAACCCCGATATCCCTGGCGCCGTGGTAACGACCCCGCAGCCGAAGGTCGCAAGAGTTTCCCGAGAACAGCCGTTTCTCGCCGAATTGCTGCTCAACCAACCAGTCACCGGTCGCGACAGCGAGAAAGACGTGCGTCACCTCGAAATTTCGCTTGAGGGCAGCCAATTAAGCTATCAGCCTGGCGATGCTCTAGGTGTATGGCCCACGCAGTCGTCCGCGCTTGTCTCGCAGGTCATTGAAACGCTCAATCTTGATGCAAACGAAGTCATCGAAATCAATAAAGTGTCGCACAGCCTGAAAGAATGGCTGACCCACCATAGGGAACTGACGCAGCTGACCAAACCGTTCTTGGTCGCGCATGCCGACCTGGCGGACAGCGCAGCGTTGAAGGTCTTGCTGCAGACTGAATCAATTGACAAGCTCAAAGACTTCCTGGGTTCCCACCAACTACTCGACGTATTAAAGGAATATCCGGCGCCATGGACGGCGCATGGTCTGGCGAAGTCTCTACGCCCCCTGACGCCGCGCATGTACTCGATCGCGTCCAGCCCTGCCGCAGTTGACGACGAAGTTCACCTGACACTGGCCAACGTCGTCTACGAGCGCGAAGGAGAAAGCCGCTGGGGCGTCGCATCCAATTATCTTACCGAATTGGCCGAAGGCGACAAGCTTCCTGTCTTCATTGAAGAGAATACCCGCTTCCGGCTCCCCTCCGACAGCACTCGCGACGTGATCATGATAGGACCGGGTACCGGCATTGCGCCGTTCCGGGCCTTTGTGCAAGAACGCAGTGCTCGTGGCGCCAACGGACGCAATTGGCTTTTTTTCGGCAACCCGCATTTTTCCTCTGATTTCCTATATCAGACTGAATGGCAGCGCGCCCTTAGCGACGGCGAATTGCACAAGTTGGATCTCGCATTTTCGCGCGACCAACCCGAAAAGATTTATGTACAGCACAAACTGCTTGAGCGTTCGGCCGAGCTCTACGACTGGATCCAGGGCGGCGCACATATTTACGTTTGCGGAGACGCCAACCGCATGGCCAAAGATGTTCATCAGGCGTTATTACGCATCGCGCAGAACGAGGGTGGCCTAGACGAGTCTCAAGCCAAGCAATGGCTTGATGACTTGGCTGCCCAGGGGCGCTACGCCCGCGACGTTTACTAATCAGGATCGACATGAGCAACACCCTCGCACATCTGGAACAAGTTAAAGCGGATAGCCGCCACTTGCGCGGCACCATCATCGAAGGACTCAACGACCCTGTAACCGGCGCAATCAGCGACGACGACAACAAACTGCTCAAATTCCATGGCAGCTATCAACAAGACGATCGTGACATTCGCGACGAAAGACGCAAGCAAAAGCTCGAGCCAGCCTATTCGTTCATGATACGGGCCCGATTGCCCGGCGGTGTAATCACGCCGGCACAATGGATTGCCTTCGATGACCTCGCCAGAACCTATTCCGCGCGCGGCTTGCGCATCACCACACGCCAAACGTTCCAGTGGCATGGGGTCATCAAGCGCGACCTCAAACCGGCCATGCAAGCCATTCATAGCGCCATGGCAACCACGATTGCCGCTTGCGGCGACGTCAATCGGCAAGTGGTCAGTTCAGTCAATCCATTGCTTTCCAGTCAACACAAACTAGTGCAGGAATGGACTCAAAAGCTTTCAGACCATTTCATTCCTCGCACTCGGGCCTATCATGAAATCTGGCTTGACGGCGAAAAAATAGTCGGCGCACCAGAGGAAGAGCCTATTTACGGCGATACTTATCTGCCGCGTAAATTCAAGATGGGCATTGCGATTCCACCGACCAACGATGTCGATGTCTTTGCACAAGATCTTGGCCTTATTGCCATTATCCAGGACGGCAAACTTCAAGGCTTCAACGTGGCCATCGGCGGCGGCATGGGAGCCACCCACGGCGACGACACAACTTATGCTCGTCTGGGAAGCCTTATTGGATTTGTACCGCCCGAGCAACTGATTGCTGTCGCCGAAGGCGTCGTCACCTTGCAGCGAGACTATGGCAATCGGGTCGAACGCCAGCATGCGCGCCTGAAGTACACACTGGATCATCGCGGCCTGGACTGGTTTAAAGCCCAGCTGGAGGAGCGCATCGGTTTCACTTTGCAGTCCGTCAGGCCATATCACTTCGACCAGAATGGCGACCGCTACGGCTGGACGCAGGGCGAAGACGGGAAATGGCATCTGGGCCTTTACATCGAGTCGGGCCGTCTGTGGGATCAGGGGGAAAGTCTGCTGCAAACCGGTGTACGCGAGATCGCAAAGGTACTTCGGGGTGAATTCCGCATGACATGCAACCAGAACCTGGTCATCTCGAACGTCGCCACCAAGGATCTCGCCAAGATTGACAAGCTGGTCGCGCAGTACGGACTAGATGGCTATGTCCAGCAAAGCGGCATTCGACGTCACAGCATCGCTTGCGTAGCTTTGCCGACTTGTGCGCTTGCCATGGCTGAAAGCGAGCGGTATGCGCCCGTCCTGCTACCGAAGCTGGAGTCCCTACTCGCCAAACACGGTTTGGTTGACGCGCCCATTCTGTTGCGGCTTTCGGGCTGTCCCAACGGGTGCTCTCGGCCATACCTCGGTGAAATCGCCTTGGTAGGACGTGCTTTGGGGCGTTATGATCTTCGCTTAGGCGCCGATTTCACCGGCGAACGCCTGAATGTGATCTATCGTGAAAACATTGCCGAGCCTGAAATCCTGAGCACCCTGGACTCCCTATTTGCCAAATACGCGAAAGACCGCGACACCGACGAAAAGTTTGGCGATTTTCTAGTGCGTAACAACGTTATCCCTGCACCCTCACAACGGCAAATACCAATAGTTCTTGACGCCGTAACCTGAACACAATGAGATTATTTCCGCTATTTGCCGACCTGCAAAATCGTCGAGTGTTGGTCGTGGGCGGCGGAGCGGTAGCCGAACGAAAAGTGGCCAGCCTGCTGTCTTCTGGCGCGCTGGTTACCGTTGGTGCCCCAGTGGCAACAGCGGAAATACTGCGCTTGCATAAGCAAGGTGCCATCCAGTTCCACCACACCAGCTTTCAACCGGAATGGCTCGATGATATGTGGCTTATCATCGCGGCTACTGACGATCGTGACATCAATCAGCACGTCGCATCGCTGGCCAATGAGAGGCGGCTTTTCATCAATGTGGTTGACGATGCCGCCCTCTCCTCCTTTCAGGTACCTTCGATCGTCGATCGCGCTCCGCTAGTCATCGCAATCTCATCTTCCGGATACGCACCAGTGATTGCGCGGCGGGTGCGCGAACGTATCGAAGCCCTATTTGATCACTCCCTGGGAGCGCTAGTGGCGCTGGCTGCCAGGCATCGCCCCGCTATACGGCTAGCACGACCGGATATGCGACAACGGCGGCAGTTTTATGACTGGCTCCTTGATGGCCCTGTTGCCGGCGCTTTGCGCAAACATCAGCCCATCGCTGCGGAAAAGGCACTGCAAACCGAACTAGAGCGGCCACAAGCCGCCACGCAAGGCAAAGTTGTGCTGGTGAGTGCAGGCCCTGGCGACCCGGGCTTGCTTACGCTGAATGCTCTGCGGGCGCTGAATGAAGCCGACATTATTCTTTACGATCGTCTGGTCAGCAATGAGATCAGAGAACTCGCAAGAAGGGACGCCACCCAAGTGTGTGTGGGAAAGAATCCTGGTGAAGATCACGACGCAACCCAATCGCGTATACACCAGCTTATGCTGGAACACGCCCGGGCCGGGCAGTTCGTCGTCAGACTTAAAGGGGGCGATGCATTTATATTTGGCCGGGGCGGCGAAGAGCTTGAGTTTTTGCGCGAGCACGGGATCGCTTATGAAGTAGTGCCTGGCATAACCGCAGCCATGGCCTGTGCAAGCTACGCAGGCATACCGTTGACGCATCGCGATTATGCACAGTCTGTTCGACTGACTACGGCACAATTCAGCAAAGGTACGACGGCGGAAGACTGGGTGTCGCTGGCACAAGAAAAGCAAACACTCGCGTTTTACATGGGCGTGAGCCAGCTGGATTGGCTACCCGGACGTCTGATTGCGAACGGACGTTCTGGGGATACACCGTATGCACTGATCGAAAACGGTACGCGCAGCAATCAACGGGTATTGCACGGCAAGCTAAAAAACCTTACTGCCCAGGCGCGGCAGCATGCCTTCAAGGCACCCTCGCTACTGTTGATCGGTGAAGTCACTGCACTGGCGCCAAAGCTGCAATGGTTTGGCGCCAGTATCGATGCAGAAGAAGCTATTTCGATCCCATATGAGTCGACAACACCGTAATGATACGTTTTGCCGTATCGGTGTTCTGCACTTGGCCGTTCTGATCAAGGACCGTCACGAGCGAGCCTGAACCCTGATCGGCCACGTGGATACGATATGGCGTGGCCGCAGCAGTATTCTTCGAGCCGAACAGGCGTCCGATTATGTTCTGCTGTTCGATTTTTTCACCTGTATCGCTGTCCAGGTAACGGATGAAATAATCGCCAGCAGAACGGTCGCGATCTTCGACAGCAAAGCCCGCGGAATCGATGGCCACGCCTACACGTCGCCAGGCACGGTCGTAAGGTTCGCCCAAGGTAAGAGCCGCCTGACCCTGAGAGCCAGCCGTAATTGACGGCAGGTCGGAGTCTTTCTCGGCCTGCGCCACTTGAGTTTGCGCGCTCTTGACGTCGGTGCCTAAAAAGACCATCAATCGAGCCAGCATGGCGGCGTTAAGACCCGGGTCCTCTTTGCCGAACACCCATTTAAAAGCGGCGCCGTCAGGTGTGGGGGTTTCAACCATTTGTTGATGGCTGATATAGACTTCGGTCTTGCCGTTGACACGCTCGACGCGAGTGCGGAAACGCTCACGCTCGCCGCTATCGAAAACCTGGTCGATTACAGCGCCTAAAGCGGAGCGGATCCATCCCTCCGGAATCTTGGCGCGATTTTCTGCCCAGTCGGTTTCCATTAGGCCAGCGCGAGGGTCTTGCGAATGCAGGGTAAAGCCCTGTTCGCCCCAGAAATCAACGATCTTGGGGTAGACAACCTCGGCCGGTTGGTCGACTGCCAGCCAGCGAATATCGCCATCGCGCATGACCGACACGCCACTGCTCGAAGGCAGGACACGGTCGGCGGCGCTGACATTTTGCTGAGCCTGCCGGCTTTGCGCATATTGGCTGAAGGTTGCGGAACCTTCTGGTGCCCGGAAATGCGCATCGCGATTAGCCTGAGTAAGGTCAGGGGGAATGCTGAGAGGATCGCCAGCCACGGTACTTTTATAGTTGACTGATTCTTCCTTACCGATCATTTCGTTCACGGTTGAGCAGCCAGACAACAAAAGCACACCCAAACCAAGCGTCAAGCTGGCACAGCGTTTGTTCATACGCATATATATCATTTAGATCAAGCCCACTTCTTTCAACGAGTTTCGCACTACACCGTGATACTGCTCGTGCAGGGCGGTTAAGGGTAAGCGATAGCCCAGTTCGGACAGCCCCATTTCAGCAACTGCCCATTTAACGGGAATTGGATTAGATTCAACGAACAGTACTTTGTTCAGGGTCGCAAGACGCGCATTGAGCTGGCGAGTCAAGGGAACATCGCCATTCAAGGCTGCGTCGCACAAGTGCCGCATGAGTTTGGGGGCTACGTTCGCGGTGACGGAAATATTACCCTGCCCGCCAAGCAGGATTAGTGCGGCGGCGGTCGCGTCGTCGCCACTGACAACGCTAAAATGGGCAGGCACGTCGCGCACCAACATGGCGCCCCGCGCGATATCGCCCGTAGCGTCTTTAACACCGATAATGCCGGGAATCTGTGCCAGACGCAGGATAGTGTCGTTGGATAGATCGGCAACGGTGCGACCCGGTACGTTATACAACACCGACGGCAATTCGACGGCCTCGGCGATGGTACGAAAGTGCTGGTAAAGGCCTTCCTGCGAAGGCTTGTTGTAGTACGGGACTACCGACAGCCCGGCCTGCGCCCCGACCGACTTGGCGTGCTGCGAAAGCTCGATGGCTTCGGCGGTAGAGTTTCCACCGATGCCAGCAATGACGGGTAGGCGTCCGGCTGAATACTCGACCGCAATCTTAATCAGTTCAGCGTGTTCTTCGACGCTGACGGTCGGCGACTCACCCGAAGTACCCACCACCACCAAGGCATCGGTACCCTCGGCGGCGTGCCAATCGATGAGCTTTCGGTAGCAATCGAGATCCAGGGTGCCATCGGGATGCATGGGTGTAATCAGGGCTACCATACTGCCCCGAAGGATTGTGCTCGCTGAATCCGTGCTTGCCATAATGCGAATGATCTCCTCGACTTCACTAAAACGGTGAACTTGCCTTAAATAACTCGCAAGTTTACCGGATAAGAATCGAATTTTATAAGAACCAATTAATAATTAACTGACCAAATGCTAGCAAAGGCTGCAGAACAACCCACAAAACACCAGTTAGCATCAAAATTATAAGTATGACCAAGCCATAGGGCTCGACCCGGGAATACTGTTCCGCTATGCGATTAGGCAGCAAACTGTACACAATACGCCCGCCGTCCAACGGCGGCAGCGGCACAAGATTAAGCGCCATCAGGACGAGGTTGACTTGGATTCCGGCAATTGCCATCTGCACCCAGAAGTCGTTTGCGGAAGCACCGCTAGTCTCGGCCAAGACGCGCAATCCTATAGCCCAAAGGATTGCCATGACGAGATTCGAAAACGGCCCCGCGAGCGCAACCCACAACATGTCGCGCTTGGGACGCCGCAGTCGCCCCCAATCTACCGGTACTGGCTTGGCCCACCCGAATAGCAGGCCCGCCCCGCCCAATATCTTGGTGCTGAATAACAAGACCAAGGGCACAATAATCGTACCGACCAAATCGATATGACGCACAGGATTCAAACTGACGCGGCCTGCCTGCCATGCCGTAGGGTCTCCGAACATTCGGGCAACATATCCATGAGCCGCTTCATGTAAAGTAATCCCGAATATAACCGGCAAAGCATAAACAGTGATCGTCTGTATCAGGGATTCCATAGATTTCCGCGCAGGCCCTTACCCGACTGAACAGGTAAGCAATGTAAGTAAGTGCTGATGAAAAACAATCTGCTATTTAATCCAGGCCCAAGGCAGAGAGATCACCCTGGCCGCGGCGTACGATCTCGGGGGTATCGCTAGTAAGATCGATCACCGTCGTAGGTTGCAGGGGGCACGGCCCGCCATCGATCACCGCGGCAAGCTGATTGGCATAACGATCGAAAATCGTCTGTGCATCGTTCAAAGGTTCTTCCTCGCCGTCGGGAATAAGGGTCGTCGACATAAGCGGCGAACCTGCCGCTTCGAGCAGAGCAAGCGTCACGCGATTATTGGGGACTCGTATGCCGATTGTCTTGCGTGACGGATGCGACACCCTTTTGGGAACCTCGCGAGTAGCTTCAAGGATAAATGTCCAGGGGCCGGGCGTTGCCATTTTAAGAAAACGGTATTGGCGGTTGTCGACGCGGGAAAAATGCCCGATTTCGGCAAGATCACGACACAATAGGGTAAGGTGGTGGCGATCGTCCAGGCCGCGCAAGCGACGTAAGGCGTCGGCTGCAGACTTATCGTCGAGCCTGGCGACTACCGCGTAGCTTGAATCTGTTGGCACAGCGACCAGTCCGCCATCGGCAAGCAATTGACCCGCCTGCTTCAGCAAACGAATCTGGGGATTTTCTGGATGAACGACAAACAATTGAGCCATTTAACGTATCCTAACATTCTTGAGAGTGAATTTAAGGTTCCATGCTGCCATAGGCAATAAAATATAACGGATATCTGCACCGAAGCGAACTTAGCCCTAAACCGCATTAAAGGAATCTACCATGCGCCTCGACGATTCGCGGGAAAGCAAAAATGTTGAAGATCGTAGGGGCCGCCGTATTTCACTGGGCGGACGTGGAGGCAAAATTGGATTAGGTACCATCGTACTTGCGTTGGTCGCCATGTACTTCGGCATCGATCCAAGTGTGATCTTGCAGAATGCAGGCGAACCGGCTGGAAACGAGCAAACTTACAGTACCGAGGGCGAGCCGGCGCAGCCGACCGCCGAAACCCGCTTCGTATCTAAAATACTCGGCGATACCGAAGACGTATGGACTGCGGTGTTCGAGCAAAAAGGCTGGGGAAATTACCAGCAACCTAAGCTGGTTCTGTTTAGCGGAGCAACGCCAACGGCGTGTGGAACCGGCCAGTCTGCAATGGGGCCGTTTTATTGCCCTGGCGACAGCAAAGTCTATCTTGACCTCACTTTCTTCCAGCAGATGGCACAACAACTGAATTCACCTGGAGATTTTGCCCAGGCCTATGTGGTCGCTCACGAAGTGGGTCATCATGTCCAACATCTGTTGGGCGTCACCGATCAGGTCGACCAGGCGAGGCGCCGCTTGGGCGCGGCCGCCGCCAACCAGCTATCTGTCAAGGTCGAATTACAGGCCGACTGCTTTGCGGGGGTTTGGGCCCAACACTCCAATACCCAACGCAATACACTCGAAGAAGGCGATATAGAAGAGGGGCTAGATGCCGCAACCGCTATCGGTGACGACCGTCTCCAGCAACAGGCCCAAGGCTACGCAGTGCCGGATTCGTTTACGCATGGCAGCTCAGCGCAACGAGTACGCTGGTTCAAGCGCGGACTCGCCAGCGGCGATATCGCGCAATGCGACACCTTCAGCGCCTCTTCCCTTTAAGCTCTATTTACCTTGACCGCTCGGGTAAACCGGATAGGGAGCTGTCCCTTGCGGCATAGTCGAGTTTGTTCCGGGATAAGGACGGCTTCCCGCAGGCGGGCTCGAGGGCGGCACCAGACCTGTGCCAGTACTATTTGCTGCACCGCTCGTGGTGGAGTCAGGCTGCGTACCGGGCATACCAGCAGGCGCCTGCGAGCCAGTCGCACCAGCATCAGCAGGAATCTCTGTCTCTGTCACTTTCAGGGTTGGCTTGATATCAATTTTCTGCGCTTTGATCCAGGCATCGTGTGCCGCCTGGTCACGCGCTTGAGCCCCCGCAAACGGAGCGGCCAAAAGAGCTGCGATTAAAAGCGTTCTATTTAATGTTTTCATGGCAATCACATCCTTCGTGAAGATGAGGGAATCTTTATGGTAGAAGAAAGGTTCCATCGTGTATCGGCCAAAGGTTTCAAACTGTCACCGGTCAAGGGGCCTAGTTACTGTCCGTTTCTCTTTTGGAAAAAGCTGTGGTGTAAAACTTAATTCAAACTTCGTGCTAGAATTCCGTTTCTGTCTAGAAACAAACGCCAACCGAACGGTGTTATACTTTTCAGTCGTTGTTTTGCTATTGCAGTGGTGGCCGTAGCTCAGTTGGTAGAGTCCCGGATTGTGATTCCGGTTGTCGTGGGTTCGAGCCCCATCGGTCACCCCAAATTCTTATACAAACCAGCGAAAACAAAAGCCTGGATTCGGCTAAGCTCAAGAAGAACGCTGGTTTTAAAAGCACCCCCATTTCAGCCCGCCTAATCGGTGGGCTTTTTTGCATGAAGTCAACGGCTTTGGCATCTGCCCGCTACCGAAAGGAATGTCCATGAACGATTCCCGGCTAATAGGCATGCAAGCGCCGGCGCATTATGACTCCAGACTCCGACACTCCTTCTTGGTCACTCGCCCCTGAGGGGCAAGAGCGCCCCATATCGCAAGCCCCCCCTTCCTGCCGACTAGTCTATATACTTAACGCAGGCTGCGTCCTGGCGACCCGGCCCAGGTTGGCACAGCTTAGTATTCCACGGTAAAGAAAAACGGGGATATGACGCTGAATATGGCTTCTTTGCACTATCTGATTCTGGAATATTCGCCACATGTGGCGTTTTTTGCTAGCGTCGCCGTAGGCCGCACTACTACCGTGCACGCCGCCATGGCCAAGAACGATGTGCGGGCAGCGATCGGCTGGGTCGGTATCACTTTGATGTCGCCGCTTCTGGGGCCTCTTTCCCACCTGGTCGCCGGCATCAACCGGATCCGCCAAGATCATATTTCCAGTCAACGCAATAAGAGCCTGAAGTATTATTCCGGCGACCTTGAACCGCCAGTGGATAATGGACGTCAAGCAGGACTCCGGACAGAGACGGCGTTAGAGTGATTCCCGGCCTCAAGCAACCAGCCGCCGGTGAAACCCGCCTGCTTCAGACCTTGGGTTATGTAGGAACAGCTACGCATGAGCGTCCATAAGTACCCCGTGAGGTAGTTTTCTATCATCAGTACAATCGGGCCCTGGTTAATCCCGAAATGCCAGGGTGAAACCCATCCGCAAGGCTTGCACTTGTCGTTTAAATAGGTGGGGTTGAAGGTGGCTTTGAAGCCGTACAAGCCGTTTGACGTCAGCTTCAGCGAGTTGATGTAGTGGTCTATGATAGGCAGCACGATATCGGGGGCAAACGGCAGCGAGGCCACCACAGCCCATGGCGCGACGGTGCCATCGTCCGGCCCATACGGAATACCACGCCCGACATAGTCCAGGAACTGGCGCAAGACACCGTTGACTTTCATGGTTATCGGACCAGGGCCGTCGCTGGCGGTTATGCCCCAACAGTCTGGGCCGTAGCCGGAAAATTTCAAGGGGTTGTGAATGGCATATTGCTGCTGGGCACGGGTAGCGCGTTCGCTGTTCTGGAAATAGTCTATGCCCTTGTCTCGCATATAACTGTCTTGAATGCCACGAAAGTCTATCCAGCAATGCGACAGTTGATGGGTAAAAAGCGGGCCGGCGTATACATACTCATACCCATAGCAGTTTTCCCAGCGGTAAGTGCTTAGCCATGCGTCGTAACTGCCTGCCGGTATGGGGTGGGTTGGCGACCCGAGCGCTAGTATGTACAACACCAAAGCCTCATCGTAGCCTTCCCAGTGATATGGCAGAAAGCCGCTTTCCGGTTTCCACCCATGGGCGAGCTTTTCTCCTTGATTTAATGCCCACTGCCAATCGGCTCTCCGAAACAACGCGTCGGCAAGGTCGCGGATTTCTTTTTCGGCGGCGCTATCGGCGTTGAAGTAGGCGGCGGCTGCCAAGACCCCGGCCAGCAACAAGGCGCTATCGATGGTGGATAGTTCGCACTGCCAGGCGCGGCGACCAGTCTGCATATCCAGAAAATGATAATAAAAGCCCTTGTAGCCGGTGGCGTCGACGTGTATTCCTTGTGGGCTATTCCAGAAAAACCGCAAAGTGGTCAGCGAGCGTTCAAGCGCCGCTTTGTGTGTCATCAAGCCGCGCTCAACCGCGATGGGATAGGCGCTTAGTGCCAGGCCGGTGGCGGCAATGCTTGCGGGCCAATGAGGCGCGCTTTTGTCGACCACCAGTCCGTTGGCTGGGTTAGTTTCGTGCTTGAAGTAGCTGAACGACAGCCGCTGCAACTGCTCAAGCTCCGCTTCGCCTTGTTGCTTTGTACCGCTCATTTCCTTTCCCTTCACGCTAATGGCGCGAGCCCGCGCCCAATGCAGTGCTGACAATGACCTGGGCCTCAGTCAGAATGCGCTGCAAGTGCTCTTCGTTCTGGAAGCTTTCCGCGTAGATTTTGTAGATCTCCTCAGTGCCCGATGGACGCGCGGCAAACCATCCGTTTGCGGCGGCTACTTTCACGCCGCCAATCGACGCGCCGTTGCCCGGCGCTTCGGTCAAAATAGCGCTTATCGGCTCGCCGGCCAGTTCTTTGGTGTGTATGGCTTGTGCCGATAGTCCAGCCAATTGCTTTTTTTCCGACAAGTCGGCGCTGGCCTCAAACCGTCGGAAAATCGGTGTGCCCAGGCTTTTCGTCAGTTCGGCATAGGCCTGGCCCGGGTCGCTCCCTGTTACCGCCGTCATTTCCGCCGCAAGCAAAGCCGCAATCATGCCGTCCTTGTCGGTCGTCCAGACCGAGCCATCCCTACGCAGAAATGAGGCGCCCGCGCTTTCTTCGCCGCCAAAACCCAGCGAACCGTCGAACAGCCCGTCCACGAACCATTTAAAGCCTACCGGCACCTCAAATAGCTTTCGGCCCAGCCGCGCCGCCACTCGATCTATGATCTGGCTGCTGACTACGGTTTTCCCTATGCCCGTGCCTGGACTCCATTGAGCCCTGTGGGTGAACAAATATTGGATGGCGGCGGCAAGATAATGGTTGGGGGGCAGCAGCCCGACGCTTGGTGTGACAATGCCGTGACGGTCGTAATCGGTATCGCAGCCAAAGGCGATGTCGGAGCTGTCTTTAAGCTGGATAAGACGCTTCATGGCATAGGGCGATGACGGATCCATACGGATCTTCCCGTCCCAGTCTACCGACATGAAGCGAAAGGTGGGGTCGACTTCTTCGCTGACTACCGTCAGGTTCAGATGGTAGCGTTCCGCAATTCTCGACCAATAGTGCACCCCTGCGCCACCCAGCGGATCGACGGCCATGTGTATGCGGCTGCTAAGGATCGCCTGCATATCTATGATGGTGTCCAGGTCGTTCACATAGGCGCTGAGAAAATCGTGGCGATGTGTAGTGTTGGCAAGCCGTGCGCGATCGTAAGGCCAGCGCAGCACGCCTTTCAAGCCCGCTTCAAGTAAAGCGTTGGCCCGGGCTTCAATCCATTGCGTTATTTCGACATCGGCGGGCCCGCCGTTGCTGGCGTTGTATTTATAGCCGCCGCTATCGGGGGGATTATGTGACGGTGTGATCACGATGCCATCGGCCAACGCGCTGACTCGCCCGCAGTTGTAGGCCAGGATGGCGTGCGATACCGCAGGGGTCGGCGTGGTTTCGTTATTTTGCGAGATCATAGTTTCGACGCCGTTGGCCGCATATACCTCAAGCGCACTGGCTGCGGCTGGCGTCGACAAGGCATGGGTATCGTTGCCGACAAAAAGCGGGCCATTCACATGGCTGTGTTTCCGGTAGTCGCAAATGGCTTGGGTGATCGCCAGCACATGCCACTCGTTGAATGTGCAGTCGAATGCCGTCCCGCGATGGCCGGAGGTACCGAAGGCAACCCGCTGTGCGGGTATGGATGCGTCGGGCGTATTGGTGTAGTAACACGTAATAAGCCTGGGGATGTCAACCAACAACGATAAGGGTGCGGGTTTGCCGGCCAGCGGGCTGATAGACATGGATGCGCTTTGGGCGTCGGTCATCGTCGAGCTCCTTTTGCCGCTAGCTGTTCACGTACTGCGTTGATGACATGCGCCGGCTCGAAGCCGAAATGGCTCGCGACCTCTTTTGCGGGCGCCGACATGCCGAAGGCACGCATACCTAGAATGGCTCCGTGCAACCCGGTATAGCGCTCCCAACCAAAGGGGGATGCGGCCTCGACCGCCACGCGCGCCGTAATCGTGGGCGGCAGCACACTGTCGCGATATGCCTGGCTCTGGCTCTCGAACAATTCCCATGAAGGCATGCTGACGACGCGCGTGTTGATGCCTTCAGTCTTGAGCTCTTCGTAGGCTGCGATGCATAGTGCTACTTCACTCCCTGTAGCCAGCAGCAGGACGTCGGGTTCGCCATCTGGCACGTCCGCCAATATGTAGGCGCCTTGCGCCAGACCGCTGGCCGAACCGTATTTATTGCGGTCCAGCGTTGGCACGGCTTGCCGCGTCAGCACCAACGATATGGGGCAATCAGTGGTTTGCATGATGACTCGCCAGGCGCTGACAACTTCGTTGGCATCAGCCGGTCGTATCACGATCATACCCGGCATTGCCCGCAGCCCGGCCAGCTGACCTATCGGCTGATGGGTTGGGCCGTCCTCGCCCAGGCCGATTGAGTCGTGCGTCCATATATAGATGATGGGCAGCTTCATCATGGCGCTGAGCCGAAGTGCGGCACGGCAGTAATCGGTGAAAACAAAGAAGCTTGCCGCGAAAGGACGCAGGCCCGACAGGCTTAATCCGTTGGCAATGGCGCACATGGCGTGTTCGCGCAGGCCGAAGTGGAGATTACGGCCACTATAGTCACCGTCTGCACCCGGCCCTTGAAAGCTTTTTTCCAAGACTCCGGTCAATTTGGTTTTGGTCGATGGCGCCAGGTCGGCCGCGCCGCCCAGCAGCCACGGCATGCGGGCGGCAATTGCATTGAGCACTTCTCCCGATGATTCCCGAGTCGCCAGCCCTTTTGCATCGGTCGGGAATGCAGGTAGCGACGTATCCCAGTTGTCAGGCGCTATGCGCTGCTGCATCTGGTCAAGCTGATCTGCCAGGTCGGGATATTGAGCGCGATAGGCAGCATAGTTGGCTTCCCAGGCAGCATAAGCGTGGGCACCCCGTTGGCCGAATTGCCGGTCAAAATGCTGGCATACTTCTTCGTTAACGTTGAACTGACTGTCTGGATCGCAGCCGTAAAACTCCTTGGCCAATCGCGTTTCTGTTACGCCCAGGGGTTCGCCGTGCGCTTCGCGCGTGTCGTGCTTGTTGGGCGCACCATAACCGATATGGCTATGGGTAATGATCAGCGTCGGGCGATCGTGGGTTGCAAGAAACGAATTGTAGGCATGAGCAAGCGATGACAGGTCGTTGGCATCGCTGACGTGGACTACATGCCAGCCGTAGGCAGCGAATCGGGCGGCAACGTCCTCCGTAAAGGCCAGCGTAGTGGATCCTTCAATGGTGATGCGATTGTCGTCATAGATCCAGCACAGCCCGGCAAGTTTAAGATGACCGGCCAATGACGCCGCTTCGCTCCCTACCCCTTCCATCATGTCGCCATCGCTGCACAATACATAGACATTATGGTTGAACAGCTCGTACCCGGGGCGATTGAAGGTGGCGGCCAGCCATCGTTCGGCTATGGCCATACCGACGCTGGTGGCAATGCCCTGCCCTAACGGCCCGGTGGTAGTTTCAACGCCCGTGGTCAGGCCGTATTCCGGATGTCCTGAACAAAGACTTCCAAGCTGGCGAAAGCGTTTGAGCTCTTCCATGGGGACAGCTAATTGTGAAACCGGTTCTCCGTCGGAACGCGCCGCCTTTACGCCTGTCAGGTGCAGCAGACTGTAAAGCAAGGCGCAGGCATGGCCGGCTGACAGTACAAAGCGATCGCGGTTCAGCCAATTTGGATGACTCGGATCGTAGTGTAAAAATTTCTGCCAAAGACAATAAACGGTGGGTGCTGCCCCCATAGGGGTGCCAGGGTGACCAGACTGAGCTTGTTGGACGGCGTCTATCGATAGCGTACGCAAGGTGTTGACACAGAGTTGATCGAGTTCGTCCTGTGAATTCATGATTCCACCCCTTTAGCGTGCGTCCTGCCTCGGTACTGCTCAGCAAAGAATGCTGTTGAAAAATGTTTACCCTCGGTGCCAACTGGCGCCAGGAGTTCAATCGCCGTCGTAGCCTGTGGCCATGGCTGCTCCCTTTTTCAGGCTGCGATAGCGCCGCATCAGTGCGTTAGTGGAGCTATCGTGCTTTAGCGGGGGGTCATCCGTGCTCTCGAGTTCCGGCGAGGTGCGTTTAGCCAACTGTTTGCCCAGTTCGACGCCCCATTGGTCAAAAGAGTCGATATTCCAGATGACGCCTTGCGTAAAGACGCTGTGCTCGTAAAGCGCAACCAGGGTTCCAAGCGAGTATGGGGTCAGCCGCTCGGCCAAAATGGTGTTGCTTGGACGATTGCCTTCGAAGACGCGATGGGGAGCCTGCCAGTCGGGTATGCCCTCGGCAGCTACCTGCTCCCGGGTTTTACCGAAGGCTAGCGCTTCGGTTTGAGCAAACAGGTTAGCCATCAATTCGTCGTGTTGGTCGCCCAGCGGGTTAAGCGTTTGGCAAAAACCGATAAAGTCGCAAGAAATCAAATGCGTGCCTTGATGTATCAGTTGGTAGAAGGAATGCTGGCCGTTCGTGCCTGGTTCGCCCCAATATATAGGACCTGTCTGATAGTCGACGGTGGTGCCGGCTAACGTGACGTGCTTGCCGTTGCTCTCCATCGTCAGTTGCTGCAAGTAGGCGGGAAAGCGTGCAAGATACTGTTCGTATGGCAGTACGGCGACAGTGCGCGCATCAAGAAAATTGGTATTCCATATCGCCAGCAGCCCCATCAGCGCCGGCAAGTTCTGTCGCAACGGGGTATGTCGAAAATGCTGGTCCATGGCGTGAAAACCATTCAGCATTTCTGTGAACCGCGCTGGTCCGATGGCGATCATGGTCGACAGCCCTATCGCTGAGTCGATCGAGTAGCGCCCGCCAACCCAGTCCCAGAATCCAAACATTTCGGCGGTATCGATGCCGAACCGGGAAACCTCTTCAGCATTGGTTGATATCGCCACAAAGTGTCTACGTAACGCTTCTTTGTTACCTAGTTTGTTCAGGCACCACTCACGTGCTGCGCGCGCGTTGGTCAAGGTTTCGAGGGTGCCGAAAGTTTTCGAGCAGACGATGACCAAGGTTTCCTCGGGGTCCAGGCCACGCGTGGCTTCAGTGAAATCGGTGGCATCCATGTTCGAGATAAAACGGAAATCAATATCGCGTTGGCTGTAATGCCGCAATGCTTCGTAGGCCATAACCGGGCCCAGAGCAGACCCCCCTATCCCAATATTGATGACATTCCTGATGCGCTTACCGGTATACCCTAGCCATGCGCCGCTCCGTACCTGCTCTGAAAATTCCGCCATGCGCGCCAGCGTGGTGTGTACGTCCGGGACGACGTTTCTGCCATCCACAGAAATCTGCTCATCTGCGGCAGCGCGCAAAGCGATATGAAGCACGGCGCGTTGCTCGGTGATATTGATTTTCTTGCCCTCGAACATGGCTTCGACATGCTGATGCAGGCCGCATTGCTCGGCCAGTTTTTCCAGCAGGTCCAGGGTTTCGTCTGTGATGCGGTTCTTGGCGTAGTCAAGGTAAAGCCCGGCACCTTCGGCAGCCAGCCGGTCCCCGCGGTGTGGGTCGTCGGCGAATAGCTGGCGCAACGATGTATTGCGTATTGCCTGTTGGTGCGCCTGCAGCGCTTTCCAGGCTGGGCTTGAGGTCAGCGGCTGTGATCGGACGAACGGATAAGCACTCATTGCCGTCCCCCTTGCGACCATCTCATTTCTTTGAGTGTTGCGCTTTTTCTTTCAATACAAGCCAACAACTCATTCCATGACTTGGAAAATGATGCGGTGCCCTCTTTTTGAAGCTGTTCAGACAACTGGGTTTGATTGATGCCTGCGCGGCTGAAAGCCGCCAGCGTCGTCCGGTAGTCTCCGCCATCGGGAGGCACGGTCTCTTGAACAAGACCGTGGTCGGCAAAGGCCTCTAACGTTGCGGCGGGCATCGTGTTGATGGTATCGGCAGCAGCCAGAGCCTGAATGTAGAGCGTGTCGGGCGCAGCGGGATCCTTGGTGCCGGTGCTTGCCCAGAGCAGGCGTTGCGGCATTGCGCCTGCATGAGCGAGGGTTTGCCAACGTGGCGTCGCAAGTAGTTCCCTATATGCTTCGTAGGTACTTTTGGCTATGGCGATACCCAGGCGATTTCGCATTTCGGGTGCGACCTGGTTTTGCACGGCCACATCCCAGCGGCTGATAAACAATGAAGCAACCGACGCGACGCGAGGGTCAAGATCTGCACGGAGCCGCCGTTCAATGCCGCGCATATAGGCGGTGGCAGCTTGTATATATTGCTCGCTGGAAAACAGCAAAGTGACGTTAATTGGCACTCCTTTGAAGACCGACTCTTCAATAGCAACAAGGCCTGCTTCGGTTCCTGGTATTTTGATAAACAGATTGGGCCGCGCGGCGCTCGCATGCAGTTGCAGCGCCGACTCTATCGTGGCGGCGGCATCTGCAGCCAGAAGGGGCGACACTTCCAACGAAACCCAGCCATCAATAGTCTGCGTGGCGTCATGTATGGGGTGAAACAGGTCGGCGGCTCGCCTTAAGTCGTCCAGGGCCAATTCGAAGAACAGGGCTTCGCCTGATTTACCCTCGCGTGTTTTCTGGTGAATGGCATCATCGTAGAGTTCCGAGCCTTCTATCGCCTTGTTGAAGATGGAGGGGTTTGAAGTCAGCCCAGTTACCGCCAGGTGGTCAATGTAATGTTTTAACGTACCATCGTCGAGCATGCCGCGTGTAATGTTGTCCAGCCAAATGCTCTGTCCGGCGTGTTGAAGCTTATATAAGGGATTCATGGCTTATTCCTCCTGGCTTGCGCCCAGATGGCATTCAGGCGCTCAGGTAAATCAAGATGCACCAGGTCGCTGATGCGATCCAGCGTAATGTCAGCCGCAGGATAGGAACTGATATTGGCTGGATCGCGGGCATAATGCCCCTGACGTACAAAAATCGTTGTGAGGCGTTCGCCTAAAAAAGCTTTCATGGCCGCCAAAATGCGCAGTTTGTCCTCGACCATGACGTAGTGCCGGCCCGGGTGGCGCGTCATAACGGCATCCAACATCTTTTCTTTGTGTATATAGACGAGGACACGGCCTTGTACGGCGTCCCACAAGCCGGAGCGCCGAATCTTGCGCGGCTGGAACACCACGTCGCCGTCGGACAAGATGACGGTTGTCCCCCACTGGTGCGCTCGCGCCAGCGCATCAAAAGCACCGGTAAAAAGACGTCTGGAGAATGGATACTCCAGTAGAAAGTCGGACATCTGAAGCATGCTGACATCATCCATTCTGTCGAGCCGATAGCATTGCAGCGCGCCGAGGTAATCGGTGTATCCCAATTCGGTGCGCAGGGCCTCCAAGATCTTCCAATAGCGCGCGGCGCTTTCGCGGCCAAAGTTCCGGGTCAGGTGCTGCGCGAGATCGACAGTAACGCTATCGTTATCGAGCAGGGTATTGTCGACATCGAACAAAAGGATCAGATCATCCATGATGCCCCCTGCCTGTCCGCGGCTTTTCGGGGCTTATGGGCGCCTTATCGACCTGGGTCGCTATCATTACGTGAACCTTGTGATCCAGCCCGTCGTCGATGAGCCGGATCAACGACGAAACCTGGGGTATGCCGTCAACCGACAAGTGTGTTTTGGCAACAAACTGGTTTTGCTGCAGGCTAATGTAGATCTTGTAATTCGATGCGCCGAAGCGGTAATTGATCGTGAACCATTCCCAGTCAGCAGGGACGCAAGGCTCAATGACGAGTGTGTTGGCTTTGCGGTGCAAGCCAAGAATCGACTCGACGATCAGCCGGTACAGCCATCCGGATGAACCCGTATACCAGGTCCAGCCGCCGCGCCCGGTATGCGGCGGCAGGCCATAGACATCCGATGCGACCACATAAGGCTCGACCTTGTAACGCGATATGGATTCGGCCGTCGAACCGTGGTGGATAGGGCTGAGCATGGAAAATAATTCCCAGGCTTTTTCCCGATCGTGCAACTGGGCAAAAGCCATCGCTACCCAGACTGCGGCGTGGGTATACTGGCCTCCGTTTTCCCTTACACCTGGCACATAAGCTTTGATATAGCCGGGGTCGGGCACAGAGGTATTGAATGGCGGCGCCAATAGCTTGATCAATGCGTTGGAGCGATCTACCAGGTGTGTATGGACTGCCTGCATGGCTTGGTGGGCATGGCCGGAATCGGCCGCCGACGACAACACCGACCAACTTTGCGCAATCGAGTCGATTTGGCATTCAGTATTCTGGGCACTGCCTAGTGGCGCACCGTTGTCGAAGTAAGCGCGGCGAAACCAGGTTCCGTCCCAACCATGCTTTTGAATATTGCCGCGTAGCAGTGCAGATTGTTCTTCGCATTCGCGAGCGAACGCCACATCACCTCTTGCTTGTGCGATAGGTGTGTATTCATCCATCACGTAGTTTAGGAAGAATGCCAGCCAAACGCTTTCGCCCTTGCCTTGCGCGCCAACTTTGTTCATACCGTCGTTCCAGTCGCCCGTTCCCATCAGCGGCAGACCGTGGGCGCCCAGGCGCAAGCCGTGGCGAATCGCCCGCACGCAATGCTCGTACAGTGTGGCGCTTTCGGCCGATTGACCGGGAAGTTCGTAATACGACTCTTCGCCAGGCTTAAGTGGGCGGCCAGTGAGAAACGGTATGTCTACATCAAGCACAGCGGTATCGCCGACCGTTGCAACGTAATGGGAGACCGCAAGGGCCAGCCACAGGAAGTCATCCGAGCAGCGGGTGCGCACGCCCCGACCCTGAGGGGGATGCCACCAATGCTGCACATCGCCTTCGAGGTATTGGCGCGAAGCGCAACGCAGGATATGCGCGCGCACCAGGCCGGGCTGGGTATGCACCAGCGCCATAACGTCTTGCAACTGGTCGCGAAAACCGAAGGCCCCCGACGATTGATAGAAACCGGTACGTGCCCAGAGGCGGCAAGCAATCGTCTGATAAACGAGCCACCCATTGGCCAGAAAGTTCAGCGATTTGTCGCGGGTTTCGACCTGCACGGCGCCTAAGGTGCCCCTCCAGTACTCGGTGACTTGATCCAGGGCGGCATGAACTGCAGCCGGCTGTTCGAAGCGTTGAATCAGCGCCTGCGCCTCTCCCTGATTTTGACCGGCGCCCAGTTTGAAAATAATTTCGCGCTCTTGGCCGGCGCCTAGTTCAAAGGGAATTCGGATCGCGCCGCAAGGGTCGAGCACACCTCCCGCCCTGCCGCCAAGCTCGGGCCGCGTCATGGCCGTCGGCGCTTCTGGCGACCCATTTCGTCCAATAAACTCAGTTCGGTCGGCGGTCAGGGAACAATTGGCGTCGTTCGAAGTAAAAAATGCCACGTGGGCGCCGAATTCCATGCTGTACGCATTGCGGGCCGTTATGGTGCCGTTGCTCGGGTCAAGTTCGGTGCATACTTGCATCATGGTTTTTTCGCGCAAGTCGCCCAGCACCCATTCCACATAGCCTGTGGTAGAAAGACGCCTGCTGCGGCCAGAACAATTATGCAGTTTGAGCACGATGAACTTTATTGCCGCGTCGATAGCGACATAGACCCGCAGTTCAGACCTTATGCCGTCTTGTTCATGATCGAACATGCTGTAGCCAAAGCCGTGGCTGCAAACGTACTGGCCTTTGCCACGGCATGGCCAGGGCGTGGGCGACCAAAAGCAGCCCGTTTCTTCGTCGCGCAGGTAGATGGCTTCGCCCAGCGAATCGCCTACCGGGTCGTTAGACCAAGGCGTAAGCAGAAATTCGTGCGCATTTTCGCTCCAGGTACTGGCGCAGCCGCTTTCCGACACCAGCGTACCGAAATCCGGGTTGGCCAGTACATTGACCCAAGGGGTTGGGGTGACTTGACCGGGCTCTAGGGTGATGACATACGCGGCACCGTCAGGCGTGAAGCCGCCCAGACCATTGTGAAAGCAGACGCTTGATGCTGTCGTGCCGCGGGCCGCCACGGGGTCGTGCTGCGGTGGCATAACGGAAGGCGCTGCAAGATGCGCCGTGGTGTTGGGTAAGGCCCGTTTTGCGAACTGTGCCGGTAAGGCGCCCGCCGACTGATCAAGAACGATACGGGCCACCGTCTGCAGCAGTATGCGGTCTTCGCGCGCCAAGGCTGTATCCAGGCGTATGAATATCCCTCCCGGCCGATCAATTTGATCGGACTGGTTTTCGTTGGCGACGAGCGCCAGGACGCGCTCTTGCGCGCTTTGCCCGGCGGGCATACCCAAACTATTGCAAATAACCAGGTCAACGGCCAGGCCGCAACTGCGCCAATAGGCATGAGCCTGCAACATCTGGCGCAGCAGGTCAATATCTGGTGGATCATCCAATTGCAATAATACGATAGGCAAATCGCCGGAAATTGAAAAGCGCCACAAGCCAGATTGTCCACGCTCATTTTGCATGACGGTAGCAGGGTCGGCTCGCCATGCTGGACTGTTATAGAGAATGGCATCGGCGAGCAGGCAATACAGGCCGCAATCCACTGGCTTGATGTCAAGATCGTTCAATAGCTGTTGGTGGTGCGTGTGCGCACTCCGGAAACTGTCATCTGCCACGCTGCGCTCACTATACTTTTCAATCAACGCCAGGCAGCTTTCCCTACTGTCACCTGCACCAAAAAGATAGTAAATATCGGTCGACTGGCCGGGTTTCAAATTGACCGGGCAGCGAATTGCAACAATGGGATCCAGCACCGAACCCTGAGTGCCCGATAAGCGCTCTGTCTGCATTGCTTGCGGATTGACTGCCGTGTTGCCGCGCCCGATGAAGCGAGCCCGGTCGGTTTCGCACGAAACATTTTCCACCGCCACATCGCCGGCGATCAGCATATGAAAAACCCAGGGTTCATCTGGGTCGGCGCCGCCTGGCCGCTTGCGGCAAAGTAATGCCCGCCGTTCACTAACGATTTCCGTCTCGATAAACAGCTTGTTAAAGGCCGGGTGTGCGTCGTCGGTAGCAGGCGGCGCGAGGGCAACTTCGGCATAGCTGGTCAAGTCTATCAACCTGTGATCGCCGGAATGGTTGGTGATTGTTATCTTGCGTATTTCAAGATCGTCGTCGATGCTGACGGTAATATCAGTGCGCAGGGCTAGCCCGAAGGCATCGCAATATAGGGTTGCGCAGCCACCCACAAAGCTGCTTTGGTAGTGTGCGGCACCGTTGCAGACCGGTTGAAAAGCGGCAGACCAAAGCGCTTTGGTGATGAGGTCTCTAATGTAAAAAAAGACGCCCCAGTTATCACGGGTGCAATCTTCACGCCAACGCATGAGGGCGTTGTTTTTCCAACGGCTGTATCCGCCGCCTGCGCTTGTTACCATGGTGTGATAGCGCCCGTTCGACAGCAGATGCGCTACGGGCCAGGGGCCCGGATCGTAACTGGCATTGCACCCTTCCCCGCCGGCACCCTTGTTGTTGATGGAGCTAGGGCCGGTTTCCGGGGAAGAGAGCGAATGCATGACAGGTCGACCTCCAATAACGGAAAATCGCGGGGCCTGAATTTCAATGCATAAAAACAGGCCGGCTATAAATAGCAGACTACTAACGGGGCAGGAAGTTCAACAGCGATTTTCGTGCACAGGAAACGCCATGGCATTCGCCTACCTTAGAATTAAAGGGCGAAATATTAGGCTACGCCGTCTTGTACGCGCTGAACTGCTAACTAATTTGCCGCGCCGTTTTTTCGATTGAGCAACTTGCATCTGGCACTGAAGGACAACGGTCAGTTGGCTGGTTCCTCCTCCCATTTTTCGGCACTTGCCCCCGCGAGGGCCCGCACTCTTTCCTGATCCCGCGCAAATTCCGCCGCAGCCCCCTCATAAACGATACGGCCTTCGTCCAGGACATAGGCCCGGTCAGCGATTTCGACGGCGGCACGCACGTTCTGCTCGATCAGCAGCACCGACGTGCCCTCCTTACGAGTCGCCACGATAATTTTAAAAACGTCCCTGACAACCAATGGGGCGAGGCCTTGTGAAGGCTCATCCAAAAGCAGCAGTTTCGGATTAAGCAGCAAGGTTCGGGCAATTGCCAGCATCTCCTGCTCTCCTCCTGAAAGCTGGCGACCCTTATTGGCTTTGCGTTCGGCCAATTTGGGGAAGAGTTCGTATACTCGCGCTGCATTCCATGGGCCGGGCCTATCGACCGGCACCTTCAAGTTCTCTTCGACCGTGAGGTTTGAAAAAATGCGTCGGCCCTCTGGAACGAAGCCAACCCCCAGCGCGGCGATTCTATAGGGCGGCCATTGCGTGGTTTCGTGACTAAGTATGTGCACACTGCCGCTGCGCGCACGCGTAAGCCCCATGATGCTGCGCAGCGTAGTCGATTTACCGGCACCGTTGCGACCCAGCAAGGTGACGAGCTCGCCCTCTTCCACGCTGAAGGTGACCCCGTCCAGAATATGGCTCTTATCGTAGTAAGTATGCAGATCCTGCACGTCGAGCGCTTTCATGCAACCCTCCCCAGATAGGCGTCCTGCACCCGTTCGCTGGCCGCAATTTCGTCGGGCGCACCCTCTTCGAGGACAGCCCCTTCAGCAAGTACGGTAATCCGATCGGCCAGATTGAAAATCACTCGCATGTCGTGTTCTACCAGCACGATGGTCAGCGCTTGCGTCCTGTGCAATTTACGAATAAGCATCGCCGTGCTGTAGGTTTCGCGACTGCCCATACCGGCAGTGGGTTCGTCCAGAAGCAGAATGCGCGGCTTGAGGGCCAGCGCCATCATGATTTCAGTCGCGCGCTGGTCGCCATGCGATAGTTCGCCTACCATCCTGCGAGCGTGCTGCGTCAAGCCGCCCAGGTCCATGAGTTCATCCACGCGCTCGCGGACCTGGGCATCGTCAGCCCGGCCCAGCCATGGCTGCAGTCGCATCCCCATCGCGAGCTCAACAGGGATGCGCAAGTTTTGGCGCACGCTCAATTCGGGAAAGATCTCGGTGATCTGGAAGGTTCGGGCCATTCCCAATTCAACCCGCTTATGCGGCGCGAGCCCCGTTATATCCTGGCCGCTCAGCAGGATACGGCCAGCGGTGGGCCGGAAGAACCCACTAATCAAATTGAAAAGAGTCGTCTTCCCCGCGCCATTGGGACCGATAAGCGCCCTCAGTTCGCCGTCCTCGACCACCATGGTGACATTGTTGACCGCAACAAGGCTTCCAAAATGCTGCGATACATTCTTGACTTCCAGCAGGCTCATAGCAGTCTCTTTCGAACAATTCCCAGTACTCCACGCGGAAAAAAAAGCACTATGAGCACAAAGAATATTCCGATGAAAAACATCCAGTTTTGCGTGTAGCTGGAAACGTAGTCCTGCAGGATCACAAAAATTGCCGCGCCAATCAGCGGTCCCCAGAACGATCTCATGCCGCCTACGACGGCCATGATCACGAAGTTGCCGGACAGTGTCCAATGCAATGTGCGCGGGTCCACAAAGTTATTCAGCAGCGCGTACAGCGTGCCGGCAAGGCTTGCGAAGAAGCACGAGATGACGAACGCAATCCAGATATGCATCTCTACCGGTATGCCCAGAAAGCGGGCACGCCGTTCGTTCTCGCGTATGGCAAGCAGCGTCCGCCCGAAAGGCGAACGAAGTATGAGGGCCATGACGCCCACTGATACTGCGAATATCAGGAGCACCAAATAGTAGTAGGCTTCTGCGTTGCCCAGGATATCGATCTGGGTAAAGCCAAGATCGATAGGAAGGCGCTTCCAGCCGGTCAGGCCGTCGTCCCCGCCGGTTACAGAACTCCACCGAAAAGCGATGAAATAAAACATCTGGCCAAATGCGATGGTGACCATGGCGAAGTAAATGCCGCGCAGCTTCACGATCAACGCGCCGACTACGGCGGCCGCAATGGTCCCCGCAAGCACGCCCACGAGAATGCTCAATGTAGTGCTGGGCGCCAAATACTTCAGCAGCATGCCAGCACCGTATGCACCGAGACCAAAGTAGGCCGCATGTCCGAAGGACAGGACGCCCGTGAATCCCAGAAGAAAGTTCACGGACATTGCCGCGAGTCCAAGCACAAGAACACGGGTCGCCAAACCGGTATAGCCGCCGACGGCGCCCATCCAGTAAGGCATGGTCAAGAGCGCAATCCACAATAGGGCGATCGCAAGTCTCTTTTGTTTGATGTCAGTCACAGGTTCATCCCCTCTTCACCGAGCAGGCCGCGCGGACGCACGAGCAGAACGAGGGCCATCATGATGTAGATGATCGCTTCAGAAGCGGACGGAACGAACACAGTCGCTATTCCGGACGCCACACCAATCAGCAATCCGCCCAGCAAGGTGCCGAACAGGCTGCCCAGACCTCCCACAATAATGGCAACAAAGCTGGGCATGATGAGCGCGTCGCCAATGGTGGGTTGTAGCCCCAGAAGGCCCGCCGCCAGCACGCCAGCCAACCCGGCCAGATAGATACCCAGCCCGAAGTTCAAGTTGCGCAAGATGCGTACATTCACGCCCAGCACCGACACGGTTTCAAGATCCAGCGTGCCGGCCCGTATGCGAATGCCCAGCCGGGTTCGCGTCAGGATCAGAAAGAGGCCCGCCACCGCAATAGCGACCAGCACGACCATGAATACGCGATAACCGGTCAGGAAAAAGAAATACGTACTCAACGGCCGGGTCAGCCAATCGGGAACCCTGAAGGGCAAGCTTTGCGCTCCCCATATGTAGCGAAGCCCATCTTCGAATACATAGGCAAGCCCGAATGTGAGCAACAGGCTGTAAAGCGGATCTCGTCCGTACAGCCTGCGTATCATCAGGCGTTCGACGAGCAGGCCCAGGATGGCAGTTAGGACGGGCGCTACGATCAGGGCGCCCCAAAACCCCAGGTAGGGAACCAACTCATAGGCGATATAAGCACCCAATGCCAAAAATCCGCCGTGGGCGAAATTGATGACACTGGTCAAATTGATGATCAAGGAAAGCCCCAAGGCCATCAGGGCATAGAAAGCGCCAACGATCAAGCCGTTGAATACATTGAAAAGGATAAGCTCGGTCATGCTGTTTTCCATCGCACGATGCATATACCCATGCCGGGCACGAAAGAATGGGCGCCGAGCACCCGGCGGCGCCCATTCTTTACCGCACTCAGGCGGGCCAGGTCATTTTGCAACCGGATTCCTCCACGGTTCCCGCCACGTCCTTGCCCTTGACCACTTTGTCGACATGGAACAAGTCGTCGGGCTCGCTTCCTTTCGCCTGGGCGTGGCCGACATACAGCGACCCTATCAGCTGATTCTGGTTGGCACGGTAGAACGGCACATCGGGCATAAGCCCCACTTCGGGAGGCAGCTCCAATCCCTGCAAGGCCTTCGCCATCTTTACCGCTTCGAGGGATTGCGCCTTGTTCGCCGCGAGAGCGCAGGTCCAAGTGCCGACGAACCCAAACCAGGTGCGCGCAGTGGGCACGCGGCCCGTCTTCTTTTTGATTGCCGCGACGAACTCATTGACATGGGGCACACCCGGTTGAATGTGGTACCACTCGGCGACCCAATCCCCGATGCGGGCCTCGGGCGGCAGGCCCTCCAGCACCTCCAGCTCGGTATTGGCCCCGGCCAAATGAATGCGCTTGTCCAAGCCAAATTGAACGGCTTGCTTGAGCGCATTGAGCAAGTCTTCGCCATTCATGAGAAAGACGATGACATCGGGGTTGGTGGCCTGCGCCTTGATCAGGTACGAAGAAAAATCGGTTGTGCCAAGGGGGGTCAAATCTTCCCCAAGTTTGGTCCCACCGAATTGCTTCAGGTTGGCGTCGTACCCCTCCTGTAGCGTATGGCCGAAGGCATAATCGGAGGTGATGAAATACATCTTCTTGCCATAGCTGTCCATCAAAGTCTTGGCGATGGCATTGGTCAACATGCGAGTCGTGTTGCAGACACGGAATACGTTCCAGTGGCAGGTGGTTCCCGTCACTGCATCGGTATGGCCGCCCGGAACCACGTGCAGCACGCCCTTCTCGTTGCTGACCTGGGCCATGGCCAACGAGAGCCCAGAATTAACGTTGCCCAGCAGGAAGTTGACTTTGTCACGATCAATAAGCTTGCGCGCTTTCTGCACCGCTGTGCCAGCATCGCCGCTCGTAGAGTCCTCGATAAGAAGCTCCGCCGGACGCCCCAGAATGCCGCCCTTGGCGTTTATTTGTTCGATCGCAAGTTGGCAGCCGGTAAGTTCATTTTTCCCGGTGGCTGCGTAAGTGCCGGTCAGCGGATTGTCCAGTCCAAGCTTTACGGACTCCTCGCCCCGCGCTTTGATGATGAAAGGTGGTGCTAGCTGCGCAAGGCCAGCAGCCGCCGCCAATTGGAGAACAGCACGGCGACTGACCGCGGCCGATTTAAATTGTGACTCCATGGGGACTCCTTATACAGGCCCATGCAACACCGCATTCACAGGCTTTCCTATATGGAAAGCATGCACATCCGGGCGCATACCTGCGTCACGATTCGATCCCCTCACTTTTTCTTAATTTGCTCTTGATTGCAAGCCTTGTCAAATCCGCCATTTAGGCTATGTCAGAATGCTGCTTTCGCCGTCTCGCTACGCCATTGCTCCACAAGTTGGCGAAACTCGCGCCGTATGACCTTGCACGACGGCTCACCACCGAGTCCATTGACCAAATCTTGGCTGAAAGAGGCCAAAACCAGCTAAAATAGACACTAAAAAACACCCATACGAAGGGTGGCTACCGCTGCAAGTCATTGATTTAGCTGTATTTCAGTTGTCGTTTATTTATAGGAAGCAGGATTGTGATTCCGGTTGTCGTAGGTTCGAGCCCCATCGGTCAGCCCAATTTTCTTCGGACGCCAACTTGGCCGTCCATTAGCCGGCAGTGATTCCACTGCATTTACCGGCGATATTAATTTCACTCCCGCTTCCCAATGACGGTATTAGCTTATTCGCCTGATTCGGCTCAACTCGATTGGTCTGCTGCTCCGCAAGGCTGGAATTGGGCCGCTCAAGATGAAGACGGACGATGGTTCTGGTATGGCGTGAAGCCCTTGCTCGGCATCGGCGGCGGCGTGTGGCGGGCGCCTTCGCGAGCCCAGTCGTTTTTCCGGCAAGGCCGAACCCAATCCGCAATGGTTTGCCAGCTTGCAGGAACGATCCGATACGACTGAAGCATAAAACGTTCTATATACTTGGCGCTGGTGCGGTTTATGCAATAGCGCGCCATCTGGCGTTTCCCGACACGCCGGGACGATCGAAAAGAACGACTCTGTTATGGCGTTTTATATGACTTCACTACACTATCTGTTCCAGGAGTATTGGCCACACCTTGCATTCTTGTTAAGCCTGACCATAGGCGGAACTGCCGCAGTTCATGCGGCCATGACAAAAAATGACGTCCGGGCCGCCATCGGCTGGGTGGGCGATCATTCTGATGTCCCCCTTGCTGGGTCCATTCGTTTATCTGGTCGCCGGCATTAATCGCATACGTCGCGACCATATCTCAGAGCAGCGGAACAAGTACATCAAGGATTACTCGGGAACTCAAGATCCGCTAGTGGTCGACGTAAGCCACGCTAGCGCAGCGCAATTTCGTTCTCTGCGGGTACTAGGCGACCGCATGAGCCGCTTCCCACTGCGCGATGGCAACCATATAAAAATGCTTGAAGGCGGCGACCAGGCCTACCCGGCCATGATAGCTGCCATCGATAGCGCGCAAAAATCTATCGCCCTTCAAACCTATATTTTCGACAACGATAGCGAAGGCCGGAAAATCGTCGACGCCCTGGTCAGAGCTCAGGACCGCGGAGTGCAAGTACGGGTACTGATCGATGCCATTGGCTCCAAGTACTCGCGCCCTCCTATCATCCGGCTGCTGCGCAGTAAAAAGATACCGAGCGCTTTATTCATGACCAATCCGCTGTGGTTTTTGCGTATGCCCTACGCCAACCTGCGTAGTCACCGCAAGATCCTGGTCGTCGACGGTCAAATCGGATTTACCGGTGGTATGAATATACGCGCAGGTTTCGTAACCGCCGTTTCAGGCGCTTCTACTGCCAGCGACACCCACTTTTTTGTGGAAGGTCCGGTGGTGCTGCAATTGGTGTCTGTATTCGCACACGACTGGGAGTTCACCACCAAAGAAGCGCTGCCCTACGAAACCTGGTGCAGCGATAAATGGCATGCTGCCGAGCCGCAAGCACCCGCGCGCTGCATTCGATCCGGACCGGATCGCTACATTGTGGGAACACATAATATGCTGCTGGGAGCATTTGCCGTAGCCCAAACCCATATACGTATCCAGTCGCCCTACTTCTTGCCCGATCAGATTCTGCTGGGTGCAATCAATACGGCGGCACGTCGTGGCATCGTGGTCGATATCGTGATCCCGGGCGCAATAACTTACGGCTGGTCAACTACGCCATGACGGCCCAGCTTGACGAAGTTATACGTAACGGTTGCCGAATATGGCGCGCTAGCGGTAACTTCAATCATTCCAAATTGATTACTATCGACGGAGCCTGGTCTTACGTTGGATCGTCTAACCTGGACCCGCGCAGCCTGCGACTGAATTTCGAATTGGATATGGAGATTTACAGTCGAGATACCGCGCGCGATATCGAGCGCCTGATCGATCGCGAAATCGCGCAGGCGGACCTGGTAACTCTGGAGGGTCTGGCCGCTATTCCGTTTGGTAAACGTTTGCGCAATCGGATTATTTGGCTGGCCAGCCCGTATCTGTAATTTTCAGTGGCAAGTTCTACAAGCCAGTAGCGCGCAGAACCTGCTACAGAACATTATTGAGGCTGAACACCAGACTCTTTGGCGACTCCGGCCCAACGCGTTATTTCACTGTCAACAAATTTTCCAAACTCGGCACCGGTAAGGTTTGGTGTTGCGCTGCCGTTGCCGTTCCAAAGTTCCTTGAGCTTGGGTGTATTCAAGGCCTTTGTCACTTCGCTTGCCATCTTAGCGACGACGTCAGCCGGCACACCGGCAGGAGCCCACATGGCATACCAGGTCGACACTTCATAACCAGGCACCCCTGCTTCAGCGGTCGTTGGCACATCAGGGAGCGACGCTGAGCGCTTGGCCGCGGCCACAGCTAAAGGCAAAATAGTACCGGCGCGAATATGCGAAGAAGATGATCCCAGACCGTCGAATGCCATGTCTACCTGCCCGGTGATCAGACCCGTAAGCATGGGACCGGCGCCCTGGTATGGAACGTGGGTAAGATCGACCCCGCTCTTCAAGGCAAACAGCTCGCCAGCCAAGTGGTGGGTGCTGCCGACACCAGCTGAACCGTAATTGATCTGACCAGGATTGGCTTTCGCGCGTTCTATTAATTCCTTGACCGATTTAACGGGCAATTTTTTCGGGTTGACGACAATAACCTGAGGCGGCTGTGCCAGCATGGCTACCGGTGTGAAGTCCTTTTGAATGTCGTAGCTGAGCTTCTTGTAGATGGCCGGTGCAACGGCATGGTGCGCCCCGCCCATGAAGAACGTATAGCCATCATTCGGCGCACGCGAGGCAATACCTGCCCCGAGTGTACCGCCCGCTCCTCCCTTGTTATCGACGACTACGCTCTTGCCAAGTTGCTCAGCCAATTGCTGTGCAAGCGGCCGAGCAAAAGTGTCGGTGCCGCCTCCGGCGGGGAAAGGAACGACGATTGTAATTGGCCGTTCCGGCCACGCAGCCTGCGCCACACCGCTGAATGCCAGTGCGGTTAACGCCAGCGCGACCGAGTGCTTAATACGATTATTCTTCATGAGGTCTCCTCTCCGAATTTTTATGCAAGTATGTAGATTTTTTTTGTAAAACACGCCCAAGTCGAATGCATGGGCTTTAATGCCAACTGCCTACTTCACGGGGCAAGCCCCGAATTCATGAATATTGCGTGCGCAAGATATTTTTCTGGACCTTACCCATCGTGTTCCTGGGCAACTGATCAACAACATAAATACGCTTGGGCACTTTGAAATTAGCCAGCCGCGACTTCAATTCGGCCATCATCGATTCCGGGTTCAAAGACGCGCCGGCCTTGGGCACCACCACGGCAATCACTGCTTCGCCAAAATCCGCGTGGGCTACGCCTATAACGGCCGATTCATTGACGCCCGGCATGTCGTCGATGACCAGTTCGATTTCTTTAGGATAGACGTTGAAGCCGCCCGAAATAATCAAATCTTTACTGCGTCCCACAATGGATAAATAGTTCGCGGGCACGTTCTCGCCACCCCACCGGCCTACGTCGCCCGTGCGAAACCAACCATCAGAAGTGAATTCCTCCCGAGTCTTTTCGGGCATGCGCCAATACCCGGAAAAAACATTAGGACCACGCACTTGTACATTACCGATATCGCCCGGCGCTAACTCGGTGCCTGCATCATCGACCACCCTGACCATAACGCCCGGCAAGGGCTGGCCAACCGTACCGCCAATACGCTCTCCCAACGCAGGATCGTAAGGGTTGGACGTCAGCATGATGGTTTCGCTCATCCCGTAGCGTTCCAGGATGGGCTGGCCGATACGCGCCTTGAATTCTTCAAACGTTTCCGTCAAAAGTGGGGCCGAGCCCGAAATGAACAAACGCATATTGCGGCAGAGCTCGCGCGTAAATCGCGGATCATTGAGCAGGCGCACGTAATACGTGGGCACGCCCATCAAAACCGTGCTTTGCGGCAGATAATGCAGAGCCTGTTCGAGATCGAGCTTGGGCAGCCAGATCATACGGGCACCCGCCAACAAAGCACCGTGCGAAGCCACAAAAAGACCATGCACGTGAAAAATCGGCAGCATATGCAATAGCACATCGTCGGCACGCCAGCCCCAATAGTCGTTCAGCACTTGTGCATTCGATGACAGATTGCGATGCGAAAGCATTGCTCCCTTGCTACGGCCCGTAGTGCCTGAGGTATATAGAATCGCAGCTAGATCGTCGGGCAGGCTTTGTACGGTCTGGAAATCGGCGGACTGGCTGGCAGCAGCTACCGCAAGACTGCCATTACCGTCTTCGTCCAGCGTATAGACGTTTGCGGCCCCGGTTTTTTCAGCGAGCCGGCGTATCCATTCCTGATTCTTGCTGTCGCACACCACGACGGCCGGTTCCGCATCGGTCAAAAAGTATTCGACCTCAGATTCGCGATAGGCAGTATTCAGCGGCAAGTACACCAGCCCTGCGCGGATACTGGCAAGGTATAACATCAATGCCTCGGGCGACTTCTCGACCTGAACGGCAATGCGTGAGCCTTTGGGAAGACCAAGAGCGTGCAATAGGTTGGCATAACGGCCGCTGATTTCTTCTATATCGTTCCAGCTGTATAAACGCGATGGCGTTTCGATTGCAACCGCTGCATGATCGGCCGGGAAACCCGTCGCAAGTAAAGCATATAAATTGGCGTTGCCTTCCAAATCAATCTCCTGAGAACACCGGCTCTTGGCCAGCCAGAAAAGCCCTAACCCCTTCGCGGTGATCACGGCTTTCAGCATAGTTAAAAAATGCCCGCAGCTCTGAACCCGTCAGAGGCTCGGGGTTGGCACACAAACGCGCCACTGTCTGCTTGTTGATGCGTGCGGCCAGCGGCGCTCCGCGCGCCAATCGGCGCGCCGAATGCATGACGTCAGCAACCACTTCAGTGTCGGGCACAACACGCGTCAATAAGCCTTTGGCAAACGCCTCGCCCGCACCAAACACCCGTCCTTCGAGCAGGATTTCGAGGGTCGTCGCGCGCCCTGCCAAGGCCAACAGTCCCTGCATTTCTGCCGGCGCCATGGGAAACCCTAAACGATTGATAGGTACGCCAAAGCGGGAAGTGCTGGCCGCAATACGCAAATCGCACTGACTGGCAATCTCGAGCCCACCGCCTACACATACGCCCTGTATCAGAGCAATCACAGGATGCACGCATGTGGCGATCGCTTGCAACGCGGGAGCCAGTACTTCGGTGTGATAACGCATGACCCCCGCCAAGTCGGCACGCTCGCGCGGAAATTCACGAATATCGGCCCCTGCGGCGAAGTTGCCGCCTTCGCCCCGCAGCACTACGCAGCGAAGGTTTGCTTATTGGACAGTTCGGTGAATACCTGGGCAAGCGCCCGCCACATCGAGACACTAATTGCATTCAACCGGCCCGGATGGCTTAGCGTAACCAATCGCTATCGGTCCTTCGTACTCGACAATTATCCTGCCGGATGCTGCACTGGATTCGGGCGGCGGCTATAGCCATCGTAGATTGAGTCCCATTTTCGGTTTGCCCGCTGCCAGCTGCGCGAGGTTGTCGTCGAGCTGGTCCAGGTCATACAAGTAATTGACCATGATGCCGCAAGACTGTGCTAACCCCTTAGGCGAGCGGTCGGCCGCCCAGTTCACTCGTTCGATACGGGCACCGTTGCCCAGGTGGAAGCGTGCAACGGGGTCCGACGGTTGTCCATTTTTCATCGTCCTAAGATACAGCGTCGCCAAACGTAAGCCGCTACGGCGAATCGATTCGTTCGATTTTCCGTTAGTTGCCGTCTGCAGCCGCTCGACCCACTTCAGTCCCGCCGCGGGATCATCCAGCGCTTGCTGCTTATCGATTTTTTCGTGCAGCAGTTCCTGCATGGACTTACCGTCTTGCTTACTTAGCCAATCGACGAAGCCCGGTATTGGCGAGAGCGTGGCGAAACGACTTCAGTTTCGGAATTTCGCGCAACAGTTCGTCGACGACTCGCTTAAGCAGAAAATTGCCGAAACTTATGCCTTTCAAGCCCGGCTGGGTGTTGGAAATCGAATAAAAAATTGCCCAGCGGGCCTTATTCAGATCAGCATCGCGAAGTTTGGGATCGAGCAAGATCTGGACGTTATCGGCCATTTGGGCTGCAAAGGCGACTTCGACAAAAATCAATGGCACATCATTCATGCGAGGATGGAAAAAGGCATAGCAGCGCCGATGATCAGCAACCCTGTGACGCAGTTCCTCCCATGATTTGATCTCGTGCACAGCTTCGTACTGAATCAGTTTTTCCAGCAACGATGCGGGTGAATCCCAGGTAATAGGTCGCAACTCCAGCATGCCAACATCAAACCAGCTGGAAAGCAAACCTTCCAGTTCCCGCTCAAGCACCGTCAGCCCAGCAACCTGGTTGCGCCAGCGCAGCATATCGGCAGCGCAGTTCGACCAGTAAATGCAGGCTGTCGGCCTGTGCATACAGACGCCGAAAAAGACGCAGGCCCTGTTCGCCGCGAGGCTCGAGCGCGGCACTTGCTTCGGCCAAGGCGGCTAACAAAGCGCGACGCTCTTTACCGTCGCCAGCCAAATACCTAACGCTCCATTGCTTGGCGAGACGATTGGCGGCAACATCCGTCATGCGCGCAGTAAACAGTGTTTGGGTTTCTGCAGGCACAGGCCACCGGTCGCGATCCAGCCATTTCCCGAGGCGCGCCATCAAGCCGTGCGCTTCCTTGTCTTTCGGTTCGCCAAGCGCGACTTCTGTGCCGGTGGGTGCCTGTTTTGTATCCGTAGCCGTCATGGATGAAGCTCCTGAATTTTAGGGTACGTGTCTTTCCCCGACATCGCCGGACGGAGGCGGACTGCTGTTCGGACAAGCGATGAAGTGCTTCTAGCTGGCGAGTCAGATGCTTGCGCGTCAAAGCCTCGGCCCTTTCGGAATCACGTGCCTTGAGCGCCGCAAAAATAGCCATGTGTTCGGCACATGACTCGTGCACCCGCCCCGGCAAAGCCAAACTTTTATGACGCGAAAGGCTGAGTACGTGCCGCAGGTTATCAACCAGATCCGATAGCCAATGATTATCAGCCAAGGCCTGAACTTCCTCGTGGATGAGGGCATTGGTCGCGTAATAACTGTCGATATCACCGTTAGCCGCGTGCAACTGTAACTGCGCATGCAGGGGTTCGAGCCGCCGGAGATCCTGATCATTCACTTTGCGCGCCGCCTCGTGGGCGCAGCGACCTTCCAGCATGGCCATGAGCGGGAAGATATCGTCTAAATCGCGCGCCGACAGTTCATTGACGAAGCAACCGCGCCTTGGTTCAAGACGAACCAGTCCTTCATTAGCCAGCACTTTAAGCGCTTCTCGAAGAGGCGTACGAGAAATGCCTAGTTCTTTGGTGAGACGCATTTCGTCTATCCATGCGCCCGCGGTAAGTTCGCGCGCCTGTATCATGGCGCGCAGCCTGTCTGCGACTTCCAGATATAACACCTGCTGAACAATGCGAGTGGCCAATGGATCTTTCCGTAAGTAAGCGTTACGTGTAATGCATAATTATGGATATCTTGCGGCAATACTGATCAGCCGTCACCCTATAGTTATCCCTAACGCGTTGAACGAAAATCCCATAGGCTGCCGTATATTAGACACTTAGTAGCAAGTGCAATTGACGCGGGAATTTAGCACTATTGCGGGGGGCTTCAGCTATGGAAAGCGGAACGCACAGTTCGCAGAACACATCTATTTGATGAACTGCCCATCACCGAGCCGGCCGGCCTGCAATACCAGGATAGCTTCCTTACGGTCGAAGAAGAACAGATCCCTGATAGACGTGATCCAGACCTTGCCCTTGAGCGAGATGCAGTACAAGGCTTATACGGCGAAAAGGCGAATACTTAGCTTCGAAGGGCAATACGACTTTAGCAATAACAAATTACGCCCGTCGCCCGCCTGCCCGGATTTTCTTAAAGCCCTTGCGGGCCCGCATCGCCGGATGGGCAAAGGTTTCACCGGAACAAATCCGGCAGATCTTGATCGCCGAATACCAAACTGGGACACCCCTTGGATGGCATCGAGATGTTCCGGATTTTGAAGATATTATCGGTGTTTCATTACTAGGGCGAAGCCGTAATGAAGTTTAGGCCCTATCCGCCGTCACAGCCCAAAAAAGCGGACATAATCAAACTGACGTTGTTGCCACGTTCGATTTATGTGTTCGCGGGCCGGCGCGATGGGCTTGGCAACATAGCGTCGCGCCCACCAAATGCCTCCGGTATTCGATTACGTTCAGGACCGCAGTATGAAAATCCAGTGCACAAGCAATAATCATTACGTTATTCCTTAAGCGCAGACTGGCACTGGATTATTTCACTTTGGGATCGGGATTTTCCGTATTCGACACGCCTTCTTGCACAAGGAGCCGGCAGATCGATGAGGCATGCCGAATTTAGCCGCAGCGACGTAATCCGGATCACTAAGCCAGTCTTCAATGTGTTGTCTTGCTGGGAAACTCGAGGATAACCATCCGGTCCGGTGAACGGTTCACCTTCAGCAGCCGTCACCTCGTCACCCCGTGTCAGAAACTTGCCGCCATATTTCTTTATGAGCGCGGGAGATCGGTCGGTATATTTGCGATATGTTTCGGGGTCATGTATCGCCATTGACGCAACAACATAAGCGGGCATAATAATATCCATTCAATGAAATTGATCGGCAGTAAAGGCTGGAAACAGGCCACTACTCGTGTAGACGTCTTTTGTAACCCCAAACCGCACATCATCCCCTAGTCCTCCTACCCTAGAACATGCAAATGACCCCCGACCGCATTCTCTCGCACTACGATAGTGCATCTACTTTGGCCCGATTCCACTCAAGACGCACCGTGGCCCGACATTGCCGCCGCTTACCACAGCGCTCTTGCGTTACGCGCGTTGCGCCTCGCCCGCGGGGAGCGAGCCGTTGGCTACAAGATTGGGTTCACCAATCGCGCCGTGTGGGAACGCAATGGCGTTACAGCGCCAATCTGGGGAACGATCTGGGACACCACACTATCTGAACTGCGAGAACCATAGTGTCGTCGACCTTAGCGGAACATCCATGCCTCGTCTCGAGCCGGAGATCACATTTGGTATTTCTGCGACACCGGCGCGCCAATGCCTCGCTGGAAGATATATTCGCTTGTGTTGAATGGCTGGCGCCCAGTTTCGAACTTGTGCAATCGCATAATTCCAATTGGACGCCTGCGACGACAGAAGCCATTGCCGATGGCGGGCTGCACGCACGGCAGGTGGTCGGTCGTCGCACACCGGTGCGATCAATTGCAGAAAGCGGGACTGCACTAAACGACCTACTAGCAACGGCACAAGTCCATCTGTACCGCAACTCAGAGTTGATTGACGAAGGAAACGGCGCCGTAGTGCTAGGGGGGCCATTACTGTCACTTTTGCATTTCGTTCGCGAATTGCGGGCCTGCCCCGGAGCACCAGATTTAAAGGCAGGCGACATCGTAACGACGGGTACATGGACTAACGCTTGGGCCATAGAACCCGGCCAGGCTCTGGCGGGCCGAGTTCGGCGCCTCCATTGCGCCTCTGGAAATTCTGCTGCGCTAACACGACACGCGTACATGCGTCCTCAAGGCGTTTCGGTCTTTACGGTTTCCGCAGCTAGGCTCAGGAATTTTACTAATGTCCCTAAAAGAAAGCCCCGCCTAAGGCGAGGATGGTTCCAGACTGACGGTTGCAGGCGGACCGCGGTCCGCCTTGTCGAGCTAAATTTTTAATCGAGTAATTCCCGGGCGATGACCAGGCGTTGAATTTCGCTTGTCCCTTCGACGATCTCCAGCACCTTGGCTTCGCCTAGCAGGCCAGATACGGGATACTCGTCAAACACGCCGTAGGCGCCATGAACCTGAATGGCCTTTAATGCCGCTTCCACGGCTAGCTCGCTGGCGAACAGCTTTGTCATGCTGGTCTCGTTTCGAAAAGGGCGCCCTTCATCGACCAGGGTGGCAGAGTTTCGAACCATCAGCTCGGCAGCATGGATCTTGGTCAGGATATCAGCAAGCGGAAACGACAAGCCTTGGTGCTCCAGGATGGATTTACCAAAGACTTTACGCTCGCGACCATAGGACTTGGCCAAGTCGATGGCTCGCCGTGCTAAACCCAGCCCAGTCGCGCCGACCAAAATGCGCCCCACGCTTAGTACCGTCAATACCTGCCTCAGTCCATCTCCGCGTTGCCCGATGAGATTCTCCTTCGGAATTCTCACGTTATCGAAATAGAGCTCAACAGAGTCCGCAAACCGCCAACCGATCTTATTCGCGCGCTTGCCGACCGAAAAACCAGGGGTGCCGACCGGCACGATAAAGGACGACAGCCGCTTGGATCCTACGTCCGGATCAGTGACTGCCACAACGGTCGAAAAGCCATGCAGCGGCGTGCCGGCGTTAGTCGAAAACATTTTCTGACCGTTGATGACGTACTCATCGCCCTCCAGGATCGCGGTAGTCTTGACGCCTGCGACATCCGAGCCACCTTGCGATTCTGTTACCCCGAAGGATGCAATCATCTTGCCCTCGTTGATGGGCTGCAACCATTGGCGTTTTTGGGCATCGTTGCCATAGCGGGCAACCAAGGATGCGGGTGCGCTATTGCACAGGAAGATTGCCGCGAAGGACGGCTCTGTGCGGGCGAGAAGTTCCGCAACAAGCGCTGCGCCACAGGTGCCCAGGCCGCCACCGCCATATTCCGGGTCGTAGGACGCGCCCATGAACCCCAGTTCACCAAAGGCCTTTACCAGCGCGGTCGGGAACTCGTGGTTCGATAGGTGCCCAGGCATCGCCGGTGCAAGTTGCTGCTTCGCAAAGCGACCCACAGCATCAGTAAGCATTCTCTCGTCATCGTTAAAGTCGATCAGCATTTTGGTGTCCTGTGTTTTTTCAAGGTGGTTGCAGCGTCGGGGTGGGTGCAGTTCTCTACGAAGAAATGGTTCGCCTCATAGTCCATCACCTCAGCACGCGGCATCATTTGATTGGCGAAGAAGCGTTTGGTGCTTGCTACCGCTGCCCGGGGCAAATTGGCGAGACGAGTCGCCATCTCGATGGCTTTCTCCAGGACCAGCCCATCGGGCGCCGTGTAATCGGCTGCCCCCATTGCCAGCAAGTCTTTGCCGCTCAGTTCGTCAAGGCAAAAGCAAAGGTTGCGAGCGCGCACCCGCCCGACCCGCTCGATTAATGCATTCAGCCCCCACGGTGTCAGCCACCCGTGGGGTACCTCGGGCAAGCTCCAGCGTGATTTCTCACCGGCGATTACCACGTCGCAGGAGATGGCCAGGATGAAGCCCCCACCGATCGCAAAGCCTTCAACGGCGGCGATGACGGGTTTCTTCACAAAGGCGAACAGGCGCGCCATGTCCCCCGTTTCCTGTTCGAATCGCGCCATATCCTCGACGTCAAGCTGACTGATGAACTTCAGGTCGCTGCCGGAGCAAAAGCCGTTGTTCTCCCCCTGTAGGACGATAGCGCCCACTGACGGATCCCGATCCAGAGTCAGTAATTGCGCCTTCAGCTCATCGATCAGGGCCTGGTCCATTGCATTGCGGCGGAAACCGCGCTGGATAGTCAGCACCGTGACGGCGCCGTAAGCCTTGACGCCGAGAACGCCCCGAGGATCAGACATGCACGCTCTCCTCGACAAACAGCGCACGATCCATTGTCACCAGGGGCTCGCGTATGCCGACAGGTGGAAAGTCCATCAAATCGAGCACGTCGCGCTGCAGGTCAATACCCGGGGCGATCTCTTCCAGGAAAAGCCCTTCTGGGGTCACGGAAAACACCGCGCGTTCGGTAATGAGGAGCGCCTTCTGGCCCTTTGCCACGCCGTCGCGCAGCCGGTAGGTGACGTGATCGGCCTTTTTGACGAACTTGCGCGACTGGCCTTCCTTCTCGATCGTTAAGCCGGCCTCGTCGGTGTAAGACACTTTGAGCCCGCCCGTCGTGAAAGTGCCGGTAAAGACAAGTCGCTCCGCGTTCTGCGCAATATCAATAAAGCCGCCGGCCCCCGGGTTCGCCTTGCCAAAGCGGCTGACGTTGACGGTGCCGTGTTCGTCGAATTGAGCAAACGCCAATGCGGCGAATTTGCATAGACCCCCGTCGATCAGGTCGAACTGGGTGACCCCGTCCATATTGGCGCGCGGATTGAGGTTGCCAGAAAACTGCCAACCGTTCATCACGATACCGCCAAAGGAGCCATGCTCCGTGGTGAACCAATAGTCGTCAATATTGGACTCGGTGATCATACCGTCTTCGACCATGACTAGCGGTACGTCCGAGGATGCGCCAAAACCGAATATCGTCAGCTCATGCTGCTTGACCTCGCGGGCAGCTCGTCTGGCGATGATCTTCGCTGGTGTCTGCGGCAGTTTCTTTAACGAGCTGAGTGGCGCGTTCTGGTTACCCAGGTAGGCAGCATCGCTCTGGATGCCCGTTACCATCATCTGTTCAGGCACGACCACGATATGGTCTACGATGGCGGCGGGGATCCGCGCGGACGTGGCCAGGCGCGAACCGCGTGGAACGATACGCTTGACCTGCGCGATGACTTTACCGCCGCACGCCTTTACTGCCAAGGCGAGAGCAATATTCGAGGAGAGGAGCGGGTCCTCTTCGAACGAGAGGTTGCCAAGGTCATCTGAGGCGGTCGCACGAATGATGGCGGTGTCCAGCTTCCAAGTGGGATAAAAGAGCAACTGCTCGCCTTCAAACTCGACTTTCCTCACCAGATCGTCCGTGGCCAGGGTGGTCAGGCGCCCGCCGGTTTCATCGGGGTCGATATAGGTACCCAGGCCGACTCGGGTGAAGTAGCCAGGGCTCTTGCGCGCCACTTCGCGAAGCCACTGCATGCTCGCACCGATGGGCCAACTGTAGGCTTCAATCCGATTTTCCTGGATAAGCTTCATTAGGGCGGGTCGAGCTCCCGTCTTGGGATTGGTCGGATTAATGTACGAACCCGAGACGATCCGCTTCATAAGGCCTTCGGCCGCGACATGGTCCATACCCGGTATGTCTACAGCGTCGCCCGTGCCGCATGGGAAATAAAACGTCAGGTTACGTGGGCTTTGCGTGTCATCGAAGCGTTGCCTCAAGGCACCGAGTACGGTGTCAGGGGTAATCCAACCGATGACGCCAACGCTGCCGACGACGTCACCATCCTTGATGTGGGCGACCGCCTCGGCCGCAGTACAAATCTTGTTCATGCCTTTGCTCCAAAACGAGCCAGCGTCGCCTTCGCGCGATCATGCTTGCAGTTATCGATGAAAATTCGGTTGGCACTCGCATCAAGCGCTTCGCTGGTGCCAGCAACAAAGGGCGCAAAGAACTGCTTGGTGGATGCCACCGCCGGCTGGGGCATGTCCGCGATGAGGCCGGCAATCCGAGTCGCCTCCTCCAGTGACTTACCTTCGTCGACCATGTAATCGGCCAGGCCAATGCGATACACATCGTTGCCGCTCAGGAGCTCATGCCCGAAGGTCAGCCGCTTGGCCGCGACCGGGCCGACGCGCGATACCAGCGCTTGCAAGCCCCAGGGCGGTAACCATCCATTGGGAACTTCCGCGAGGTTCCAGCGTGCGGCGGCACTGGTGACGATTAGGTCGCACGAGCAAGCCAGAATAAAGCCTCCGCCATAGGCATGGCCTTCCACGGCGGCGATGACGGGGGTATCGAGGTAGTTGATCTTGCGCGCCAGGGCAGCCGTGATGGCTTCGTGCTCGGCCATTTCGGCTAGGTTCATCGTGCCCAGTTCTTTGAGGTCGCTACCGGCGCAAAAACTAGGCTGCGCGCCGGTTAAAACGATCGCACCGACCGAGGCATCGCGGTCCAATTCGGCGAATCGATTTTCGAGCTCCTCGATCATGGCGCTACCGAGAGCGTTGCGCCGATTCGCGCGGTCCAGGGTGACAATCGCCACGTTGTCCTTGTGTTCGACTTTAATCATTTTTTCAGGTCTCCTCTTATGTTCAGTCAAGTTGGGCGCCGTCGCGATTTACCGCTATGCGTACCGCAACCGGATCAATATTCCTGGGCTGCACGTTCTCGTGTACGGCAAGGGCGGCGGCGTGGCCGATCGCATGGCCATAGGAGAAGCACTGCGCAGTCACGCGCGCCGAGGCCATGGCTTCGGCCTCGGCCGACAGGCATCGCCCTGCAACCAGGAGCGACTCGCCACGGGACGGCACGAAACATTCGTACGGAATCTCGTAGTAGTCGTTAAACAGCCACTCGAGTTTCGGCACGGCGCCCGCGTGCTGCTCGATGGGCCATGCGGAGCGTGCGATCCCGGAGCGAAATTTTGTCCCCTTCACAACATCGCTGTTGGCCAGGGTGGAAACACCCATGGCTTGGCGACTCTGGCGAATACCAACTTGCACACCGGTATCGTTGACATAAGCGTTTTCGCAACCGACCAGATAATCGCGAAAAAAGCGCTCATACTCTCGCACCTGCTTGCGACCCTGGATCTCCGCCTCTGTGAGATCAGCGGCATTCAGGGGATCCAGGTCACGACCGTCTGCGCCCAAAATGCGCGTGCAGTTGCACAGCAACTCGTCGGGTCGTGTGGTTGGGAACAGAAAAATTTTCTCGCGGGGCAGAGCATATTTGCCGGACGCTTTGGCCTCCTGAATCATCTCAACGACAGGACCAAGCAGTACGCTATTGTCACCGTAGGTAGCCAGGAACCGTTTCACGTCTACGCCACTGATGCGAAAGATCATGGTCGGGTTCTGGATAACCCCGTTCAAACTACGGTAGGTTTGCAGACCCGCCATTGCCGTGACGTCTGCATCGCCACTCGCGTCGATGGTAATGTTGGCTGTGACGCGCAGTTTTCCTTGTTTGTTATAGGCCACCACACCCGCGACTCGTTCTCCGCCATCCATTAACACGTCGCTGACGACGGTGTGATACAGCACCTGAACGCCGCTCTCTGCAAGTAGGTCATCCCCTACCTCTCGCCACACCAAGGGGTCATGGACTAGGGTATAGGTTTTGCCGTAGAGCGTCGGATCGGAAAGCCCCCCTCGTGCCTGCATGCGCTTCACGAACTCCTCTGCAAAGCCGTAAACCAGGCGCACCGGCGCAGCTTTAGGGTCCTCCCGGGCCTCGAATAGGCCGCAGATCGTGCCAGACAATCCTGCAACTGCACCACCGCCCGCAAAGCCGTAGCGCTCGAGCAGGATAACCTTCAGGTTCTGACGTGCTGCGGTCACAGCAGCGGCCACCCCCGGCGGCGCCTCCGCCAATCACAAGCACGTCCGCCTGCAGCTCAAACTCTGAACGTTTATCTATCATTACTTTCTCCAATCTCAAAACAGCCAAGCCGCGTTAACGCATGAAGCTCGGCAACCACATCGCAATCTGTGGGAAGAACATTACTAGCGTCATTGCAACGATCTGAAGGCCGATGAATGGTGCAACGCCTTTGAAGATGTCGCCGAGCGAAACATCTGGCGGCGCTACGGCCTTTAGGTAGAACGCGGCGGGCGCGAACGGCGGAGCCAGGTAGGAAATCTGCATGTTCATGCAGAACAGAATGCCGAACCAGATAGGGTCAAAGCCCAACGCCTTGATCACCGGCACAAAAATAGGCATCGTAAGCAGCACAATCCCAATCCAGTCGATGAAGCAGCCCAGAATCATGAGGATCAGCATCATCAAGGCAATGGTCGCCAAGGGGGGAATGGGCAAGCCCGTGATCAAGTCCTGCAGGAAGGCGGTACCACCTGCCAGCGTGTACACCGACACCAATGCGGAGGCGCCAAAGAAAATCCACGTCAGCATGGCGACAGTACTTCCCGTACGCTTGAGCGAGTCCCAGATGGTATCCAGGGTCAATTTACGGTTGACGCCAGCCACAATCAGCGAGCCCAGCACGCCGATAGCAGCTGTTTCCGTGGGAGTCGCAATGCCGCTGTACAGGGAGCCCAGAACCATTAAGATCAAGGCCACCGGCAAGACAAGCACACGCCCGAGTGCAATCTTTTCCATGATCGGCATGTCGAGCTCTTCGCGCGGCGCCAATGGGCCCATGGACGGATTCATGTAGCAGCGTATGAGCACATAGGCCAAATACAGTGCGACGAGCAGGAAGCCGGGTAGTACCGCTGCGACAAACAAGGTTCCAATGGAAGTTTGCGATACCAGGCCGTAGACGATTAGCACGATACTCGGTGGCAGCATGGTGCCCAGCGATCCCCCCGCGCAAATGACGCCCACGGACATGTGCTTGTTATAGCCGCGCGCCAGCATGGTTGGTAGGCACACCATGCCGAGAACGACGATCTCTGCACCGATAACACCGACCATGGCCGCCAAGACCGTTGCCGCAAGCAGGCAGCCTACGGCCAAGCCCCCGCGCAAGCGCCCAGACCAAATATGCAAGGCATAGAAGAGTCGCTCGACCACGCCCGCCTTCTCCAGGATGCAGCCCATCATGACGAACAGCGGCACCGAAATCAGTGCGTAGTTGTTCATCAAGGTGAAGATCCGGCTTGGGATGAAATAAAGTGTCTCCGGCCCGAAAAGCCAAAGCGTGAGGATGACTGCGGTCATCCCCGTCGCAAAGGCGAGGGGCATGCCTGTAAAAAGAAGCAGCAGGAGAATTCCTACTGTTGCGAAACTAACGAGTTCACTGCTCATTACAAATACCCTTTACAGAATCGATGAGGGAAACGATGCTTTGCAGGACCATTAATGCGGCGCCTACGGGAATCGCGATCTTCATGTACGTAGGGGCGAGCGAATTCCATCCGCCACCCGAACGTTCTCCCATTTCAACCGCGGGCAAAGCTTGTTCGAACCCGTAATAGACGATGATCGATAGATAAACGATGGCCATCAGGTGCGCCATGACGTCCATCCAGCGCTTTAAGTGTGCTGGCAGAAGGTTGTAGATAACGTCGATACGCACGTGCGTGTTGTTCTTGATGGCATGGGCGCCGGAAATCACGTAGTGGATCCCAACCACCATGATGACGAATTCGAGTGCCCACATTGTGGGCGTGTGCCAGATATAACGGACGGCGACGTCGTAGATCATGACAACGAAGACCACGAAGTAGATCGCGCTTGCGTAGTCGCCGATCTTTTGGTTCAGGTTGCTGATGAATCGCATGTTTGCTTATTCCAGAGTGCGCGAGTTGTCGCGCCGAGACTCGCGAGAGAGCGAGCGCGGTTTAACGAGTGGATGCGTGGAGCGGCGGCGGCTTGGACGAAGCCACCGCTATTGGCTAGCAGGCCAGGTCAGTCGATCAGACCTTTGCTGCGAAGGAATTTGACCTGTCCGTCGACGGCGCGACGCGAGAGATCATTTTGTTCGCCGTATTTATGCCAGATATTGATTGCGGCGGTACGAAACTTTTTACGATCCTCTTGACTCCAGTCGACGATTTGCACGCCTTTAGCCTGAAGCTTTTGCGCGACCGCGGCATCGGCTTCTTGCAGCTTAGTCGACAGATCGACGCCGAAATCCTTGACCGACTGCTCCAGAATCTTCTGCGTTTCGGGGTCAAGCTTGTTCCACACCTTCAACGGGATGGACACGTCGCCCGTCGGGGTAGAGTGAATCCCCGGATAAATGACGAACTTGGCAACATCGTGAAAACCCAGTTCATCGTTCATACTAAGGGTGCCCCAATCGGTGGATTCGATAGTCCCACTGTCGAGTGCACTAAAGACCTCGGATCCCGGTAGATTGACAGGCACCGCTTTGAAGCTGGCGAATAGATCAGAGGACATGCCTTGCGGCAGGCGAATTTTCAGGCCGGCCAGATCTTCCGGGGAAGACACTTTGCGCGTCGTCGGCAATGATTCGGCACCCCACCACACCGCACCAATTGGATAGAGCCCATAGGGCTTGTACGCTTCACGTAACAGCTCCAGTCCACCGTGCTCATAGAAGTATTCGTGGGCAAGCTTGGGGTCATCATACGCAGCATTCAGGTCGCCCAGCACCGCGAACGCTGGATTCTTGCCGCTCCAATAAACGGTGGCCGGGTGCTGGCCATTAAGGATGCCGCGGGCAACGGCATCAAATGTTTCGTTCGGACCTACTACAGCGCCAGTTGGCAAGGGCGTTACTTTGATTTTGCCGTTGGTCTTCTCCGCTACGTCTTTAGCCCAGCGCTCGAAGGCCTGCTGAGTGACCGTGCCCGACTGCCATAAGCTTTGAACGCGCCAGGTCTGGGGCTTATCGGCCACCGCGTGCGTGGGTAGAGTCGCGGCGAGCGCTACGGCCAGCGCGGCATAAGTGTTACGTGACAATAACTTCATCTAAGTCTCCTCGGGGAAAGTCTATGTGGGCTTGTCTTATTTATGGGCGAATCAGAGGTGATGAGTTCGAAAAAAATCACATTCACGTCTGAGATATCAATTGACGAGTGGTAATATATCAGAGAATCAAAGGCTGACATATCAGTACGCCGGAATATACGGGTTATCCCCAACATCCGGACGCCGCCGCACTTGCACTGGCAGTGTTAGATATGTTGAAGTGATATATTAGTGGTGAGTTTTCACTCGGCAGCGGTATGCCGGCAAGATCTAAATAATGGACAGCGCGCATGACTACACACGCATTGCATGAGAAACCTTTAAAAGATGTCGCCTATGAGGCGCTCGAAGACATGATCATCCGCGGCCGCATTCGGGGCGGCAGCATGCTGTCCGAGCTAGAACTGGCGCGGCAGATCGACCTTGGCCGCACCCCGGTTCGCGAGGCTCTGCAACAATTGGCGCAAGTCGGACTAGTAAATGTGCTGCCGCGCCGCGGCATCATGGTGGTGGACGTCACCATTGCCATGCAGTTGCAAGCGCTCGAAGTCCGGCGCCCGCTCGAGAAACTTGTAGCTAGTTGCGCGGCTCTGCGGGCCAATGCGCGCCAACGCGCCACCATGCTGGAACTGGCCCTGGCGATCGAAGCAAGCGCCAAGGCGGGCGACGGCGATGAGTTCCTGCAAGCGACGCGACGCAACCACGCTGCGGTGGAGGAGGCCTCGGGAAACGAGCTCATTCAAACCGTTATGTCCCTGGTTCATGCGCGTTCACGGCGTTTTTGGTATGCCCATTACGAGCGTTGGGGCGACCTGACTGCCGCGGGCGCCGCGCATGGCAACTTGATGCGCAGCATCTCGCTTGGGGATGAAGTGGCAGCCGTCCAAAACGCGGAGCGCCTCGTAGACTATCTGGAGCAATTTTGTCGCTCTACCATCGCGCCATACGGCAAGCAATGAACTTTCAATAACAGCAACATCGATGAGCAGGTCCGAGAGCCTGTGTAACGGAGACATTCTATGATGCACTTCCCCATGACGCTCACCTGGCTAAGCCGCCTGGCTGAACGCATGTATGGTACGACCGAAGTCGTGACGCGAATGCCCGACGGCGGATTACGCAAGCACAACTACGCTCAGATTGCAGCGCGAAGCCAGCGCCTCGCTAAAAGGCTGGCGGCCGACAATCTTCAGCCAGGTGACACCGTTGGTACCCTGATGTGGAATCATCACGTCCATCTCGAAGCTTACTTTGGCGTGCCGGCTGCCGGAGGCGTATTGCATACGATCAACCACCGCTTGTCACCTGAGGACCAGATCTACATTATTAACCATGCCAAGGACAAGGTCCTGATCGTTGATGACGTGCTCCTACCTCAGCTTCGCGAGATACTTCCTCGACTCGAAACGGTCAAAAAGGTCATTGTTAACCAATATGGCGCACAAGAGGCCATTGGGGGCTTTACGACATATGAAGCCTGGCTGGAAGAGCCAGTTCCCCCCGGCGTGTCGCTGCCCGACGTGCATGAGGATTCCCCTGCCAGCATCTGCTACACCGGCGGCTCCACCGGTCGCCCCAAGGGTGTGGTGTATTCTCACCGCGGACTCGTAATGCATGCGTTTTCCCAGGCCATGGTGGATGGATACGGGGTCAGCCGCAATGACACGATACTAGCCGTTGTTCCGATGTTTCACGGCAATGGCTGGGGGCTTCCCTTTTCAGCAGCGCTCACTGGCGCCAAGCTGGTGTTGCCTGGGCCTAAGGTTGACCCCCAGAGTTTGCTTATGCTTATGCAAGCGGAGAAGGTTACGATTTCGGCCGGGGTGCCAACGGTCTGGCAAGAGCTCGCTCGCTGCCTGGAAGAAGGCGCGGGGCAAAAAGCCGAGCTCTGTCCAATTACCATCATAACGGGCGGTGCCGCACCGCCACAGTCGCTATTCGACCGCCTGGAACGATTTGGCATCACGCTATATCAAGGATGGGGGATGACGGAGACAGCCAGCGTCATTACGGTGAGCAGGCCCCAGCCAACCCACACCAAGGCGGGAAACCAGGCGGGTGGCGACTGGCGTCTAAGCCAGGGCAAGCCGATGGCTATCGTCGATATCCGAATTGCGTCCGAGGGTCGTGTATTGCCGCATGACGGACACTCAATAGGTGAAGTCCAGGTACGTGGCGTATGCGTAACAGATAAGTACTTCGAACTGGACCTGCCGAGCCGATGGACCCAGGATGGTTGGCTATGCACCGGCGATATCGGCCACGTCGACGCCAGCGGCAACCTGCACGTACTGGAGCGAAAGGAAGACCTTATCAAATCGGGCGGTGAATGGATCGCTCCGAATGACTTGGAAGATGCCCTTCTTGAATTGCCCGAGGTCATAGAGTGCACGGTAATTGCAATTCCACACGAAAAGTGGGGTGAGCGGCCTCTTGCCTTGTTAGTCTTGGCCGACGGCGCCACCATCGAAGATGAAGCTCTTCGGTCGCACCTGCTTGGACGCTTTGCCAAATGGCAGCTTCCCCAGGCATTCGTTCCAGTTGCCAGCATCCCTCGTACCGCCGTTGGCAAGATTGCACGACGTCAGCTACGTGAAGCCTATGCCGGGTGGCCACGCCAGACGGATAAGGTAACCTGCTGAATAATGGGTGGAGAAGTCGTGCTTAGCTAGACGAGCCGCTGGCTGGCTGCCCTTCCATCCATAAACGGCTGAAAAAAAAGCCAGGGGGCATGTGCGCCTCCTATGGTAAAACTGAGGCGTAACGTATTCTGCGTGGGCAGAAATGATCGCGAGTACATCATCGAAGGCAATCGCGCCCGTGGCCGCGACACTGCTACAACGCCTTTCGGCCATCACTCCGCAGGCCGAATTGACCCGTACCGCTGAGCGTTAACCCTACTCTTGGCGTGGAAGTGAATGTTATGGGCCTGCTCAACACGCTAGAGGCCGCACGCATTCTAGGTAATAAATAATAAAAAAACCGTGCTTGCGTCGTCGATCTCGGTCTACGGCGATCAACGCATCCAAACCGTTTACGAAGATACGACGCTCGGTCCAGCTAACCTTAACCCCGCCTCTTTGCGATCCATGCTTCCATCAAGTTGGTGGGCAAACACCTTGGTCGCCTGTATGCCCAGAGATATGGGGTCTGTGCCTGCAATGCCCAATTCTCTACGGTATATGGCTCGACTCGGATCTCGTTTCGGCTCACCTACGATACCAGCGTCATGCGGACGGCCTATGGCAGGGCTCGAAAGAAAATCTGGGTACATGGATATCGCCTTCTAATTCAACAGTCAGATTCACTGCCGCGTTTGCTGCGAGTGTAGTGCAGTCACCCAGCACATTACTGATCATTCGCGGCCCCTCCAGCAGTTCTATTATGGCGACATTGTAAGGAAGGCGATTTTTGAAGGCTGGATGATACGCCTTGTGATACACGACCCAGCTGATTATTTTTCCCTTTCCGCACGACTCGCGCCAGCTCCACGTCATAGAAAGACATGCCGGACAAGACCTGCTGGCTGGCATCCAGCAATGACCACACGACATGCAAGACTGGAAAATCAAACTACCGCGTGTCAGTGCTTCCCAGTAGGGGCGATTGAATTCGTAAATTTCTAATGGTAATCCGTCACTCACTGATCTAGTCCCCCAAAACGAGCGTGGCATGGGTATGCATGGTTCCACCTTGATTGCTGACAACGCAGACATCCGCACCCGGCACCTGGAGCGTCGCGGTACCTCTGATTTGTCGAACCCCCTCCAGAATCAACTGCAGCCCAGGCATACCCGTTTCTGACAGCAAGCCCCCGCTGGTGTTGATAGGTAGGCGACCGCCAATCTCAATTTGTCCATCACGCACGAAATCGCCTACTTTTCCTTTTTCACAAAACCCGTAGTCTTCCAATGTCATGAGCGGGGTGATGGTGAAGCAATCGTACAGTTGCGCAACATCGACATCGTCGGGCGTAATACCGGCCATGTCGAATGCCAACTTGCCGGACTGTACTGCTTGTGTAGTGGTCAACGTTGGTCTACTCGGAAGCTCCCACGAGGTTTGACCGCTACCCACTCCGAGAATCGGCACAGCATGGTCGATCCCTCGCGCCCGGGCCTTCTCTCGACTCATGACAACGACAGCAGCCGCACCATCAGAGACAAGACAACAGTCGTCCCGGCGCAATGGGTCGATCAACATGGGCGATGCCAAATAATCCTCAAAAGAAATCTCCTTGCGAAGCTGAGCTTGCGGATTGCTGGCACCGTGCTTTCGCGCGGCCATGGCGACCGCCGCAAACGCGTCCACAGGGGTACCATATTCAATCATATGGGCGCGATGGATCATGCCGTAGCCCGCCGCCGTGGAAAACCATCCAAACAAGGCGTCATTTCCTCTGGGTCGTGAATACACGTCGCGGTTACCGCTGCGTGGATTGTCGGCGTAGGAAATCACCGCAATCTCGCACTGGCCCGTTTCAATTGCCATCATCGCCAATGAAATTAGCGTGATATTGGCCGCCCCGCCCTGATCCCAGGCACCACCCCAGCGCGGCTGTATCCCCAGGGCACTGGCAACTTTCTGCCCGTACAGTATCTCGCGGTTCGAGGTCGGTGTTTTCACAAACAGCGCGTCGACGGCCGCCTTTTCGACACCAGCGTCCTGTAGCGCGCGGGTACATGCTTCCACATTCAGCGAAACCGTATCCAGCCCGAGTTTGCCGAAATCAGTATGGCCAATTCCTGCAATAACATACTTACCCTTCATCGAACTTGAATTTGAAGCCATCTCTATGACCCCTTAAAAACGGGGGGTCGCTTTTCCTGGAATGCCAGCGTTCCCTCTTTTGCGTCATCGGATGTAACCAGGATTTTATTGACCATTTGCTCGAATCGCAGCCCGCCTGCGAGTCCTAACTCAGGACCTCTCAGTGCAAGCTCTTTTGCTGCCTGAACCGCTAAAGGAGCATTTTTTACGATTCGACGCGCATACTCCATGGCCGTTTCCAGAAGCTTGTCTGCGTCGACAACTCGATTAATCAGTCCCCAACGCTGCGCGGTCGCCGCGTCAATGCTATCGCCGGTCAAAAGCATTTCCATGGCAATGGCGTGTGGCAGTTGGGCCATAACACGTTGCGTGCCGCCATTGCCCGCGATGATGCCCCGTTTTACTTCAGCTAGACTAAAAGTTGCATGCGATGCCGCAACCCGGATATCGGTGGCCAGTAAAAGGGTCATGCCACCGGCAAGACAATAACCGTTCACTGCGGCAACGATAGGCTTCCATATTTCTAGCCCACGGTTGAGCAGCATCCCTTTTTGCGTTTGCCAGAACTCATTGAGGTCGGTTTTTCGTGAGAAATAACTTTTCAGATCCGCACCAGAGCTGAATGCCTTGTCTCCCGCACCGGTAATGATGGCAGCACGAATACTACTGTCATCGCGGACGCGTTCCCAAGCAGCGGAAAGCGCTTGGTAATGTTCAGCATCCAGCGCATTGCGTTTCTCTGGCCGGTTTATAGTGATGAGCGCAATGCCGTCTTCTGGTATATGAAAGTCAACTGACATGATAGATTTAGCTTATAGATAAGGCATTCAGATAATGATGGGTATGTTCACCCAGTCCCGGAGCCGGTTCTGTCACAGCCGGTCGAACCTTATCGAACGACAGCGGCAGCCCCGCGAGCTTGAAACCAGCCTCGCCGACGGGGCGCACCATATCCAACTGCACCACTTGGGGTTCATCAAGCGCTTCCTCAATGCTGTTGATGGCCGCAACCGGTACGCCGGCTGCCTCAAGACGTGATATCCACACCGCTCTTGAGGCACTTAGCAAGGTGGATTGAATCTCGTCTACCATCTGCTCACGATTGATTAAGCGTTGCCGGTTATTCGTAAACCGTTCATCCACACACCATTCTGGATGCCCCATCGCCTCGGCAAGCTTTACAAATAACCGATCGTTGCCTGCGCAGATCATGATCGGTCCGTCCGGCGTATCGAATCCCTGATAGGGGACCAATCCGGGGTGGGCGGTTCCGTATCGTCGCGATTTGCGCCCCTCGTTAATGTGACCATGTATCCGAGGTGCCGCCCAGGCCAATGCCGTTTCAAGTAACGAGGTGTTCACTACCGCGCCACGTTTGGTCTGCTCGCGCTCGCGCAAAGCGGTCAATACCCCAATCACTGCCCACATTGCGGCGCCTTGGTCCACGATCGATGCTCCCATTCTTGCGGGGGGACTCTCTTCGCTTCCATTCATGCTAATCAAGCCGCTGTACGCCTGCAGCAGGGGCTCGTACCCCGGTTGAAGCCGACGCGGACCTTTGTGACCGAACGCGGTGATCTCGCAGTACACGAGCGTTGGGAATTTACGATTGAGCGCATCCTGATCCAGCCCCAGTTTCTTTGACTCACCAGGGCGCAGGTTATGGATCAACACATCCGCATCGGCCAGGATAGAGAACAACTGCTTCACTCCCTCTGGCGACTTCAAATCAATGACCACCGAACGCTTTCCCCGGTTGACGTCATGAAATGTCATGGAAGCGTTATCACGAAATGCGGGCCCCATTGCGCGCGAGTCATCGCCCGTCACAGGCTTTTCGACCTTGATGACTTCAGCGCCAAGATCTGAAAAAATCATGCCTGCGTAGGGGGCGGATAACACTTGCCCTATCTCGACAACGCGGATACCTTTTAAAGACACGAGAAGAACTCCTTTTGGTTGTATGTAGATGACGGTTGCTATTGCGGTTCAATACCCGCTTTTTGAATGATCGCGCCCCATTTCGTCATCTCTGTTTCGACAAACCTATCCATTTCTTCACGGGTCATTCGCGTCGGAATTCCGTCCGTTGCGGCAATCAGTTGCTTAACCGGTTTCGCCTCTGAAGCATCAGAGATCCACTTATGAAGCTTATTCAGGACCTCTGTTGGCGTACCTTTGGGCGCTAGAAAAATACCCCATGAACCAAGTTCAAGGCCTGGCAACCCTAATTCTGAAGAAGAGGGGACGCCTTTGAGGAACGCTAATTTTTGCTTGCCCGTGATGGCAAGTGGCCGTACTTTACCGGCTTCAAACATGGACCTCATGGCACCTACATCAGAAAAGATCATATCCACACGCCCTGCAGCCACATCATTGAGCGCTTCCGCATTGCCCTTATAAGGCACATAAAGAATATCGGCATCAATCTGCTGTTTATAGAGCTCTGCCCCGACTCGAGAGGAAGAGTTGCCGCTTCCGTATGACAGTGCCCCCGGCTTTGCCCGCGCCGCTCCGGTTAGATCGTCCAGCGTTTGATAAGGGGAAGCTGCACCCACAACCAGCACGAGCGGTGAGGGCTCGCGGATCACCCCTACCGTATCGAAGCTCGCGATAGGTTCATAGGGCATGCTTTTGAAAAGAAACTTGTTCGCGTAATGGGTATTGCTCGTAAGCAATAGCGTGTAGCCGTCAGGACGGGCGGAGGCTGCCGCACGAGTCGCGATAAATCCATTCGCTCCAGGCCGATTCTCAACGACTACAGGTTGTCCGCTCTGGCGGGAGATTTCCTGCGCGACTACGCGCGCCGTATTATCGCTGCCGCTTCCAACCGGAAATGGCACGAGCAGGGTAATGGGCTTTTCAGGAAATGTTGAGGCGAATGCGACGGGTCCTTCCATCGTGCCTATTGTCAATACCATCATTGTTATTGCGGACAGCGCAATCTTTATCATTGTGTCTTCTCCGTTACGTTATTAGCCTTGCTTCAAGACCAATAGAGTCGAGGAGTTTATGCGCTCATCATTATTCTGTAAAATGCAAAAGTATCATTAATGTATTGCAAAAAATGGAATAATCATGCGGTCGCGACTCACCCTTGTTCATTTGGAGGCGGTTGTCTCTGTGGCGGAAAACTTAAGCTTTCACCAAGCCTCATTGCAGTTGCATACATCGCAACCGGCTTTAAGCCGATGCATCCAGGGCGCAGAAGAGGCAGTTGGAGCAAAACTCTTTGACAGAACCACCCGAAATGTCAGCCTAACTCCGGCCGGGGCATCGTTTTTGCCTATCGCTCGCCGCCTTCTTATGGACTTTGAGTGTCTTATAGAGGGAGTTACTGAATATATGGATGGCGATCGCGGGACGCTTTCTATCGCCGCATTGCCTTCATTGGGAGCCACGCTACTACCTGAGGTGATGTGCGAATTTGCAAGGACCTGGCCCGCAGTGAAAGTGTCCATCGTCGCCCCACACAACCAGATCTTGACCGACTTAGTCATTAACGGTCAGGTGGATTTCGGCATTACCATGAAGCCGCCGAAAAGTGAAAAGGTACTGTACGAACATCTCTTGGATGATGAGTTTGTCTTGATCTGCAGTCCTGCTCACCCGTTGGCCAAATCGTCATCATGTAGATGGAGTGTTTTTAAAAAATATCCCTACATTGCGCTTTCGCCTACGACAAGTATGTCTCTGCTGACCCAACAGGTCTTCAAACAACTCCATTTGGATGTCGAGCCGGCGTACGAAATAGATGGCCTTCGACTCACCGGCCAATTGATCGGTGCGGGATTGGGGATTACTGCTATTCCTCGTCTAGTCCTTCCTCAACTCGGGCAAATTGACTTGCGGGTTATTCCTTTGCGTTCACCAGCAATGCACAGATCGCTTGGCATCGTGACGAGGGAAGGCCGGACCCCTTCTGTGCTGGCGAATAATTTTCTAAAGCTGCTTCAGCACTCCAAAATAACAGCCACGAAGTGAGGTTTCGGACGAGCTGCTAGAAGCAAAGTCGGCATACTGTCCGTTGAAGCGAGGCGCGATTGCCCATATCTTTGTTCGTTTTGCTCCAGTCACTCTATCTGGACTATTCTGCCAAGGCTCAAAGGAACATGTCCGGATGCGGCTAAGATTCGACGTTCGCCCCTTCCATGCAAGCAGTTCTCGCTGCGCAGGAACTAGGGCCCTGTAGCTCGGATGCCATGGCATACTCTTTGGACTTACGAGTCGTACTACTTCTCCTTCCACATCGACGTCATCGTTGAACAAAACCTGTAACGCCTCGTATGTACGACATGCACTAGCAGCGAGTAGCGCGTACAGAGCCTTGTCCCAATATGTAGGCATCGCTTCGATCAGCTCCATGACTTTGTCGTACGGAAAAGCCCGTTGCTCATCGTAAGGCGTATCATCAAACTCACCACGCAGTACCACGCTCTCAACCAGTTTAGGGCCAGCGGGGAAAACACCCGCGATCATCGAGCGGGCCTGCATAGCAATCACATGTTGCGCTTGGACGGGGCTGGGTCAACATTATTCCTAAATCGAAGGTTTTAGCGAAGATAGATGGAGGAACCGCAGTAATTGTCGTTGAGGATTTTGTTCCGGCTGACGGATGCGGGATGGAGTGTTATTAATAGCGTACATAGATTATTAAAAATCGCGCTATGGGTATCCATCATTGCAGTAGTACTCAGTGCATACTCATGGGTGAAAAGCTAGTCCAAGATTACGGAATCAAACCAGTACTGGACGATTTGTCTGCACTCCGCTGAGCATGCGGTGCATGAAGCTGACGTCGCCTTATTGGACGCGCTCGCAAGCAATGTCATCTCGCGTTGTGCCCTTACCTTAGAAAGAGTAAATCGTGCTGGCGTGGAAAGGTCTCTTGCAACCTGTACCGACTAAGTTATAGATCGGATTAAGTTCAACGCATATCGTCACTGCTGAGCCGTCACTTTCCACTAATAATTTTGGCCCAGCGCCCCAGGGTCGAGAGGCATCCTCGGGTCGCTCGTAATGCACCAGAAAAAATGCAATGCGATCGCACAAGTCCCGCCTGAACCACCGCCTGTGTTGCGAATTGAAGGACTCGTGAAACACTATTCGCTTCTCCTTATTTCTCATACCAACATACGGGCGTTTTGTTCGTTAGCGATGGGGAGCTCGCCCTCTGCCATGTTGGTTCACAGGCTGAGTAGAACATCAAGATGATGAGAAATAGCCTTTACCAGTGATACTCCTACCTCGACGCCCGCGCATCCGTCGCGCTGCTTGTCCTGCCCATAAGGTCTATTTAGTCGAATGTCAGACTTAATACTGCGCAAGTAGGCGTCGTCTGTACGTCAGCAACGGCTCAAGTCGTGTCGAAAACGATATCAACTTCGGCAAACTAAGATAGTGTGCCCGAGCCTTCGAGATCCTCGGCGGCGGTGCCTACACTGAGAGGCGCAGCTGAGATGTGCATATCGCGCGCTGGTGCATATATACAGGTAAGTTCCGCGAGGTATTGGAAAAAGAGAAAGTTGATGTGCTAGAGAGCATATAGAAGAATTGGCGCGTCGTGAGGGGTTCGAACCCCCGACCCATGCCTTAGAAGGGCATTGCTCTATCCAACTGAGCTAACGACGCGTGGGCGCATTTTACCGCGTCAGATCGAAAAGTGAAAAACCCCCTGTTTTCGTCCACTTGCGACGCAAGACGCGGGCCGGGCATCCTTAAAAAGTTTCGCTAAAACGACATTATTTACATCAGGTAACGTCGTATCTTCTACCGAATGCTACAGTTTCTCGCCTATGCCACAAACGATATGAAGTAACCGATGCGCCTGTCTTTCCTTTTACGTAAATGCTTAGTTCAAAGTATCGCCTTGCTCGGCGCACTGCTATTGGCAGTTCCAGCAACCGCAGCGATCACCTATAAACTTGACCGCCCCCAAGCACTTCCCGGCGAGGCAATCAATATTATCGGCCTCCTGTTCAATGACGGTGACACGGCAATCAGCTGGACCGCGCCGAAAAGCCTCGTCATCCAGTGGCGCGATCAAGACGGCAAAGTAATACGGAGCCTCGCGCGCCTCACTACAAACGGAGCCCAGGCCAACGTCCCCGTGAATAATTTTGTGAAGTTCGCCTGGCGTGCCGTGGTCCCCTCCGGCGTCAAGGGACTGCAAGCTGTCAATGTCGAAGGCGAGCCCACGCTTCTGGCGTTGGACACGAACCCATTGGAAAATAGCCCTGTCACGGGCACCGTCGCAACCGGCCCCGTCATTGACGCCGGAGCCGGCCAAGGACGTAAGGATCCGGCTCTTCCGGACAACATCGTAGCTGCGACGGGCGCGTCTGTTAGCGAAGGTCCGCGGGTCAGCACTCCGGAGCGCCTGGCTGCCGCGCCTACCGCATTCGAGAATTTCCGAAGCGCGATATCGCCTTATGACCCTATTTATTTCGATCTAGGAAATAAAGGGGGCCGCAATGCCCGCTACCAGGTCAGCTTTAAATATCGCTTGTTTTCACCGAACGATCCGGCTAATCCGGAATTCATAGACAATTTTTATTTTGGGTACACGCAAACGGCCTTGTGGGATCTGGATTCTGATTCAAACCCATTCGTCGACACATCGTTTAAACCCAGTCTTTTCTGGCGCAAAGATGCCCTTTGGCAATCCCCGCAAAAGAACTGGTTTGTCGGACTTGCCAGCGGCGTAGAGCATGAGTCCAACGGCAAGAAGGATGATGAGTCACGTTCCCTGAATTTCGCCTACGTCCAGCCCGAATTCAACTACCGTTTCGATGGCGGAAGCACGCTTACTTTTGCCCCACGCGTTAAAGCTTACTTTGAAAAGAGTGAGAATCCCGACTATCCCGACTATGCCGGCTACGTCGACTGGAAACTGCGCTGGGCCCAGGACAATGGCCTGGTGCTTACCGGCCTGTATCGCCACGGTAAGGGCGGGCACAATACCAGCCAGTTAGAAGCGGCATGGCCCTTGCGAAGAACCTTTCTGAACATGAATGGCTACTTTCACGTGCAGTATTTCCGCGGATATGGCCAAACCTTGCTTGACTATAACCGAAAAAGCGACGGCCAGATTCGTATCGGAATTGCTTTAGTTCCCTAACTGTTGCTATCGCAAGCGTGAATTAGGAACTGCCTGAATGTATCGACAAGACCGACGGGCTCCTGCGACGCCGGCCATAGCAAACCTACGTCCATAGGTGCAACGGCGTCGCTGATAGGGACCGCAACGATCTTCTTTCCTTCAAGAGACCAGGGCCTGTAGACCAGATCCGACAATATTGACACACCAAAACCATAGGCAACCAGGCCTCGTAGCGCTTCAAGCGAGCTTGTTCTCATAGCGACCTTAAGATTGACGCCAGCTGCGCCCCAGTGGCGCATAGCGGCGGCATCTGCGTCGTCGACGGTAAGCAATATATAAGGACACTCAGCAATTTCCTGCAAGCTGACGACAGCCTGCTTTGCTAAGGCATGGTTGGTGGCCATCCAGACTCGACGTCGCGAGCGCACCAAGAGGTGCTGACCATAACGCTGGTCGGAATCGATATTCGACAATAATCCTATGCCCAGATCGATGGTTTTATCGGTCAGCGCTTTCTCGAGGGCGCCCCTGTCCATATCCACCAGATCGATCTCCACCTGGGGAAAACTTCGTTTGAAGCGGCTAAGTAAGTCGGGCAGGAAATAACCCAGCACGGTGTAGGTGGCCGCCAGCCGTATGGTGCCCGTCGTCGTTTGAGGCAGCAAGCTAGCATGACGCATGGCATCGTTCACGGAATCCATGACATGCCGCGCATGGTTGAAGAAAACCTGCCCCTCCGGGGTCAATACAACGCCGTGGGGCAAGCGCTCGAACAAGCGGACCTTTAATTGCTTCTCCAAGCTTTGCACAGCACCGGTAATAGCCGATTGAGACACATGCGCTGAAATTGCAGCAGTGGAAAACTGACCGGAAGTTGCTGCGGCAATAAAATACCGGAGCTGCCGCAGAGTGACTTCGCTCTTCATTTGGTTTTCCAATAGCTGTTAGCGGAAAATTTGATTTTACGATAGCGAACTTAACTTCTACACTCGCCATACTAATTATTCCAACAGGAGACAGCCGAATGAATGCTCCCCTTGATAAGGCGGTACAGTCGGCACATGCCAAGGCGACGCTCGACGATAAGTACACACTCGACCACGGCCGCGCCTACATGAGCGGTACCCAGGCGCTCGTACGGCTGCCTATGTTGCAGAAGGCACGTGATCAACGTGCCGGTCTGAATACGGCGGGGTTCATTTCAGGCTATCGCGGCTCTCCTTTAGGCGCGCTGGACATGGCTCTGTGGAAGGCAAAAGACCACTTGAGCAACAACGATATTGTCTTCCAACCGGGTCTTAATGAAGACCTCGCGGCAACGGCAGTGTGGGGCACGCAGCAAGTAACCTTGTACCCCGACGCCACTCGCGACGGCGTCTTTGGCATGTGGTACGGCAAGGGACCAGGCGTTGACCGTTCCATGGACGTATTCAAACATGCGAATTCGGCAGGCACCGCGCGACACGGTGGGGTACTAGTGCTGGCGGGCGACGACCACGGAGCAAAATCTTCTACGGTCGCGCACCAGTCAGAACACGCTTTTCAAGCAGCAGGCATTCCCGTGCTATATCCGTCCAACGTGCAGGAGTATCTGGACTATGGCTTGCACGGCTGGGCAATGAGCCGGTACTCGGGGCTATGGGTTGCCATGAAATGCGTCACAGACGTAGTCGAATCCACCGCTTCCGTCGAAATTGATCCAGACCGCGCCCGCATCATTATTCCCGACGACTTCATGCTGCCGCCCGAGGGCCTGAGCATACGCTGGCCTGACCCACCATTGGTCCAGGAAGCACGCCTGATCGACTATAAATGGTATGCAGCATTGGCCTACACGCGCGCCAACAAACTTAACCGTGTGCTTATCGATTCGCCACGCGCGCGCTTCGGCATTATGACCGCCGGAAAGGCCTATCTCGATACACGACAAGCGTTGGCCGACCTGGGTCTGGACGCAGCCACCTGTGCGCAAATTGGCATACGCTTGATTAAAATTGGCTGTGTTTGGCCATTAAACGCGCAAGATGCACGCGAATTCGCGACAGGCCTCGAGGAAATTCTGGTCGTCGAAGAAAAACGCCAGATACTGGAATATGCACTGAAAGAAGAGCTGTACAACTGGCGCGACGACGTTCGCCCCCGGGTCTTCGGAAAGTTCGACGAAAAGGACAATGCAGGCGGTGAATGGTCGGTTCCACGCGGACAATGGTTGCTGCCAGCGGCCGCCGAACTATCACCAGCGCACATCGCGCGGGCCATCGCCCGCCGCCTGGAGAAAGCCGAGCTGCCAATCGAGCTGCGCTCAAGGATCGCCGCCCGTATCGCAATCATCGACGCCAAAGAGCGAGAAATGCTGCAGCCCGTTGCCACAACTGAGCGCAAACCGTGGTTCTGCTCCGGGTGCCCCCACAACACATCGACCAATGTCCCGGAAGGTTCCCGCGCGCTTGCGGGTATCGGCTGCCATTACATGACCATCTGGATGGATCGAAAAACAGAGACCTTCAGCCATATGGGTGGCGAAGGCGCGGCATGGATAGGCCAGAAGTCCTTTACCAAAGAAAAGCATATCTTTGCCAATCTGGGCGATGGAACGTATTTCCATTCCGGAGTCCTGGCGATTCGGGCGGCGATTGCCGCGAATGCGAACATAACCTACAAAATTCTATACAACGACGCGGTGGCCATGACGGGTGGGCAACCTGTAGACGGCCAGTTAAAGGTGACTGACGTCATAGCCCAGGTCCATGCGGAAGGTGCCAGGAAAGTTGTGGTCGTAACCGACGAACCCGAGAAATACCGTGGCATCAAACTCGTTGGCAACCCGGCTGTTTATCACCGCGACGAACTTGACCGTGTGCAGCGCGAGTTACGCGAGATCGAGGGTACAACCGTACTGGTATATGACCAGACCTGCGCCACCGAGAAACGGCGCAGGCGCAAGCGCGGCACCTATCCCGATCCTGCCCGTCGCATCTTCATCAACGACGCCGTCTGCGAAGGTTGCGGCGACTGCTCTATCAAGTCGAACTGCCTGTCGGTCGAACCCCTGAACACTCCTTCCGGCACCAAGCGAAAAATCAATCAGTCATCGTGTAATAAAGACTATTCCTGTACAAACGGATTCTGTCCAAGCTTTATTACCGCCGAAGGCGCCCAAGTCAAAAAACCAAAGCCCCAACAGCCGGACACGGGCGGCGTCGCCAATTCGGGGCTGCCGCGCCCCGCTTTGCCTGCCATTGACGGAGCTTATGGCATTCTGGTCACTGGTATAGGTGGGACCGGGGTGGTAACTATTGGAGGGCTGCTCGGCATGGCCGCCCATCTGGAAAATAAGGGCGTGACGGTGCTCGACATGGCCGGTCTGGCACAGAAAGGCGGGGCAGTACTAAGCCATGTACAGATCGCGAATCATCCCGACGACATCCACGCCACTCGCATAGCGACAGGTGAGGCGGAATTGATTATCGGCTGCGATGCCATCGTCTCAACTTCGCCGGAGGTCTTATCCAGGGCGCAAAAGAATGTGACACACGCCGCGATCAATAGCGCTCCTATTCCCACTGCTGACGTTATTCACAATGCCAAATGGCAATTCCCCGAGGCAGCCGCCACCTCTGACCTGACCGGCGCTATTGGCACGAGCTGTGAATTTTTGAATGCCAATGCCCTGGCCATCAAGCTTCTGGGAGACGCTATTTATGCAAACCCATTGCTCTTGGGTTATGCATGGCAAAAGGCTTGGATACCTTTGTCGTACGAAAGCCTGATCCGTGCGATCGAACTTAACGGCGTCACCATAGAGAAAAATCTATCGGCGTTTGAATGGGGCCGAGCCGCAGCCCATCACGGCGTAACCGCCATAGCACCGGACATCGGCAAGAAGGAAATCGCGACAACCGTTATTGCCATGCCCGAAACGCTCGACAAGTTGATCGAACGCAATGCCAGATGGCTGACCGAATATCAAGATGCGGCTTACGCAAAGCATTACACAGATGCCGTCGCCCTAATCCGAGAGCGCGAGGCGGCGCTGTCGATGCCTAAACCCTTACGCCTGACTCCAGTAATTGCAAAAAATTTGGCCAAGCTAATGGCCTACAAAGACGAATACGAAGTCGCCCGTTTATATGTCGATCCGGCGTTCACCGAAAAATTGCGCGATCAATTCGAAGGGGAGCCAGGGCGCGATTATCAGGTGCACTTTCACCTGGCCCCTCCGCTTTTTGCGAAACGGAATGACCAGGGTCAGTTAGTGAAGAAGAAATTTGGTCCCTGGATGATGTCGGTATTCAAGGTACTGGCAAGACTAAAAGGCCTTCGGGGAACAAGGCTGGATGTTTTTGGGAAAACTCTCGAAAGGCAACAGGAACGCGAGCTTGTGACTGAGTACTTCAATCTCATAAAGGAATTGAGTGAAACCGTGACGGCAAAAAATCTTGCGATAGCGCTAGAGTTGGCAAACCTGCCCGACGACATCCGCGGCTTCGGCCACGTGAAGGAAAAAAGCATGCAGACGGCCAAGGCGAAACGCAGCGGCCTGCTGGACAGCTATCGGCGCGCGGCCGTTCTGGGCCGGGCCGCTTGACGGCGGTCGCTCTAGCCTAACCTGCCCCGAGCTTGCTGACTTCAGATCAGCAATACGGGGCGATGAGCATGGGCAATTACACGGCCACACACCGAGCCGACAATGACGTCAAGAAAAGGTCCTCGGTGATGCGAGCCCATGACGATCGCCATTGCGTCAATCGAGTCGGCATACTTGACGATGCGTTCGGCCGTATTCCCGACAAGTCCGTGGCCTTCTACGGTGAGGTTGGCCGCGCGCAGAATGTTGGTCACTGACAGCATGGCTTTTTCATTCGCGTCGCGGTGCCAGGCGGCGACATCATCACGGTTCACGAAGGTTCGGACGTCGCCGCCAACGTTGGGATCACAATGCACCACATGCACAGTGAAATCACGGCTCAGCAAAGGACTCTCGACCAGATATCGTGCCGCTGCATCGCTGTGTGCGGACCCGTCGGTCGCAAGTACGATATTGTTCATATCTTGGTCTCCTTTTTGACTAGATACCTATCGATAAAGTACCGCCGCGGCATCCAGCGCGCACATTGCGTCTACAGTGCGAGGTACGTCCTTCTGACCTCTTCATTATCCGCCAAATCTTGCATAGACCCCGTATACCGAATGGCGCCTTTCTCGAGCACATAGGCGCGATCTGACACCAAGCGGGCAAAATGGATATTCTGTTCGGACAGCAACACACTGGCGCCGCGTTCCTTCAGAGCCAGAATCATCGAGACCATCTGCTCGACGATAAGCGGCGCGACGCCCTCAGACGGCTCGTCCAGCAACACAAGAAACGGATTGCCCATAAGCGTTCTGGCCACCGTCAGCATTTGCTGCTCGCCGCCACTCATGGCACCAGCGAGACGATCTTGCATTGGGGCCAGATTGGGGAACAGCTCGTAGATTGATTCGACCGTCCAATTTAGACCGGTCCGGCCGTCAGGCCAAACTCTGGGCATTTGCCGACCCGTCATCAGGTTTTCTTTCACTGTCAGTTCAGTGAAGACCCGCCGATCTTCGGGCACATAGCCCAAACCCAAGCGCGCGACCTCGTAAGCCTGTTTTCCTTCAAGGGCATGCCCCATGAAATGAACTTGACCATTGCGTTTCAGCATAAGGTTCATAATGGATTTAAGGGTGGTGGATTTTCCAGCACCATTACGCCCCATCAGTGCGACAACCTCGCCCCGGCCGACATGCAGATCAATGCTGTGCAGGATATGCGCGGCGCCATACCAAGCGTTCAGATTTGTCACCTTCAACAAGGGAACAGACGCGACCGGCTCGTTGTTCAGGGACATAATTACGCCCCTCCGGAAGTCTGGGCTTCAAATGTCCTGCCGCTTCCGAAATACACTTCCTGGACCTTGGGATGAAGCCGTATTTGTTCGGCGTTGCCTTCAGCGATAAGCTGCCCGCGAGCCAGCACAATAATGCGATCAGCGTAAGCAAAAACCACATCCATACTATGCTCGGTGAACAAGACGGCCATATTACGCTGCACCACCAATTTCTTTACTAAAGCCACCAGCGCATTGCGTTCTGCAGGGGCCATTCCGGCTGTGGGCTCATCCATTAACAAAAGCCGCGGCTTGCCGGCCAGGCCCATTGCAAGTTCTACGCGCTTTACATCGCCATAGGCCAATTCACTGCATGGTCGATCAGCCTGCGCTTGCATACCGACGTGTTCCAAAAGCTGCAGAGCTTCGTCCTTGAATCGGCGATATGCAGGGCGCCAGAAAGAATAGATGCTTTGGTGATGAGACAGCAAAGCCATCTGAATATTTTCCACGACAGTAAGCGAGGCAAAAGTAGCAGCAATCTGGAACGTCCGCCCTACTCCCAAGCGCGCGATTCGGCGCGAAGCCATACCCAATAATTCGTGGCCATTAAATATTACTGAACCCGAGCTCGCAGACAACTGACCGCCGACCATATTGAAAGTCGTCGATTTACCGGCACCATTGGGCCCGATCAGGGCCAACAATTCGCCGGCCTGCAAATCGAAACTTACGTTGTCAACAGCCGTATTGCCGCCAAATCGCTTGTTCAAATTACGCACTGACAGCAGACTCATGCTCGCTTCCTTATGCCTTGCATCAACACACCGCAATAGCCGGCAATCCCTTGCGGGAAGGCCAAGACTATCAGCAATATGACTGCACCGAAAAGAGCTCGCCAATATTCAGTGACGCCGACGAAATAATCCTGCAGCAACGTAAAGCTTGCTGCCCCTACCACAGGTCCAAACAAGGTCTGGATGCCACCCAGCAAAACCATTACCAAGCCATCGACCGATTTAGCCACCGTTATGACCTCGGGAGACGTGCTTCCCTTGGAAAAAACGTACAGGCCGCCTGCCAGACCCGCAAGCGCCCCCGCCAGAATAAAAGCCGTCCATTGCACACCTTTCAAGTGGATGCCAATGGCGTCAGCGCGCAAGGGTGAATCCCTCACCGCCCGCAAGGCGTACCCAAAAGGCGAGAATGCGAGCCGTCGAACAGCGAAGACAACCAGCATTGTCGCCGCTAGCGTGAAGTAATAGTAAGCATCACCCGACAGCCATGGTTCCGGCCAGATGCCAATAATGCCGTTAGATCCACCTGTAACTGCATCCCATTGATAAACAACGGACCATACAATCTGCGCAAAAGCCAAGGTCAACATTGCAAGATACACACCGGAAAGCCTTATACAGAACCAGCCAAACAACAACGCAGCCATACCCGCCACAAGCGGCGACGCAATGATGGACCCCGCCATGCCCAGTCCGGCCGATTTAAACAACAAGGCAGCGCCGTAGGCTCCCATCCCAAAGTAGGCGGCATGGCCAAACGAAGCCATGCCGCCCAGCCCCATCATGAAATGCAAACTCACGGCGAAGAGCACGGCCACAAGAATGTCCTGAGCCAGAACCTCGGCATAGGGAAATGTGCCCGATAGCAAAGGCAGGACGGCAAAAATCGCCACTAATAGAACTAACATCACTTTGAACGCAGGCCCCCCCGGCCGTAGCGGGGCGTCGACCGTACCGGCATGCCGTATGGTCGCAAGCGGCTTGCCTAGTAACCCCCAGGGCCGGAAAACCAGCACGAAAGCCATGAAAATAAATTCGACCACCAATGTCAGTTTGGGAAAGGCAATGCTGACACCAACAATTTCGACTACGCCCAGGGCGATGCACAGCGCTTTCAGTTCGGCAATGATCAAGGCAGCGAGATAGGCTCCGGGTATTGATCCCATGCCACCAACCACAACCACTACGAACGCGTCGCCAATGACGCTAAGGTCCATCATCAGGCTGGCTGGCTGACGAGGGATTTGGAGAGCCCCGCCCAATCCCGCAAGAAAAGCCCCCAGGGCGAATACGCCCGTAAACAGCCACGCCTGATTTACCCCGAGCGCCCCCAACATTTCCCGATCTTGCGTCGCGGCACGAATAAGGGTGCCCCACCGGGTTCTGGTCAACAGCAGCCACAATAGAAGCAGGACGGCCGGGCCGATAATGATTAGGGCAAGATCATAGACGGGCAGGTAGCGATCGAAAATCAGGACGGAGCCGTTCAAACCGGGAGCAAGGGGCCCGAGCAGGTCGTCAGGGCCCCAGATCCAGAGCGCTGCGTCGTTAATGACGAGCACCAACGCAAAAGTGGCAAGTAATTGGTACATCTCGGGCGCTTTGTAAATGCGCCGCAGCAACAGAATTTCTATCAAGGCACCCAACGCGGCCACTATAAGGGAAGCCGTGAGCAGGCTTACCCAGAATCCATAAGGTGTCTGTCCCCATTGCTGGACGATCGAATACGCGATGTATATGCCCGCCATATACAAAGAGCCGTGCGCGAAATTGACGATACGGCTGACACCAAAGATCAGCGATAGGCCGGCGGCCACCAAAAATAATGATGACGCCTCTGCCAAGCCGTTCAGAAACTGAACGATAAAACCGGTAAGCTGCATTGTTGACTGCGGCGCCTCGAAGGCGCCGCGTTATAGGACAGTTAGTTAGTAGAGGCAGGTCGCCATTGTTTGACTAGCTCGTCGGAAGGCTGGACGCTTGCGCCGTCCACGTACTCAAAGTCCGTCATGATTCCCTTGCCATCTTTGATGGCAAGTTTGCCGACATAGGCGCCCATTGTGGACTGGTTGTCCAAAGAGCGATATTGGATGGGACCAAAAGGAGTGTTCACTTCAAGGCCCTTGAATGCCTTGATCAAAGCCTCGGTCTCGGTTGACCCGGCTTTCTCGATGCCCGCAGCGAGCGACAAAATCGCGTTATAGCCGACGATAGTGCCAAGACGGGGGTAATCTTTGAAACGATCTTGATAGGCTTTTAAAAATGCGTTGTGCTCGGGAGTATTGATGGCGTACCACGGATATCCCGTCACTACCCATCCTGTGGGGGTTTCATTTCCGAGAGTATCCAGATATTCCGGTTCTCCGGTCAACATGCTGACCACGGACAGGTCCTTGAAAAAATTGCGCTGTGACCCTGCACGGACAAATTTTGCCAAATCGGTGGCGAATAAAACATTGAACATAGCGTCGGGCTTGGCGTCGGCCAAGGCCTGAACAACACTGCCAGCGTCGATCTTGCCTAATGGTGCAGCCTGTTCCGCCACAAACTCGACATCTGGTTGGGCTTGTTTAAGCAGAGTCTTGAAAGTGGCCACCGCAGACTGACCATATTCATAGTTAGGATAGACGATTGCCCACCGCTTCTTGTTCATTTTTACTGCGGCCGGAATCAACATGGCCACTTGCATATAGGTTGAATTACGCAGGCGATAAGTGTAGCGATTGCCGTCAGCCCATACTATCTTGTCAGTAAGAGGTTCACTGGCCAGGAAGAATACCTTTTTATGCTTGGCAAAATCCGTTACCGCAAGGCCAACGTGGGACAAAAACGTGCCAGTCAACACGTCGACTTTGTCGCGTGAAATAAGTTCTTCCGCGGCGCGAACCGCATCACCCGGGTTGGAATTGTCATCTTTGATGACGAGTTCCAGTTTTTTTCCATTTATGCCCCCGGCTGCATTTACCTGTTCGACTGCAAATTCCATGCCTTTTTTGTAAGGGCCAAGGAAAGCAGGCTGGCTTTTATAACTATTGAGTTCGCCTATCTTGATGACGCCTTGCGCCCAAGCCGACGCCGCTACTACCGATAAGGCAGTAGCGCCCAATAACTTCGCAAATACCGGAGGGGTGTTCATATAAAAAGTTCCTGTGCTAAATCGTGTAAAGAGCGATCACAATAAATTGTACGCAATATCGCCGGCCCTTCGGCAGCAGCCATTACACTACGCCGTTAACCGATTCTTAGTAACTCAAACATGCTCACCCTGACACTGATTTTCATCGTTTCCAGCTTGTGCCTACTTATGCTGAGCCGATGCCTACTGGCGGCTTGGCAATGGAAGCGCGTAAAGCAGGCCGGCGGAATGCTGCCCATACTGAAAGGCGGCTTGCGTATCGACGCCAACCAGATAGCCGTTATTGCGGGCATACCTGCCGTTCTCGCGCCATGGTTAGGTCAAATTCCCATGGCCGTAACGATTACCGGGTGGTGGTTTTTGTTTACATGGTTGCTGTTGGTACTAATGGAAGTATCCACGCCCCAGTTCATTCACGAATATGATACCCGGCCCAACCGCTTGTATGTCGAATACCTCCAACATCCGCAAGAAGTCTTTGGCATGCTCTGGAAAGGCTACAAGGCCGTTATATTCGGCGGCGTTGCGATGCTTGGTTTATTTGCCTGGGTGGGCTACCTGTTATTTATTGACGCGCGGGCCGATGCTGGAATGACATGGTGGTGGCGCCCACTGGCCTCGCTGGCAGCCGCAGCGATTACTTTTCTTGCCATACGCGGCACGCTGGGACATCGCCCCATCAATCCGTCGACCGTCGCCTACTGCGGCGACAGCATGCTTAATACCTTGCCGCTCAACTCGCTCTATAACGTAATCTATGCCATCTACAGCATGAAAAACGAGCGCTCGGCAGAAGACGTGTACGGCAAAATTGCACCCGCCGAAATGAATGCCATTGTCAGGCAATGCGCAAGTCTAGAAGAAGGGTCGGCCGAAATACCCACCCTTCACTGGCAGGAACCGACCTCCAAGCGCAAACGTCCGTTAAACGTGGTCATGATTGTGCAAGAAAGCCTGGGCGCTCAATATGTCAGCAACCTCGGCGGAGCCAATCTCACCCCCTGCCTCGATGAACTAGCTAAAACCGCCTGGAACTTCACCCGGGCTTACGCCACCGGTACCCGGTCGGTACGTGGGCTCGAAGCGGTCGTGGCAGGCTTTCCGCCCACGGTATCCGATGCCGCACTACGGCTTTCAGGAGCGCAAAGCAATTTCTTTACGATGGCCCAGGTATTGAAGCAGCATGGCTATCGCTCAAGCTTTGTTTATGGCGGAGAATCACACTTCGACAATATGAAAAGCTTCTTCCTGGGGAACGGCTTTGACGATCTTTACGATGCGCCAACCTTTAAGGACCCGGCCTTTGTGGGCACCTGGGGCGCCAGCGACGAAGACATGTTCAACAAGGTACATAGTTTACTCAGCGCCACAACCGGCCAACCCACCTTCACCCTGGCATTTTCTGTCAGCAATCATTCGCCATGGGAGTACCCCAGCGGCAGAATCGATCCGGATGGCGACCCAGCCACCGTGGAAAACACGGTTCGTTATGCTGACTGGGCGATGGGCCAATTTTTCGATCAGGCAAAGCAGTCAGACTACTGGGACAACACGGTATTCTTAATTGTGGCCGATCACGACTCCCGGGTGGGCGGCGCAAGCCTTGTACCCTTGCGCCACTTTCATATTCCGGCATTGATCCTGGGCGCCGATGTGCTGGCCCGGCGCGACGATCGGCTGATCAGTCAGATTGATCTTCCGACTACTTTGCTGTCACTGATGGGCTTGCGGTCTGAGCATCCCATGATAGGACACGACCTGACACTGAATGGCGGCGGTAGAGCCATGATGCAATACGGCGAAAACTATGGCTATTTGAAAGGCGACGAGCTAATTGTGCTTGAACCTCATCGCGATGCGACCCAATATCGCTACATGGCGCCCGCCGACTATACTCCGATGCCACTTGACACAAAGCTGGCTCGCGAGGCCCTGGCCCACGCGATATGGCCCAGCTGGGTATACCAGAATCAAGCGTACACGCTACCCCATTTGCGCTTAAAAATCTGATGCGGTCGGCGATATCGGGGCTGCCGAGCGCCCTGGAGGACTGTAAATTCCAGACTCTTCGGGCACACCAAATAAGCCCCGTGTTTAAAGTCACAACCCGTTGTAAAGAGGCGGCAGGCTATCCCCACAAACCCTGACTTTCTTTAACTGCATTCAAAATGCACGAAAAGTTTCACTATTTATCTCTATAATCGCTTTTTTGATAATGGAAGCTTTGTAATGGAGTTGCTGCTTGACCCCACCATTTGGGTCGGCTTGTTGACATTGGTCGTCCTGGAAATCGTTCTAGGGATCGACAATCTGATTTTTATTGCCATTCTGGCGGACAAGCTTCCGCCTTCGCAGCGAGACCGCGCCCGCGTTATCGGCTTGCTGCTTGCGCTGGTCATGCGCCTGGTCCTTCTCTCTGCAATTTCCTGGCTATTCAAGCTTACCGAACCGTTATTCGCTGTAGGCTCTATGTCATTCTCGGGTCGAGACCTGATCCTGATTATGGGCGGATTTTTTCTGGTGTTTAAAGGCACCATGGAAATGCATGAGCGAGTCGAAGGCAAGGCAGCGAATTTATCGGGCTCACGGATGTACGCCAGCTTCTGGGTAATCGTGACTCAGATAGTGGTGCTGGACGCCGTCTTTTCGCTTGATGCCGTCATTACGGCGGTCGGCATGGTCGACCACCTCGAAGTCATGATGGCTGCCGTCATTATTGCAATCGGCATCATGTTGGTCGCCTCCAAGCCGCTAACCCGTTTTGTCAACGCACATCCGACGGTTGTCATTCTGTGTCTCGGTTTCCTGCTAATGATAGGCTTTGCTCTCGTCGCAGAAGGCTTCGGCTTTAAAGTGCCCAAAGGGTATCTTTACGCCGCCATCGGATTCTCAGTAGTAATCGAAGCATTGAATCAGGTAGCACGACGCAACCTGATCAATTTGAGCACACCACGTCCCATGCGCGAGCGCACTGCGGAAGGTATATTGCGCATGCTGGGAAAACGCCCACCCTCAGGTGACGACACCGCCCACGACGCCGCTCCAGGGGTCGACGATACCCCGTTCGCTGTAGAGGAACGGAATATGGTCAGCGGTGTACTCAGGCTGGCCGACCGCAGCGTGCATTCGATCATGACCCCACGTAACGACATCACGTGGATCAACCTGAATGATGATGCTGAATCCATACGCAAGAAGATCAGCAGCACGCCCCACGGGTTTTTCCCCGTGTGCCGCGGCTCGCTTGATGACATCGTTGGCATAGGCCGAGCCAAAGACATGATCGCCGATCTGATAGTGAACAAGACCCTAAACGAAAAAGGCTTTCGTCCGGCAATCATCGTTCATGAAACTGTTCGAATTCTTGACCTGATGGAAACGCTTAAGGCGGCACGTGGGCAATTGGTTATCGTTATCAATGAATTCGGCACTGTCGAGGGGCTGGTCACCCCTATAGACGTCTTCGAAGCCATCGCTGGCGACTTTCCCGACGAAGACGAGAGTCCCGACATCATCGCCGAAGGTGAGAATCGCTGGATTGTGGACGGGGCCACTGACATGCACCATTTCGAACAAACTCTGAACGTAGAAGGACTCCTGGAAGAATCCGACGAATACAGCACGGTAGCCGGTTACTTGCTGCGCCAGTTTGGGCGCCTGCCCGAAGTCGGGGACGAAATAAACGTGGATCACGCCAACGGTCAGTTCCTCTTCCGTATCCTGCAGCGGGAAGGCAGAAGAATCGCCAAAGTTCAGATTGAACGAATGGTCATGGCATCCGATTTCGGCCGCATGCATCAGTCTGATGCTGCATGATAAATTTATTTATGTTATAGTAGTTGGCTGTTGTGGAATTTAAGTCGGGGCGTAGCGCAGCCTGGTAGCGCATCTGGTTTGGGACCAGAGGGTCGTAGGTTCGAATCCTATCGCCCCGACCAAGAATTTACAGCGGAAATGAACAAGGGTTTACACAAAATATGTGTAGGCCCTTTTTCTTTGTCTGGCGCTTTTGAAGCACAGAACTTAAGCACTAGAAACTGAAGATCAAAACGACAAGCAAATAGAAGGCCAAATTCTTTACGTAAGTAGTCCGCGATCGGCGAGTAATTGTCGAATGGTTTCCAGACGAAGGACCGGATCCTGCAACATCAGCAGACGCAATTTTTCTTCGACCGACAGTGGTAGCAACTCGCTCCAGCGGTTGGCGACCCAGGCGCTTTCATCCAGCCGAAACGGCGCAGCCATAGGCATTTGATCCGCCGGTACGTTATCTTTCTGCAGGGACGCTATCAGAGTGCCCAGTGCATTTGCCGGGGATTGTAGTTTGGGCGGAATGGGTACTTCCGGATCGTCGCCAATAGGCACCGCAATACCCGACCATAAGCCGTACTTACCCTGCTCGGCGGACGCCAGGTGGAATCGGCTTGTACCTATACACCGGACGTGCAGCAAGGCAGGCATGGGGGCAGTCCATTCTTGGATTCGCGCCATGGTGCCTATCGTAGCAAGCTGTTCATTACCTTCGGGGCTGCGAACTTCGCTGCCACTGAGAAGGGTAACGACTCCGAATTCGGTGCCGTCCGCGATGCACTTCTTGATCATATCCAAATACCTGACTTCGAATATGCGTAAGGTCAGCACGCCAGCAGGAAAAAGCGTCGTAGCCAAGGGAAATAACGGAATCGTATTCATCGCTGAAACCTTCGGAAGAATGAGCGAGAGGGCTTTTCAGCCAGAGTAGCTCATTAGAAATCGGCGCAGTATCCCCGCCGAATAGAAGCTGGCAACCTGCTTCAAAAAGGCGTTGAAATCAATCCCGGCGGAACAGTCTGCACGATCCGATACCGTTCTGATCACACCGCAAGGAACGCCATATTCAAAGCAAACCTGAGCCACCGCGGCGCCTTCCATCTCGACACACAGGGCATCGGGTAAGCAGGTACGCAGGGCTTCCATGCCGCTGGTGCTGCTGACGAACGAATCGCCACTGATTATCGTGCCACAGTGCACTACGGGGTTGACTACGCCAAAGATGGCGCGAATGTCGGACGAAATCTGGCCGGGTAGATCTTCTTGCAGATAGTCAGTGGCACATGAACTCAATAATGCTGCCAGCTGGACGTCAGCATCGAAATAGCTGCGTCCCAATAGTGGAACCTCGTATCGCGGGAACAGGGGCCGCGCGTCCAGATCGTGCTGCAACAAGGATTGCGCAACTACGACATCGCCGACGCGGACATGTTTGGCAACCGCACCGGCCAAGCCAGTAAAAATCACGGAACTGGCGTTGAATTCGCGTATCAACGTCACGGCCGTGGCCGACGCCGCCACTTTACCAACGCGGGCAAGTACCACCACGCATTTTCGCCCGGCAATATTACCCACATGATAATCGCGTTGCCCAATGCGATGGGTGACCGCCTCAGGCCCCATGGCCGTCAACAATGTTGCAATCTCGTCATGCAACGCGGCAAGAATCCCTATAGTGCTCATTTCGGGTCATCGCGTCCGAATAAAAAAACATATTTAAGCACGCCCGTCTAATGCGGCGGTCGCGATAGAATCTAATTTTTAGCCAGGCCATCGTTATGAACCGTATTCTTGCCTTCCTACTTCTGGCTGCAGCCAGCCTGCTGGGCAACATAGCACATGCCGAAAGAGTCGGCTGCGTGAGCACCACGTGGCGCGTGGTTAATAATGACAAGGTCTGCGTTGAGTCGTTCAAAGATCCTGACATCGACGGCGTGGTCTGCCATGTATCCTACGCACAGACCGGGGGCATCTCGGGCGCCTTGGGATTTGCAGAAGACCCCTCCCGCTTCTCGATCGCATGCCGCCAGGTCGGCCCCATTAGCAGCAAGAAAATTATTCCGCAAAACGAAGAGGACGTCTTCACTCATCGTATGAGCTTCTTGTTCAAGGGTTTGAATGTATCAAGACTCATAGACAAGGGAAATAATTCACTGATTTATCTAGTCGTCAGCGAAAAAATTATCGAGGGCTCGCCGTCGAACAGCATTTCGACGGTACCGCTTATGCCGTGGGGAACACAGCCACCCGCCTTGCAGTTTAAATAAGCCAAAACGTAAGCGAACCGGTAATTATTTTCAAACGTCTTGCATCCAGGCTTGCAACCCATCGACCCAATTATCGGCCGCAAGCCCCGTATTCTGCCGAAAGATTGCAGCACGGGCATATAGCTGATCGAAGTCGACCGACGGCGCTTTTTTAAAGCCGATGGCCACGACATTACCATCGTGAACTTCCGGTAACCATGCTACAGCTTCGAACGCTTGTTCCATGGCTGCCAGATTCTTGCCATGATCGGGATAATCACAGAACAAATTCACCGTCATCATGCCGTGGGGCGTCAGGCAACTTGCGCAAGCCCGATAAAACTCGACCGACTCGAAAACAGGCCCTCGAGCATCGGCGTCATACAAATCGACCTGCAATACATCAACGACGCCCCGATTGATGGGGTCAAGCACAAAGCTCATGGCATCCATTTCAACGACATGCAGCCTGCTATCGTCGGGCGGCAAGGCAAACATGGCGCGAGCTGCGGCAATCACCTCAGCATTAAGTTCAACGGCGCTTGTCCTCGCCTGCGGAAAATGGCGATAGCAAAACTTAGTCAGTGCGCCGGCGCCCAATCCAAGCTGAACGATGCTCTTGGGCTGCTGAATGAAAAGCGCCCATATCATCATCTGCTGCACATACTCCAGCTCAAGGGCGAAAGGATCGTCTAGCCGCATGGAGCCCTGCACCCATCGGGTGCCAAAGTGCAGATTACGCACGCCGTCTGCTTCAGTAATTATTACGTCGTTCATGTTAGGATCGAGCCACTTTAAATTCCTATACCGGTTATGCACATACTACCCTCCTGCCCTCAATGCACCATGGAACACACCTACCCTGACGGTGGCATTTACATCTGTCCCGATTGTGCACACGAATGGCCTATTGATTCCTCGATCGACGAAGAAACCGACGATAGGGTCATTAAGGATAGCAATAATAATCCGCTGGCCGACGGCGACGCCGTTATCCTGATTAAAGACCTGAAAGTAAAAGGCTCCTCGACCATCTTGAAAAAAGGTTCCAAGGCCAAAAGCATACGCTTGGTCGGGGGCGACCACGAAGTGGATTGCAAGATCGACGGCGTAAGCTTTATGCTAAAAGCCTGCTTTCTGAAAAAAGCGTAGGCCCATTCCATTCCTGCACCGCTGCAAACTCCCACGGTGCAAGGGAACTTACATGGCCGAACAGGAATCTTAGTAGCTGTCGACTTTTTTCTTGCTCTTCACGATGTCTATCCGCCGGCGCCTACTCTTAATTTTCCTCGCATGCCTGCTCTCGGCGGCAGCGGGCAGCTATATCTGGCTCGATCGCTGGCAGCGTCAGACAATATTCTCGATAGAGTTGGGCGATAGCCGCTGGTGGCGGCAGGCCCCAGAGGACACCGAAGTGTTCGACATCACGCTGAAAAACGGTGAAAAGATCCGAACCTGGTATATCGCGAACGCCGATCCTCAAGCCCCCACGGTGCTGTATCTGCATGGTTCCCGCTGGAACCTTAACGGAAGCGTATTCCGGATCGAGCGCTGGGTAGAGATGGGCTTTTCGGTTTTGGCCATCGACTACCGTGGATTTGGAGACTCGAGTCATATTCTGCCGTCTCAGGCCACCGCAACGCAAGATGCCAGCGCTGCCCTGCAAGAGCTTGCGCGCCGGCAGCCCGACCCCGCACGCAGATTCGTATACGGACATAGTCTGGGAGGCGCGGTCGCCGTTGCGCTCGCAGCCGAAACGAATCAGCCTGATTTTGCCGGACTGATTCTTGAATCGACCTTCACCAGTATTCAAGCCATGATAGGCAATACCCGCTATGCTCACATACCGGGTCTGGCTATGCTGGTCACACAGCCATTTAATTCCATTGACACCATAAAAGATGTCCGCGTGCCGATTCTTTTTCTGCATGGCACTGCCGACTCGGTGGTGCCACACAGCATGAGCGATGCGTTGCGCGCAGCCGCCGACAAGCCTAATGGACCACTGCGGCGAGTAGTAAAGATAGAAGGGGCCTCGCACTCCGGGGCAAGCCGCAGCGGCGAAATCTACGAGAATGCCATAAAGGAGTTCATTGCGATGGGCCCGCGCGCTAGTGGCGACTCGGATTATCGCGCAAGCAAGGAAACAGGGGAAAACCACTAGAGTTTTTTTGTGTATACGTGAAGCAGGCTATCTATACTCAGCCCACGCCCACAAATTCACAGGTTTCTTAATGCTGCCCACACTTGATTTCCTACATAACATAGCTCAACAACACGGCGACGAAATCGCGATAGAAGATTCCAGCACTCAAGTAAGCTATTCTGAATTGTTAATAGCCGTCAATGCGCTAGCCGTAGCGCTGCAGGTAAGGGATCCTATTCCGACGTCAAAGGTGGGCCTGTGCGCGGCCAACTCAATGGAATATGTTGTCAGCCTGCTGGCCATATTGGCTGCCGGAAAAACGCTGGTGCCCCTTAATTGCTACGGTACATCAGAGCAATTGCATCAAATCCTGCTCGATACCCATCCCACCGCCATTATCGTGGATAAGCTGGGCGATGCGCTGATCAAAAGCGAAGACGAGTTGAAAATTCCGTTCTCGCAATTTCCTGGACTGGTATTGACTTATCGAGACCAGACACCGCAACGCTACGATATAAGCAGCACGGAAAACCTTTAAAGCATTGTGCCTTCGTTGCAACTCGATGCCCCTATAATGGCGCGCGCCCGTCCAGGCAAATTCTCGAAATTAAGGATCCGCAACATGTCCCCTACTACCCTTGATGATCTCGGCAAACTGACTCTGCGTCTATCGATAGGCATTCTTATCCTGTTCCACGGCGTTGCCAAATTACTCAATGGCATCGGGCCCATCGAAGGCATGGTGGTGGCCCGCGGCATGCCGGCATTCTTTGCCTGGGCGGTGTTTATCGGCGAAGTGATCGCTCCGTTATTGTTGATCATCGGGCTTTACACACGCTTGGGAGCCTTGCTAATTCTGGCGAATATGGTGGTCGCGATCGCGCTCGCACATAGCGGTCAATTGTTCCAGCTGGCCGGCACCGGGGGCTGGCGGCTCGAGCTCCAGGGCCTTTTCCTGTTCGGCAGCCTGGCCGTTGTACTGTTGGGTGCTGGCCGCTTTAGCCTTGGCGGTAAAAACGGTCGCTGGAATTAAGCCAGGATATCGTCATATCGGCTCAGTTAATGCACCCTATACAGCAAACTCGGCCGAGGATGCCGCGCACTTAACCTGGCGCTGGGTGGCGGCTCTGCACGGACCCCGCCTTCCCACAACCTTACAGCGGCATTGCCGCATTACACCTGAACGAACGAGTTCTTGATGAAATCGCTAGGCGTGATGCCAAGATTCCGCCTGAACATTGCGGTAAATGCGCTTTGGTTCTGGTAGCCCAGATCTAGCGCAATGCTCAAGATTTGCCGCCCCTCGGCCAACCATTCCAGGGCGATTAGCAGCTTGGCCTGTTGACGCCACTGCGAAAACGACATGCCCAATTCGTTGACGAACAGACGATGTAAGGTACGCTGGTCGTAACCGAGATCCGTAGCCCATTCTTGCAGGGTCTTCGTATCGTCAAGGTGTTCTTGAATATGGGTGCAGATTCGCGCCAGACGATGGTCACGCGGCGCAGGCAAGTTCAGCGGCAGCGCAGAGTTTCCGCTGATTTGCTCGAGCAGCAGATCCATCAGCAAGGAAGTTCGTGGGCAGGAGAGCGTTTGTGCCGGTGCAGCAGCGACTGCGCTGATAAGCTCGCGGAATAAGGGCGAGACGGACAACATACAGCTTTGATCCGGGAGATCTGGCTGAAACTCGGGATTGACAAACACCGAGCGCATTTGCACTTTGCCCACCATGCGCACCTTGTGCCTGACATTGGGCGCCAACCACAGGGCACGGCTAGGGGGGACCACCCAGTGGCCGTCCGTACTGGCCACTATCATCACACCGCTTAAGACGAGTTTAAGTTCGCCCATTCCGTGCCCGACGCTGGACAGCACGGTAGAGTCGGCGAAGTCTCGGCTGACTCCGCCGACCAGTACACTGGTGCTAGTTGCAGCACACGTATTAAGCTGCGACTTCATAAGTAGTACTTATCCCCTGCACACCGTTCTGCCGCGGTATCGTTACACCGATTCTACTGGGGTCAGTACGTAACGCCATGCAGGAAAACCCCCGCAAAAACGGGGGCTAGAAACCTTGACATTTGTACTGCCGAATAAGCCCTTATCAGTACACTCCTGTAAACTGCTTCAAGACATCGGGGTTTTCAAGGGTTGATACATCTTGTGTGACTTCCTGGCCTTCGGCCACGACACGCAATAAGCGTCTGAGGATTTTTCCCGACCGCGTTTTGGGCAGGTTATTTCCAAAGCGAATATCACGCGGCTTTGCTATGGGCCCAACCTCGGTTGCGACCCAATCGCGCAACACTTGGGCCAAGGCCTCGGCTGTTCGGCCTTCTGGAAGCTGTCCTTTAAGAATAACGAAAGCAACGATCGCTTCTCCGGTCGTCGCATCAGGGCGCCCGACCACGGCAGCTTCCGCAACAAGTTCGTGTGCCACCAGGGCCGACTCGATTTCCGTCCCACCCAGGCGATGCCCGGAAATACTCAGAACGTCGTCCGTGCGGCCCATGATCCAGTAATAACCGTCTTTATCCCGCTGCGCGTTATCGCCCGCCATGTAATAGCCTTTCAGCTCGGCGGGAAAGTAACTGCTTTTGAAGCGCTCGGAGTCGCCCCACACATTGCGTATCATGGCCGGCCAGGGCCGTTTTATGACCAAGTAGCCGCCCCGCCCGTTCGGAATATCGTTGCCTGCCTCGTCGACTATGCCTGCCGAAATGCCCGGCAATGGAAACGTGCATGAACCCGGTTTAAGCGGGGTTGCACCGGGCAGCGGGGCCAGAATATGGCCGCCGGTTTCAGTCTGCCACCATGTGTCGACTATGGGGCAGCGAGCCGCCCCGACATTGTTGTGATACCAGATCCAGGCCTCAGGATTGATAGGTTCCCCAACCGAGCCCAGTAAACGCAAACTGCCAAGGTCGTAGTTGCGCGGATGCGTATCGGGTGCAGCTTGCGACGCTTTGATAAGCGAGCGGATCGCCGTCGGTGCAGTATAAAAAATGCTGACCTTATGGCGCTGGATCATTTCCCAGAAACGGCCGGCATTCGGGTAAGTAGGTATGCCTTCGAAGATAACTTGTGTCATACCTGCAGCAAGAATGCCGTATGCGATATACGTGTGGCCGGTGACCCAGCCTACGTCGGCGGTGCACCAGAATACGTCGTTGGGCTGCGCATCGAATACCCATTTCGTGGTCAACGATGCCCATAGAAGATAGCCGGCCGAAGAATGCTGGACCCCCTTGGGTTTTCCTGTGGAGCCGGAGGTGTATAGAATGAACAAGGGATGTTCGGCTTCAACCGCAACCGGTTCACAGGTGTTCGCTTGCCCTGCTTCAAGGTCGTGCAGCCATACGTCGCGGGTGTCGTCCCAGGCAATGTCTGTACCGGCACGCTTATACACTACGACTTTTTCAACGACCTCGCCGCCCTGTTCGGCCAGCGCTTCATCGACAGCCTGCTTCAATGGAATAGCACGGCCACCGCGCAGTTGGGCGTCGGCCGTAATGATAAGCCGCGCGCCGACGTCGGCAATACGCTGGTGTAGGCTTTTGGACGAGAAACCGCCAAATACAACCGAATGCGTAATGCCCAAACGGGCGCACGCTTGCATTGTCGCAATCGCTTCAATAGACATCGGCAGATAAATAATGGCGCGATCACCCTTGCCGTAACCCAGTGATTTTATGCCGTTGGCAATGCGGCACACACGTGCATGGAGTGCACGATAAGAAATTTTGCAGACTTGCCCGTCGTCGGCTTCGAAAATAATGGCGGTCTTGTCAGCGTTTTCGTTTTCAAGATGGACGTCCAGGCAATTTTCGGAGACGTTCAATTCACCGTCGTCGAACCATGTGTAGAAAGGCGCCTTCGATTCGTCTAGAATCCGAGTGAAAGGCTTGCGCCAGCGTAGATGTTCGTGAGCATGGCGGCCCCAGAAGCCCTCAGGATCCTGATCCGCCTCTTCACAAAGTGCTTTGTAACTTCCCATGCCAGACACAGTGGCCCGCGCCACCGCGGCACGCCCCGGGGAAAACACGCGATTTTCCACGAGAATGGAATCAATAGTAGATGACATTACATACGCTCCTGCATTGACTGGCAAAGTGCTTAGGCGGCTGCGCCAAGATAGCGATTCATGATTTCGGGCTTTTGATGCAGCTCTTGGGTGGTACCGCCAAATACGATATGGCCGGTATTCAAAAGGTAGCAACGGTCGGCCATAGATAACGCTGCAGCAACGTTCTGTTCGACAACGACGATGGTTCTGCCCTGTCGTGCAAGACCCTGGCACACATTCATCAAGTCCCGCACAATAAGCGGTGCGAGACCTTCGAAAGGCTCGTCAAGCAGAATTAGGCGGGCATCGCGAATCATGGCGCGCGCAATCGCAACCATTTGCTGTTCGCCACCAGAAAGTTCACGCCCCTTGTTATTGCGCCGCTCATCCAGACGCGGAAAGGTACGGTAAATTTCCGCAAAACTTAGCGGCTTCTTTGCAGTCATTGCCGCAAGTTGAAGGTTTTCGTGAACAGTAATGCCGCCGATGACTCGCCGCTCTTCCGGCACCAGCTGTAGGCCCAGCCGCGCGATCTGGTGCGCTGGCAAATTATGCGTAGGAGTTCCGCCAAACGAAACGGTGCCCGACTTAGGCGTCAGGGCGCCGGCAATGGTTTTAAGCAACGTAGATTTGCCTGCACCATTACGACCTAGCAAGGCCACCACTTCATTTTCTTGAACATTAAGCGAAACATCGAACAGAATGTGAGAATCACCATAATAGGTATTGATACCTTCAACTTCAAGCAAACTCATGATTCGTCTACGCCTCCAAGGTAAGCTTCCTGAACGGCCTTGCTGTTACGGATTTCTTCGGGCGTACCTTCTGCCAGGAAGTTGCCGTCATACAAGACAGTGATTTTGTCGGCCAGTTCGAACATGGCGTCCATATCGTGCTCGACGATAAGTACGGTTCGTCCACGCCGTATGCTTTTCAGCAGGGCTACCGTTTGCACCCGCTCTTCGGGACTCATTCCTGCCAGCGGCTCATCGAGCAGGAGCACGTTCGCCCCGGTCGCCAGCGCCAAACCGATTTCGACCCGCCTTTTTTCGCCGTAGGAAAGTTCGTGCACCAGCGTATCGGCCTTATGGGAAAGTTCGACCAACTCGAGCGCTGCCTCGACCTGCGCGCCGTAGCCGCTAACCCCATTGAGACTGGACAAGGCGTCAAAGCGGAAAGAACCACGCTGCTGCCCCAGCACCGACATCAGAATATTCTGGCGTACAGTCAGGGCATCGAAGAGCTCGTTGACCTGATAGCTTTTACTCATGCCTAGCTGGCATACCTGAGTTACACCGATGCCTGTGATGTTGTCGCCCCGCAGAAAGACTTCGCCTGACGTCGGGGTGATCTCGCCTGCCAACATCTTGAAAAAGGTGGATTTGCCCGCGCCATTGGGCCCGATAAGACCCCGCAGTTCACCTTCCGCAATCGATATCGACACACCTTTGACTGCTTTAAGACCGCCGTAGTGTTTGGCAATATTGTTCGCCTGTAACACTGGGTTGCCCGCCGGTAGCGGTCTGGATTCACGCATTAGCAATTGCCTGCCATGGTGAGAACCGGGATGCGGCCCACCATTGCCCGTATTTGTGGCGCGTGTAAGCCGATTCGTCATGCGCTTGTTGCGCCAGGCGATGAATTCGCCACAGATGCCTCGGCGGAAGACCGTGACCAGGATGACGAAGATAACACCAAGTATGAGCCGCCAGTAGGCGCCAACGGAGTCAACAAACTGCAAGACCTCGTAGAGATACAACCATATCAAGGCGCCGAGCAACGGGCCAAACAATGTGCCCGAGCCCCCCATCACGGTTTGGATGACGAGTTCGGCCGACGTATGGAGGTTGAACGCGTCGGGCGGCATATAGCCCTGGAACAAGCCAAGCAGACCGCCCGCCACGCCACCATAAGCAGCCGCAACCACGAATACTGCCAGCTTGTATCGCTGGATCTTATGACCTACCGCCATTGCACGTGTGGGATTGCCGCGAATAGCCGTAAGCACCACACCGAAAGGCGACAATGAAATGCGTCGCGCGATGATGAACCCGATGAAGAACATTCCCGCAAGGAACGTATACATAGGCCAGCCCGGCTGAATCAAGATGCTGTAGAAGCCGAAGTCCAGCACGGGCTCAGGAATGCCGGGAATCCCGTTTTCCCCGCCCGTCCAGTCGCGCAAGGGCCCAAATTCAAGGAAATAGATCATTTCCGCAAATGCGAGAGTGCTCATGGCGAAATAAATGCCGCTCCGCCGAAGGGTAAGATAGCCGATCAGCAGGCCCAATACCGAGGCGACCAGCATGGCAACCAACAGAGCGAGCAGCATGTTGGGAATCAGCCCTGTTGTTAGCAAATAGGCGGTAACGAAACTTCCTGTTCCGTAGAAGGCCGCTTGCCCGAATGAAAGCAAACCGGCGTACCCGAACAATAGATCGAATCCGAGGCCAAATAGTCCCCATATCAGGACACGGCCCAGCAAATCGGGGCCGGCACCGACCAAGGGCGCCAGGAACGGTGCCAAAGTCAGTACAACGGCGGTAAAGAATTCAACGCTGTACCGCCGGCGCAGGCGCCCAGCCGGCGCCGCTGCGGGTACATTTTGCCCTTGGGACGAACCTGTGCTGGCATCTATCGCCACTGAGTTTTCTGTTTGGCTCATGCCCTACCCTCCACGCCCAAAAGACCTTGGGGCCGCAAAATAAGAACCAACGCCATGGCTGCGAAAAGCATGACGTCCGAATAAACTGGATTAACAAGAGAGGTGAGACTTAGTATTTGACCGGCGATCAAGCCGCCCAGAATTGCGCCCGGGAATGAGCCGACACCCCCGAGGACGACCACGACGAACGACTGGATCAAGATACGGAAGCCCATGTCGGGCACGATAGAAACGATCGGGGCGTATATGACCCCGGCGAAACCGGCCGCCGCCGCACCGACCCCGAACACGATCAGAAAAGCGCGCTGAATATTGATGCCCAGCAAGCGCACCATAAGCGCGTCCTCGATACCTGATCGAATGATCAGGCCAAGCCGGGTGCGATACAGCACCATCCAGCAAAGGCCCAGCGCCCCCGCCGCAATAGCCAATATTTGAATCCGATATAGCGGATAGACGACGAACCCCATGTCGACCACGCCTTCGCCCCATGTGGGGACCGGCACCCTCTGGCCAATGCCGCCGTATATAGCGCGGATGATTTCCACCACCACGATACTGATCCCGAACGTGACCAGAATTTGATCTTCGACCGGCCGGTTATAGAACCGCTTGATCAATCCCCTTTCCATAAGCAAACCGACGAGCATGGCTGCCACCGCGCCCCCGCCGATGCTGAGAAGGAACGAATCAGTGAACATATACACAGAAAAGCCGGCATAAGCACCCACTACAAACAGCGCGCCATGCGCAAAGTTAATTACACCGAGCGTGCCGTAAATAATGGTCAGCCCAGCCGCAATGAGGGAGAGCAGCACCCCCAGCGCAAGACCATTGAACACTTGTGACATGAATAGGCCCAGGCTAGGCATACGAGTCCCCCTCCTTATTTATAGTCGAGCGTGTTGAATACGCTTATGCGGCAGGCGCCATCTTGCAGCCGGCGTATCCGACAGGCGGTAATGTAGCAACGCCGTCGGCGACGGTGATAAGATCTACCAGGTCGTCCTTGTTCTTGATTTCGGACGGCTTTTTCCCGCGTACGACTGCGAAATTGGCAGCGCCGTCGTGATCTTCCGCGCGGAAATAAACCTCGCCACCCATCGTGTGCGGACGCTTGTGATTGACACTGTCTTCAAGAGCCTTGATGACTTCCGCAGGGTAGAACGTTCCGGCGCGCTCGATGGCGTCAGCCCACAGGAGCATGGACATGTAAGCGTTGTGCTCAGGATCACGCGGTTTGCCGCCGAACTTGGCCTCGTATGCCTCGACGAAATCTTTCGCAACCTCACTCTTGTCAGCCATGGTCCACCAGAAATCCATCGTGCCGAATACGCCTTGCATGATTTCGGGTCCTACTTCTTCAAGCATGTATGCCGGCATATAGGGCACACACATCTTCATATTTTTCAGGACACCAAATTGATGCGCCTGCTTGGCGGAGTTGACCGCGTCGGCGCCGTAGTCCAGATTGATGAGGATATCAGCGCCGCTATTGGCCACGTTAAGCAGGTAAGCGCTGTAGTCGGTTGCGCCCAGTGGGTGGATTTGCGGCGAATTTATGGTGGTCCAGCCCTGAGCTTCGGTGAATTCGCGCATATGATCATGAATCGAGTGGCCATAGTTGTAATCGGGCACCAGATAAATGGCTTTCATCTTCTTGCCGTAGGCCTCGGCTAACGGAGGGGCGATGGCCTTTGCCGCCGTGTAAGCGTGGTGGCACAAGCGGAAGCCATACCGCCGGCAATCTTTGCCGGTCGTATCGCTGGAGCCGCTGATAATAGGGAAGTAAATAGTCTTGGCGCGTTCGCAAGTGTTTTGCAGTGCAATCGCGACGGAACTGCTGACACTGCCTGCAATCATCATCGCTTTGTCCTGACGGATAAAACGTGTAGCGGCCTGGACGGCGCTATTGGGCTTGGTTTCGGCGTCTCCAATGGCCAAGACCAACTTTTTGCCGAGTATTCCTTTTTTGGTTAATGGCGATACTTTCTTGATTCTAGGGTCGCCATTATTAATAAGTTCAGCTGCCAGCTCGAAGCCGCGTTTCTGGCCGGCGCCTTCTGCAGAATATGGGCCGGTCAGGTCGAGTGTGAGTCCTGCAACCACCGTGTCGCCAGCTACGCCCTCTGGATAGTTGCCAAGCTTGGGATAATCTTTCTTTTGCGCCGAAGCGGCAGAACTGTAGGCCCCTGGTACCAAAAGCCCCCCTGCTACCGTCGCCCCGGTCTTAAGAAAACCACGACGATTGGTAGAACCCGCCTCGATATCATGAATAATTGTCTCTTTCACTGGTACTCTCCTTTGAGTATTTCGGTAACGTACGAATCCGTGTTCCGACTTCTACTGACAAGCCGCGCCCCTTCCCAGAGGGAATGGGCACTTCCTGACTTAAGAAATGTGCTCTGCTGCCGCGCCGGTGCGTGGCTTTGAGCCTGTTTTGTCTACCGTTTATTTCTAGTTTTTCATGCAGCCGTTAGCATTGTTACGATTTGTTTTGCTTGAGGGCTGGAGCGAGATTATCAAAACAGCGGAGCATCGACTCGTTCGAAACGGACATAAAGTAGTGCGAATCAGACTAACGAAATAAAACAGAGGGTAAACGTGGAGAGTACCGGAGCAGAAAACTGCCCCATACGGTAAATAAAATGCGCAATCGAGTCCGCCCTGTGGTCAAATTCAATCAGACTTTCAGCTGGGGCCGGATTGCTTATCCAGACATTTCACGTCGCGCGACCTCTCGACATGCGCAACGCCCTTAATCTGGCTGAGAACTGCAATCTCCGTCGACTCTATAGAGCCGGAAATGACTCCAAGCTGCGCCATTTCGCGCTGAACAACCAATCCTACCGCTCGGCAGCTTTCGACCACTTCGGCAAAGTGGTCCCGACACGTTTCGTCGATAAGAATAGAAATTACGATCCGGGTCATAGCGTTGCCTGCGAAGTATTAGGGTGCCTGTGTCAGGCCGGCTCCGACGTCACGTGATGGCAGCGGCAGACGTCGTGCATTCTGTAACATTATATTTAGCAGAGCGCGGCCCCGTGTATCAGGCTCGGCCTGTGCATGCAAGGCGGTAATCCCCGCGACAAAAGGGGTGGCCATGCTAGTCCCGCTTATGGTGTTATGCATTCTCGGAGCCGGCCACGATGAAAAGATGGCAACCCCCGGAGCAGCGACATCGACCTGCCCCCCATTGGGCACTAGGCCACCGCATGAAAACGGTGCAATGTCCAGGGACTCATCCACTGCCGCAACAGCCAGTATAGAAGGACAATTGGCGGGATGGGAAACCGGCGCAATCGTTTCTGGACGCTCGCTATCGTTGCCTGCCGCCGCAATGATCACCGTTCCCGCTGCGAGCGCCCGCTTGGCAACCTCTTCGAAGACGGTCGAGTACGATTCCCCAGGTGCGACCGTGCTGCCCAAAGACATCGACACAATATCGCACTTATTCACGACCGCCCAGTTTATGCCGTCAAGTACTCCGCCGTCCGAGCCCCCGCCCTTATCGCCCAATACTTTTCCGATGAACAAATTGGCCTCGCCGGCAACGCCATAACGCGGAGACGAGCCCGGCTTTTCAGGTCCGGCCGCGATACCGGCGCAATGCGTGCCATGCCCGTTTCCATCTTGCGCGGGCTCCCCTTCGACAAAAGAACGGGCTTCAATGGGTCGGCCGGAAAAATCCGGATGTCGCAGATCTAGCCCTGTATCCAGCACAGCCAAACGCACGCCTTTTCCTGTGTAGGAAGAAGTGGCTGCGCGGGTCGCCTGAACGCCCCATGTTGAGGACTTATCGTCAAGCGCTGGTGGTGGCGCCGACGGCGCCTCGACTTTGCCGCGGCGCCCCAGCGCGCGGTCGACCAGGTCGTTCACCGCGTCGCGATATCCTTTAAGATAGCTGGACGTCGTCGCATCGTCGGATTCGACTGGTGTGGGGATACCGACCTCTTCCCGTCCCACTATCGCATAAACTCTACGCTCTGGCTCTACTGCGAGAATGGCCCCATCGCCGCTCTTGACGGCCATATCGAGCAATTTATGGGTAGCGGACGCGCAGCGGACCACTGCCACCCCTATGCTTTCGAAAACAATGGCACACTCAGGCGATAAGCCGGAATGTGTGAGCGCATCTTCTGTTCTTTGCGCGGACATTGCAATTTCGACGCCGGTTATTTCGCGCAAGGCCTTCAGGGATTCTTGAGGTTTATCCTTGCATAACAGCACTAGGTAGCGGCCGGTGTCGCCGGTATTGGCGTTTGAAGGCGCCTGCGGATCGCGATTGCTGCTACCCCGCGCCGCTGCAGCGGCAGATGCCGCCCTCTTTGACGATTTACCTGTTTTTGGCATACACGCTCTCCTGACAGATCGTGGAAGCAGGCCAACGAACGTTTGCCCGCTCGCTGCCTACAGCATGCGAGCCCTGGATACTGGCGTCAAGCGTTTTAACAAATTAACCAAAGCGACCAGTTATGTAATCTTCTGTTTCCTTGCGCCCGGGTTTAACGAATATCTGGTCGGTTTCCCCGAATTCCATGAGTTCACCTAAATACATATATGCCGTGTAATCGGAACAACGTGCCGCTTGCTGCATATTGTGAGTCACGATGACCACTGTATATTCCGACTTGATCTCGGCAATAAGTTCTTCTATCTTGGCGGTAGAAATGGGGTCTAGCGCTGAACACGGTTCGTCGAGCAGCAAGACTTCCGGCTTGATAGCCACGCCGCGCGCAATGCAAAGACGTTGCTGTTGTCCACCGGACAAGCTATTTCCACTTTGATTCAGCTTGTCTTTGACCTCGTTCCATAGGGCAGCCTTGGACAGTGCCCATTCAACGCGCTCGTCCATCTCGCCCTTGCTGAGCTTCTCGAACAAACGCACGCCGAAAGCGATGTTGTCGTAAATGCTCATGGGGAATGGAGTCGGTTTTTGGAAAACCATACCGATTTTGGCCCGGATAAGCGAGATATCGGTTTTGGAAGAAAGAAGATTTTCGCCGTCGAGATTGATCTCGCCCTCGGCACGCTGGCCTGGATAAAGTTCAAACATACGATTGAACGTGCGCAGCAGTGTAGATTTGCCGCAACCCGAAGGACCGATGAACGCCGTAACCTTGTTTTCCCGGATGGACAGATTAACGTCCTTAATGGCCTGGTATTTGCCATAGAAAAAATTCAGGTTCTTGACTTCCAGCTTGACACGGTCGGTGTGTGTAGAGATCGACATAATAAATTCCCGGCAGAAAGCGCATAGCTCTCTGGCCACATTTGTTATTTACGGAAAAGGCTGCGAGCGGCGATGTTAATGCCCAGCACCAGCAAAGTAATCAGTACAGCGCCGGCCCATGCCAGGCGATTCCAGTCTTCATACGGACTGGCGGCGTACTGGAAAATAACCACAGGTAGATTGGCAATAGGCGCATTCATGTTCATGGACATGAACTGGTTGTTCAAAGCAGTAAACAGCAGCGGTGCCGTTTCACCGGAAATTCGTGCAATCGCCAGCAGAACGCCCGTGATAATTCCCGAGCGTGCCGCGCGGTAGCAGATATCCATCACGATGCGCCATTGTGGGCATCCGAGCGCTGCAGCGGCCTCGCGCAAACTATTGGGAACCAATAGCAACATGTTGTCGGTCGACCTGACGACCACCGGAATAACCAGTATGGCCAATGCTAGCGCGCCGGCCCAGCCGGAATAATGGCCCACCTGCGCTACATAAGCGGCATAAATGAATAGACCGATAACAATCGACGGGGCCGACAACAGCACGTCATTCAAGAAACGCGTGGCCGGCGCCAGCCAGCCACGCTGGCCGTATTCAGCCAGATAGGTGCCTGCAAGTATGCCAATGGGGGTGCCGATAAGCGTGCCGACCGCAGCCATCATGACGCTGCCCAGTATGGCGTTCAGCAAGCCGCCGTCGGCTCCGGGTGGAGGCGTAGCTTCAGTCAGTAGAGTCAGCGACAAGGCTGAACCACCTTTGACAAATAACGTCAGAATGATCCAGCACAGCCAAAACAAACCGAACACCACGGCCGCGCCAGATAGGCTTAGCAATACCTTGTTCAGAATTTGCCGCCTTTTGTAGACGGGGTTAGACAAATTGACGATCGAATCGGAATTGAACATAGCTTATTGCTCGGTTAGTGCGAAGTTCCTTCGCCCTTGGCCAGGCGAAGAAGCAGAATTTTCGAGAAAGCCAGTACTACAGTGGTAATCAGGAAAAGAATAAGGCCGAGCTCGAGCAAAGCCGCCTTTTGCATGCCCCCTGCTTCGTTGAACTCGTTGGCCAAGGCTGACGCAATAGAATTTGAAGGCGAAAAAATCGACGAGGGCAAATTAAAGGCGTTACCAATGACGAACGTTACCGCCATTGTCTCGCCCAGCGCGCGACCCAAGCCGAGCATAATTCCCCCAATGACTCCAGATTTGGTGTAGGGCAAAACCACCTGCCAGATGACCTCCCAGGTTGTGCCACCCAGACCATAGGCAGATTCTTTCAGCAAGGGAGGAACCAAATCGAAGACATCCCGCATGACCGCGGTAATGAATGGAATAACCATGATGGAAAGGATTAGCCCGGCGGTGAAGACGCCAATTCCAAATGGAGGGCCGGCAAACGCTTCGCCCAGCAAGGGCACCCCTTCGAACAGATCGATTACGTGCGGCTGCACGTATTGCTGGAAAATGGGGACAAAAACAAATAGGCCCCACATACCGTAGATGATAGAGGGGATGGCAGCCAGCATTTCGATTGCCGTTCCCAGCGGCCGGCGTAGCCACACGGGTGAGAGCTCGGTAAGAAACATGGCAATGCCGAACGATACCGGCACGGCGATCACCAGCGCGATGGCCGAGGTCAGCAAGGTGCCGGTGATAGGCACCAGGGCACCATACACATTCTGCACGGGATCCCAGTTATTGGTCCACAAGAAGGCGAAACCGTGAGCCGCAATGGACTCGCGGCTGCCATAAATAAGCGACGCCATAATGGCGCCAAGAAGCAAGAACACAAGAAACGCAAAGGTGCGCGTAAGGTTCTTGAACAGCAGGTCCATCAGCGCGTTCTGATTTTTTTTCATGTCGTTTCTATTGCGATTCTCGGGTGAACCAGTAATGTAAGCACAGTAGCGCTGAAGGAATACGGCCGAGATGTATCAGCATAATTACTACACAACAAAGACGGTGCCATCTGCACGGCACCGTCTTTGTCAGGTGTATCGGGGTATGGAAACCCTGATTTTACTCATTACTTCCAAACTGCGGCGCCGTCAGTTGTTTTGATCTCTGTTTTCCACATGTCGGCGATCTGATTTGTTACGTTATCAGGCATCGGCACATAGTCGAGTTCTTCAGCAAGCTTGTCGCCCTTCTTGAATGCCCAATCAAAGAAGGCTAGCGTTTCCTTGGCGTTTTCAGGCTTGTCCTGTTTCTTGTGGACCAGGATGAAGCTGGCCGATGTAACGGGCCACGACTCAGCGCCCGGCTCTTCGGTCAGTACCACGCCCATACCAGGCGCGCTCTTCCAGTCGGCATTGGCAGCGGCAGCGGCAAAGGCTGCTTGTGTAGGCTGCACGAAGTTTCCATCTTTGTTCTTCAGTTGCGTCCAGGCAAGGTTGTTTTGCTTGGCGTACGCATATTCGACGTAACCGATCGAATTTTTAAGTTGGCGAACGTAAGCTGCAACGCCTTCGTTACCTTTACCGCCCTGACCAGTAGGCCATTTCACAGCTTTACCTTCGCCAACTTGCGACTTCCAGGCTGGTGACACCTTGGACAGATAGTTGGTCCAGCCGAATGTGGTACCCGAGCCATCGGAACGGTGCACAACAATGATGGATTTATTCGGCAACTTCACATCGGGATTCATTGCCTTGATTGCAGCGTCGTCCCATTTCGTGATTTTGCCCAGGAAAATATCAGCAATGACAGCGCCCGACAGCTTCAATTCGCCGGGTTTAATGCCGTCAACGTTAATGACAGGCACAGTGCCGCCAACAATAGCTGGAAACTGGAACAAGCCATTCTTTTCCAGGGCGTCAGCCTTCATTGGATCATCGGACGCGCCAAAATCAACCGTCTTGGCGATAATTTGCTGTTGACCGCCGCCCGAGCCGATAGATTGATAGTTAATGCGGTTACCCGTTTCCTGCTGGTATTGAGCAGCCCATTTAGCGTAAATAGGGTATGGGAACGAAGCCCCTGCACCAGTAATGTCGGCAGCATGTACGGAAAGCGACGCCGCAGCGAAAGCAACACCGACCGAAACTTGTAATAAAGCGCGTTTAAACATAGAGGAATCCTCTTGACCTGAAACTAGTTGAAAGACAGGCAAACCCTGCACAAACGCTATAATAAGTACTTAATATTACATGTTCGTGACAATGGGCCGACTTGACTTGCACAGACTGGATTAACCCAGCGCTTCCATCAGATGGTCATGCAAGTTGAAGGGTTTGCCGCGGCCTTTTACCTTGGTGTAGCTTCCATTCGGAAGCGCGCGCCACGCCAATTGGTTATCTCGGAGCGCGTAGGTGAATGATTCATTAATCACCCGCCTTTTCGCCACCTTGTCCAGCACGGGGAAAGCCACTTCCACACGCCGGAAAAAATTGCGGTCCATCCAGTCGGCCGACGACAGGTAAACGTGCTCTGCGCCGTCGCTGAAAAAGTAAAACACGCGCGAGTGCTCTAGAAACTGACCGATGATAGACCGCACACGAATGTTGTCGGATAAACCTTCGACACCCGCCCGCAAAGCACACGCGCCCCGGACGATAAGATCTATTTTAACGCCGGCCTGGCTTGCCTTGTAAAGCGCATCGATAATGCTGGGCTCCAGCAAAGAGTTCATTTTCGCCATGACGCGGGCCTTTTTCCCCGCCTTGGCGTTCACCGCCTCATTTCGAATTAAAGCCAGCATGGTTTCGTGAAGCGTAAAAGGCGACTGCAATAACAGTTTCAAAGGCCGGCGCGCACCGAGGCCAGTCAGCAAGGAAAAGACTTTATCCATGTCCTCGCAAATTTTCTGATCTGCGGTAAGCAGGCCGAAGTCGGTATAAAGCCTGGCTGTGCGAGGGTGATAATTTCCTGTGCCCAAATGACCATAGCGGCGAATACTTCCGTTTTCGCGGCGTAATACCAATAACATCTTGGCATGTGTCTTGTGCCCTACCACCCCATAGCTGACGTGCGCACCGACTTCTTCAAGCGTTGCCGCCCAGTTAATGTTGGTCTGCTCATCGAATCGCGCCATAAGCTCTACGACTACCGTTACCTCTTTACCTGCTTTGGCCGCCGCAACCAGCAGCCGCATCAGCTCGGAGTCCTCGCCCGTGCGGTAAATAGTCTGTTTGATAGCGACGACCGATGGGTCAAGTGCCGCCGCCGTCAAAAAATTAAGCACCGGCTGAAACGACTGGTACGGGTGATGTAACAGACGGTCTTTTTCCGCAATAGCGGCAAAGACTTCATCTGGCTTGTCTAGTGCCGAATCGAAAGGAGGCGGAATCCTAGGACGATAGTCTGAGAACAGAAGCTCCGGTCGCTCGATCACATTGCAGAGCTGCATCAGACGAGATAAATTTACCGGCCCGCTTACACGATAGGTGTCGGGTGACTTAAGCTGGAATTCTTTTTGCAGGAATACCGCCAGGTCGGCAGGCATGACATGATCGATCTCCAGGCGTACGGCCGCGCCGAAATTGCGCTGCGATAGCTCTCCCTGCAAGGCCAGGCGCAAATTAGTGATTTCTTCTTCATCTACGAACAGGTCGCTGTTTCGGGTAACTCGCCACTGAAAGCAGCCTTTGATATCAAGGCCGGGGAAGAGCTCGCTGACAAAAGCGCTGATCAGCGCCGTCAGCAATATGTAGCCGTGAGGTATCCCTGATATTTCCGCTGGCACTTTAATCACCCGCGGCAATGCGCGGGGGGCCTGGACGATCGCAATCGAGGCACTGCGGCCAAAGGCATCCTGCCCATGCAGGGCCACGATGAAATTTAGGCTTTTGTTTAGGACCCGCGGAAAAGGATGTGCCGGATCAAGACCTATTGGCGTCAACATAGGCATGACTTCCCGAAAAAAACCCGCATGAGCCCATGACCGGAGCTCTTCGCTCCATTCGGGAGGATCCAATAATGCGATTCCTTCGGCCCGCAGTTTGGGCAGCACGTCATGGGTCAATAGGAAGTTTTGTCGGTCAACCAGTTCGTGAGCGGCCGCTTGAACCCGTTCAAATGCCTCGCCGGGCGTGTAGCCGTCTGTCCCCACCTGTTCAGGATTCTGTCGCTGCTGCTCTTTAAGGCTGGCAATGCGGATCTCGAAAAACTCGTCTAAATTGGAACTGACGATGCAAAGATAACGCAGTCGTTCAAGCAGAGGCGTTAGACGACTCTCGGCCATGGCCAGAACCCGCTCGTTAAATTTGAGTAGAGCTAATTCCCGATTCAGCAAGGTAGGATTAGACGACAAAGGAAGCATGAATTTTCCGTGCAGAAGTAGGACGCAGTGTTTTACTTCATTTTTATTACAGTTAAGTGACAGCCACCAAGATCGCTGTTCAATTTGCAATACTATCAAATAACGTAATTAGATCAATTGATTCGAAGATTTCGACGCCGCCAGCAACGCAGTCCTTATAATCCTAGGGTATTCACCCAATATGACCCTCAAAAATGGACTACTTACTCGCCGCTGTTGACCTTGGTTCGAACAGCTTCCGCCTCTCTATCGGGCGGGTCGTACAACGAGAAGGCAACGCCCAAATCTACGCCATCGATCGACTTAAGGAATCAGTAAGGCTGGCTGCCGGCCTTGACGACAACAATGTAATTTCCGAAGAAGCAATCCAGCGAGCCATCACGATTCTGAAGCGTTTCGGAGAACGACTTAGCGGATTCCATCCTAATCGTGTACGAGCGGTGGCGACTAACACCTTCCGCATTGCGCGCAATGTGGCCGAAATACTGCCACGTGCCGAAGAAGCTCTGGGATTCCCCATCGAGGTAATTGCCGGGCAGGAAGAAGCACGCCTGATCTTCTCGGGCGTTACTAACGAGCTTCCGCCATCGAACAATCGTAGACTAATGATAGATATCGGAGGCGGCTCGACTGAGGTCATTATTGGCAAAGGCTTTCAACCCTTGCATATGTCGTCTTTATATATGGGTTGCGTCAGCTACACCCGTCAATTTTTCCCCGATGGCCGGATTACCGAAACGCGCATGCAGCAGGCCTTACTTGCGGCAAGGCGGGAACTGGAAGGCATTTCCAAGCTGTATTGCAGGACAGGGTGGCAGGAAGCATACGGTTCTTCAGGTACCGCCAAAGGAATTCTAGCGGTTCTCATCGAAGGAGGCATGTCGAAGAAGGGCATTACCCTTGAAGGCATGGAGCGGTTAAAGGCCAAGCTCGTCAAAGACGGCAAGGTAGTCATGAGCGAGCTTCCGGGCCTGAAGCAAGATCGCTCCCTGGTACTGGCAGGCGGTTTGGCCATCATGATGGCAGCATTCCAAGAGCTGAAAATCAAGACGATGATGTCCGGTGAAGGCGCCTTGAGGGTGGGCGTTCTATACGATTTACTAGGACGGGATTCCCATCACGACAAGCGCGACGAGACTGTACGCCAATTCCTGAAACGCTATCACGTCGACACGCGCCAAGCAGCCAGGGTCAAACGTGCGTCGCTGGATTTTTTTCAACAGCTCCAATTGACGAATGGCACGGAAACGCAAGAACTGGAACGAACGCTTGGCTGGGCAGCCGATCTGCATGAGATCGGCATCAGCATTGCCCATTCCGATTACCATAAGCATAGCGCCTACATCCTGGAACATGCGGACATGCCAGGATTCTCGAATGATGATCAGGCGCGCTTGGCTTCGTTTGCGCTGGGACACATGGGTAAAGTTAATAAGCTTCAAGTGCTTGAGCCCACCCGTGCAAAGTGGCTGACTTTGCTGTGTCTGCGGCTTGCCGTCTTGATATCGCGACGACGCGATGATCCGGAATCCTTGCCCATTACGGTAAAGGACAACGGCAACGGCGTGCAAATCAGCGCCGATCGATCATGGCTAGAGGCTCATCCTTTAACTGAGTTTTCGTTAAAGGCCGAGAAGCATGAATGGGAAAAGGCGGGCTTCAATTTCGATCTTAACGAAACCTGAATGCCGCCCCGAAGCGTACGACGCGGCCTGCCACAGGCGGGCCGCCCTTTCTAGCCGATACCAAAGTGCTTGCGGTAGCGCGGATCCATACGCTCAATATCCAGTAATACGGGGAAATCGGCTGTATTGAAGTCGGGATCCCATGCGGGTTCGCCGCAAATATCAGCCCCGATCTTAAGGTAGCCTTTAATGAGCGGGGGCACGCGAGCGGGCAACACACTATCAAGACGGTCTACCGGATAGCGATGCAAAGGAACAACGCGCGGTAAATCGGGTTTGCCCGCCAGGGCCTCACTGGCCTGGCGCCACACCTCGGCGGCGGTCACGCCATCGTCGCGCAAGCTGACACTGGCGCAGCCCAGCACATGGCGTAAACCCATTTGATAGACCAACTTGGCCATGCCCGACCATAACAACATGATCACCGACCCATTACGGTAATCGGCGTGAGTGCAAGAGCGACCAATCTCGACGAGCTCTTGACGCAGGACACCAAGACCAGAAATATCGAATTCAGTCTCGGAATAATACCCGCCGGCCTTTACAGCGTTGGCGGGGGTCAGTAGACGATAAGTCCCCACGACCCTATCCGTGTCCACTTCCTTGACCATGATGTGTTCACACCAGGGATCGTAGCGATCACTGTCCAGGCCGTCGGCAGCATCCGGAAATACGACATTCAACTCTTCAGTAAAAACGTTGTACCGCAGACGTTGTATGGCTTCCAATTCTTCATTGCTGCGAGCCAGGCCTACTGCTAGTCCCCCATGTGAAGAGCCAGTCCAGGAAAGGCCAGGTTTAGAAGCAGGTGCGGTACGTGAAAGTTCGAGCATTGTGTGACTCCCCAAAACATTCCACGATTATCACAGCGGAATGTTTCAGGTTTTTGATAGTCACATTACCCGTTGGTTAAATCTACCGCAACGAGACTTTGCACACCCTCTTCAGCCAGCGACGCTTCTTCAGCCTCGACCATGAGACGCAGCTTAGGTTCGGTGCCTGATGCACGGATCAAGACTCGCCCACGGCCGTTCAGTAATTGCTCGACCTTGTCCTTGGCGCTCTGTAGACCTGCATGGTTTTGCCAATCGACGCCCGGCGAAAGGGGAACATTGACCATTTTCTGAGGATACATCTTGAGATCGGTGACCAAAGTTGCCAGACTTTCACCGCTTCGACTCATTGCCGTCAACACTTGCAGGGCCGCGATAATACCGTCTCCTGTGGTGTGGCAATCTAGACACAGCAAGTGGCCCGAGCTTTCTCCGCCGTATAGCCAGCCGCGCTTCTGCATGCTTTCAAGTACGTATCGATCGCCTACCTTGGCGCGCTCGAAACCGACACCCAAAACCTGCATCTGTTTTTCAAAGCCGAAGTTGGTCATCAGCGTGCCGACGACCCCGTCGACAGGGTTTTGTGTCATCCGATCTCGGACTATGGCATAGAGCAACTCATCGCCGTTATAAATGCGCCCGGATCCATCGACCATTTGCAGGCGATCGGCGTCGCCGTCGAGAGCAATGCCAAGATCTGCGCCGCGGGCTTTGACCTCGCTTGCCAGATGTTCGGGGTGCATCGCGCCAACGCCCTCGTTGATATTCAGCCCGTCTGGCTGGCATCCAATGGCAAAGACTTCCGCACCAAGTTCTCGAAATACGTGAGGCGCGATGTTATAAGCGGCCCCATTGGCAGCGTCGACGACGATAGATAATCCCGACAAATCGAGCTCGTTCGGGAAAGTACTCTTGCAAAACTCTATGTACCGGCCGGCAGCGTCGTCGATGCGACGCGCACGCCCCAACGACTCGGAACTGACGCAACCCAGCGGTTCATCGATAGCGGCTTCTATTTCGGCTTCGACCTCGTCGGGCAGTTTCATGCCCTGGGCCGAAAAGAACTTGATGCCATTGTCCTGATAGGGATTGTGCGAGGCGCTAATGACAATGCCCGCCACCAGTCGTAGCGCTCGAGTCAGATAGGCTACTGCCGGTGTAGGAACGGGACCCGCGAGCAAGACATCGATGCCGGCGGCGGACAATCCAGCTTCAAGTGCAGATTCAAGCATATAGCCCGATATGCGTGTGTCTTTTCCTATAACAACTGTGGGGCGGCCCCGGCCAGGATAGTAACGAGCCAAAACACGGCCCGCAGCATAGCCAAGACGAAGGGCAAATTCTGCATTGATAGTTGCCCCCCCGACTTCGCCACGCACACCGTCAGTACCAAAATATTTACGTTCTGTCATAAAAATGTTCCGTATTCAATCGCTTGCCATACTTTAACCGCATCCACTGTTGCCGCGACATCGTGCACACGGATGATATTTGCGCCGCGCGCAACGCCGGCCAAGGCCGCTGCCACGCTTCCGCCTAGCCTTTCCGCCGGTACGCGGTCCGTGACGTGACCTATCATGGATTTGCGCGACAAGCCCAGCAGCCAGGGAAACCCTTTGCTGTCGATTTCGTTAAGGCGCCTTAACATTAAATAATTTTGCTGTGGCGTCTTACCAAAACCAAAGCCCGGATCCAGGACGATACGACGCGGATCAATTCCCGCTGCGTCCATTACCTGCAGACGTTGATGCAGGAAATTCTGCACGTCGTGCAACACATCGTCGTAGCGCGGAGCCTGCTGCATAGTTTTGGGTTCGCCTTGCATATGCATGACGCACAAGCCGCAATTGGACCGCGCAACGGCATCGATGGCGCCAGCAAGACGAAAGCCATAAATATCGTTGATCATGTCCACGCCGGCGTCGAGCACTGCGCGCATCACTTCTGGTTTAAACGTGTCGACCGATAAAGGAATGCCGGTATCCAGCAAGCCTTCAATAACGGGCAAAATGCGCTTAAGTTCATCAGCCGCCGATACCGGCTCGGCTCCGGGGCGGGTTGACTCGCCCCCTATATCGAGCATATCGGCGCCTTGGGCGATTAGCGCCCTGGCGTTAGCGATGGCGACATCAGTGCCGAAATGAGTGGAGGTGTTGGAAAATGAGTCTGGGGTGACATTGACGATCCCCATTATAAACGGGCGCTCGAGTTTAAGCTCGAAGCGCCCGCATACCAAAGTCGAGGTCATTGGTGTAATGCTAAGCCCTATACAGGAGTCGCAGCAGTATTGCCCCCGGGCGATGTCAGGCCCGTTGGTGGGGTGCTGTCAGGCGTATCGGTTGGCGAAGCAGATGGCTCCGGCGCACGGGGCGGACGACCTTGCATGATGTCTTCGATTTGATCCGCATCGATTGTTTCCCACTCGAGCAAGGCGGCCGTCATGGCTTCCATCTTGTCGCGGTTTCGCTCGATGATCTCGCGGGCCACGGTGTACTGCTGGTCGATTATGGCACGGATTTCGTGATCGACTTTTTGCATCGTGGCTTCGGACACATGGGTAGTCTTGGTAACGCTACGACCCAAAAACACTTCGCCTTCGTTCTCGGCATATACCACTGGGCCGAGCGAATCCGTCATGCCGTAACGCGTAACGATATCGCGCGCAATGGCTGTGGCTCGTTCGAAGTCGTTGGAGGCGCCCGTTGTCATTTGGTGCATGAACACTTCTTCGGCGATACGGCCACCAAACAAGACAGCAATAGTGTTCAACAGGCGTTCTTTATCCATGCTGTAGCGATCGCCTTCTGGCAATTGCATGGTCACACCCAGTGCTCGGCCGCGCGGGATAATAGTTACTTTATGGACCGGATCGGTTTTGGGCAAACTGCGCGCTACCAATGCATGGCCGGACTCATGGTAAGCCGTGTTACGGCGTTCCTCTTCGGGCATGATAAGCGAGCGGCGCTCGGCACCCATGATGATCTTGTCCTTGGCCTTTTCGAAGTCGCTCATCTCGACTGTACGCCCACTGCGACGAGCGGCAAACAATGCGGCTTCGTTCACCAGGTTTGCCAGATCGGCGCCGGAGAATCCTGGCGTACCGCGAGCAAGAACCATGGCGTCGACGTTCGTTGCCAACGGCACCTTGCGCATATGCACTTTGAGTATTTGCTCACGCCCACGGATATCGGGCAGCGATACAACGACCTGACGGTCAAAGCGACCAGGACGCAGCAACGCGGGGTCAAGGACATCAGGACGGTTGGTCGCGGCGATAACCAAAACGCCCTGACCAGTTTCAAAACCATCCATTTCAACAAGCAACTGATTAAGCGTTTGCTCGCGTTCGTCGTTGCCGCCACCCAGGCCAGCACCGCGCTGACGACCGACCGCATCGATTTCATCGATGAAGATGATGCAAGGCGCTTGTTTCTTGGCGTTTTCGAACATGTCACGGACCCGGGCGGCACCCACACCGACGAACATTTCGACAAAATCGGAACCAGAGATACTGAAAAACGGAACTTTCGCTTCACCGGCAATGGCCTTGGCCAGTAGCGTTTTACCGGTACCTGGCGAGCCGACCATCAGGACGCCGCGAGGAATACGGCCGCCCAGTCGTTGAAACTTGGTAGGGTCGCGCAGGAAATCGACCAGTTCCTGGACGTCTTCTTTGGCCTCGTCGCACCCAGCGACGTCGGCGAAGGTAATGTGGTTGGTGTTTTCGTCCATCATGCGAGCGCGCGACTTGCCAAAACTGAATGCCCCGCCTTTGCCGCCACCCTGCATTTGACGCATGAAAAACACCCACACCCCAATCAGAAGCAGCATGGGGAACCACGAAATAAACAGGCTTGCAAGGAAGGAAGGCTCTTCGCGTGCCTTGCCCGACACCTGGACCCCAGACTTAACCAGTTCAGGCACCATCCATAGGTCGCCAGGCGAAGTCAGACTATAGGGACGACCCGCGTCAGGCGTGACATAAAGGGTGTCGCCCTGAATATCGACCTTACTGATGCGGCCCGCTTGAGCGTCGCTCATGAATTGTGTATATGTTACGGTCTCGGTGGTGGTCGCACGCCCGTCAAACTGCTTGAAAACAGTAAACAGAACGAGCGCGATCACCATCCAGATCGCAACCTTGGAAAACGAGTTGTTCAAAGCCAACCTCCTACTTGTAACTACGACTTGCCAGACCCCCGCAAAGACGGCAGCAAAACAAGTATGTCAATAATTCATTCTACCTGATAGATAGAAATATGTTTGTCAAAACCTTACCGTTTAAGACGCCGGGCGACCAAAAAGGTTTCGGAGGATTTATCGCGGGAGGCTTTGGGTTTGCGCTCTACCACTCGCTGGAAACGTTGCTTGAACGATTCGACGATTTGGGAGAACCCGCTGCCATGAAAAGCCTTGACAATAAGTGCGCCATCCGGCTTTAGATAACTGCAGGAAAATTCAAGTGCCAAATCGCACAGATGCTGAATTCTTGCTGAATCGGCCGACCCCACCCCAGACAAATTGGGGGCCATATCGGAGATTACAAGGTCTACTCGCTGCCCTTCGAGCAAAATCTTTAGTTGCTCTAGTACGGAATCTTCGCGAAAATCGCCTTGTATGAACTCGACTCCGGCGACGGGCTCCATGGGCAGCATGTCGAGCGCGATGATCCGGCCAGTAACGACCCCACCTGCGCCCGCGAGGCGTTCCCGAGCAACCTGCGACCAGCTGCCTGGCGCCGACCCAAGATCAACCACGATATCGCCGCGCTGCATAAGCTTTTCGGTATCAAGAATTTCGGTCAGCTTGAATGCTGCCCTTGCCCGATACCCCTTCTGTTGCGCCATTTTGACGTAGGGATCATTAATATGCTGCTGAATCCACTCTTTTGAGAATTTATTTTTGGCCATTCCCGTACAATCTCATTATGCCAAAACTCGACATTACTTCCCAAGAACGTAGCGCACTGCGCGCTGCCGCCCACCCTTTGCGTCCGGTCGTACTGATTGGAGACCGGGGCTTATCCGATTCAGTGCTTAAAGAAATCGATCTTAATCTGAATGCCCACCAATTGATCAAGGTGCGCGTTGCAGACGACGATCGTGAAGCGCGCACCGCCATGCTGGAAACCATATGCGAAACATTATCGTGCGCTTTGGTTCACCATTTGGGCAAAACCTTGATTATTTTCCGGCCAGACACTGCTGCTGCACGAGCCAAGTTCGAAGCCGAGAACGCCACCCGCGCCGTACGCAGGCCATCTGAGCCGCATACGCCCAAGAAGCTTGCCGCCCATGGGGTTACACGCACACGCCGAACCGAGAAAGCCGAACGTAAAGCGCGTAAGGCAGAACGCACTGAATCGGCCCCGCCGCGCGCCCGCGCTGCAGCACCAGAACGTCCTGCACATGGGATCCCGCGTCGTGCGGGCAGCGCCATGTCGTTGCGCGCCGGAGCCAGGCGCACCCTAGGACCAGGAAAACGCTGATTCAAATTATAAAGCCCAACACATTAAGTGTATGGGCTTTTATTTTCTGAATGCGTATTGTACGCTAGCCGCCAATGCGGCTGAAAGGCGTCAATTACAAATAACTGACATTCAGCACTTCAAATTCGCGAATGCCGGCTGGGGCCTTAACTGACACGACATCGCCTTCACCCTTGCCGATAAGGGCACGCGCCACCGGACTGGAGACTGAAATGCGGTTGGAACGGATATCGGCCTCGACATCGCCCACGATTTGGTATGTTACGCGTTCGCCGGATTCCAGATCTTCGATTTCGACCGTGGCGCCAAAAACTGCCCTGCCATCAACGTCGAGCGATGTAGGGTCGATAATCTGGGCGTTGGACAAGGTGCCTTCGAGTTCTTTGATCCGGCCTTCAACAAAAGCCTGGCGCTCTCGCGCCGCATCGTATTCGGCATTTTCGGAAAGGTCGCCCTGAGCCCGAGCCTCGGCTATCGAATTGATAATTTCCGGGCGCTCAACGGTTTTCAAACGATGCAGCTCGGTTTGCAAGCGCTCAGCGCCACGCACTGTCAACGGTATCGCAGACATAACATTCCTGAATAAAAAGTAAAAGACGCCCCTCACGAGGAGCGCCTAAAATAATGAATTGGTCGAACAGTATCGGACTGTACTGTGATGCGAACTAAAGGAAGCGTTGGTTTGTTATAGCTGTAAACAACGATTGGGTCTAGCTCAAAATAAAACCCCGGCGCATGATCTAACCGGGGATATGTCTGTATTGTCGGCAAACTTCAGAAAAATTGCAAGTCGACGAATGTCCTAGACAACGCCTTTGGAGGCCGTGCGCGATCCTATGCGTAATAGCGCATATAGGATGATTGCGCCGAATGTGGCAGTTCCGATGCCATCGAGCTTGAAAGCACCAAACTGCAGCGTAAAGTTCCCCGCACCGAGAATCAGCGTAACCGCGGCAACGATAAGATTTCGGTTATCACTGAAATCGACCTGGTTCACCACCCAAATGCGGGCGCCGGCGACTGCAATCAAACCGAAAACGACTACCGACATACCACCGAGCACGGGTCCGGGTATGGTCTGAATAACGGCTCCAAACTTAGGCGAAAAGCCCAGTAGGATCGCAATCAGCGCGGCAACAACAAATACTAAAGTGGAATAGATACGGGTTACGGTCATGACGCCGATGTTTTCGGCATAGGTTGTGACACCCGTACCGCCTACCGAACCCGACAACATTGTCGCTACGCCATCGCCCACAAAGGCGCGACCGAGATAGACGTCGAGATTCCTGCCAGTCATGGCACTAACCGCCTTGATGTGGCCAAGATTCTCAGCCACTAATATGATGGCAACCGGTGCGATGACGCTAATCGCATGCACCTCGAACACGGGGGCCGCGAACTGCGGCAGACCAAACCAAGGAGCGCTCATCACTCCACTGAAATCAATGGCGCGGCCGTAGCCTAGTCCATTCGCAAATACCGCATAGACAATGCAGGCCAGCAGCAAGCCAATGAGAATCAGCAGGCGTTGCGTCGTTCCTCGTGTATAGACGGCAATCCCACCTACGCACAGTACGGTCATCAGCGCCATTAAGGCGTCAAATGTCGAACCGCCCATCGCGCCCTTGGCGGCAATCGGAGCCAGGTTCAAGCCTATGACCGCAACGACCGCGCCTGTGACCACGGGTGGCATCCAGCTATCGATCCAGGCAGCGGCGCCGCCGGAGCGGGCGTTCATCCACCATATAAGCAAGCCAATCAACGTATAAACCAGCCCGCAGACAATGATGGCACCCAGAGCCACGCCAATATTCAGATTCTGGCCGGAACCGGCATAGCCGGTAACGGCAATAACACCTCCGATAAATGCAAAGCTCGATCCGAGATAGCTGGGAACACGGCCGCCGACAAATAGAAAGAAAATCAAAGTGCCGACGCCGGACATCAGTATCGCCACGTTCGGGTCAAATCCCATGAGCAACGGGGCAAGAATCGTGGACCCGAACATCGCGACGACATGCTGGGCGCCCATTGCAATATTTTGCGGCCAGGATAAGCATTCATCTGGCTGTACGACAGCGCCCTGGACGCCGCCTTGCACTTTTCGCCAGCGGGGGAAGTAAGAATTCAACATGAGGGTGTAACCTTTTTTATGGATTTGCATTTTTGCCGAGGCAGAGTGTACGTTTGTCAGGAGCCCCGCTGCAAGAATTAATACACGTTCAACTAAGGTTTTCCCTAGGAAATACTCCCGTCCGAGGGCTTATCATCGACATTAAAAATTTTGATTGGACGATCAGCTGCACATTGCCTATGTTGCGGACATCCACCATAACCAGGGAGACAAACATGAATAAGAAATTTAAACCCTTGCTCGCCGCTGTGTTGTTCGCCGCGGCTGGTCCGGCAGTATCCGGAACCGTTACGGTCATCACGTCTTTTCCCAAAGAGCTTACGCAGGCGTATAAAGCCTCCTTTGAAAAAGCCAATCCCGATATAAAGCTGGAAATCCTGAATAAAAACACGGTGTCCGGTATCGCCTATGTAAAAGAAACCGAGGCCGGAAAACGACCCGAAGTATTCTGGGCAAGCGCACCCGATGCATTCGAAGTCCTCGCTCAAGCAAAGCCTACTGGAGAAAGCGGGCGATATCGCCAACCACGAAGTCCCCGACAAAATCGGCAACTTCCCTATCAATGATCCCGGCGGCATTCTTTCTGGGCCAGGCTCTGGCCGGCTACGGCATTATGTACAACACGCGCTTGATCAAAGCCAAAAAGCTAGCGCCGCCGGCCTCGTGGGCTGATCTGCTTGCGCCAGACTGGTACGGCAATGTCGGAATTACGTCGCCGTCGCGCTCGGGCACCATGCACCTGACGGTCGAAACGATCTTGCAGGGCGAGGGCTGGGACAAGGGCTGGAATACGCTGCTGCGCATGTCGGGCAATAGCGCCGCCATTACCGATCGCTCCTTTCGGGGTACCTGACGGCGTCAATAACGGACAGTTCGGCGCGGGCCCGGTTATCGATTTCTTTGGCCTTTCAAGCAAATACTTCAAAGTTTCCCGTCGAGTTCGTCTACCCTGAAGAAACGGCCATCGTGCCGGCCAATATCGCCCTGATCGCCGGCGCGAAGAACACGGCAGAGGGCAAAAAGTTCATCGCCTACACGCTTAGCAAAGACGGTCAGGAATTATTGCTCAAGCCGGAGATCTCTCGCCTGCCGGTTCTGCCCTATAAGAACCTGAGCAATGTTCCAGAAGGCTATCCGGATCCGGGCGAAATCGCCAAGCGCAGCAAAGTGCAGTTCGACGTAGACCTTTCGCAAAGCCGTTACTACATCGTGCAATCGCTGTTCGATCAGACCATCACGTTCCGTCACGCCGATTTGCAAGCAGGCCACCAAGGCGATTCACGATGCCGAGGCCAAACACGGAGCCAGCATCGGCGAGAAGGCACGCCTGCTTCTGAATGAGGCCAAGAAAGCTGGCCTGGTCTCCTTTGCTAAGCGCCGAACAAATCAAGTCGCCAGAGCTTATTGCCCTGTTTGCGGGCAACAAGAAAGACGCCGACATAAGCCAGAAGTTGTCCAAGATCCAGGGCGACTGGAACAGCCAGGCAAAAACCAACTACGAAAAAGCCCAGGCTCTGGCAAAAGAAGCGGCCACGCTTTAGCCTGCATGCCCGGGCGGCTAATTGGCGCGCCGGGCACTGTTTCGAGTGTCTCCTGTAGCAATGGTAAATTCCGGCACGTTTCAAGGCCTTCATGACCTATTTTTCTTCATCGCGATTCCCTTCGGGTTTCTTGCTTATCGCACTGCTTGTCCTGGCCTTTCTTGCACTATTTCTGATCATTCCGGTTGCCAGCGTTTTTTATAGCGCATTCGTCAACGCGGATGGCAGCTTTACGCTAGGCCACTTTGCGGCTTTTTTTCATCAGACACTGTTGAAGGAATCCTTTTTCAATAGTCTGTATGTCGCCGTGGCAGCCACTTTCTTTTCGTCAGTGATCGCCGTGCCGCTTGCTTATCTGACAATCCGCTTCCACTTTCGCGGCGCTCTGATCATCCAGACACTGGGCGTATTGCCACTTATCATGCCGCCCTTTGTCGGAGCTGTCGCCATGCAGCTGATTTTCGGTCGCGCCGGCACGATAAATCTACTGTTCGATGAATGGTTCGGCATCACGCTGCCGCTGATGGACGGTTTGAACGGCATTATCTTTGTAGAGTCACTGCACTACTTTCCATTCATTCTTATGAACCTCACCGTAGCGCTACGTAATATCGACGGCGCCATGGAAGAAGCCGCTGTGAATCTGGGCGCCAAAGGATGGCGCTTATTCCGGCGCGTTATCTTTCCGTTAGCACTACCTGGTTACGTTGCCGGCGCATCCCTCGTTTTCGTAAAGGTATTCGACGACCTAGGCACGCCCCTGGTGTTGGGCATTACAAATATGCTGGCGCCCCAGGCGTATCTGCGCATTACACAGGTGGGCATCGACGATCCCCTTGGGTACGTAATAAGCGTGATCATGATCGGGTTTTCCATTCTGGCGCTATGGCTGTCCGCCAAGGCTCTAAAGGGCAAGGACTATTCGACTCTGCAAAAAGGCGGCAACTCGCTGCAACAGCGAACACTTGGCAAAGCTCAAACCTTTTTCGCCTATGCCTGGATAGCCGCAGTATTGCTGCTGGTCTTGTCGCCTCACCTTGGTGTACTGCTGCTATCCTTGGCGACCGTATGGAGCTACGCTCCCTTGCCCGACGGATACACGCTGGCGCATTATTCTGCCGTATTTCAGGAATCGCAAGGCATGATCAGCAACACGCTGCTCTACTGCGGGCTGGCGGCGGGAATTGACGTTATTTTAGGTACTGCCATTGCCTACCTCATGTTGCGCACGAGGCTGCCCGGCCGTGAATGGCTCGACTGGATCTCTTCCGCAGCGCTGGCCATCCCGGGCATCGTCCTGGCGATCGGATTCATGCGTACTTTCCGCGGCATTGACATTCCCGGAACGGAAATCGGCATAACGACAACCTGGGTGTTGATCATGATTGCCTACTCGGTACGGCGTCTTCCTTACGCGCTACGCTCCTGTATCGCGGCGCTTCAGCAAATAAATCTGTCTCTGGAAGAAGCGGCAGCATCGGTGGGGGCAAATCGCTTCAGCACGATACGCAGGATAGTCATTCCCCTGATGGCCGGCGGGATGCTGGCCGGCTTCGTCACAAGTTTTATTACGGCAGCCGTCGAGTTGTCGGCCACCATCATGCTGGTCACCCGGGACAGCGATGCGCCCATGAGCTACGGCATCTATTTATACATGCAAAGCGCCTCGGGCCGTGGGCCGGGTGCGGCCCTAGGTGTGCTGGCCGTGGCGGCCGTGGCCGCCGGTACATACGCCTCCCATATTATTGTCGAGCGTGCTTCGGCACGCCAGCGTCCCTTACGCGCCAGCCTGGAAACCACATGAAAAAAGTCAGTGTCGAATGCCGGAGCATCAAGCTTTCTTATGGCAAGACCGAAGTCCTGAACGATATCAATCTCCTTATAGAACCTGGGGAGTTCTTCGCCCTGCTGGGCCCTTCAGGATCCGGGAAGTCAACGCTGCTGCGCCTGATTGCGGGATTCAATCAAGCGGATTCCGGCCGGTTGTTAATTGATGGAAACGACATCACCAACATAGCGCCACATAAACGCAATATCGGGATGGTGTTCCAAAGCTATGCGCTTTGGCCGCACATGACAGTCTGGGATAATGTGGCATTCGGCTTGATAGAGCGTAAAATCGCCCGCGCCGAAGTCAGCGCCAGGGTGGCGGCAGCCCTTGAACTGGTCGGTTTGCAGCAATATGGCAAACGGCGTCCTAACGAACTGTCGGGCGGTCAACAACAACGGGTGGCACTTGCCCGCACTATCGTGATCGAGCCGCAAGTTTTGCTGCTTGACGAGCCCTTATCCAACCTGGATAAGAATTTGCGTGTACAGATGCGTCAGGAACTACTCTCTTTGCAACGCAGGCTGGGGATCACGACGATATTCGTCACGCACGACCAGGAAGAAGCCATGACGACAGCAGACCGCATGGCCGTCATGGACCTGGGTGTGATTCAACAAATAGGCAGTCCCTCTACCCTTTTTGACTTCCCATGCAATCGCTTCGTAGCTAATTTTGTCGGCACGATGAACGTGCTTGAGGGCGACGTGAAAGAACGCAGCAGCAATAATATTACGTTGAGCATAGGTGGAGTCGGTGACTTGAGCTTACCCCTGCACTCCGAGGCGCCTGCAACCCCGCGTATCTCTGCAAGCTTCCGCCCCCACACTGTGCAAATGGAAAGCGCCGGCGGGCGAGGCGACGCCCGTTTCATCTGGCTCCCCGGAGTGGTGGAACGCAGCGAATTTCTGGGCGAGTTCACCCGCTATGAAGTGCGCGTCGGAGAACAGTGCATTACAGCCGATCAGACCCATTACGCCGGGCTGAGCATTTACCGTCCAGGGGCGCCGGTCTCGATCGGCTTGGAACCAGCACAGATCAGGCTGCTGGCGTCCTGATGCCAATGACCTAATGGAAATTTACCAAATACGGGCTTTTGTCACGGTCGCGCGCATGGGCAATTTAACCCGCGCCGCCGAGGCTTTATGCCTGACCCAGCCTGCCGTGACCGCCCAAATAAAAGCTTTGGAGCAAAGCCTGGGGGTAGCCTTATTCGATCGCAGCGCCGGCAAATTTGCGCTGGCCAAAGCCGGTGAATCGCTCCTGCCGACTGCCGAGGCAGTTCTGACCCTGGGCACACAACTTAAATCGCAAGCGATGAAGCTGCAGGGCGAACTGCATGGCACGGTACAACTTGGCATCCCGAGCGAGCAGATAGACTTTCTTCGGCTAGGCGAACTCGCCAGCAACGTGACCAGAAGCCTGCCGCTAATCGAGCTACAGACTCACGTGCTGTCTGCGACGCAGCTGGTAGAATATGTTTGCACCAATCGACTGTCGGCCGCGTTGACCATTGCGGCTTATCCCCCGCGCGATGTCCAATGGATGCCGCTGCGCGGTATCACCTATCGCATCGTATTGCCGCATGCCATGGCAGACCAGTTAAAACTAGGCGGGTGGCCGCAGTTGGCCGCACTGTCTTGGCTCGATGGGCCCCACGGCAGTCATATTCATCTTCTTTTGCGCGAGCTTTTCGAGCGTCACGGCCTATCGCCACGGGTCGTCATGAATAGTGCGGACCAGGGCAATATGGACGCTCTTGTCCGCGCCGGAGCCGGTTGTGGGCTTGTACGTGAAGAGGTCGCATTGGCCGGTGCCAAACGTAATGATTTCGTCGTTTGGGGTCACGCCCGGATAGAAGCAAGCCTGGGCTTCATTACGTCTATCGAAAACGCCGGACAACCGATACTCGTGGCCCTGATTTCAATGCTGAAAGAGATCTGGAATATAAATAATCTGATGGAAAAAATCGTTACATGAGCATGACCCACTTCTGGCTAATACGACATGGGGAAACCCAATGGAACGCTGCTAAACGTTTGCAGGGCTGGCTTGATATTCCCTTGAGCCCTGTTGGGATAAAACAGGCCGAGCAGCTGGCGGATTACTTGCGCTCGCCGTCATTCGGCGTGCCGATAGATACTGTAGTCAGCAGTGACCTTTCCCGTGCCTTCGAAACCGCGCGCATCGCTACCAGCCACTTGGGTCTCACAATAGAAGCCACACCGCAGTTGCGCGAGCGCAGCTATGGCATCTACGAGGGTAAAGACTGGGCAACGCTCGACAGTATGCATAGTAACGGCAAAGGCTTTGATTTACGCGATCCAGAGCAAGAGATTGACCAGGGCGAGGCCTTGCATGCCTTTAGCGCACGCATCAGCGAAGCATTCGAAAACCTGGCCCAACGCTATCGAGGCAAGAACGTGCTGGTTTTTGCCCACGGCGGCGTAATAGACATTGCTTGGCGCAAGGTCGAGCAATTGCCACTTGGTGCCCCGCGCGCCCATCCCATTCTGAACGCCAGTATCAATCAATTTTCGATCGACTTAGATTTACAATGGAAAATGACGGATTGGGGTCAGATCGAACACCTTGAGATTGCTGCCCAAGACGACATTATCTAAGGTAATAGATGAAAACTAAGCGGGATCTCGGTACATGCCCGTGTGGCGGAATGATTCCAGGCTCGCCCTATGCCGCCTGTTGCCAGCCCTTCATTGAAGGGTTGCAGCATGCACCCAGCGCCGAACGCCTTATGCGTTCGCGCTATACCGCCTACGTCTTGACTGATGAGGCCTACATTCTAGCCACATGGCACCCAACGACCCGACCAGCTGAACTGGTACTGGAGTCCGCCGCCACACCGCACGCCTTACGCTGGCTCGGACTTACAGTGCATAGTCATACACAGCTTAGCGATACGCAGGCTCAGGTTATGTTCACCGCGAAATATCGCGAAGCCGGCCGCGCACATCGGCTAAAGGAACACAGCCGCTTCACTCTGGAAAGCGGCCAATGGTTTTACGTGGATGGCGATGTTGATTTCAACCAGCCGTAACGGAAGTCGAAATCCGAAAGCGACTGCGCTATAACGTGGATCGCGGCTTGCGTTCGCGCCGCACCGCGAGATAGTCGTACAAACCGTCGGGCACGCAGCCCAACAGTTTAGCGACACACGCCATTTGCCAAGGTATTACTTTATACGAAACGCCTTTTTCAATAGCCCGCATGGCATGCTCGGCAAAGCGCTCCACCGGCATCAGGAAGGGCATTTTATATGGGTTGTGCGCCGTCATGGGAGTTTGAATAAAGCCCGGAGCCAACGTCACAACACGGATTCCTGTCGGGCCCAACTCGACCCGCAAACTTTCGCAATAGGCGCGCACGGCCGCTTTCGACGCGCTATACGCCCCCGCTCCGGGCAGTCCCCGCACGGCCGCAACGCTGGAAATACCGACGAGCCGGCCCTCGCCTCGTTGTGTCATCGATGCAATAAAAGGCTCGAAGGTTGCTACCGTAGCCGTAAGATTGGTGGCAATGACGGCCTCGAAAACCTTGAAATCCTCGGGAGCTTCGGTGAGGGTGCCCACGCTGATGCCCGCACTGGCGATTACCGTATCGACAGCGCCTTCAGAAAGAAAATCAGCAGCGGCAGCATGCAAGGCTTGGCGGTCCGTGACATCGAGCGGATAAACCTTATGGTGGCCGGGGATGCTATCTGCCAAAGCCTGCAAAGCCTGTGAGCGGCGCCCCACCAGTCCCAGCTGCGCGCCATGCCGCGCATAAAGCAAAGCGAGCGCGGCCCCTATGCCGCTGCTCGCTCCCGGTAATAAATACGCGCTTCATCAAAGACTTGCCCTATTGGCTGGGCAAACCGGCGTGCAGATCCTGCAAGGAATAGACTTTTAGGCCGCCACCCTGACGCAGATACTGAAGGCCTTCGACCGCAGCACATGCACCGGCGATAGTCGTAAAGAAGGTAACTCGGGCAGCCAGTGAATTGATCCGTATCATGCGGGAATCCGCAATGGCGTTGCGCCGCTCTTCGACTGTGTTGATCACGAGGGCAACTTCGCCATTCTTGATCATGTCGACAATATGCGGACGACCTTCTGTTACCTTATTGACGACCTGAACTTCAAGGCCTGCCGCCTCGAATGCCAGGGCAGTACCACGAGTGGCGACTATCTTGAAGCCCAGCGTAATCAGACCGCGTGCGACTTCGACGGCGCGTGGCTTGTCTTGCTCGCGCACGCTGATGAACGCCGTGCCCGATTCAGGCAACAGCACACTGGCCGCCAATTGCGATTTGACGAAAGCCTCGCCAAAGCTTTCGCCCACGCCCATGACTTCGCCCGTAGACTTCATCTCGGGACCCAGTATGGTGTCTACGCCGGGGAATTTCACGAAAGGAAATACCGCTTCCTTGACCGAGAAATACGTCGGAACGATTTCTTTATGTATACCTTGCTCGGCAAGCGTCTTGCCTGCCATCGCCCTTGCTGCAATCTTGGCCAGCTGCAGCCCTGTGGCTTTCGACACATACGGCACGGTGCGCGATGCACGCGGGTTCACTTCGAGCACGTACACGTCGCCATCCTGGATGGCGAACTGCACGTTCATCAGGCCGTTGACGTTAAGGGCACGAGCCATAAGCGACGTCTGCCGCTTGATTTCAGCGATGATTTCAGCAGAGAGTGAATACGGAGGCAGACTGCATGCTGAATCGCCTGAGTGCACTCCAGCCTGCTCGATGTGCTCCATTACGCCGCCGATAAAAACGGTTTGGCCATCGGCTATGCAGTCGACATCGACCTCGGTTGCATTGTTCAGGAAATGGTCGAGAAGAACAGGAGAATCGTTGCTGACCTTGACCGCTTCACGCATGTAGCGCTCGAGGTCTTGCTGCTCGTGGACGATTTCCATAGCGCGGCCGCCCAGTACATAACTGGGACGAACAACCAACGGATAACCAATTTCGGCGGCATGGGCAAGGGCTTCGCCCTCGGTACGTGCGGTACGATTGGGTGGCTGACGCAATCCCAGCTTGGTAAGCAGCTTCTGGAACCGTTCGCGATCTTCGGCAACGTCGATGGATTCAGGGCTGGTGCCGATGATGGGCACACCGTTGGCTTCGAGGGCACGGGCCAGCTTCAATGGAGTCTGACCGCCGTATTGCACAATTACGCCGACCGGCTTTTCTTTGTGCACGATTTCCAGAACGTCTTCAAGCGTTACGCGGCTCGAAATACAGGCGGTCGGAAGTGTCGTAATCGGTCGAAACGGTTTCTGGATTGCAATTGACCATGATGGTTTCGTAGCCATCTTCACGCAGCGACAGCGATGCATGGACACAGCAATAGTCGAATTCGATGCCTTGTCCGATGCGGTTCGGGACCACCGCCCAGAACGATGATCTTCTTGCGATCGGTTGGCGCGGCCTCGCACTCGTCTTCATAAGTTGAGTACATGTACGCGGTACTGGTGGCGAATTCAGCGGCGCAGGTATCGACACGTTTATAGACGGGACGCACGCCAAGCTGGTGACGCAGTTTACGAACTTCAGTCTCGGAAGTGTCCAGATAGGAATGCCAGGCGGCGATCCGAAAAACCCGCGACGTTTCAGTTGCCACACGGTGTCGTAATCGAGATCGGCAAGTGTTTTTTGCTCGAGCGCCAATTCGATATCGACTATCTCTTTTATTTGGGCCAGGAACCATGGATCGATGTGGGTAAGGCTATGCACCTCGTCGAGGGTGAAACCTTGTGCAAAGGCGTCGCCAACATACCAGATACGCTCGGGCCCAGGCTCGCCCAATTCGACCTGCAGTTTTTCCCGATCGGTTGTCTTTTGATTGAGCCCGTCGACGCCGACTTCAAGCCCACGCAGGGCTTTCTGGAAAGACTCTTGGAAGGTCCGACCGATTGCCATGACTTCGCCCACGGACTTCATTTGCGTAGTCAGACGCGAATCGGCAGCCGGAAATTTTTCGAAGGCAAAGCGCGGCACCTTGGTAACCACGTAGTCGATCGACGGTTCAAACGAAGCGGGTGTAGCGCCGCCGGTGATTTCGTTACGGAGTTCGTCGAGCGTATACCCAACCGCAAGTCGCGCTGCGACTTTGGCGATAGGAAATCCGGTCGCCTTGGAAGCCAAGTGCCGACGAACGCGACACGCGCGGGTTCATCTCGATGACGATCATGCGGCCGTATGAGGGTGAACCGCGAACTGTACGTTGGAACCCGCCTGTATCAACGCCGATTTCGCGCAATACCGCGATCGATGCGTTTCGCATGATCTGGTATTCCTTATCGGTCAAGGTTTGCGCAGGCGCCACGGTAATCGAGTCGCCGGTGTGTACGCCCATAGGGTCGAGGTTCTCGATGGAGCAAACAATAATGCAGTTGTCGGCGCTATCGCGCACAACTTCCATCTCGTATTCTTTCCAGCCCAGCAAGGACTCTTCGATCAACAGTTCGCTGGTAGGCGATGCTTCCAGCCCGCGCCGGCAAATGGTCTCGAATTCTTCGCTGTTGTAGGCGATGCCGCCACCTGAACCGCCCATGGTGAAGCTGGGGCGAATGACGACGGGAAAACCCGCTACATTGGCTTCTTTGGCAATACGTCGCTGCACTTCCCAGGCTTCTTCCAAGCGAGTGAGCCACGCCGGATCGAGCGGACTCAAGGCCGATTTTGGTCATGGCCTGCTTGAATTTTTGGCGATCTTCGGCCTTCTCGATGGCGTGCTCGTTGGCGCCGATGAGCTCGACGCCGTGCTTTTCCAAGTACGCCTCGATGCGCCAGTTCGAGCGCACAGTTCAATGCCGTTTGGCCGCCCATGGTCGGAAGCAAGGCATCGGGCTTTTCACGCTCGATGATTTTTTCGACCGACTTCCCAGGTGATGGGCTCGATGTAGGTGACATCGGCGGTTTCCGGGTCGGTCATGATGGTGGCAGGATTGCTGTTGACCAGAATCGTGCGATAACCCTCGGCTTTGAGCGCCTTGCACGCCTGTGCACCAGAGTAATCGAACTCACACGCCTGGCCAATGATGATGGGGCCTGCGCCAATGATAAGAATGCTTTTTATGTCTAAACGCTTTGGCATAATGCTGAATTATTTTTGTCCGGCCATGAGGCTGATGAATTTGTCGAATAGCACCACGATATCGTGTGGGCCAGGGCTGGCTTCGGGGTGGCCCTGAAAACAGAACGCGGGGCCGTCGGTGAGCTCGAATCCTTGCACCGTGCCGTCGAATAGCGACAACGTGGGTGACGCGCGCATTGGCCGGCAAGGTAGTCGACGTCGACGTTAAAGCCATGGTTCTGGCTAGTAATGAAGACCCGCCCGGTGTCGAGCTCTTGAACCGGATGATTGGCGCCGTGATGTCCGGTTTTCATTTTGATGGTCTTTGCGCCAAGCGCCAGACCCAATAATTTGCTGGCCCAGGCAAATGCCGAAATAGCGGATTTTTTTATCCAGAGCCGCTTTGCAGGTTTCGATGGCATAGTCGCAGGGCTCGGGATCGCCCGGGCCATTGGACAGGAATATGCCATCTGGCTTGAGTGCGAGCACATCTTCCACGGGCGTTTGGGCGGGAACAAGCGTAACGCGGCAGCCACGATCGACCAGCAGGCGCAATGATATTGGTCTTGACCCGTAGTCGTACGCCACGACATGGTAGGCGTTGGTTCCGGCCTGCGCCAAAGCCATGACCCAAGTTCCCAAATGCCTTCAGTCCAGGATTTGCTGGTCTGTGGTGGACACGACCTTGGCCAGATCCTGTCCGGACATGCCGGGCAAATCCTGAGCAAGCTCGACGGCGCGCTCGGCGTCGTCGCCCACCAGAATGCAGCCGCCCTGGGCGCCGCCGTCGCGCAATATGCGGGTGAGCTTGCGGGTGTCGACGCCTGAGATGGCCACGATGCCTTGCGCTTTAAGGTAGTCGGGCAGCGATTGGGTGGCGCGGAAGTTGGACACCCGCAAGGACACGTCGCGCACCACCAGCCCAGCGACATGGATACGGTGGATTCGACATCTTCGAGGTTGACGCCGGTATTGCCAATATGCGGATAGGTTAAGGTAACGATTTGACCGTTGTAGCTGGGGTCAGTCAGGATTTCCTGATAACCGGTCATGGAGGTATTGAAGACGACTTCGGCAACGCAATAGCCATCGGCGCCGATAGAGACACCCTTGAAGATGGTACCGTCTGCCAAGGCAAGAATTGCAGAAGGAGACCGGTTGGACTCCGCAGGAAAGAGTGACGGCAGCACAGTAAACCCCGGTTATAAAGTCGATAATCAAACCTTGCGAATTATACCTTGATGCGGCCGGCCCTTTCACACAACGGCCAGTAACGCTCGCGTAGGCCGTTCTTGCCAAGGCCACAAATCGTCTACATTAAAGTTTCATCCAGACACGCTTTTTGAATCGGTCTGACTATTACATGACCAATCAACTCGACTTCCTGCGACAGTTCACCACAGTCGTTGCTGACACCGGCGACTTTCAGGCCATGCGCGATTATCGGCCCACCGATGCAACCACTAACCCGTCGCTTATTCTCAAGGCGGTTCAGACAGGAGGCGTATCGCCCTCTTCTCGAAAAGGTGTCATCGATTACGGTCGGCGTCAGCGCACGAAGTCATCCGATCACTTATTGGTCGCGTTCGGGCGGAAATACTCAAGATCGTGCCGGGACGCGTTTCCACCGAGGTCGACGCTCGACTTTCATTTGATACGCAAGCCAGCGTCGAGCGCGCCCGCCACATTATCGAGCTTTACCGACGCGTCGGCGTCCCGCGCGAACGTATCCTGATCAAGCTCGCCTCCACCTGGGAGGGCATACAGGCAGCCAAAGAACTCGAGGCGGACGGCATTCGATGCAATCTGACCTTGTTGTTTTCCCTAGCGCAAGCGCTTGCCTGTGCGGCCGCAAAAGCACAACTGGTTTCTCCCTTTGTCGGCCGAATTTACGACTGGCATAAAAAGGCGGCAGCAAACAACTGGGACGAGGCCGCCAACAGCGGCACAAACGATCCAGGCGTGCGCTCGGTAAGGCCATCTACGATTACTACAAGTCCTACGATATTCCCACCGAAATCATGGGCGCGAGCTTTCGCAACATACGGTCAGATTGTGGCGCTCGCCGGCTGCGATTGCTCACCATTAGCCCCGAACTACTTGGCCAACTTGCCGCCAATACCGATCCGGTGCAGCGCCGGCTCGACGCCGAGCGGCCAAGGCCAGTGCACCAGAATGGATAGCGAGCAATGAAGTGGTATTTCGCAGCGAGTCAATCAAGACGCCATGGCTACCGAGAAGCTCGCCGAAGGAATACGCCAGTTCACCGCCGACGCCAAGCTCGACACGCTGATAGCAAAAGCGCGGCGACACGAAAAAATCCTGGCGTCGCGTTCTATTGCGGCAAAAAAAGCTGGATTGCGCCCTTGGCGAATCGGCCCTTTAGGCGGCAGAAGCTTTATGGGTTCTCGGTTTCTCGCGGCTCGGCTTCCACGGCAAGCACGCGGTTCTCGACCAGGTAACGAGCCCATCCAGTATCAGGGCGAACATCGTAAGCACCACGATGCCGGCAAATACGGTGTTGACGTCCAGCGTACCTTCGGCTTGCAGATATCAGATACCCGACCCCGCTGGCAGAGCCCAGATACTCGCCCACCACTGCACCCACGAACGCCAGGCCGACCGACGTGTGCAAGCTGGAAAAGACCCAACTGGTGGCCGACGGGATATAAACGTGGCGCAACAACTGTTTGTTATTGGCGCCCAGCATGCGTGCGTTGTCGAGCAGGGTGTTGCTCACTTCTCGCACTCCCTGGTACACGTTGAAAAAAACGATGAAAAAGACCAGGGTTACGGCAAGCGCGACTTTGGACCAGATACCCAGCCCAAACCACATGCCAAATATCGGTGCCAAAATGACCCGCGGCATGGAGTTCGCTGCAGTGATGTAAGGGTCGAGCAGCGCGCTGGCACCACGCGAGAGCCCCAGCCACAAACCAAAGCCTAGTCCAGCCACTGTGCCGATGAAGAAGGCCAGCACCGTTTCGGTCAGCGTCACCCCAAGGTGCCGGTAGATGTCGGCATTAGTGACGAACCAGATCCAGATCACCTTGGCGACTGCCACGGGCTGGCCAAAGAAAAATGCGAAGTTGCGGTCTTGAGATGCGTAGTGCCAGGCAGCAGGACGACCACCAGCAGCAATACCTGCCAAAACCGCATGAGCAACGGATTAGGTTTATGTTGATTCGACATATTAGGCCCGTTTCTGCTGGGCATAGCCCTTAAGCACTTCTTCACGCAGCACATCCCAGATCGCTTTGTGAAGTTCGACAAAGCGCAGGTTGCTGCGCACCTCGGCCACATCACGCGGCCGCGGCAGGTCGATCTCGAATTCGCCAATGGGATGGGTCGCCGGTCCCGCCGAAAGCACGATGACGCGGTCGCTCATGGCAATGGCCTCGTCGAGATCGTGCGTGATGAACAGTACTGCCTTGCGTTGCGTCATCCAGATATCAAGGACTTCGTTCTCCATCAACTGGCGTGTCTGGATGTCGAGCGCAGAAAATGGCTCGTCCATAAGGATGATGTCAGGGTCGCGGATAAGGGTCTGCGCCAGCATGGTGCGCTTGCGCATGCCGCCCGACATCTGGTGCGGATAGCGATTTTCGAAACCGCCCAGCCCCACCCTTTTCATCCATTCGCGTCCCAGTTCCTGGGCCTCGGCAGTCGCGACGTTAGCGAATTCAAGGCCGGCTGTGATGTTCGATAATGCGCTACGCCAAGGCATGAGCGCTTCACCCTGAAACATGTAACCGGCACGGTGATTGACGCCATGCAGGGTTTACCGAACACCTTCACCTCGCCGGATGAGGGCGCCAGCAAGCCGGCCCCCACATTCAGCAGTGTGGACTTGCCGCAGCCGGTCGGCCCGACGACCGAGACGAATTCGCCCGGCGCAATGGAGATTGAAGCTTCCCTTACCGCGGTGTATCCGCCACTGCCGCCGTCATGCGCAGCGAAGGTGCAAGTGATGTTGTCGAGCAATAGTGCAGCGTCAGGCATTCGGATACTTTTTATTGGCTTTGGCCACGAAATCGTTGGTCCAGATTTTTGAAACGTCGATCTTGTCGGCGGGGAAATTCGGCACAAAGGCTGCCAGGGCTTTCAATGCAGTTTGTGGACCGTCTTGATCGACGCTGCCGTCGGGCGACAAGGCCTCTTTGTTGCCTGCCAGAGCAAGCTTGTAGAGATCCGGATCGCCCAGCAAATACGATTGAGGCACTATCTTGGCGATTTCGTCGGGGCTGACAGACTGTATCCACTTGTCGGCACGCACAATAGCATTGGCCAAGGCCTGGGTCGTATTGGGGTTCTTATCGATGAATTCTTGCGAAGTGTACAGGCAGCCCGACGGCATATTGCCACCGAAAATTTGTACTGTGTCTTTCAGGGTGCGAGTATCGGCAATGGCTTTGACTGCATTTTCCTTGATCAAGGTGCTGATCACGGGATCCAGGTTGGCCATGGCGTCGATCTGACCCGTACGCATTGCCGTGATGGCGCCGGCCCCTGCGCCCACACCAATGAACGATACATCGGTAGGCTTCAGACCGTGTTGAGCCAAGAAAAAACTGGCCATCATGTTGGTGGAGGAACCCGGCGCCGTAACGCCGATTTTCTTGCCTTTCAAGTCGGCTGGCGTCTTGTAGTCGGCCATGGTCTTGTTCGACACAACAAGCACAATCATCGGCGCACGCCCTTGCTGAGCGAATGCACGGTATGCCTGTCCCTTGGACTGCAAGGTTATGGTGTGTTCGAACGCACCCGAGACGACATCGGCGCTGCCGCCTACGACTGCTTGCAGGGCCTTTGAACCACCAGCGAAATCGACGATCTGGGCGTTAAGGCCTTCTTCCTTGAAATAGCCTTTGATATTGGCGATCGATAATGGCAGATAATAAATAAGCGCTTGGCCGCCGACAGCGATGACCACGTCCTTCTTTTCAAGCTGTTGGGCCTGGACAATTCGGGGCGCAACGCTTGCGGCACCCGCAACACCGGCCAATTTAAGTAGATCGCGACGAGATATAGACATGCATAGTCTCCTTGGTATGTAAATTTTTCGACATATTACCCGAGAATGCCGGCTTTCCTTATCGGTATATGCCCCCAAACCGGTTTATGTGCTGCGTCTTTCCATCAAGGCCCACGCAATAGTGCCGGCATCGACATACTCGAGCTCGCTTCCGGCAGGCACTCCACGGGCCAGCCTGGTCACGGATAAACCCTGTGCACTTAGCAATTCGGACAGGTAATGAGCAGTCGTTTCGCCTTCTGCCGTGAAATTAGTGGCAAGAATAACTTCCTGCACGACACCATCGGTGGCGCGCCGGATCAAGCGATCGAACTGCAGTTCGTTTGGACCCACACCTTCCAGGGGTGCAAGCCGCCCCATTAGCACGTAGTACAAGCCACGGTAGCCGTGGCTTGATTCGATCATGTTCTGGTCAGCCGGAGTTTCGACCACGCAAAGCACCGCCGGATCCCGCTTGGGATTGCTGCAGGTTGCGCAGACTTCATCTTCTGAAAAACCATTACACCGGGTGCAATGACGCAAATCATGTATCGCATTGGCCAAGGCGCGGCTTAGCTGCTCGGCACCAGCCTGATCGTGTTGAAGCAGATGGTAAGCCATACGTCTGGCCGAGCGTACGCCCACGCTAGGCAAGCGGCGCAATGCATCAATCAAAGCTTTGAGCGGCTCGGGCTCGGGCAGCTGTTCGTCCATCAGAATGGCAGCTTCATTCCCGGAGGCAAAGGCATACCGGCCGTAACAGCGGACATTTTCTCTTGCGAGGTGGATTCAGCCTTGCGCAGAGCATCGTTAAATGCGGCCGCGACGAGATCTTCGAGCATGTCTTTGTCGTCCGCGAGCAGGCTGGGATCAATCGTGACACGTTTGACGTCGTGCCGGCAAGTCATGGACACTTTGACGAGTCCGCCGCCAGAACCACCTTCGACAACAATATCGGCAAGGGCATCTTGCGCCTTTTTCATGTTTTCCTGCATTTGCTGCGCTTGACGCATCAAACCGGCTATCTGACCTTTCATCATGATTTACATTCCTGAAGTAAAAGAATTAGTAGCGACTATGCAGCCCGTGTGAGGGGCACCGCGCTAATGGATCCTGGCACCACCCTAGCGCCGAACTCACTGATAAGAGTTTGCACGAAGGGGTCGACGGCCACGGCCTGCTCGGCACTTTGCTGACGCAGGACTTTTTGCGCCTGCTCGACGGCGTGAGCGGTTTCGTCACCCGTTGCACCGTATTCCACATTAAGTTGAACCACTGTTCCGAAGTGCTCGGATAGCACGGTACACAAGCGTGCCCGTCCCGGGCTTTCGGCCAGAGTCCGGATGGCGACGCGCAAGTTAACTTGGTCGCCCTTCACGTCCAGCCATTCACTTTGCCGCGCGAGTTCGGCGGCCAGCCCGGTTACTGGTAAGGACGCAGCAAGGGCGGGCCAGGCCTGAGCCGTCATATTACGCAAGCGCGGAGACTTAGCCTTCTTACGCTCTGCTGTGAATGCCGGCGCAGCGAGCTCGGCAGAGGCCTGTATAGCGGCGTCCTGGATTTCTAATTCAGGATCGCCCATTTCCACTGGCTCGAACTGCTCGTCATCGGCAGAGTCGACATCCGGCGAATGAAGTGTTTCAAACTCTTCAGGCTCGGGGGCTTCGAAGACAGTCTCTTCTTCGACCGCCGCAGAAAGTGGTGGGGCATAGGAATTCGGCTTCGTATCTGGCTGAGTGATGCTTTCCGCCATCGGAGCATCCACTTCTGCTACAGGCGCCGCAGGCAGTTCTTCCCAAGCCGGAATGTCTTCTGGCGTAATGGTGACTTCGGCGGCATCATTTGCGGCTTGTAGCGGAACCGGAGGCGATATTGGCGCCGCCGCTGGTATGGCAGGCGGCAAGGCCGGCGCCGCTTGCGGTGCGATTGCGGCAGGTTCGCCTACGGCAGCTGCCACCTGAACCTCGGGCGCTGCGGAAGATGGGGCGTCGGATGACGATTCGACCTTAGCGCCTGACGGCGATGGGGGGGGACTTGGCGGCGCCAAGGTACCGCTTGGCACAAGCGCCAGCATGCGCAGGCACGCCATGACAAATCCGGCGTACTCGTCAGGGGCCAGGGAGAGTTCTTGGCGGCTATGCACTGCCACCGAATAAAATAACTGGGCCTGATCAGGGTGCAGGCGCGCGGCCAGCTGGACGATATCTTCGGCCTGTGGATCGTCTGCGGGGATAGTGCCCGGAATGCGCTGCTGGATGGCGATACGGGAAAGCAACACAGCCAGATCGGCCAGGGCGCCCGAATACGATAGACCGCGCGAAGCAAGGTCATCGGCTACGCGTAATACCTGGGCTGCATCGCCCCCCGCAAGCGCCTGTAGCAAATCCACCAGGTGACGATGATCAATCGTACCCAACATTCCGCGCACGGCTTCAGCGGTAAGGTCGCCCGCGCTGTAGGCAATTGCCTGATCGGTCAGTGACAGCGCGTCGCGCATAGAACCCGCGGCGGCTTGTGCCAACAAACGCAGGGCCGGCGTTTCGAACGGCATATGCTTCCCGAGCCAGCACATCTTGAAGGTGGGCAACAATGGATTCCGCCGTCATTTGCTTGAGATTAAACTGCAGGCAACGCGACAAGACCGTTACCGGTATTTTTTGCGGATCGGTCGTGGCAAGAATGAATTTGACGTGGGGCGGCGGCTCTTCGAGCGTTTTCAACATAGCGTTGAACGCATGCCCAGTCAGCATATGGACTTCGTCGATCATGTAGACTTTGAATCGGCCGCTGCCTGGCGCGTATACCGCTTGCTCGAGCAACTGTGTCATTTCCTCGACGCCGCGATTTGAAGCTGCGTCGAGCTCTACATAGTCGACAAAACGGCCGTCGTCGATTTCTGTACAGGCGCGGCACACGCCACAAGGGGACGCCGTAATGCCGGTCTCGCAGTTAAGCGACTTGGCGAGAATGCGCGACAGTGTGGTCTTGCCCACGCCCCGCGTACCGGTGAACAACCATGCATGATGCAGGCGCTGGGTGGACAAGGCGTGCGTCAGGGCCCGGACCACATGGTCCTGACCAATAAGGGTGTCAAACGAACGTGGCCGCCATTTACGCGCCAATACCAGATAAGTCATGCAGAAAGCTAAAAGCCGGAAGTTATCGAACGATAAACGAAAAGTGTACCGGATTAGTCGCGCACTTGGGGTATTTGGGGGGTGACAATCAGAAAAACAAGAAGGCGAGCCTGACTTCGGCACTGATCCTGAGCGACTATGGCTGCTTCGTTCCCGACCTGACCAGTTTCACCGCCGGACCATGCGAAGGGGCCCGCCAGCAGAGAGTTTAACAGGAGTTTGAACTCGCAGGGGCCGCACCCCCCAGCGATTTAACAAACCGGCGATAAACTCAGTGCATCGTTAGCCGTAATCTACCCATACATCCGCCCTTGGGAAGTAAAGAGCGCCGCGCGCTGGACGGCCGTCCAGTGCACTAACGTGCGCGCAATAGCGTTCGATCTGTTCACGATAACGTTCGCGCATGCGCTCGGCGAAAGCATTGCTGTTTTCATCGCTGTGCGGTATGCCGGTTTTATAGTCGACTACCAGCCAGTCCTGCTCTTGGGAAATTGCCAAATCAATGACGGAAACGCGTCCGCTGACATCCAGAAGCGACCATTCCCGATGAGCGCGGGCCGCCCATAACAGCCACTGACCTTTTGGACTTGCAAGCGTTGCCACCAAGGTTTCACGTAATACCTCTGCGGCAGGATCGATAGCCGTACCTACAAGTCCTGCCCGGCTCAATTGCTTGCGAAATACCGGCAAACAGGATTCGACCCGCTCAACAGTCCAGTTTTCCGGCCCCTCTTTGCCGATACGTTCCAGCCACGCGTGAGCGACTGTGCCAATCGTGGCCTCGTACCCGGAATCTGGCCGCCAGGTCCAGGCACTGGCTCGACGCGGAGCCGCAAATGGTGTTGCCTCTGCCACCAGAGATTGCTCAGGTCTGCGCACCAACAACCGTTCGGGCCAGAGTGCATCGGACGAATCTGAACCCGTGCCGAGCTCGGCCAGATCGGGAATTTGGGGTGCGCTCATGTGGTCCCATAAGCGACCAAGCAAGGACGTGGCCTCCGGTTTTTTTATCTCGCCCCCCTCTTCTATGCCGACCACGCCGATCAGGTGCAATTGTTCGCGGGCACGGGTCAATGCTACATATAGCAGGCGATCCGCCTCGTAGGCCCCTCGTTTCTTCTCACGCCCTGCTAAATACATCGATACCGGGTCTTGTTCGTCGGAGATCTTGTGCTTGATGGGCCCCAGTAAAAGTTCGCCACCACTGTGCTCGAATCGCATCAAGGGAGACGTATCGGCCTTGGGACGGCGATGCAGACCCGCCAGAATGACGGTGTCGAACTCCAGCCCCTTCGACTTATGTATGGTCATGACCTCTACCGCTCGTCCGCTGCTATTAGGCGCGGCGTAAAGCTTTTCCAGCTTGCTATCGAGCTCGTGAGGGTTCAGGTTGCCGTAAGGGGCCAGCTCTTCGATCAGGCGAAATAGCCGTTCAATATCGGCCGCATCGCTTTGGCTGCTGTAAACGCCAGGCCCGCCCAGACGCTGCCAACAATTTTCCAGCCACGCGGCAAAGGGAATCGATCCCGAAATATTGCTATCGTCTAGCAGCACTGTGCCCGCATGGCGCATACGCCGCGCTTCGATCGGGTCGAGCCCCGGCACGTCGTTGCCATTGCTCGCCATCCATTTAGACAACAACACGGGTATAGTCGTGTGTAAATCGGCACCGCACAAGGCATGCAAGCTGGCCAAGGTAAGACCGCATAATGGTGAGCGCAGGACTGCCAACCATGCCAAACGATCTGCAGGATGCGACAAGGCTCGCGCCAGCTGGGCGGCATCAATCACGGGCTGGCGAGATTTTAAAGACACGAGCTCGACCGCGCGGCAGGGAATGTTCTGTTGCGCCAGACGATGCACTATGCTGTCAAGATGCGAACGAGCCCGCACCAGGATTGCCACTGGATGTTCGCTTTCGGGATTTCTTTTTAAGGCTTCTTTGGCCAACTGTATCGCAATGGACTCTGCGGTAGCGACGGGATCGCCTGCGTCGTCAGCCTGCTTGGCTTTAAGCGTCCAGACGGGATGAAATTCTACCCCCAAGCCCTCTACTTCTTCGTTGAATGCGACTGAAGCGGTATAGCGTATTGCCCCCAACCCAGAGTGGTCCTCTTTTGGAAAAATAGGCAGACAGGTTTTATTGACCCAATTGACCAGACCGGCCTGCGAGCGGAAGTTGTCCTTGAGTTCAAGCGGAATTAGTGAAACCTCGCCCAGACCGCGCTCTTTTACTGTTAGGAACAGGCCTACTTCTGCCTTGCGAAAGCGATAAATAGATTGCATGGGATCGCCCACCAGGAATAGCGTGCGGCCGTCATCGGGCGTCCACCCCGAGGTAAGACGTTCAAGCAGCTCAATCTGCGACTGGCTGGTGTCCTGAAATTCGTCGACCAATATGTGGCGGATGACCGTATCCAGAGCGAGCAGCAGGTCGCTGGGATCGTCCACCCTTCCCAGGGCTTCAAGGGCGCGCCGCGAAATTTCAGTGAAATCCACCTCGGCGGCCTCGGTGAAACCGACATTAAGCTGGGCAGCCGCCAACCATAACACCTCGATGAGCACACGCAAGATTTCCTGCTGCTCGTCGCTATAGCCCTGGCATGGAGCGCTACGGATGTCGGCAAGCGCCGCAATCCATGGGTCGGACTCAGGCATTGCCTTTATCCATGCGATGAAATCGTCTTTATAGCTGGACTTCGGCTCGAAGCCCTGGCTGATATTTACCGTGCGCCTGAGCTTGTTGTCTTTGGTGAGCAGCATACTGGCCAATGCCTGCCACTGTGGCAGGCATGAGATATCGGCGCCAAAAGGTTCCCCCTCCCAATCTTCCAGAACGCAGCACTCGGCTTGTATACCTTTGCTCGCCAGAATATTCGCCGCACGCGACACCAATGGTGCCAGCGAGGACGCCCACCCCACGGGCATGGCCTGAGACAAGCGTTGCAAATCCACTTCTACCGCTTTATCGAGATTCTCTAGTAGTTGGTCCAGGTCGCTGCCTGAAGCCAGCAACGGCAGCCAATGATCGCGGCTGGCCAGCATACTGGCCAGCAAACTTTCAGCGCTTTGCCTATTGACATCCAAGTGCGCGATAAATTTCGCAACGGACTCGTTGTCGTCAGCCATGGACAGCGTGGCTTTCGCTGCCGCGCCGTAGTGCTGTGCGGCATTATCGGTAATAGCTGGCAATCCGCCTAATGAGCTGAGCCAGGGCATCGCGCGCACCAGATAAGTACAGAACGAATCGATAGTACGTATACTGAGGCGTGCCGGATACTGTAGTAGATTCCAGCCGAGCTCATCGTCGCGCTGCATGGCGCTTCGGGCCAATTGCCAACTGCGCTTCCTGTATTCTTCGGCAGGACAAGGCCCGCGGCCCGCGGCAAGCTTGCTTAATACACGGGCATGCATTTCCGATGCCGCCTTGCGAGTAAAGGTGATCGCCACGATTTCTTCGGGCCGATTCACGGTCGCCAGCAAGGCCAATATCCGATCGGTTAGAAGCTCAGTTTTGCCGGATCCCGCCGGGGCCTGAATGATGAAGGACTTCGTCGGATCAACAGCGGCCGCGCGAACGGTACTGTCGCTGGGCTGCTTAATCGACACGCTTGTACTCCTCGGTTAAACGCAAAAACGGCAAGACGTCGCAATATTTCATATCGTCCGCACGCAAGCTTTGATTCCGGGCGATACCGTCTGCATACTCGTTTGCCAAACCCTCGATGGTACGGCGCCATTCAGCCATTAGCCCATCCCAGGTATAGTCGCTGAAAGCGGGCCATTCTCTTACTGCCGACAACCCGTCAAGACCGTAATCACCATCCACCAAACCTTTCAGTTTGACTTCCCTGGCATGGAGCCTGGCCAGAACAAGCGCAGCAACAGGCTGGTCTTCACCAGCCAACACCGCGGCGTAAAATGGCAACTGCAATCCCACCGGCCGCGGACGCATCCAGTCAGACTTAGGGTCTATGCTTGCGTCGCCGGCCTTATAGTCGATCACCGCCAGGCGGCCGTCATGCAGTTCGTCGATACGATCGAGCCGCAGACTAAGCTCGAGCGCCCCGTGCGACCACTGGTATTTTTGTTCGACATCGCGCACCCGAAAAGCTTTCCGGTTCAATTCCAGGATAAGCCAATCGGCGAGTATTCGAAGGCCCCGAGAAACCTCGAGCGAACGCAGTACTTGACCGTAGTCTTGCAGACACTCATCTGCCGCCTGTCCCACCGCTTGTTCAAGCAAATCGGGCACTCTGCCGCCATGATGCAGATCATGCAGAGCTTGTTGGTCTGGCACCAGCCTCCACACCAGTTCAATCGCGCGATGCAAGAATACGCCCCTGGCGTTCTGGTCCGAGATGTCTGCATAGTCGGCCAGCTGGCTGGCACCGAGCCGATACTTCACGAAGGCCCATAATGGATTACGCGCCTGGGTATCGATTACGCCTATGCCACCTCGTGTGACGTTCCCAGCAGTTAATGGCGGGCCTTGGTCATCGTGCACATACTCTAGAAGACATTGCGTTTGCGTACCCGGGGCAAGGTCGCGCTGCGATATTTCCAGATCGGCAATGCAAGGACTGGGACGCAGTTCGCTTTCGCCTTCGTGCTGGGCATGACTTAGCAAAATTTCAGGGGCGCAACTTAGCAAGGCCTGGTACATGGTGCGAGCCCAATGAAGCTCGCGTTCCGGAGTGGCACGCGGAGCATTGGCCATGCGCAGCGCTGCTAAGGGAATGAAAGGATTTGGCTTGGGGACGGCCGGCAAAACGTCGTCGGTAAGCCCTAGAACCCACACGCCATCCCAGCGGCCGCCTTCCGACTCAAGAAAACCGAGTACATCGAGCCGTGCAGCCGGATCGCGCTGCGGCTGAAACGGGGTTTCTCGGGCAACTCGAGCCAGCATGGCGACCGCCACTCGAAAGCCTACGACCCCTGCCACTGGCGCCTGGCGGGCGTAACGGTCAATCAGGCCATCGAAAGCTTCCACCACTTGATAAGCGTGACTATCAAGACGGGTTTGCCCAGGGAATCCGAGCGCCTGCAGCCATCGCCGAAAACGCGCTGCCCAGATGTCGATGCCTGCTGACCCAGTGTCATCGAGCCACATGCTTACGCATTGCTGCCAGGCCAATGCCAGTTGGGGAGTATGTTGCGCAAGCAAGTCTGTAAAGTCGGCAATCGACACCCTGATTTTTGCCTGTTTGCGCCAGATGGCGTCGATCGTGGCGCGCCCGGACGCTTCATGCTGACCGCCAGCACAGCCACCTGCCAACAAAGCCTGCCCGAGGTCGGCAGGCTCGCAATGCTTTTTTTGAGCAAGTTCGACCATCGCTCGAAGCCAAGCCAAGGCGGCGCGAACCAGCGGCCACTCTGACAAAGGGCGGGCTACAGCGATATTGTAGGGAAGTGGCTCGCCATCCGCGTCGGAGATCAGTGCAGCGCGCAGATTGCGATGAGCCAACACAACATCCGCCTCGAGGCGGGCCGCCACAATGGCATACCGACCATGAGGATCCCGCTTCAGTTGCTCGACAGCCCATTGCGCAGCCAAGGTCCATTCTTTATCGGGGTCAGCAGCTACGACCCGGCTCACCCGTTCCGCGGAGTTTTCCCCTTGCTCTAATGCGAGTAGTTCGACACCCTGTTCCTGCAATGCAGCCAGCAAACTGGAAAAGCGCGGCGAGAGCTCATTGAATCCGGCAAGCACCAGTGTTGAGAAAGGCATTTGAAGCAGGCCATTGCTGATGGCAGCATGAATTCTTTCGTAGGCGAGATTGCTATCCTCAAGATCGAGCTCGAGCAGGAGCTTCCTATAATGTTCGCGCCATACTTTGAAACGCTGATAATCAGTCGTCTCGACGTCCGAGGCCACCTGTATACGCCACTCGTCCAACAAATGGTCGGCCTGGGCCGCCAGGCGGGCAGCCTGAGACACATCAAGCAATACGTGATCAGATTCGGCCTCGGCGATCACCCGTTGCCAAAGAAATTGCGAGCCGAAGGCGTCAAGTGTGTGCGCGGCCAGAGCGGCCTCGGGCACGAAAGAGAGTTGATCCGCGACATGAGCCAGCCATCCTGACAAAGGCAAGATGTCCGGCACCGCCATTACACGCCGGGTTTCGGTCAGGCGGGAGGAGAGCTCAACCAGAATACGGCGGGCATGCCGATTATTGACAGTCAGAATCAAGGTCGTGCCGGCATGGAGCTCCGGCAAAGAGTCCAAGGAAACAGGACTAAAGGTTGCAATCATTATTTCGGTGGTACCAAGTCGATCAGCAAGAGCACCATTCTAACGAGAAAGACACCGCGAAGAACTGCAGCCAAAATCCAACGCGCTGCCCTCCGCGAATGAAGATTGGATAAATATAAGACGCGGCTTACACTAGCTTATGACCAAGTCAAATAGCATCTCGCCGAATGCACCCCCGGTAGAACTAAGCGGTTCGATATCGCTGCGTTCTGGGCAACATAGCTGGGGAAATCAAAAACGCATGGCCCTGCTTGACGCCATTGGGCAAGAAGGATCGATCACTGCCGCAGCCAAAAAAATAGGACTAAGCTACAAAGCGGCGTGGGACGCCGTCGATACAATGAATAATCTGGCCGGCGAAGCATTAGTTGAACGTTCCACTGGAGGATTCCATGGAGGCGGCGCCAAACTAACCAAAAGAGCCCACGAATTGATACGGCTATACCAAGCTGTCAACCAGGAACACGAGCGATTTATTGCCCTTCTGTCCAGGTCGAATAACGAATTTTCCCAGAATCTGGAGCTTATGCAACATATGATGATCGAAACTTCAGCACGCAACAAACTACTGGGTGTCGTTGATCACATCAGCCCCGGGGCGATAAATGATGAGGTTACGCTGACAATAGGTGACGGTATCCAGATAATCGCCACGATAAGCAAGGAAAGCGTACAAAACCTTGATTTGTATCCTGGAAAACGGGCTTTGGCGTTTATCCAGGCAGCTTCTGTAATTGTGGGTCTGCCAGGCGGAGACCTTAGGCTTTCGGCCCGCAATCAATTACAGGGAACCGTGAATCGTATCGTCACGGGCGCAGTCAACGCCGAGGTCAGCATAGCGCTGGAACAGGGTCAAATTATCGCTGCAATGCTTAGCAAAGAAAGTCTTGAATCCTTGGAGCTTAAAGAAGAGCAAGCCGCCTATGCTATTTTCAAGGCGTCGAGCGTCATGCTCGGCGTATTGGACTGAGGCGTCATAAGCTGATCTGGACGGCAATGTCGTACGATTCTGCCATTCTCGATTTCATACACCTCATCTGCAAGGGCGACGGCGTCTTCCGGATCATGCGTAATCAGGATCGTAGGAATATTTAAGCTCTTCTGCAGCTTGGCGAGGTGGTCGCGGGTTCTTAAGCGCAGACTTGCATCCAGCGCTGCCAGTGGCTCATCGAGCAACATGAGACCAGGTTGCACCGCCAGGGCCCGGGCCAGGGCAACACGTTGCTTCTGGCCTCCGGATATTTCAGCCGGATAGCTGGTCAGAATCGATTCCAACTCGAAAGAGTCGACCCACTGTTGAGCCGCGGCTGGCAAGGCCCTGCATCGTACGTTGAACCAGCCCTTCCTTAAGCCGAACACAATGTTTTGCGCGACAGTCAGATGGGGAAATAAACCATAGTCTTGTTGCAGATAACCCAGCCGACGATCCTGGGGGCAAAGACAAATCCCTAACTTTGAATCGTAGAGGGTAGTACCGTTGACTCGAATATAACCACTATCCGGGCGCAGCAGGCCAGCTATCGCCTGGACCGTCAACGTTTTGCCTGATCCCGATGGGCCGAACAAGGCGATGCGCGACGCCGCCGATTCGAGCTCGATCTCCAGCAAGAACTCGCGCTTGCCCGCCAGCACGCGACGCTTTATATGCATACTGATCATCGCAAGCGATCTCCCGAGCCTATAAGGCGGGATCGATTCGGCAATAATTGACTCGCGACCCAAAGCACTGTAACGCAGGTAATTGAAGTAATCAGCACCAGGGTAATTGCCAGATTGTCGTTACCCGCCTGGACTGCCTCATAGATAGCTATCGAGAGCGTCTGGGTACGTCCCGGTATGCTTCCGGCTATCATTAGCGTCGCTCCGAATTCGCCTAGGGCTCTGGCGAATGCCAGCAGTATGCCCGCAAGAATTCCTCGCATCGCGAGCGGCAACGTAACCCTGAAAAACACCCCCTTATTACTAATGCCCAACACCCGTGCGGCGTCCTCGAGCGTGTGATCCACCCCCTCGAATGCAGCCCGCGCGGCTTTAAGAACCATGGGAAAAGCCACTACGGTGGCTGCAATGACCGCACCCTGCCAGGTGAATATCAGCTGGATTCCCCACTGATCAAGGAATTCTCCCAACCATCCGCGACGCCCTAGAAGCACCAGCAAGTAATAGCCGATAACCGTAGGCGGGAGGACCATAGGCAAGGTCAGGAGCGAATCGACCACGTCGCACCATCGCGACTGCCAGCGAGACAGGCCGTAAGCGGTGGCTACACCCAGGATCGCGGCAAAAAATGCCGCCCAGCCAGCCACTTTAAGAGACAGCAATAAGGGAACGCTAAAACTGCTCATGCACACATAGCTCAGGGTTTAGCGAAACCATATTTCGCCAAAACTGACTGCCCCTCAGGCGACAGCACATAGGTTAAGAATTCCGCCGCGAGAGGATGCCGATTTGCGCGCTGAACCAAAGCGATCGGATACAGCACCGGCACAGGAGACGAGATTGACTCAACGACCTTGACCTTGTCCGCCATGATCAAAGCATCGGTCGAAAACACAAACCCAGCGTCCACCTCGCCACGAGCTAAATAGTCCAGCACCTGCCGGACATTCTGGCCCAGGACTTCACGCTGCTTCACCACACTCCAGTTGCCAGAGTGCTCGAGCGCCGCCTTGGTGTAACGGCCGGCTGGCACGATAGCCGGATTTCCGAATGCCACGCGCTTGACACCACTACCGCCGAGATCTGCGAGCGACTTGATATTAAGCGGGTTATTGAACGGAACAACCAGTACGACCTCATTGCGAGCGAAGTTTTTGCGTGACGCCGGGTTAATGACTTTGGCCTTGACCGCCTTGTCCATTGCCTGCTGATCGGCCGAGGCGAAGACATCGCTTGGAGCCCCTTGAATAATTTGCTGTGCAAGGACATCGGACCCGGCAAAGCTCATCAATACCTTCGTGCCGGGATGCTGCCTCTGGAACTCGATGGTAAGTTCAGTGAAGGCATTTGTCAGGCTGGACGCCGCAGAAACCAGGACATTATCAGCCGAGGCACTTGCATTCCATCCAATCAGGGCGCACAACGCGGTTACCATAAACAGTCTTGATTTCATTACTGCTCTCCTAACCTTCGTTGTGAACAGTTTCGCTCTGTATTTCCGCAATATATATAGCTATATAACGATAGTCAAACCGGCCAGACAGCGGCAACTAGGCGCGAGGCCCGGACCCTTTGGATAGACCATACGCATCGCCACAACGGTGGAATTCTTTTCAAAAGTATCATTAGGATAAGATATCTGCTTAACAGTGGTTAACGGGCCTATGCCGGCCAATTGTTCGTTTACCCGCTGCCCGTCAACCTTCTATTCCGGTTTCAATACGACTTTGGCTTTCTTACTGCCCGATTCAATCGATGCTTTCATTGACGCCATCTGGCTGGAAGACGGCTTGGCTCAAAATACCCTGGCAGCCTACAGGCGTGATCTTGGCAGTTTTGCGCAATGGCTGCATACTAAAAAATCCAAGGCGCTCGAACAGGCTGGCGCCGACGACATTCAGGACTGGTTCGCGGCACGGCATACAAGCAGCAAAGCTACCACCGCCAATCGCCGTCTGGCGGCACTGCGCCGCTATTACCTTTGGGCATTGCGCCATGGCCAGGTCAGCAAGGATCCCTGCCTGACCTTGCGCGCCGCCAAACAGGCGGCGCGCTTTCCCAAAACCCTGTCGGAGGGCCAGGTGGAAGCCTTACTACAAGCGCCCAACGAAAAAAGTACGCTGGGACTGCGCGACAGGGCCATGCTGGAGACCCTGTATGCCACAGGTCTGCGCGTCACCGAACTGATCAGCCTGAATATTTTAGACGTAAGTTTGACGGAAGGCGTGGTACGAGTAAATTCGGGCAAAGGTGGGAAAGACCGTCTTGTGCCGCTAGGCGATGAAGCCCAATACTGGATAGAATCCTATTTGAAACAAGCGCGTCCCGACCTGCTGGGCCCCCGCCGTTGCGATGCGCTGTTTGTGACAGCGCGGGCAGCCTCGATGACGCGCCAATCATTCTGGCTAATCGTAAAGAAACATGCAGCCCAAGCTGAAATCCACACACCCTTGTCGCCCCATGTCCTAAGACATGCTTTCGCGACCCATCTGCTGAACCACGGCGCCGACCTGCGCGTCGTGCAGATGTTGCTAGGCCACGCCGATATATCGACCACCCAGATTTATACTCATGTGGCTCGCGAGAGGCTTAAAGCACTGCACGAAAAACACCATCCGCGCGCCTGACGTTCGCACCAATTGGCATTACTGCCAATAGAGCGCTAACCGCCGCCGCACTTATCAACGCAAAATCATGGCAAAAGACAAGCACGTTTCGGAAACCCCTGCGACGCAATTCCTGAAGAAACACAAAATCGCCTACAGCGAACATCCTTACGATTACGTGGACCACGGAGGCGCAACAGTAGCGGCGAATCTCTTAGGGTTGGACCTGCACCAAGTCGCAAAGACTTTGATTATGGAAGACGAAAAATCACAACCGCTGATTGTGGTGATGCACGGAGACTGCGAGGTATCGACCAAAAATTTGGCGCGCCAGATAGGCGTAAAAAATGTAAGCCCCTGCACACCCGACAATGCTCAAAAACACTCTGGCTATCTGGTGGGCGGGACATCACCATTCGCAACGCGCAAAAAAATGCCGGTATGGATAGAGGCTGGGCTTCTGGCGTATCCTAAAATTTATTTGAATGGCGGAAGGCGCGGCTATCTGATTGGGGTCCCAGCGCAGACGCTGCCCGACTTACTGGGCGCTAAAACCGTAAACGTGGCCTTGCCGAAAAGCTGAATGTGGCCAATGCAGCGGTGGCGTGCGAGCGGAATCAAAAAAATGGCCGCGAGCTTAGTTGAGTGGCGAAAGTCGAAACTTCAGCCAGGGCTCGGCCGATGTTGACCTTTGACACGGTTGCGATGGCTCCGCGAACGAAGGAGACTCGTCTGACTGGCCGGATCTTAGAGATCGCCAACCTTAACTTTACTTAACAAAGATGCGAGCGGTTATATTGCGCTGTTTAGACGAATGCGCCCATAAAGCGAAATATTAAAAAAGGGGCGAACGCGATTTCCCACGTCGCCCCCACTATTACGGTCTACGATACCTTGTACGGCTGGAGCATGCGCGAACACACCCCGCTCAAGCCATGTTTTTTAGTCAACTGAAATGTTCGCTTTCTTCAACACGCCCTGCCAATATTTGGAGTCGGCTGCAAGCTGCTGCTTAAACTTAGCCGCCGGGACCGGGTTAGGAACCATGCCAAGCGTAATGAGCCGCTTTTTCACTTCCGGCATTTCCAATACAGTCGCGAGCTCTTTCTCCAGTTTGTCAATAATAGGCTGAGGAGTACCGGCCGGTGCAAAGAGGCCATACCAGGATGGTAGCTCATAGTTCGCAATGCCAGCGTCCTTTAGTGGCGGCACGCCAGGCAGCGTTTCCAACTCGGTCGCCCCCGTTACGGCCAACGCCCGTAAGCGTCCACTTTTGACGTGCTCCACTGCAGTAGGGACCGATGAGAAGATGAGATCAGTTTCACCACCAAGCAAACCCGTCATGGCCGGCGCGCCACCGCGATACGGGACGTGCGTAAGCTTTACGTTAGCCTCTTGCTGGAACACTTCACCAGCCAAGTGAGCGGTTGTCCCGATGCCTGCAGAGCCGAAGTCAACGCTTTGCGGATTCGCTTTGGCCATCCCGACAAGGTCGTTAATATTTTTAGCAGGATGCTCGTCTCTGACCACCATCACGTTCGCCACGTCGACCAATGAGAGAATCGGCGTGAGATCCTCCAGCGACTTATAGCTCATGTTTTTCATGATGTGCGGGTTTACGACGATCGGGCCGATTGTCCCAAGCAGCAGAGTGTACCCATCGGCCGCGGAACGAGCGACGTGCGAGGTTGCCACGATGCCACCCGCACCTGCTTTATTCTCGACAATGATCGGCTGACCTAGCGCATCGCTCAAGTGTTGGCTCACAAGGCGAGCAAGTACATCTGTTGATCCCCCAGGGGCGAAGCCATCCACAATTGTTATGGCCCGGGTCGGGTAAGAGGCTGTGCTACCTGGTGCGTTCGCCCACGCGGCCTGGCCGAATCCGAAAGATAGTGATAGGGCACAAACTGCGCTGCTAAGCGCCAAACGTCGCGACGGTTGAAATTTACGAGTCATAGCGTCTCCATTCTCGTTATCGTTAAGAAATTACGTGTACCGCGATTGGTCGGGACGGTGTACCTCAAAAAGGTCTGTGGTTCGGCTGTACCAACTGCGTCCATGCATGCGGGCAATCAAACCTACCTGTTCGGCCAAGACATAGCCGTTGCTGGCGTCGTAATACTCATCCTTGATGTGATAGTGCAGGATGGTGCCGACAATAATGCTGCGCTCATTGCCAATATCTAGCGCGGTAAGCCGCGTGCATTCCAGGCTGATCGGTGACTGCGCAATGCGCGGCGGTTTGACTTGCGTTGAGGCAACGGCTGTTAATCCCGCGTGCTCCAACTCGTTCGCGTCCGGATGCAACGCCGAGGCGCATAGGCTCATTTTCTCGGCCATAGGCTCGTTGACCAGGTTGATGACAAATTCACCCGTTTGATGAATGTTTCGGGCGGTGTCTTTAGGAACTCCTGGCTCACGTGCGTCGATCCCGATGACGACCGTGGGAGGCGAGGCCGCCATAATGTTGAATAGACTGAATGGCGCCGCATTAATCACGCCATTTCGATCTAGCGATGTGATTAACGCAATGGGGCGCGGCAGAACGCTGCTCATAAGAAGCTTGTACTGCTGGGAGCTATTAAGCGTTTTTAAATCAATGTCCATATGGATTTTCCTGCAGCGTGCGGTTATAGACGCTGTTGCGTGACGGAAAAAATAAAGTCGTCAACTAACGCGTTAAAAAGGTGTGGTTCTTCGAGATTCACGGCGTGTCCAGACCGCGGGATGATAGCGAGCCCGGCACGAGGAATTGTTTTATTAAGCATGAGGTTAGGGACCAGCGTTGGATCATCACGGTCCCCAGTAATTAGCAAAACCGGGATGTCGATCTTAGCGAGCTTGTCCTTTAAGTCCCATAGCGATGGCCGGCGGCTTTGCACGCCCAGCAACGTATTACGTGCTCCTTGTTCATCGTGCTCTGCCATCTGGGCCCTAAATTGCGCCCAGCCACGGGGGTCTTTTTCCAACAGCGTTTTTCTAGCCGGCCCAAGCGCATACTTTTCGACGTACTGCTCCATGCCGACATCTTGAATTGTCTGTGCAGACTGCGCGAAGATTGCTTGAAAAGCTGCATTCGTGCTAGGTTCCGCACCCGTGCCGCAACCCACTACAACAGCCGACAGGCACCGCTCCGGGTAGTCCATGGCCATTTGCAACGTGGCAAAGCTACCCATGGATAAACCGACAATATGTGCCCGATCAACCTTTAGCTCGTCAAGGACCGCGATCGCGTCTGCGGCTGCCCGGGACATCGAATAACTGGCAGTTTCGGTGGGCACATCCGAAGGCGGATAACCGCGTGCGTTGAACGTGACGCAACTAAAACGTCGGCTGAAGTGGCGCACCTGGCTCTCCCAACTGCGATAATCGCCTGCGTATTCATGAATAAAAAGGATCGTCTCCCCCGTGCCCGTGCTTTCGTAATAAAGCCGTGTGCCGTTTGCTGTAGCGAATCCCTGCTTCGTCATTATGTCCACGATCTCAGCATCTCCCTTTTAAAACTTATGAAGATTATCGACCGGAACTTAGCTAAACTACAAATATATAATTGAGCTGCATAAATCAATTTTTCATATGAATATCACTCTACGCCAACTTATCTACCTTCGTGAGATCGCCCGCTCGCGCAGTTTTACCGAAGCTGCAAACCGGCTTCACACAAGCCAATCGAACCTTAGTACAGCCGTTCGAGCGCTGGAGGAGGTGCTTGGCGTTCGGTTGATTAATCGGTCAACTAAACATTTCGAACTGACAGACGCCGGCCGAAGCTTTTTGGCGGTCTCTGAGCGAGTGTTAAACGATCTACACGCAGCACTTGAGAGCACCTCAGCAATCAGCCGCTTGCAACGCGGCACACTCTCGATTGGCGCGCCCACGTTGCATGCAGCGACGTATTTGCCGGACATGATTGGCCGCTTTCATCGCAAGCACCCCGCCCTGGAGCTACGCCTGCATGAAGTGCCTAGCCGTGAACTTCTTAATATGCTTCGCTCACGTGACATTGAGCTTGCGATTGGGACGTTTCGCAATGCTGGCAGTGAACTTGTCGTTAAGCCGCTCTTTGAAGACGAGCTGGCGGTCATCGCGCACCGCGATTTACAACTATCGGGCCCGTGCACTTGGCGTCGGCTGCTGCAGGTCCCGATGGTGTCGATCGTGAAAACGAGCAGTGTTGGAAAGCTTATTGAGGAAACGGCTTGGGACAGCGTTCAGCAGCGGTACGAGCCGTTGATAGAGGTAGAAAGTTGGATGTCCGTCGTAGCATTCACCGAATCACTGCGGGCAGCGAGCATCGTGCCGAAGAAAGTTGCGCAGCGAAGCCAACTACGAACGGGAAGTGATTTACTTCAAATTCTCCCTTTGCAACGGCCGACAATAAGGCGGGTCATTTCAGTCGCCTATCTTGCCTCCCACGGATTGACTCCAACAGCACAGGCATTTGTAAACCTACTTGAGGAACGAGGTAAATGAAGCACGGCATTTTCATATCGTTTTTATATATATATCGATCAAAACAATCAAATTGACATATAGATAGACCGAAAATAGACTGGCCCTATCAATTTCATTAGGAGCCAGTAATGGAGCAGACACGAGGTTTACCGCTACGCGGGATTAAAGTGCTTGACTTGACGCGAATCAGAGCCGGGCCCACTGCGACCCGTCAGCTGGTTCATCTGGGGTGCCGACGTTATAAAAATTGAAGCCCCCGAGCTGCGGGTTGATGGGGTCGACATGGGCGGCCCTCGAACCAACTCAGATTTTCAGAACCTAAATGGTGGCAAGCGTAGCTTGACGCTCGATCTGAAACATCCAGAGGGTCTACAGCTTTTTAACGACCTTGTGAAAGCATCCGACATAGTCGTTGAGAATTTTCGTCCTGATGTGAAGGACAAGCTCGGCATAGGCTACGAGGACTTAAGTAGAATCAACCCGAAAATTATTTTGGCAAGCATCTCCGGCTTTGGCCAAGATGGCCCCTACCATAAGCGACCAGGGTTTGATCAGATCATTCAAGGCATGAGCGGCCTGATGTCGGTTACGGGCCATCCCGGTACGCCCGACGTCCGCACCGGAATTGCTGTGGCCGACTCGGTGACGGGCCAAATGTGCGCCCAGGGCGTACTGCTCGCGCTCTTTGAGCGTGAAAGATCGGGTATCGGGCAATGGGTGCAAGTCTCGCTTTTGGAAACGCTTATCAATTTGATGGACTTCCAAGCCGTTCGCTACCTGAACGAGAAAGAAATGCCGTTGCAAGTAGGTAACGATCACGCAACGCGCATGCCAACTGGCGTGTATCAGACCGCCGACGGAGAGGTAACCATCTGCGCTGCCGCTGATGCAATGTGGAGAAAGCTTTGTGCACAGATTGGGCGCGAGGATCTTGTCTCTCGGCAATCAGCTCTTTGCCGAACAGGCCGGCAGATCGAAGAACCGAGTAGCGCTAAACGTGGAGTTAGAGTCAGTATTACGAACCCAAGACACGGCATACTGGGTGGGAAAGCTGAATAAGGCCGGTGTGGCGTGCGGTCCCGTCTAGACACAGTCGAGCAAATGTTCGGTGATGAGCAGGTCGAACACCTGCAGGTTGTGCGCGCTGTCGACCATGCGACTTTGGGAAAAAAATTTGTGCTTGGTCAACCCATACGACTTTCCGCCGCTACGCCCATAGACAATAAACCCGCCCCCACGCGCGGCGAGCATTCGGTCGACATATTAAAGGAGATGGGCCTGAGCGAAGAAGCAGTAGCCCACTTGCAGCGCGAACAAGTGTTTTAAGACAATGATTAAGGGTGTGACGACATGGTAAGCCTGTCCCAAGACGAAGTTACCGGCCTTACACCAGCAGTAGGTTGGGTAATCTTCGACAATCCTGCGCGGCACAACGCCATGTCGCTGTCGCTTTGGCAGGTAGCTGCGAATAAGCTGTTGGAGTACGAATCCGACTCCAGCGTAAAGGCTGTGATTATGCGCGGCGCCGGTGATAAAGCGTTCGTATCAGGCGCAGACATATCAGAGTTCGACTCCGTGCGGGATAACGCCAAGCAAGCGCAGCAGTATTCGCAAGTCTCATGCCGCGCGCGAGAAGCGATGAGCAGCTTGACCAAGCCGCTCATCGCAATGATCCGTGGCTATTGCCTTGGCGCGGGCGTTGATATCGCGCTGCGGGCCGATATTCGCATCGCAAGCGAGTGTGCGATTTTTAGCATACCGGCAGCCAAGTTAGGCATCGCATACGGCGTTGATAGCGTGCAGATGCTCACCGACCTAGTGGGCCCTTCTGCAGCCAAGGACATTCTATTTACCGGCCGGCGCGTCAATGCGCAAGAAGCGCTGCAATTGGGCTTGGTGAACCAAGTCGTACCTGCTGGTGAGCTGGAAGCGGCCACCGAACGGTACACATCCACAATTGTTCGAAACGCGCCTTTGACGATTAAGTCTGCAAAGTTCAGCGTTCGGCAAGCGTTGCTAGATACCCCATCACAAGATCTCGCGACAGCGAATCGGTTGATTTCAGACTGCTTCGATAGTGCGGATTATCGGGAGGGGCGCGCCGCTTTTAAGGAAAAAAGAGTGCCCGTATTTCGAGGCGTATAGATGATGCCGCATCCGGCCATCATTTCTGATGGGTGGTGCGACCTCGGCTGCCGTCTTTTTTTTGCGCTAGTCGATGCATTGGATATCGTATTTCCCGCCCCCTTCAAGCCCCTTGCCGAAAGGTGTGCCGGTTCGACGCCCACAATGGCGCTCAAACAACGCTGGCCGCTTCAGCAATCAGACTGGACCGCAGCGTTTCGGCGGGCTGACTCATTGTTCGGTCATGCGACCAGACCAGGCCAAGGCCGATTTCAGGGACAGCCAACAGATGTCGGGCGACTAGCCTCTGCCGCTGCGCGTAACGGGCGCCGAGCGTCTCCACGATGGCAATCCCGAGCCCCTGTGCCGCCAGCCCGCATGCGGCCGACGACTGACCGACTTCCATAATGGGCTGATAAGGAAGCCGGGCCGCTTCCATGACTTGTCGCGTTACGCGTCCTGCCGGCAGCGTGGTCGCCAGAACGATTGGCCGGCATGGGCAATCTCCTTCAGACTGAATCCTTGCCTCTGGGCCCAAGGGTGCGGGCGTGCATGACGGCGTACAGGCTCATGGGGGCTAATGCGAGGCTGGCCACCCTGTCCTTCTCAACCAAAGTTCCCACTATGAGTCCCAGATCGATTCGCTGGTCGACCGCCATCTCTATGATCTCGAGCGCGGTGCCCGCCCGAACCGTCACGGCGATGCCGGGATGCTCACGGCGCACTATGGCTAGTGCGGAGGGCAATATGCTGGATGCTGCAATGGCCACTGCGCCTATCACCAGCCGGCTCATTGAGCCCTGCCGAATGTCGCCCGCCAGCCTGTCCACGGCTTCCATTCCCGCCAGGGCGTTCAAGGCATCGGGAATTAAGGCACGCCCTTGACTGGTCAATTGCAGACGGCGGCTCTGGCGGCTGAACAATGCAAAGCCCAAGCGCGTTTCCATCGTGCGAAGCAACGTGCTTGCCGCCGGTTGCGTCATTCCGATTGATGCCCCAGCCGCCGTCACGGTTCCGCATTGATACATCGCGCGCAGCAAAGTCAGTTCACGTCTACTTAACATATGTTTTTTATTATCAAATCATTCAATATATCTATTTGACCATATGCATTGCGGACTGGACAATGTAAGCATGAATGACGACACAATCCGCTCGGTGACCTGCATCCCGATGCGCCTACCCTTTCACCATTGGACCGATCCACCACTATTCGCGGGGCGTCCGCGCACAACTCTGGACAGTGCCCTGGTTCGCCTGGAAACCCAGGAAGGAGTGGTGGCGTGGGGCGAGTCGTACTGCGTGGAGCCTCGCGCACTCGAAGCCATATTCAAGACACTGATCGCACCGCTTGCCTTGGACAAGTCCGCTTCCGATCCGTCGCTCTTGCCATCGATGCAGCGAACACTGCATAACCTCGGCCGTTCTGGCCCGGTGGTGCACGCCATGGCCGGCTTGGACATCGCGCTATGGGATCTGCGCGCTAAGCGTGCGGGTGTCCCGCTCTATGAGCTACTGGGAGGCAAACGCCGCGACCGTGTGCGCGCGTACGCATCGCTGTTGCAATATTACGGAGACGCTCGGCTTCTCGACACTGTCACGACTCAGGCCCTGCAAGAGGGCTATACGGAGATTAAGCTGCATGAGCGCGGCAGCGCGGCACTTTCCGCAGCCCGCCGCGCGGCAGGTGAGCAGGTTCCCATTATGGTCGACACGAATTGCGCATGGCTACCCGATGAGGCGCCAGAGGCTATCGCAGCTATGCGCGAGCATAATCCATTCTGGATCGAAGAGCCCCTCTGGCCCCCGGAGGATGCCGGTGCGCTGGCACGCTTGCAGCAATCATGCGGAGTGCCCTTGGCCGTCGGCGAAAACGCTAGCAGTGCGCATGCCTTAACCGAACTAGTCGACAACGAATCCGCGCGTTATGTGCAACCCAGCGTCATTAAACTTGGGCTCACCGCGACGCTAGGCATTTCGCGGCGATGCGACGGGACCCCGGTTGTCTGTGCGCCGCAAGTTGCTTTTTTTGGCCCTGGCTATCTCGCCAGTCTGCATTTGATAGCCGCACAGCGCCAGGAGGTGTCGCTGGAACGACTGTATGTGGAACTCGACCACACACCTTATCAGCACACCGTGCCGATAGAGCATGGATGGATTCACGTTCCGGATACCCCGGGACTGGGCGCCGATCCCGAAACCGAACTGGTTGAAGGCGGTTTTCTTTAATAGTTAGAACCGACAAACATCCCTCACAGCCGAAAAGGAGACATAAATGAAAACTGGACGTCGCTCGTTTGTAATAGGCGCTTCAGCCCTGATGCTGGGCGCCCTCGCAACCACTTGGACAAGTGCCGCGCATACAGCGGGGTATCCCGACAAGCCGGTGGTATTCTGATAATCCCCTACCCGCCCGGCGGCGCGAGCGACAACTTGGGGCGCATGGCCGCCGACGTTTGGGGCAAGGCACTCAAGCGGTCGTTCGTCGTGGAGAATCGAGGCGGCGGCGGCACGATGATCGGTACGCGAGCCCTCGCAACATCGGCGCCCGACGGCTACACGATCGGTATGGTGGACTCGGCTTTCATGTCATCAATCCCGGCTACCAGGCGCTGAAGTCCCCTACGACACGCTAAAAGACTTCAAGCCCATTTCACAGATAGCTACCGCGCCCTTCATCATGGTGGTCCACCCTTCCGTTTCCGCCAAAGATCTAAAATCATTCATTGAGCTCGCCAAAGCCAACCCCGGCATGCTGTCCTATGGCTCTGCGGGGGTTGGCAGTGGGCCACACCTGGCAGGCGAGCAATTGCGCCAGCATGCCGCCATTGATATTCAGCATATTCCTTACCGCGGCGGCGGGACCGTCATTACAGACCTTCTGGGCGGGCAAGTGCAATTTGCCTTCGCCACGGTCCCCACCTTATGTGAACACATCAAAGCCGGACGACTCCGCGCCATTGCCGTCACAACCAGCCAGCGCGTAGAACGCCTGCCCGATGTACCGACCTTTGCCGAGCTCGGTTTGCCAGGAGTCGATCTGACGCCATTGTTTGGATTGGTTGCGCCGGCCGGTGTCCCGGACGATATCATTCAGACGCTATCCACCACGATCTCGACATCGGTACGGTTCCGGCGAGATGCACGAAAAGCTCACGAACATGGGCTTTATCCCGGTGGGCAGCACGCCTGTCGAGTTCGAGCGCCGCATTCAAGACGAGGTCCGCAAATGGACAGGGGTTATCAAACGCGGTGGCTGCGCTGCAACAGTAGTGCCGGGTCGGATGCCGCTGTCTCGGTTCACGGAGATACCGGCATCGCCCACGATGCATGTACGAGCTGCCGGCGCCTACGAAACCGCCGTACCGTGCGATTTCACCCCGGAACTGGTACTCGCTGCATGCTGGCTGGTTCAATATTGCGAAGGTGATGTACAAATGCCAGCATTTACGCATCCACCAGCGGCGCCGAGTAGACTTTCGCTTGAATCCATATTTCCGCCCGCCATCGACAATCTGGTTTATTCCACCGTGACCCGCTCTATCGCAATGCTAAAGGTTTTCAGTGACACCCTATGCATGCTTCAGGTGGAAATATTTCCCCAGGTCCCTACGTTGGCCGATTTCAGCAGTGGGGAAGCGCTGCCTGTCATGGCCAGTTCGCCGGCGGCCTCGATCAGCGCCGGACCAAAGCTGAGCATGCTATTCATCGTCAGCCGCAGCGACGGGCCGGCAACGATGATGACGCCGGTGGTCGCTTCTCCCCGCTTGCGGACAGGCGCCGCCATCGCGCTCATGCCGTTGGCATAAACGTCCTGGATCGCGCTGAAGCCGCGCTTGCGGGATTCCGCGAGCATCTTCATCAAGCGCCTTGATCGACGTCGGCGCATTCGGCCCGTACTGCTCTGGGATCGCCCAGGCCCTGCTTGATGACGAGTTCGATGGCCTTGTCTTCATCCAGCGTCATCAGCCAGGCATGGCCGGCCGCGCTGCATGACAGGCGCAGGTCGATGCCCATGTCGGGGTCGTAAAGCAGGCCCGACTTCGCGCCCTGCGCCTTGGCGACCAGCGTAAGGCGCTCGCCGTCCACGATCGCAAGCCGGACAAGTTCTTCGGTCAACTTGGCGACCCGGTCGATGACCGGCTGGGCGATGTCGACCACGCCGGACTTGGCCAGGAAACTCAACCCCATGGATGCCATTTTGGTCGTCAGCGCATAGTCGCCCCGTTGCGGCATTTGCCGGACGTAGCCATGGCGAACCAGTTCCTGTAGCGTCCAGTGGCAGCCGCTGCGTTGTTGATGCAGATCCTTGGCGATGGTGGCCAGCGCGACGCCGTCGGGGTGCGCGGTGAGGTACTCAATGATCGACAAAGATTTCTCAAGTGCGCCGCTCATATAATTTCTCCGTAATGATTCGATTATAACCGTTCAAAATTTGAACGATCTATAAAATTCGAATGCCGTTCAAGAAAATCGATATAATGCAACCATAAGACGCCGGCCAACCGGTCGATTAGAAAAAGGAGACAGGATGAGACATGTTGCCCGCGTCGAGCGTCGCGCTCGACAAGATATGTACCGGAATCGAGGCGCTGATGGCCTTTGGGCTTGGGCGTGATGGTGCTGCTGGTGTTCGGAAACGTGGTGCTCCGCTACGGTTTCAACTCCGGAATCACTCTCACCGAAGAAGTTTCGCGATGGTTGTTCATCTGGGGCACCTTTCTCGGCGCAGTGGTGGCGCTGCGCGAACACGGGCATCTGGGCGTGGACATGGTCGTTTCAAAGTTGCCGCCGGCGGGCAAGAAGATTTGCCTGGTCGCCAGCCACTTCTTCATGCTGTTCATCGTGGGCCTGTTGTTCAAGGGCGGCCTCGACCAGACCCGCCTGAACTGGGACGTCACAGCGCCCACCACCGGGATATCGATGGCGGTCATCCACATTCCGGCCATCGTTTTTTCGGTGCTGGCGGCGGTCATCCTTCTGATCGACCTCTGGAAGATCTGCACCGGGCAGTTGTCCGACGACGAGCTCGTGATGGTCCAGGAATCGGAGGAGGCTGTGCAACTTAAGCACGTGCTCGCCGACGCTCAACACCCTAGCAAGGAGCGCCACGTGACGATTGCAATTTTCCTGGGCGGTCTGCTGCTTGCAATGGCGATTGGCATGCCGATCGCGTTCGCGCTGCTGGCCAGCGGCGTTGGCCTGATGTGGCAACTCGACCTGTTCGATCCCCAAATTCTCGAGCAGAACCTGATCGGCGGTGCGGACAGCTTCCCTTTGCTGGCCGTGCCCTTCTTCATGCTCGCAGGCGAGCTGATGAACGTCGGCGGGCTTTCCAGGCGCATCGTCAACCTGGCGCTTGCACTCGTCGGACACGTCAAGGGCGGACTAGGCTATGTGACCATCATGGCTGGTTGCCTCTTGTCCGCCCTGTCCGGTTCGGCTGTCGCCGATGCCGCAGCGCTCACCGCACTGCTCTTGCCCATGATGGTGAAGGCGGGCCACGAAAAAGCCAGTCCGCCGGACTGATCGCCTCCGTCGGCGTCATCGGCCCGGTTATTCCGCCGAGCATCGGCCTAGTGATTTTTGGGGTGGCCGCGAACGTCTCGATCTCCAAACTCTTCCTCGCCGCGATCGTTCCCGGCATGCTCATCGGCGGCGCACTGTGGCTGACCTGGGCATGGCTCGTCCGCCGGGAGGCTATCGTCCCGCCACCACGTAAGTCACTTCGAGAAATCGGCATTGCATTCCGCGAGGCGACCTGGGCTCTCATGCTTCCCGTCATCATCCTGGTGGGACTGCGCATGGGCGTATTCACGCCGACCGAGGCCGCCGTGGTCGCGGCGGTGTACGCGCTGGCCATCTCGATCTTTGTTTACCGCGAACTCAAGCCTTCGCAAATCTATCGCGTTCTGGTGGACGCTGCGAAGACCAGCGCGATCGTGATGTTCCTGATCGCAGCGGCCATGGTCAGCGCTTGGTTGATCACCGTAGCCGACTTGCCGACAAAAGTCGTCGACATGCTAGAGCCATTCATGGACAGCCCTATTTTGCTGATGGTCGCCATCATGGTCCTGGTAATGATCGTCGGGACGGCCATGGATATGACGCCTACGATCCTGATCCTCACGCCGGTCTTGATGCCCGTCATCAAGGCCGCCGGCATCGACCCAGTTTATTTCGGCGTGATGTTCATCATCAACAACTCCATCGGGCTTGTGACGCCGCCGGTGGGAACCGTGCTTAACGTCGTGGCAGGTGTCGGACGTATCAGCATGGATAAGGTAACGCGTGGCGTGGTCCCTTCATGATTGCCGAATTTCTAATTATGTTCCTGATGGTCATTTTCCCATGGCTGGTCACCGGCCCCGCCAAATGGTTTCACGGCTAGTCGAATTCAAGCAGTTTCCATAAATAACCTAATAACTAAGGAAGGCAGAGAAATGAAAAAAATGAACTACGCGCAGAAGCGCGCTTGCATTGATCGGCTGTGCGGCCATGCTTTTCACATCCGCTGACGGCAATGGCCCAGGATATCAAGGAACGCAACCTGAAATTTGCGTTCAGCCTGGCCAAGGACCATCCGCTCGGACTTGGGGCACAAAAGTTCGCCGACCTCGTTGCTCAAAAGAGCAGCGGAAAAATGAAGGTCTCCGTATACCCGAACGCCGTGCTTGGGGGCGACCCGCAGAATCTATCAGCAGTCCGGGGCGGAACACTGGACTTCACGTCGATGGCTACCGGTCTGCTTTCTGGCCTGGACAAGCAGTTCATGGTGTTCGATTTCCCTTTTCTTTTCAACAGTGCTCAGGAGGCCTATGCGCTTTCCGACGGCCCCGTCGGTCAACGCTTGATGACCGGGCTCGCAGCGCACGGCGTGGTCGGGCTGGGCATCTGGGACCTTGGTTTTCGCAACATGACTAACAGTAAGCGGCCCATCGTCAAGGTGGAAGACATGCAAGGGCCTGAAGGTGCGGGTCATTGCATCGCCGATCTACCTGGACATGTTCAATACGCTGGGTGCGAATCCCGTTCCGATGACGTTCGGCGAGGTTTACGGAGCACTTGAGTCGAAGGCCATCGACGGCCAGGACAATCCTGTCGGCGTCATCGAGTCGGCCAAGTTCGCAGAGGTGCAGAAGTACATGTCGCTCACGCGCCATGTCTATACCGGCATGCCTTTCCTGATGAGCAAGAAAACCTGGGATTCAATGTCCGCAGCGGAGCGCAAGATCATTACTGATTCCGCCGATGAAGCAAAAGACGAGGAACGAAAACTGTCCCAGGCCAGGGAACTGCAGTCGATCGACAAGCTGCGCCAGCAAATGCAGGTCAATGAAGTGGCCGCTCCGGAACGCGACCGGCTGCGCCAGAAAGTCGCGCCTGTCGTGGAAAAGTTTTCTCGTGAAGTCGGCGACCAGACCATCCAGCAGGTCAATGCTGAATTGTCGCGCATGCGTGGAGGAAAATAAGTCTATGCCGATGCTAGGGAAAGCGGCCGTCGCTATGTGGTGGAATATAGCACCATCACGACGGGCAGAATTCGAGGACTGGCACTCTCATGAGCACTTTCCGGAGCGCATGGGAATTCCGGGATTTCTTCGGGGTTCGCGATGGGCAAGCGTCGACGGGGGCGAGGGATTCTTCGTCATGTATGAGCTCGACTGCTACGACACATTGACCTCGGAAGGCTATGTAGCAGCGCCTAAACAATCCGACGCCATGGTCGACCAAGATGATGCCGCACCACCGTGACATGGTGCGCAGCCAGTGCATGCGTGTTCAGAGCAGCGGGGGCGGCATCGGCCAATATGCGCTGACCTTGCGGTTCTCCCCTGCGCATGGCCGGGAAACGGAGGTGTCGGTTTACCTCGCGGCAGTCGCTGAGTCGTTCGTCCACATCGCCGGGCGGCGGCGCATTCCATGTGCTTCGCACTGAAACGCCCAAGGTTTCGGCGACCAAGGAGCAGCAGATCCGCGGCGGCAAAGACGCGGTAGCCGACTGGATCGTCGATCGCGATCGGGTATGACCTTGAAACGCTGCAAGAAGCTGCAGCGCGAGGCGTTCAGTGCGCGAATGATGGAACTCCGCGGCTTCGATCCGTGGCGCGCTTTCCGACACGTATCAGCTCGCTTATTCGTTGGCGGCAAACGACCTGGAAAGCACCGCACAATAACGTGGGTGGGTGGGCGGCGCCGTTTCCCGGCGCCATCCATCTATATAATTGCGCGCTGTTCGGTCTACAGGTCGCTCAAGCTCGATGATGCCGAACATCCACTTGAGCCATCTTTCATCTAACTGCGGTCGCCAGTCCATTGAGGTAGGCCCCCCCGGCGCGTGCGGGCACCTTCATAGTCAATGAAGAAAAGAGAGAGCTTACCAGCCGATCGGGCCGCCCCTTACCCGCCCGAAGCGTAAAAGCGAGTCACAATTCCGCCCCTGCGTCGCGTAATTTGGCGGGGCGAAAGACGGGTGAGGCGGAGCTTGCCAGGGCGAGTTCCGCGGCGGCCTCGACCAAGTCAGGTCCAAGGCTTAGCATGCGCTGCTCTGTCAACCGCAGCAGTGGACCTGCGATAGTTATGACGCCGATGGCGTCTTCACCTTTTCTTTGAATCGGTGCAGCCATCGCAGTCATTCCCGGCGCATACATTTCGTTAATAATGCTGAAGCCCCGTTTACGGTCTTCTTGCAGAATCTTTAGTAATTCCTTCATGCTGGTGGGCGCGTTGGGGCCGTAGCGCTCCGGCGATCCAAAGCCCTGCTTGATTACCAGTTCGATGGCGCGCTCATCAGTCAGGGTCATCATCCAGGAATGCCCGGCTGAGCTGCACGATAAGCACACGTCAATGCCCATGTCAGGGTCATACTTGAGTCCGTATTTTGCCCCTTGAGCCTTGGCTACAAATGTGAGCCTATCCCCGTCAACGATGGCAAGGCGAACTAGTTCTCCGGAAAGAGCTGCAACACGGTCGATTATGGGCTGCGCGATATCGACAATACCCGACGCACCCAAGAAGCTTAGGCCGACAGCGGCAAGCTTAGTCGTCAAGACATAGTCGCCATGCTCGCGCAATTGGCGCACATATCCGCAGCGTGTAAGTTCGGTCAATAAGCGATGACAGGCACTACGCGGTATGTCCAATGCTTGGGAAATGGTGACCAATTGAAGCCCCTCAGGCCGGGCCGCCAAGTATTCCAGAATGCTAAATGACCGTTCAAGTATGCCAGCCACGGGTTACCTCCAACTAATTTCAGACGATTATACGATATGGAATACTATTCACTAATGGAATGCAGTTCCACTTTTATGCTATTCTTCGCGAACGACAGTTATAAAAAAACCAAACCGTCGCAGAAAAGGAAATGGCCTTGTTTGACGATGGTGATTATTCTACGGAGACAAACATGAAAAAAGTGATGTGCAGTGCCTTTGCTATTGCGTTTATTTCTATATCGGCTTCTAGCGCCTGTGCGCAAGAACTCCCCCAGCGCACTATTAAATTCGGCCACTTGAACAATACAGACCATCCCGTCAGTTTTGGCGTCAAGCGTTTTAGCGAACTGCTCAGCAAAAAAAGCGGCGGCAAGCTAAAAGTACAAGAATATCCCGCTTCCCAACTGGGGAACGAAATGCAGCAACAGTCGGCGCTGCAAGGCGGGGTTCAGGAAATGACGGCCCCTGCCACCACATCGTTAGCGGGCATTGTTAAAGAATTTGGGCTGATTGACTTCCCTTTTTCCGTCAACAGCTTCCAGCAAGCCGACGCTTTGTTGGATGGCCCGCTGGGCAAGGCCCTGATCGCCAAGCTTCCCGAAAAGGGCCTAGTAGCACTGGGATACTGGGATCTTGGTTTTCGTAATGTCACCAACAGCAAGCACCCCATTAACAAGCCGGAAGACTTTGCCGGCTTGAAGATACGTGTCATTCCCAATCCCGTCTTTCTCGAGACCTTTCAGGCATTCAAGGCCAACCCCGTACCTATGCCTTTCGCCGAGCTTTATGGAGCGCTGGAAGCAAAGGCGGTTGATGGTCAGGAAAACCCTTTTTCTGTCATCTTGTCGAATAAATTCTACGAAGTACAAAAGTATGTAAGCGCAACCAATCACGTTTATGCCGCCAACATCGTCTTAGTCAGCAAACGTTTCTGGGACAAGTTGACGCCCGTCGAGCAAAATTGGATGCATGAGGCCGCCGAAGAAGCCAAAGTCGATCAGCGCAAGCAAAGCCGTGCGGCAGCGTTAAAGGCGGTCGAACAGCTAAAGGCCAACGGCATGCAGTACAACGATGTGTCAGCAGCAGAACAAGCACGTATGCGGAAAATTGCGCAGCCTATCATGGAGAAGTTCGCCGCTGGGTATGACCCGGCCACCGTAAAACTTTACAACGACGAGCTTGCTCGTATCCGGAAATAAACGCAAACGACATACGGCGCAATATCTCATGAAGATCCTAGTATTGAACGGTCCCAACCTGAATCTGTTTGGGCGTCGAGAACCCCATATTTACGGCACAACCACGCTTGCCCAAATCAACCAACAACTTACCGAGCTGGCGGGGCAGCTTGAAGTTGAACTGGACATGATTCAATCAAATCACGAGGGCGAGCTTATCGACTTTTTACATAAGCATATTGATGACGCCAGCGGCGCTTTGGTCAACCCGGCAGGACTGACGCAGCATGGCGTTCCATTGCACGACGCGATCAAGGCCATGCCATTTCCGACGCTCGAAGTGCATATGTCCAACATTGCAGCTCGTGAGCCATGGCGCAGCCATTCCATCATTTCTCCTGCCGTCCGAGGGACGGTGCAAGGATTGGGGCCTCATTCTTATCTGCTGGCTTTGCGCGGGGTCGTAGCGCTGGCCCGGGAAGTCCAAAGCTGAAAAAGGACGAACAAGCTTATGTGTGGCTGGATAGAATTATTCAGCTTCGCTGAGTTACTCATCGCTGCGGGCTTCATACTTTCCGCAGCCGATCTCTCTCTAATCCGGCCTCCCGCACACAGTCGATTAATTTAGCGGTCGCCGGATTGGAGCCACCGTCATTACGGCGGATAAGACCAATGGGTTCGTCCGTGCCCGCAAAGGGCATCTGCAGCGACACGAGGACGCCTCGAGCTACATCTTCCTCCACAGCACTAGACGGAACAAACCACACAGCCTCATTTTGCAGCGCAAGCGCCCTCCCCATAGATACTGAGACCGTTTCAAACCGTACGATATCCGGCTTCAGACCGAACGCCGTGATGACGCTTTCAGCCGATTGTCGGATAAGGGTGCCAAGCGGAGGAACGACCAGCGGATACGCAGACAGCGCGGCCGGGCTTAGCCGTTCTTCCCGGGTAAGCGGATGGTTAGCGCATGCAACAACGGCGAGAGGTTCCCGGTACAAGTGCTCGAAACTCAAGTCCATCATCGCTTCGGGCTCGGCGAGTCTGCCCACGACAAAATCCGCCTCCCCTGACTTGAGCTGCTCTAAAAGTTCTCTATTCGCGCCCGTTAGTATTCGGAAGGATGTCGCGGGCGATGTCTCGCGAAACGCATTCATTGCTACGGGCAGCAGTACTGCGGCGACCGTTGGCAATATGCCTATGGTCACCTTTGCGGGAAAGCCTGTGCGACGCTGTCGTAACACAGTGACGCCTTCTCTGAGCGTCCCCAGACAAGTTTGCGCATAAGGCGCAAAGACAAGACCTTCTTCGGTCAGCGCTGCGCCATGTCGCCCCCGCTCAAATAGCCGGAATCCGACGATGGACTCAAGTTCGCTAAGTGTCTTTGAAACCGCGGGTTGAGTGATAGAGAGCGAGTCTGCGGCTCGCTGGACGCTCCCGCTTTGTGACACGGCCAAAAAACACTGTAAATGCCGTAATTTAAGTCGGCCAGGGGCAAATAGATATTGCATAATTTTTAGATATAGAAGTAGGCACAAAACGTCATTTTGCATAACCATTATGCCTCTATATAGTTCCAACTCTAATATCCCGTTTCGAGGACGAAAAAAATGAGTCAGGAGAGCAACATAATTCTAAGTCCGCGTGACTGGGACGCACATCCTCCCTATAAATATCCGGACTACCGGTCCTCAGTATCGCGAAGCCCAAACCTGCCTCTCATTCCACTGCACGAGTCGCTCAAGAATCGGCACGTTCCCGTGTATGGCGCCGAAGCACTGGGTGCGCTAGATAACGACTTGACCCGTAATGCGGCCAAGAATGGCAGCCCGATAGGCGAACGCATTATTGTCACCGGACGCGTACTCGACGACAACGGCAGGCCCTTGCGCAATACACTGGTGGAGATATGGCAGGCCAACGCCGCCGGACGGTACGTACATAAACTCGATCAGCACGACGCCCCGCTCGATCCGAATTTTTTGGGCGCAGGTCGCTGCCTTACCGACAACGAAGGACGTTATCGTTTTCTGACTATCAAGCCCGGTGCTTACCCTTGGGGCAATCACGCCAACGCGTGGCGGCCGAACCATATCCACTTTTCGTTATTTGGCGAGTACTTTGGATCGCGGCTCGTTACCCAAATGTACTTCCCTGGCGATCCTTTACTTTCCTACGATCCTATCTACCAGGGTACGCCTGCCCATACCCGCGAACTACTGGTTTCACGCTTCGCGCTCGGTGCGACCGAAGAAGGTTTCGCATTGGGCTACGAATTCGACATCGTTCTGCGTGGTCCAAAACAAACTCCAACGGAATAACATGAGCCTACTCAGACAGACACCTTCTCAAACCGTGGGCCCCTTTTTCGCCTACGGATTATGTCCGCAGCAGTACGACTATGAACTAACCAGCCTGTTCACACCGGCGGCGGCCGCCTTCAACGCAGCAGGCGAACACATCACTATTATCGGCAATGTGTACGATGGCAGCGGACAGGCCGTCGGGGACGCCCTGATCGAAACGCTGCAGGCTAATGCTGATGGCCACTACCCTCGGTCGGTGCAAGAGGTGAAGGAAGCGGGCTTTACAGGGTTTGCACGCGTGGGCACCGGCACGGACTCCCAACTCAGATTCATCATCGACACGATCAAGCCGGGCTGCATCGATGCGGCATCAGCGCCCCATATCGACATCATCGTAATGATGCGGGGCATGCTTTTACACGCGTACACCCGGTTATATTTCGACGACGAGCAGGCGTTGAATACTACTGACCCCGTTCTAACGACAGTACCTGTTGCGCGGCGTCAGACCCTAATTGCACGTCGCATTGAGGCCATTTCAAAGCCGACCTATCGTTTTGACATCCATCTGCAGGGTCCGTACGAAACTGTATTCTTTGACCTTTAACATGCGACAGAACTCGATACAACACAACGCCGGGACTCGACATGGCTAACCCACCCGGCGAATTACAACGCATGACAGCCCTAATCCAGAGCACCCAAAGCATGAACGGTGTCTGGTCAACTGGGGGCACGCTGCAGGCGATGCTCGATGTAGAAGCCGCCCTCGCCCGAAGCTGCGCGACACACGGTGTAATTCCCCAAGAAGCTGTCCAGTATATTGAGGCCGCCTGTCGAAACGAAGGCTTCGATGTGCACTGCATACAGGCCGGCGCGGCGCTCGGGGGCAATATCGCCATTCCGGTAGTTAAGCAGTTGACCGCAATTGTGAAGTTAGCGAACCCCGACGCGGCGAAGTATGTGCACTGGGGCGCGACTAGCCAGGACGTCATCGACACCGGAACCGTGCTTCAGTTGCGATCGGCACTGAACTTACTCCTGCTTGATCTAAGACGGCTTTGCAAGGCCCTTGCCGAGCAAGCGCTGCGTTATCGCGACACACCAATGGCGGGCCGCACCTGGTTACAACAGGCCCTGCCGATCACACAGGGCCTAAAGTTCGCTCAGTGTCTGGACGCACTGATGCGGCATTCCGAACGCCTCGAAGCGCTCCGACCGCGGGTTGAAGTGCTCCAGTTCGGCGGCGCGGCCGGTACGCTCGCGAGCCTGGGCGACAAAGCGCCGGCCGTAGCGTCAACCCTTGCCAACATCCTGGAACTCAACCTGCCAGACGTACCCTGGCATACCCAGCGCGATCGGGTCGCGGAAATTGCCGCCTGGTTTGGCATCCTGATCGGATCGCTCGGCAAAATGGCGCGCGACATCTCCCTGCAGATGCAAACCGAAGTCGGAGAACTGACAGAGCCATTGGCGCCTGGCCAGGGAGGCTCTTCGACCATGCCCCATAAGCGAAATCCGGTGAAATGCGCTGCAATACTGGCAGCGTCGATGCGTGCGCCCCACCTTGTCTCTACCATCCTGAGCGGCATGGTGCAAGAACACGAACGGGCCTTGGGGGGGTGGCAAAGCGAATGGGATGCCTTACCCGAGCTGGCCCGACTCGCTGGCGGCGCCCTCTGCAACATGGCCGACATCGTTTCGGGCATTGAAGTAAATGAACGGCACCTACGGGAAAACCTAGACAAAACACACGGGCTCATTTTGGGCGAGGCAATCATGCTGGCCCTAGGCGACAAGATCGGGCGGCTCGAGGCACACGGTCTCGTAGAGCAGGCATCGCGGGACGCCGTCGAGTCCGGGCGCACGCTGCGTCAGGTGCTTTCTAATGACAAGCGTGTCACGGATCATCTCCCCACGGACAGAATTGCTATGCTTCTGGAACCACAAAGCTACCTGGGACAATGCGGATCCTACGTCGATGCCGTGCTAGCCAGATGGACCTCAACTCAGTAACTCGATAAGTATAAATACGCTCGCCGCTTCGAAGCGGCGGCAATTCGGAGACTCAATATGAATGAAAAAGACCGTTACGAACAAGGCCTGTCCGTCAGGCGTGAAGTGTTGGGTACAAAACACGTCGACAAGTCGCTGAATAACCGTACGCCGTTGACCACAGATTTCCAGGACCTTATTACTCGTTATGCCTGGGGAGAAATCTGGACGCGCCCCGGCCTTGCACGTAAGACACGCAGCCAAATTACGATCGCCATGATGGTGGCGCTGAACCGCAATGAAGAGCTTGCACTACATTTGCGCGCGGCTAAAAACTGCGGAGTGTCTGAAGAGGAAGTGAAAGAAGTGCTGCTGCAAACCGCGATTTATTGCGGTGTGCCTGCGGCGAATTCCGCCTATCACCTTGCGCAAATGATTTTCGCCGAAACAGCGAACTCACAGGAACCGGGGGCATAGCTCTGCGATCCCAGTACGGCACAAGCGGCCCCAGAACCGTGGGGCTTCGCCAACTTAGGTGTTACGACCCCACGCCCATCCCTCGCTCAGAGATTTTTCCTTGACTCTTACTTTTGCGTCCCCAACAGCTTCTGTAACTATTTCTTCGTCGAGTAGGTGAATTGCCATTGAAGTGCGCCCGCAGCAATTGCCTGGAAACCCACATGGATAAGGTTCAGTTAGTTTTCCAGACGCAAAAATAGACGCTCTAAGGCGTCTATTAACAGGTCGGTGGCGTCTCCAGCAGGAATCGAACCTGCAATCTTCCCTTAGGAGGGGAAAGTTATATCCATTTAACTATGGAGACGTAAATCGGAAGCGGGATTATAAGACACTACGCTGGTAAAAAAACCGGGACACTGGCCCCGGTCTTTCTGGCGGTCACTTTACCTATTCGAGTTTGATTTTGCCTTTGGCGACGACGTCTTTAGCCCAATCGTATTGCTCCTTGATTTCCTTGCCGAATTCTTCGGGTGTATTGCCGGAAGGAGCCGCACCTTGCTTTTCAAGCGCTTCAATTATTTTTGGATCTTTCAATGCGATCACCGCGGCATCGCGCAATTTCTTGACAATTTCAGGTGACGTGCCCTTGGGCGCGAGCAAGCCATACCATGCGGGCTGGTTGAGCTGCGGATAGCCTACCTCCGCCAGAGTAGGTACGTCTTTCAGCGCCGGCAGTCGCTGTGGCCAGGCCACTGCCAAAGCGCGTAGATTACCTGATTGAATCTGCGCCATGGAGGATGGGAGATTATCGAACATGATGGCGATCTGGCCGCCGACTGCGTCCGTTACCGCTGGGCCCGCCCCCTTATAGGGGATATGGACAGCATCTGTTTGGGTCGCGAGCTTGAAGGCCTCGCCAAACAGATGAAGCACCGAGCATGTACCCGAACTTCCATGTGAATACTTGCCCGGATTTTCTTTAAGAACCTTTACAAATTCTTTAAAATCCTTCGCAGGAAACTTGGGATTTACTTCAATGACGTTGGGCACGTTAGCGAAGTTCGTGACTGGCACGAAGTCGTTTACCGCATCGTAAGGAAGATCGGTAGGACGGCATGCTGGAAGCACCGCAAGAGTCGATACCGTCGCAATGGATAATGTGTAGCCATCAGGCTTGGCCCGCGCAGCTTCGGCCGCACCAATCGCACCTCCAGCGCCACCTTTGTTTTCGACGACAAATGTCTGGCCGAGCTCTTGTCCCATGCGCTGCGTGACGATGCGCGCAACGATGTCTGTTGACCCGCCGGGCGCAAATGGCACGATGACGCGAATCGGTTGTTCGGGATAGGCAGCGTGTGCTGCGCCTGCACCAAATACTGATGCGACACCCGTCACCAGGGCAAGAGTGGCGAATTTACTGCGGAATGGAACCATGTGAAGTCTCTCTCTTTCGATATTATTTATTAAAGCGGCTTTATTTTATGTCAAGCCGCCTAACTGCGCTTGCAGAATAACAGGAATCATGAAATTACCGGCTAGATTCAACGCACAAGACTACACCGCCTCCCCTGCAACACTTCGTAGACTATGGCCTAAAATAGCAACCCGGTTCACCCTTCTATAGTTGCCTCATGTCTGTAATCCAGCTGGTCCTACCCGATTTTTTACTTATTGCCCTGGGTTGGCTGTTACTACATAAATTGACATTTTCGGCTGAGTTCTTCAGGGGCGCTGAACGGCTGGTGTATTTTGTGCTCTTCCCCGCGCTTCTGTTTCATTCGATTACAAAGACACCGCTAAGCCTATCAACGACTTATATCTTGCTTGTAGCCACGGTGCTACTTATGGGGTTCGGTGTCGCCATGTCTTGGCTAGCTGTCCCGATCCTTCGGCCCGATCCAAAGGCGCACGCCTCGGTTGCACAATGCGCCTATCGCTTCAATACCTACATAGGTTTATCGCTGGCAGGTGGACTAGGAGGTTCGGCAGGATTGGCCATTATGGCTGTGATCGTGGGCTTTGCAGTTCCTCTGGCAAATATGGCCGCCGTGCATGCCTTGGCCCGCCAAAACGGAGACCGGGTGTTCAAAGAAATCCTTAAGAATCCGTTTATTATTGCGACGGCGCTGGCGCTGGCATTCAACATTTTCGCGCTGCCCGTTCCCGATGTCGTCCAAGTCACGCTTGGCCGTCTCGGCGCTTGTGCGCTTGCGGTCGGCCTATTGTGCGTCGGGGCGACTCTCTCCCTTCATGGTGGAAAAGGCGCCGGCAAACTAATGTCATGGATGTTGGCGGCGCGCTTGCTCATCATGCCGATGGCGGCCATATTGATTGGCTGGGCATTGGATTTGAGCACGGTCGAACGCCAAATGTTGTTGCTTTTTAGCGCCTTGCCTACTGCGTCTTCTGCCCATGTCCTTGCTGCAAGGATGGGGGGTAGTGGACCTCTGGTGGCGGTGACCATGTCGAGCGGCACCGTCATTTCGGCATTGACCATACCGGTGTGGCTCATGATAGGCGCATACCTCTAGCAACACTCATAAACCCAGATAGGCTGATTTTGACTACAAGACGACTATATTTGCCCGATGAAGCGGCGACGATCGAACTGGCTAGCCGACTGGCCCCAATGTTATGCGGCGTCCATCCCGCTATCGGCCAAGGGCAACGTGGCGGGCGCATTCATCTGCGTGGCGACCTGGGTGCTGGCAAAACCAGCTTCGCGCGTGCCCTTTTACGGGCGTCCGGGATTACCGGAAAAATAAAAAGTCCGAGCTATGCACTAATAGAAAGCTATAATCTTTCTAACTTAGACTTCTATCACCTTGATTTTTATAGATTTAGCGATTCCAGAGAATGGGCTGACGCAGGTTTTCGCGATATACTCGATGAAAACGCGGTAGTTTTGATCGAGTGGCCTGAACAAGCCGGGGCACTATTACCGCCTCCAGACCTCGACATTTATCTCGAATATGCAGACCACGGGCGGCACGCCAGCTTAACTGCCCATAGCAACAAAGGAATATTATGGCTGACGACTCTTGCTCTTCCTCTTCAGGAATCTCCCTGAACGGATTCTCGCGCCGCCGGCTTATAGCAACCGCAAGCACTCTATTTATTCTCCCGGTCGTCCCCCGCATGGCAACGGCGGGCACCATACTGGCCGTCAGAACCTGGCCAGCCGACGAATACACCCGCGTGACACTGGAAATGGATAGTGAGCTCAAGGCAGAGCATTTCACGCTTGAAGGGCCAGACCGGCTTGTTGTCGATATTCAAGGCTTGACGATGAGCCGGGCGATCAACGATCTAGTTTCCAAGATTCGCCCGAACGACCCCTATATCAAATCGGTACGGGTAGCGCAAAACAGGCCCGACGTGATCCGCCTGGTGATGGACTTGAAGCAGCCCATTGCGCCGCAAGTATTCACGCTGAAGCCTATCGGAGAATATAAGTATCGCCTGGTGCTGGATCTGTATCCTAAGGTTGCCCAGGATCCTCTGCTGGCCATCATGGATAACAAGGACAGCGACCCCTTGGCGCAAGTGCTGGAAGACCTCGCTCAAAACGCACCCTCCGAAGCCCCCATTCCTTCGGTCAATGGGCAAAAGCTTCCCCCGATTGCAAAGAAACCGCAGGCACCAGCTGCGCCTCCGCCCAGCGTGGCTCAACCCCGCGACGAGACGCGACCGATTCTCGTGGCTTTGGACCCAGGCCATGGGGGTGAGGACCCTGGCGCTATAGGCCGGAATGGCACCCGCGAAAAAGACATTGTTTTGAAGATCGCACGGCGCTTAAAGAAGCTTATCGATTCACAACCCAATATGCGCGCCTACCTGACGCGTGACAATGACTACTTTGTGCCGTTGCAGGTACGGGTTCAAAAAGCGCGCCGCGTCAAAGCCGATCTATTCATCTCTATACATGCGGATGCATGGATCAAGCCCAGTGCGCGTGGATCATCGGTTTTTGCATTGTCACAGAATGGCGCCACAAGTTCCGCGGCCCGCTGGATGGCGCAACGTGAAAATGATGCAGATTTGATTGGCGGAATCAATCTGGGTTCGCACAACAAGCAGGTTGCCCAGGTATTGCTTGACCTTTCCACCGCTGCTCAGATTACCGATTCGATGCGGGTAGGCGACCGCATCTTGAGCGAGATCGGAAAAATCAATACCTTGCATAAGAACCGTGTCGAACGAGCAGGATTTGCAGTATTGAAAGCGCCGGACATTCCATCTATTCTGGTCGAAACTGCATTTATCAGCAACCCAGAGGAAGAGCGCCTGCTTCGCAGTCCTGCTCATCAAGACCGAATTGCGAACGCCATGCTAAGCGGAATCAGCGATTATTTCGCTACTCGGCCCGCATTGGCGCGCAAGGCCTGAGCCCAACTTTCCATTGTTGCATCATAAAAAAAAAGCCTGTGCGATTAAGACGCACAGGCCTGTTTTTATGAGGCAATCAAGCGGCAGGGGATTTCTTTTTGAAGATTTTCCACACAGCCCCGAATAGCACCGGTATTGCAGCCGCGCCGATACCGACCAGCACGATGGTGTTCAAGTGCTCTTTAATGATGGGCACGTTGCCAAAGAAGTACCCCAACGTAACCAAACTTCCCACCCACAGAATGGCGCCCGAGATATTGAATAACTGAAAGCGCACAAAATTCATGCTGCCTACGCCTGCCACGAAGGGGGCAAAGGTACGGAAAATAGGCAAAAAGCGCGACATAACGATGGTTTTACCGCCATGCTTCTCGTAAAAAACATGCGTCTTGATTAATGCGCTGCGGTCGAGATAGCGAAAATTGCTGGTAAAGACGCGCGGCCCTATATACCGGCCTACGGCATAGTTCACCGTATTCCCTAATATCGCAGCGATGATCAAGATAACGGCTAGCAGCACGGGATTCAGCATGCCCGAGGCGCCGAATGCGCCCGCAATGAACAATAAGGAATCGCCCGGTAAAAACGGCAGCACAACAAAGCCCGTTTCCCCGAAAATAATCAGAAACAGCACTAAGTAAATCCATTCACCATACTGGGTAACGAACGCACCCAGAAACTGGTCGATATGGAGGATCATGTTTAACAAATCGGGCATAGAAGGCAACCAAAAAAAGATACAGCAATATAACGCGTTCGGAGCGACGGCGTAAGAACGTTCCAATTCAAACAGCTAAAATCAACTCAATCGCCTTAAGAAAGTCTAACGGAAAGCCTGAATGCCCGAACGCCGCTCTATTGCCCCATTACCCGATTTGCTGATCAGCCAGATTGCCGCTGGCGAAGTCATCGAGCGGCCGGCTTCCGTCTTGAAAGAGCTGCTCGAGAACGCAATCGATGCTGGCGCTCGCGCTATTGAAGTGCGGCTGGACGGGGGTGGCATACGCCGTATTTCCGTAAGCGATGATGGCTGGGGCATTCCTGCGACCGAACTAAGCCTGGCGCTGACACGCCACGCAACAAATAAAATTACAAGCCTGAACGAACTCGAAGCGGTGAACTCAATGGGCTTTCGTGGTGAGGCCTTGGCGTCTATCGCCTCGGTGGCACGAATTGCTCTTACCTCGCGCACTGCCAGCGACTCCCATGCCTGGCAAGTGGAATCGGCATTCAACAGTCCCTCCGCAGCGTCCGGTCCGGTAGGAACGACTATAGACGTCCGTCAGCTTTTTGACGAGGTACCCGCTCGTCGCAAATTTCTGCGCGCCGAAGCAACCGAGTACGGGCATTGCGTCGATGCGCTTGAACGCATCGCTTTGGCGCAACCTGATGTTGCCTTTCGTCTCTTTCATAACGACAAACCACAACGTCAGTGGCGTGCCGCTGACATCGCCCAACGCGTGCGCGACGTGCTGGGTGCCGAATTTATCGATCAAGGCCTAGAAGTCGAACGGGAACACGGCCTGATAACGCTGCGCGGCATCGTGACACGGCCTACCTATGCGCGCAGCCGCGCCGACCGTCAGTATTTATATGTAAACGGACGGTATGTGAAAGATCGCACCGTAGCGCATGCCATACGGCAGGCCTATGCCGACGTCCTGCATGGCGACCGTCAGCCTGCTTACGTGCTATTCCTGATGGTCGATCCTGCAGGCGTCGACGTAAATGTGCACCCAGCAAAACATGAAGTGCGCTTTCGGGACAGCGGAGCGATTCATCGATTCGTATCCCAAACGCTTGCGCATACATTGGCGAGCGTCGGGGGCCAATCTGCAGAAGTCGGTCATTCTATCGACAGATCCACCGGCGCGCCCCCTGCATCGCCGGATCAATATGGTCCTTACGCGCCAGATGGCGTCTCGGCAACCCCCGCCCATCTTAATAGCATGCCGGGAAGCCCTGCATCCAATTTCTTTCGGCCGCAGCAATTGCAGCGGGCTTTTCCCTTGCGCGATTCTGGCACTGACACCAATGCCCCGTGGCAATCGTTTTATCGCCCGCTGGAAGCGGCGGGGACGACACCGCGGCCCAATTCAGCTTTCGCGTCAACAGATCACGAATTCCCACTCGGCATGGCGCTTGGTCAGCTGCACGGCATTTACATCGTGGCGCAGAATCATGCGGGCCTGGTTCTAGTCGATATGCATGCCGCTCACGAACGCATCGTCTACGAACAGTTAAAAAAGGCAATGGACGGACAGAGCCTGCCTTGTCAGGAATTGTTGGTTCCGGTCGTCTTTGCCGCAAGCGAAAAAGAAATCGGATTGCTCGAAGAGCATGGTGACACGCTAAGTCAGCTGGGTCTTACCCTCAGGCCCGCCGGGCCTGCGGCCGTGGCAGTTCGCGCTGTGCCTGCACTCTTGGCGAATGGCGATATCGAGTCGCTGGCGCGCGGCGTTCTGCGTGATCTCGCTAATGTAGGTAGCTCACCGCGCCTTACCGAACAGCGTAACGAACTGCTGTCGACCATGGCCTGCCATGGGTCTATAAGGGCAAACCGGCGTCTGACGATCGATGAAATGAATGGCTTGTTGCGCGAAATGGAACAAACCGAAAGAGCCGACCAATGCAATCATGGCCGTCCCACGTGGGTGCAATGGAAAGTCAGTGAGCTAGACCGTATGTTTATGCGCGGCGAATGAAAAAAAATATTATATGTCTTGCCGGACCTACTGCCGCCGGCAAAAGCGCCGCGACGCTGGCGCTGGCACAACGCTGGCCGATTGAAATCATTGTTGTTGATTCGGCTACCATTTACCAAGGTATGGACATCGGAACTGCCAAGCCATCCAGGGCGGAGCAGGACCTCATCCCACACCATTTGCTGGACATTCGCGATCCTGCACAAAGCTATTCAGCCGCCGAATTTCAGCAAGATGCGACAGCTCTCATTGAAGACATCAAGGCGCGAGGCAACATTCCGCTGCTATGTGGCGGAACGATGCTTTACTACAAGGCCTTACGCGAGGGGCTTAACGAATTGCCCACCGCCGACGCAACTGTTCGAACCCAAATCGACCTCGAAGCGCAAGTCTGCGGCTGGCCTGAAATGCACCGCCAATTAGCAACGTATGACCCGATAACCGCAGCTCGACTATCCCCAAACGACAGCCAGCGCTTGCAGCGAGCTATCGAAATCTTCCGAATCAGCGGTCGGCCGATGTCGGTGTGGCTGGCCGACACTCGCCCGCGGCAAGATAGCGAACTGGAATTTATTACCGTCAGTCTTGAGCCCTCGGACCGACTTGCCCTTCATGCACGAATCGCCAAACGTTATCAATCGATGATAAAGGAAGGACTGCTGAAGGAAGTGCAGGCGCTCCACCAACGAACCGACTTGCATACCGGTTTGCCTTCGGTGCGTTGCGTCGGATACAGGCAGCTTTGGGATTATCTGGACGGAAAAACTGACCTGGCCGTAGCGGTGGAACAGGCGATAGCCGCCACACGCCAGCTGGCAAAACGGCAACTGACCTGGCTTAGGTCCGAGCCGCAACGCCATGTGGTCGACTGCCTCGCCGCCGACGCGGCCATGCAGGTCGTGGAGACGATTGCACCCTTCTGGCAAAAGAGCTAAAGCACTGACTTTTGTGCGCAGCGCTTTAATTGCTCTGCCAAAACCACCGACGCCCTTGGCAAAGGTGCGTCGGACTACCGCTTATACGACTACGGTCTGGGGCGCATCAGCGCCTTCACGGTCGACAATTTCGCCCAATATGCTGACCTGCTCGCCATGCGCCGAAAGCGTTGCCTTTACCGCGTCTGCCTGGTTGGCAGGCACCACGATAACCATGCCTATGCCGCAATTAAACACGCGATGCATTTCTGAATCGGCGACGCCACCGTTTTTCTGCAGCCATGTGAAGAGCTCGGGCATTTCCCAGGCATCGCGATGCAATCGCGCCGACAGGCCCGGCTGCAGGATGCGGGGCACGTTATCGAGCAGACCACCGCCCGTAATATGCGCGAGTCCTTTGATAGCTGATCCATGCGCTGCCAGGGCCGCCATCACGGACTTCACATAAATACGGGTGGGCTCCATCACGACATCTTCCAGAGGCCGACCACCTAGATCCTGGCCCGGCCTGGCATTCGCATGTGTCAGAATTTTGCGCAACAGCGAATAACCATTAGAGTGCGCGCCGCTGGATGCAAGGCCCAGGATTACGTCACCGGGTACGATGGACTTGCCATCGATGATGCGCGATTTCTCGACCGCGCCCACCGCGAAACCTGCAAGGTCGTATTCCCCATCGGGGTACATACCGGGCATTTCGGCCGTTTCGCCGCCAATCAAAGCGCAAGCCGAAAGTTCACACCCCCGGGCTATACCCGCGACCACACTTGCCGCGATATCGACCGATAATTTTCCGCAAGCGAAATAATCCAGGAAGAAAAGCGGCTCTGCACCTTGAACCAGAATATCATTGACGCTCATGGCCACTAGGTCGATACCCACGGTATTATGGCGCTGCCATTCAAAAGCAAGCCGCAGTTTAGTGCCTACGCCATCGGTGCCCGACACCAGGACAGGCTCTTTAAGATGCTTCGGCACTTCGAACAAGGCGCCAAATCCGCCGATACCCGCCATCACCCCAGCCCTCATGGTTTTGGCAGCAAGAGGCTTGATACGGTCCACAAGCGCATCGCCGGCGTCGATATCGACCCCTGCATCGCGATAGGTCAAGGAAGCTGAATGTTTGTTTGTCATGAGAAATGCCGTGGGATGTGTAAGAATTGCATGTTGAATTAAATACCAGGGGTGATTTTACGATGAACGCAGCAAATGCACGTCCCTGCAATATGGCAAGCAGGCCCTGACTGCGCCACCCCCTATTAGACAACACATGACACAGCAACTGATTCTGGACTTGTTACCACCCTCTGCGCCCTCGCTGGACAACTTCGTCGTGGGAGAAAACGCAGAGGCGCTGGACGCATTGCGCCACTGGAAAGGCGGCCGTGCCATTTACCTGTGGGGAGCCCACGGCGCTGGCCGAACTCATTTGCTTCAAGCCAGCGCGGCGGGTCCTTCTGCGCTTTATCATGGGCCCAATGACAGCCCGGCCATCCTGAAAGACATTGCTACGAGCGACGAGCTTAAATACAAGATCATCGCGATCGACAATATTGAACTGCTTGATCCCGCCGGGCAGGCAGCCTTGTTTGCCTTGTACAATCGCTGGCGCGAAGTCGCTACCACTAAAGACGCGTTTGCTATCGTTTCTGCCGGCGATCGCGCGCCGCTTTCCATGCCGCTACGCGAAGATCTGCGCACGCGGCTGGGCTGGGATCTGGTATTCCGCCTAGAACTGCTGTCGGATCAAGATCGAGCCGAGGCACTGCGAACTCGAGCCAGCGAGCGCGGCTTACAGCTGTCGCCTGAAGTCATAAGCTGGGTGCTTACGCACTATGCACGCGACATGAGCCGTCTAAGCGCACTGGTGGATGCACTTGACCGTTATTCCCTGGCTAAGCATCGACCCATTACCCTTCCTTTACTCAAGGATCTACTGGCATCCAGCCATACTTAAATATGAAGCTACATCTATGAAGTCTGCAAAACGCCTTGCTCTGTTCGATCTCGATCACACCCTGATTCCGCTCGATAGCGACTATCAATGGGCCGACTTTCTGGCGCGCACTGGTCGAGCCGGCGACCCTGTCGAGGCTCAACGCCGCAATGAAGATCTTATGCAACGGTATAACGAAGGCAATCTGACCGCGGAACAATCCGCCGAGTTCATGTTGGGCCTGCTCACCCGAGCCGATACAAGCGAACTTGCCGAATGGCACGAAGTTTTCATGGCTGAAGTGGTACGGCCCGCTATTTTGCCAACTGCACAGGACCTGGTTCGAGATCATCTTATGCAAGGCGATTTGTGCGCAATTGTCACGGCCACCAATGAATTTGTCACTGCTCCGATTGCCCGCGCTTTTGGCATCCCGCACCTAATCGCTACTACGCCCGAGCTGCATAACGGCCGCTACACTGGCCAGATTCAGGGCGTTGCCAGCTTTCAGGCAGGAAAGATCACACGCGTTAACGAATGGCTGGCAACCATGGGCTTGCAGTTGGCAGATTTTAAGCAGTCATTCTTCTATAGTGATTCGCCCAACGACCTTCCGCTACTGGAAGTCGTGACGCACCCTATCGCCACTAATCCCAGTCCCACATTGCGCCAGCTTGCGCAAGCGCGAGGCTGGAAAATCCTTGACCTGTTCAAGGACATGCAAGATGCAAAGTCCTAAAATACATTCATGCTTAAACAAACAATAAAAAACTTCGTCGGACGCCTGTTTTCAACGCCGCGTCGTGGACCAGAGCGCCTGTCTCAGGATAAGCACGGCATTGACCGACGCAACGTATCGCGTCACGCCATCAAGGTATGTGAAGTCTTGCACGAACATGGCTTCGTAGCCTATATCGTAGGCGGCGCCGTGCGTGATTTGATCGTGGGCCTGGAACCCAAAGATTTCGACGTTGCCACCAACGCCACGCCGAATCAAATTCGCCCTCTGTTCCGGCGCGCCCGCATAATAGGCAAACGTTTCCAACTGGTTCATGTAGTGTTCGGCCAGGAAATCATCGAGACCTCGACTTTCCGGGCACCTGCCTCGGTCGAACAAGACACTGACGAACACGGCCGCATATTGCGCGATAACTTGTTCGGGTCCCACGAAGAGGACGCAGCCCGGCGCGACTTCACACTCAATGCGTTGTATTACGATCCAATTACCGAAGTGGTCATCGACTACCATCGGGGAGTACATGACCTGAAGCAGCGGGTTGTACGGATGATCGGCGATCCGGAGACCCGTTATCGTGAAGACCCCGTCCGTATGTTGCGCGCGCTGCGCTTCGCTGCCAAACTTAATGCCAAAATAGACCCCGCGTCTCATGAGCCCATCACGCGCATGGCGCCTCTTATCGAGAACGTTCCTTCCTCGCGCCTGTTCGACGAAATTCTAAAGTTGCTCACTTGCGGCCATGCCATGGACTGCCTGCGACAGCTACAGTCCGTAGGTCTGCACGAAGGCGTTCTGCCTCTGATCGATCTGATCTTCAAAGAAGAAGGCGGCGAAAACTTTGTTGACCTAGCCCTGGCCCGTACCGATGCGCGGGTACGCGCAGGGAAAACAATCAGCCCAAGCTTTCTGTTTGCCGCCTTGCTGTGGACACTGGTCAATAAACGCTGGCAGCAATACTGTGCGGGCGGCGAGCATCCGGCGCAGGCGCTTATGCAGGCGGCCGACTCAGTAGTCGAAGAGCAAACCCGCAAGCTGGCCATCCAGCGGCGCTATCAGGCCGACATGCGAGAGATCTGGTTCATGCAGGCGCGCTTTGAACGGGCAAACCCAAAGACCATATGGCGTATGCTCGAACAGCCCCGCTTTCGTGCAGCGGTCGATTTCTTGCAGCTGCGTGCTGAAGCACATGAAGTCGACAGCGTCCAGGCACAATGGTGGATGGATCTGGCCAATGCCGATGATTCGACGCGCGCGGAAATGATAGAAACCTATCAATCCCAGAGCCGGGGCAAGACGCCGGCCGCACGGCGCCGCCGCAATCCGCGGCGCCGCCCAAGCCAGCACACCAACACGCCGCCACAGTAATAATATTTATCAGCAGAACACTGGCCTACGGCAAGGCCAGGCTGAATCAGAGTGTAAATAATGGCTTTGGCTTATATCGGATTAGGCGCAAATCTTGGCGATGCCAGGGCAAGCTTGCTGCAGGCCGTAAACGATCTTGCACAAGCCACAGGAATTAGCGAGATTGAGTTATCGCCTCTGTACCGCAGTGCGCCAATTGAGTCCAGCGGCCCCGATTACATCAATGCCGTTGCCGCTTTGCGAACCACACTCACTGCACTACAGCTGCTGCGTATACTGCAAAAAATCGAACAGCAGCATGGACGCGTGCGCCCCTATCATAATGCTCCGCGCACGCTGGATCTGGACTTGCTGTGGTTTGACGATCAGCAGATTAATGAGCCGGACCTGATCGTCCCGCATCCTCGCATGCATGAACGCGCCTTTGTATTAACGCCCTTAAGCGACCTGGCGCCCGAGCTTGTACTGGCTCAAGGTTCTATAAAAGATCTGCTCGTTGCCTGTGCCGACCAGACCTTGTCGCGACTGCCGGCATAAGCTGCGTTGGCGGAACAGCGCCCGCCAACAGCCCCACTACACTGCCAGGCGACTAAGAATCTGGCGCGCACGCTCGATCACGGGCGCGTCTACCATTTTGCCGTCTACCTGAAAGGCAGATGATCCCGTGGCGTCTGCGACGTCGATAATGCGTTTTGCCCATTCGGTATCAGCGGCCGTAGGCGCGAAGGCAGCATGAATGGTGGCTACCTGAGCAGGATGAATACAAAGCATCCCGCCAAACCCCATATCACGAACCTGCGCCGCCAATTGCGACAACCCGTCGTGATCTGAAAAGCTCGGGTAGACCCCATCGAGGGGCGCGGCCAACCCGTTGGCTGCACTATGCAGCAAAATTTGACAACGGATGTGATTCAACAATAGCGCAGCCCCGACAGTGTCAGGCGCCGTGCCCAATTCAAGCATCAGGTCCAGGCTTCCAAACGAAAGACGATCTACACCTTGCTGTGCCGCCATCTGTTCGAGCGCCAGTACGCCTTTGGCACTTTCAACAATGGGCAATACTGTCTTGGCCGACTGCGCAACCTGCTGAATCTGAAGCGCCGACTCTGCCTTAGGTAACAAGACAGCGGTGATGTTCTGGTGAGCGGCGCAAGTGGCCAGGTCGGCGTTGAACCAGGGGGTTGTAGCGCCGTTGATGCGAACCCAAAACGAGGCTTGCGGGTTCGCACTGGCAAAGTCCCGCAGATGTTCTCGAGCCTGGTCTTTGAGGTTGTGTTCAACCGCATCTTCAAGATCAATGATAACGGCATCGGCGCCCGCGCCAAGCGCCTTGGAAAAACGCTCGGGCCGCGTCGCCGGTACGAATAAGGCGGATCGAATCTGTTGCTGCATTAAATAATTCCTTGTTGCGCCAGATCATCAATTTGCTCTTTCGAGTAACCCAGACCGGCAAGAATGGAGGCCGAATTCTCGCCCAATGCAGGTATCTTGTCCATGCGTGGCTGAAATGCAGAACTTGTTGCAGGCGGCATCAGCGCTGGCAAGGAGCCGACGGCACTATCGACCTTGCGCCAGCGATTACGCTCGGCAAGCTGCGGGTGATTCCAGACATCTTGCATGGTGTTGAGCCCAGCGTTGGCAATATGTGCGGCTTCCAGCCTTTCGATGACCTGTGCACGGGATAATGATGCGAAAGTGGTCACGATCAGCACTCGCAGCGTATCTTTGTTCGCCACACGCTGTGAGTTACTGCTGAAGCGGCTGTCATTGGCCAATTCGGGTTGTTGCAGGACAGTGTTGCAGAAGGCGGCCCACTCGCGTTCGTTTTGCAGCCCCAGCATGACCTCAGTGCCATCGCCTACAGGAAAAGGGCCATAAGGATAGATGGTTGCGTGCGAAGCGCCGGCCCGCGGCGGCGGTGAAGCACCGTCGAACGCGTAGTACATGGGAAAACCCATCCATTCCACCATGCTTTCCAGCATGGAAACATCGATCCGGCTGCCCTTTCCGCTGCGGTTACGCAGGAGCAAGGCCGACAAAATACTGCTGTAGGCATACATGCCGGCTGCGATATCGGAGATTGAGCAACCCGCCTTGGCGGGTGTGTCGGGCGTGCCAGTCACCGATAAGAAGCCGCTTTCGCTCTGGATCAGCAGATCGTAGGCTTTCTTGTCTTGATACGAACCGCCTTCACCGTAGCCCGAAATATCGCAAACGATCAGACGCGGATGTTTCTCGTGCAGTACGTCAAAAGACAAGCCCAGCCGCGCCGCAGCCCCAGGAGCGAGATTCTGTACCAGCACATCAGCCTCGCCCAGAAGATCGGCCAGAATGCGGCTTGCCTCGGGCCGCTTGAGGTCTAGAGTGAGACTTTCCTTGGACCGATTGGTCCATACAAAGTGCGAGGCCAGACCCTTGACACGCTCGTCATAATTGCGCGCGAAGTCGCCGACGCCCGGGCGCTCGACCTTGATGACGCGGGCCCCCATATCGGCCAGCTGACGTGTGCAGAACGGCGCAGCAATCGCGTGCTCGAGACTGATCACCGTAATGCCATCCAAAGGGCGCGAGGCGTCAGCGCCAGGGTTATCAGTCGATTTCGTTGTATCAGTCATGCTGTAAACCTCAACTCTGCCTGGTGTGCAAGCGTACCGTCTTGCTCGGCCCATAATTGTGCGCTGTCGCCGCCGAGCAGCACACCAGAAGTCTGGAATGGCCGCGGCGCAATCAAAGGCCTTAAGCCCCGATACGAAAATGAAGTTACTTTCTTACCCGGATTGGCATTAACGAAGGCTCGGCACATTAGCGTGGCGATCATGGGTCCGTGAACGACCAGGCCTGGATAGCCCTCGGCTTTAGTGACATAGGGCTCATCGTAATGAATTCGATGACCATTGAACGTTACGGCGGAATAACGGAAAAGCATGACCGGACTCGGCACCGTCGTTTCGGACCATTCACCCTTGGGCGCGACGATGCTGCCTTCCAGCTTGGGCGGGCTAGGCTCGCGATACACGATATCTTGTTCCTCAGAAATGCATAAGGCTCCGTCTTGAGAATACTCGTGCTTTACGGTGACAAATAACAGCTTCCCGGTACGGCCGTCTTTTTCTTTGACCGCGGCTATCGTCGAGACGCGTTTGCCGGGAGTTCCGATTCGGAGGGGCTGCATGAATTCAAGCCTGCCCCCTGCCCACATACGATTGCGATTATCGGCAGCAGGCAGGAAACCACCGCGCTGCGGATGGCCGTCATCACCGATCTGATCGTAAGGCACTCCTTTCACAAACAAAGCCCAGTGCCATAGCAAAGGGAGTTCACTGCCCACGGCGGGCGGAGCAGAGCTGAGACTGAGCGCTACTTTCTCGATATGGCCGACGTCGACCGAATCTACGCATTCTTCGGTACGGCCTACCCAGCTGGATGGATTCATGGTTGTCATGGGTGTTCTCTTCTTTTACTTCACTCAAAGTCATAGCTTGCATGTTTATATTCCGCTTGGGAATTCGATTTTCGATAAGGCTCACTTCACCGCCCTTAAAGCTTCGGCAATATCTGCTCGAATACGGCTCCGGGCGAAGGGTGTCCGGTTTACAAGCTAATATATTAGTGTTTTAATCCCCGAACACTACCGCCGACCTCCATATATAGGCAAAAAATCATGTCACATCGCCCTTACGAATCGCTTCGCAGTGCCCGATGGTTTGCTCCCGATGACCTGCGCTCATTTGGTCATCGTTCCCGTCTCATGCAAATGGGTTACGCGCCCGACGACTGGGCCGGTCGTCCCGTGATTGCAATCCTTAATACGTGGTCCGATATCAATCCCTGTCATTCTCACTTCAAACAGCGGATCGAAGACGTAAAGCGCGGCATATTGCAAAGCGGCGGTTTCCCCATCGAATTGCCAGCGATTTCCCTTTCGGAAAATTTCGTCAAACCTACCACCATGCTTTATAGAAATATGCTGGCAATGGAAGCCGAAGAACTGCTGCGCAGCCATCCCGTCGACGGGGCCGTGCTGATGGGCGGGTGTGACAAGACTACGCCCGGCCTGCTGATGGGGGCCATCAGTGCCGGCCTGCCCTGCATCTTCCTGCCCGCCGGTCCCATGTTGCGCGGCAACTGGAAAGGAAAGGTTCTTGGATCGGGTTCTGACGCCTGGAAATACTGGGATGAGCGCAGGGCCGGCAAAATAAGCAAGGTTGAATGGGTAGGTGTAGAAGGCGGAATTGCACGCAGTGCCGGGACTTGCATGACGATGGGCACAGCAAGCACCATGATGTCCATTGCAGAATCGATCGGAATGACCCTGCCCGGGGCCGCTTCCATCCCGGCGGCAGACTCGAATCACATACGCATGTCGGCAGAATGCGGACGACGCATAGTCGAAATGGTATGGGAGGACTTAACGCCGCAGCGCATCCTGACCCGTACCAGCTTTCTGAACGCCATTGTTGTGGCGATGGCCATGGGCTGCTCGACAAACGCCGTCATACACCTGGTGGCCATGTCGCGCCGCGCCGGCTGCGCGGTCAGTCTTGACGACTTCGATGCGGCCAGCCGAAACATTCCGGTAATCGCCAACGTACGGCCCAGCGGCGAAACCTACCTGATGGAAGACTTTTATTACGCAGGCGGGTTGCCTGCGCTTATGAATCGCCTCGGCGGCCATCTGAAGCTTGACGAACTAACGGTCACTGGGCGCAGCCTGGGCGAAAATATCGCTGGCGCCGAGGTGCACAATGATGATGTCATCCGTCCTTTAACGAACCCACTTTATCCGGAAGGCGCCTTGGCCGTATTGCGCGGCAACCTTGCACCGTCGGGCTGTGTCATCAAACCCAGTGCCTGCGCGCCTCAGTTCCTGCAACACACAGGGCCAGCTTTGGTATTCGATGATTACCCCAGCATGAAAGCGGCAGTGGAAGACGAGAACCTTGATGTAACGGCCGAGCATATCCTGGTGCTGCGCAACGCCGGGCCGCAAGGCGGTCCTGGCATGCCGGAATGGGGCATGTTGCCCATACCCACCAAGTTGCTGAAGCAAGGGGTGCGAGATATGCTCCGCGTGTCGGATGCCCGGATGAGCGGTACCAGCTACGGTGCCTGCATCTTGCATGTGGCTCCAGAAAGCTACGTCGGTGGCAATCTGGCCCTGGTGAAAACCGGCGATCTAATAACCGTCGACGTACCGGCACGGCGCATTCATCTTGAGATCAGCGACGAAGAGCTCGCACAGCGCCGCGCCGCGTGGATTGCGCCGCCCAAACGTTTCGAACGCGGCTACGGATGGATGTTTTCCCAGCATATCCTGCAAGCTGACTCAGGTTGCGATCTTGACTTTCTTGAAACCGAGTTCGGAGCCCCGAACAGCGAACCCAGCATCTACTAAAGGAGCCATACGTGTCCCTGAATTCCGTTACTCGGCAGCAGCTTGCCACCATCAGTACCGCCACCCTATGTACGGCGCTGTTCAAGCGCGGTCTGCGCAATCAGTTTATCCAGGACGTGCGACCGCTCAACCCTGACCTGCCCAATATGGTCGGTGTAGCGTATACCCTGCGTTATATTCCCGCGCGCGAGGACTTGAATCCTATAACGGTGTTCCAGGATCGACAACATCCCCAGCGAGTCGCGGTAGATCAGTGCCCCGAAGGGGCTGTCCTGATGATAGACAGTCGTAAAGATGCTCGCGCCGCGTCGGCAGGGTCCATTCTGGTATCACGCCTGATGAAACGAGGCGCCGCCGGAGTCGTAACCGACGGAGGCTTCCGTGATTCGCCCGAGATAGCGCGCTTGCCCTTCCCTGCTTACCATAACCGCCCGTCGGCTCCTACCAACCTGACACTGCACCAAGCACTGGATATCAATGTGCCGATCGGCTGCGGTGACGTAGCTGTGTTTCCCGGCGACGTGATCGTGGGCGATGGCGAAGGTGTAGTCGTGATCCCGGCCCATTTGGCCGATGTGATCGCGGCGGAAGCTGTCGAGATGACGGCTTACGAAGATTTCGTCACCGAAGAAGTACTAAAAGGCCGCTCCATTATCGGCCTATACCCAGCGACCGAAGAAAAAACGCGTACCGATTTTGCCGCCTGGCGCCAAGCAAACGGGCGATAGGCAAACCTGGTTTTCCAGGTACACACAAAGCCAATATGAAGCGGGGTCGCCATGATGGCGGCCCCGCTTCATTACGTATTGTAGTCGTGTTAATTACTACTTCACCGCGATATTGTTGTCTTTGATTATTTTATTGTAGACAAGGAAATCGTCATTGATTTTTTTCGTGAACTCTTCCGGGCTTGAACCTATTGGCAGACCACCCTGACTGATCAATTGCTCACTGAACTTGGTATCGGCGAGCACTGCCTTCACGTCTTGGGCCACTTTGTCGATGATCGCTTTAGGAGTACCCGCAGGGGCCACAAGTCCCACCCATGAAACGGAATTGTATCCATCCAGGCCACTCTCAGAAATGGTAGGAAGGTCGGCAAACGTCGGGTAGCGCTTGGCACTAGTTACACCCAACCCTTTAAGCGCTCCTTGCTTGACAAAGGGGCCGCTGCCCATGATGGTGCCAAACGTCACATTGACTTGGCCGCCTATCAGATTTGTCACCGCTGGCCCCTCGCCCGCAAAGGGCACATGCGTCATCTTTACATCGGCAGCCTGCTGGAATGCTTCTGCGGCAAGTTGCATGGAACTACCGGCTCCTGATGAACTGAAAAATAATTCACCGGGCCGTTTCTTTGCGGTATCGATCAGGTCTTTGACGGAATCAATGCCGGATTTCGAATTCACCACCAGAATCAAGGGCAGTTCGACAACCTGCGTAATTGGCGCGAATGCGGTCTTTGGATCGTACGTTAGCGTGTAAAGCGACGGATTGATGGATTGCGTACCAATATTACCCATCATCAGCGTATAGCCGTCGGGCTTGGCACGTGCAACTTGCCCCGCGCCAATTGTGCCAGCGGCACCGCTTTTATTCTCGACCACTACCGATTGACCCCATAAGTCGCTAAGCTTTTGCGCCAGTAAACGAGTCGTTGTATCGGTGCCTCCGCCGGGAGAAAATGGCACGACAATTGTTACCTGTCGGGACGGATATTTATTGGCTTCGGCATGGACATTGGCGAACGCGAGTCCCATAGCTGCGACGGCGCTTAGCTTGAATAAGATTTTCATACTTTCCCCGGAGGCAAGCTCCGTTTTGCCCGGGCCTGCGCTGAAATTGTGTTGTGGTGGAAAACACCCACGCAAAAGTTACTGATATATTACTATTTCAATAATAATAGTATGCGGGGGCGGTCTTGGCTGACATAGGAGAAAACCCTCAAAGTTGCCCTAAAGTGGCGGTCGAGCCATCGCGTGAAATGCATCGGGCACTTTATGTTCGGCAATGACGCTGCCAGGCGACCGGTCCTATGTCTTTAAGTCGGTGCAGCGGGTCAGGGCAGCGGGGCGAAAGATCGCTGCGGCCCGTGCTTGGCCGGCTTGCTCAAACTTTCGCCCCGCTGCCCTGACCCGCTGCACCTTAGAGGTGAATGGGATTGGACCGGTGCTAGCATTAAGGCTGCTTTAGCTTTCCAGGGACGGCTAGCTGACGCCGCAATGAAAAAAACCGCTGGCCAAGCAGCGGTTTTTAAGGGTGGAGCGAAAGCGATTAGACCGGCATCAGGGGGATTTCAGCAATGCGCGCCTTCCACTCCTTGGGGCCGGTTTCATGAACCGATGTTCCGGTGGAATCCACCGCGACGGTTACCGGCATGTCTTTGACATCGAACTCGTAGATGGCCTCCATACCCAGGTCTTCGAAGCCTACTACCTTGGCACCACGAATTGCCTTGGAAACCAAATAAGCCGAGCCGCCAACTGCCATTAGGTAAGCCGAGCCATGACGGCGTATCGACTCGATTGCCACGGGACCGCGTTCGGCTTTGCCTATCATGGAAATCAGGCCGGTCTGCTCAAGCATCATATCGGTAAACTTATCCATGCGGGTTGCAGTGGTCGGACCTGCGGGACCCACCACTTCATCGCCGACCGGATCGACAGGTCCTACGTAATAAATAACACGATTGGTGAAATCAACCGGCAGTTTCTCGCCGCTTTGCAACATGTCCTGGATGCGTTTGTGCGCGGCATCGCGGCCGGTCAGCATTTTGCCGGACAACAGTAAAGTCTGCCCAGGCTTCCAGCTGGCGACCTGCTCTTTAGTGAGGGTATTCAGATCGACCTGCAAAGACTTGTTGTAGTCAGGAGCCCAATGTACGTCGGGCCAGTCTGAAAGTGCCGGCGGGGTTAGTTGGGCGGGCCCCGAGCCATCGAGCTCGAAATGCACATGTCGCGTTGCTGCGCAATTGGGAATCATGGCGACGGGCTTGGACGCGGCGTGCGTCGGGAAAGTATGAATCTTCACGTCGAGCACGGTCGTAAGGCCGCCAAGTCCTTGGGCTCCGATGCCCAGCGCGTTGACTTTCTGGTAAAGCTCGATACGCAATTCTTCTAACTTGTTTTGCGGGCCGCGCTGCAGCAGCTCGTACATATCGATGTCTTCCATCAACGACTGCTTGGCCATCAACATGGCCTTCTCAGCTGTACCGCCGACGCCTATTCCCAACATACCCGGCGGGCACCATCCGGCACCCATTTGAGGCACAGTCTTCAATACCCAGTCGATCAGGGAATCGCTGGGATTGAGCATGGCGAATTTAGATTTATTCTCGGAGCCACCGCCTTTGGCAGCTACCTGTACATCTACCTTGTCGCCCGGAACCAATTCGACGCTGACGATACAGGGTGTGTTGTCACGCGTATTCTTGCGTGTAAACAATGGGTCTGTAAGAATCGAAGCACGCAAAGGATTATCGGGATTCAAATAGCCCTGGCGCACCCCTTCATCGCATAGGTCCTGCATGCTGCGTTGCGTCGCAAAGCGAACATTCATGCCTATTTTCAAGAACACGTTAACTACGCCGGTGTCCTGGCAGATTGGACGATGGCCCTCGGCACACATGCGCGAATTGGTCAGAATCTGCGCGATTGCATCTTTCGCCGCGGGGCTTTCTTCCAGTTCGTAGGCACGGGCGAGGTGCTGAATGTAGTCGGCAGGATGGTAATAGCTAATAAACTGGACTGCGTCCGCAATGGACTGAATCAGGTCGTTTTCTGTGATTGTGATTGTCATATGGTGTGGGTTCAACGTAAAAAGGCAGGTCGCACAGACCCACCGAGGTTGCTGGCCAAGTATTCAATGCGTTATTTGCCGGTCCATACAGGCATGCGCTTCTCGGCGAACGCTGTTGCGCCTTCTTTAGCATCTGCCGATGTGAAAATATGGGCAATGCGCGGCCGCTGCAAATCGAACATATCGGCTTGACGCCAGTCGCGCGAGTTAGTAACGATACTTTTGGCGGTCTGGACGGCCAACGGGCCGTTCTGGGCTACTAAGCGGGCCAAAGCCAAAGCGCCCTCTAGAGCTTGCCCTGGCTCGACCAACCGGTTTACCAAGCCATAATGATGGGCACGCGCGGCGGGCAGCATATCGCCGGTAAGCACTGCTTCCATGGCGATATGGTACGGAATACGGCTGGGCAGGCGAACCATGCCGCCTGAACCGGGCACAATACCCCGCTTGACTTCCGGAAGCCCGAAATTGGCATTGTTGGCAGAGACTATCAGGTCACATGCCAAGGCCATCTCGCACCCGCCGGCCAACGCATAGCCCTCGACGGCAGCAATTAATGGCTTGCGCGGGGGCTTCTCGCAGAGACCTGCAAAGCCACGCCCTTCAACCAAAGGACGCTGACCGTTAAGCGCAAATGCTTTCAAATCCATGCCGGAAGAAAAGGTATTGCCCGCTCCGGTAAGAATTCCGATGACGACGTCGTCGTTGGCATCAAGCTGATCGAAAGCCTCGGCCAGTTCGTGCGCGGTTTCGTAGTTGATGGCATTGCGTGCCTCAGGCCTATTAACCGTGATGATCTGGATGCGATCAATTACTTCCACTTTTACCAAGTCAGACATAAAGCAATCCCCGAAAGCTGCGGCGCGATTGCGCCTGTTAAAGATGGTGGTCAACTCAATATCATACGACCAATTGCGGCAGGGCCCGAACCTAGGCCCTCCTTCTTCAGCACGGAACCAGTTAAAATTGAAAAATTTTGCGGCTTTTCGCTTCACTGGCCTTCGCTCATGCTCACTTTTCAGCAAATTATTTTAACGCTTCAGCAATATTGGGATAAGCAGGGTTGTGCCCTACTTCAGCCCTACGACATGGAAGTCGGCGCGGGCACTTCGCACACCGCGACATTCTTGCGCTCGATCGGGCCAGAGCCTTGGCGCGCAGCCTACGTGCAGCCATCGCGGCGCCCCAAGGATGGGCGATACGGCGAGAACCCAAATCGCCTGCAGCATTACTACCAATATCAGGTCGTGCTCAAACCTGCGCCCACCGACATCCTTGACCTTTATATCGGCTCGCTCGTCGCCTTGGGCATCAACCCGCAAGAGCATGACATCCGCTTTGTCGAGGACGACTGGGAGAATCCTACCCTGGGCGCATGGGGACTCGGATGGGAAGTTTGGCTGAACGGCATGGAAGTGACGCAATTCACTTACTTCCAGCAGGTCGGGGGACTGGACTGCAGCCCTACGACCGGCGAAATCACCTACGGCCTTGAGCGTCTGGCAATGTATCTGCAAGGGGTTGAAAGCGTATACGACCTGGTCTGGACTGAAGGAGCCCAGGGGCAAAAAATCTTCTATCGCGATGTGTTTCATCAAAACGAAGTGGAACAATCGACATATAACTTCGAGTACGCTTCGATACCCATGCTGCTTGCACACTTCAATGATTATGAAGCCGAAGCCAAGCGCCTTATCGAAGTACCCTTGGCACTACCCGCTTATGAAGCAACTCTTAAAGCGGCTCATACCTTCAATATGCTCGACGCCCGCGGCGCCATCAGCGTAACGGAAAGGGCTACCTATATCGGCCGCATCCGCAACCTGTCACGCGCCGTCGCCCAGGCCTATTTTGAGTCGCGCGAGAACCTTGGATTTCCCATGCTTGTGAACTGCAACGGCACGGAGGCCGAATGATGACTAGCGGCCTCACTGGATCGACCCAGCCTTTACTGATTGAATTGTTGACTGAAGAACTGCCTCCCAAAGCACTGCAGAAATTGGGCCTAGCCTTTGCAGAGGGTATACGCAAGACACTGGCGCAACATCATCTGCTGGAAGCCGATTGCATAACAACCGACTTTTCCACGCCTCGACGCTTGGCAGTAGTGCTAAGTGCCGTGTTGGCCCAAGCTCCAGAGCAAACTTATACCGAAAAACTCATGCCGGCCAAAATAGGTTTGAGCGATACGGGCGAGATCAGCCCGGCACTGGCCAAGAAATTGGCCAGCAAGGGTCTGGATCATTTGACGGCAGCTGAACTGATCACGGAATCCGACGGCAAACAGGATTATCTATTTGCCAAGGGTGTGGCGGCAGGGTCGTCTTTAGCGGACGGACTGCAAGAAGCGCTCGACTATGCGATTAACCACCTGCCGATCCCCAAGGTCATGCGCTATCAGTTGGACGACGGGATAAGCAGCGTAAAGTTTGTACGCCCAGCACACCAACTTATCGCACTATGGGGTCAACAGGTCGTTGACGTGCGCGCTTTAGGCCTGGATGCCGGTCGAGTCACCCTGGGCCACCGCTTTATGGCTGGACACTCGATTACCATCGAGTCGCCCGAGACTTACCAGAAACAACTGCATGCCGAAGGCAAGGTCATTGCTTCCTTTACAGCGCGCCGCGCCTTAATCAACGAGCAGTTGCAAAGTCAGGCTCAAGCTCTGGGCGCCACCATAGGCACCGGGCCCGAGGTAGATGCGCTGCTTGAAGAGGTCACCGCATTAGTCGAGCACCCTACCGTGTATGTCGGCGAATTCGAAGAGCAGTTTTTGCAGGTGCCACCCGAGTGCTTGATTCTGACCATGCGGCTGAATCAAAAATATTTTCCACTGTTCGAGCCCGACAATGGCAAGCTGACTCATCGCTTCCTGATCGTCAGCAATATGCAAGTCGAGAATCCGATCAATATTGTGGAAGGTAACCAGCGGGTGGTACGCCCTCGCTTGGCCGACGCTCAGTTCTTTTTCCAGACTGATCGCAAGATCAAGCTCGCCGACCGCGTAGCAGGGCTTGCGAGCAGCGTCTATCACAACAAACTGGGTTCACAGCTTGAACGAACCGAGCGCGTTCGCAAAATAGCCCGCTACCTAGCCGCCGAATTGGGCGCCGATGTTCAAAACGCCGATCGTGCAGCAATGCTGGCCAAGGCCGATCTGGCTTCCAACATGGTGGGTGAGTTCCCCGAATTACAAGGAATTATGGGGGCCTATTATGCGCAGGCCGACGGCGAATCCGACGACGTTGTGCTGGCGCTTAAAGACCAATATCGAATACGCCTCGATACACCGGTCAGCGGCGCCACCCTGACATCTGCAATACTATTCATCGCTGAGCGCGTTGAAACACTGATCGGCATATGGGGCATAGGCTTGGTACCGACCGGTGAGCGCGATCCCTATGGTTTGCGCCGTGCGGCCCTCGGCCTCATAAGCGCCTTCGAGCAATTGGAAGCCGGTGGATACTTGTCCGTTAGCGACGGCAATAGTCTTCGTTTGCCCGATCTGCTTGCCTTTGCTGTCACAAGCTTCGCTGCTGGGGCAGTTAACGAAGCAAGTGGTGCCGAGGTTCAAGCATTCATTTACGAACGCTACCGCAACTCGTTGAATAACGATTTCGATCGGAATGTGGTCGACGCCGTGTTGGCTCTTGAACCACCACTTCATCAGGTTCATGCCCGCATCCAGGCATGTGCCAGTTTCGCGCAGCGTCCCGAGGCAGAAAGCCTTGCAGCGGCCAATAAGCGTATTGCCAATCTGCTTAAAAAGGCTGACACTACGCTGGGGAATGTGGATCCTGCCAAGCTCAGCGAGGCCGCCGAGCAGGCTCTGGCCAAAGTTATCGATACACTCAAGCCGCAAGCTCAGGCGCAACTGGCGCAGGGCGACTTTACTGCCAGCCTGGCCACCATGGCGCAAGCCAAAGACGCTGTCGATGCATTTTTCGACGACATCATGGTAATGGCAGATGATCCGGCCATACGTGCCAATCGGTTGGCCTTGCTGGCCGATCTACATCAAGTCATGAACCAGGTCGCCGATATTTCCAGGTTAGCCCAGTGAAACTCGCCATAATCGATCGCGACGGCGTTATCAATCAGGATAGCGACGAATTCATCAAGAGCCCGGACGAATGGATTCCATTGCCGGGCAGTCTAGAAGCCATAGCAAGACTCTCCAGGGCCAATTGGAGAGTTGTTATCGCAAGCAATCAGTCCGGCATCGCCCGCGGCCTGTTCAGCATGGACACACTGAATTTAATTCATGCAAAACTGCGACGTGAGCTTGCCCATGTGGGTGGCAGTGTAGACGCCATATTCATCTGTCCTCACGGGCCGGACGATGGTTGCCTTTGCCGCAAGCCCCTACCTGGCATGTACCTCGATATAGCACGCCGCTATGATGTCAGCCTGAAAAATGCCCCATCAGTTGGCGATTCACTTCGGGACTTGCAGGCTGCCGTAGCCGCCGGCTGTGCGCCATGGCTGGTGCTCACCGGCAATGGTCAAAAAACACGGGATAAAGGCGACCTGCCGGCAGGTACCCAAATACGGGAAAATCTTGCTGCAGTGGTCGACTCCTGGCTTTCCGAGGAATAAATATGGCCCCAATCCGCGCTACGCTTTACCAGCTATTCTTGCTCTTTACTGTTATTCCCTTCGCGTTTGCGAGCCTTTTATGCGCGCCCCTCCCCTTACACTGGCGCTACAAGGTAACCGTCGGCTGGCCCAGGCTCGCCATCTGGGGTGCCAAAGCCATACTTGGCATACGGTGGCAGATCAAAGGCGCTGAAAACCTTCCCGACGGCCCGGCCGTGATGCTGTCCAAACATCAATCCGCATGGGAAACCATGTTCATCATTGGCTACATGCCGCGCGACATGTGCTTCGTTTACAAACGGGAACTCCATCGCATTCCATTTTTTGGCTGGGGCTTGGCTTTACTGCGCATGATCCCGATCGACCGGGCCAAAGGCCGCGATGCGTTCGAGCAAGTCGTGAAAATTGGCCAGGAACGCATCAACGAAGGTCGCTGGCCTATTTTGTTTCCCGAAGGCACCCGCATGTTGCCCGGTAAAACGGGGCGTTATAAATTGGGTGGCGCCTTGCTGGCAACCCGTACCCAAACTCCGATCATTCCGGTTGCCCATAACGCGGGTGAATGCTGGCCGCGCAACGCTTTCATCAAAAAACCCGGGCTCGTCACCGTGTCCATCGGCCCCCTGATTCAAACAGCAGGTCTAGATGCCGACACGGTAAACAAGCAGGTCCAGGAATGGATCGAGGCCGAAATGCGGGTACTGAATCCCGAACGATATGGGCGTGACTGAGCAACTCGATCTGTTTTCCGGGCCAGTGCCGTCGACTGTGACCCAGCCTCCTGCGCCACCACCTAAATCAGACCACGCCGTTGTGACGGCTTGTCCGGCGGCACTGCCTGCGAATGCCCGCTGGCGCGAAGTACAAGCTCCGCAACAGACCATAGGCTACGTATTGCAGCGATCACGGCGCAAGAGCATAGGACTAACCATCAATGATGATGGCTTACAAGTTACTGCTCCCAACTGGGTGACGCTAGGTCAGATCGACGCTGCCGTCATCGAAAAAGCGCACTGGATACTTGGCAAGCTTCGCATCAGGCAAGCTCGTCAACAACACCTGGCCACCGCCGACACCCTATGGCAGAATGGTGGATCCATCCCTTATCTGGGAAAGCGCATCGTTCTGCACCTGGACGCCGCTCAACAAACGGCCGTGTTTCATGGCACCCAATTTTCGCCGGATCATGGCAGCGTGCTTAGCCTGGCTCTACCTGCCGATGCCGATCGCAGCAGGGTACGCGATAGCGTGCACTCATGGCTGCAGCAACAGGCCACCGCATGGTTTGGCCAAAGATTGCAACATTTTTTGGATTCCAGCCAATTAACGATACGCCGTTGGCGACTTTCGTCGGCTGCAACGCGTTGGGGATCGTGCAGCAGTGAAGGCAATATCATGTTGAACTGGCGACTGATACACTTTGAGCATGACATTATTGATTATGTAATTGCTCACGAAATTGCGCACTTGCGGCAAATGAATCACAGCAAGGATTTCTGGCGTGAAGTCGGACAGATATTGCCCGGCTTTGAGCGATCACGCAACGCCCTGCGGCAGTATGACCCGGGCTCTTTGCCCTTGATCTGAAATCCGCCCCCAAACCTCGAATAACCCATCAAGGAGATTTTGATGCGATTGCTACATACCATGCTACGAGTCGGCAACCTGGACCGTTCATTAATGTTTTACACCGATGTACTAGGCATGAAGCTGCTGCGCCGCAAGGACTACCCCGACGGCAAATTTACATTGGCCTTTGTGGGTTACCAAGATGAAAGCGAAGGCGCCGTGATTGAGCTGACGCACAATTGGGATACCAAGGGCTACGATTTAGGGCAATGGCTATGGTCATATTGCCCTTGAGGTCGAAGATGCTTACGATGCCTGTGCCCGCATCAAGGAAAAAGGCGGCAACGTGACACGCGAAGCCGGCCCCATGAAGCATGGTCAGACCGTCATTGCCTTTGTCGAAGACCCTGACGGCTACAAGATTGAATTGATTCAACGCAAAGAAAGGGCCGACTAAACCGGCTGGCGATCAAAGTCGCCAGGAGCAAAGTCATCTACCTCGATGACCGCCGCGACGGCCTGTTCAGCCGCCTCTAGCGAATTTGCTTGCTCGTCGGTAATCGCGCCCCTGGCGTGTGCCACGCGCCAGTCTTTCAAACCAGCGTGTTTGATGCGATCCAGCAAAGGTTGAACCCCGGTCAGTAATTCAAATGCTCGTTCTAGCTGCTCAACGCTGGCACTGTCATGACCTTCCCATACGGCGCCCACAAGGCGGTCGCGCGTATCGGAGGGCTCAAGCAGTATATTGGCGCACAGGGCAGTGAGTTTGTCCGACGGAGGCGTCGCCCGCAGAACAGGCGGCAGGACCAACGCCCTTAACACCCATCCCGCCGCGCGCAGCGGAAGGTTAAGCAATACATCGTCGAGACGTTTTTCGATGGTGGCAAAGCCCTGCTCGGCACAGTATCTGACCAAGGGCAAGTCGGATTCATGCTGGCCTTCATCTTGCCAGCGCCGCAGCACGGCCGTCAGTAAATATAGCTCGGCCAGAACATCGCCCAGAGCGACCCGAAAGCATTTCTTTGCGTTTTAGCGATCCACCGAGTGTGAGTAGCGATACTTCTGAAACCAGAGCGAATGCGGCAGCGTAACGATTCAAACTTCGATAATACGGCGCTGCGGCACCGACGCCTTTCGGAGCCGTCACAAAACGGCCCGCTGTCCACGCCATACCGGTAGCTTTTAGGGCGTTCTTGACGCTGTGTGCCAAGTGCTTCCAGATGACGGCGTCAAAGGCGTCTTCACCTGCTGTTTGATCGCTGTTGCCCAGGGCGACCACTTCCTTCATGAGGAAGGGATGAGCCCGGATGGCACCTTGGCCGAAAACGATAAGGCTGCGGGTCAGAATGTTGGCCCCTTCGACTGTGATGGCCACAGGCAGGGCACGATACAGATTTCCCAAATAATTATTGGGGCCGTCGATGATGGCTTTGCCGGCATGGATATCCATGGCGTCGTTTATTGACTGCCGCATACGTTCGGTAGCGTGCAGCTTCATTATGGCCGACACTACCGACGGCTTGTATCCCAGTTGCAAACCGGCGCACGTGAAGCGACGTGCGGCTTCAACCAGATAGGCATTACCGGCCAGACGGCCGAGTTTCTCCTGTACGCCTTCAAACTTGCCGATGGGAAGCCCAAACTGCGTGCGAATCCGCGCATACGCACCCGAAGTATGAGCGCTAAATACACAGGCTGCCGCCGACAACGACGGCAGTGAGATGCCGCGACCAGCAGCCAACGCGCTCATCAGCATGGGCCAACCCTGCCCCGCTTTTTCCAGGCCGCCAATCAGCGCATCAAGCGGCACGAATACATCGCTACCTTCGATTGGGCCATTCTGGAATGCCTGCAGCGCCGGTAAGTGTCGCCGTCCCGCGGTGACTCCGGGCAGATTGGTCGGAACCAGCGCCACGGAAATACCTAAATCCTGCTTGCCGCCAATAAGGCCTTCGGGATCGGACAGCTTGAACGCAAGGCCCAGCACTGTCGCAACAGGGCTAAGCGTTATATAGCGCTTGCGCCAATTAAGAAGTATGCCTAACGTGCTAATGCCATTGACGTCGCGACGGCATATGACGCCAGTGTCGGTCATGGCGGCCGCGTCGGAGCCGGCTTCCGGACTGGTAAGGGCAAAACAGGGTATTTCCTGGCCACGCGCGAGGCGCGGTAGCCAATACTGACGCTGCTCGTCGGTGCCAAACTGCATAAGAAGCTCGCCCGGACCCAGCGAGTTAGGAACCATGACGGTCACGGCTGCCGCGAGAGACCGCACAGAGATCTGGCGCACGACTTCAGAATGGGCATAAGGCGAGAAGCCAAGGCCACCGTACTCTTTCGGGATAATCATGCCAAAGAAGCCATGCAGCTTCAGGAAATCCCAGACTTCGGCAGGCAAGTCGCCGTGTTGCCAAGTGATATCCCAGTCATTGAGCATGCGGCACACCTGTGCAACGGGGCCGTCCATGAAGATGCGTTCATCGGGGGTAAGGGCTACCGGCTTTACATTCACCAAAGTCCGCCAGTCGGGCGAACCAGAAAAAAGCTGAGCGTCCCACCATACGTCGCCAGCCTCAATCGCTTGCTGTTCAGTGGGCGAAAGGCGCGGCATTGCTTCGCGCGCCATACGATACAAAGGCTCAGTCATCCACTGACGGCGCCAGGCTCTCCAATTCATCTCGGTCTCTTTCAGTACGTGCTAGGGTGAGCATCATTATCTCCTGAAAGTACCCGATAGGACCTCAGCATCGAGGCAGACGTGGCCAGTATGTGTTGTTTTTGAACTATGTCAGATGAATGTCACATAGAAGGGGAGATCGCGTTAAGATTGCTTTTGCGTAACGACAAACAATCCGTAGTGTGTTCCCTATGTTGCCACCGAATTCCGTACCGATCCGCGAGGCCTGTCCGCCGGGTGCCTGCACCTGCAATCGGGATGAATTATTGGGCAATCCAGCCAACGATGCTCGTATACTGCTGCTAACCAAACAGGAAGAAAAAAAGCTCATCGCACGCATTGAAAGCATTTCAAGCTATGCAGAACTCAAGCGGATTGAAGAACGCCTGGAATCGCAGTTGGGCATTATTCTTGAAATCGTTCCCAGCGCGCGCGGGGTTCGAACCGTACGTGGCTTCGCCATCCAGCTTGTGGAAAGCCCCGGGCTGTGCCGAAAGACCCGCCAATCCATTCCGGCCGCTGTACGCCGATGCCTCGATAATCATCCTGACATTGTCTATGCCATTTTGGACGCACGCGACCTTCTTGGCGCGGGTTAAGACAGGCAGTTGCCAACAAGGCTCATAAGCCGCAGTATTTCCTGCGCATCGACGTCGCGCGCCGCTCCGAATCCGGCGATTTGGCGGCCGTCGTTCACTTTTATGGCCGCGAACCGGAAATCGCCAAGTTGAGTCATGGGCTCGGCCTCGGGAAATCGGTCAAGGTAGGCGGCGCGGCATATTCGCCAATCGTTGCTACCGGGCTCCAACAGCATAGCCGTCCCGTTCAAGGTAACCCGCGGTAAGTCATGAACCGCCACGTCAGGCTTTTCAGGCTGCATTATCAACAGCGATACCTGGGGCCTTTTTTGCATGTTGCGAGTATGAGCTGCGAGGCCACTTACATGAATTACAAGATATCCGACCGAGGGCTGCACAGCAAACGGCACCATCGAGACAAACGGCGCGCCGTTGTCGCCTACCGTTCCCAACGACGCGTTACGGCAGGAACATAACAGATTGCGCAGGTCGCGGCTCAGGCGGGCTTCATGGGTCATGAACGGTCATCGGAAATTGCCTGATTCGCCAAGGTCTTCAGTGTTGCGGCGTCAAACTGCCCGTGAAAATACTTCTGGATCACTTTGGAGAAAATTTCCTGGCTTGGCGATGCCCTGGAAAACAGGGTCATTGAAGAGTGGAACTTGAGATTATCGGGCAGGCCAAAAATCTGCTCGATGCTACGTCCATCTACCGCGTGCACAAGCTCGGTACATTCAACGAGTCTTGCGCCCAATATAGGATGGTGCAAATAGGCCACGGCTTCGTCCAGCGACCTGATCGCGTATTTCTGCGCCATTGCGCTATGCCCGAGGCCCGCAATTTGAGGAAAAACGAACCACATCCAGTGGCTACGTTTTTGGCCTTGCTTCAGTTCCGCGCAAATTTGCTCGTAAACGGGAGCCTGGGCATGGACAAAGCGTTCCAGATCGTAGGGGTCTTCCATTTGGAGTCTCCTTGCCAGAATACTATTGAATCTTGAAGTTCATTCGCTGATTCTAGCTCTGTTGCGGCGAATATCCGTACACTATCGGAATCCAGCCAACAAGGCCTCGCCGTGGAAGACATCGTCCAGTTGCGTCCTGAAGGTTTGTATTGCGCCGCCGGCGATTTCTACATCGATCCTTGGCGCCCAGTAGCATGTGCCGTCATCACGCATGGGCACGGCGACCACGCTCGCGTGGGTATGGGCCAGTACCATACTTCAAGCCCAGGCTTGCCCATCCTGCAATGGCGTTTGCAGGAACAAATATTCCATGCCCATTCCTACGGAGAACCATTCAAGCTGGGCGAGGCAATGGTTTCGCTCCACCCGGCGGGCCATGTGCTTGGTTCGGCGCAGGTGCGCATTCAAGCCCATAACGCCACATGGGTGATTTCCGGCGACTATAAGCGCCAGCCCGATCCAACTTGCGATCCTTTTGAAGTCGTACCTTGCGATACGTTTATTACGGAGTCCACGTTTGGCCTGCCGGTTTACCGCTGGCCCGATACGAGTGAAGTGGCGCGGGAGATCGTCCAATGGCGCGACCAGTGTGCGGCGCGCCGCGAGACGGCCATACTGTATTGTTACGCCCTCGGCAAAGCGCAGCGGGTACTCGCAGAACTGATGGCACACACCGATAAACCGGTGCTGCTGCACGGGGCCATTGCGACGGGTGTGGACATCTATCGCCGCGCTGGCATTGCAATGATCGCAACCCGATTGATCAGTGAAATGCCCTCAGAAGCCGACTACGCGGGCGAACTTGTGCTGGCACCGCCCTCCGCCGCGGGCAGTACGTGGCTGCGCCGCTTTCGCAATCCGCGACATGGATTCGCCTCGGGGTGGATGAGAGTCCGGGGCAACCGGCGGCGTCGCAACATGGACCGAGGGTTCGTAATCTCTGACCACGCTGACTGGCCCGATCTTATGCGCACCATACGCGACACGGGCGCCCGCCGCGTGATCGTTACTCATGGCGACACCCATGCGCTGGTACGTGCATTGAACGACAGCGGCATTTTCGCTGAAGCACTTACCACCCAGTTTGGAGAGGACGACTGACCGCGATATGGAACGCTTCGCCCTTCTTTATCAGGACCTGGATCGCAGCACCGCTACGTTGGACAAGCGTGCCGCTTTGATCGCTTACTTTCGCGATGCACCGCCTCGCGACGCCGCTTGGGCGCTATACCTGCTTTCGGGGGGAAAAATCACCTCGGCAAAACGCAAAATCGCCACAACGTCCGAGCTCCGGGACTGGATAGCCGCTGCCACGGGCATGTCGGAATGGTTGGTTCAGGAAAGCTATTATCACGTCGGAGACCTGGCCGAAACATTGGCCCTATTGATGCCCGACCCTGTGAAACTCATGGCGGATATTCCCTTGGCCGACTGGATAGAAGATCGCCTGCTTCCAGTGGCAAACGAAGCGCAATCGGTTCGTAGGGACACCATTATCCAGGCCTGGACAGGCCTGCCGCTGGAGCAGCGGCTGTTATTCAACAAGATGCTGACAGGCTCATTGCGCGTAGGCGTGTCGAAACGGCTCGTGCAGCAAGCCCTTGCGGAACTTTCCGGAATCGATATTGCGCGTATTGCTCAGCGCATGATGGGCGAATGGCTGCCTTCCCCCGCCTTCCTGCGCGATCTGCTTTCGTCCGAAAACCTGGTTACAGACAGCCAGCAGCCCTATCCTTTCTTTCTGGCCTCGCCCCTGGAAAGCTATCCTGCCACGCTGGGCAACACCTCGGAATGGCTATTCGAATGGAAATGGGACGGAATCCGCCTTCAAATACTGAAACGGCGAACGAGCATCGTGCTTTGGTCCCGTGGTGAAGAACGCCTTGACGGAAGATTTCCGGAGATCGAGGCCGCCGCCGCCCGGCTGCCACAAGACTGCGTGCTCGATGCGGAGCTGCTTGCCTGGAGTCATGGCGAAGAACATCCGCTGCCGTTCGCCGCGCTACAGACACGCATACAAAGGCTTAAACCTGGCCCAAAGATACTCGAATCCACACCGACAAGAGCGATGGCCTACGATCTGCTGGAACTCAATGGCGAGGATCTGCGTCCCCTACCCCAACTTGAGCGCCGCCGACTTATGGAAGAATTGCTCGCAGCGGGCCCTCCTGATTCTCCAATACGGCTATCGCCCTGCGTGGCCGTAGCCAACTGGGAGGAAGCGGCCCGACTTCGCGCCGGCGTGCGTGAGCAAGGTGTGGAAGGCTTGATGCTCAAGCGCCTTACGGCGCCCTATCAGTCGGGCCGAAGACGCGGCGACTGGTGGAAGTGGAAAATCGACCCGCTGACGATCGACGCCGTGCTGTTATACGCACAACCAGGCCACGGTCGACGCAGCACCCTATATACCGACTATACCTTTGGCCTTTGGGACGGAGAATCGCTTACGCCTGTTGCAAAAGCCTACTCCGGCTTGAATGATCAGGAAATTCTAGAGTTGGATGGCTGGATCCGGACCCATACTGTGGAGCGCTTCGGGCCGGTTCGCGCAGTCGAACTGCAACATGTGTTCGAACTGGCCTTCGAAGCCGTCAATCTGTCAAAACGGCACAAGTCCGGCGTGGCCTTGCGTTTTCCGCGAATACTAAGATGGCGGCGTGACAAACAGGCTACCGAGGCGGATCGGCTTGAATCGCTAAAGACTTTGGCCGGCAAGCCTCCCCCAACATGAACCCAAGTTCCTTCAGCAAACGCCGAAAAATGATTTACAGAGTTCTGGCCGACCTAGTTCTGCTCATTCATGCCGCATTCGTGATCTTCGTCGTTTTCGGCGGCCTTCTGGCTTTATGGAAAAGGTCACTTGCATGGCTGCACCTGCCGGCCCTTTTTTGGGGAGCAGTGGTTGTCGGCATGGGTTGGATATGCCCACTGACCCCGCTGGAAAACACTTTCCGCAGGATCGCAGGCGAAGGAAACTATCAAAGCAGCTTTCTCGAACAATACTTACTGTTAGCTATATATCCCCAAGGACTTACCCGTGAAATACAAATATTGATGGCGCTGCTGCTTGTCGTGGGAAACTTGATTGTTTATGCGATTTGGTACCACCGTCATCAAGCAAAGTAAGGCGCAGCCCCGGGAATTGCGATGAATTCGCCGTTCGGCTTGCTTTACCGTTGTAAGCCATGGCACAGGCTTCAGGATCACAGGGTAAGATTTAGCCCCTGGAGATCAATCAATGCCGAAAAAAGCCAATCCCTCGAGGTTCGTACCGCAAGGGCTCATCCCTACTAGGGAACAGATAGACATTCAACTGTCGCAGCATAGGGTCACATTGATCGAAGCCAATGCAGGGGCCGCGAAAACGACGACATTGGCCTTGAGAATTGGCGAAGCCATTGCGCGCGGCATGCCGCCTGAAAAGATACTCGCGTTGGTGTTTACTCCTGAAGCGAAAAACGTCATGAAAGCCCGCCTGATTGAAATAGGCATCCCCACTTTCACGACCGCAAAGATTCAGGTGCAAACGTTTGAAGAGTTTGCAATCGAGATCCTTAAATCAATCGAAGGCGACAACGCCCCTCAGCTGCATTCAGCCAAACAGCTGAAACAGCATGCCGTTGCTGCAATCGAGCGCGTCAGCCAAGCCTACGCTGGCGAAATCGATTTTCTGGACATTCGTACCCACAATCTCGCCATCAGCCAATTTCTTGACTGCCAACTGAACCTGAAAGCCACGATGGCACTTGAGGAAGACGATGAGGGCATGAGCCTGGAGGAAACCGCCGAACGTCTCAGTATTCCGATAACAGACTATCTGTGGACCCTTGAATACGAGCGAACACGGCTGGGAACCTTCGATGAAGTTCGTTTCAGAGGCCCTTTTGATGCCACCTACGATCTTGCACGCCATTTCCATGAGGATTCAGAGACAAAAAATGCGCTTCCCCGTTACAGACTCGTGGTCGGCGACGAACTACATGACTTGAATGAAGCATCGTTCCGCATACTGGAAGCCTTGCTCGATATAGAAAGCCTGTATTTTGTTGGTGCCGGGGACAAAGATCAGGTAATCCATTCGAGCCTGGGGGCTGACGAAAGCTATCTGACACACCGTTTCATCGACAGACATCCCGCGACGGTACGTTACCCCCTGACCATGACTTATCGCCATGGCCCGCGGTTGGCTTACGCAATGGAATCATTTAAGCAAAAGCCGGTTGATTCCAACCTGCCGGTCGACACCGATATTCTGCAGCTCCACTACAGTCATGGCAGTCTGGACGATGCCGCCGGGCGTGTAGTCGAGGCGGTAAGCCGATGGTGGAAAATCGACAAGCACCCGCTCGAACGCTGTGCCATTCTGCTGCGCGACCGTCATCAATCAGTCGCCATCGAAAATGCGTTGATGCATGCCAACATTGCCTACCGAACACATGGTATGCAGAGCTATCTTCAGCGAGAAGAAATTCTATTCTTGCGCGGCATGATTGCCATCGCCTTGAAGAACCTGGCCACCGTAAAATCGGAACCGGTGCGCAAGGCCATTGTCGAATCGCTGGCCATTTTCGGCGAGGTCGAGTTCAACTCTAAAGAAATGGACGACGCCAAGAATATCATTGCCAAAGATCCGGCCATTCTTAATTCGTTCTTCAGCGGCCAAATCCAGCGTAGTAAGTCCGAGAAAGCGAAAGCGCGCATTTCGAACTCGGTGGCTTATATGGAGGGCCTGGCCGCCGACACACCGGCAGACCTCGTTCTTCACGAAATCTGCAGTCGAATGGACCTGGAATCTGTTGCCAAACGTATCTATATTCATCCCTATGACGCCGCAGTGGTAGCCAAATCGGTAAATGGCTTCATCTCGGTAGCGCGGCACTCGGGCATGAACTTGAGAGACTTCGCTGAATGGACAGGTGCCGCGGACGCCTTTGTCGCGACCCGGCGAAGCAAGGGCTTCGTCCTACTTGAATGCGTGGCGAACGCAAAGGGGAAAGAGTTCGATCACGTCATCTTGCCGTTTCTCGAAAATGGAGAATTCCCCAGTCCCATGGTGGATATGAAGGAAGAAGAGAACTTGTTTTATGTTGGCGCAACCCGCGCCAAGTCGCGACTTACCCTGATTTCGCCAACGCAAGAAGAAAAGCGCAGTCCGTTTATTGCGAGAATGGAATTGGCATCATCGCGCTCGCGGGCGAACGCGGCAGTTCGTAAAAACCAAAGTCAGGTCAGTCCCGTTCAAAGCCGTCTTGATTTGAATGTGCCCTACGCGGATAAAGATCAAGTCAAAGCCCTGGGCGCCCAGTGGGACGCCACCCGCAAGGTCTGGTATGTAAAGGCGGGATCTGACTTTGAGCCGTTTCGGCCGTGGTTTATCACACAATAAGTTCAGATCCAACAAATACCTGTGCCCTCGTTGCGGTTATGGCAGGCAGCTGGGCTCACCGCTGCCGTACGGCCGCGTCAATACCTCGAGCAAATGGCCATCTGGATCCTCGAAGTAGACGCCACGGCCTCCGTCATTCCGATTGATGGCGCCAAGGCGCCGTTTGCCAGGGTCTGCCCAATGCCGGAGCCCGCGCTCCTGAATAGAGGCAAAGACCCGATCAAAGGTTTCTTCGTCTATCAGGAAGGCATAGTGCTGCGAAGAAATTTGATCTTCGCTTTCATAAAAATCCAGCGACACCCCATTGTTTAATTCCACAATAAGCATGGGTCCGAATCGGGTGGGGCTCGGCAGGCCTAGCACATCGGCGAGAAAGGTCGCCGACTTCTGCTTATCGCGACACCAGACGATAGTGTGGTTCAGTTGTACGCTCATGATGAGGTCCTCCTGATCAGCCGCATGTATGGAGTAAAGCGTCGTACTGCAAACCATGCTGGAACGAGAGCCACCGACTCGCCGATCCGCTCGTAAAGGAAATATATAAGTGGAAAACCCGCTTTAAGTCAAGAACTTAGGAACTGGAGCGATAGGCGCCCTACGGTCGATGCCGGGAATTGCCAGACTCTGCGACAATCATGCTCTGCCACTTAATGCCCAATACCACGCTTTATGCTCAATACCCTTTGGCTTGCTTTCTTCGTTATCGCTTCGTTATCCGGGCTATACCAGTGGATCGCGTTGCACGACACCGAAGTCTTTTCACGTATGGTTCTTAGCCTGTTCAGTATGGCTGAGCTTTCCGTACAACTGATGATTCTTCTTTTTGGCACCTTGACTTTGTGGTTGGGTTTCCTAAAGATCGCAGAGGCCGCGGGTCTTATAGAGCAGCTAGGCAAGTTGCTCACGCCGCTTTTTCGGCGGCTTATGCCGGGTGTTCCCGCCGGCCATCCGGCGCTGGGACTGATCACTTTGAATTTTGCAGCGAATGGCCTGGGTTTGGACAATGCGGCCACTCCCATAGGGCTTCGCGCCATGCGTGAACTGCAAACGCTGAACCCCGACCCGAAAACAGCCACCAATGCGCAAATTTTATTCCTGGTATTGAATGCGTCCTCACTCACGTTGCTGCCAATCACCATCTTCATGTATCGCGCCCAACAAGGCGCCCCTGACCCAACCCTGGTGTTCCTGCCCATTTTGCTTGCCACGACAGCGTCGTCCCTGGCCGGCTTGCTGGCGGTCGCACTCATGCAGAAAATCAAACTGTACGATCCAGTGGTCCTGGCTTGGGGCGGCGCCCTGGCCGTTGGGGTGGGCAGTCTCATGGCTTTGCTCGCGAGCCTGAGCAGCGCCGCCATCAGCGCCACATCGTCGCTGATGGGCAACCTCACCCTCTTCGGAATCATTATGACTTTTTTGCTGGCCGGGGCCCGCAAGAAAGTGAAAGTATACGAATGCTTTATCGAAGGCGCTAAAGAAGGCTTCGATATCTCAAAAAACCTGCTGCCCTACCTGGTGGCCATGCTGTGCGCGATCGGAGTATTGCGAGCCTCCGGCGCCTTGGACGCCTTGCTGGATAGCATCCGCTGGGCCGTTCATTCCTTCGGCATGGACTCGCGCTTCGTCGACGCTTTACCCACTGCAATCGTCAAGCCGTTTTCCGGCAGCGCTGCCCGCGGCATGCTGATCGAAACGATGCAGCACTTCGGGGTCGACAGTTTTCCGGCCCTGATCGCCGCTACAGTGCAAGGAAGCACAGAGACCACCTTTTATGTATTGGCGGTGTACTTTGGCGCAGTGGGAATACAGCGCGCGCGGCATGCCGTGGGCTGCGCCCTGATCGCAGACTTGGCCGGAGTGCTGGCGTCCATTGCCGTGTGCTACTGGTTTTTTGGCTGATTCCGTATCAAGTCAGCCGCGCACTTCGTCGGCGTTGCTTGCGCCGGACATATCCGCGCGTCGACTCGGCTGCGATGTTCAATTTAGAAACAGAATTATCGACGTAATCAGGCTTTCAATACGCCTGCCCCCAACAAACTATCGGACAGGCCTATGAATTGTTCAACCGTTAGTTCTTCGGCGCGCGACGTTGGCGCAATGCTCAGCGCTTCCCAATCGATTAAACCGGCCCAATCATTCAGCGAGCGGCGCAGCATCTTGCGCCGCTGCGTGAATGCTCGTCCAACCAGCTTTTCGAACGCGTTCTGACTTTGCGGCTTCAGGCGCGTCTCGGGTAAAGGAACCATGCGCACGACTGCCGACACTACGCGAGGAGGAGGATCAAAGGCGTCAGGCGGCACGTCGAACAGCTTGTTCATACGATAACGCGACTGAAGCATGACAGACAGGCGCCCGTAGTCTCCCGAACCAGGTGCAGCGACCATACGGTCTATGACTTCGCGTTGAAGCATGAAATGCTGGTCTACAACGCTATCAGCGTAATCAATCAGGTGAAACAGCAGCGGACTGGATATGTTGTAGGGAAGATTTCCAACTATTCTCAGCTTGCTTCCGAGGGCGCCGAAATCCACCTGTAGCGCATCGCCTTCGAGCACTGTCAGTTGATTTTCGGAATATTGGCGCCGCAATCGCCCCGCCAGATCGCGGTCGATCTCCACGACAGTAAGGTGATTTAGCAACTGTGAAAGCGGCTTGGTCAGGGCCGACAGGCCCGGACCAATTTCAATCACCGTATCGCCGCGCTGAGGCGCAATCCCGCGCACTATGGACTCAATAATTCCTTCGTCAACCAAAAAATTCTGGCCAAATCGTTTACGGGCTTGATGAAGCATAAATGGTTAACGACGATTCCGGTTCGATTGAGGATCTAGGCGATTATCGATATAAGCCTGACCATGCAACTGGCTGAGCCAATCTTCAAAAGCAGGTTCCACACGACGCTGGAATAGAATCTGGCGCGCCTGCATGCGCTTGAACTCGTTTTCCATATTCTTGGTACGACGATCGAGCACCTGGATCAGATGCCAGCCAAACTGAGACTTGACCGGTTGACTGATCTCGTTGGGCTGCAGTGCATTCATGGCCTGCTCGAAGGGTGGGACCGTTTCACCCGGCGTCAGCCACCCGAGGTCGCCGCCTTGCGGGGCGGAAACATCCTCAGAGTAACGCTTAGCTAAGCTTTCAAAACTCTCACCATTTGCAAGGCGCTCGCGCAACTGATTCAGGCGGGTTTGCGCCTTTTCATCGGACATTACCTTGGTAGTCTTGATAAGAATATGACGCGCGTGAGTCTGGGTCACCATCATCGGGCCTTGCTGCTGCAAGGGAGTGTTGCCGGCCGCAGGGGCGGTGGGCGGTGACGCAGGCCCCGACGCCTGTGCCGGCGACTGTGTCGGACCCCGCGTCAGGACCTTGAGGATGTGGAAGCCGTTGCCGCTTTGAATGACATCACTGACTTCGCCTGGCTTGAGGTTCTGGGTGGCTTGCAGGAACAAATCTGGCCAGCCGTCGACGGGCCGAACGCCGAGCTCGCCGCCACTGAGCGCTTTAGGGTCATCGGATGACGATGCCGCTACGCCAGCGAAATCGGCGCCGCCGCGCACGCGCTTCAGCAATCCTTCCGCCTTGTTACGTAATTCTTGCACTCGCGATGGTGGAGAGCCTTCCGGTACGACAACCAGAATTTGCGCAAGGCCCAATATTTGCGGACCACTTTGTTGTGCTGGTGCGGGCTGTTGTGGCTGCGACTGCTGCAGCGGCGCGGCCTGGCCGCCCTGATTCTTCAGGAAGGCATCGACTTCCGCATCGGAAATGTTAATGGTACTGTCGATCGCGCGTTGGCGAAGTAGGTCCAGGCGCAGTTCCTGGCGAAGACCCTTCATATAAGTGTCCCAGGCTACGCCGGACTTTTCGACTTCCTGCTGCAGGCGCGCAACCGAGATCTTGTTGCGCTCGGCAATCGTGCGAGCCGCGCGCTCGGCTTGCGCGTCCGACACGCGGATACCTAAGCGCTCGGCCTCTTGGCGTTCAAGTTCTTCAGCAATCATGCGCTGAAGAACCTGCTTTTGCAGGATCGCGTATTCGGGTACGGGAATTTTCTGACGTTGTAACTGAGTTTGGGCCTGGCGCGCCTCGGTATTGACTTGTTGCAAGGTAATGACCTTTTTGTTCACGACCGCAGCAATACCATCGACAAACTGTTGAGACTGTTGCGCACCGGCGGGCTCGGCCGCTTTGGCAACCGGTTTTGCAGCTAACGCCACGCCCGACGATGTTACGCCCAATATTGGAATCAAAATGGACGCTAGCCGGCGCTTAGCATGCACACTACGCATTATTCATACCTCTCGAAGGTGGTTTTTTCGGGTACTGGTGGGGTAATGGATCGATAACCTGCTATCCGGTCGCTTAGTAGTCTCATTGGATCAGTACCGAGCGAACCTAGGCCAGAAAGTTCAAGCTGGACGAACAAAGCCGTATTGACCTCTTGACTGGAAACAGCATAACGCTGCATGACAACCCGGCCAACCCAGCAACATTCGCCTTTGTATTCCAGGCCAAAAATCGACTGTGTATTGCGCTTTTCCTGTAGAGAATAGTCGTAACGACCTAATGCATATATTTTATTGGTAAGTGGCCATTGAGCGGAAACGCTGATCTGTTCGCGGGTTTTGTCGTCCAGCGGATTGATCACATAATTTGGATCGGCGTAAGCACGCGGATCGCGTTCGTAGCGATATGAGGCCGATAGCGTTGTCAGGCGCTTAGGCTCCCATCGAAAACCTGCCGTCATGCGATTGCGTTCTTTGGAATAAGGATTGATTTGTCCGTCGAACCGTACATTTAAAGTGTCGGTAAGCGCAGCATTCGCACCAAACAGATAGTCCGACTTCCTGTCGGTGCGCGTCACGTCGTTAAAATTCAGTTTTACGCGCTGATCCGAGAAATAGATGCGCTGCGCGGCCGACAGAGAAAGGCGCTCGAAACCGCTGTCGGCATCAAGCCATCGTGTGGTCAGCCCAATGGTCACTTGGTTGGCCTCGGCGATACGATCCCAACCACCGCTGAAGATATTCTCGCCAAAAGCCTGCGAAAAATTAAAAGACGCAAGGCTCGTATCGTAAATCGGTATCTGGGACTGATCCCGGTAAGGCACATTCAAGTAATAGACGCGCGGTTCAAGGGTTTGGATTGCATCATTGCCGAAGAGGCTGGCCTTACGCTCGAAAGTCATGCCGGAATCAAGGGACATGATGGGAAGAACGCGTGACTGAGACCGCGGACCCTGCCCCGTCCCTTGCAGGGAGGGCGATGTAAAACCGTTCCACTCGGTGTTGTACTGGCTCATGTGCACGCCCACCTTCGGCGTTACATACCAGCCCGCCCGAACAATGGGATAAGCCACGGACGTATACGAACTTAATCGGGTACCGTCGTATGACTGATAGGGCTCTAAGTTCGGCTGAAATGGGTAAGGGTGCGTCCCATACTTGAACTTGGGCATGCTGAAGCGGGTGGCATAGTTATCGGACTCAACGTCAAAGCCGCTCCAATTATAGCGCGCGCCGCGCACGTAGAGCTCTGGCAGCTTGTCGTACTGCGGCAACAAATAGGCCGAGGTCCGGTCCTGCAAAGTCTGGTAGGTATAGGCATACAACGAGGCGTTGAAGTATCGATAGCCGCTCCAGTTTAATCCGGCAGTGCTAGGCAGATAGGTATTCGTGGCTTCATTAAGGCCTAAAGATGAAAAATCGCGAAAATAGTCGTCGTCTGATACACGCCGGATATCAAAAGAAGCGTTTACTCCTCCGCCCAGGCTCTGGGCATGCTGCCACGAGTAATACCAGCGCTTCATATTGGCAACCTTGTCATCGGGCAAATATGTGCCAAACACCTGGCCGCTATATGTTTCGCCCAGGTAACGGAACTCGCCGCCCAATTGAGTACCACGTTTGGCCATGTAGCGTGGAATCAGCGTTGCGTCGTAGTTGGGCGCAAGATTCAGGTAGTACGGCAGTGACACTTCAAAACCGCCCGAGCTGGACGTGCCGTAGGTGGGGACCAAAAACCCTGACTTGCGTTCCTTGCGAATCGGGAATGTCAGGAATGGCGAATACAGAATGGGCATGCCCTTGAAATACAACACACCGTTACGAGCAATACCCTCGTTGTCGTCAAAGTGCAGATCGACCCGTGACGACTGGATATACCAAGAAGGGTCGGGACAGGGACAGCCCGTATAGGTGACATCTGCCAATCTCATGTGATCGCGACTGAGAATGTCGGCCTTGACGGCCTTTCCGGCTCCGCCCGTCGAGCCCAGCCAGAAGTTAGGCTCGTTGACCTCGCCGGTTTCGCTATTGATGTTGTAATCTAATTCAGGGCCTTTGACGACGCTGGCGTCGCGCATGATCAGCCCATTGCCGCGAACTCGCACTTGGCCGGTAGACCGCTGGTAATCGATATAATCGCCCTTCACAACCGAGTCGATGCGGCGAACTTCGGCCTTGCCTGTCAACTTAACGAGCCCGTCTTCGTCGGACTCCATCTTGTCGCCGATCAGAAACGACGTGATCTCGTTATCTTCTACATTCTTGTGCAGTTGCAGATCGGGTGCTACCTGCAATTGGGGTAAGGTAGCGCTTACGCCTGCGGCGACGCCAGGCTGTTGAGCCTGCACCGTCGCCGCATTGCTGATAGTTAGAAAAATTGTCCACCAAACCAAACGCACGAGTATCTCGTCCCCAAAAAAAACTGACTATATTTTGGCACAGCTGCCGACCCGTAACGATTGGCGACCCGGTATTATAGAGAAGCTGACGTTCACGTGTTAAATACGAGTCGTCTGCCAAATTCTACGCAACCCACTTATGACCATGGAAAAACTTTGAACTCCAGCGCTGAATCCCGTTTACCGATACTGAAAAACTGGCTGCAGAGCATTGCCAATAACCATGAATTGAACATCGAAACGCTGGAGCCCGCTTCCAGCGATGCCAGCTTCCGCCGTTATTATCGCTTGCAGACTCCGACGGGTACGGCTGTTGTCATGGACGCGCCTCCCGAGCACGAAGACTGTCGCCCCTTCGTTTCCGTAACAGACTTGCTCTCCCAAGCGGGCGTTACTGTTCCCAGCATTCTGGCGCAGAACCTGCAACAAGGTTTTCTTCTGCTATCCGATCTTGGCGAGCAAACATATTTTCAAGCAATACAAAGCGGAATCGATGATGCACGCCTGCAAAAACTGTATCGCAACACGATTGCGACGCTAGTACGCATGCAAAAAGCACCGGTCACGAACCTGCCATCCTACGACACCGGACGACTAATGCAAGAGCTTTCCGTATTTGCGGAGTGGTATGTGGAAAAACACTGCCAGATCACGCTCAATGACACAGAGCAGACAATCTTGCACGACACCTTCACTGCCCTGACTGCCGACAACGTGAAGCAGGCCAATGTTTTCGTGCACAGGGATTTCCACTCGCCAAACCTGATGGTATCCGATGTTGATCAAGAGCCAGGCGTTATCGATTACCAAGATGCGCTTGTCGGCCCCATAAGCTATGACCTTGCCTCGCTGGTCATGGACGCACGCACGACCTGGGAAGAGCCCCAGCAATTGGACTGGGCCATCCGGTACTGGGAAGCTGCCCGAGACGCCAAGCTGGCAGTTCCTTCTGACTTTTCTGATTTTCATCGCAGTTACGAATGGATGAGCCTGCAGCGCAACCTTCGTATCCTCGGAGTCTTTAGCCGGCTTTCGTATCGCGACGGCAAACATCATTACCTGGATCACATCCCGCGCGTTAACGCCTATGTGCGACAGGTAGCGGGCCGCTACAATGCTTTTCGGCCTCTCCTTCGTTTGCTGGATAAAATCGAGAATCGGCAGGTAACGACGGGATATACGTTCTGATGCGAGCAATGATTCTCGCCGCGGGACGCGGTGAACGCATGCGCCCCCTAACTGACAGCACACCTAAACCTCTGCTGAAAGCGGGCGGCAAACCTTTAATTGTCTGGCATATCGAACGCCTTGCCGCTGCGGGCTTTACCGAACTTATCATCAACCATGCGTGGCTAGGCGGACAGATTGAACAGATGCTTGGGGACGGCAATCAATACGCTGCGCACATTACTTATTCCCGGGAGCTGCGCGCGCTGGAAACCGCAGGCGGCATCGCAAAGGCCATGGCCTTCTTCCGCGGCGAACCGTTTCTGGTAATAAATGCGGACATTTGGTGTGACTGGAATCCCGCCGAAGCACGCTCAATCGCCGCAAATATGGCGGACTCAATGGCATGGCTGTTGCTAGTGGACAATCCTCCACAACATCCTCTGGGCGATTTTCAGCTTAACGCAAACGGCTTGGTCAGCGAGAAACCACTACAGACATCGCCTAATACCCTGACATTTTCGGGTATAGGCGTTTATTCACCGACGCTTTTTAAAGATATCGCGGAAGATCAAGCTGCTCCGCTGGCGCCGCTGCTGCGTCAAGCCATGGGCAAGCACCAAGTCCGGGGCAATCGCTACACAGGGCGCTGGGTCGACGTCGGCACACCGCAGCGACTTGCCGACCTTGATCGCGCTTTGTCAGCACAGCCCGCTGGCGGCCGGCACGTTACGCTGCCATTGAAAAGCACTGCCCTTGTGTCCAATACTGACAAGGCGAAACCAAACGCAGACTAGCCACTATCGATCGGCATTTCCGTCTATGCTTTAAGGTTTTTCGGCAGTGAATCATGATCGATTTACATTGTCTTGCAATACAGGAAATTTTTACCCATGTTCGGATCGTCCAAACGCCGCGTTTTCAAACCTACAGCCTACGGTAATACACGCCGCGCACGACGCATACCTCGGTGGCTGGTCTTGATGTTTACGGGAATCGTGCTCGGTGCGGGGGGCGTGTTGTTTCTGCAAAAGAGCTATGGCCCCACGCGCCTGACGGTCGAGCAGTCGGAACAATTACATTACGACCTGAACAGCACCAATATGGATAAGCAGCGTTTGCAATCGCAATTCAATCAGCAAACTCATGATGTCAAAGAAACGCGCGCCAAATTGGAGTCACAGGTTGTTGAGCTGAAAGAAGCTAAAGAGCAGGTTGCCAAGCTCACGGCTGATATTCAGCTATTTGCCGACGCCATGCCGCCCGACCCGCGCGGCACTTCGCCTGGCATACGCGCGGCTTCCTTTAACAACGACGCGGGTCAATTGACCTATCAGATTCTGGTAATGCAAGACAAAGACAAGGCTGAAACGTTTACAGGCGAAGTCGAACTTGTCGTTGCCGGCCGGTACACTAACGGAAAATCAGGAAATATCGACCTTCCGCCTTTCAATCTCGAAGTGCAACAATACACTCACGTGCACGGAAGCGCTCCGTTGCCGGCAGGCTTTACGGCCCGTCAGGTCACGATAAAGATTACTCCTCAGGGCTCAAAGAAGCTGAGCGCCACACGCACTATACGCGTCGCGCGCTAAGTACCACCTTCAGGATACGTGCTGCAAAAAATCCTTCAGGCGCTGGCTTGGGGGATTACTTAGCAGTTCGTTCGGGGGGCCATCTTCCGCGATTTTCCCGCCATCGATGAAAATAAGGCGGCTTCCCACTTTACGGGCAAATTCCATTTCATGGGTGACAACCACCATGGTCATCCCGGCTTCGGCGACATCCTGCATCACTTTCAGGACTTCGTGGCGCAGCTCGGGATCTAGTGCGGAAGTGGGTTCGTCAAATAGCATCAGTTGCGGACGAATGGCAAGAGCCCGCGCAATGGCGACACGCTGCTGCTGACCCCCTGAAAGCTCGCCCGGAAAATGATTCAACTTTTCACCAAGACCGACCTTGGCGAGCAAGGCGACAGCCTCTTCCCTGGCCTGCTTGCGATGGCACCCGCGCGTATGCACGGGTCCGAACATCACATTCTCCAGCGCAGTCAATTGCGGAAATAGGTTGAACTGCTGAAATACCATACCCGCCTCGCGACGCAGCTCGCGCACTTCGGCGCCACTGCCCCGCACACTAAGGCCATTAACGACAATATCGCCTTCCTGAATGGTTTCAAGCACGTTGATACAACGCAGGAAGGTCGACTTGCCCGAACCAGAAGGCCCAACCACCACAACGACTTCGCCCTTTTCGATTGTCAGATCGATACCATCGAGCACCGTAGTGGGGCCAAAACGCTTAACGACGTTCTTGAATTCGACGATGCTCATACAATTTGCGTCCTGTGTTCTACAAACTTCAATGTCAGCGCAATGAAGCCGGTAAGGATTAGGTAAATTACAGCTACCGCGCCCCAGATTTCAACTGAGCGAAAATTGCTGGCGATGATTTCCTGCCCCTGACGGGTGAGTTCGGCCACGCCAATGACAATAAATAATGAAGAATCCTTCAGACTGATAATGCATTGATTGCCCATCGCGGGAATCATGCGCCGTAGCGCAACCGGGCCGATGATGAACGACAGAATCTTGTAGAACGGCAAGCCCATGGCCTGTCCGGCTTCTTTCAAGCCCTTGGGCACCGACTGAAGCGCGCCACGCACAATCTCGGCTATATAGGCGCCGGAGTTGATAATCAAGGTAAAAATGGCCGCATACAACGCGTCGATCCGCCAACCGAAAATCAATGGCAAGGCAAAATAAATGAACATCACCTGGACAACAATTGGGGTACCGCGAATTAACAATATATATACCTGAGCCAGGAAAGAAAGAGCAATGGGAATATAGGCGGCGAACCGCCAAAGCAAGGCCAGCACAACGGCAGCTTGAAGCAACAGCCAGGCCCAGTCGGGTACGCCCGCAAGAAATGTCACGCCGATCCAGGACGCTAACTTGATTAGCAAGTACACCGCCACGATAGTGGCCATTGCAATGGCAATGGACTTCCAGGTGACCAGCACTTTGACGTAAGTAGTAACCACGCCGGACAGGAAGCCCAATATGGTCCCGCCGATCAATCCAAGCGCGGTGATGTAAATCGTCATTTTTGTGCCTTCGAGAAGGCTGGGCAATGCATCCCAAATGGCAGACCATTCAAATGTCACGTTGAGTGCCTCTAAAATTGACGCGGGACGTTACAAGCGTCATCAAAATAGAAAACGGCGACCGAGTGCCAGCACTTGATCGCCGTGACGTGCCACTACAAATTACTTGACTTGAGCCGCTTTCTGGCCGAACCACTTTTGATACAGCGCGTCGTATTTGCCATTAGCCTGTATCGCCTTTAACGCCTTGTTCACGACAGGAACGAGTTCGCTGCCTTTGGGAAAGCCGATGCCGTAGAAGTCGCCGCTTTTCAGAGAGCCGACTACCTTGACGCGACCTTCGCCACCGGTTTTAGCAAAATACTGAAGATTGGGCGTGTCATGCACGACAGCATCCACCCGGCCCGTAGCGAGTTCCAAAAAGGCGTTATCGATATTCGGGAAGAGCTTGAGTTTGGCATCTGGAACATTACTTTTCAGGTAATCGACCGTCGCAGTTCCGATTTTGACTGCAACGGTTTTACCTTCGAGGTCTTTGGCTGTCTTGATTGTGGTGTTGTCTTTGCCGACCAAGATCGCCAAACCACTCTCGTAGTACGGGTCGGAGAAATCAATTACTTTTTTACGGTCCTCACGAATAGTTATGCCCGCCAGAGCCGCGTCAATGTTGCGCGTTTGCAGGCCGGGGATAATGCCGTTGAAATCCATAGGACGCAGGCTGTACTTAAGACCGGCTTCCTTTGCAATAGCGTCCCACAGCTCGATATCGAAACCGGTGTATTTTCCGTCCTGTTTGAATTCAAAAGGTACGAAAGCCGTATCAGTGGCAATCAGCAGCTCTTTGTTTTGTGCGACAGCGTGGGTGGCCGGCAGGGCCAGCGCCAGCGCAAATCCGGCAACGGCTATCTTGAACTTATTCATGAACATAAACGACTCCTTTGAGTTGGCGGCAGGCTGAAGTGCGAACAACGATACTCAACGCACATGCCCGGAATGAATGGCTCAAAAATCTTATAGTAACGATAGATCCTATTGCTTTGGCCAAAAACCGGGGCATATTCTTCTTACGGCTGAAAATCTAGGGAAAACCCGGTCTACCAATCAGCAAATACGCGGCGCGCACTGCATTGAACTAAGCCCATCTACTTAGAAGGCTGGAACGATAGCGCCTTTGTACTTCTCCAAAATGAATTGCTTGGTCTGCGTGCTCTGCAACGCCTGTACCAATTTCTTGATGGCAGGCGAGTCTTTTTTCGCGTCGGTCGTCGCAATCAGATTTGCATATGGCGAGTCGGCGCCTTCGATGAACAAGGCGTCCTTAACTGGATTCAGTCCCGCTTCAAGCGCGTAATTAGTATTGATCAACGCCAAATCCACATCTGGCAAAATTCGCGGCAAGGTAGCTGCCTCGAGTTCGCGAAATTTCAGTTTCTTGGGGTTCTCGACTATATCGCGCGAGGTGGCAAGAATATTTGCCGGATCTTTCAACTTGATCAAACCATTTTTCTGCAAGAGTAGCAGTGCCCGAGCGCCGTTAGAGGGATCATTCGGTAATGCCACCAAGGCGCCGTCTTTCAATTCACTGATGTTCTTGAGTTTTTGCGAGTAGGCTCCGAACGGTTCTACGTGCACTAGACCTACGGAAACCAGCTTGGTTTTATGTTCTTTGTTGAAAGAATCGAGATAGGGCCTGTGCTGAAAAAAGTTTGCATCGATATGTCCATCGGCGACCTGCTGATTGGGCTGCACATAATCCGTAAATACTTTTATATCGAGCTCGACGCCTTCTTTGGCAAGCACTGGCTTGACCAATTCCAGCAGCTCGGCATGGGGCACCGGCGTGGCCGCAATGCTCAATTTCTCGGCATGGACGGCAGCGCTAGCCATCAATGTTGCGATTGATACAGCTAGAGCGGGTGCGATTCTTTTTAAAAACATAATTGATCCTCCGAAGAACGTTATCTGCGGTTAAGCCGGACAACCAGCCTATCGCCAAATGCCTGCAAAAGTTGAACCATCACAACAAGCGCCACAACCGTCACGACCATGACATCAGTCTGGTAGCGTTGATATCCGAAACGCAAAGCCAAATCACCGAGCCCCCCGCCCCCGATGACCCCCGACATGGCCGAATACCCCACCAGCGCGATAGCAGTAACGATCGTCGCAGCAACTATTCCGGTGGTCGCCTCGGGAATCAAAGCCATCCATACCGTCTGACGCGAATTAGCCCCCATTGCGCGGCACGCTTCCGATACGCCAGGGTCTAGTTCGCGCAGTACGTTCTCGACGAGGCGCGCGAAAAAAGGTGCGGCGCTGGCGACCAAAGGGGGAATGGCACCTTGCACCCCAAGGGAAGTGCCCGCCACTACTCGCGTAAATGGAATCATGACGATCAGCAAAATTAGAAACGGCACCGAGCGCAAGACATTCACAATGAAGGACAAAACCTGATAGGCCGGACTATTTGCCAGCATTTGACGAGGGCTGGTCAAAAAAAGCACAACGCCCAGGGGTAGACCTATGACGATAGTGAACAGCAAAGAAAAGCCTGTCATCAGCAAGGTTTCGATAGTGGCCTCGGCGATCAGCGCCCAATCGATATTGGCAAACATCATGGCCGTAGTACCTCGCATTCAATGCCGGCATCCGTAAATACGGTCGTCAGCGCCTCTTGTGTAACTGGCTCGCCCTGGACCGCAATAACAAGCTGGCCATAAGGCGTATCTTTGATCCGGCTGACAGAACCCTGCAAGATGCTCAGATCCAGCTTTAGGTCGCGGCTTACCCTGCTCAACATTGGCTGGACCGTCGATTCGCCGCGGAAACTTAAACGTATCAGGCGACCTTCAACCCCTTGGGCCATATCACGCCAGCCTTCAGCATCGACCCCACTTTCCGACAACAATGATTGAGTGACTGGATGCTGGGGATGCAAAAACACATCGAGTACATTGCCAGACTCTACGATGACGCCGGCGTCAATGACAGCCACACGGTCACACACGGTGCGAATCACATCCATGCCATGGGTAATCAGGATTATGGTCAGACCCAGCCGTTGATTGATATCCAGCAGTAAGCGCAAGATGGACTGGGTCGTTTCAGGATCAAGCGCAGAGGTTGCCTCGTCACATAGCAATAATTCGGGACGGTTGGCCAGCGCCCGAGCAATCCCGACCCGCTGCTGCTGCCCGCCGGATAGCTGTCGCGGGTATTTACTGGCATGGTCGCTAAGGCCAACCAGCGCCAGCACTTCGTGCGCCCTTTCAAGCTGAGCAGGCCGTGACAGGCCGGCCAGTCGTAATGGGAAACAGACGTTATCCAGAACCGTACGCGAGCGCAGCAAATTGAAATGTTGAAACACCATGCCTACGCGGCGACGAAACAGTCGCAGTTGGGCTTCATTATATTCAGTGATGTTTTTGCCGTGGACCCAAACAGTGCCCTGGCTAGGCGTTTCCAGCAGATTCAACATGCGGATCAACGTGCTTTTGCCTGCGCCCGAACGTCCGATTATTCCGAATACTTCTCCCTGCCGGATATGCAGGTCCACACCGGCCAAGGCGTGCGAGATGCGCCCCGGCGTCACATAGGTTTTGTGAATATTTTTCAGGACAATCAAAACGTTGGCTTCTAAAAAGAAAACGCAGTTAAATCGCTGATGGTGTCACAATTTAGCATAATGAAGCGTGGACGCTTCTTTCGCGGCGGCTAATAAGGAAGATAAAATACCACTGATAGTCACGCACCCATGCACATCGGCATCCGAAATGCTAACGTATGGTGCGAACAATAAAAAACCAGCCGCATGGGCTGGTTTCTTACTAAAAACGATCGATGGTGGGTCGTGCGCGACTCGAACGCGCGACCATCGGATTAAAAGTCCGGTGCTCTACCGACTGAGCTAACGACCCGACCGAAGAACGAGATTATGAGGCCATTTGAAATGGCTGTCAAATTGGCCCACTATTACCCCAAGAAAAGCACCTCATGTCGAAGTCAAATTCAATACGTCTTAATATTCTGTCTGACCTGCATTTAAGCAAGGCTGGCATGCCCCTGCCAGAGACCGACGCCGATATCGTCATTTTGGCCGGCGACATTGCCCGCCCAAAAGAAGCCCTGCAATGGGCGGCGGGTTTCCGCAAACCGGTGTTATATGTCGCCTGGAAACCATGAGTTCTATGGCGGCAGTATAGAAAGTACGCTCGAAGCCCTGCGGCACAACGCCGCAAACACCGGAATTCGCATTTTGTCCAACACCGAAGTCGTACTCCATGGCATACGATTTCTGGGATCGACACTTTGGACCGATTTTAATTTGTACGGCCAGGGAGCCGAGCGCGAGCAGGCTATCACCCAAGCATTGGACTTCATCCGCGATTTTTCCCGAATTCACTCCGATACCTCGCCAGGCCTTCCATTTTCGCCCAACGACATGGAAATTCTTTTCCATGCCAATCGTGCTTGGCTGCAAGAAAAGCTCAGCCAACGGTTTAGCGGCCCCACCGTGGTCATTACCCACCATGCCCCTTCGCCCAGAAGCATACACCCCCGATTTGAAGGTTCGCTGATCAATAGTTGCTTCGTATCGAATAGTGAATACCTGATGGCCGCAGACCGCGCTGCTGTCTGGATTCATGGCCATACACATGACAGCTTCGATTATCACGTTAATGGGACACGGGTCGTCTGTAATCCTCGCGGTTATGCCAAAGATGGCGTCAACGAGAATAGCGCTTTCAATCCCGGATTAATCATAGAGGTGTCTACGACCTAAAGGGACTGCAATATTATTTCGTCTTATTACATTCAGGCGAACCATTCTCCTTTTTCAGATAAGCAATCAGGTCGGCACGTTCCTGCGCATCAGGAACTCCGGCGTACCCCATTGCAGTGCCGGGTATGTCTTTCAAAGGATTCTGCAGAAACACATTCAGCGTTTTATCGTCCCAGATGATTTTTGATTTTTTCATTGCTTCAGAGTAAGCGAACCCGGGCACAGTGCCGGCTTGCCGTCCAAATAAACCACAGTGACGTGGTCCGGTCCTATCATAGGCAAGGGCATGGCAAGCCAGACAGCGCGAGTAGATCGCTTCGCCGCGCGCGGGATCTGCAGTCGTCTGAGACCAGGCGCGCTGCAGATCGATTGCGCTCCACGCACAGAGGCTTGCCGCCAGAAGAAGCAGCCGCTGTGCGCGCTTCATGACATAAACGCCGAAGGAACTGGCGGTTCGCCAAGCGCATTCCGCAAAACAGCCCAGTGCATGGCTTCGTCGCCCAGTATGCTGGCCGCCGCCTTCGCAAGATCGCGGTTCGCGAAAACCGGCACTGCCCCAAGATAGGCACTGACAGCGCCCTTTTCCAGCATCGCCGCAAAACGCAGGACATCAGACTGCGATTTCAAAGTTTCGACAGGAAACGTGTATTTTTCCTTGGCCGAGACCGGCTTACCACCCAAAGTCTGTATTGTCTTGGAGAGAAGGCCGGCATGTTCTTTATGGTGGCCCTGAAACGTTACCGCAAGATCCAGGACAGGCTTTTGCAACAAGCCACTTTCCGCGCCCACCTGGTAAGCAGCAATAGCTTCAAGCTCTGCCCCCAGCGCCGTATTGAGGATTCGTACATCTGACGCGCTCGAGTCTTTGCCTTTGCCTTTGTTCTTGGCTAAGGCATCTCGCCCAGCCATCATCGCCACCGCGGTGCCGGACAACAACAAACCGGATTGTCCCAGAAAGGCGCGCCTAGCCAAGCGTGTATTGGGATCGTAAATAAAACTGAGAAACGTCATGGTACTTCTCCTTGTAGGACAGCACTTAGAAAAATCATTCCCTGTTGATCGTCGTCTTATTTAGGCGAGCCAGTACCGCAGCCACAATGCGATCGCATCGATCGCCGGCAAAGGCAAAAGCAGTGTTGATGTTTGCGCCAATTTCGCTTTGCAGCGATTCGCGCAATAGCTTGCGGGCCCTAAAGTATCTGGACCGCACGGTGGCAGGAGGAATGCCAAGGCATACGGCCGTTTCCTCTACCGAGAATTCCTCGATTGCGCGTAGCACGAATACTGCGCGGAATAAGTCCGGAAGCCTGTCAATACGAGCTTCGAGCAGATGACGGGTTTGAACCCGCGATAGCACCGGTTCTGGTTGATTCGAGGAGAATTCGTCGGCAGTCATATTGCTCGCATCATCGCGCCCCGCTTCGTTGCTGAACTCTAGCCAGGTAGATAGGTGGTTTATCTTGCGCAGACGTCGGTTCGATTCGTTCACCGCAATACGCACCAGCCAAGTCGACACGGCCGAATCGCCACGGAAGCGCGAAATGGCGCGATAGGCTTTATAAAACGTTTCTTGCACAACCTCCTCGGCATCGGCGTCGTTACGCAGAATGCTTCGGGCAACACGATAAAGGCGCTGATTATGACGCCGCATGAGCGCCTGCAGGGCCGTGCGGTCGTCCTTTGCTATGCGAAGCGCGAGTTGAGCGTCCGTGCAATTTTTCTCGGTATTCTTTACCAGGGCAAGAGGCATGATCGAACCTGAAAGTGAGTCAACTACCCGATTAGATACCTCGCACGCCGCCGGCGTTCCCGATTAGTTTGCCGGCCATTTAGCTAAGGAGGGTGCTAGGACATATGCTGCATCCTTAGCATGCGTGGATTTCTCCGACTTCTCCAACGGAGAAATGAGACCATAAAAGAAAAGAGGCAATTTAAAATTGCCTCTTTTCTTATGCCGCGCTACTAACGAAGTGCAATGATCAGCGAGCTCGCGAAATGCGGACTTCCGCGCCACGACGTTTTACTTCCAGGCCCTCGGCTGGCAGAATGCGCAAGCCTTCCAGGCCCTTGATGTAGCTGGAACCTTGCATTTGCATGACGCGTATCTTGTTGCGCATGACAACAGGGCTGTGCTCGGGCATGCCGAACATCCAGACTTCGTCGAGAATCCGTGCCGAATTAAATTCGCCAGTGTGTTGCGCCGCGGGCCCCAGACACAACATATGACCTTCGCGGCCAAATACAGGCAACGTGTCCAAGCCAGCTTCTACGGTCCAAGTAGTGCCGCCCTCGTAGCGCCAGCCTGTGTTCAGGTCCCACCATGCATCGCCCTCGGGCAGATATACCTGGATCTGCTTGCCTGGCTTGACCGCTGGGGCAACCAATAAAGCCGGACCAAGCAAGTATTGGGTATCCCAGACCTGGGCAACAGGATCGGCTGGAAACGCAAGTGCCATGGACCGTTGCACCGGCAAACCTGTGCGCACCGCGTCTTCGATGATTCCAAGCACATAAGGAACCAAGCGATACCGCCAATGCAGCCAATGTTGAACGAGCTCTTGAGTGGCACTATCGAAGGCGCTTGGCAACAGAGCCGGCACGCCTTGGAAACTGAAATTACCCGAAAATACTGCCATGGCCAGCCATCGAATATAGAGTTCCGGTGTCATGTTTTCAGCAGACTGACGGGCAGCGCCGATACTATGCGTTTGCACCGGCACCCCACTATCTGCTAATGACAAGGCCGTGCGCAGGGTCCGTTCGAGCCCTGACCAATCGTTACTGCTTTGTGGGCCTACTTGCCAGGCGAAGCGCTGAACCGCTGGGAATAGATCCGAACTGCACACGACCCCTTCCTGAGGGGTCTTGTGCCCCGCCGCAGCGTCAAATAACGCACGGCGTGCGAGCAAAGGATATATCGTTCGCAGCACCGATCCGGATTCGCCGCCACGTGCCGTAATTCCGTCAGGTATGTCGAACTGAGCATCACAGGCTGGAGACCCGAGTCCCTCGTCTATGATCTGACGCTGGCGATCTGACCATAGCTTGTAAACATCTTTATTGGTCAAATCAAGCAGACCAAAACGCTGCCCTGCAGTAACATCGTTGCCCGGAAAAATATGCGCGCTGCCATCTTCATCGCTTATCAACAGCCAGCCGCGATCTTCCCATTCGGCAAACATATGGGTACCTTCCAGTACGCCAGGAAATGTAGGTGCCGCCAATTGAACGTTCAAGGCGTGAAACCGGGCAAACAGTTCGCGTGAGTCCGGTGCCCTATCGGCAGCCCATTCGAAAGCGGGCTTATCGGACTGGAAGCCGTAGACCGCAGGAGCAGCAAGGCGAACGACGTCAAGGCCCCACTGATTCTCACGGAAATCCTGCACTACCCGTAATGTATCTTCAGTTGATTCGCCAGGCGCCTGATCGAGCCAGACCCCCATAGGCCATAGCCCAGGTTGGCCAGCCCGGCCAGTCAGGGCGGTGTACTGGTTAAGAATTTCGGACGGTTCGCCAGCAAAAACAAACACATCGAAAATAGAATCATAGACAAGCGCCTGGTAAAGATCGGGGTTCTCATGCCCCAGATCATGCTCGACACGCTGAAGCGAATTAATGTAAAGCCCCCATCCCTTCGGACTCCATACCAAAGGCAATGCCCGCGCTGTAGGCGCGTCGGACACCAGTAAGGTGCCGCGGCGGTCTTGCTCGCCAGCGGACTCGCCCAACCCGTGTAAGGCATCGTCACCGTCCAGCTCGAGCTTAAGACGCCACGTCGTGCCGTCGTCGGCCTGCTCGCAAACCAACGCTGAACCGGGCTCAGTCCGCAGGACACAGTCGTCGCCTCGATACAGGGAAATCTGCAAAGGCGACCGAATCACTTCCAGAACGATATCGCCCTGCTCGAGCAGCCAGCCCGATTGCGCAGGCTCGGAAATTGAGCTGACAGCCAGCTCGCCCACGGGCTCCTGGCGCGCCAACAGCATTTCAGCATGGGCGCGGGAGCGGGCGCTTGGCTTATCGCCCGCGAGCAATTCAGCAGGGGCACAGCGCACACGGTAAACCCCCGGCGCATGAGCTTCGACTAGAAGCTGCAGTTCGGTGTCTTCGAACGCGAAATCGGCTCTTGTCGATTTGGCAGTAATAAAATTCACAGTAGTAAGTTGCGTCACGTGAGCAAGGTCAGACTTGGGCGGCACAGCGCAATCCTTAGGGCGTACGCCCAAAAAGCATTTAAAAGACACTATTTTGACGGATTTGGGCTATAAAATAAAATCGAGTGGGTTTATGCGCTATTCAAAACCGGAAATAACCATCATCGTGGGGCAATTTTACGTAACAACTCTCGTTCTAGTGGTAAAGGCTCGTTATCCAGCATGGCGCCGATTACATCGCCTGCCAACGACGACCAGCTTAGACCCCGAGAGCCATAAGCACAAGCAAGCCACAGGCCGGGCATATCGTCAATAGGCCCAATTACCGGGAGCCGATCGCTGACCGCTGCACGCCAGCCCGCCCAGCCGTCGTCCAGACCCAGGTTCGAATCAAGTCGCGAAGGTACCACATTTAGCAAAGCAGACACCTTTTTATTTACATCTTGGTGGCCGCTTAGCGTTACCTCGGTAAGGGCCGCATCTTGAACATAAGTGCTGCCCGCCACGATCTTTCCATTGGCTACGGGCAAGTAATACCCATCGCCCGCGAGGATCACTTTTGAAGATGGCATATGGCCATAGGGATAATAACTGACCTGCCCTGCAAGTCTATACATAGACTCCACCTTACCTAGCATCGGAACCCCTGGGACGGTTGTCAACAACTCGCTTGCCTGCACTGCATTGGCGAGAACTACGTGAGGGGCGACCGCCAGCTCGCAACCAGAAGCATCGATCGCGCCCCAATTACCCTGCGCCATAGATTTTAGCCGATCAACCTGAGCCGAGACACATTGAATACGAGGATGATCCAGCAAGATTTCGAGCAAGGCCTGCGGTCGCAGCAAGCAACCGTCGGCGAACCACAGGCCCCCACTTGCTAAATTCAGGCCGGCACGCTCCGACGCTTCAGATGCATCGAGCCAGCTTACCCAGCTTGGAGGAAAGTTCAGGTGAGTCAACGATTCGCGGCGGCGCTCGGCTTCTTGCAAATCGGAGATCAATTCGATGGTGCCGCAGTGAAAAGGTCGCGCCGGCTCGGGTAGCCCCTGCCAGCGATGTAAAGCACGCCTGACTCCTGCACGACTAAGTCTGGCCCGTATGTCGTCGTCGGCGGTGATAACGGGCGTCATGGCCGCCGCGACATGCCCTTGATGACTGGCTCCTAATCCGCGAGCGAACACTGGATCGATTACGGTGACTTCATGTCCGCGCAGAGCCAAGGCGTGAGCCACGCCTGCTCCGGCCAACCCGCCGCCGACGACAACGACGGATTCCCGGCGTAGACGATGATCGCCGCTACTTCCCATGCCGGGACGTAAAGACGCCACAGTGATCTCGCGCTTGCCCCCAAACCCGGGCACTTTGGAAACCAAAAAACCGGCGTCTCTGAGGCCGCGTCGAACTTCCCCGGCACAACACCAGGTGGCGGCCGTCGCACCGGCATTAGCCATGCGCACCAGTTGTCCAAAAAGCGAGCGCGACCACATATCGGGATTAACGCGTGGCGCGAAGCCGTCGAGGAAATAGGCATCGACATTCGCGGAAACCTGCCGGGCGAGTCTAGCAATTGAGCCGAATGCCAAAGTCAGTGTCAGGCGACCGTCTTCAAATTCCAAGCGATGCAGCCCGGGAAGCAAGGGCGGCCAAGCCGCGACGAGTTGGAGCGCCAGCGATCGCTCCGGTTCTTGCAGCCGATCGAGAAGAACACGTGCAAGGTCCTGCCGCGTGAACGGATGCGCTTCAAAGGACAATACATGCAAATTCGCACAACGCTGAGGGTCGCTGCGCCACGCCTGCCATAGGGCCAAAAAATTATGGCCTAGACCGAAACCGGTTTCACATACGGTAAAAGTCTCTTTGCCTTGCCACCTCTGGGGTAGCTGATTGCCCGGAAGAAAGACTCTGCGCGCCTGCTCGAGCGCGCCCCACTCGGGGTGATAGACGTCGTCGAAGTCAAG
>CAVPNJ010000002.1:0-515000 GCA_963706785.1 uncultured beta proteobacterium
TTACTGAATGATCACAATGTCGACGATGCCGTATTCACTGACGTTGAACAGCTTGGACAAACGGGCTTGATCGAACTTACCGTATTGTTGGGCCATTATTCGAATGTAGCGTTAACGCTAATCGCGCATGGGTCTCCTTACCCGAAGGGACACCATCGCCGTTTGAACGCTGAACCGTTTGTTGCGCTGAGAGCGCGGTTTTAGAAGAGATCAGGACACCATTTTACGGTGTCCTATCTCTTGCTCTAAGAAACTTTACACTCCGCGAAAGACGGGCTCTCGCTTTTCAAGAAATGCCAATCTGGCCTCTTTCGCATCCTCGGTTTTCGCGATAGCCGCTGTCATATCTTGTTCATAACGGTACCCGTCACGGAGACTCATCTCTTCTATGGCGTTGAGCGTCTGCTTGGCCAGGTTGACCGATAGTGGACTTTTTGAAGCGATTTCTCGTGCCAGTTCAAAGCGGGTGTCTAAAAGCTGCTCGACCGGCACACTCGCCTCGACGATGCCGAGTCGATAGAGTTCATCACCGTTTACTCGCATGCCGGTCAGCATCATCCGACGCAAGCGGGAATGACTGAACAGCCGCATGCCGTGGCGCCCGCCACCGAGTAAACCAACGTTGATCTCCGGTAGGCCAACGGAAGCCGTGAGCACTGCCGCCGGATCTCGCGCAAGGGCGACAATCGCCAGCCCAGCGCCCAATGCCGCGCCGTTGATCGCCCCGATCACCGGCTGAACGCCAGCTCGCGGATGGCATGAAAACATTCGCGAGTACGTCGCGAGTGTTGCGGCAGATCGCCAGGCCCTTTGATCGTCTCGCTGCGTGACTTCCGATCTGCGCCAGCGCAAAAATCTTGCCATCTCCGGTTAGCACGACTGCGCGAATGTCGTCTGTTTCGGAGATGCAGTAACTCGCGCGTCAGCTCGTTCATTAATGCAGTACTTAGTGCATTGACGGGCGGATTGGCCAATCGAAGGATTGCTACATGATCAACTACTTCCACCGTTAAAGCCGTGTAATTATTTTCCATTTCAATATTCCTGAATCTTAGTGTTTCTATTAATCGATTAAGTTCGGGCAGACCAATTAGATAATGCTCTTATTACGTAGATTGCTGATTTCGGTTTCCCGTAAAACAGAGATCCACAAACCATGATGATGCTGCTCCAATAATGGTGGAGGCGTGTCCGCCTTCATTTTCAGTTCGCAAACCGTAGCGGGCTCATCACTTGCGGTACCTGACCCGCCAGGGGATGAGGCAAATAGCGCAGCATTTCACGATGGACAACTTGTGGCTCATTGAACACTTCGGGAATACTATTGATGGGACCAGCAGGGATACCCGCCTCTTCCAGCTTGGTCAACCAATAATCCCTATCTTTCAGATTGGAAGGCAGCGTCCAGGATGGGGTCCAGTTCTATTTGATTGCGAACCCGCTTGCCGTTGCTTAAAAATGGATCGTCGGATTTTCAGTTCGGGGTGTCCAATTACGTCGCAAAGCGCTAAGAACTGACCGTCATTGCCGACGACCAAAACAATCTGGCCGTCCTGGCAGTCGAATATCCTTTGTGGCTGGATATTGGGATGCGCGGTGCCGGTACGTTTAGGCGTTTTTCCCGAAAGCAGGTAGTTCATGGCCTGATTCGCCAATAGACCGACCTGGACATCAAGCATGGCCAGATCGATGTGATCGCCTTTGCCTGTTTGGTTGCGTCCCACTATCGCGGCAAGGATCGCCAGGGCGCCATACACACCCGTTACGAGGTCGACGATAGGGACACCTACTTTCTGAGGACCGCCGCCAGGTTTATGGTTGGCGCTCCCCAGTCACGCTCATTAATCCGCCCATTGCTTGGATAAGGAAATCGTAAGCGGGCAAGGAGCTTCGCGGTCCGGTTTGACCAAACCCCGTAACTGAGCAATAAATCAGCGCCGGATTGATTTCTGAAAGATCCTTGTAGCCAAGACCAAGCCGATCAAGCGTGCCAACTTTATAGTTTTCGAGTACCACATCGCTTTCCGCTGCAAGCTTTCGGACGATATCCTGACCTTCAGGCGTTTGTAGATCCAATGTAATTGACCGCTTGCCCCGGTTTGCTGCGACAAAGTAGCCACCTTCCTCTGTATCGGTACCATCGGCTGGAGTTTTTAAGAAACGGAGGGCCCCACGCTCGGGTGTCGTCACCGCGTCCTGGGCGTTCGACCTTAATGACGTCAGCACCAAGATCGGCAAGAATCTGGCTGCTCCAGGGCCCGGCTAGAACTCGGCTAAGATCCAGAACCCGTATATGTGACAACAATGGCAGCACTGCTTTTTCTCCTTATATGCGTATGGCTCTTTCTGATCCAAAGCCACCAATAGGTCAAAGTCTAGGGGAACGATGCACCGTCCGCTAGGGGCGTACGTGCAATGCAGATATACCGATATCTGCATCTCGCGCTAGGTTGACCAAATTCGCAATTCTGGATTGTTTACTTGTGAGCTAGTCGCTCGACAGGTTTACTCCTACACTGCCCAAGCATTGACATACCAAAGATGAAGGCAAGCCATGCAACAAACCACTTACGAAGAAATGCAGCAATTGCAGCAAGCGTTCGGCGATAGTGCGCGCGATTTTCTGAGTACCGTATCGCCCTTGTCTAGGATCCGGAAGTTGCGAGACACCGAGCCGGATATGAGCGTGAAGTCTGGCAGAAAATTGCAGAAGCCGGATGGACCGGCTTACTGATCCCGGAGTCTCTGGGGGGCATGGGTTTAGGAACTAGCCCAGCCACGGCCATTGCGGTGGAAGTAGGTGAGCATCCATTGCCGGAGCCCTACATTGCTTCGGCAATACAAGCTGTATCGGTGTTGCTGGCACTGCCCGTATCGTCTTTGCGCGATGAGCTACTCGGCGACATTGCCGCCGGCCGGCTGATTGCCGGTGTTGCGTGGCAAGAGCAAGGCACTGCTGCAGCGAACGACGACTGGCGAACTACAGCGATCGTCAACGCCGAAAACGCGAAGATTTCAGGAACGAAGCTTTGGGTATACCCCGGTAAGGCTGATGGCTGGCTAGTTACATGTGAAAGCGACAATCATGCAATTTATTGGGTGCCTGCCACGACCGACGGCGCAACGGCTACGCCCAAATCGCGCGTTGATGGCTCGCTAACTGCTACCTTGCATTTAGAAGATGCTAGTGTGCCAGCTGCTAACCTTTTAGGGCATGGCGAGGCCGCTTTACAGGCTATCGAAACGGCCAACAATAACACCCGTATCGTGCAGGCCGCTGAATTGCTGGGCATTGCGCGGCACACCTTTAACGCAACCTTAGACTACCTTAAAACCCGCGTGCAGTTCGGCAAGCCTATTGGTGCGAACCAGGCCCTTCAGCACCGCATGGTCGATGCCTATCTGCAAGTTGAATTAGCTACTGCGGTGCTAAAGGAGTTCTTTACTCCCGGACAAGACGACTCTCGAACCTATACGGCGCGCTGCGCCCGAGTAAAGGCAAGATGTGCCCATGCGGCACTGCTCATGACCCGTTTGGCCATACAGTTGCATGGAGCAATCGGATATACCGACGAGCTGGATATAGGCCTTTATTTGAAACGAGCCCTGCACTTGACGAGTTGGCTGGGTGGCATCCGGGAGAATCGGCGCCTTGCCTTCCAGCAGTTCTGGCCCAGCGTCAGATCAGGTTCAAAGCGTCAGCTTTACGGTTGCCGGAAGACAAAGACTGGAACGCTATGCCCGAGTCAGAGTTCCGTGCAATGACCAGGCATTTCCTTGAGGCGAATTATCCCCAAGAGCTGCGTAATCCGGCGCAAAGATTGCATTGGCCGGAGCTTAAAGACTGGTACCTAGCGCTTTCCAAACAAGGCTGGATTGCGCCTGCATGGCCCCGCGAATTTGGTGGAATGGGGCTCGAGCCGGAAAAGCTGATTGCGTTTATTGAAGAGATGGAAGCGTACGGCGTAGCCCGAACACCTGATCAGGGGATTATTAATATTGGCCCTGTGCTGATTAAATTCGGCACCGACGCACAGCGTGATAAATACCTGCCTAAAATTATTGCCGGCGAACACGTGTGGTGCCAAGGTTACTCCGAACCCAATGCGGGATCTGATCTTGCTTCATTGCGTACTGAAGCTGTGATCGATGGAGACCATTTCGTTGTCACGGGCCAGAAGATCTGGACCACGCTAGCGCAGGACGCCACCCATATATTCCTGCTCGTGCGCACTGACAAAGACGTCAAGAAACAGGCAGGGATCAGTTTCCTATTGGCCGACATGAAGACGCCAGGTATAACGGTGCGGCCCATCCGTAATATCAGGCGGCGAAGAGAGTTCTGCGAAGTATTCTTTGATAAGGTCAGAGTGCCGAAGGACAACCTGGTCGGGCAATTGAATCAGGGATGGACTATTGCTAAAGCACTCCTGGACTTCGAAAGAATTTTTGTCGGTAGCCCTAACCAGGCAAGGTATGCATTGAATCAGCTTAGGCTTATTGCCGAGCAAAATGGACTGTTTGAGGACCAGGCATTTACTGATAGTTATACCGTCTCGATGCTTGACGTTGTCGATCTTCAAGCTCTGTATGCCGGCTACGCTGATATCGTGAAACGAGGCGAATCTTTGCCGCCAAGCGTCTCTTTGCTGAAAATTTGGGCGACAAAGTCTGTTTTTCGCCGCATTGCCATGGAAGTCGTCGAGGCGGCGCAGGAACAAGGCGGCGATGCTGCGCCGATATTGATACGCGACACGCAGATTACTCCGTGCAGCAGGCTGTATAACTCGGCCATAACAACAATCTACGGCGGCACCAACGAGATACAGCGCAATATTCTTGCAAAGCTGGTCCTCGGGCTGCCATCCTGAGTCTTATCAGACCAAAATTTAATAAAGGAGACATGACTATGTATTCACTGAGAAAGATCGCTTTTGGATTGGCAATAGGGATCGTCGCGCTGGGAGGTCCTCAAGCACAATCTGCCAATGACTACCCCAGTCAGCAGCCCATTAGGCTTATCGTCCCCTTTGCTCCTGGAGGGGGCGCAGACCTGACGGCACGAATGATAAGTGAACCGTTGGCAGCGGAATTAGGCCAGAGCATTATTGTCGACAATAAGCCAGGCGGAGGGGGCACAATCGGCGCGCGGATGGTGTCTGAAGCGAAGCCAGATGGATACACTCTGCTTTACACAACTCCTGGGCCTCAGCTGACAAACCCATTCTTGATGAAGAGCCTGCCCTATGATCCCAACAAGGGTCTTGCGCCGGTGTCCCGTATCGCCATCGTGCCCAGCGTGCTTGTGGTCAACAAAAACGTGAAAGCAAACAGCGTCAAGGAACTGATAGCCGAGGCTAAAAAAAATCCACACGGTGTGCGTTTCGCCAGCGCTGGCATCGGTGCATCAAGCCATCTTTCAGGCGAATTGTTCAAGGTAATGGCAGGTGTGGAAATTGAACACATACCTTATCGTGGAACAGGTCCAGCACTGCAGGACCTTATCGGGGGCCGGGTGGAGATGGCTATCGATAGCCTTACGGTATACCAAGGCTACATTAAGTCAGGTGACCTTAAAGTGCTGGGCGTCGCCACGACAATGCCTTTGGATAGTTTACCTGGGGTGCCGCCTATTGCCGATACGTTGCCAGGTTTCGATTCATCGCCTGTCAACTACCTGAGCGCACCGGGTGGCACACCAAAGGCCATCATCAACCGGTTCAAATGCAGCGCTGAACAAGGTGCTTGCACAGCCAGAGACCAGGGAGCGGATGCTTAAAGCGGGTTTGCTTCCCGAGGGGAATTCAGTCGAAGAGATGAAAAAATTGGTCACTGACGAGCAAGCAAAATGGAAAAAGGTGATTGAGTTGTCCGGCGCAAAAATCGAGTAGCCATTTCGCCTATGTCCGCCGAAGAAGAAACTACGCAAAGCCATGCGTTCTTCCCGGCGGACGGCTTCAATTGCAAGAAATCTGCAGTACCTCTGATGAAGCGGCGACTTCACCGATGGCTTTTGCAACTGATCGTGCAGCATAAGACGGTGGATGTGCAGAAGTCGTCGCCAGAATTATTGTTCTTTCTATGACGGGCTCGATAATTCTTGCTGCCTGAAGTTGACCGGACTTCAGTTCGCTAGCAATTGCCAGCTTTGGAAGGACTGTATATGCCCCCCTTTTTCGACAATTGCCTTTTGCAGTTGAGTCGAATCCGCCTCCACGATAACGTTAAGCGTTACGGTGTTTACGCGCGAGTTTGTTAAGAGTAGTTCTGACGCCACTTGGCGCACTGGGAAGAATCAGGGGTAGACCATCGAGTTTTGCGAAATGCACTGATGGTTTCTGCGTAGCTCTCTCCTGCAGGTCCTACAAGACAAGAATCAGCAGAGATCAGTGGTTCTCCGTCTGTCATGGCGGCACCATAACGATAGGGTAGCCCAATATCAACGTGCCCAGTTACAAGCCATTGATCAATCTGACCCGCAGATCCTTCAAAAAAAAGCAATCGTATACCTGGAAAACGTTTTCGCATCAAAAAGAAAAGCGGAACCATCAGGCTTAGGTAAAGCGACGGAAGCGCTGCAATTCTGACATCGCCAAAAGGCAAACCGGCTGTCGCGGTAATCTGATTGGTAAGGGCTTCCGATTCGCTAAGCACACGTTCGATCTGGGGCAGCGTACGCAAGCCCAGTTCCGTCAGGCTCATCCCTCGGCCGGTTCTATCGAATAGGCGGCCCTTGCATTCAGTTTCTAGTCTGGCTATTTGGCGGCTTATAGCAGGCTGAGGCATTCCCAGCGCCGTCGCAGCTGATTTAAGACTTCCGTTTTTTGCGACAGCAACAAATATTAATAAGCGGTTCAGGTCCCACTGAATTTTTAATGGATCAGACATAACACTAAACGCAATTCTGGTTTATGCGGCGCATGGTTGTACCTTTAATGGAGCCCTTTATACTGGGCAACAAAGATTATGAACATCAACATAACCCAATCTTGCTATCGACCGTCGGCCATTAGCCGCCAACAGCACCATGATAAACAGCCAATCATTATAAGTGGGTTACGCCCACTAATTGGAGAAAGACAATGCTCAAGAAAATACTAGGAACGATGGCTTTCGCTCTATCGTTTACCCCATACGCGGGCGCTGCCGAATTTCCAGCTAAACCAGTGCAACTTGTTCGTTCCGTATTCCCCAGGAGGGTTGACCGATACCCTGGCTCGTCGTTACGCCGAGCAGTTAGCCACCGGCTGGAAGCAGCCTGTTGTCGTGGAAAACAAACCTGGCGCGGGCTCTGCCATAGGAGCAAGCAATGTTGCGCGTTCCCACACCGACGGCTATACGTTGTTGCTTGGAAGTGTGGGCATGGTGACTAATCCACTTCTGATGAAGAAGATGCCCTACGAACCGGAGTCGTTGGTTCCATTGGCGCTCGTAGCGCTGGCACCAAATGTTTTATATGTGCATCCATCAGTGCCTGCAAAGAATGTTAAAGAGCTTGTTGATTACGCCAAAGCAAACCCTGGGCTTTTAAGCTTCGCGTCTTCTGGTGTCGGCTCAAGCCCACACCTGGCCGCAGAGTTGTTTGCCACTAAAACGGGTATTGACATAATACAAGTCCCATACAAAGGAACGGGTCCCGCAATCGCTGATTTTCTAGGGGGTCAAGTCAACGCCTACTTCGACACGATGCAATCCATGAAATATGCAAAAGATGGGTCAATTCGAGCGCTTGCCATTACGACCAAGCAACGTATTGCTGAAGCGCCCGATCTTCCCACGGTAGAAGAATCAGGCGTAGCACCCGGCGTTCTATCCAGTAGCTGGTTTGGCTTTTTCGTTCCTGCCTCGACACCTGCGCATGTACAACAGCAAATTGTGCAAGCAATTAAAAAAATCGCAGGTGACAAAGAAATGCAGGGTATGGTTTCCAGCATGGGCTTGATACCCCGAATTCTTGGGTCAAGCGGAATTCGCACAATTTACTAAAGACGAAACAATAAAATGGCGTAACGTGATTGAAACTCAAAAAATTTCAATCCAATAATCCGTAAGTAGCGAACTCGGCGGACCCCAGTTATATCGCGGGTCCGGCCGGCGTCAGATTGCAATTTTAATCGATGTCGGCCGTTGGATTCGAGGTCCATCGGTATGCAGCGCCATCATCGGCCGATCGAGCCACGCACCATACTTGGGCGCCATACAACTGTGGCGCCACTTCTCAGCAGGTTAATTGCAGCTAGCAACAGCTGATGGCGTACTCGCCTACGTTTTTTTCCTTTATCAAAACAGCCTTGTACCACGTCTATCAGCCGTTGGTCTTTTTCACAATTTGGCATATTCTTTGCGTAAGCATCAGGGTCGTTAACCTCAGTCAAATTTCATGATCAAGGAAAAAAGAAGCTATTAAAGCTATATTCGCCTATGCAAAAACTGCTATTAAATCAGTAAGAAGCGACGACCCTGCCGCCCGGCACGACATCATATTATTCGGCGGGCGCTCCGGGGCGTTGTCTTGGTGGGTGGTCTTACCACGGCATTCGAGTCCACACGCGGCTCTACCCCGAAAGACCAATAGAAGTCATTATTTCACATTCCCTCGGCTGGAGAGCTACGGATGCCTTGGCGCGGGCCGTAGGGCAGGGCCTTACTGAAAAGTTAGGGCAAACCGTAGTGGTCCAGAACCGCCCAGGGGCCGGCGGCGCCATTGGATTAACTGCTGCCGCACGTTCGCAACCCGACGGATATACTTTGTATCTTGCGGCCACTACAAATCAGGCGATCGCCGCCGCGATATATCAACAGCAGGATGCCAGCCTTCTCAAGGACTTTGTGCCCATCGGTCAAGTGGGTTTTGCGCCGCACGCACTGATTGTGCCGGCCTCTTTGCCCATCAAGACGGTCAGTGAACTACTTGCCTATCTGAAGGAAAAGCCGGGCGCCTACAACTTCGCATCGCAAGGCACGGGCACTTTATCTCATCTCGAAGTGATATCCGAACTCTTCGTTGCCAGTAATAAGCTCGATCTGACGCATATACCGTATAAGGGCAGTACGCACGCTCTGCCGGATGTGGCCAACGGTTCTTCAACCATGATGTTCGATAGCCTCACCGGTTCTATGCCTATGGTGCAGGCTGGCAAAATTGGTATCTGGCCGTGGCATCGCGCTCGCGCGTAAGTTTATTGCCGGATGTTCCTACGCTTACCGAAGCCGGTGTAGAGAATGTCGTTGCGGATAATGTGTTCGGTTTATTCGCACCGAAAGGCGTCGCGCCAGAAGTCGTCGCCAAGCTCTCGACAGCACTCGAGACTGTGTCGGCCGAGCCCGCGTTGAAGGCTCGCCTGGCCAAGCAGGGATCTGAGGCTAAGCTACGCAGCGGCGCATGCGCTTGGTGAAACGATCGCCGAAGAGCACCGCTACTGGGCCGGTGTGGTAAAAACGGCAGGCATCAAGCCTCAATAGGGCTGATTGGGACTCCGGCGCGCCCTCTTTAGAGGGCTTCTCGGCTTTCAACTTTTTATTGTTTGGGTTTCGTAAATGAGTATGGCATTGCGTGATTCTGATTATTGGTCCTTTCCTTATCCTTCCCAGCGCATGCCTGTACTGGCCGATAATGTGGTGAGCGCACCTCTCAGCCTCTGGCCAGCGCGGCAGGTCTGCAGATGTTGATGCGGGGTGGCAACACGATTGACGCCGCGCTTGCTACTGCCATCGCACTGACGGTCGTGGAACCCTGCATGAATGGAATCGGCGGAAGCCTGTTTGCGCTGGTCTGGGACGGCTCGCAAATGCACGGCTTGAATGCGAGCGGGCGTGCGCCGCTGGGATGGCTGCCTGAACGTTTTGCCGGTCTTGAAAAGATGCCCTTACGCGGCTGGGATAGTGTTACAACGCCGGGCGGTGTTTCGGGCTGGCTGGCTCTTTCCGAACGCTTTGGCGTATTGCCTTTTGAAGATTTGTTCGAGCCCGCGATCCGTTACGCGCGTGACGGCTATCTTGTCTCTCCCACCGTACACCGACAATGGCAGCCCCAGGTCGCCGAGCTAGGCGACCGGCCAGGATTCCTCGAGGCCTTTGCACCCCATGGCAGGGCGCCCCTTCCGGGTGAAAGATTCCGCTGTCCTGGACAGGGCGACACGCTGGAAAGAATAGCCCGTACCCGTGGTGCCGCTTTTTATCATGGCGAACTTGCCGCAGCGATGGCTGCCCACGCGCGTAATACCGGCGGCCTGCTTACCGAGGCCGATCTCGCTGCACACCAGGCTGATTGGGTGCAGCCCATACGAATGTCATACCGGGATATCGAGGTCCTTGAAATCGGCCCCAACGGTCAAGGTATCGGGGCATTGATGGCGCTTGGCATGCTCGATACCCTCGACGTATCTTCGTACGCGATTGACTCTGCCGAAAGCATCCATGTCCAGATCGAAGCAATGAAGCTTGCCTTCGCTGACATACACAGTTATGTGGGCGATATCGATGCGATGGCGCCCAACATGACGGAACAGCTGCTAGACCCTGCTTACCTGAAAGCCAGGGCACGTCACATTGATCCCGATCGCGCACAGTACCCGGGTGCAGGCGTCGCCCCATCAAGGCGGTACGGTCTACCTGACTGCGGCTGACCGCAACGGGATGATGGTCTCGCTGATTCAGTCGAATTTCAAGGGCTTTGGCTCGGGTGTAGTGGTGCCGGGCACAGGGATCGCACTACATAACCGAGGTAGTGGTTTCAGCACCAGCCAAGGCCATCCGAACCAAGTCGGCCCTGGAAAGCGTCCTTTCCACACCATTATTCCCGGGTTTATCATGAAGGCGGGCCAGCCCTTGGCCACATTCGGCGTCATGGGCGGATCAATTCAGGCGCAGGGGCACGTGCAGATGAGCTGCCGCATTGCGGGATTATGGTCAAAACCCACAGGCAGCATGCGACGCCCCGCGTTGGCGAGTAGCCGACGACAATCGCCAGATCAGGGTCGAATGGAATATGCCCGCCGCAACGGTGGAAGGCTTGCGCGAGCGCGGTCATGACGTGCAGGTCGCACCGCGGTTCGACTTGGAGTTCGGCTGTGCGCAAGTGGCGATGAAGCTGGATGGCAGCGGTTATCTGGCCGCATCGGATCATCGCAAAGATGGTTATGCCGTCGGGTTGTGACGAGGCCTACTTTAGTTGAAAGATAGCCCCTTCACTATTCACGTACGAGCTCGCACATGACTGCCTTGCACCAGCTCCCGGCAACGGAACTGATCACATTGATCCGTTCTAAAAAACTTTCTCCTGTAGAGCTGGTGCAGGCCAGTCTGGACCGCGCCGAGCAACTTCAACCTATCTTGAACTGCTTCATCACCTTATGCGGTGAAGAAGCGATGAGACAGGCGCGCCAGGCCGAGCAGGCCATTATGGACGGCGCGCCGTTGGGCCGTTTGCATGGCATTCCCTATACCGTAAAAGATCTCGTTCATACGGCCGGAGTCCGAACTACCTTCGGGACGGTGCTCTACAAAGACAATATCCCGACGGAAGACGCGCCCTCTGTTGCAAGGCTAAAGGCCGAAGGGGCCATTCTGATCGGTAAAACCACCACGCCCGAGTTCGGCTCCCAGCCGTTCACACGCTCGCCGCTATTCGGTCAAACGCGCAACGCATGGGACGCCGGCCGAACCAGCGGTGGCTCCAGTGGTGGCGCGGCGGTGGCTACGGCGGCAGGCATTACGCCACTGGCCATCGCCACCGACGGTGGCGGTTCGACCCGTATCCCTGCCGCCTGCAACGGCGTAGTGGGGATCAAGCAGAGCAACGGCGTCGTTCCGCACAGCCAGGCACAAGATCTATTTGGCAATCAGACGTATGTAACTCCTACGACGCGGACAGTCGCAGACACCGGGCTAATGTTGCAGGTAATGAGCGGCGACTATGCGCTTGACCCGTGGTCGATTGGCCTGAAGCGGGCAGACTACGCCGAAGCGGCTCGCCATCAGGGTGATTTACGGGGCAAACGCGTGCGCTATTGTTATGCCCCGGAAGGTCGCGAGGTTTCGGCCGATGTGCGCGAAACTTTTGATGCGGCGCTTAGAACCTTGGCAAGTCTAGGCGCAACGCTAGAGGCTTTTGAAGCGAAGGACTTTATTGTGGAACCGATATGGCGCACGATCAACCACACGGTCTGGCGCTCCCGGTTCCTGCCGCTAATCGAGCGGCACGGCGACACATTTAGCCCAACCTTTCGACGGCAGATTTTGTCGGCAGGGGAGTTCAGCGCGGTCGACTACCAAGAGGCGATGTTTGCGCGCAGTATGCTTTTCAAGCGCATACAAGGCTTGTTCGACACGGCTGACTTGTTCATCATGCCGACGATCAGCAGGACAGCGCTGCCCTTGGATACGGACTTGTTCGATCCCTTCGAAATGGATGGCAAGCTGTACGACGGGATACGCACGCACTGGTATCCGTGGACCATGCTCTTCAATATGACGGGCCACCCCGCCATAACACTTCCTTGCGGATTGGCTCGCGATGGGCTGCCGACGGGAATTCACTTTGTGACCCGTTATGGCAGCGACGATGATTTATTGCGGTTTGCGTCGGTCTTCGAAAGCGCCGCCGGAACATTGGGCCGGCCAACGTTTTGATGTGAACTGCTTGGCGGCCGTGGCCGCTTTCCAGATCGATCGCGTTGGTTCAGTCCATGACGATGCCGGTGCGTTCGACGACGGGGCGCCACGAAGCAAGCTCTTCACGTGTGCGTTGCGCCATGTCGGCACCTGTAGCGGGTGCCATCACGAGGCCCTTTGCGGCAAGCTGTGCACGCAATTCAGGCGCTTCTGATGCTTTCAAAAATGCATTTTCAAGCGCAGCAACCGTGTTGTCCGGTGTCTTGGCGGGCACTACGATGCCATAAAAGCTGGTGGCGGCCTTGAATTCAGGGAAGCCTTGTTCAGCAAGTGTCTTTACCTCGGGTAGGGCATCGAGTCGCTTGGTACCGCTAACGCCCAGGAATTTTATTTTCTTGGCTTGGTAAAGCGGCATCATGCTGGCGACAGCATCCCACCCGATGGAAACCACACCGCTGGAGACGTCGATTAGCATGGGAGACGCGCCGCGATATGCGACCGGCTCGATCTTCATATCATGATTTTGATTCACAGCCAGTATCCCTAAATGGCCAGAGCTGCCCAGGGTTGCGACGCCGAGACTGGTTACCGCGGACGGATTTTTCTTTGCCCAGTCTACATAGCCCTTCATGCCGTCAAACGGCTGCGATTCGCCGGTAGCGATGGCGGTCGGGATATCAACCAGTGTCGCCACGGTGCGTAAATCCTTCTCGGCATCGTAGCCTGGTGCCTTGTACGTGAGCGGAAAAATGGTCAGTAGGGGAGATGGAACCAGATACATGGTCCTGCCATCGGGTTTTGAGTCCTTTACGTAATTGAGGCCGATACGGCCAGAAGCGCCCGGACGGTTCTCCACGATAACGGTCCCCGCACCGTCCTTGCGCAATTGCTCGGCATAGGCGCGTGCCACAGTATCGGCTGCGCCGCCCGGCGCATAGCCAACCACGAGCGTCATCGGATCGGGAAGCGCAGCTGTTTTTTCAGCGTGCGCCGGAAACACCATTGCCAAGCAAGCAATTCCCGGAAGGGCACCAATACAGAGTTTGGAGATTATCGACATGGAGTACCTCTATTGATTTATCGGCTTCTCAGCCCTTTAGTGGGGCTGCGCAAGAATATTAAACGACATTTTTGATCATGCCGAAATTTGCTTAGTAGCAACATCTTCATCTTGCGGCGAAACGTTATCAAGCAGAGATATCTATTACCGGCTGGGCTTTGACGCCACCAGCCAAGCGCCGGGCTGGCCCGTAGTTCGATTCGAGGCGGCCGGGCGTGTATCGTCGAGTGATCACTTGGTCAGCCCTAGGGGTTAGGGATGCACTTCAGTCGGAAAAGGGTGCTAGGCGCCACCAACGCCTTTAACAACCTTTCCAGTGCCACCGCAATTCTTGCATTCTGTTCCATTAATACTGCCAGTTCCGTTGCACTCGGGGCATGCAACTTCCCCGGTGCCCGGCGTTCCGAGTTCGGCGTCGTCGCCCGGATTTACGTCCTTCTTTTGATCGGTCATTGTCGTAAGTCCTTAAAGTAATTGAGTCACTCGTGATTCTTACGCCGGAGGCCTGCGTCTTTATGACTTTCCGCCTCTGTCTGATCTTTTTATAGCAAACTCTGTACCCGTACCTCCGTTATGTTGAAGAATTATTTCTGAGTGTTTCTTGCAGCATCTTGGATTTTGTCGCCCGCCTTCTGAATCTCTTGACCAGCCTGGCTTAAAGTTTTGTCGATTTTCTTGCCGGCTTTTTCTGCTGGACCCTCTTCTTTCATGCATCCGGCCAGCGCTAAAACCATGAGCCCAACCGAAAATGCCGTTACAGCGCTGCGTTTATTACTGTTCACTCGTTTATATCCTTTAGAGTCGATTCAAACCTTTTGTACAGCTTTATGTGCGAACCACACTAGCCGGATTGTTAACTGGCAAGACTGTTCAGTTTTGAGTCCAGTTCAGCCTTGAGTCCGGGATCCAGCTTAAGGTTACGGGCCAGTTCGTCAAGGTAGGCGCGCTCCATAAAGCTTTCCTCGTCGACGATTAGTTTGCTGGCAAGGTAAATCTCGGCCCCCAACTCAGGCGTTGTCGCCAATGCTGCGATTTCCATCGGATTAGCGGGTTTTTGCATTTCCGACTCGAACCACAAGGCGTCGGCGCTGTCATTGGCGAGTTTGCCTACCTCGGCATCAATAATTTGCTTTTCGGCGGCTCCGATATGACCGTCAGCTTTGGCGGCCGCAATCATTGCCGACAAAATCACTCTGCTTTGCAATTCAATTTCGGGCAGCGGCAATGCGGCAACAGCTTGCAAGGGGCGAGCCGGTGTTTGTTGGGCAGAGTTATCAGCGGCCGCCGGCAAGGTTGCTTTCTTGTCCTGCCAGTCTTGATAGGCTTTTAGTGCCACGGCACCCAAAGCAGCCGCTCCGCCATACGCACCGATCTTCCCGCCCATTTTGCGAAACTTTTTATTGCCCAGCAACATTCCCAAGGCGCCGCCTGCCAGAGCTCCGCCGCCGAAACCGCCTAAGGTCGAGCCCAATCCTTGGCCGGAGGTGTCCAGTTTGGAACCTGCGTCTTGAGCCAGGCTTTGTCCTGACTGGAGAAGCTGCTGTAGAAGTCCTTGAATTGACATCGTATCGTTATCCTGTAGTTCCTGAAGAAAATATAAGACCAAAGGCAACGGCTTAAGTTGCATTGCCTTATGGTCCATCGGTTCTGATCTAAGCAAGCCGCTACAGGCCCACACCGTCGCGATTCCGTCTGGCGGCGTAAAAACGCCAAAATAAGAGTGCAGCTGTGGCGCGCTGAGGGGCCCATTCAGCTGCGATTGATATCAGCGCGCGGCGATCCGGGTACGGATCGATGCCGAAGGCTTCGCCTACAGCCTTCTGCAACGCCAAGTCTCCTGCAGGGAATATATCGGGGTGGCCCGCGCAGAACATAAGATAGATCTCTGCCGTCCAAGGCCCAATGCCTTTGTGACTGGTAAGCATCGCGACCGCTTCATCGGCGGGAAGCTCATGGACAACCGCAAAGTCCAGGTGCCCAGCCACAACGATCTCGGCCATATTCTTTAGCGTTAGGTGTTTACTGCGAGAAAGGCCGACGCTTCGCAACGTGGTTTCATCCAGGGCCAAAAAATTTTCTGGCGTGACGACACCCGACTGCGTTTCCAAACGGTTCCAGATGGCGTTGGCGCTTGCGACCGAAAGCTGCTGGCCGCAAACCACACGGGCCAGTCCTGCAAAGCCCGGTGTGCTGATTCGTGGCAGAACCGGTCCTGCAGCCTTGTGCACTTGTGTCAAGCGAGGATCAAGCTGCAACAGAGACTGCAGTCTTTGCCGCAAAATCTCTTCCGGCGACCTGTTCAGACAATCGGCAGGCATATACCTATGGCCCAGTGACAGGTGACTGCTCTTCAGGCGGAAGCCCGCACAGGAAGCTTCCAATCGGGTCTGACGTAATGGCAGGTATAGCCATTTGGGTAGCGTTCCAGATAATCCTGATGTTCCGGTTCTGCTTCCCAGAATGGGCCGGATGCCGTCACTTCAGTGACCACCTTTGCAGGCCAAAGGCCCGAGGCATCGACGTCGGCGATGGTGTCTATCGCGATACGTTTTTGCTCGTCGTTCATGTAAAAGATGGCTGATCGATAGCTGGGTCCCCGATCGTTGCCTTGGCGATTTTCGGTCGTGGGATCGTGAATTTGGAAGAAAAATTCCAAAAGGTCTCTGTAACTTAAACGCGCGGGGTCGAAGTTGATCTTGATCGCCTCGGCATGGGTTCCATGGTTGCGATACGTGGCGTTAGGCACGTCACCTCCCGTATAACCGACCACAGTAGATACCACGCCTGGGTGGCGGCGCAGCAAGTCTTGCATACCCCAGAAGCAACCGCCAGCAAGGATAGCGAATTCGGTGGAAGCGTTCATGTGTGACTCCTGGTTGATGGACTTCCACAGTTTAACGCTGTACCGCGAGAAAGACTCAGGTGGCCTGTCTCGAAGCCGAAGCCGAAGCCGAAGCCGAAGCCGAAGCCGAAGCCGAAGCCGAAGCCAAGACCGATGCGGCTTAAGAATTAGATGGGATGGATTCGCATGCCGCTACCTCAAGGAGCCACTCACGGAAGGCCCGAAGCGCTGGATGGTCCTTTCGTTGTTCGGGGCAGCACAGAACGTAGCCACGCTCCAGCGATACGGGAATATCAAACGGCACGACGACACGGCCGGCATTGATTTCATCCAGTATCAGGCTGCGCTGCAAAACGGCAACGCCTATGTCGGCGATTACTGCGCGAACAATTATCGATATTTGGTCAAGCCCCGTGCTGAGTTCCGGTTTTTCATGGACCCCGACCGTGCTGAACCAGTGCAGCCAGTTTTCTGGCGCATTGGAGTGGTATAGCAATGGTTCCTCTAGCAGTTCTGCGGGGTTTTTCCAGCGGCCCGCGGTCTCGCGTGCTTGTAGCCGATCAGGATGACAAATTACGACCATCTCGCGACCCAATACATAATCACAGTGCCAAGTGGGCCACTGGCTAGGCACGCCACTCAGGATGGCTGCGTGGGGTATGGCGCCGGAGAAATCTTCGTCTCGTCGGTACGCGGCAAACGATAAGGTGATTTCCGGATGACGCTGATGAAATTGGGGCAGGCGCGGCACTAGCCAGACGCTGGCTAATGTCGGAACCACTGCCAGGCTGAGGCTATGCTGGCTCGTGGGTGCACGCATTTCGGCCGAAACGGTTTCTATAGCAAGCAAGGGGGCGGCGGTTGCATCGGCCAACCGACGGCCTGCGCAGGTAAGGGTTAAGCCTTGTGTACTGCGCGCCAGCAGGGGCTGCCCGAAGTGCTCTTCAAGCCTGGCGATGGCCCGGCTGACCGCACCCTGTGTTACGCACAGGGCCTCTGCAGCCTTGGTGAAACTACCCAATCGCGCCGCCGTGGTAAATGCATGTAGCTCCGACATGGAAGGGGAATGTATCTTCATAGCCTACAGAAAAAATGAACGAGCCAGTGCACCTATTACCTAATGTAATATTAGCTTGAAAATTAGTCGTTTGTTGGTAAGCGTTAAATTGCAGATACTCCAGTGTCAATTCTAACTACGTTCCCGGAGCCATTCATGTCTGCATCATTTACCGCGAAACTGGTCCGCCGCACGCTTACCGGCGCCGCTACCTTCCTGATTGGCTGTGCCGGCACGGCCGTAGCCGCCGACTATCCAAATCACTCTATTCGCATGATCGTTCCATTTGCCACAGGCGGTTCGACCGACTTGGTGGGCCGTTTCATCGCCGAATTTGTCGGTCGCGAATTGGGCCAGAGCATCGTCGTTGAAAACAAGGGTGGTGCTGGCGGCGCTGTGGGCGCTGAACAGATTGCCCGGGCCACTCCCGACGGCTACACCATTGGCATGGCAACAGTCAGCACGCACGGTTCGAATCCCGCGATCTATAAAGGGCTGAAAGTACGACCCGGTCAAGGATTTCGCGCCCATCGCAAATGTGCTGGGCATTCCGAGCGTGTTCGCCGTCAACCCAAAAGTGCCAGCCAAGGATATGAAGGAATTCATCGCCCTGGCCAAGGCTGATCCAATGAAGTATTCATTCGCTTCGCCGGGCATCGGATCGCTGGGTCACGCCAATATCGAGAACTTCATGATGCTTTCGGGCATCAAGATGTTGCACGTGCCATACCGTGGCGCGGGCCCGGCCGTAAATGATGCACTTGCCGGTCAGATCGATGCGTTGACCGATAATTTGTCTTCGACTTTGCCACATCTTTTGGAAGACCGTTTACGTCCTCTGGCCGTATTGGGCGCCGAACGCTCGGCTTTGCTTCCTGATGTACCGACCTATGCCGAGCTGGGTTTCCCGGAAATGGGTACCGGCGGATGGTTCGGGTTGGTGGCTCCAGCCGGTACGCCAAAGGATATCATCGATCGTCTTAACCAGGCCGTGACAAGGCCGCCGCCAATCCTGAGTTCCAGGAGCGGGCCGCAACGCCGGCGGTACTCTCATGACTAACTCCCCTGAAGAGTTCGCCAAAGATATCGATGCCGCACTCCTGCGCTACGCAAAGGTTGCGAAAGCTGCCAACATCCAGGCAAACTGATTATGTCGCCAGCACTCACCCCGCCGGTCATGCGAGACGATCCGGTCGGTGTCGTCATTCCGCTGGTCTGCGATTCGCCGCATAGCGGAATGGCTTATCCGGATGATTTCGGTACGCCGTATCTCGGCGCTGCTGCGCCAGGGTGAAGATACCCATGTCGACGAACTCTGGCGCGCGGCGCCACAGTAGGCGCCACCCTGATCGCGGCGACGTTTCCCCGCATCTACATCGACCCCAACCGGACGTTGCGGATCTTGATCCGGAAGTGTTGGACGGCAGTGGGCCGCGACGCGTCGGCCGACGACAAGACGCGTCTCGGAAAAGGGCTGGTCTGGACACGCTTCGATGCCAGCACGCCCATATACGATCGCAAACTGGCGTTGACGAGGTTCGTCGCCGTATTGATGGCTACTACGGCCGTACCACGAAGGATTAGCCCAGGCCATCAAGAGCGTTACGACCGGTTCGGCGTGCTATGGCATTTGAACTTGCATTCCATGCCAGACGACGCATATGAGCGGCTGGGATTCGCAGTGCGAGCAACCTTTGGCCGACTTCGTATTGGGCGATCGCGATGGAACAAGTTGCGAACCCGAGTTCGTGCAATTCGTCGAGGACGTGTTGCGCAGCAAGGGATATACGGTTGCACGCAACGATCCTTATAAGGGGGTGCAACTCATTGCGCAGATCGGGCAGCCGGCATTGCATCGGCATAGTCTACAGGTGGAGATTCGCCGTCCGGTTTATATGGACGAAATCACGCGCGAACGTAATGGAGGCTTTGACCGGCTGCAGTAGATCTGACTGATTTGCTGGCGTGATTGCGACGTATATCAAGGATAAGGTCGGAATTAGGGTTTAGTTTTTCTAAAAAACATCCCCCATTGTCGAGATACGCTCTTCGGGCTAAAACGGTGGCTCAGCGCTATATTGTTCAGACGTAGCTCAGGCATTGCGTTAGGCAGGTGTCTAGCCAATCCAGCATGGTGAAAAGTAACGCTCGATTGTCGAGACAATATTTTCGGCGACTATCCTCGAGGTTTTGGGGTTGTCGGGCGACGGCGAATTCAGTATCGACATGGAAAACTCGCCGGCGGCACTGGTGGCTCGAACAATATGTTGATTACCAGGAGCCTGCGGGTCGACAATCACATTGACTTTGGTGTTTGTCATCCCGATGCCCGCGAGCGCCAGGGTGGCGGCAACGTTCAAGTTCTTCGGATACTTGATTGCCGCTTCGGACGCCAAACCTGAAAATAATGCCAGCGGTTCTACAATATGGTCGGCATTGATTCCTAATGCTTTAAGTTCAGGCCGCCATGCCGCGACTGGTTTGCGTGATTCATAGGTAATCGTCGCGTCGGGGTAGCGCCTTATGCTCTGTAGGTAATCCAGGCCTCCGATTGCCCCCGACGGTACGATCAAGCGACATTTATTCCGATGTGCGAGCGTGGCAAGGTTTCTGAACAGGGACTCGTCAGCCAATGCACCGACGGACGATGCAACGAATGAAATACCCGCACCCAGGGATACGGATGCATATTCGCAAACTGCGGCCTGCCCCGCAGTCTCAACGATGAGGTCGGGTTGCCACGCCAAAATCTCTGCTATATCGAAATAGAAAGTGATATTTTCCCTCGTCAATGCGGGACGATTTTTTTTGCGAACCAGGACGGCCACTTCATACGAGTCGTCTCGATCTTTCAACAATGTCTCCGCTACCGTTTGGCCTATATTTCCAAATCCTATTAAAGCTATTCTAGGCATATAGAAGGCGTTCCTGTCTTGTGATTTCGAATTAGAGCGATGGTTATTTTCTGCCTTTTTCGGCATACTGGATGCCAGCATTTTGGCACGCATTGAAAGCAGCAAACAGATGGCAAGCGAAACATTGCAATGTATAGATTCAGCATAGTTTGAACGCCAGATCTGGGCGACGCGAACTGCGGCGATGTCGGGCACAATGCAAAAAAGGTGGATCGATCGGGGCTGCAACCGACAACGGCTCACATACCCTTTCCGGAGAAAGATATGTCACTACATTGTTCCCGCAAACTTATCGCGTTTCTCGCTGGCATGGCGCTGGCTGGCGGCGCAGTCGCCGACACTTGGCCGTCCAGGCCGATTCGATTCATCGTACCCTTTTCGGCAGGCGGGGCTAACGACCTGATGGCCCGCGCCGCAGCCGAAGGCGCCTCTAAACAACTGGGCCAGCCCGTTATTGTCGAGAACAAGCCTGGCGCCGGCGGGACGTTGGGATCAAGCATTGCGGCTAAAAGTGCACCGGATGGCTACACGTTCCTGATCAGCGCGGCAGGTGTGATATCAAATAGCATGATCAAAAAGTCAATGCCGTTCAAAGACAGCGATCTGACGCCCGTGGTAATGATCGGTCTGGCTCCTTCGGTAATCGTTGTGCCGGCAGATTCCAAATACAATAATCTAAAGGACTTTGTCGAGGATTCCAAAAAGGGGCAAGGCCTTTATTTTGCGACTGCCGGCACCGGCAGCACCCCGCACTTCGTTGCCGAGTTGCTGAACACCAAGTATGGCGCCAAAATCATACCGGTCCCTTATAAAAGCGGCTCTGAAGGTGTGGTCGCCGTAATGAGCGGGCAGGTCGCCGGCACGTCTGAAGCCAGTATCGTCGCTTTGCCGCACGTTAAACCGGGCGGTAAGTTCAAGCCGTTAGCCACGACCTGGGTGCGTCGCATTGCCGCTTATCCCCAGTTGTCCACGGCAGTGGAGCAGGGCTTTCCGGAACTTCAAATCGCTCATTGGGCGGGTATCCATGCGCCAACTGGCGTGCCTGCCGAAATTCTCGACAAACTGGCAGCCGCAGTGGACGCGACCATGAAATCGCCAGAGGTTGTGGATCGTCTTACGCCCCTGGGTATTGAACCCATAGGCGGAACCCGGGCGTCCTTCGTCGAATTCGTAAACGCTGAACGCGCACGACTGGGGGCGGTGGTCGAAGCTGCGGGAATGAAGGAAGAGTAAAAGATAAAGGGGTTGGCTGCGCGCTCATTTAGTATGAATTTGGATAACCGTGCCATGTGCGCCGCTTTCAGCTATGTGCAGCCGCCAATCCAGGCGTTCGCTTATCAGGGTGACCAAATATAATCCCAAGCCGCCAACGGGTGCGTTATTCGTGAAGGGCTTTTTCTTGTCGACGATAATGCTTTGCTGCTCGGGCGTAAGCCCCTCTCCCTCGTCGATAATTTCTATCAGGCCTGGCGTAAGCCGGATCGTGATGCGCTTAAGCGTATGTTGTAGGGCGTTTTGAATCACGTTGCGCATCAGCATCTTGACCATGACGGGGTCGGCATACACATTAATAGGAGTCGTGGCTTGCAGGGTGACGCGCGACTTGACGTGATGGCTCGAGGAAAGGTCATCCAGCGCCTGCTGAGCGACTGTAACCAAAGCAATGGCCTGTTTTGCTTCCGACGGTGATTCGCGCCTGGCAAGCTTCAGCAGTATGTTTACGTTAGCGTCCATCTCGGAGGTCGCCTGGCGTATGCGCGCAACCGTAGCACGGTCAGCTTCATTAAGCTGGTTGCGCCGGTCAACGATGTCCAATGCACCGGACACCACTGCAATGGGCGTCCGCAGTTCGTGACTGGCCAAGCTTAGCAATGCCTGTTCACGCTTGACGAACGCCTCAAGCTCGCCCAGAAAGACATTGAATGCTTCGGCGATGCTTCGAAGTTCGCTATCTTGGTAGGAAAGTGATAAGCGAGGCATTTTCTGACCCACCGGAATCGCGTGGATGCTCTCGGCGAGCGCCCGTAGCGGTTTTACAATGCGTCGACTGTTTAATACGGCGAGAAACAGGCTCAGTGCAAGCACGATTAGCACGATGACTGCCAGGGCCGCCTCAAACAATCTTTCCCTACCTTCAAAGTGGGAAATGTTTTTTGCAATGTATAAGTGGCCGCTCGCGGCAGGGCTGATTCGAACCATATAGGTTTGTGCGCCCAGGTGGAGTTCACCTGCGTATCCGACGGGCAGGCCCTGGAAAATCTTCGGAAGGTTCTCCGGAGGACCTTTTTGGGAAGGTTGGTATAGCAGTATCAGGTTGGATGTTTCCCAATGGCTGATTTCATTGGCAAGCCCGTGCGACAGAAAAAATTCGTATTCGTCGTTAAGCTCCACCTTCAGCAGTGTGCGCTCAAGGTCTTCGTTAACAAACAAAACAGTGAATACCATTACCGCCATACTTATTAAGCTGACAAGGAAAATGGCGCGATGTATTCGGTTTGCGATGGATTTCATTGGTCGGTAGAGCGTGGCGGCATCAGGCGATAACCGCGGCCATGCAAAGTCTTGATCAATGGTATTCCGAAGTTGTCTTGAAGGTGCTTGCGCAAGGCATAAACGTGAGTGCGCAAAGTATTCATATCCACTTCACGTTCGCCCCAGACTCTATCTTGCAAATGCTCGTACGACAAGAAGTCTGGATACGCTTTAATAAGCTCTTCAAAAATGCGCGCTGCAATACCAGACAGTTCCATGGTCCCACGATTGTTCAGGCGAACCTCAAGAGTTCCTGGGTCAAAGGTGAGCCCCGGCGCCATTAATAACGCCGCTTTAGCCCCGGACTGGCGGTTATGCAAGGCGTCCACGCGAAGTTTAAGCTCGCGCAGATCGAAGGGCTTTACAAGATAGTCGTCTGCGCCTTGCATGAAGCCGGTGGTTTTGTCCTGGATCTGGTCCTTGGCAGTCATCATGATCACTGGCGTAGTGCATGCCATATCTTGCCGAATGCGTCTGCAGATTTCGAAACCCGATACACCGGGAAGCATAACGTCAAGCACAATAACGTCATAGCTATTAATTGCCAATAGGTGCAATGCCGTTAAGCCGTCGGAAGCAAAGTCCAGTACGTAGCGTTGGTCATCGAAAAACTCGAGCAGGTTTTGCGCGAGGGCAACGTGATCTTCCACAATCAACAAGGAAACACGATCTTGAAATAGAGTCATCGAATTGACTGGTCCGAACTGGGTCCGGTATGGGTTTCTGGCGCCATACCAACGGCGGCTTCCGGTGGGACGGCGATAAGCACAAACTGTTTGTCTTCGAAGACTTTTTTTACGGGCCTGTTTATCTTTGCGATGGTGTCGTCGACAAGTTCACGAGGCACTGCAATATAAACGGTGTTCTTTTCGCCAAGGGCTTCCACAAGCCGACCGCGCGGAATAAGTTGAGCGGTGCCGCGTGAATAAAAATTTGCTGAGAACGGGCGGTGGTCTAGAAACACCAATTTTTCATCCTGTAGCGAATTCTGTTCGGCATAATTCACTAAAGCGCGCTCTGATTTAACCAGATCTGGTCTTAATACCGCAAAAATCGTAAAGATTACAGCTGCGCAAGGGGCAATACCGGCATACCACAGCATCTTACCCGTCGTAATCCCTTTCTGATTCCAGAAACTCTGAAGTGCATGTGCAAGCAGAATGCTGAAGCCCGCCAATGTTGGCAAGACATAGGTCCATAAGATGTTTCCGGAGACGGTGAAGAAAACCAGCGTGAATAAACACCACGCCAGCAAATAACTTATATTCGGGTCGCGAAGTGCCGCCCTCAGCCCTCTTCGGCCTTCGCCGCTGGAAAGGTTGCGCCATAGTAAGCCAAGTGCGATCAGTCCCCATGGAAACGATGCCTGAAGCCAGTAGTACCATATCGTGCCGTAGGCAGCGGAGTGGGCGGTTCCATACAAGTCGCCTTTCCAGCCAGAATCGACAAAACGCAGGAAATGTTCCCCAATTATGAAGTAGTTTAGAAAGCCGGGGGTTTTCAGTTCTGCGGCGACATACCAGGGTAGACTCAAGGCGACGGTAAGAAGAAGACCGCTGACCCATGGCAAGGCCCTTGCCGATGGTCGCGCCGATTTGCAGAAAATCAGCCACGGCACAATGGCACCGCAAGCCAGCACTACGACCAATGGTCCCTTGGCAAGCAGTCCGACAGCCAGTCCGAGAAAAAAACTATAACGCCAGAACCAGGATGGTCGTCGTGACGCCATTGCCCATCCTGTCATGCATAAGGTCGTGCCTAAGGCCAGGAACGGGTCGGTTATTATTGCGCCGGACATTATGAAGACGAGCACGCATGAACTGTAGATAATAGCGGCCAGCCTGGCGGTCGATGCACTCAGCCAAGTCCGAGCATACGAATAAATCAAACCGATTGTCGCTAAAGTTACTAACCACGAGGGCAGGCGTAGCGCGAATTCATTTATGCCCAAAAGTCTGGCTGACAGCGCCTGGCTCCAGAATGCCAGCGGCGGCTTGCCCCAAAACGGGACGCCGGACTCGAACCATGGCGTAATCCAGTCGCCGCTTTCCGCCATAATGCGTGCCATCTCTGCATAGCGTGGTTCGGTGGTGTCCTTTAGCGGCAACAAAGCCATGCTTAATAAAGGCGTGCAAAGAATTGCGGTCAGCAACCACCAGGCGCCGCCTTTACGCTGCATAAATCCCCCGTTTCTTAATTGAGGCAATAGCGTCTTTTTTCGGTTGACGGGCAGACACCCGTTTTTGAACGATGTCGCGAATCAGGTAAACCGGTCGCTGTTTGGCTTCAAGATAGGCTTTGCCCACGTATTCGCCTACTAGGCCAATTGAGATTAGCTGCACCCCGCCTAAGAACGTCATCAACGAGATGATGGACGGATAACCCTGAACCGGCTCTCCAAGTACCACGGTCTTGGCTACTATCCATATAGCGAACAAGATGCCTGCTAGGGCAGTAAGCAAACCTGCCATCATGGTCAGGCGCAGTGGTACGACCGAAAACGAGGTAATTCCTTCAAATGCCAGCTTTGAAAGCCCAAAATAATTCCATTTGCTGATTCCGGCGGCACGGGGCGCGCGGTCATACTCGATAATTTGAGTAGGCAGTCCAATCCAGGAAAAAAGCCCCTTCATGTATCGATTGCGCTCGGTAAGCTGATTCAATGCGTCGACCGCTTGCCGACTCATTAGCCGGAAATCACCGGTGTCTTCGGGTATATTGACCGAACTGATGCGGTTAAGCAGCCTGTAGAACAAGTGGGCGCTGAGTCTTTTGGCTGCTGTCTCCCCCGCACGCGTTCGACGTTTCATGCAAACGACATCGGCACCATCCTGCCAGGCTTGCAGCATATCAGGGATCAGTTCCGGAGGGTCCTGCAAATCTGCATCGATAACAATGACGGCATCGCCCGACGCTTCTGCAATTCCCGCGGTCAAGGCCGCTTCTTTACCGAAATTGCGGGTTAAGCGTATGGCTTTTATGGTTGGAGACGCTATGGCAAGATCGACCAGATATTGTCCACTGCCATCGCGGCTACCATCATCCACCATCACCAACTCGTAATTTATATCGAGCGAACTTAGGACGAGCTGAAGTCTTTCAACCAGCAGCGGTAGCACCGGCCGCTCGTTGTAGACGGGAACAACGACGGACAAACCAGTTTTTCGCGGCACCTGAAAATCAGCTTGCCTTTTGTCGGAAGGGGCGCTCATAAAACTTCACCTTTATACAGACGAAATTGATAATGACTGGCAACGCCGTGGCCATGACGCCCGTACGTCGGCTGTTTTCGCTACCATAGCTTTAGGAGTAACAAGCTAATGTCAAGGAAATATCAAGAAAATATCAATCAATGTCAGCGAGGTGAAATGCTCGAATGACTTAGATGGCCGGCTTAACGGCCACCGGCGTCACCTAGGATTGAAGTTTGGTAGTTTTTCGGGCCCCACGACCTAGCTGTAGGTATACCGCCGGCCGGGGTGGTTGCCACCAGATGGTGGACCACCCAAGCTTGAATCATGTCGCCAAACGCGGCGGCGAGCGGTGCCTCCAGTGGAGTGCAAGTGCAATAAGAACCAGTGCCAGGCCGGTCAGGTTTGAAACCAGGCCCGGATACACCAGGGCGAATCCCGAAATTATCAAGAGCGCGCGTTCCAGGGCCGTGGCGCGGACCAATAGCCAACCCTGGAAACCTACGGCAAGTGCAAAAATTCCTGTCGCCGCTGTTAGCGTAACCCTGACGATTTCCCATACGTTGGCCGACGCCAGAGCTTTGGTCGAACCCATTAGCAGCAGGCTTTGTCCGCTGGGGTCGAGGACGAAGACGAAAGGCACCAGGAATGCGGGTATGGTGTATTTCCAGCACTGCATAGTCGTTTTATACGGGTCTCCTCCGGTGATCGCCGAAGCGGCAAATGGCGACAAGGCCGTTGGCGGCGAAACTTCGGATAGAACCGCATAATAGAAGATGAACATGTGCGCTGCGAAGTCTGGGACGCCCAGCTTGATCAGAGCCGGCGCGGTGATGACGGCACAAATAATATAAGAGGCGGTGACCGGTACCGCCAGGCCGATCACCCATACCACGAGCGCGGTATAGATGGCCGTCAACAATAGCGATCCGCCGGCGTAGTCAATAACGATGCCGCTGAACTTCAGGCCAAGGCCCGTAAGCGTGACGACTCCCACAATAATGCCCGCCCCAGCGCAGGTGGCCCCAACGCCCAACATTCCCACAGAGCCCGCGCGTAGTGCCTGGATTAGCGGGGACTGGAAAAAGTTGCTCGCCATAGACCCTTTGCCGCGAAAAAAGTCATAGGAAATCATAGCGGTGTCAGGGCGCAGAAAGCTGGTTAGAAACGACACCACCGTGGCCCAGAACACGGACAGGACAGGAGAGAACCCCCACATCATGAAAATGATGATGGAAATGAGCGACAAAAAGTGGAACCAGTAATGCCGGGTCAAATTCCATACAGTATCGACTTTTTTGAAAATCGTCTGCCCCATACCGTATTTGCGCACGTCGATTTCGACCATGAGAAATAACGCAAGATAGAAAAGTGCGGTAGGGATGACCGCCATGAGCAGAACGTCCAGATACGAAATTTTTAGAAATTCCGCAATGATAAAGGCTGCCGCGCCCATGACTGGCGGTGAAATGATGGCTCCGAGGCCGCCGGCGGCAAGCAAGCCGCCGGCCGCGTTACGCTCGTAGCCGACCTTGGCGAGCATTGGCCAGGCGACCGTACCCAGTGTTACCGTTGTGGCAACGCCGGAGCCCGAAGGGCCCCCTAACAGGAAGGACGACAATACGACAGTTCGTCCGGCGCCCGCAGGTTTTCCACCCATGGCCGAGAACGAAAAATCAATGTAGAACTTGCCCGCGCCAGAGAATTGCAAAAAGGCGCCAAAAATTGTGAATAGGATGATAAGCGAGGAAGAAACGTCGACAGCGACGCCGTAGATTCCTTCCAGCGTCATGTACATAAAACCGACGACCCGTCCGATGTCATAGCCTTTATGAGTCCAGGGATATGGTAAGTAGGCCCCTAGGAATGCGTACAGTAGAAAGCAGATTGATATAACCGGCAGAATCCAGCCTATCGTGCGGCGCATTGCCTCGAGCACCAGAAGGATCAGCGCCGTGCCAAAGAAAATGTCCCAAGCATTCGGCCGTGTATTGCGGTCTGTGAAGTCGTCGCCGCCCATAATTAAATAGACAACGATGGCGATCGACAACAACGCCACCAGCCAGTCCCACCACATGATGCGATGGCGAAAGCGCCGGCTAATTGGAAACATCAGGAACGATAAAAAAAGTACAAAGCCTACGTGTACCGGTCGTAGCATTTGTGTCGGCACGATGGCGTAGGCCGCGTACATATGAAACAGCGACATGATTATCGCTACGGCCGTCAGGAAAATTCCCAACCAGCCGCCTAAGCGGTTTGCCGCGCCTTCTTCTTCTTCGATATATTTCTCGGCCTTGCGCAGGGCTTCTTCACTAACAGTGGCGTCTTGGTCCGATTGAGCAATTTGGCTCATGCTGGCAGTCTCTTTAGTTTGATCGGCATCTCTGTGCCTTTGCAGTGTTCTGGGCTTCAAATGAAAAACCCCAACCGCAGGCGGTTGGGGAGGAAAGGAGGGATATCAGTTGACTTTGATGCCGCGCTCTTCGAAAAATTTGAGGGCACCAGGATGGAACGGGATGGGCGACGCCGACGCTTTTTGATTTTCGAGCTTAAAGTCAGCGGTATCTTTATGCACTGCGATCAAGTCATCGCGGCTTTCGAAAATGGTCTTGACGATGTTGTAGGCAGTTTTGTCGTCCATTTTTTCGTTGGCAACCAAAAGGTTCATGACAGTGGCTTGCTTGTTGTCTTGTTCCATGCCGCGGTAGGTGGTTTTAGGGATGGTGTCTTCAATATAAAGATTACCGTAAGTCTTGTTCATGGCCGGCACGAGATCAGCGTGATCGACCATTTTTATCTTGGTGCCGGGGGTATTGGCAAGATCAGTGACTGCCGCAGTTGGAAGCCCGCCCACCCAGAAGAAGGCATCGATTTTATTGTCTTTAACGCCATTGACCGACTCTGCGACGCTCAAGCGTTCGCGCTTGACGTCTTTGTCTTTATCAAGCCCGGCAGCCTCAAGCACACGAAATGCCATGACTTCGGTGGCGCTTCCTGGAGCACCAGTGGATATATGCTTGCCCTTAAGATCGCTAATCTTATTGATTCCGCGTCCTTCCACTGTAACGACGTGCATCCGGTTCGGATACATGATCATTAGGGTACGCAACGGTACTTTTTTGCCTTTGAACTTGTTTTCACCCTTATAAGCATCCTGTCCGGCGTCGGACATGGTCATGCCAATATAGGAAACGTCCCCATCAATGAGCTTGAGGTTATCGACGGATCCGCCCGTGACTTCGGCTGTAGCCTGCATGCCGGGTACTTTTTTCGACAGCACCGAGGCAATACCGCCACCGATCGGGTAATAAACGCCGCCGGTTCCTCCGGTGGCAATTGATATGTTCTCGGCCTTGGCTGGTTGCATGGCAGTCAGCGAAATGCACAGCATAAGGGCGAACCACTTTACTGAAATTTTCATCTTGTCTCCTGGGATTCTTAGTTGATATTGCGCTTCGCGAGCAACACGTTTCTTATTTGGTCTATCCGATTCAATGCCGGACGGGCCTCCTCGATATGTAACCCGGAGGTCCCGGAGCGTCAATAAGTGTTTATATGGGCGTGAGTTTGTCGCCTAGGAGCGCAACTTGCTGCACCGCTCGGTCAAACACACTCGCTGGATGCAATGTGAAATGCTACATTCTGCTTCTGACGCTCCCATCAAAGGCTGCGATCTGTTCCCAAAACCGGCTTTCCTCACTGCACAGTGGGAAATAGACCTGCTAAACGACACGATTCGTTGCTCCCCTGAAGTCGACGAAATCTTCGGGCGGACACGTTCATATTTTTCCTGGCGACTAAAAGCCGCATTAAATCGGTTTATCTTTGAAGATCAGCCCTCAGTACGAGAGGCTCTCGAGCAAGCCCGTGCTACGGGGATCATCGAATTTGAAAAGCGGATTCGACGGCTGGGCGACGGGGCGCGGCGGTGGGTGCATGTGAAGGGATATTCGTTCTACGCCGATGGCAAGCCGGTACGGATGGTAGGGGAAGTCATTGACGTTACCGACTGGCGCCTGTCAGAAGACAGGCGCCATGAGTCCGAAAAAATGGAGGCCATAAGGCGTCTTTGCAGGCGTTTTTCACACGACTATAACAATTTGCTGATGGTTATCAACGCGAACCTGGAAATGTTGAACGATCAGACCGAACACAATCCGAAGACCTTACGTTTCTTTACCGCTGCGCGCGATGGCATCGATCGCGGCGCGCAATTGAACCATCAGCTTTCGGTTTTCGCGGCTCCCCGTGAAGACTCGGGCGAAATCGTTAATATCAGTCAATTGCTTCTGTCTTTAGAGCGCGCATTGCGCGATGCGGTGGGCGAAGCGATCTCTATCCGGCTGATCCCTGGAACAATAGACCAGAATTGCAATGCAGACCCGCAGCAATTAACGACGGCCATCCTTAATCTGGCTGTCAACGCCCGCGAGGCGATGCTGGCCGGTGGCATCCTGACCATATCAACTTTGCATCGGCAAATAAGCAAAGATTTCGCGCAGTCCGTGGGTATTGCGCCCGGCGAGTATGTCGTATTGTCGGTGTCAGACTCGGGCGTCGGTATTGACCCTGACATCTCGACCCGGGTCTTTGAACCGCTTTTCACGACGAAACGAGGCGGCACAGCAAGAGGACTGGGGCTGAGTCAGGTATACGGCTTCGCCCGACAATCCGGCGGATTTGTAACGATCGAAAGTACATTGTCGCGAGGTACAACTGTGCTCGTTCATCTTCCATTGTTGGTCACGGCCGCCCGCGCGGCCTAGTTCACATTGCTGCGTCTGATACCAAGTCGACGTCGCGCGTGCACGTCATTTGAAGTTAGAGCGAAAAGCGAGGCCAAACTTGTGCCGTGGACGCGTGCGTCAACAAGATTTAGTTCACTCATAACTTGTTTACAAATGGCGACGGACGCGTGCAACAATAAGGTTTGGTTCACTCATAAGCGATTGCAGGCTCTTAGGCGCCGCGGTCATTCGTCACCATGAGCTCCGAAAACACTTTAACTCCCGCGGGCGTCTCCAGCCCTGCTTCGCACGAAAGTCTCGACTTCCCCATAGTCGGCATAGGCGCTTCGGCCGGCGGTATCCAAGCCCTTGTTCAATTCTTCGAACATTTGCCCGCGGACCCTGGGATGGCATTTGTAGTGGTGATGCATTTGTCTCCGAAGCACGAAAGTCATGTCGACCAAATTCTTCGGCGAGCCACTAAGCTGCCAATCGTCCAGGTCGACTCGACGGTCAGCATAGAAAAAAACCACGTCTATGTAATCTCGCCTGCCGTGAATTTACAGATGTCCGACGGCAAGTTAGAAGTGGCTCCAACTGCGCAGCCGTACGCTCGCCCAGTTGTCATTGACATATTTTTCCGCGCCTTGGCCGACGCTCATCAAGACCGGGCGATTGCGATCATATTGTCCGGTAGCGGAGCGGACGGTTCCCTGGGCATGGCACGTATAAAAGAACAAGGTGGCGTGAACTTGGCACAGTCGCCCGAAGACGCAGAATTCGACGGCATGCCATGCAGCGCCATCGACAGCCATGTAGTGGACTTCGTCCTTCCTGCGGTTGAGATGGCTCAGAAGCTGATGGATTTGTCGCATAATTCGTCGCGTATCAAGTTGCCGGACAAAAACGAAGTCCTTAAAGCCACCGGTATCCCCGACTCGGAAGACGACTTACTACCAGCCGATTCAAGCCTTTCCGAAGTTTTGCGTCTGTTATACATGCGCACTGGCCACGACTTCAAGCACTACAAGCGAGCCACTGTATTGCGTCGCATCGAACGGCGCATGCAAGTGACTGGTATCGTCGATATGCGTAGATATCTGGATTTTTTAAAGGATAATGATGGCGAAACTTCGGCGCTGCTTGATGACATGCTAATTGGTGTTACCAACTTTTTTCGGGACCGTGAAGCATTCGAATCGCTGGCGCGCGATGTAATACCCGAAATTTTCAAGCAAGCCCGTCTTAATGACGTACAAGATCTGCGAGTGTGGGTCCCGGCGTGTGCCTCTGGAGAAGAAGCATATTCCATTGCAATGGTGTTAAGCGCCGAGGCCGAGCGCCAGACTTGGCCGGCCGAGATTCAATTGTTCGCCACCGATGTAGACGACACCGCCATTGCAGTAGCGCGGCGAGCACGTTACCCAGAATCCATCGTTGCCGATGTACCGCCTGCCTTTCTGCGACAATATTTCAAGGCTGAGGGATCCCGCTTTCAAATCGTTAAGCGCATCCGGGACAAGGTCTTATTCGCCGCGCATGACCTTCTGAAAGATCCGCCTTTTTCGCGCCTGCACTTGGTTTCCTGTCGGAACCTATTGATTTATCTTGATCGCGATGCACAAAAGCAAGTTTTGGCTATTCTGCATTCGGTTTTGCATCCGGGTGGCTATCTATTTCTTGGTTCGTCGGAAACGACGGACGCCGCCGAAGGTTTATTTACTGCGGCGGACAAAAAGCATCATATCTATCGCGCCAAAAAAGTTTCGCGCTCAGTGCATCCCGTATTCGCAGGTCGAACCACTCCCGTCGCGGTTGCTCCTCGCACTTCCATGCACGAGGCTTTCGCTTCGCAGAAGGCCGTTTCATATTCGGTTATCCATCAACGGGCCCTCGAAAAATATGGGCCGCCCACAATACTAGTCGACACGGGCTTTCGCATCGTTCATATGTCTGAGCGGGCGGGGCGCTTCTTACGGTACGTAGGAGGAGAGCCATCTAATAATTTGTTATTTCTAGTGCTCCCCGAACTTCGCCTCGATCTTCGAGTGGCAGCGGTTGAGGCGATGAAGACCCGGCGGCCAATCGAGACCCGTGGCGTTCCCATCGACCGAGATGGACAGGCTTTCGAAATAAAGCTGGTTGTGGCCTCGATTAACGACACCGAGTCGACTGAAGTATTGCTATTGGTCATGTTTGATGAAGCGCCTGTGTTGGCCGAGGCGGCGGGTAGCACCATTCCTTCGCCGCTCGATAGCAAGGCAGCAAGACTTGAAGGCGAGGTGCGCAGCCTTAGAGCACAGCTGCAACAAATCATAGACCATTCAGATAGTTCCACTGAAGCACTGAAAGCCTCTAATGAAGGATTTCAGGCGGTCAATGAAGAGCTACGCTCTGCTACGGAAGAGTTGGAAACCAGCAAGGAAGAGCTCGAATCCATTAATGAAGAACTCACCACAGTCAACATAGAACTGAAAGCGAAAGTCGAGGAAACGGTCAAGATCAACGATGACCTACAGAACCTGATTTCATCGAGCGATATCGCCACCATTTTTGTTGACCGCGCGATGCGGATTAAATGGTTCACCCCCAAGACCACTGCCTTGTTCAGCCTCATTTCAAGTGACAAAGGACGGGCGTTGGCGGACATTACGCACCGGCTGGATTATCCAATGATGCTTGCTGATGCGACCGAGGTCTTTCAGACTTTGGGGCTTATCGAACGTGAGGTACGCAGCGACGATAACCGCTGGTACCTCGCCCGGATAGTGCCCTATCGAACGACGGCCGACCGCATTGAAGGCGCTATATTGAATTTTGTGGATATCACGAAACGCAGGGTGGCCGAAGACCGTTTACGCGAAGGCCTGGAGAGATTGCGTTTAATAGCGGAAAGCACCAGGGATTTTGCCATTATCGCTATGGATGAAGCCGGGCGTATCACAAGCTGGAACAAGGCGGCAGAGCTGATATTTGGTTATACGCGCTCCGAAATCGAGGGGAAGACCCTTGATATCATTTTCACCCCGGAGGACCGCGCCGACGGAGTCCCTGAGAAAGAACTGCAAACTGCGCGCGAACATGGCCACGCCCAGGACGAGCGATGGCATATGCGCAAGGACGGGTCGCGTTTTTTCTGCAGCGGCATGGTGTATCCGATGCTTGATGGCGGCTTTAAGGGGTATGCGAAAATTGCGCGCGATTTGACCGACAAGCGCCTGGAAGACTACGAGCAACAGTCCAACCTTGAGCGTTCCAAAAAATCGAATGTGTTGAAGGACGAGTTTATTGCAATCATGTCGCATGAACTGCGACATCCTTTGAATTTAATTCAGTTGAATATGGATCTACTGGCTCGAACGCCTGGCGTCATAGGTTCGCCCAGTGCTGCTAACGCCATTGATGCCGTGCGGCGATCGGTGCGTAATCAATCGCAAATCATCGCAGATCTTCTTGACCTTTCTCGGGTGCAAACCGGCAAGCTTAAACTTGACAGCGCGCCGATGGCGCTTGCCCCATCGGTAATGGCTATTATCGCGGCGGTCAGTGCACAGGCTAAGGAAGCCGAGATCACTCTAATCGCAAAAGGGCTTCAGGCTGATGGCGACGAGGCATTGATCATCGACGGCGACGTAACGCGAGTCGAGCAGATCGTTTGGAATTTGCTGAACAACGCAATTAAATTTACGCCGCCAGGCGGAACCGTTACGGTTTCCCTAACTCGGGAAAATCACGAAGCTCGTCTCGACGTACAGGATACAGGGATCGGTATTCCAGCAGATTCGCTCGCACGTGTTTTTACTATGTTCGGACAAGTTGATCACAAGCACCGCAAGCATAGACAACAAGGCTTAGGAATTGGCCTGGCGCTGGTGGCACAGCTCGCGGAGGCCCACGGAGGGCGGGTGGCAGGAGCCTCGGAAGGCGAGGGCCACGGCTCAACGTTCAGTTTATGGTTGCCGCTGGCGCGCGAGGCGACTGCGAACGCCGGTAAGCCAGAGCCGGAATGTTGCGGCATGCTGAACGAAGTGCGTCTACTATTGGTCGACGATTCGACCGAGATCCTGAACATGCTCAGCATGCTTTGCGAAATGGAAGGCGCTCAGGTGACTACGGCGGTCAATGGTCAGGAAGCCCTGGAGCGCTTGGCGGAGCAAGATTTTGACATACTGATCTCGGACCTGGGAATGCCGAGCATGGACGGTTACGAGTTACTAATGAGGCTTCGACAAGGGACACGGAATAACAATATCCCCGCCATAGCGCTTTCTGGCTATCGATACAGCCAGAAAGCGAAGGCGGTAGGCTTCACGGATCAGTTGTGCAAGCCCGTTCCTACCCACGAGCTACTTAGAAAAATTGACGTACTAGCTTCCAGGACTGCCCGTAACGGGGAGGACCATCCCGGTGATAAAGCTGGAACACACGGGGGAGGCCAGGAAGACGTACGCAGGTGACAACTCCTCGGGTTGAGCGGGGCGCTTCATGGCGGTTTTGCTGCCAAAAGATTGTATTTTCTCGCGGGTCTGGTCGGCGGGATTCAGTGGCGTCCATACCGGGCCCGGCGCCACTGCATTTACCCGAATTCCCTTCTCGGCCAAGTTCGCCGCAAGCGACATCGTAAAGGCGTGGATAGCTCCTTTCGTAGTCGAGTAATCCAACAGCTGCGGTTGACCCCGAAGCCCGGTAACCGATCCACTATTGACGATAGCTGAGCCCTCTTTCAAGTGCGGTAGCGCTGCGCGTGCCATGTAAAAATATCCGTAGATATTCGTGCGCATGGTTTCATCGAAGCGTTCGTCCGTCAGGTCGAGCAACGAGTCCGCGTGTTCCTGAAAAGCAGCATTATTTACCAGTACGTCCAGCTTGCCAAAAGCCTTGACGGTTTGCTCTACCGCTGCGCGGCAAAACTTGGAATCTTTTACATCCCCGGGAATTAATATGCATCGCTTGCCTTCCGATTCAACGTGACGGCAAGTTTCTTTAGCGTCTTCATGTTCATTAAGATAGACGATCGCGACATCGGCCCCTTCGCGGGCGAAAAGAACGGCCACGGCCCGGCCAATGCCAGAATCTCCGCCGGTAATGATTGTCGCCATACCTTCGAGTTTGCCGCTGCCTTTATAGTCTGGTGCCATAAACTGAGGCTTCAGTTCAAGATCCCGCTCGAGTCCCGGCTTTTCCAACGTTTGGGCTGGCATTGGCGGAGTCGGATGCTCGCGGGCTCCAGTCTGCGGTGAACCTTCGTCCGAACCTTTTTGCCCTGGTTTGGCTACATCGCGCCGATCTTGTTGGTCCTGGATCTCACGATGCTTTTCAGCTGTGCGTTCTGCAGTGTTGTCATGGCCGTGTTGCATGGCATTTCCTTACGAATATGGTGTGAGAATCTCAGACGAGATGTCTCACCCAAGTTAAAGCAGCTTAACTACCTGGATCGACTTTTTGCTTCAAGGCGCGTGCCATCTCAAGATGCTGTTGCAGCGCAGGCAAGTGCGTGGCGGCAAAAGCCTTAATGTCCGGGTCTTTTGCTTTATTAGCCGTTTCCTGAAATAGCTTGACCGCATCTTCATGAGCCGATACGCCGATCTGGTTGGCATAGCTTTTATCGAAACTGTCGCCGTCCATCATGCTGATCGCTTTTATCTTAGTCGCCTGGACCAAAGAGGGTTCCGTAGGTGGGGTGTAACCTTTCTGCTTAGCAAGGGCGGTGACGATTGCGGTACGTAAGTGCATGGTGTGTTCCTCGGTGTGATTGCGAGAATGAATGCTGTAGCAAATTCTGCGCCCGGATTGCGCACAGAGTGTTCGGGAGTGCTTATGAAGTGCGACGGGCGCACATCCTGCGCAAGGTTTCTTGCACTTCACGGTACGTCAATTGCTGAATGTTCGGACTGGCTGAATTCCCCGTTGGCGTCCCGCTATAGCGGCGTTGCCTTGCGTGGCGTGAAGCGACACGGTCGGAATATTTTTTTGGAGGTATTGACGTGAAAGTCTCTCTTAAACCACTCAAGCAGCAAGTCATAGTGATTACCGGAGCCACCAGTGGAATTGGCTTGGCCACAGCCCGCGAGGCAGCCAAGCGCGGAGCAAGGCTGGTGCTTGCCGGACGTAACCACGCTGCGCTGGACAGCCTGGTTGACGAATTGAAAGCCCAAGGAGCGGAAGCCATTGCCGTAACGGCAGATGTAGGCAAACAGGAGGATCATCAAAAGATCCTGGATGCGGGAGTGACCGCATATGGCGGAATAGAAACCTGGGTCAATAATGCAGGCGTATCCATTTTTGGCAAGATCGAAGACGTCGCAATTGAAGACCAGCGCCAGCTATTCGAGACTAACTTCTGGGGCGTGGTTTATGGGTCCTTGGCAAGTCTGCGCCATCTGCGTCAGACGGGCGGTGCGCTGATCAATGTCGGTAGCGAAGTATCGGACCGCGCCGTTCCGCTGCAAGGCATCTATTCGGCCTCGAAGCATGCGGTAAAAGGCTTCACAGATGCATTGCGCATGGAACTTGAGTCCGAAAGTGCGCCCGTGTCCGTCACGTTGATCAAGCCCGCTTCGATCGACACGGCATTCGTCCGACACGCTAAAAACTATTTGGATGTCGAACCGCAACTGCCGCCTCCCGTATATAGCGCGAAAGCAGTCGCCGACGCCATCTTGTACGCCGCGGAGCACCCAATTCGAGACGTCTATGTAGGCGCGGCCTCAAAAGCTATCTCTGCCCTGGGTCAACGTATGCCTGGAGTGGCGGACAAATTTCTGGGGCCTAGTCTGATTAAGGCTCAACGTAGCGAGCAGCCGGCTAGGCCTCGTGATGATGCCTTATGGGGGCCCGGCGACGGACTACAACAAGACAGTTATACAGACGGGCACGTGCATCGGTCCAGCCTTTACACCGATCTTAATACTCGTTGGAAGGGTTTGATGTGGGCGGGCATGGGTCTTACCGTTGCGCTGGCGGCAATGAGGGGAGCGACAAAACCGCGAAGAAGGCTGTAAGCGGTCGCGTACGTTACGGCACGCAGCTTGCTAATACATGCCCGGTAAGTAGCGTCAACATGGTGGGTGGTAGTTGCCCATCCCGCATTAAAAGGGCGCCTTTTTTCTCATGCGCTTTCAGGAGCTATTCATGTTCGTACACAACAAACGATTGCAATACACGGTAAGAGTCAATGAAACGAATCCGGGGCTGGCAAACTTGATGCTTGAGCAGTTCGGTGGACCACAGGGCGAGCTCGCCGCAGCTTGTCGTTATTTCACCCAGGCGCTCGGCGAAGACGACCCAGGCCGCAAGGACATGTTGCTTGATATCGCGACCGAGGAGCTAAGCCATCTGGAAATAATCGGAACCATAGTTGCGATGTTGAATAAAGGGGCCAAAGGCCGACTGGCCGAGGCAACTGAAGAAGAAGGGGAGATCTATCGCTCAATAACAGGGGCCGGTAATGATTCCCATGTCACACAAGTCTTATACGGCAGGAGGCCCGGCCCTGGTCAATTCGGCAGGACAGCTTTGGAATGCCGGATATATCGACTCGATCGGCGAGCCCACCGCAGACCTACGCTCGAATATCGCCGCCGAGGCGCGCGCCAAGATCGTCTACGAACGTTTGATCAACGTTACTGACGACCCGGGTGTAAAAGAGGCACTGGGCTTTTTGATGACTCGCGAAGTGTCTCACCTACGGTCATTCGAAAAGGCGTTGTACGCTATCAGCCCGAATTTTCCTCCAGGAAAATTACCGCCCGACCCTCGTTATGCATCTGTGTACTTCAACATGTCGCAGGGCAATGGCGACATGCGTGGGTCATGGAACAGCGATGAGAATTTCGAATACGTTTCTGAAGGAGAGCAGAACGACCCAGCTGATTCAGGCGACGGTGATGCAACGGTCGAGCTGCGAGACGGATGAAGTCAACGTGGTCAACGCCATGGCATTAAGAACCAGGTCAGATCCAGATGTAAATCCAGTTACTGGTGCCGAGCTAGGCGAAGAAGGGGGGATGGCGCTGGACGATACGCAGTAGTCTGTATAGCCGTAGTTCAAGGACTACTGTATCGAGTGAAGGCAGTCAGTCCTTGAAGTTCCATTGTTTGCATGCGTTTGGTATTGCCCATTTGTGCTGAATCTCATCATCGCGGGCTCCTGCCCGCAAAGCGACAAAGGGCACAATAATTGCACAAGAGAAGCAAGCATTAGTACATAGACTCTCTTAAGCAGCAGTCCTCCAAGGAAATAACATGCTAGCGACCAAATCTCGCCCCACAAGGGGCGACGGAAGTCCTGTCGTAATTTGCTTTTCTCACCTGCGCTGGAATTTTGTATATCAGCGTCCCCAACATTTGATGTCGCGTATGGCGGCCGCCTTTGACGTCTTGTATGTCGAAGAGCCCGTTTTTACCGACGATCCGACTTCGCGTCTCAGTGTCCAAACGGACCCGCACGGTGTTCAAATATTGGTGCCGCATATCAGCAAACATTCGACAGCGCGCCTTGACGATGAGCAGCGCAGATTGCTGGATGATTTTCTGGCGCATCGTGCCGTAAGCGAAATGGTGTTGTGGTACTACACGCCCATGAGTCTTTCGTATTCTCGGCACTTGCGTCCCCGCTTCATCGTCTACGACTGCATGGATGAACTATCTGCCTTCAAAGGTGCGCCTCCCGAGCTTCTTGAGCGTGAACGTGAACTTAATCGCGCGCGCCGACGTCGTTTTCACCGGGGGCCATAGTCTTTACGAAGCGAAGCGCAAGCTGCACCCCAACGTCCATGCATTTCCGAGTAGTGTCGATGTGGCGCATTTTGCGAACGCGCGGCGGACATTACAAGAGCCTTCCGATCAAGCTGAGATCCCGCGTCCGCGGCTTGGGTTTTTCGGTGTGCTGGACGAGCGGCTGGATACAAACCTAGTAGACGAATTGGCCCGACTGCGTCCCGACTGGCATCTGGTTCTTGTAGGGCCGGTGGTGAAAATCGATCCTGAAAGTTTGCCCAAACGGTCTAATATTCACTATTTGGGGAGTAAAACGTACGCAGAATTGCCTGCGTATCTTGCTGGTTGGGATGTTGCCTTGATGCCATTTGCTATGAAACGCATCTACCCGCTTTATCAGTCCCACCAAAACACCGGAATACCTTGCAGGTGGACGTGCGGTAGTTTCCACCCCTATAGCTGATGTTGTTCGAAGCTACGGACATTCGCCCCTTGTCAGCATTGCGGCCACGGCGTCCGAGTTCGCAGAGTCGGCGCAGGCTGCTATGGAGAACTATGCTGAGCGGGCGCTACTATGCCGGGAAGCTGACAAATTGCTCGGTGATATTTCATGGGATCGCACGTGGGCTGAAATGCTTGATGTGATGGAAAAGCTTTCATCGTCTCGCGAGTCGATTTCTACGCGGCAAAGGGCTTCTCAAGAGGTACAACAAAACGGTTCAGGTACCGGACGCCTGGCAAGGAATGGCGCCGTCGCAATTAAGTCGCTTTCAAGGGAACCCCGGTATGACTATCTTATTGTTGGGGCCGGGTTTGCCGGTACTGTTCTAGCGGAAAGGCTCGCTTCAGGCCTGGGGAAGAAAGTGCTGGTAGTGGATCGCCGCCCTCATATTGGCGGCAATGCTTTTGATTACTACAACGATGACGGTATATTGGTTCACAAGTATGGACCACACATTTTCCACACTAATTCTGACAAGGTATTCCAGTACTTGTCGCGTTTTACAGAGTGGCGTCCTTATGAGCATCGGGTTCTTGCGCAGGTCGACTCAATGTTAGTACCCATGCCCATTAACTTAACGACGTTGTCCATGCTTTATGGTCGAGAATTCACCAAAGAGACCGCGCAGAGATTTCTCGCGGCGCACGCCGAGCATATACCCGAGGTAAAGACATCGGAAGATATCGTTGTCAGTGCGGTGGGCCGCGAGTTATACGAAAAATTTTTCAGGGGTTATACCCGTAAGCAATGGGGACTCGATCCTTCTGAGCTCGATAAATCAGTCGCAGCTCGGGTGCCAACTCGTACTTCAACAGACGACCGGTATTTCACCGACACGATTCAGTGCATGCCGTTGGCCGGATACACGCAGCTATTTCAAAAAATGCTCGATCACTCCAACATCAGTGTCGCAACGGGAGTGTCGTTCGACGACATACGCGATGCCGTTGATTATGAGCGCCTGATTTATTCCGGTCCTATCGACGAATTTTTCAATTATCGTTTTGGCAAGTTGCCTTATCGGTCTTTACGGTTTAGTCATGTGACCCTTGATCAGTCGCAATTCCAGCCGGTGGGAGTAGTGAATTATCCTAGCGAAGATACGCCCTACACCAGAATTACCGAATACAAGCATCTGACGGGACAGCAGCACAATAAAACGAGCCTGACGTACGAATTTCCCCAAACGGACGGCGATCCCTATTATCCCGTACCTCGACCGGAAAATGCCGAACTCTTTCAGAAGTATCAGCGCCTGGCAGACCGCACACCTGACGTCACTTTCGTCGGCAGGTTGGCGACGTATCGCTACTACAATATGGACCAGGTAATTGCGCAGGCACTGGCCGCATACGAACGTATCGCTGCGTCTGAAAGGCAAGAGCGCTTTGCTCCCGTCTCGCAGGCATTTGCCAGTTCTTCAGTGCAAGTGCAGGGGGCATAAATGACTGCATATTCATTGATCAGTTTTTAGTGGGGACTCGGCGGCTATGACGCGGCTGTTTCAAAGCTATTTTCTCGGTGGCTTCGAATGCTCAACGCATCGTCGGCGCGATAGACGTCGCCTCGATTTGATACACGCCACAAAGCACGGCGCCCATGCCGAGCAAGACTACCTCGCGCTGAAGCGCCACGGCATTCATGCAGTTCGGGACGGTGTCAGATGGCATATGGTGGAATGCTTCCCCGGCTCATACGACTGGTCCAGCTTCCTCCCAATGCTCAAGGCAGCCCAGGGAAGCGGGATGCAGCCTATCTGGGATTTATGTCACTATGGATGGCCCGACCATATCGATATTTGGAAGCCGGAATTCGTGGATCGTTTTGCGCGTTTCGCGGCGGCGTTCGCCCGCCTGTTGCGTGAAGAAACTGATGGACCTTCCTTTTACTGTCCGATCAATGAAATCTCATTTTGGTCCTGGGCGGGAGGCGATGTTGCATTGTTCAATCCCGCTACGCGGCGCCGTGGCATGGAACTGAAATGTCAGCTTGTACGTGCGGCGATTGCCGCTGTCGATGCGATCCGTCAAGTAGACCCGACCGCCAAGATAGTCAATGTCGATCCCGTGATCCACGTGGTGCCAAAGGCCCCCCGGTATCGCAAACAGGCCGAAAGGGTATGTAATTCGCAGTATGAAGCCTGGGATATGCTTGCCGGTACGTTAATGCCCGAGTTAGGCGGTGGGTCGCAATACACAGACATAATGGGATTGAATTATTACTCCGACAACCAATGGGTGCTTAACGGAGACAAGCTCGAATGTTCCGACGCGCGGTATCGACCTTTTCGCGAAATATTGGCGAACACCTATTCTCGCTATCGTAAGCCTTTGTTTGTTGCGGAAACTGGCGCCGAAGGCGTGCGTCGTGCTCCTTGGCTACGCTATGTATGCGATGAAGTCCACGCCGCGCGCGAGGCGGGAGTTCCGGTCGGTGGCATATGTCTGTATCCGATTACCGATTATCCCGGATGGGCTAATAACCGCCATTGCCATTCAGGCCTTCTTGGAATGGTCGACCATGAAGGCGCGCGGCCCGTACACGACGACCTGGCACAGGAATTATTTCTTCAGCAGAAACGCTTCCCTTGTGCGGCGGAAAGCATGATGGAAATGTCGTCTACTTGTATAAGCGCGAGTTCTAACGCGGGCACAGAGCCTTCCGGGTAAATTCGGAGCAAGACATGACCATACGGTCCCTACCACGCAGCCCTCTGGCATTTTTGTGGAAGTATGTTTGCTCGCGGGCCTGGCATTTCGGCGTTTTAGCCGTTTCTGGTCGCAAGCGCCGCCTTGTGCGCCGTAGCCGTGCAATATGGCATGAAACTTATCGTGGACGCCATGGTGGCGACAGATCGCATCGCAGCTGACGTGCGGCGCGCCGCTGTTGTTCTTCATCGCTCTTGTCGCTCTTGAAAGCATTCTGTGGCGTATTACCGGTTGGCTAGGTTGCCATACCATTATCGATACCGGCGTAGATATTCGTACGGATCTTTTCGACTATCTCATCGGTCATCCAATGAGATACTTCAGTAACCAGTTATCTGGGTCGTTAGGAAGCCGCGTCACAGCAACCGCCGGTGCCGCCGGCTCCATATACAGCACATGCACATGGAATATCCTGCCGCCCTGCGTGGACTTTGTCGGCACGATATTGATTCTGCTTGTTCTGGATTATCGAATGGCTTTTGCATTAGTGGCGTTCGTCGCCGTGGTGGCCGGTATTATCACTGCGTTCGGAGTGCGCGGCAGATCGTTGCATCAGGCCTATGGAAAGCAGGCGGCCCGAGTAGGCGGGGAGCTCGTCGACACCGTTTCGAATGTGTGGGCTATCAAAGCATTTTCGGCTCGCCATCTAGAACGTAGGCGGTTGGCTGACGCGTTCGGCGTAGAGGCGCAGGCGCAGCGCAAGAGCTGGCTGTATCTCGAAAAGGCGCGCGTTATACACGACATATGCCTGTGGATCATGGCTGGTGTAATGCTAACGTGGGCCATCAGCGCATGGCGATCGGGTAATCTATCGGCCGGCGATGTAGTACTTGTCAGTGCGCTCACATTCCGTATTCTGCATGGCTCGCGAGATCTGGCGATGGCGTTGGTTGGGATGGCACAGGAGTTCGGCGTTATTTCGGAGATGCTTGGTGCCATATGTCAGGCTCATGAGTTGCAAGACCATGCGAACGCACTGCCGGCAAGTCCTACCCGTGGTTCTATCGAATTCAAGGATGTTTCGTACAGCTATGGAGACGGGCCGCGGATTTTCGAGCGTTTGAATTTGAAAATCCCGGCAGGGCAACGCGTAGGGCTGGCCGGTCCTTCCGGCAGCGGTAAATCGACCTTGCTGAGCCTTATTCAGCGCCTGGACGATGTACAAGAAGGCTGCGTTTTCATTGATGGCAAGCCGGTGGAACGGTTCGCTCAAGACGGCTTGCGCGCCGGTATTGCGGTTGTTCCTCAGGACATTGGCCTGTTTAGGCGCTCTGTCATGGAAAATATCCGCTATGGCCGTCCAAGCGCGACTGAAGACGAAGTAATCGCGGCGGCAAAAAGCGCATATTGCGATGAATTCATTCGAAGGCTCAACTCGGGATACGACACCATTATTGGAGAGCGGGGCGCCACCCTCTCGGGGGGACAGCGTCAAAGAATTGGCATAGCGCGCGCGTTTTTGAAGGACGCCCCTATTTTGATCCTGGACGAGGCTACGGCGGCCTTGGATAGTAGGTCTGAGCGGGACGTTCAACGGGCACTCGAAAGTCTAATCCGGGGCCGTACAGTGATTGCCGTCGCGCACCGATTATCTACGCTGACAACCTTCGACCGCATCATCATGCTTAACGAGGGCAAAATCGTCGAAGACGCCTCTCCGACCGAGCTGCGCTTGAGCGGCGGGCTTTTCAACTCGTTATGGAACCTGCAAACAGCACATTAGCTGCCTGCGGTCACTTCTATTATTGATTGGCCTCGCATTCAGACCACGCCCGCTTGATGCGTCGGTCTCGTCGACCTTACCGCTTACGTTCGCGCGCAAGAAGTTCTCGCTTACGTTCTACGCCCCAACGATAGCCGGAAAGGCCGCCATCGCTGCGTACTACCCGGTGGCACGGAATGGCGACTGCCAAGTGATTGGCGGCGCAAGCGCTAGCGACTGCTCGCACGGCCTTCGGCATACCGATGCGTTCGGCGATCTCGGTATAAGAGGCCGTTGCTCCAGGAGGTATGGCTCTCAGGGCCTGCCAGACACGCTCCTGAAATGCTGTCCCCTGGACATCCAGCGGCAAATTCAGACCCAGCGCCGGCGCCTCTATGAAGCCGACCACCTCTGCGACCCTTTGCTCGAAACTCGTATCTCCGCCGATGAGGTTCGCCTTTGGAAATTGATCCTGCAGGTCGCGGGCCAGTTGGTCGGGATCGTCTCCCATCAAAATGGCGCAGATACCACGCTGGCTTTGGGCAACCAGGATGGCGCCCAGCGAGCATTCGCCCACGGCAAAGTGAATGTCGATATTGATGCCGCCCGCGCGAAACTCCTTTGGTCGCATGCCCAGCATGGCATTCGACGTTTCGTAGAAACGGCTGCTGGAATTGAACCCAGCATCGTAGATCGCGTCGGTGATGGTGTCGTTTCGGCCAATCTGTGCGCGCACCTTCCTTGCCCGATGTGCAAGCGCATAGCTCCTGGGACTTAGCCCTGCCGTCGAAGTGAACACCCGATGAAAGTGAAATGGACTTAGTCCGGCCAGTGCCGCCAGCTCAGTAAGCGTAGGGATTTCCTCTGCCGTCTCAATGTGCCTGCACGCGAGTGAAACGATGCTTGCGTGTCGTGCCGCAACAGTCATTGAATCGGCCTGCACGCGTGCGCTTGGCCGATAGCCGGCGTTCCTTGCCGCTTCAGCAGTATCGAAAAACTCTACATTGTCGGGATTGGGCCGCCGAGTTGGACTACTTGGCTGGCAATAAACCCCGGTGGTTCTGACAGCATAGACGAACTTGCCATCAGATGCGGGATCGCGTGCCAGAACGGCTTGCCACCTAGGATCTTGTTCAACGACGCTTGCCTTGTCGTTGATTAGGGTATTGCGCTTTTTCATGGCTCTATCCGTAGTATTCGTCAGATATCTGCACTGTATCGCGTGTTTCCCTGTCTAACACTCCGTCCCTTGCGATCAAATTCGACGACTATTCGTTTCGGCTGCGCTCCAGGATTCTTCGTCGATTCAGCTTTATTGCTTCTTCGGTGGGATTCCAGTCGCCCCAGAGGACATCCGGGATGTCGGAATGGGCGTCCCTAAGCGGTGAGGTGAATGTAGGCTTATAGCCGCGCCTAAGCATTTCCTGAACCAGCTCCGCATGTCGGCGCGCCAGATAGCCCAGCCGAGTATAGAAGAAAAGAAGATGCCCTTTGCCGAGCCTATATTCTTCAAAATACTGAATGTCGTTACGTTCCAGTGCCTTCCTTGCCAGATTGAATACGCGCGGCAGTTCCCGGTACTCGGCCACCAGATGTTGTTGGCTAAGCTCTTGAACCGATACGCAATTGATTCGGGTCATGTCCGGTAGGTTGGCAATCGTATTTGAGTTTGATAATGTCGAATGTCAGGCGGTCTTGTGCGTACAACTTTTCTAACGTTCGTTCTCTTTGCAGAATAACTGGCTATTGTAGTTTTTTTGGGGCCCCATGCACATCGACGGAAACGGGATATAGCTTGGGCAAGGCATTGAAAACTGGTGGTTTTTCACGTGATCTTGGCGGCTTGGGGCCTTATCCCTATATGCCACTAGCCCCTACTATGCGATCTTTTGAACTTTTCTGGCCGGAATTTTTTTGATGAGCAGTCATAAAAAAAGCCCGCTTGAAAGCGGGCTTTTTACCAACCAGTTATGCTTAGATAACTTGGATGTTTTTAGCTTGTGGGCCTTTTTGACCTTCGGCTGCTTCGTAAGAAACACGTTGGTTTTCTTCGAGCGACTTGTAGCCAGTACCGACGATGTCGGTGTGGTGAGCAAATAGATCTTTGCCACCAGCTTCAGGAGTGATAAAGCCGAAGCCTTTTTCGTTGTTAAACCATTTAACAATACCAGTTTCTGTTGCCATTTCTTGCGATCCCTAAAAAGACGAGCGACATGCTCTGCAAAAGACTGTCAAGGCGTGGAGATATGAGCAAAAAAGTACAGTTATTCTGGTACTGGTTTGTGCTAACTTCAACGAACTTGAAAACCTATGCAGGAATGTAATCCTATACGGTGACAATGTCCAGACGGAAAAGCTACTTTTCGTTACTAAGTTGTGGGGTTTACAACATCGGCTCGTCTATTCACTGGGAAAGCTGCTATTTTCATCCGCTTTCCCGGCGTTTTCCCTAGGGAATCAGGCCGGCTTTTTCATCAATAATTCCATCACTTCTGCGTCGGAAGTTTGAGGAAAAGTTTGATACCACAGGCCAACGGCGCGAAAAATTTGCGGAGTAGCCAGGCAGACGACTTCGTTGGCCTCTTGCTGTATGGTATCGACCGTTTCGGGCGCGGCTACCGGTGCCGCCACAATGATCTCTATCGCGCCGTAGCTTTTAGCGGCTGCGATCGCGGCGCGCATGGTACACCCAGTGGCAATACCGTCGTCGACCAGAACAATTGTTTTATCGAGCAAGGCATAAGGCCGATGGCCGGGGCGGTAATTTTCTTCGCGACGTCTTAGTTCCTGCTGTTCGGCTGCGACAACTGCGTCAAGCGCCTGTTGATTGATACCCATTGCTCGAACGACATCTTGATCGATCACCGTAACGCCGCCGCTCGCAATGGCGCCCATCGCGTACTCCTTTTGTTGGGGCACGCCAAGTTTACGGACAATCATTACGTCGAGCGGGGCATGGAGCGCTTTTGCAACTTCGTACGCTACGGGTACCCCGCCGCGCGGAAGGCCTAAAACCAGCAAATCTTTTCGTCCAAGATACCGTTCGGCTAGGGCTGCGCCTAGCTGGCGCCCGGCCTCTTGTCGGTTTTTGAAGAGCCCATACATAGATAGACCTTTTTCTGCGGTTTGAGCAGATTCTATCAATTGGGCACATGGTGCCATCAAGTATTGAGCAACAGTCGGTATCTGCGAGCAATACATGTGGCGCTTGATAAGGGATTTAGCCTTTGGTGTATCGCGGCTGTTTAAAGTCTGAAATATTTTTCACGCGTTGACGGCCTAGAATACTCATCTTGCGGGAAGCTGACCTATCTTCTGGTCTCGCCGTACCACGTCTGCTGACTGGAGACATGCAATCATGATCACTACAAACGGCTATGCCGCTCATAATGCAATCGACGACCTTATTCCTTTTCGATTTGCGCGCCGCAGTCCCGGCCCAGACGACGTTCAAATCGAAATTCTTTATTGTGGGGTTTGCCATTCCGACTTGCATACGGCTAGGAATGAGTGGGGCAATACGCTGTATCCGTCAGTGCCGGGTCATGAAATTATCGGGCGAGTAACCGCCGTCGGGGATCAGGTAACCAACTTCCGTGCTGGTGATATTGCCGGAGTTGGCTGCATGGTAGACAGTTGTCAGAGGTGTGAGCCATGCAAGCTCGGCTTCGAGCAGTATTGCGACCCAGGGTTTACCGGGACCTATAACGGACCTGTACACGGCGGTGAAAACACTTACGGTGGGTATTCCGACACTATCGTCGTTAATAAGAAATTCGTATTGCGTATCTCGCATAGCGATAATCTGGCTGCGGTGGCGCCTTTGCTGTGTGCTGGCATCACTACCTATTCGCCTTTGCGGCACTGGAAAGTCGGAGAGGGCCAGAAAGTAGGAGTGGTGGGTTTAGGCGGCCTGGGTCATATGGCGGTCAAAATTGCCCATGCCATGGGCGCGCATGTCGTTCTGTTTACGACTTCGCCTGCCAAGGCAGCGGATGCATTGCGACTGGGAGCCAACGAAGTAGTGATCTCCCACAATCTTCAGGACATGTCCGCGCATGCCAATAGTTTTGACTTCATATTGAATTGCGTCGCAGCCCCGCATAATCTGGATCCCTTCTTAGACTTGCTTAAGCTGGACGGTACCATGACCCTGGTGGGCGCGCCTGCCGAGCCCCATCCGTCACCTTCCGTCTTCAATCTTATTTTCAAACGTCGAAAATTGGCCGGTTCGCTGATAGGTGGAATCGCGGAGACCCAAGAAATGTTGGACTTCTGCGCGGCTCACGACATTGTGTCGGATATTGAAATGATCGCAATGCAGGATATTAATATCGCTTATGAACGCATGCTGAAGGGCGACGTCAAGTATCGCTTCGTCATCGATATGGCTACATTGCCAGAAATTCCGATGGAGCCATAGCGGCGGCGGCTTTCGTAGGCCACCTTATAATAGCGTCAATGCAAACGCGCCACGCTTGTGTGGCAATAAACATTGATCTACATGGCGAAAATGCCGCTGCTCGCTGAATGTACCATTCGGCCGACAGCCTACCTATCTTTCAGGACGACTTTTCTGGGTTCCCAGGAGGTCGCCTTGCGCTCGGCGTACGCGCGGGCCAAACCCGGCTAAGGCCGGAAGGGCGCTCGTCCGCCCAATCAATTTCCCGTTTATCTGTGCTTCAGGCACGTCGGCATCGGGCCGGACGTTTCTGCACGCACACGTCAAAGTTTGGGGCCCCGCGCGCTCCGCCCTTTCAAAGATCAGGCGTTATGCAACTTACCAAAAAATTCATCAAAGCCAAGAACCCTTGCACCTCGGGGTACCGTTGGTTCCTTCGCGAGCAGAACGGGCATGGTGATTATCAACAGATACTGGACGCGTTGGTCGCTGAAAATCGCATCGACGATGCGTGTTGGCTGCTAGATCAGTTCGGCCCGACCGACGCGGTCTTGACGGTGGACGCCATTGATGCCAATGCTATTGTTTTCGCCGGCACACTGGTCGTGCGAATGGATATAAACGTGGATACGGTCGTACGTGCTGGCCAGAGCATACGCTGTGGAAGTGGAATCAAGGCGGGTACCGATATTGTGGCAGGCGGGGACATCCATGCTGGGGCTAGCATTACCAGTGGTGGACACGTTCGTGCTGACGGGGATATTCACGCGGACTGGGGCATTGAAGCGCAGGCTCGCCTCGAATGTGGCGGGAATCTGCGAGCCAAGTGGGATGTCTCTGTTGCGCAGGGTATTTCTGTTGATGGAAATATCCGCGTCGATCAAAGCATTCTTGCGGGCGGATCCATCAAATGCGACGAGGGCATTAAAGCTGGTGGTCAAGTCAAGGCCGACCACGACATCCTCGTTGTCAACGGAATTCAAGCAGGTGACTCCGTGCTTGCCGGTAATCATATCGAGACGGGCTGGGGAATACTGTCTGGATCTGACATTGTCGCGGAGGGCTCAATCAAGGCCGGTGAAGGCTTGGCGGCTGCAGGCAAAATAGAGCCGGGCGACGGACACGGAGTGTATGCGGGGTTGCGCGTACGGTTAGACGCGTGGGCCGTGGCTGCCAGGGTTGTCGCCCAGAGCCGCCCGAAACAGCTGGTCAGCGGCTTCTGGTGCGAGGCCGACATGTCTACTGGTTTCGCCGACGCGTAATTCGCGTATTTTTAGCGAAACCTCGAAAAAATCATGAAAACAGAAGTTTTTTCCGCTACTTAATGTTACTTTTGCATAATTCTAGAGAATACATTCTCGATTTGTAATTAAAAGTTGCGGTGTCTCATGAGTCTTTGCGAACTGGTTGCCGTATTTATCGTGTCTTGTGGTAAGGGTGCGAACGCGCCCCTACACAGCCTTTCCGCATGAGTCGTAAATCGGCGGGGCAACTATCGGCAGGGCATGATGGCCGGCAGCGGGCTGCATCTCGCTGGCGCGTGTTCGTCGTGGTAATAGCCGTAGCAAGCCCTTTGCTTTGGTTATTGCTGGACGACGGCGTACGGGCGTCCGCGCCGGCCGGCGTTAAGGGACCGGTCCACACCATTCTGGAAGTGTGCGGGGTGGTGATTGCCTCAATGATATTTGCGTTGGGATGGCACAACGTCAATAGGAAGATGCCGCGCAATATCATGATTTTGTCAGGTGCTTTTCTAGGTGTGGCACTTCTTGACTTATGTCAGTTGCTTGCTCTTCCAGTGGGGCCGATAGTTAACGGATTCGGCGCCCAGGCCAAACTGATGTACTTAGGCGTCGCCTCACGTGCCGTAGCGGCAGCCGCCTTATTGTCGGTAGCATTCCTGCCCCAGACGATATTAGTCAGTGCGCGGCTGCGGTATTTAGCACTCATTATTCCAATATCGATTGTTATCCTGACTACCTGGATTGCGCTGTATCGCACGGACCTTCTGGCGTTGCTCTTTGCCGACGAGTCGGTTTCGCTCTCCGTGTTGACAGGTATCCAGTACGCAATAATAGCGGCCAGTTCGGCAGCCGCATTGCGAATGTTAAGGCGCGACTGGTTGCAGAAAGATCAACAGGCGGGATATCTGGTTATTGCGGCGGCGGCAATGGCACTAAGCCAGGCGGCTTTTCTGCAATTTTCGCCTGCGAGCGACTTGCCTGGCCTGGCAGGTCAGTTTTACGAGTTAGTGGTATACGGTTGCCTCTACTACTGGCTTTTCCTGAAAGTCGTGCGCGCGCCTTACGAGCGGTTGCATCGTTCCGAGCGTTTCCGTCTCAGGCAGTTGACGCATGATTCCATGACCGGTTTGCCGAAGCGGAGCTTGATAGTGCAAAAGCTGCGCCACGCCATCGCACAAACTGGCAGATCCAATACGAAGCTGGCCATATTCTTTCTTGATATTGATTTTTTCAAGAAGGTGAATGCAACGTTCGGCCATAGTGTAGGTGACCAGGTAATTCGCCTTTTTGTCATCCGCATGGCGACAGCATTGTCCAGTGACGACATATTGGCGCGTCAGGAAGGGGATGAATTCATCATTCTACAGAGCAAGATTCCGCATCGCCACCAGGCCGCACTGCTTGCTGAAAGCCTTTTGCATAGGCTGCGGGAGCCGTTTCATATTCAGGGCCATGAAATTTTCCTGAGTGCCAGCATCGGCATCACGATGTATCCCGAAGATGACACGACTGAACATGGGCTATTGCACAAAGCACACATGGCCATGAACAGCGTGAAAAAAGAGGCCCGCAACTCGTATCGATTCCACACGCGCGACATGGAAAACAGATTGCGCGAACGGGCATTGATCGAAAGCTCATTGCGTCAGGCCCTTCAAAATAGCGAACTCTTGCTCCACTATCAGCCTAAGGTTGACTTCAGAACGGGGACCATCGTTGGGGTAGAAGCGCTGATACGTTGGAACCACCCCGTACTAGGCCAAGTTCCGCCCTCGAGGTTTATCCCGATTGCCGAAGAAAATGGATGTATCAGCGCTATTGGCATGTGGGTGCTAAAGGAGGCGTGTGCGCAAATACATTCGTGGCAAGTGCAGGGCCTGCCGCGACTGCGAGTATCGGTAAACCTATCGGCGCGGCAGTTTCAGCAGACCGGACTTGCCGCGCAAATTAGCGATGTGTTGAACGAAATCGGCCTTGATCCCGCATTGCTCGAACTGGAAATTACTGAAAGCACTGTAATGCACGATACGGAGGCGGCCATTTCGGCTCTGGCCTCGCTGAAAAAACTGGGGGTCATGCTTTCAATTGATGATTTCGGCACGGGTTATTCTTCGCTAAGCTACCTGAAAAGATTTCCTATCGATGTCTTAAAAATAGACAGGTCGTTCGTAAGTGATGTCACCCATGACGTCAACGACGCTGCCATTACAAAAGCTATTATCGCGCTGGCGCATGGTCTGGATTTAAGCGTACTTGCTGAAGGCGTCGAAACCCTTGAGCAGGCATTGTTCTTGAAAGCAAACGGCTGCAATGAAATGCAGGGTTTTTATTTTAGTGAGCCGGTGCTGCCGCAAAAGCTGGCCGAAATGCTTGTTAACTTGCGCATGCCGTCAATTCAGAACGAGATCAGATAAGAAAAACTGCGGTCTCCTAACTTCAGAGGTTGCCTTCCGGCATGGCAGTTGCTGTATTCAACCTTTATGCAGAACCGCCTAGCATGCTTTCAAGGTCATAGCCTGCTCGACAAAGCCGCCAAGAGACTCGCTTTTATAAAGCTAGTCCAGAATAAAAGTGCGGTGCCGGCAGGGCATTGCTGCCAGACTTCCTCTACCATGATATCGTGATCGTTAACCCGTTCGCGGTTCGGATACTTGTCTATCACAGGAGATTACGCCATGGCTAGTGTTGATTCTTTCGGGGCTCGTAGCGTGCTAGAAGTGCACGGCAAACCCTATGAAATTTTCCGGCTGGATGCCATTACTGGTTCGGGCCTTGATGTAGCCAGCTTGCCATACAGTCTCAAGATCTTGCTTGAAAACTTGCTCCGTACCGAGAATGGCACCGACATTACCGCCGACGATATCCGCGCCCTGGCTGGCTGGGATGCGAACGCCGAGCCCAGCCGCGAAATTGCCTTTACACCCGCAAGGGTAGTCTTGCAGGACTTTACCGGTGTGCCGGCGGTCGTTGATCTGGCGGCGATGCGCGAAGCCATGGTCGACCTTGGCGGCGACCCGACCCGCATCAATCCGCTTGCGCCGGTTGAACTGGTGATTGACCATTCCGTGATTGTTGACGTATTTGGTTCCGAGGACGCGTTCGAGCGCAATGTCGATATCGAATACGAGCGCAACATCGAGCGCTACCAATTCCTGCGTTGGGGGCAAAACGCATTTGATGACTTCAAAGTTGTGCCCCCGGGCACGGGAATCGTGCACCAGGTTAATCTGGAACATCTTTCCCGTGTCGTGTTTACGCAAAGTAGCGAGGGCGCGACGGTTGCTTATCCCGATACCTGTGTGGGTACGGACTCACATACGCCCATGGTCAATGGCCTGGGAATTGTCGCCTGGGGCGTGGGTGGAATCGAGGCTGAAGCAGCTATGTTAGGGCAGCCTATTTCGATGCTGATTCCGCGCGTAGTGGGGTTCAAGCTTACCGGTTCGTTGCCAGAAGGGGCTACCGCCACTGATCTAGTACTCACTATCACCGAACGTCTGCGACAGCACGGCGTGGTGGGTAAATTTGTCGAATTCTATGGGCCTGGAGTTGCTTCAGTGCCCTTGGCCAATCGCGCCACCATAGGCAACATGAGCCCTGAATATGGTTCTACCATCGCCATTTTCCCCATTGATGACGTCACATTGCAGTATTTGGCGCTAACTGGACGTTCTCCCGACCAGATTGCTCTGGTGGAGGCCTATGCAAAAGAGCAGGGCCTATGGCATGATTCCGACCGTGAGCCGCGCTATTCGGAACGCCTTGAACTCGATCTATCGACGGTCGTGCCGTCAATCGCCGGCCCCAAGCGTCCCCAGGATCGTATCTCCCTATCTGACGCCAAGCAGGCGTTCAGGGGAGCCTTGTCTACATTCGTAGACGAACCCGCCCAGGCTCAACAAGGCTACGATAAAGCGGTCGCCGAGTCTTTTCCCGCGTCCGATCCACCCGCGTTCCATGACAATGAGCGCGGCTCGGAACAGCCTACCGATCATGTCGCTGATGCGCCGACTAGCGGCTTACGCCGCCGAGAGCCGGTTTCTGTCGCGTTCGAAGATGGGCAGCGCGGCCTTATCGATCACGGTTCGGTGGTGATCGCCGCCATCACCTCATGCACCAACACTTCGAACCCTACTGTCATGATTGCAGCGGCTTTATTGGCTAAAAATGCAGTCAATCGCGGACTTAGCCGTAAGCCATGGGTCAAGACCAGTCTAGCTCCAGGCTCCCGCGTCGTCACCGACTATTACGATCGGGCGGGATTGACGCCCTATCTGGAAGCGCTGGGTTTTAATTTGGTCGGCTATGGTTGCACCACATGTATAGGCAACTCTGGTCCCTTGATTCCAGAAGTCAGCCAGGCGGTGGCCCAACACGACCTTTCGGTGGTATCTGTACTTTCGGGTAACCGCAATTTCGAAGGTCGAATTCATGCCGAGGTCAAAATGAACTATCTGATGTCTCCGCCATTGGTGGTGGCATACGCCTTGGCCGGCACCATGGATATCGACTTGTTCAACGACGCGCTAGGCGTCGACGATAGCGGTCAGAGCGTTTACCTTAAAGACATCTGGCCATCCGCCGCCGACGTCGCTGCGGTGGTCGAGTCCTCGATAGCGTCAACCATGTACAAAAACGGTTATGCCGACGTATTTGCAGGCGACCAGCGTTGGCAAGGGCTGCCCACGCCGCAAGGCGATATATTCGATTGGGTCTCTGCCTCGACCTATGTTCGCAAGCCACCATATTTCGAAGACATGCCGCGCATCCCCGCCCCGGTAGCCGATATTAGCGGTGCACGCGTATTGGCGAAACTGGGCGATTCAGTGACCACGGATCACATTAGCCCGGCTGGGTCTATTGCGCGTAATTCGCCGGCCGCTGCCTACCTTACCGATCACGGCGTTACCCCATCTGACTTCAACTCATATGGATCTCGCCGCGGTAATCACGAGGTCATGATCCGCGGCACGTTCGCTAATGTCAGGCTGCGCAACCAGTTGGCTCCGGGCACCGAGGGTGGCTTTACCCGCGACTTCACGCAGCCAAATGCCCCGGTCGTGACTATTTATGATGCCTCGCAGTCTTATCTAGCTGCGGGTGTACCGCTGGTCATTCTGGCCGGAAAGGAATATGGATCAGGTTCATCGCGCGATTGGGCCGCCAAGGGAACCGTTCTGCTCGGTGTCCGCGCCGTTATTGCCGAATCTTACGAACGTATCCATCGATCCAACTTGTTGGGTATGGGTGTGTTGCCTTTGCAATATCCCGACGGCCACAATGCACAGACGTTGGGGCTGAATGGTGATGAAATCATCAGTATCGAAGGGATTACCGCTCTTAACGATGGCGGTAGTCCTGCGTCCGTTCGGGTCAGGGCGGGCAGTGTACAGTTCGACGCCTTGGTACGTATCGACACCCCCAGCGAAGCGGACTACTACCGCCATGGCGGCATCATGCAATATGTTTTGCGTAGCCTGCTGCCTGCATAAGAAGTAACAGCACGGCGCACGGGTGCGGGGCCAGTGGTCTGCATCCGTGCGCCGTTTTCTTGGTTGACATATAGTTCAAAGCTAAGGGTAATGAATATCAATCAAGAATAACTTTATTCCAGCGCACACTGCAGGGCGTTTTGTGTTGGTGCCTTATTTCTAAGGAAGTAGATTAAGTCCATCTCTGGATTGTTATAACCCTGAGCTGTAAGTGCCGCAGAGATCTGGCCGCGGTGATGGCTAGCGTGGTTGAATACATGAATAAGCGTGCCAATCCAGGGCGTTGTGGCCGGCTCATTTGCCATGGTCCTATATTGCAATTGGCCCGACATGGTTTCGTCAGACGTGTCGTTTATAAGCGTGTGCCACAAATTCTGCCTGTCGATTATTTGGCGAGCCAGTTCATGCCTGTCGGGTTCCACTTCCTGCGCAAGGCTCAGAAAGGCTTCTGGCTTGCACACGAATCGACCATACCAACTTCGGTCTCCAAGCAGCATATGGTTCAGCGTCCCGTGAATCGAGCCGAAGTACAGGCCAGCGGGTGCAAAATAATGATCATCCGATACGGATGCTATTTCGTCTAGAAGTAGTGCATTGGCCCAATGGTGGTAGCCGGCCAGCATATGCAGTTGGGGCACGATCGCGGAATGGGGATTCATATAAAACCTTTCATGTTCTACTCATGTACGCAGGCCGGAATAAATCATCTTAATCTAGGCAGACGTGTTGCGGTCGGGTGCCGACTAAAATGGTGGCTTATTGAAGCAGGGGGCCCAGTGGATTTTGAAAAACGAATTATCGAACTTGAAATAAAACTTATCAGCCAGGACGATCTGACACAGCAACTTAGCGATCTGATTTACAGCCAGCAAAAACAGATCGATGAGCTACGGGCGCTGTGTACCGCTTTGGTCAAGCGACTCGGTGAGACGTCAGACGATGGCGGTGTCGACACGTATGCGCAAGAAAAACCGCCGCATTATTAAGGGCGGGCGCAGTGCGGTATCGATATTCAATTCGTCAGGGTGTTTTGAGGGTCATTTGGTTCTATGCAGAATAAACAGGCAGCATCGTGGTCCGAATTATTATGGGGCCGTAACGGACTGCGCTCCTTGGCCCTTGCGGGCGGCGTAGCCCTTCATGCAGTGAATGTCTACATTGTTACTACTATATTGCCCTCAGTCGTTCAGGACATAGGTGGGTTGGAGTATTACGCCTGGAATACTACGCTATTTGTAGTGGCGTCGATCTTGGGGTCGGCCCTGTCCCCAAAGGCCATGGGTGCCTTCGGTCCTCGTCGTGCCTTTTTAATCGCTATTCTTATATTTGTTTTCGGTACGGTAGGTTGTGCGCTGGCGCCGTCCATGCCTTGGATGCTGGCCGGACGCACGGCGCAGGGCTTGGGCGGTGGCTTGCTTTTAGGGCTAAGCTATTCATCTGTGCGTCTAGTATTTGAAGAGCGCTTGTGGCCCTTGGCCATGGTTCTCGTATCTAGCATGTGGGGGGTTGCTACTCTGGCGGGTCCCGCTATCGGTGGTATTTTTGCGCAAACCGGGCATTGGCGTCTGGCATTCTGGGTGGTATTGCCCATCGCTGCTGGCTTGAGCTGGCTGGTTCATACTCAGGTGGCTCCGGTGGCGGGTCTCGATAGCAAACAGGTCAAAGCCCCATTGGGCAAAATTTCGGTGCTGGCTCTGTCGGTACTTGTGGTCTCGGTGGCCAGCCTTTCGCATTACTGGCATTGGAATCTGTTAGGTATTGCCGTAGGTTTGCTCATGGCTTCTCTGGTCGCCAGGGCCGATAGTAGCAGCGATGTACGTTTATTCCCGACAGGTTCCTATTCCGTTCGTACGGCTATTGGAAGCCTGTACGCCTGCATCTGTTTGTTGAGCATAGGCGTCACGACCGAAATCTACATTCCTTACTTCTTGCAACTGATTCACGGCAAAACCCCGCTGGTTGCCGGTTACCTGACAGCCTTGATGTCAGCGGGATGGACGCTCGGCTCTTTCATCAGCTCAAACCGCTCACCCACGATGGCAAACCACCTTATGCTGGCGGGCCCCATCGTCTCGGCAGCGTCGTTGGTAATGCTCGGTGTAATGATGCCTTTGACCAGCCTTTCCCATGATGCGGGCAGTTTCAGCTGGATGATTGTTCCCCTGGTAGGAGTCGGACTGGGAGTCGGTCTTTGTTGGCCAAACTTGCTGACGAGGGTATTTAAAGCGGCACCCGCTGGCCAGGAAAATATTGCATCTTCCGCTATTACAACCTTGCAGTTATATGCCATGGCTATGGGCGCGAGCCTAGCGGGAATGGTCACGAACGCTGCAGGTTTCATGCAGCCAGGGGGAGCTCTAGGCGCTCAGCAGGCGGCAATCGCGCTATTTACGGCGTTTGCCGTGGCGCCAGCCCTTGCCGCCTTTTTTAGTCGTGGTGCGCGGGCGGCGGCGCATACTTAGCCGTACTTTGATGCCGCCCGGCATTCTTGCCCTGGTTCAGTTGTCGGCGCTTTATCGATGCGCAGTTTCAAGCCATGGCAGAGTTGACCGAACTACAACTACTTTGGCAAATGAAATAGTTCCGGGTCTGGGCCGCCGCGGCCATCGGGGCGGTCGAGTGCTGCAATGGCCGCCATGTCATCATCGGGCAGGGTGAAGTCAAATACCATAAGGTTTTCTTGCAGGCGATTGGGCGTTACCGATTTTGGGATGACCATATTGCCCAGTTGTGTATGCCACCGAATGATGACTTGCGCCACTGTGCGCTGATGCTTGTGGGCGATTGCATTCAGCGTAGGATCTTCCCACAGGCGTCCTCTGCCTAAAGGGCTCCAGGCTTCCGTAATAATATCTTGCTGAGCATGGAAAGTTCGTAGCTCGGTTTGCTGAAAATGCGGGTGCAGTTCTATCTGATTTACGACTGGCAATACGCCGGTTTCATCCAGCAGCTTTTCCAGATGGTTAACATTAAAATTGCACACGCCTATCGACTTGGCCAGGCCTTCGTCCCGTAGCTGTATCATGCTTTCCCAGGCGTCTACGAAAAGGTCTACCTTGGGTACGGGCCAGTGGATCAAATACAGGTCTACATATTCCAGCCCCAGCTTATCCAGGCTTTCTGAAAATGCAGCTTTGGTACTATCGTGACCATGACGGTCATTCCAAAGTTTGGTAGCAATGAATAAATCTTCGCGCTTGATACCCGATTCTGCGATACCGCGGCCTACACCGGCTTCATTGCCATAGATAGCCGCTGTATCGATCGAACGGTAACCCAGGTCGATCGCCGTTTTTACGACGGAAGGCGCAATGTCATCTTCGATTTGCCAAGCGCCTAGGCCTAGTTGTGGGGCGCTGCGGCCGTCGTGGAACGATACGAGGTTCTGAGTAGCAGGCATATTTTGATCTCCATGATGCAGTAAAAACCAACGTCATCTGCCTGGTATTGTGCAGAGGTCGTCATGATTTTGCCAAAAAAGGATGCTCTGAGTAGGCCGAACAGTACGGCTGGCATTGTGCAGAACCAGCGTAAACCAACTGGATCATCAGGCTGAACCGGCTGTTTGTTCTTTTGCGTATTCTGATCGATTATACGGTCGTTGCTGTATGGGAAAGCTTTATTTGGTTTCCTGCTTGTAGTAGCAGGTTTCAGGAGAAAAAAATGAGTGTACATAGTCAGGGTAAACGAATTAGCGTTCCACAGCTCATGACGTATAAAGGCCAGCAAAAAATTGCTGCATTAACCGCCTACACAGCGCCTTTTGCACGCTTGCTGGACGACGCGCTCGATATGATTTTGATAGGCGACTCTACCGCCATGGTGGGCTATGCGTTGCCCAACACACTATCGATCACGGTGGATCAACTGGCAATGCACGCTGCGGCCGTCGTGCGGTCGACCAATCACGCTTGTGTGATAGTCGATATGCCTTTCGGCAGCTATCAAGAGTCGCCGCAGCAGGGGTTTGCGAACGCTGCCAGAATGCTGGCCGCCAGCGGTGCCGACGGTGTCAAGCTGGAGGGCGGGGCGGCGCTGGCCGATACCACACGGTTCCTGGTCGAGCGTGGTATTCCTGTTTTGGCGCACGTAGGCCTTATGCCGCAATATGTGAATACGATGGGCGGCTTTAAAGCGCAGGGTATGAATGACGAATCGGCTGAAAGAATATTGCAGGACGCACTTGCGCACGAGCGTGCCGGTGCCTTTGGCGTCGTCCTGGAAGGCGTCGCAGAAGCCGTGGGACGCCGTATTACCGAGGCGCTGGGCATACCGACTATAGGAATAGGCGCTTCGCCTGCCTGCGACGGTCAAATACTTGTCACTGAAGACATTCTAGGCTTGAGCGGTTCGCGGATTCCGAAATTTGCTAAGCAGTACATCGACGTGGGAGCAATAATTCGAGGGGCCGTGGAGCAGTATGCGAACGACGTTCGGGATGGAAGTTTTCCCGGGCTGGAAAACTGTTTTGGTATTAAGAAGCCCCAATAATAACCATATTAGTATCATGGGTATTATGCGACAAGTGAATAGTTAAAGTGTCAAAATGTATACTATGCATACAGTGGTCGTCACTTAACACTATTTTCACAGCGCCTAATCATCATGGAAATTCGCCAGCTAGAGGCCTTTGCCGCTGTGTATTCTGCAGGAAGCGTCACTTCTGCAGCACGGCTGCTTGACCGTTCGCAGCCAGTCGTAAGTCGCCAGGTGCAAGACCTGGAACACGAACTGGGTTTTACTTTATTTACACGGACTCGTCCTCAAGTCACTCTTACCGATCAGGGTCGGCAATTCTACGAAGAAGTGCACAATGTGCTGGCAGGCCTTCAACAGCTTGATGTTCGCACGCGCGAAATCGCGAACGGTCGGCCTCGGCCGCTGCGAATCGCAGCAACGTTCTCGCTTGCTTCGACGCTTGTTTCGGCAGTGCTTGGGCGCCTAGAACGAAGCGCGCCCGTGTTTGAAGACAAAATGAACATTGCAAATATGCACTCGTTCGACGTAGTCAGGGCCGTGGCTGACGGCCACGCTGACATAGGTTTGACGACTCTTCCCATGGATCTGGGCCGTTGCCAGCTGCTGTGGTCGGGGCAGGCGCCATGCTTAGTCGCGTTACCGCATGATCATCCGCTGGCCAGCTGCGCGACCGTCAAAATTGCCGATTTAGGTAATAATACGGTCATTACCATGACAAACAAATCTGGTCTGCGCCATCGTGTGTCGACGGCCCTGCTGCAAAACTCCACTAATGGCAGACCTCGTCGCCACATCGAAGCGTCAACATATTTGAACGGACTGATGTTGGTGCGGGCCGGTGTAGGGATAGCGCTGGTAGATCCATTTACGGCCGCGGATTTGGCTCCTAAAGGGGTGGTCTTTCGACCGATCGATACTCATGTGCCGTATATGATGGGCGTCGTTACTCACCGCGATAGGGTGTTGTCTCTTGACGGCCAGCGTTTTGTCCAGAGCATGTGGGACTATGCTGTCGAATGCATTCCCAGATTTGTACAAGGTGATTCTAATGGTTTACCGATATTGGAAGATCCGTTCGAACCGGCCGCTTAACCCGGACCAAGTTAACTTCAGGTTATCCGCCGGCACATGCAGACATTTTTTTGAGCGTAACGTCGCATAGTAAAGATGAGTACAGCATTTTCAGCCACTCCGGCTCTAGCCGCACTTGAGCAACGATTGGCTCAGGACATTGCATGGCTGGATCTCCCCGCCAAGCCCTGGGTTCCGCCAGGCGCGGTAAATGGCATCGACTTGCTCGATGTCGCCATTATCGGGGGCGGTATGGCCGGACTGGCTGCCGCCGCCTCGCTCGGCAATCTCGGTATTCGTGTTCGAATTTTCGATGAGGCTCCGGAAGGTTACGAAGGCCCGTGGGCCACGACTGCCCGTATGGAAACCTTGCGCTCCCCGAAACACCTTACAGGGCCAGCGCTCGGCTTCCCCGCCTTAACCTTCCGCGCCTGGTATGAAGCGATGTTCGGCACGGCTGCCTGGGCCGAGCTGGACAAGATTCCACGCCTGGACTGGATGGAATACCTGCGCTGGTACCGCAAGGTCATGAAAATCGATGTCCGCAACAAGCACCAGGTCAGCAACATCATTCCTTATGTCGATTATGTCGAACTGCAATTGAACACCCCTTCAGGTGCCAAGTCGGTGTATGCACGGCGGGTCGTGTTGGCGACTGGGAGGGCGGGGTTGGGTGGTGCAAGCGTGCCTGATTTCGTTGACGGAATCGCACGTGAGCGCTGGGCTCATTCATCAGACACCATGGACTATTCCACCTTGCGTGGTTTGCGTGTGGGTGTCGTTGGCGCAGGTGCTTCGGCTATGGACAGCGCCGGAACGGCGCTGGAAAGCGGTGCAGCCAGCGTAGATTTACTGATTCGCCGTAAAGACATCCCGCGCATCAACAAAAGCAAAGGGGCGGGCAATCCTGGTTTTATCCAGGGTTATGTGAATCTGCCTGACGAATGGAAATGGCGAATCCGCCATTACATTAACGTCAAGCAAGTACCGCCGCCGCGAGCCAGTGTGCTGCGCGTTTCGCGCCATGCTAACGCCCGTTTTCACCTTGGTGCACCAATATTGCGTGTAAGCCAGTCTGGGGATGCTTTACAAGTCGAGACACCCGGCAAAACCTTTGAGCTTGATTTTCTGTTGCTCTCTACCGGTTTCAAGATCGATTGGCACAGTCGCGCCGAATATGCGACGATTGCTCCCCATTTGCGGGTCTGGGGGGATCGCTTTCGGCCCAGCGAGGGTGACAATGACCAAGAACTGAATGATTCGCCCGACCTGGGGCCAAGTTTCGAGTTCCAGGAAAAAATCCCTGGTTCATTGCCCGGTCTATCGCGCGTACATTGTTTTTGTTATCCTGCGACCCTTACCCATGGGACGGTGTCGGGCGATATTCCGGCAATAAGCGATGGGGCCGCCCGTTTGTCCAAGGGCATCTCAAGCTTGCTTTATGTCGAAAATATTCGCGAGCATTTTGCTGATCTTCAAGCTTTTGATGAACCTGAAGTGGTCGGCGACGAATGGGTTGTGGCCGACTAAGCCAATATTTTTACTCTGCAGCATGAAGGAAGTGCGATGGATAACGTGAATGCTTCACCGGGCCCCGACCTGATCGACAGCGTGGTCGGCCTGACGCCGGCCAACGAGCTGTACACAATACGCCACGGGCCGCGAGAAAGTGCGAGCCGCCACTCAAGGCAGCTATGACCTGTTTTTCGATCCTGCCATCGGAAACCTGACGATTCAAGAGCGCTTGCTGGTGGCGTATTACGCGTGCGTGCTCTCGAAAGCCCAAGACCTGGGGCAGCACTATTATGATGCGCTGTTGCAGAATAAAGTCGATCTCGCCCTCATCGAGCCCGTCCGTGCGAATCAGCTTGGACAAATACAACCAGAGCGCTTGAAAGCCCTATTGGTATTTACGGAAAAACTGATAGAAAAACCCGTCGAAGGCGATCAGGCGGCAATTCAGGCTCTTCAGGCTGCCGGCGTGTCCACGCCCGATATCGTGACGCTTGCACAGTTAATCGCCTTTTTGTCGTATCAACTTCGTCTTGTGGCGGGACTGCAAGCTATGAAGGCTCTGGAGTCCACAACATGAGCAACATCATCAAAAGCAAAGGCTATACCAACGAAACACTGGACTGGAAAGCATGGCTTGACGTGGTAAATATTGACACAGCCACACCCGACCAGATTGAAGTGCTGGAAATGAGTCATCCGAAGGCTAAGGAATCTGACTATTACCTTTTACTGGCCCATCAACCGGCCATACTAAAGCAGCGCTCCGAGGCCTATAACGCAATTATGTATGCGCCCGGCGGTCTTGCCCGGGCAGATCGCGAATTGGGTGCATTGACCGTTTCTCGCATTAATGGCTGCGTGTATTGTGCATCGGTTCACGCACAGCGTTTCGAGCAGCTTGCCAAGCAGAACGAAACCGTATCTCAAGTGTTTGATGATCCTCGTACGGCGGGCATCACCGAGCGGCAGAAGGCCATTGCGCAATTTTCAATACGCCTGACCGAAGCACCCAACGAGATCGCGCCCGCAGACATCCAGGCTTTGAAAAATGTGGGCTTGAATGAGGCAGAAATATTGGATTTGCTACATGCCACATCGATTTTTGCATGGGCAAACCGACTTATGTTGAATTTGGGCGTACCGGTATTCCCGTCGAAATAATAGGTCGAATTTACCGTTCAAGTTGGCTTAACATTTGAATACCGGCCTGCGGACCAAAGCGTTCGCACGCCGTATTCACACATTGAACGGCAAATTTCAGGAATAGCGACGGCTTTTGCTGCAGTTCCGCTTCAGCCTGCGCCAAGCGAAGATCTTTTCGCAACATACCCAGGGTGAAAGTTATGTCGCCGCCGCCCTCCATCATTCGCTCTGCGTACGAATTGAACAGCAAGCCCGAAGCCGTTCCCTTGTTCAGAGCCGTGGTCACGAGGTCCAAGTCGAAATGGCTTGCCCGAGCCAACGCAATTCCTTCCGCCAGACCCAGAAAGATACCAGCAATAATGGTTTGGTTGACGAGCTTCATTCGGTATCCGGAACCGGTCGCGCCGCAATATACGGAGCGCTGTCCCAGATGTGCCAGGAAAGCTTCGCAGCGTTGCAGCGTCTCGGATTGGCCTCCGATAAAATGAGTCAACGTTCCGTTGGCAGCACCGGCGACGCCACCTGTGACGGGCGCATCAATGAAATGTGCATTTTTCGCGGATAACAGTGCCGTTATACGCGCGGCCACCTGGGGCGCGGCCGTGGTCATGTCGATGAACACTGTGTCGGGCTGCACGCCTGGCTCCATACCACGGTAGACGCTTTCTACATCATGAGTGTCGCCCAGGATGGTGCATATAATTTGGCACCGATGCGCAAGTTCAATCAGGTCTGTGGCTATTTTTGCGCCCTGCTTGCGCAGGCTGAGTGTCTGTTCCGGATTACGCGCCCAGACATGCAGCGGATAGCCGGCACTCAAAAGACGTTGAGCCATGGGCAGGCCCATTTTTCCTAGCCCTACCCATCCTATGGTCTCAGGCATCGCAGCCTCCTTGAGAAAGTATGCGGTCCGTTTGAATTGTATTGTGGCTGGTGTCGCCGCGGCTACTACCGTGTTTTTTCCTATTGCGCCAGGATATTCGCGTCGAGGGCCACTTTGCTCCATTTTTTCAGCTCCGACGCCAACAATTGATCCAGATCTTCCGGCGTTCCGGCCATGGTGCTGGCGCCCATGCTCGCCAGTTTTTCTTTGATCTCCGGGTTTTGAAGAATTTCGTTCAGTGCTTTATTGGCACGGTGAATGATGTCTTCGGATGTACCCGCAGGCGCCAGTAGCGCGAACCATGTGGATGACAACAGTTCCGGGAACCCTTGTTCTGCCATGGTTGGTACGTCTGGTAAAGCAGGGGATCGCTGGGCAGCCATTACGCCTAGGGCTCGGACCTTATTGGATTTGACCTGGCCCACAATACCCGGGATCAGCTGGAACATGGACTGGATTTCGCCTGAAATTAAATTTGTGGTTGCGTGGCCGGGAGCACTATACGGAACATGCACCATGTTGGTCGAAGTCTGGCTCATATAGAGTTCACCCGCAAGATGCATTGAGCTGCCATTACCAGTTGAGCCGAAATTGACGACCCCCGGGTGCTTTTTGACGTAGGCCGTAAATTCAGCGAGGTTGCCTGCGGGCAGATCGTTGTTGACGACAAGAATGTTGGGAACCTCAGCGATGGATCCAATCGCGTCGAAACTTGTTTGCGGATCGAACGGCAGTTTTTTGTATAGACTCGGGCTCACGGCCAATGTGCCGGCCCACGAAAACAGCAATTTCGACCCGTCATTGGGGGCTCCCGCCGCAATGCCAGCACCAATGTTGCCGTTTGCGCCGGCATGGTTCTCAACTATGAAATTGCCATCCAACTTCTTGCTGAGCTGATCGGCGATTAGCCTGGCGATTGTGTCTCCGGTTCCGCCGCCACCTGGGCTGGGAACGATGATTTGTACCGCTTTGTTGGGCGGTGGCCATGAATCTGCAAAAGCTGTAGGCGCAGCAAGGGTGCCCAGTGCCGTTACGCCGGCTAATAAGGTAATAAGTTTACGCATGATGCAGTCCAAAAAGTATTGCATTAGCCGGGTAGTCAGAATCTTACGAATTTCAATAAATTGCTGACCGACGCTGGGTTGCCTTATAGATTGATACCGGTATATGTGAACCGTGTCGATATGTAATTTATAACGACATATGATACATGGTAAACAGAGGGTGTATTCGATAGACCCATGGCGCTGGTTGTCTATGAAATTTGTATGGCAGCATAGATGATTAAAGGATGAAATAGTGAATCAATTTAGCCCTGAAATAACAAGCCTGTTGCTTGCCGCGTTGGCCTGCCTGCTTGGCTGTGCTATTGCTGCCGTTTATTGCCGACGGCTATTAGGCGGAGTGCGCGCCCAACTCGCATCTATTCAATCGTTGGCAGCACATCGAGGCGAGCAGCTTACGGCGATTCGTGCGGAACTGGATCAAGCACGAAGCCTTAACGCCGAGCTTGCAGCTGAAAAGGGTCACCTTGATCGACAATTGGCGCGCAGCGAGTCGGCAGCCCAGAGCCTGCGTGAACGTTTCGACGAAGCGCGGGCCGATCTGGCCATTAAAGATGCCGATTTTCAAACCGCAAGCCGCCGCGCGGCGCAGCTGGGCAACGAGCTCACCGAACTGCAGGCGATACACGGCGAAAAGCTGGCCAGCTTCCAGGAAATGAAAGTGTCGTTCGAAGAGTCCAGGGCGCAGTTGAAATCTGAATTCCAGAATCTGGCAAATAAAATTTTGGAAGAAAAGGGAAAAACATTCGCGCAAAACAGTCAAACCTCGCTCGATGCCATGCTGAAGCCATTCAGGGATCAGATCGATGGCTTCCAACGGCGAGTAAACCAGGTTCACGATGAAACTTTGCGCGGCAACGTTACATTGGAATCCGAAATCAAGCGCGTCCTGGAAATCGGCTTGAAAATGAGCGCCGAAGCCAATACTCTTGCTACCGCTCTGAAAGGGGACAAAAAAACCACTGGCAACTGGGGCGAAGTGCAGTTGGAGCGCACCTTGCAGCTTGCTGGCTTGGTACCGGGCGATCATTATGAATCACAGGCGCGCTTCAAGGACGGTCAAGGCAATAATAGACAGCCCGATTTTGTCATTAAACTGCCGGACGCCAAGCACATGGTGATCGATAGCAAGGTGTCGTTGGTAGACTACGATCATGCGATCGCTGCGTTAACAGAAGCCGAGATGCATGCGTCCCTGGATGCGCATGTCAAAGCCGTGCGCAACCATATCGACGACCTCAGTAAAAAAGACTATAGCAATCTGGTCGGCATGCGAAGCCCAAGCTTTGTATTAATGTTCATGCCGATCGAGCCTGCCTATATCGAGGCAATGAAGCACAATAAAGATCTTTTCGACTATGGTTATCAGCGAAATGTCATCATGGTGTCGCACACAACGTTAATGCCGATATTGAAGACCGTGGCCAACCTCTGGATGGTTGCACGCAGCAATGAACAGGCGCACGAGCTCAGCGCGCGAGCGGGTGAAATTTACAATCAGGTAGTGGTCGTCGCCGAGCGTTTAAAAAAATTGGGCGATACCCTGGATACCGTAAGCAAGCACTACAACCACACAGTCACTGCGGTCGCGGGGCAGCAGGGCCTGCACGGTAAGGTCGCACGGTTCAATGACCTGTCTTCCAAAGCGAACAAGACCATGCCGGTGCTCGAACCTTTGCATGCGGATTTCGAAAATGAACGTCTCGAACTTATCGTTGCAGCAACCATTGGCGAAGGCGACCTGGCGTTTGCTTCGCCAAGCAATACCGACGAACAAAAAATCCATGGGCCGCAGTTACCCAGTTAGCCGCGGGGAAATACGTATTGCTCATCTGCTTTCGGCTACTCACAATTCTCGGCAATAGATCCTCGACCGGACCTATAACCTGAATAGGATTTCACCTATGAAATATGCTCTTGCTGCAAGCCTGTTATGCATACCGGCATTGGCCGCCGCCCAAATAAGCATGCCGAACCCAAGCGCCCTGGATAAAGTGATGGAAAGCAAGACCTTACGAGTCTGCACACCGGGTGACTACAGGCCTTTCAGCTATCACAATGCTGACGGCAGCTACGAGGGTCTGGACGTCGATTTGATGAATTCGCTTGCGAAAGCATTGGGTGCCAAGGTCGCATTTGTGAAGACCAGCTGGTCTAATTTGATGGCGGATTTTACCTCTGGAAAATGCGACATCGCTGCGGGGGGCATATCGGTATCTCTGGAACGCCAAAAGAAGGCGTATTTCAGCGAGCCATACATGGTCAATGGCAAAACGCCCATTACTCTATGCACCAACGTCAAAAAGTTTCAGTCTATCGCCGATATCAATAAGCCTGATGTACGTGTCATTCATGACCCGGGCGGCAGCAATGAAACCTTCGCCAAAACTCATTTAAGCAAAGCCAAGCTTACAGTGCACGAGAACAACATAGGCATCTTCAACGAAGTTGCTGAAGGCCGTGCCGATGTATTCGTAACCGAAGCGGCCGAGGCCAAAGTGCAAAGCAAGCGCGACCAGCGCTTGTGCGCAGTCAACCCCGACAAGCCTCTGCAATACGCTGAAATGGGCTATCTTCTGCCCGATGGCGATATCCGGTTCAAGCTTTTCGTAGATCAGTGGCTGCACTTGGGCAAGGCTAGCGGGGAGTACGCCAAGCTAGCCGACCAATGGGTGCCGCAATAATCCAAGAGCCTGTAAATTGATGGGAAAGCCTGGCTTTTGCATTGGCAAAGTCGTCCGGTATTGAAGTCGTATATGCTTCAGTATTCGGATTACTTGCCGCTAGCGCTTTCAAATGACCGCAACAAGCATCACCACGATCCCGATCGATAACCCTTTCCTTGAGCACCTGGGCATAACTTTGACTGAATGGTCGCCCGGTTATGCCGAGATGCGCCTTGATACCTCGTACGACCTCAGCAATCGTACGGGCCGCATTCATGGCGGTGTGATTTGTACTCTGCTGGATTCGGTCTGCGGCTATTGCGGCTTGTACTCACCACCCGGTGAACCCGTCCTGCGAAGCCTGACTTTATCGCTTACCAGCAATTTCATCAGCAGCGGAGATGGCGCGACCTTAGTGGCAAAGGGGTTTCTTGTCCGCAAGGGGCGTAGCGTTTTTTTTGCTCGAGCCGAGGTATGGCTAGATGATATTGAATTGTTGGCGACAGCGGTTGGCACGTTTAAATACGTCCGATCCTAAGATTTCAGATCGCCTTGCGGCTTAACCAGTCCATGACGGACATGGGTCGCGCGAACAGGTAGCCTTGTATGGCATCGCACCCATTCTCGATCAGGAAATCGGCCTGCTCCCGGGTCTCGACTCCTTCCGCCACGACCTGTAAATGCAATTGCTTGGCCATTGCCAGAATAAGCTTCACAATCGCCGTGTCGTCGGCGTTTGCCGGCGTGTCATGCATGAAGCTTTCGTCTATTTTCAGTTCGTATAGGGGTAGGCGTTTAAGATACGCCAGGCTGGAATAGCCCGTACCAAAGTCGTCAATCGAGAATCGCACCCCTAAGGCGGCAAGTTGAGCCATCCGTTCGATGGTGGCTTGCATGTCTTCGATTAGCACGTTCTCAGTCACTTCGAAGATGAGGCCGTCAGCCGGTGTGCCGTGTTCGGCAAGAATTTCTTGCACGCGTTCGACGAAATCTGTTCTGCGAAACTGGCGCGGGCTTACATTGACGGATAAAGGGTAAAACTCGGCCGCCTGCCTTAGCTGCTTAAGAATCTGACAAGCTTGTTGCATTGCCCAGTCGCCCAATCGCAAAATAAGGCCGCTCTGTTCAGCAATGGGTATAAAGATATCAGGCGAAATGGTGCCGCGCTCGGGGTGGTGCCAGCGCATCAGTAATTCAGCGCCTATTACATGTCGAGCACTATTCCATTGCGGCTGAATCAGCATTTCGAACTGCCCGGTGCCGATCGCATGAGATAAATCGGACTCAAGCAAAAGCCGCTCACTGGCTTCGTGGTGCATGGCCGTCTCGTAAACGGCGACCCGGTTGCGGCCTGTTTGCTTTGATGAATACATTGCCATATCTGCTTCGCGCATTACGTCCGCGGTAGATACGCTGTCTGGGCAAATCAAGGTAAGTCCTATACTCGCACCGGCCAAATAGTCTTGCTGGTTCAAGACTATTGGCTCTTCGAGCACTGCGCGCACTTTTTCAGCGGCACGCTTGGCGTTAGGCAGGGCTTCTTCGGCGTCTCGTCCTACGTAGTCCAGCAAAATAACGAACTCGTCGCCGCCTATACGCGCAACGGTATCTACTGTATTAACACAATTTTTAAGACGTTCTGCAACGGTCCGCAAGACGGCGTCGCCAACGTCGTGGCCGTGTCCATCGTTAATTCGCTTGAAGTTGTCCAGATCGATATACAGCAGTGCGCTGTACAGCGAATCGAGTTTTGCAATGCTCAAAGCGTGGTCGATGTTCTCGAGAAGCAGGCGCCGATTCGGAAGCTCGGTCAGGGCATCGTAAAAGGCGAGCCGCTGAATCTCTTGTTGTGCTGCCCGGTGCTCGGTGATATCGGTGGAAATTCCACACAGCGCTTCCACTTCGCCTTCAGCGTTTCGTAGCGGTACTTTGATCGATAGAAAAGTCCCTACGTTGCTACCATCGGCGGCAACGTTGTGCTCTTCCTGCACCACGCGCTCGCCGTTTTCGATGACGCGAAGGTCATGCAGACGTAAGGCCGCAGCAAGTCTTGTTATTGAAAAAGTCGGCATCCGAACAGCCGAGCAGTCCTTGTGGCGTCTTCATGGAAAAATCGCATAACTTGCGGTTACCGTACACGTAACGAAGATTTTTGTCTTTTATATAAATATGGGAGTCAACGCTGTCGAGTATGGTATTAAGCATTCTCTCGCTTGCTTTGATGTGCCGTGTTTGGCGGGCGACTTGGGCTTTCAGCAGTATCGCCATCAGCATGGACAGCGCTAATAGACTGCCCAGGGCGCCCAATGCCCACCAAAGATAAAGCGGTATCGATTTGACGGATTTGGGCGCATCCCACCGCTCCAGGACTTGATAATAGACTGAACCAGGGGTGTTCTGCCAAACCTTCAAGTGACGTTCAATGGCTACTAAAAGCGCGCTGTTGTTGCCTTTTTTTGCTGCATAGAAAAGTCGCAAAGGTTGAAAGATAAGCGACGTGGGCACCAGCCCATATTGTGCGGCGTGGCGTCCGCCAAAGAAATGATTGGCTACGGCTGCATCGGCGCCACCATCGGCCACCATGTCGAAACCGTCTTCCATAGTGCCTACGCTCTGCACTTCGGGAATGATCCCGAAGTCGGCCTGAAGCGCAGCAAGATATTCGTACTGTAGTGAACCGGCTACAGCACTGACCCGTTTTCCGTCGAGATCAAAAAGCGATTTTATTGAGCCGTCTGGACGTTCGTATATTTGCGACCAGCTACGTAGCGCGGGCGTGGGATGAAAATCGTATAGGTGATCGCGCGCTTCGGAATATGCCAGATCCGGCAAAAGGTCTATATGCCCGGTTTGAAGCGCATCGAGACAGCTTTGCATATCGCACGGTATGGCTTGAAGCTGCCAGTTTTGTTCTTTGGCTATTGCCTCCAACAATTCGCCCAGGATGCCCGCAGGTTTGCCGTCATCGGTGCTGAAAATTCTAGGAGGATTATCAACGACGCCCACGCGAACCGTACGCTGCTGTGCGAATGCAGCATTTATGTACAGACAACAACGAAAGCGACAGGCATACCGCCGCAATAATTGTTCTGGGTGGGCGGCACTGCATAGGACGCTCGTTTCATGGCCGTTCCTTCGAACATCCATATTTGTGAACAATTGTTGCATGGTAAATTCGCCGCGCTCGTGCGTCAAGCGGCGACATGGGCTGCGCACCGCGGTGGCGCTGAAATAGAAGCGCAGTACTGCTTCTTCTTAATTTCTCAGGGCAAACCCCAAGAAAATATATTCTTTTTCACTTCGCAGCCGATGTAGGATATTAGCCTTGCTTGTAACGGTTCATTTCGAGCCCAGCGGTGCTCAAGTGCACTTCTTGTCAACAGGCTCGTTCGTCCCGGCCTGCTGGTTTATATACCCGTCCACCGCCTATCACTCTTCAAATCCCGCCGCGCCGATTCCGCCCACTGGCAACGCGTTTAGTGACCCCAAGGAGAACGTCTGATGCGTACATTTTTCAAGAATACCTCTTTAAGCAAGCGAATCGCCTTGACTGCGAGCGCAGCGGCAATGTTTGCTGCTCTGGCCGCTCCGATCCCGGCGGCTGCTCAGCAGAAATTTGTCAGCATTGGCACCGGTGGAGTCACGGGCGTTTATTACGCGGCGGGCGGCGCCATTTGCCGGCTAGTCAATAAAGATCGTGCGCAACATGGCGTGCGATGCTCAGTCGAATCGACCGGCGGTTCGGTGTTCAATATTAATACCATCAAGGCCGGCGAACTCGATCTGGGTGTGGTCCAGTCCGACGTTGGCTATAACGCGTTCAATGGTGCGGGTCAGTTCAAGGATGGAGGCGCTTACAAGAAGCTGCGCTCGGTGTTCTCGATACACCCCGAACCGTTTACTGTCGTAGCCCGTAAAGAAGCCAATATCAAGTCATTCGACGATTTCAAAGGCAAGCGCTTCAACGTCGGCAACCCGGGTTCAGGCACTCGTGCTTCAATGGAGCAATTTCTCAAGACCAAAGGCGTTGATCAAAGCTTTTTCTCGCTGGCATCCGAACTGCGTCCCGACGAACATGGCCCGGCTTTGTGCGATGGCAAGATCGACGGTTTCTTATATGGTGTCGGTCATCCCTCTGCCAACATACAAGATCCCACCACCACTTGCGGTGCGAAACTGGTTTCTCTGACCGGACCGGTAGTCGATAAGCTTGTTTCGGAATTCCCTTATTACGCCAAGGTAGCCATTCCGGCTGGCCTGTATCCTAACAACCCTCAAGAAACCAACACCTATGGCGTGCTGGCGACGTTTGTTACGTCTGAAGATGTGCCCGAGCAAACGGTTTACCTGGTTGTGAAAGCGGTCTTTGAAAACTTTGAAGATTTTAAAAAGTTGCATCCTGCCCTTGGCCATCTGAATGTCAAGGACATGGTGAAAAACGGGCTGTCGGCTCCGTTGCATCCGGGCGCCCAGAAGTATTACAAGGAAAAGGGTTTGCTGTAATCCAGCATAAGCACGAAGGGACGCCCAGCTTGGGCGTCCAATAGCAACAAAAATAGGGAAAACGCATGCCAATCACGTCCGCGCCCACGATTAGTCCCGATCATAATAATGCCAGTCTCGAACAACTGGTCGCCGACGTTGACCGGGGCGGCCGCAATGTGGGGGGCATAACGGGCAGCGTCCTTTTTATAGGCGCCGTTTTCTGGTCGTTTTTCCAGCTGTGGTATGCATCGCCACTGCCATTCGCGTTTAATCTGGGCATTTTCAACGATACGGAAGCGCGTGCCATACATCTTGGCGTCGCGATGTTCCTGGGCTACCTTGCCTATCCCGCAAGAAAAAGCTCACCGCGCGATTATATGCCCTGGTACGACTGGCTCCTGGCCCTTATCGCCGGTTTTTGCGGAGCCTACCTTTTTCTGTTTTACAGAGAACTGTCCGGCCGACCCGGAATCCCGACGGCAATGGACGTTACGGTCGCCGCCATCGGACTGGTGTTGCTGCTTGAAGTTACGCGACGAGCGCTGGGCGCGCCTATGGCGGTGCTTGGCGCCATATTTATCCTGTATGTGTTTCTTGGGCCTTGGCTGCCCGATGCCCTGTCACATCGCGGCGCTTCGCTAGAGCGCATGGTGTCGCACATGTGGCTTACCACTGAAGGTGTATACGGAGTCGCACTCGGTGTGTCGGTGTCGTATATCTTCATTTTTGTATTGTTGGGCTCCCTGCTCGACCGCTGCGGAGCAGGCAACTACATGATGCAAGTATCGTTCGCTATGCTCGGCCATTTGCGCGGGGGGCCGGCCAAAGTTGCTGTGGTGTCCTCGGCCGTCAATGGCATTGTTTCGGCCTCTTCAGTGGCTAATGTCGTAACAGGCGGAATTTTCACCATCCCGCTGATGAAAAAGGCCGGATATGGCGGTATACGTGCCGGCGCCATTGAAACGGCTTCGTCTGTCAACGGGCAACTGATGCCTCCCGTCATGGGGGCCGCGGCTTTCCTGATGATCGAATATGTGGGCATCCCTTATACCGATATCATCCGCCACGCCTTGCTGCCTGCCAGCATTTCTTACATTGCCTTGTTCTACATCGTTCACCTCGAAGCGTTACAGCTTGGCATACAGCCAATGATGTCTGCGGGGCAGCCACGCACATTGCTACAAAAGCTGGCGGGCTGGGGAATGGGTATCGCAGGTTCCCTGATTGTCATGGGGCTGATTTATTGGATAGGCGTAGGAGTCCAGGCCGTCGCCGGCGCAGCGGCTATGTGGTTGCTAACTGGCATGCTGGTGGCATTGTATTTGTGGCTACTGCGCATATCGGCCAGCCATCCCGATCTTCCCACCGAAATAAGCATCACCAATCCAACGCGGCCAGAAACCTGGCCCACCGTGCGTTCCGGTCTGTACTTCCTGATTCCCATTGGAATCCTTGTGTGGTGCCTGTCGGTAGAGCAATTGTCAGCGGGGCTATCGGCATTTTGGGCGGTGGTCGCCATGGTGCTGCAGATGGTCACGCAAAGGCCCCTGATCGCATGGTTCCGTAAAAAGCCCGTTGCGCCAGCCGTCAGTGTCGGGCTATCCGAGACCGTAAATGGCTTGCAGGAAGGCGCTCGCAATATGGTGGGTATCGCCATAGCCTGCGGTACTGCGGGGCTCATCGTCGGTGCTATCACGCTAACTGGCCTGGGTTTACGCATGACGGCATTCGTCGAGATGGTCTCGATGGGCAATGTATTGTTCATGTTGATTTTTACCGCTGCTGTGTGTTTGGTGCTTGGCCTTGGCATGCCCACCACCGCGAACTACATACTGATGGCCACCCTGATGGCTCCAGTTGTAGTAGAGCTTGGTGCGCAAAGCGGTATTGTCATTCCATTGATCGCCGTACACATGTTTGTGTTTTATTACGGAATCATGGCCGACATTACCCCTCCGGTAGGGCTTGCCACTTTCGCGGCGGCCGCCATCTCTGGCGAAGATCCCATCAAAACCGGGATTAAAGGCGTTACTTACGCTATGCGTACGGCGGTATTACCGTTCATGTTTGTTTTCAATCCGCTGTTGCTATTGATTGATGTCGAGGGGTGGTCCGAGCTTGTTCTGGTCGTGGGGGGCGCGACACTGGCATCCCTGACGTTTACCGCTGCCACCATGAAATGGATGCGGATCAAATGTAGCTGGCTCGAAGTTGTTCTGCTGCTCTTGGTTACCTTCATGTTGTTCAGGCCCGACTGGTTCATGAACCATTTATCGCCAAAGTATGAAACCCGCCCTGCGGCGCAGATGCTGAAGATTGCTGCCGATATGCCGGACAAGGGCAGGTTGATCGTAGTGCTTAGCGGTATGAACCTTGAAGGCGACGAGCTTCAAAAAACGGTGGCAGTGCCATTGCCGGCTCTGCCCGAGGACAGCACGGCGAAAGGCGACGCGGCTGCTTTGCAGAGATTCTCCGCTGCAGGGCTGACCGTGATGGCATTGGGCGACCAAGTCCAGATCGCGTCGGTACGTTTTGGCAGTCAGGCCCGGCGTGCGGGCTGGGAACAAGGCTGGCACGTAGCGGAAGTCAAAGTTCCCAACCCGTCCAGGCCATCGGAATTCTGGATTTATATTCCAGCCTTCCTGATAATGGCTTTCATGTGGATAAGGCAAGGCCGCAGAATGACTAGCCACGGCATGGCTGCTTCGGCCGTCGCATAAAGGTGGGATGCTGTACGGTATATTGGCAAGGGTGTTCTGTAGGTCATGTTTCATCCATTGCAGGAGCGATTTATGCAAAGTTCCTTTTTTGACCATGTACAGCATCAGCTTCAACAGCTGCGGGCCGAAGGCTTCTACAAGGGCGAGCGCATCATGGCAAGCCAGCAATCGGCGCAGATTACGCTTGCGGATGGTTCTCAGGTATTGAATTTTTGCGCCAATAATTATCTTGGCCTGTCCAACGATCGGCGTCTGATCGATGCTGCGAAGCAAGGCCTCGACGATGCTGGCTTTGGCCTGTCGTCGGTGCGTTTTATTTGCGGTACCCAAACAGGTCACAAAAAGCTGGAACGCGCATTGGCTGATTTCCTTGAAATGGAAGACGCCATCCTGTATTCCAGCTGCTTTGACGCCAATGGCGGCCTATTCGAAGTCTTGCTCGATGAGAACGATGCGGTCATCAGCGATGCGTTAAACCATGCCAGCATTATTGACGGCGTACGTCTGTGCAAGGCGAAGCGCTATCGCTACGACAACAATAATATGGCCGATTTGCGAGCCCAATTGCAGGCGGCCGATATGGCTGGGGCTCGCTACAAGCTTATTTCAACGGACGGCGTTTTTTCCATGGACGGCATTATTGCCGACTTGAAGTCCATATGTGATTTGGCCGACGAATTTAACGCCATGGTCATGGTCGATGACTCGCATGCCGTGGGATTCATTGGCGAAAATGGACGCGGGACGCCCGAATACTGCGGCGTCCAGGGCCGGGTCCATATAATTACTGGCACGCTGGGCAAGGCGCTGGGTGGCGCTTCCGGCGGCTATGTCGCCGCCAACGCTGCCGTGGTCGAGCTCTTGCGCCAAAAATCGCGTCCCTATCTGTTTTCCAATACGCTGGCTCCGGCGATTGTGTCGGCATCGTTACGTGCACTGACCTTGTTGCAAAGTGGCGAAGGACAAGAATTGCGCCTGCGCGTGCATGCAAATGGCAGGCGGTTTCGCAATGCAATGGTCGAGGTCGGGTTCGAGTTGGTACCCGGCGAGCATCCAATTATTCCCGTCATGTTCGGCGACGCGCTGTTGGCAGGAAATGTCGCCGATGAGCTCCTGCATGAAGGCATCTACGTTATCAGCTTCTCGTATCCCGTCGTTCCAAAGGGACGTGCACGTATCCGGACTCAGATGAGTGCTGCTCATAGCTCTGAACATATCGATAAAGCCGTTGAAGCATTCAAGAAGGTCGGCCGGCGGTTGCAAATCCTACCTTGACCGGCCGCTGCCTTTAGTTCAGGATTTATAATCGTTGCTATTGCTTTCCGGAATTCGCAATGCGCGCCCTCGCAAAATTAGAACCCTCCATCGGCTTGGCCCTTACCGAAATTGAACGACCCTCGGTAGGTCATAATGATGTACTGATCAAAATCCGGAAAACCGCCATTTGCGGTACCGACATCCATATTTGGAACTGGGACGACTGGGCCAGCAAGACCATCCCTGTTCCGATGCAGGTCGGTCACGAGTATGTCGGTGAAATCATTGAAATCGGCCAGGAGGTCAGCGGTTTCAAACTGGGTGACCGTGTATCAGGCGAGGGCCATATTACTTGTGGTTTCTGTCGTAATTGTCGTGCCGGGCGGCGCCATCTTTGCCGCAACACCTCCGGCGTAGGCGTCAATCGGCCAGGCGCTTTTGCCGATTATCTTGTTATTCCAGCATTCAATGCGTTTAAGATCCCCGACGACGTACCTGACGACCTGGCTGCCATCTTTGATCCGTTCGGCAATGCCACACATACCGCACTTACTTTCAACTTGGTCGGCGAAGATGTCTTGATTACCGGCGCGGGGCCTATCGGAGCCATGGCTGCGGCGATTGCGCGTCACGTCGGAGCACGCAATGTGGTTATCACTGACGTCAATGATTACCGCCTCGGTCTGGCCGCCAAAATGGGTGCGACTCGTACAGTGAACGTGGAACGGGAAGCGTTGCCTGACGTTATGCACGAACTAGGCATGACAGAAGGGTTTGACGTGGGACTTGAAATGTCCGGTACGCCGGGCGCTTTTACGTCCATGCTCGAGGGGATGACTCATGGCGGCAAGATTGCCATGCTGGGGATTCTTCCCTCTGGATTTGGCATCGACTGGAACAAGATCATTTTCAAAGGACTCGAAATCAAGGGTATTTATGGCCGCGAAATGTTCGAGACTTGGTACAAGATGGTCGCCATGTTGCAAAGCGGGCTGGATATCAGTTCAATCATTACGCATCACTACCCCGTTGATAATTACCGCGCGGGATTCGACGTCATGCTTTCGGGTCAAAGCGGCAAGGTAATTCTTGACTGGGCGGCATAGCACTTGAAAAAGTCAAAACGCATTGCATTCGTTCGCGACGCTCCGTTGCCTTTACGTAACGGCGTCGCTCCCAGCCGCGTTCATTTGCCGGCGGGGCCCTGGACGCTGCTCATCGACTTCCTGATCGAGCGCTTCATGCATGTTCCGCCCGATGTCATTCGCGCCAGATTAATACGCGGCGATATTGTTGACGAATTTGGCGTAGCCCAGAATCTGGACAGCCCTTATCAAGCCTTGCGATGGCTTTGGTATTATCGCGAAGTGATCGACGAGCCCGCTGTTCCGTTTGAATTACCCGTGTTGTTCCGTGATGATTTTCTTGTCGTGGTAGACAAGCCCCATTTCCTGGCTAGCATTCCAGGGGGGCGCTACTTGCAGGAAACGGCGCTGACACGCTTGCGAGCCTCGCTGAACTTGCCTATGTTAAGTCCAATTCACCGGCTCGACCGCGATACCGCCGGTGTCCTGGTGTTTTGTGCAGCCCCGGAACGCCGGGGCGCTTATCAAACGCTGTTCCAGACGCGCAGTGTAGAAAAGGAATACGAGGCCATAGCACCGTTGCGTGCCGATCTTGAACTGCCAGTTGTATATCGTAGCCGCCTGCAGCCCACGCCTGGTCACTTCACCGTGCACGAGACCAGCGGCGAGGCGAACAGTGAAACGCGGGTTGAATTGATTCAAACGGCAGGCCACTTGGGACATTACCGCTTAAGGCCACATACCGGACGCAAGCATCAGTTGCGTGCTCACATGAGTGCGCTCGGTATTCCAATATGCAACGATAATTTCTACCCGCAGCTGAAGGCATACTCAGATACTGATGATTTCACCAAGCCCCTGAAGCTGCTGGCGCGCGCTATTCAGTTCACGGACCCTATCAGTGGCGTGCTACGTCGCTTTGAAAGCAAGCGCAGTCTCGGTACCAGCGTGCCGTTGTCATAGATTAGTACTGGTCGAAACAGGCCTGAATTCTTTCTCGATCGCTGGAGTCATGCAGGGCCAACATTAACAATATCCTGGCCTTTTGGGGATTGAGTGAACCGCTCGAAATAAGTCCCAACTGATTGTCGGTATTGCTAGCCGAAACAACACCCGAGCCCACCCGGCTGGCCCGGACGCAAACCAGTTTATTTTTCAAGGCCAGCTTCACGCCCTTACGTACCTGCGGAGAAAGGCTGCCATTCCCCGTTGCGGCGATTACTATCCCCTTCGCACCGGCTTTAATCGAGGCTTCGTAGAAATGCACGCCGGCATTCTGGTGGTCGTAAATGATGTCGACCCCGGGCAGCGACTTGATGCCAGCAATGTTGAATTCGGTTTGCGCGGTATGGCGCAATGTCGGTGTCTGGAAGATATGCACCTTTCCGCTATGAACTTGACCGATATAGCCCTGGTCGTAAGCCCTAAAAGCATCGACTTCAGTCGTACTGCATTTACTGAGAAAACGTGCTGATCCGAACCTGTCATTCAGCATGACCAGCACCCCGTGGCCCGCGGCCCGTGTCTCGCCCGCCAGCAATACCGCGTTATATAAATTTAGCGGTCCGTCAGCGCTTAATGCCGAGCCGGGCCGCATCGCTCCGACAATCACGACCGGCTTATTGCTTTTTACCGTCAAGTTAAGAAAATATGCGGTCTCTTCCAGCGTATCGGTGCCGTGCGTTACCACAACGGCGTCAACGCGCGGATCAGCCAGTTCAATGTTAATTCGACGGGTCAGCTTTAAAAGCATCTTTGTCGTGATTGCATGACTTTCAACATTGAATACCTGATGGCATCTTATATTGGCCAATTCTGCGATTTGCGGGACGGCGTTCAACAAGGCCTCTACGCCTTGCGTGACCTCATAGTCAGTAAGTGTGGTAGCACTGTTAGCGGTGGAGGCAATGGTGCCTCCGGTTCCCAATATAACGATGTTTGGCAGTGTCATATAGAAGCCCGGTGCTCCCCAGTGGCGGGTTTGCACCCGATGGCGAAAGCGCTTAGTTTAACCAAACGCTTGCCGCACATCGTTTCCGATTTACGGATACACGGGCCTGCGCCGCAGCTCGGCCGGCGGGCACTTGATTTGAGTACGGTACTTTGACACCGTGCGTCGCGCCACCACCACTCCCTCCTTGGCAAGCTTGCGGGCAAGCACCACATCTGACAAAGGCTCCATGGGATCTTCGTCGTCGATCATTTCCTGGATGAGTGCACGGACGGCCACTGCGGAACACGTCCCTCCGGACTGGGTCGCCAACTCGCGCGAGAAAAATCGTTTGAACTCAAAGATTCCGCGCGGGGATGCCAGGTACTTATTGCTGGTAGCGCGTGAAATTGTGGATTCATGCATGCCAAGTTCCTCAGCGATTTCACTAAGCATCAAGGGGCGCAATGCAATTTCGCCATAATCAAAGAATGTTTGTTGGCGTGCCACAATCGCCTGCGCTACACGTTGTATGGTGCTGCTACGCTGTTCAAGGCTGCGCATCAGCCATCGTGCCTCTTGCAATGCCTGTGCCATAAGCGATCGCTCGCTATAGCGAGCTTGGCGAAAAAGCTGTGTATAAGCGCTATTAAGACGCGCTTTCGGCGTGGCATCATCATTGGAGGTTGCCACCCACAGACGTCCAACCTTGCGCACGACGACATCGGGTATGACATAGCAAGCCGGGTCGACTGATTTGAATCGTCCGCCGGGTCGCGGCGCAAGCGTTCGGATAAGCACGCAGGCCTGCTGAATATCTTCTTCAGGGCAGCTTAATGCTTTTGCCAAACCTGAATAATCGCAGCGGCCCAGCCGATCGAGCGCCTCTGCAACGATACGCATGGCGATTAGTTTTCCAGGCGTGTGGTCGGGCAGGGCGTTCAGTTGAAGCGTCAGGCATTCGGCCAGATTCCGGGCAGCAAGACCGGGAGTGCTTAATTGTTGAACCAGGCTCAGCGCAATTTCCCATTCAGCGGTAGTAATTGGTGGCGACAGTTCGCTTTCATCGGCCAGATCCGAAAATGGAACGCGCAAGTAACCATCGTCGTCCAAAGCTTCAATGATGTACTCGGTAAGGAAACGTTCCCGTTCGCTGAGCTGATAGCTGCATAAATCGGCAAGCAGAGAGTCTCGAAGACTGCTTGCACTGCGCGCCCATTGTCCGATATCACTGTCCGGTTGATCGGAGTTTCGAGCGGTCGGATAGTCGCCCGAATAGGCTGGTGTATCAGTGGCACTGTAGGCAATGTATTCAGTCTCCGGCGAGGTGCTGTCACTAGATGCGCCGGAGTCTATGTAGTCTTTTTCGGTACCGGCGTCGGCTTGAACAGCGGGTTCTCCGCCCGCAACGCTTCCTTCAAGATCCGTTGTGCCGTTCGCGTTTGCGGCGTCGTCAGGTTCTTCAAGAAAGGGATTGTTGGCGATCGCTTCTGCCACTTCCCGGCTGAAATCTAGAGTAGACATCTGCAGGAGCTTTACCGACTGCTGCAGACGGGGCGTCAGACTAGTTTGCTGACGGGTATGCATCTCATAAGCAATATGGCCCACTTCATGTCTCCTGGCTTTTATACGTTAAGTAATAAGCGGTACATTTGGACGGACGCAATATCCATGCCAGTCTTGAATTTGAGACTAATCCTTTTGTATCTAATTTTTTGAAGCGGCGTAACGGCCCTGTCTGCCAACTTCAAGCCGAATTCCGAAAACGGTAGTTCGCATGGCCGTCGCACTATCCACGCAGACTGACCCTACGTTTTAGGTTCCCCAAGAAAGGACAAATTACCGACGCGATGTAAGAAGTGCGTTCGCTTGCGCTATTAGTAGAAACCTCGTTACGCCTGGCTATTCAAGTCGTTCTAGCCTGTTGTAGAGCGTCTTGGCGCTAATGCCTAACGCTAGTGCGGTACGTCGCTTGTCACCCGAATAATGTTCGAGTGTCGCTTTGATAACGGCTCGTTGCGCATTAAGCAGGGAGGTGCCCAGCGGTATCTTTAAGTAGCCTTGCTTAAGCACCGGAGCGGCCGCACGAAATGAAGGCATCGCAGGCGCCACATCGACGATATCTTCCGCAAGAATAAAGGCGCGCGTAATACTGTTTTTAAGTTCACGGATATTGCCCGGCCAATTATGGTCCTCTAGCCTTTGCAAAGTTTCCGGAGAAAAGGTTTTAGAGCTGTTCTCTTGCCGATTTAGTTCGTCTAGAAAACGTTGTGATAAATAGGCAATGTCGGATTTACGTTCGCGCAAAGGCGGAACGCGTATCGGGAAAACAGCCAACCTGTATAAAAGGTCTGATCGGAAACTGCCCGCCAAGACCGATTCTTTCGGATCACGGTTGGTCGCTGCAATAATGCGTACATTCACGCTGCGCAAATCCGAGCCGCCAACACGATGATATTGGCCTGACTCCAGCACGCGTAACAACTGCACCTGCATGGTGAAAGGCATTTCAGTGATTTCATCAAGAAAGAGCGTCCCGGTATGGGCGCGTTCGAAGCATCCTATGGTGGTTGCTGACGCGCCTGTAAAACTGCCTTTTTCGTGACCGAATAGTTCGCTTTCTGCAAGCGATGGCGAGATGGCGCCGCAATTAACGGCTACGAAGGGTAAGTCGCGGCGCTTACTGCGATCGTGGACGGCACGGGCGACAACCTCTTTTCCAGTTCCGCTTTCTCCTACGATCAGAACGCTGGCTTCGGTGGGTGCGGCCTTCACGATGGCCCGAGCGAGCTCGAATGCGGCAGGCGAACGTCCAAGAAATTTGGAAGAGGAAATCATGTAAAAATTCTAAACCGAAATTTTCGAGCGTGGCCTCTATTCGCTGTTTGTTTCAAATGAGATGCAAATACACACTTTGTTTCACCGAAACCGCGTACGATGATTCAACAACGTGGTGGTAATTATAGCCAGCCGCAATATCGAAGCACGTCGGAATGCGGCTGAACGCCCGAAGGATTAATTTCACCTAAGATACTTCTATGCCGCATTTATTAATTACCGATGATGAAAGTGCCATCCGCGAACTGATCGCAGAAATCGCCGTCGAGGAAGGGTACACCGTAGCTCAATCGGGCGACATTCGGCAGGCGCGGATTCAAATCGAAAGGCAAAAACCCGATGTAGTGCTTTTGGACATGCAGTTGCCCGATGGCAACGGCATAGAATTTTGGCACGATCTTGACTTACCGGGTACACACGTCGTTTTCGTTACAGGATATTCAACGGTCGATAGTGCAATTCAGGCCTTACGCTGCGGCGCAGTCGATTATCTGTTGAAACCGGTCAGTTTGCGGCGGCTTCGAGGCATACTGGTAGAGCTCAAGTCCATGCTTCAAAAGCACCCTTTGCCAGGCGCAACAAACTGCTTTCAAAAGATGATAGGGCAGTCGCGTGCAATCCAGCTTTTATGCGCGCATATCGAGAAAGTGGCCCCGACTCAAGCTACGGTGCTGTTAGTTGGCGAGAGCGGGACAGGCAAAGAGCTGGCTGCCGAGGCTATTCATTTGGCCAGCCCGCGTCACGAAAAACCGTTCATGCCCGTCAACTGCGGTGCAATTTCGCCGAATCTTATTGAAAGCGAATTATTCGGTCATGAAAAAGGAAGTTTTACCGGCGCCGATCGCCAACATAAGGGTTATTTCGAACGAGCCAGTGGCGGCACGTTATTCCTTGACGAAATTACCGAAATGTCCATGGAGCTTCAGGTGCGTTTGCTGCGGGTTCTAGAGACGGGGCGCTTCATGCGGGTGGGTACCAATCAAGAGATTGACGCCGATGTTCGTGTGATCGCGGCGACCAATCGTAATCCGGAACAAGCCGTAGCTAACGGTACGCTGCGCGAAGACCTTTATCATCGTTTAAGTGTATTTCCGCTCGAGCTCCCTCCGTTACGTGATCGTGACGAGGATGTATTGTTGCTGGCAGATCATTTCCTGCAGCAACTAAATGAAGAAAGTGGAACGAATAAGACCTTTGCGCCGGAAGCCTTGAAAGCGATGAGTGAATATTCCTGGCCGGGGAATATTCGAGAGCTTCGTAATTATGTATACCGAAGTTATATCCTTGCCGATACAGTAATCAAAGGCGACTTCAATTCATTTGAACTTGAATCCCGATCCGGTGGATGGGGGTCGGAAATTCTTGTTCCGGTGGGCGTTCCCCTTGCGGACGCGAACAAGCAGCTGATATTGGCTACGCTCAAACAATGCGGAGGTGTCAAAAAGGCCGCCGCGGAAATGTTGGGTATCAGCCTGAAGACCCTTTACAACCGTCTCGAAGAATACGGAGCCGCTGGCGACATAGACGAATCCTCATCGTCTTATCGTTAAGTTCCTTCGGGTCATCCACGGCTGGGTTTCAACGGCGATCGGGCACAATCAGGGCGCTTTTCTGCGCCGCCCGTCGGGCACGGTAAATGCTTTCTCTCCGATTGATTTTCGGGGAGTATGAACGACATGGAACGACCAGCACAACCGAGCGCAACAATTGTCGTGTTGACACATAACAGACGGGTGCAAGTACTGGGCACGCTGGAGTGTCTGCATCGTCTGCCGGGACACTGGCCTATTATCGTTGTCGACAACGGGTCGCAAGATGGCACCGCTGCCGCAATAGCTGCGCGCTTTCCCTTCACCATGCTGATTCGAAGTAAGCGAAACCTGGGAGCGGCTGCCCGCAATATCGGCGTAGGTTACGCGCATACTCCTTATGTAGCGTTTTGCGACGACGATACGGTGTGGGAAGCGGGGGCCTTGGAACGGGCTGTAAAGCTGTTGGACGAGACGCCAACTGTCGCAGTGGTCAATGCGTGTGTGCAAATAGGGGCCATGCGTCGCCCCGATCCTGTCTGCATTTCGATGGAGCAAAGCCCGCTAGAGCGCGACCGCTTGCCAGGGCCTCAGTTGCTGGGGTTCATGGCTGGCGCGTGCGTGATACGAACGCAGGCGTTCTGCGACGTAGGAGGGTATTGGCCTCCTTTCTTCATAGGAGGAGAAGAAGCGCTGATGGCTTTCGATCTCGTTGAGAAAGGCTGGCAGATTGTATATGCCAAAGAAGTCGTTACACGGCATTTTCCGTCTTTATTACGCGACTCCCGGGCGCGCGAGCGACTACTGATACGAAACGCCATTTGGGTCGCATGGATGCGCAGACCATTGCGGGCGGCATTGCATCAAACCAGGGTGCAGTGGCATGAGGCCCGAGTCCGGGGCATTGTCTGGCCCACTATGCTCGAGATGCTAATGGGATTGCCGCGGGCGCTGCGGTATCGCAGGGTCATCTCGCCGGCAGTGGAAAAAATGCAGGCCTTACTGGACCTGGCGGCAGATACCGCCGCACAGCGCACCGAGCGCCACGCCACTGAAAATGCTTGACATGTAACAGAGATATTTGCGCATTGGTGGCACAGGCACGTAGCTTGCTGAAATTGTGAACTTGAACTCTTGACCAAGTGACGGGAATCGATGGTGTCAGCACTTTACCTTTTGCCCGATTAAGCGTCACGGTGTCGGTTCGAACACAGGCCTATGGGCCGTCATTGGAGAACACTGTGGCGCTAAGAATTTTGGCTGTTACCTCTGAAGCCTTCCCGCTTGCGAAGACGGGCGGGCTGGGAGATGCGGTGAGTGGACTGGCTCTATCTGTAAAAGAAAGTGGCATGGAAATCACGCTGTTGCTACCTGCTTACCCGTCGGTAGATGCGCACGTGATCCGTAGCGAGAAAATTGCTACGTTGACTGATATTCCTGGCGGGACGGCGGAATTGCTCAAGGCCTATTGCCCTGAATTGGGCGTTGAGGTCCTTCTGCTTCGCAACCCCGCTTTGTATGATCGCGCAGGGTATTACGTAGCACCAGACGGCACAGAATACCCCGATAACGCCGTTCGCTTCGCCGCACTAGCGCACGCGGCGGCGCGGTTGGCGCAAGGAATTGAAGGCATACCGCGCCCGCATATCCTACATGCTCACGACTGGCATACCGCACTCACGCCCTTATTGATGCATCAGATGCAAATCAAAGACGTCAAAACGGTGCTTACCTTGCACAACATCGCTTTTCAGGGCGTATTTGCGATGTCGCTCGCGGATACCCTCGGCATAGCGCCGCAGTATTTGACCGACGAAGGAATGGAATTTTGGGGTCAGCTTAATTTCCTGAAAGCCGGTATACGTTATGCGGACCTCATTACGGTGGTCAGCAGTAACTATGCGCGCGAAATACTGACGCCTAAATTCGGCTGCGGACTAGAAGGGGTTCTAGCGCAACGCGGAAGCGATCTCATTTCCATACCCAACGGTATCGACACCAGGCTGTGGAATCCCCAGGCCGATACGTATTTGCGCGGGCGCAATTTTAGCGCGGCACACTTGGCGAACAAGGCCGTCTGCAAGAGTGAACTGCAGCGATTTTTCGGCTTACATGAAAATCGGCACGCTGCCGTAATGGCGATGGGGAGTCGCCTGACACTGCAAAAAATGGCTGATTTGGCCGCCAGCGCGATACCTGCGTCCCTTGATGCGCACCCTGACCTTCAGGTGTGCGTAATCGGACAGGGCGATCATCATCTGGAAACTGCGTTGCAGGACGTGGCCGCACGTTATCCTGGCCGTTGCGGAGTCCATATTGGGTTCGATGAGAGCCAGGCGCACCTTTTGCATGCCGGGGCCGACATGCTGCTGCATGGCAGCCGTTTCGAGCCCTTCGGGCTGACGCCTTTGTACTCGATGCGTTATGGGACTATTCCGATTGCTTCCAAAGTAGGTGGGATGGCAGACACCATCCTTGATCCCGGCCGGAATCGGCCTCTGGGCGTGATGCGCGCCGGAACGGGAATTCTGTTTGAAGGCGAACAGCACGACGATATGACGAAAGCCATAGACCGTGCTCTGGCCCTACGGGCTCATCCCGAAATCTGGCATGCAATGCAGCAAAATGGAATGAGGGCTGATTTCAGCTGGGCCAAGACGGCCCCAGCCTATCTAAGCGCTTATCAGTCGTTGTGCCCGAGTGTTGCATTGGACCGCATTCCAGAACGGCTGCGGACTGTGTCGTCCGGCGGCGTCGGGAAGCTTCATGTCCCGTCGGCATTGCCCCGAGCTGCGAGCGGGTTTGGAATGAACAAGCGCGTCAATCCACAAAAAACGCGCGACGGGGCGAATCTCGAACCCGTCGCGGCTGCTAGGGCGTCTGCCGCATGAACTCCTTTCCCCGCATCTATTATGCGTCTCCTCTTCCATCAGAAGAGGAATTGGCTCCTGTCGGTGCGCATGTCAGATGGTGGGAAAGTGTATGTGAACGGGCCGCGGGTATGGGTTTCGACAGCGTGTTGAGCCCGCTTTTATGGGGTGCACGGCAGCATACCGCTAATACGGCTCCTGAAGACGGGAACGGTGCAGCGGCCTTTGGGCCTGCGTCCGCCTCAACAACAACTACGCTCGCAGCGCTCGGAACAGTATGCAAGCAACATAAACTCTCTTTTCTGATCGACCTGGTTTTGGACGGCGCAGGGGAAGGGGCTACGTTTTCCAGAACCAACGAAGCACAATTTGCTGCAGAAGGAGGTCCGTTAATTGATCAGCCGGGCGGAATGGATGCTGATTCACGACAGTCGTCCTTGCATCGGGACGAGGCAACCCCTGAATTCATGAGTTGGTGGGGCAAGCGATTAGGAGAGTGGTCGGCAACGGGTGTCGCTGGCTTTCGTTGTCTTAGGCCAGCCGAGTGGTCCTCTGCCAATTGGCGCTCCCTGATCGCGCAGGTTCATCTTCATGAACCGGAATGCAGTTTTCTGGCCTGGACTCCGGGCCTCACACCTCAGCAAATCGCCGGCCTCGCAGAGTCCGGATTTGAGTCGACTTTCCTCTCCGCGCCATGGTGGGACTATCGATCGTCATGGCTGGTCGAAGAGCACGACAGGTTGCGTACAGTTGCTCCGCCCATAGCTCCCCTTGAAAGGCTGGATGGCCCAGATGTTCCGGCCTCGTGGAAGACGCTCACCGAAGCAGAAGCACGACGCCGGCTTTGGACCGCTGCATTCACCGGAGACGGGGTGTTGGTGCCGATGGGATACGAGAAGCTGGTCGGCGTGCAGGCGATTATCGACGCTAACAATTGGATCAGCAGAAAGCATCCTTCTGAGCATCGGCTGCGATTGCTCTCGGGCCCTTTGGCCAAGGTTACAGCCCTTTTCCGTGGCGGCTCTACGGCACGTCTGTTTCTCGTCAATCCGGACACGCGCGAATCTGCACCCGTAGATTGGCAGGCTCTGCGTTCTCGCTTGCCGCACACGTATGTTGTAAGCGATGTCGTGGCACAAGATCTGCCCGAGGTACTGGCGCCAGCGGCTCACTGTCTTGTAGCGGCGGTGCCTGCGGCTGTAGTCAAGGTAGGGTCGCATTCGGCGGGTGAGCAGCGCAAGACTATCACGGCGGCGTTGCGTGCTCCTCGTCTAGCCATTGAGAATGTCGGTCCCGCGGTCGAGCAGGGACGTTTTCCGGTGAAGCGAACCGTGGGTGAGCCCGTTCATGTCGAGGCGGATGTATTGATGGATGGTCATGAACAGATAGGTGTTGACTTGCTATGGCGTGCCGTAGACGAGGCAAAATGGCATCACGTGGCCATGCAACAGTTGTCCAATGACCGTTGGCAGGCCAGCTTCCTGCCGGATCGCTTGGGTCCCCACTATTACGGTATCAGGGCGTGGCACGACGTTTGGGCCACGTACTGCGAGCGATTGCAGAAAAAAGTTAAAGCGGGCCAGGATGTCTCTTTGGATGTGGAGGAAGGGCGAATTCTGATCGGTGCTGCGCTGAATCGCGTTAAAGACGATTTACCCTTCACCGCGAATACGCTTATGTCGGCCCTGGATGCCATTGGGCATCCCCAGAGCCCGGTGACTCGACCCCGGTCGAGGCGAGGACGTATTTCAACCTCGCTGCTCAATGAAATTTCCTCCGCGATCACCATACCGCCAGCCGACGCAACACAGGTCCAGGCGCTGCTGGAAGGCACACTAGCAGTCGCCATGAGGTCTGCCGACGACCATCCTTTCGAGACTAACAGCGATATCGTCTACCCACTGACAGTCGAGCGCCGTGAGGCGCGGTATGCGAGCTGGTACGAGCTGTTTCCGCGTTCGCATAGCCCGGTGCCTGGCGCTCACGGCACCTTTGCCGACGTCGTAGAACGGCTCCCTGCCATACGCCGCATGGGCTTCGATGTATTGTATTTCCCGCCTATACATCCCATTGGATTGCGTAACCGCAAGGGTAAAAATAACACGCTGAATGCCGGCCCCGAAGATCCCGGCAGCCCATATGCTATTGGCTCGGCGGAGGGAGGCCATGATGCTGTACATCCCGAATTGGGAACCCTTGAAGACTTTCGGGATCTCGTTCGTGCGGCGCGAGAAAACGATTTGGAAATCGCAATGGATTTCGCCATACAGTGTTCGCCGGATCACCCCTGGCTGACTGAACGCCCCGAGTGGTTCGATTGGCGAGCGGACGGATCGTTGCGCTATGCCGAGAATCCGCCGAAACGTTACGAAGACATCGTGAATCCCGATTTTTACAGTCCCTCGGCCAGCGCCCCGCAGCAAGCCGCTCTATGGAGGGCCTTGCGCGATATCGTGCTGTTTTGGGCGGATCAAGGCGTCCAAACGTTCAGGGTCGATAACCCGCACACCAAACCATTGCCGTTCTGGCAGTGGCTGATTGCCGAAGTGCAGGGCGTGCATCCTTATACGGTGTTTCTGTCAGAAGCCTTCACCAGGCCGAAGATGATGTATCGCCTGGCCAAGATTGGCTTTTCTCAGTCGTATACCTACTTCACATGGCGTCACGGCAAGCAGGAATTAACCGACTACCTGAACGAACTTAATACGCCGCCCGTAGCTGATTTTTTCCGACCGCATTTTTTTGTTAACACGCCAGACATCAATCCGTATTTTCTGCAAACGTCCGGCAGGCCGGGATTTCTGATTCGTGCCGCGCTGGCTGCTACTACTTCGGGGTTATGGGGAATGTACAACGGTTTCGAGCTCTGCGAAGCCCGCCCGGTTCCCGGAAAAGAAGAATATCTGGACTCCGAGAAGTACGAAATCCGCTCATGGGACTGGAATCGACCGGGAAATATCGTGGCCGAAATTACCAGGCTGAACCAGATCAGGCGTAGCAATCCCGCTTTGCAAAGCCACTTGGGTATACGGTTTCACACGGTCGATAATGAAAAAATTCTATTTTTTTCCAAGACCACACCGGAGCGCGACAACGTAGTGATCGTCGCGGTAAGCCTGGATCCTCATGCCCCGCAGACGGGGACGCTGGAGTTGCCTTTGTGGCAATGGGACGTGCCCGAAAGCAGGCCGGTAGTTATGCAGGACCTAATTGAAGGGGGCCGCTTTACCTTACAGGGAAAGTATCGGCACGTGTCGCTAACGCTGGAGCGTCCCTTCTTGTTGTGGAGCCTGATTGGTCCGGGCTGACCCACTTATCGTATCGCCGGTTTCAGGCAAAAGCGCTCAATCGATAGATCAGCAAGAGAATTCTATGGCCGAATCAAGAAAAGCAACGACAACGCAGCAAAATGAGCCATTGTGGTACAAGGACGCGGTAATTTATCAGCTACACGTTAAGTCGTTTTTCGACGCGAACAATGACGGAAAAGGCGATTTTGGCGGCTTGATTTCAAAGCTTGATTACATTGCAGAGTTGGGAGTCAATACGGTTTGGCTCTTGCCGTTCTATCCTTCGCCGCGGCTGGACGATGGCTATGACATTGCCGAGTATCGAGACGTACATGAAGATTACGGTTCGCTCGCCGACGTAAGAAAGTTTATACGGGAGGCCCACCGCAGGGGTTTGCGCGTTATTACCGAACTGGTCGTCAATCACACCTCTGACCAACATGCTTGGTTCCAGCGCGCACGCCGTGCCAAACCCGGTTCAGTGGCTCGCGATTATTACGTATGGTCGGACAGCGATCAGGCGTATGCCGGTACTCGGATAATTTTCTGCGATACCGAGAAATCCAACTGGACCTGGGATTCCGTCGCTGGCGCCTATTTCTGGCACCGCTTCTATTCGCATCAGCCTGACCTGAACTATGACAACCCGCGGGTGCTGAGGGAAGTCATTAATGTCATGCGATTCTGGCTGGATATGGGAGTTGACGGTTTGCGTCTGGATGCCGTGCCATATCTGGTGGAACGCGAGGGCACGAATAACGAAAATCTACCGGAAACGCATGCCGTATTGCGGCAGATACGCGCCGTAATGGACAGCGACTACCCCGATCGGTTGCTGCTTGCGGAAGCCAACCAGTGGCCAGAAGATGCGCAAGAGTATTTTGGAAAGGGCGACGAATGCCATATGTCCTTTCACTTTCCGCTAATGCCGCGTATGTATATGGCAATTGCACGCGCCGACCGCTTCCCGATCACCGATATCATGCAACAGACGCCGGAAATTCCGGAAGCCTGCCAATGGGCCATTTTCTTGCGCAACCACGACGAATTGACCCTGGAAATGGTCACGAGCAGCGAGCGTGATTATTTGTGGCAGGTATATGCCGCCGATCGGCAAGCACGGATCAATCTCGGAATACGACGCCGTCTCGCACCGCTGTTGGAGCGCGACCGGCGCCGCATCGAACTCATGAATAGCTTGTTGCTCTCAATGCCGGGCACACCGGTGCTTTACTATGGCGACGAACTCGGCATGGGCGATAACATTCATCTGGGGGACCGTGATGGTGTCCGAACCCCCATGCAATGGACGCCGGATCGTAATGGCGGATTTTCGCGCGCCGACCCAGAACGTTTGACTCTGCCCGTATTAATGGGCCCTTTATACGGCTATGAAGCGGTCAATGTAGAGGCGCAGCAGCGCGACCCCCATTCGCTGTTGAACTGGACTCGGCGCATGCTCGCCAAGCGTCAGCAAACCCATGCGTTCGGACGCGGTAGTCTGCGATTCTTGTTTCCAGGAAATCGAAAAATACTGGCCTACCTGCGCGAACACGAGGGAGTTGTGTTGCTTTGTGTGGCCAATCTTTCTAATGCTTCGCAACCAGTAGAGCTTGATTTGCAGACTATGTCGGGTCGGGTGCCCGTTGAACTGCTGGGGGGCACGCCATTTCCGACAATAGGAGAATTACCGTACTTATTGACGGTGCCTCCTTATGGTTTTTATTGGTTCGAATTGAGCGCCAGCGCTTCGCCGCCCTCATGGCATGTCACGGGACCAGAACAAATGCCGGAATACGCCACATTGGTCGTGCGGCGGCGAGCAGGGTACCAGCTTATGGAAGGGTCGCGCCGCATATTGTGCAATGAGGTCTTGCCACTTTATTTAGCGCGTCAGCGCTGGTTTGCCGGCGATCGACGCATCAAATCTTCCAATATTGTGTACATCGTCCCTTTGCCGGGTCAAACCGATTTGTTTCTTGCAGAGTTCGAGGTGGATCTTGGCAAAGAAACGGCAAGTTATTTCTTGCCGCTCGCCTTATTATGGACCGAGCCATTGGCTGCCATGCCCCAGCAATACGCGCTCGCACGGGTTCGCAGGGGGTCCGAGCTTGGGACAGCCACGGATGCTTTCACCGTGCCGGACTTTGCCCTGGCGATGCTGGAGAACCTGAAGGATCATCGCGAAGTGCCATTCGAGACTGCACGTGGACGATCCATGTTTCATTTTCAGAGCGAACCGGGTCTACGGCAGATCGAATGGCCCGACGAGATGACCATACACTGGTTCCACGGAGAGCAGTCCAACAGTTCATTGATCCTGGGCGACGCAGCCATTCTGAAGCTTGTCCGGCGCGTGGTGCCCGGAGTGCACCCAGAGGCAGAAATGACGCGTCATCTGACGCGCGCCGGCTACGCAAACTCTGCACCGCTTTTAGGGGAATTGGTCCGGGTCGATGCTGATGGTACGCCCCATACGCTGGCATTGTTGCATGCCAGGGTGTCGAACCAGGGAGACGCATGGAGCTGGACTCAGGACTATCTGAAACGTACTCTTGAAGACGCGGCGTTGATCGGAGAGAGCACGGCTGATTACGATGAGGAGCTTAGCGGTTATGCCGCTGTGGCTGCGGCTATAGGGCGCCGTCTTGCCGAGCTTCATATTCTGCTCGCTCTGCCTAGCGATGACCCGGACTTCGCGCCGCAAGTGGCTACAACTGGCGATGCCCGTGCTTGGGCAAAGGATATTCGCACCATGTTCCTGAATGCCATCAAGGCCTGCCAGGAATCCAAGTCGGTTTTGTCTGAGCAGGCCGCCGGCTTTCTGGAAGAGCTCCGCTCAAATCAAAGCGCCCTCACGCGCGCGATCGATAAACGTGCGCAGCTACTGGTGAAAACTACGCTTAGCCGTATTCATGGCGACTTTCATCTAGGGCAAGTTCTTATCGCACAGAGCGATGTCTATATTATCGATTTTGAGGGTGAACCAGTACGCTCCTTGAGCGAACGTCGCAGCAAGAGTACGCCATGGCGGGATGTTGCCGGCCTGATGCGCTCCTTCGATTACGCGACGGCGGCATTTTGGTCTGCCCGACATACGGTTTCGGAGCCGGCGGCCCGTACCGACGTTGCCGCGATCGACGATGGCTCCATCGCGGACGCGTCGGCTAATCCGGGATCCGTCGCAGTGCAACAGCATACTCAGGTGCTGCTCGAGCGATTCTGCCTGACGGTGACTACCGCTTTCCTGGATGCTTATCATGCGGCCGTTGAGGAAACCGTGCGACCGTCGGGTGCTAAGTCCGACGCAGAGCCTAGCGCCGAGGCGGTAGGTGCCGCGGTCTCTAGGAGGGACAACTCCTTGCTCGATTTGGCTTTGTTCGAGAAGGCGGCGTACGAAGTTTGCTACGAAGCAGCCCATCGTCCGGAATGGATGTCGATTCCACTGGCGGGTATGGTGCGCGCCGCAAGGCGCCTCCTCGCTGACACAGATGAAGGGAACGCTTCATGATTGACAATCCAAATGTTCAAGCGCCTGAAGGACCGGGTAGTGAAAAAGACCATTCGTTTAAACCTTTGCTCGGCGAGCTCGATCTTCATTTAATAGCTGAAGGGAAGCATTGGCAGCTCGCAGATTGCTTGGGTGCTCACGTGATGGCGGTCGACGGCGTGCAAGGAACCCGCTTTGCGGTTTGGGCGCCCAACGCGCGCCGGGTGGCTGTGGTGGGCGACTTCAATTCTTGGGATGGCCGTCAAAATCCGATGCGTTTACGCCGCGAGGCTGGGGTATGGGAAGTTTTTGTACCTGGCGTAGGGTCCGGAGACCGGTATAAGTTTGAAGTGATTGCGCAAGATGGAAATTTGTTGCCACTGAAAGCAGACCCTGTAGCCCGTCAGACCGAGATGCCGCCCGCCACAGCTTCGGTCGTTTCGGTTCCGGACGAGTTCGTTTGGACCGACGACGAATGGATGGCAACGCGCGGTGAAAGACAGCAGCCCGATGTGGCGATTTCGATTTACGAGGTGCATTTTGCGTCTTGGATGTACGAGAGCGGGGAGGGTAACACCTGGGCGGTAACGGGCAGACGCCTGATCGAATACGCGACGGCTATGGGCTTTACCCATATCGAGCTCATGCCGATAACAGAGCACCCATTTGGTGGATCGTGGGGCTATCAGCCTCTGGGCATGTATGCGCCCACCGCCCGTTATGGCTCGCCCGCCGAGTTTGCGGAGTTTATCGACGCCTGCCACAGGGCTGGTCTTTCCGTGATTCTCGATTGGGTGCCTGCACATTTTCCGTCCGACCTGCATGGGCTGGCGGATTTCGATGGTACGGCGCTGTACGAGCATGCCGATCCACAGCAAGGGCTGCATCCGGATTGGAACACGCTCATCTACAACATGGGCCGGAATGAAGTGCGCAATTTTTTGCTGTGCAGCGCGCTGGAGTGGGTGCAACGCTATCACGTAGACGGGCTCCGAGTGGATGCCGTGGCGTCGATGCTGTATTTGGATTACAGCCGCCAACCCGGGGAATGGACTCCGAATCGCTATGGAGGACGCGAGAACCTCGAGGCGGTCGATTTCCTGCAGCAGCTTAATTCCGTAATACCAGGGCGCAGTGCTGGCGCCGTCATTATCGCGGAAGAGTCGACTGCGTGGCCAGGGGTCACCACGCCAGAGTCGGCTGGTGGCCTGGGTTTTCAGTACAAGTGGAATATGGGCTGGATGCACGACACCTTGCGGTATATGCAGCACGAAACCGTGCATCGTCGCTACCATCATAACGACATGACCTTCAGTATGGTGTATGCCTATTCAGAGCGCTTCATATTGCCCTTATCGCACGACGAAGTGGTGCATGGAAAGCGCTCTTTGTTGCAGAAAATGCCGGGCGATCGCTGGCAGCGTTTTGCAAATCTGCGGGCCTACTATGGCTTCATGTGGGGACATCCCGGCAAGAAGTTGCTGTTTATGGGAGGCGAATTGGCTCAGGAGCATGAATGGAATCACGATGCTCACCTGGATTGGGCCGCGCTCGACGATGCCCACCATGCGGGCGTTCAGAAGCTGGTGCGCGACCTGAACGAGTTGTATCGGGCAACGCCGGCAATGTTTGGCAGTGATACAGATCCTGGCGGATTTGAATGGTTGATAGGCGACGACCAGAACAACAGCGTATTTGCGTTCTTGCGTCTTCACCAAGGCCAGTGCGTACTGGTTGTCAGCAATATGACGCCCGTGCCGCGTTCCGATTATTTGATCGGTGTGCCCGTCGCCGGACGGTGGAAAGAAGTCCTTAATACCGATGCGGAAGCCTACGGAGGTTCGAATCTTGGCAATGGCGGCGCGGCCGACACCGCAGCACGGTCTGCACACGGGCGGGAGCAGTCGCTTTCACTGGTGCTGCCGCCATTGGCCACGGTAATCTTGGCTCCTGAAGGATATTCAGCATGAGCTTATCGTTTCCCGACCGGCTCGACGTAGGATTGCCGTATCCGCTTGGATCGACTTACGACGGCCTGGGCGTAAACTTTGCGGTATTTTCTGCAAATGCTATCAAAATAGAGCTTTGCATTTTCGATACAAGCGGACGCAGGGAGCTTCGGCGCTTGACGCTGCCCGAGTGCACAGACGAGGTCTGGCACGGGTATCTGCCCAATGCGGGGCCGGGATTGGTTTATGGATACCGTGCTCACGGGCCGTATGATCCGGCCAATGGCCATCGCTTCAATCCTCAAAAACTCTTGATCGACCCTTATGCCCGCAAGCTGCTTGGTTCCGTGCGATGGTCGGATGCCGTATTCGGCTACCGCGTCCAGCATCCCAAAGCAGACTTGAGCTTGGACCGCAGGGATTCTGCCGGGCTGGTGCCTAAGTGCATCGTCACGGGCGATAGCTATATTTGGGGGAAAACGAGCCGCCCATGTACTTCGTGGGCCCAAACGGTCATTTACGAGGCACATCTAAAAGGTGTCTCCATGAGACACCCGGATATTCCAGATGAAGTGCGCGGCACATGTCAGGCACTAGGCCATCCCCGATTCATTGATCATTTGCATAAACTTGGGGTGACTGCCATCGAGTTATTACCGATACATGCTTTTTTGCAAGATCATTTTCTTGTGGATCGAGGTTTGCGCAACTATTGGGGCTACAACACGCTGGCCTTTTTTGCGCCGGAACCGGCGTATTTAACTAGCGGAAAAATCAATGACCTGCGCATGGCCATACGCCGGCTACATCATGCAGGCATAGAGGTGATTCTTGACGTGGTCTACAACCATACTGCAGAGGGCAACGAACTGGGGCCCACCCTGTCTTGGCGCGGTCTGGATAACGCCAGTTACTATCGATTGATTCCCGGCAACGAACGCTATTACATCAATGAGACGGGATGTGGCAATACCGTGAATCTGTCGCATCCCCGCGTTTTGCAAATGGTGATGGATTCATTGCGCTATTGGGCAGAAACCTATCATATTGATGGTTTCCGATTTGATTTGGGTGTCACTCTGGGTCGCGAGGGCACTGGTTTTGATCCCGGGTCCGGTTTCTTCGACGCCATTTTACAAGACCCGGTTCTTTCGCAGTTGAAACTGATCTCAGAGCCTTGGGATACGGGTCTCGACGGCTACCAGCTCGGCAATCATCCGCCCAGCTTCGCAGAATGGAATGACAAATTCCGCGATAGCACACGCCGGTTCTGGGCAGGAGCGTCCGGCTCGCGTGGCGACCTGGCCTCCGGATTGATCGCATCGCCCGCTATTTTCGATCGCCGATACAGGAGGCCGTGGGCATCGATCAATTTTCTTGCTGCCCATGATGGATTCACCGCAGCCGACGTCGTCAGTTATAACGAGAAGCATAACGAGGCAAATGGCGACCGGAATAACGATGGCCATAGCGAAAATTTCAGCAATAACTGGGGTGTCGAAGGGCCCAGTAACAGCCGCGCCGTACAATCTTGCGCGAACGTGTTATTCGCTCAATGCTGGCAACGGTCTTTTTTTCCGATGGCACGCCTATGCTCCTGGCCGGCGACGAATTTGGCAATAGCCAAGAGGGTAACAACAATGCCTATTGTCAGGATAACGACATATCATGGCTGGACTGGTCCAAAGCCGCGAGTCCGTCGGGACATGATCTGATCACGTTCGTTGGACGCGTGATAGCTCTCAGGCGCGCCCATCCGTCCTTGCGGATGTCCCGTTTTGAAGACGGCAGTTATCAGATTCTGCCAGGTGTAACACGGGTTGCTTGGTATGACCTCGATGGTTCTCTCATGAGCCCTGAGGCATGGGAATATCCCGAGGGACGCGCATTGGGATTTAGGCGTGCATGCAGAATGACGAATGGCAAGATTGAGCTCGCTTTGCTCCTGATAAATGGCGGTCCGGACGATATTCAGTTTCAGCTGCCGGAATCGCCTTGTTCATGGCTTGCTGTTTGAACTCCGCCGATGCCCATGTGGTGGCAGCGCCCGTGCACGACGATCATTTGAAGGTGGCGGCGCACGGCTTAGTCTTGCTCCTGGGCGAGGCCCTGGCAAGCTGACCTGAAGGAGAGCACGGTGCGAAATGTACGTTCTGATTTGTCCGGGCACCTTGCAGGCCTTGCCGTCAGCAAAGATTTCGATTATTCCTTTGGTGCGGTTCGGCGGGCAGATGGCTATGTCAGTTTCCGACTTTGGGCCCCTGGAGCGACTCAAGTCGAGCTTGAACGGGAGGGGACTGCGCCCGAAGCCATGGAGGCCGTTGGTGATGGCTTTTACGAACTGCGACGGATGTGCGCTCCAGGCTCACGTTATTGGTACCGCACGGGCGCCGAGCAAAAGGTAACTGATCCCGCTTCAAGACTGCAGGATGGCGATGTACACGACGCCAGCGTAGTAGTGGGGCCGTGTACCTATGATTGGCTTAATACCCAGTGGCGGGGACGCCCCTGGACTGAAACGGTGCTGTACGAAATACATGTCGGCTTGGCCGGAGGCTTTCGCGGCGTTCAGGAGAAACTTGCCGTTTGGCTGACCTAGGCATAACCGCTATCGAATTAATGCCCATTGCGGATTTTCCAGGGCCACGCAATTGGGGTTACGACGGGGTGCTGCCCTATGCGCCCGATTGGGCTTATGGAACTCCGGACGAGTTGAAGTTATTGATCGACACGGCCCACGGAATGGGTCTTATGGTCTTCCTGGATGTGGTCTACAACCATTTTGGACCTGACGGAAATTACCTCTCAACATACGCTCCCGACTTTTTCCGTGATGACTTGCAGACCCCCTGGGGCCCAGCGATCGATCTTCCGTAAAACTCCCGTACGCAAATTCTTCGCCGAGAATGCCTTATATTGGTTGCGCGAGTATCGGTTTGACGGCCTTCGGCTTGATGCCGTTCATGCTATTTCGGAGCCTGACTGGTTACCCGAAATGGCTCGCTTTGTGCGCGAACATATAGAACCCGGCAGGTATGTCCATCTGGTGCTCGAGAATGACGATAATGCAGCGAACTTGATGAATCGGGGGTTCGATGCTCAGTGGAACGACGATGCCCACCATGTGTTGCATCACATCCTCACCGGTGAAACGCAAGGCTACTACACTGCCTACCAGGACGACCCGACTGCCAAGCTGGCGCGCGTATTGGCAGAGGGCTTCGTGTACCAGGGCGAACCCAATCCATGGCGCGGCGGCGCCGCGCGGGGTGAACCCAGTGCAGACTTGCCGCCTTGCGCCTTCGTGTTTTTTCTGCAGAACCATGACCAGATAGGCAACCGCGCAATGGGCGAGCGCCTGATTTCCCTATGCCGCTCGAATCCAGACGCCTTGTATGCCGCCGTTGCCTTGCAATTGCTGGCTCCGCATATTCCTTTGTTGTTCATGGGCGAAGAAGTTGGTGCGAAGTCGCCTTTTTTGTACTTCACCAGTTTCAAGAATCCAGACCTTGCGCAGGCGGTGCGAGAGGGGCGGCGCAAAGAATTCGCCGGTTTTAATGAGTTTTCCGATCCTAAAGCGCGAGAAAACATCCCCGATCCCAACGACAAGAAAACCTGGGATCATTCAAAAGTAAAGGCGGACACGCAGAATCGGCATGCAACCCATTGGCGCAGTTGGTATGTTGATTTGCTAAAGTTGCGCCATAAATACGTCACGCCGTATCTTGCAGCGGCACGCAGCGACTCTGTACAGATTCTGGCTCCTTTATGCGTGGTGGCGCGATGGCGATTGGGTAATGGCAACCTATTAAGTCTTTACTGCAACTTCTCGCGGCAGAATGTTGTACTGCCATCTGGCGTCATGCTTGCGGCTGAAGACATAATCTTCCAGAGTAAATCGCGTGCCGGCGGTCAGTTGGACGGCTCCCTGGCCTCGGCCAGTACGACTGCCACGCTGACGAAGTCGATTAATGGTGCCGCCCAAAAGGATGTTCAGTGACCGGATCAGTACATAGCGGCCGGGGCTTGTTGCAGTTGGCCGAGAAAGTCGGACTTTTACCGGTTTGGCAAGACGTGTATGGAGAGACGCACAATGTCGATGAGTCGGTGTTGCGCACGATGCTCAATATTCTTGATCTACCTTGCGACAGTACTGCGCAACTTTCCGAAAGCCATAGTCGACTCGACCATGAGGCCAAGTCGTACATAGGCGGCATGCTTGTTGTAAATGTGAATCAGGCGCCGACGTTCCGCTACACCGGTTCGCCCATCTACACCTTGACCATGGAAAGCGGAAAGCAGTATATCGGCAGGGCGAGCGCGGTAGGTTCTGGCAAGGTGAGCATTCGTGGAATTGACCAGATCGGGTATCACCGCCTAGTAATCGGCGATCGGGAATTGACACTCGCCGTCGCGCCGACGCGTTGCCCTTCGTTAAACCCGCGACAAAGAGCATGGGGAGTGTCGGCGCAAGTTTATAGTCTATACCGTTCGATCCATAACTCATCGAAACCGGCGTTGTCGTCGGCGCCGGGTACAGCGGCGTCTGTCTGGCCCGGGTGGGAGAGGGGTGGCGATTTCGCTACCTTGGCGACATTGGCGCGTCACGCCGCTGGCGCTGGGGCGAATGCGCTGGCGATAAGTCCTGTGCACGCAATGTTCACGGCGGATCCGCAACGTTACAGCCCTTATTCGCCTTCAAGCCGCTTATTCTTGAATGTAGCGTTTATTGAACCGGCTATCGTCCTGGGTGAAGATGCCGTCCGGCGGGCCGCCGCGCAGATGGTCCAGGTACCTGATAAAGCGTTGGCTCAGCCCACGCGAGTAGATTGGGCAAGCGTGGTGCCACGGCGTCTGAAGTTCTTGCGTGCCTTGTTCGACGATTTCCGCCGACAAGGACCCGCCGACAAGGTCGGCAAATTTCAAGAGTTTCGGCGGCGAGGCGGCGAGGCGCTGGAAAGTCATGCATGCTACGAAGCCCTGCACCATCATTATCGGGACGAACTGGGGGCGGCAAACGGTTGGCAGCAATGGCCAGCCGATCTGCATGATCCGCAAAGCGCTGCGGTCAAGCTCTACGCGGCAGCGCACGAAGAAGACATGAGTTTTCATGTGTTTTTACAATGGCTGGCTGACGCGGGATTGCAGCACGCTCAGCATGATGCCCGAGCAGCAGGCATGTCGGTCGGCCTAATCACCGACCTCGCAATCGGTACCGACGCGCGCGGCAGCCATGCCTGGAGCAGGCAAGGAGAGATGCTGGGCGGCGTGTCGGTCGGAGCGCCGCCCGATCTTTATCAGCCCCAGGGCCAGAGCTGGGGATTGACAGCCTTTTCTCCACGAGCGTTGCACCATAACGGTTACTCGGCCTTCATTGAGACTTTGCGCGCGGCGCTGGCTCATGCGGGCGGCGTGCGTATCGACCACATCCTCGGGCTGGCTCGCATGTGGCTGATTCCGCAAGGGGCGCAGGCCGCCGATGGGGTATACCTGCGGTATCCTTTTAACGACATGCTGCGCCTGATCGCTCTGGAAGCATGGCGCCACAGGGCGATAGTAGTTGGCGAAAATCTGGGAACAGTGCCGGAGGGCTTTAACGAGCAGCTCGAGCGTACTGGGATCCTGGGTATGAATGTGCTTTGGTTCGAACGTGCACCGCAAGTTGCGCGGGCTCCCGATATTGAGTCCGGTGCTGAGGTCGAATCCGAACCCAAGCATATCGACCAACCGAGCAGGGCTCCTTATGTGGACCCGTTGCTATGGTCGCCATTCTCTATGGCAACTCCCACCACTCATGACCTGCCCACCATTCACGGATGGTGGGCAGGTCGCGATCTGGAGTGGCGCCGGCGCCTCGGGCAACTTTCAGACGATGAGTCCGCGCAGCAGCTAGCAGAACGCAATCAAGACAAGAAGGCCCTTTGGCGTGCAATGGAAGAAGCCGGGTGTGTTTCCAAGGCAGAACCGGATACACCGGACATTGCACCGCGCGATGCAATATTGTCTTTTGTCGCCCGCTCCCCCGGGCCGCTGCTGGCGGTTTCGCTAGAGGACCTGCTGGAGGCTATTGATCAGCCTAATCTGCCTGGCGGAGACAGCGAGTCGGATGTATCTCATCCAAACTGGACACAATGTCTTTCAGTCGGCGTGGAAGAGATCTTCACCGACAACCGAGCAAGGCATGCAATCGCGGCAGTTCAAAGCGTCCGGAGAAGAATGTGAGCATTCTGCGTTCCACGGCCCGCTTGCAATTGCATGCCGGCTTTACCTTGCATGACGCATGTGACCAAGTACCTTACTACGCCAGACTGGGGATCAGCCACTTTTACACCTCGCCGATCTCCCGAGCCAGACCCGGCTCAATGCATGGATACGATGTTGTCGATCATTCCATTGTCAGCCCGGAGCTGGGCGGCGAATTGGCCTTAAGAGCGCTTGGCCAACGTTTGCGCGCCCGCGGCATGGGCATGATCCTTGATATTGTGCCCAATCATATGGCGACCCACGCCGACAATGCATGGTGGTGGGATGTCCTGCAGAATGGAAGGAACAGCACATACGCGTCATGGTTTGACATCGACTGGCAATCTCAGCGGCCCGGCCTTGCTGGCAAAGTGTTGGCTCCATTTTTGGCTGATCATTACGGCCATAGTCTGGCCAATGGAGAACTGCGGCTGCGCTTTGACGACGTAAGCCAGACTTTTCAGATCGATGCTTGCGGTACGCGATTTCCCATTGCGCAAGGTTCCTTGTCGATCGCGGGCGTTAGTCGTCAAGAAGTGCTGGAGCAGCACGATAGCGCCAGCCCGGAAGGACAGCTTCGTATGCACGAATTGCTGGAACGCCAGCACTATCGGCTAACTTGGTGGCGCTGTGCTGCCGACAGCATCAATTGGCGGCGCTTTTTCGAGGTAAGCGAGCTTATCGGCGTGAGGGTAGAGCGACCGGAAGTCTTTGATGCTGTACATGCCCTGCCGCTACGTCTTTTCTCCGAAGGTCTGGTAGACGGTTTACGAATCGATCATGTCGATGGCTTGGCCGAACCCATTGCCTATTGCAGTCAGTTGTATGAGGCGCTAAAAAAGGTTGCGGGCCAGCGCCCTGGGGCACTTCGCGATAACGAACCATGGTTACTCGTGGAAAAAATTCTTGCTGAAGGCGAAACTTTGGATGATCGCTGGCGGGTGGATGGCACCAGTGGCTACGATTTTATGGATCAGGCGGGGGCGGTGCTGCACGATCCTGCGGCGGAGCCCGCTATGACGGAACATTGGAAGGTCCTGACCGGTGACATCCGTCAACCGACGGCGCTTGTTCATGACGCGCGCAAATTGATGTTGCAACGCCATTTCGTCGCCGAGCGCGAAGGCCTGCTGCAGGCTTTGTCACGGTTGGCTGCAGTAAACGTGTCGACCAGGGACTGGACGCCCGAGGCGATCGCTCGGGTACTGGACAAGATTTTGATCTTATTTCCCGTGTATCGCACATACGCAGGGGTGGAAGGCCGGAACGAAGCAGATGCAAGCTGCCTGGACCGGGTCATGATGGACGTGCGTACCAGCCTGGACCGTGAAAACGGCAGCGATACAGTGCTGGCCGGGCTGCTGCAGCAGTGGTTGGGCGGGGAGCGAGTCGTGACAGACATCGCCACTGCCAATTTGGCATCGCAGTTGCAAGGCGAAGCAATACGGCGCTTCCAGCAGCTGACGCCGCCGCTAGCGGCGAAATCGCTCGAAGATACCGTTTTTTATCGCTATGGGCGCTTAATTTCGCGCAACGAGGTGGGCTCCGACCCTGGTGTTTTGGGAATAACGCCCGAGACCTTTCATAATCGGAATCTTTGGCGCGCTTCCTGGGCGCCAAGGTCCATGCTAGCGACTGCTACGCACGACCACAAGCGAGGTGAGGACGTTCGAGCGCGGCTTGCCGTATTGAGCGAGATCCCACACTTATGGGCCGCATTCAGCCAGCGGTGGATGCAATGGCCCATGCACGACTCGCCGGTCACCACCGCGGCCCAAGCGGGCGAACGATATATGCTTTTTCAGACACTGGTCGGCGCCTGGCCGCTTGACTTATCCGTCGACGACAGCGCCGGCATGCAGGACTATGCCGACAGGATCGTGCAATGGCAAACTAAAGCGTTACGCGAAGCGAAAGTCAATTCCAGCTGGTTCGAACCTAACCTTGCGTATGAGCAGGCGTGCAATGATTTCGTCTACAGTTTGCTTCCGGACCGGAATGGCCATGAGCTAGCCAGGGATATCGCAGGCTTCGTGCGCCAAATCGCTCCGGCGGGAGCGGTGAACAGCCTTGCGCAGACAGTGCTTCGCATCGCCACACCGGGTGTGCCCGACCTCTATCAAGGCACGGACTTCTGGGACTTCAGCCTTGTCGATCCGGATAATCGCCGCCCGGTGGACTATCCGGCTCGAGTTGCGGCGCTTGGGGCCGATGCCAGCATTCCGGCATTAATGGCTAACTGGAAAGACGGCCATATCAAGCAGGCGATTCTATCCCGCGCATTGGAATTACGCCGCGATCAGATCGAGATATTTGCGCACGGTGATTATTTCGCTTTACCAGTGCTAGGTGCAAGGAAAAACCATGTCCTTGCTTTCTTGCGTACCTGGCAGGATCGCGACGTATTTATTCTCGTGCCGCGGTTATGCTATGCCGGGGTGTCCAGCCACCAGAGCCAGGGACTTCCGCTGATAGATCCTTTATTCTGGGGGGACACCGGAGTCGTATTACCACGCCGTTATATCGCTGCTGATCTGCACGATGTGCTGGGGGGTACCAAGAGTCGGTGCCCCCCCGATGGATTATTGCGAATGGCAGACGTGTTTACTGAACTGCCAGTAGCAGTGCTGATCCCTGGTTAAGGGTACAGGCCGCGAACTTCTCTTGATTCCAGAATGCGAGTGCAGGCAGTAATGAAAGCCGCGGTGCGCTGGGTCACTTGATGTTCGCTGGCTACTGCCGCTACAGACGTGTAAGCGCTACGCATCATTGCTTCAAGGCGATGGTTAATTTCTGGCTCTGTCCAATAGTAGCTGGAAAAATCCTGAACCCACTCGAAATAGCTGACCGTGACGCCGCCGGCATTGGCCAACACATCAGGCACGATAAGCGTGCCGTTTGAAGTAAGGATGTCATCGGCCTCCGGTGTGGTCGGTCCGTTGGCGCCTTCGATCACAATTTTTGCCCTTACCGAGTTCGCGTTGTTTTCGTTGATCTGGCTTTCCAGAGCCGCTGGAATCAGGAGCTCGGTCTCTAGCGCCCAGAACTCTGCGGACGATAGGCTATCAGCGTTCGCGGCGCCTGCTACACCACCATGCTCTTCGACATGCTGTATCAGCTCAAGGACAGCCAACCCGTTGGAATTATGCACACTGCCAGTATGGTCCTGGACGGCGATTACTTTGGCGCCCGCTTCGTAGAACAAGCGTGCCGCTGTGCCGCCCACATTGCCAAAGCCCTGGATAATGACGCGTGCGCCCTCGATAGGTATGCCTTTTTCTCGCGCAGCTTCGCAACCCACGACGTAGACGCCGCGACCGGTGGCTTCGACGCGGCCCAGGCTGCCCCCAAGTGACACAGGCTTGCCTGTGACCACGCCTGTGGTCGTGGCGCCGTGGTTCATGGAGTAGGTGTCCATCATCCACGCCATGGTCTGCGCATTGGTGTTGACGTCCGGAGCAGGGATATCTCTGTGTGGCCCGATGATGACCCCGATTTCGCTTGTGTAGCGGCGCGTGATGCGTTCGAGCTCGCCCTTGGAGTAATTGCGTGGATCAATCCTGATGCCGCCTTTAGCACCACCGAAGGGTAGATTGATAGCTGCCGTTTTGACCGACATCCAGGCCGCCAGAGCCATTACTTCAGATAGCGTGACGTCCTGGTGGAATCGAACCCCCCCCTTGCCAGGGCCCCTAGAGGTGTTGTGCTGCACCCTATAACCTTCGAAGTGAGCAATCGAGCCATTGTCCAGTTCGACAGGTACATCCACAATCAGGGACCTTTTAGGACGTTTCAGGGTCTCGACCCATTTGCTTAGTTTGCCCAGGTAGGGGGTGACCCGCTCTACCTGCTCCAGGTATACGCCCCACGGTCCCAGCTCGTGCGAGTCAAGGTAAGAAGGTAGTGAATGCGTAGGGTGTTCTGACATGATTACGACCTCAATCGTTAATTAATGAAGCAATGTGTAAGGCCTGCAATTAGCAGGTGTCTGTATTTTAGGTGTGGCAAGCTTACTATGTCCGCAATTGTTCTCCCACAAAATTAAATGGGTACGTAGTTATTTGAATGCCGCGGTGCTTGTTGCAAGTTAGTCTATGCCGCGTTGGGCGCAATTAGTCTAAATAGCCAAACCATATAAATACCCTACTAATAGTTCGTTCCCACGTCAGCAGTTCCGGCCCACACTACACCTTTAATCCGGTCAGCTGTATAGCCTGGCCGGGAGCGCCAATGAGTTCAGGCAGCGCAAAGCAAGCCTCGCCAGGGGCTTGCGCTCATACGGGTATGACGTGAACCTTACTTTTTCCTCTTTAGCTTCTGTTGATTCTGATACGCAGCGATTATGGGCCGTGTTGCAGGAACAGTTGCAACGTATTAGTCATCAACATCCCGACGCCGTCTTCGCGTCTTCGTTTGGCGTGGAAGATATGCTTTTGTCTCACGCAATATTTGAATCAAGTCTGCCAATTCACGTATTTACGTTGGACACCGGACGCCTGCATCCCGAAACCGTAAACATGGTTGGAGTCATCAGGGCCCGCTATGGTGTTTCGGTAGAGGTCGTACGCCCTGATCAGCTTGCTGTAAGTGAGCATGTGGCCAAGCATGGCCAATTTGGATTTTACGACAGCGTCGAACTACGCAAAGCATGTTGTTCCTTGCGCAAGGTAGAGCCTCTGCGTCGTGCATTGGCGGGTCACTCGGCATGGCTCACCGGACAAAGACGCGAACAATCGCTTACGCGCAGCGAGCTTGCGGATGCCGAATATGACAGCGTATTCGGTTTACAGAAGTACAACCCTCTGGCCGCTTGGACAGAAAGCCAGGTGTGGTCCGTGGTGCGAGCACTGGACATTCCTTATAACCCCTTGCACGACGAAGGTTATCCATCGATAGGTTGCGAGCCCTGTACTCGGGCAATTCGGCCAGGCGAGGATTTGCGCGCGGGCCGTTGGTGGTGGGAACAGAAATTATCGAAGGAGTGCGGCCTGCACGCCGGTAATCTTCAAGCATCAAAGGGTTGAGAATATGGGTCAAATTTACGCGCGTACGCACCTGGATTGGTTAGAGTCCGAAGCCATTTATATATTGCGCGAAGTCGCCGCAGAGTGCGAGCGTCCCGTACTCCTATTTTCAGGCGGCAAAGATTCTGTCGTATTGCTTCGTTTAGCTGAAAAGGCATTTCGGCCAGCGGGCTTTCCCTTCCCCCTGATGCATATCGACACCGGACATAATTTTGATGAAGTTATAGAGTTCCGTGATCGACACGTCGCCAAATTGGGCGAAAAATTAATTGTCCGCAGTGTGGAAGATTCGATCTCCCGGGGTAGCGTGGTCTTGCGGCGGGAAACGGATTCGCGCAATGCTGCGCAAGCGACAACACTTCTGGAAGCCATCGAGGAATTTGGTTTCGATGCCTGTATCGGAGGGGCGCGGCGCGACGAGGAGAAAGCGCGAGCCAAAGAGCGTGTGTTTTCGTTCAGAAACGAGTTTGGCCAATGGGACCCGAAGGCGCAGCGGCCGGAGCTTTGGAATCTATTCAATACGAAAGTGCATCCTGGCGAGAACATGCGAGTTTTTCCGATCTCGAATTGGACCGAGCTTGATGTTTGGCAATATATAGCGCGCGAGAAGCTGGACCTTCCTGCAATTTACTACGCGCACGAGCGTCAAGTAGTAAGGCGCAATGGCTTATTGGTGCCCGTGACGCCCATCACCCCACCAAAGGGTGATGAGTTTCCCGAAACCATTACCGTGCGCTTTCGCACTGTGGGCGACATTTCATGCACCTGCCCCGTTGAATCGGTGGCGAATAGCCCCGAGGCAATTATCGCCGAGACGGCAATCTCGACGATTACCGAACGCGGTGCGACCCGCATGGATGATCAAACCTCCGAGGCTTCCATGGAACGCCGGAAAAAGCTGGGGTACTTTTAATGAACGCGATCAATGATTCCTGGACTGCCACGACCGACACCGGCGTGCTACGCCTGATTACCGCCGGATCGGTCGACGATGGAAAATCCACCCTGATAGGTCGCTTGCTGTATGACAGCAAAGGCGTATTCGCTGATCAATTGGCGTCGATCGAACGCTCGAAGTACAAGCGCGTCGCGGCAAGCGAGATAGACCTGTCTTTGCTGACCGACGGTCTGGAAGCGGAGCGTGAACAGGGCATTACCATCGATGTCGCTTATCGATACTTTGCTACGCCCTTGCGTAAGTTCATTGTGGCGGACGCGCCGGGGCATGAGCAATATACGCGCAATATGGTCACAGGCGCATCGACGGCTGAAGTGGCCATTATCCTGATAGACGCTAGCCGCGTACACGATGGCCAGTTATTGGCGCAAACCAAGCGCCATAGCGCATTGGCGCAGCTGCTGGGCCTTAAGCACATTGTGGTTGCGGTGAACAAGATGGATTTGGTGGGTTGGGATTTTGAGGTATTCGAGCAGATACGGGTGGCATACCGAGCGCTCGCCGATAAGCTGGGTATCCGCGAATTCCATATCGTTCCGATGTCTGCGCTGAAGGGCGACAATGTTGTGGAGCGTTCTGCCCATACCCCTTGGTACGTTGGTCCGCCCTTATTGACGCTGCTCGAAAGCTTGCCTACCGTGACTACGGACGACGAGGCGGCTTCGCGATTTTTTGTTCAATGGGTAATACGCCATGGCGGTCATGACGTTAACGATTTCCGGGGCTATGCCGGGCGACTGGCCGGTGGCCGCTTTAGTGTTGGCGATGAGGTCAAGGTGCTGCCTGCGGGAGAGTCAGCAAAGGTGGCGCGGCTGGTGCAGTTCGATCGCGATGTAGAGTCCGTGGTTGCAGGCGATAGCGTGGTACTAGTGCTGGATCGCGATATCGATGTGTCGCGTGGCGATTTAATTGTTCAGGCCGACGCTGAACTTCGAGTAACTCGGGAGTTCGATGCTGAGCTTTGCTGGCTAGACCAGCAGGCTCTTAGTCCGCTGCGTCAGTATTGGCTGAAGCAGGGCACAAAACTTACGCAAGTAAAAATCAAGGCAGTGCATTCGCGGCGGGATATTCATGAGCTGCAGCATGTCGAGGCTAGCGGTAGCTTGAATATGAACGATATCGGACACGTAACCTTGCTGTCGCGCGATTTGCTTGCACTGGATTCTTATGTCGAGCATGCTGTGACTGGGGCGTTTATTCTGATCGACGCGGCTACGAATCAGACTGCGGCGGCGGGGATGGTACGGTAGGAGCGGTTTCGCTTTGCTTCGACTTATTCAGTGCCAACGCGATTTTTTTCGCGACTCGTTGAGACGTTTAAGCTTCCCTGTGTTCTAAAGCGGTGTCTGGGGGCGGGGCCAGACCGGCTCAATGCTTCGCGGTCCCGTGCCGGGACAACCGTGTCATCACTTCGGATCAGGGCGGCCGCGAACTCCCAGCGCAGTCAGTCCATTGGACTGACTGCAAGCGTGCTGGTCAAACATGCGCGGCCTTGCCTCCCTGATCCGAACCGCTGCCACGGCGCGCGCATACTTCGCCGGCCCGGCCCCGCCCCCAGATACCTCTACATACCGGCATTTGGAAGAGGTAGCGATGACCGATGGGTTGACCCCAATTTCAGCAAATTCCCTAGCTTGGTGCCGAGGTTGCAAATACACAGCTACATAAGGGCTTAGGTGCAGCCAGCAGTTCAGGTTGGGGGCCGGAGGTTTGGCGGCTGGACCGAAGCGATCTTGAGCCAGACCCTCCCCGGCCACCGGCACCGGCTAGATAGCAACCAATAGGACCTAGCAACCAATAGACCGCCCGAGCGATTCCGAGACCCCCAGAACTACCCTGATATCAAAATCCTTACACCCATAGCATAATCAGGCGTAAATTGGGGCGTGCGACCTAGCTAGCTGGGCTTAAACAACGTATTGCTTTAAACCTTCCAGATCCAGAACCTCCACCGCCCCATACTCGATCTTTAATAAATTTGCCTCCTCCAGCGTACGTAAAGCCTGATTCGTACGCTGGCGCGAAATCCGGGCAAGGTAGCCGATTTCTTCCTGAGTAATATCCAGACGCATGCTTTTGCCGGGATACAGCAGCGGATTAAATAGCTCAGCAAGGCAGCGCGCCACCCGGGCATCCGGTGCCAACAGACGGTCGTACTCCGCTTTGCCTATAAATTGAGCCACACGCTCGTTTAACTGATGTAGCAAATAGCGGTTGAACGGAATACTGTTATCCAGCAGAAAATCAAACGTTTTCGCCGGCAACCGCGCGATAGCCGATTCCCGTAAAGCGACGATATCGTACTTGCGTGCCTCGTTTTTCAGCAAAGAGCCTTCGCCGATCCAGCCACCAGACGGCACCCCCGTCAGAGAAGCGAGTTTTCCATCCGACGTGCCCACCGATACTTTGACTAGGCCATTTAGAACACCGATCCACGCATAGGCCTTCTCACCCTTGCGCTCGATCATCGCTCCGGCCGGATAGCTCGTAACCGAAACGTCTCGTTGTACTCGCTCTTTCTGATCGGACGTCAACAATTCGAACCATGCTGCGGCATCTTGCAGGGAGTATTTCAGGCTCATGAGGAATTACCCTAGAAAAAGCTGGAATGTCATATTCGTGACAGTTGAATGTTATGCAAGCCTATACCTTTACATCTGACTGGATAATAAAAGTAACAGTCTGGGTAGCCCGGAAAGTCCTTTGACAATCATCCGGGCGGCCCAACTATAACCATAAGCCCCTAATTCGAAAGGGGACATCATACTGGCTGAAGGAGACAACGTGGCGCAAAATTTGCCTACGCAAGCGATATCCGCCGGACCGGGTACATTCCCGGCTTTGGTGCTGCACCATGCGCATGTGCGCGGCGATCGGCCGGCAATGCGCGAAAAAGACTTAGGTATCTGGCAAACCCTTACGTGGAGCCAGCTCGCCCGGCAAGTACACGAACTGGCCAGTGGACTGGCAGCCCTGGGAGTGGTGGCGGGTCAACACGTGGCAGTTGTCGGCGAGAACCGGCCGCGCCTCTATCTGTCCATGATGGCAGCGCAGTGCATCGGCGCCATACCGGTTCCCCTTTACCAAGATGCCATCGCAGCCGAGATGCTTTATGTATTTCAGGATGCCGACATTCGGGTGGCCGTTGTCGAAGACCAGGAGCAGGTCGATAAAATGCTCGAAGTGTCCGAAAGCTGTCCCGCCTTGCGCTATGTCGTGTACGACGATCCGCGCGGACTGCGCAATTATGGTCAAGAGAATCTGCTGCGGTTCGACCGCTTAGTCGAACTCGGTCGCGAGCACGAGGCCACCCATCCTGGCTATGTCGATGCGGCAATCTCTGCTGTAAAGCCCGACGACACAGCAGCCATGTTCTATACCTCGGGCACCACCGGTAAGCCTAAAGGCGTGGTCCTCACGCACCACGCGCTGATAGACCGCGCCCTGGCTGTCCAGGAACTCGAGAATTTGACGGATCGAGAAGAGGTCTTGGCATACTTGCCACCTGCCTGGATAGGGCAGAATATGTTCTCGTATACCCAGTTCCTCGTGACGGGTTTTACCGTCAACCATCCCGAGTCGCCCGATACGGTCTCTATCGACATGCACGACATAGGGCCGACATATTATTTCGCGCCGCCACGCGTACTCGAGGGTTTGTTGACCCACGTAATGATACGCATGGAAGACGCCAGTGCCATCAAACGGAAGCTATTCCATTTCTTCATGGGGCTTGCCCGTCGAGTCGGTGTTCGGATTCTCGATAAGGATGCAAGCGTTAGCGCTCTCGACCGGCTCAAGTACGGGATAGGCAACTTACTAATCTATGGCCCCTTGCGCAATGCACTGGGTATGAGCCGCGTGCGCGTGGCCTATACGGCGGGCGAAGCCATTGGCCCTGATTTGTTTGTGTTCTATCGCTCGATAGGCATCAATCTTAAGCAGCTGTATGGTTCGACTGAAACTTCGGTCTTCGTGTGCGTTCAGTCCGATGGGCACGTGCGCGCCGATACCGTAGGTCCTCCGGTCAAAGGAGTCGAGATTCGCGTCGCGGAAAACGGCGAGATCCAAGTCAAAAGTCCCGGTCTTTTCAAAGAGTATTACCGCAATCCCGAGGCGACTGCGGAATCCTATACGGCCGACGGCTGGTATCACACAGGCGACGCGGGTTACCTTGATGCCGACGGTCAATTGAAAATCATAGATCGTGCCAAAGACGTCGGAAAACTCGCTGACGGAAGCTTGTTTGCGCCGAAATACATCGAGAACAAACTGAAGTTTTTCCAATACATCAAAGAAGTGGTCGCTTTTGGCGCCGACAAGACCTTGGTGTGCGCCTTTATCAATATCGACCTGGAAGCGGTGGGGAACTGGGCCGAGCGTCAGGGGCTCCCTTATGCCGGCTATACCGATCTGGCGCAAAAGCCTGAAGTCTACGAACTTATCCGCAAGTGTGTCGAAGACGTCAACGCAGATTTGGCCAGTGATCCCAAGTTGTGCGGTTCGCAGGTCTCGCGCTTTTTGATCCTGCATAAGGAACTGGATCCCGACGACGACGAGCTGACTCGTACGCGCAAAGTACGGCGCGCATTTATTGCCCAGAAGTACGGCGTCCTGGTAGATGCGTTGTTTCAGGGCAAGCCAAAGCAGTTCATCGAAACCGAAGTCAAATTCGAGGATGGCCGCACGGGCAAGATCTCGGCCGACCTGAAAATTGCCGAGGCCAAGGTATTTCCCGGCAACACGAGGAAAGCAGCGTAATGAGTCAATCTGCCCGCGATCAACGAATCGGCGACACGATTCTTGATCTAAAGAATATTTCCCTCGCCTTTGGTGGCGTGAAAGCACTAACCGACATCTCCTTCGACGTACGAGCCCACGAAATCCGCGCAATCATCGGACCCAACGGAGCCGGCAAAAGCTCGATGCTCAATGTAATCAACGGGGTCTACACGCCCCAAAACGGTGAAATCACGCTGGCGGGCGTCAAGTTCTCGCAAATGAACTCGCGCCGTGCGGCAGAAATGGGCATTGCCCGGACGTTCCAGAATTTGGCCTTGTTCAAGGGCATGAGCGTTCTGGACAACATCATGACAGGCCGCAATCTGCGCATGACAAGTGGCATCTTGGCGCAGGCCTTTCGCTTCGGTTCCGCAGAACGCGAGGAAATCGTCAATCGGGAATTCGTCGAAAACATCATCGACTTCCTTGAAATTCAAGCGTACCGTAAGACGCCGGTTGGACGTCTGCCTTATGGGCTGCAAAAGCGAGTCGATTTGGGCCGCGCGCTTGCGATGGAACCACGCATTCTTCTTGCTTGACGAGCCCATGGCGGGTATGAACATCGAAGAAAAGCAGGACATGAGCCGCTTCATTCTTGATGTCAACGAAGAGTATGGCACCACGATCGTGCTGATCGAGCATGATATGGGGGTGGTCATGGACATCTCCGATCGCGTGGTCGTCCTGGATTATGGCAAGAAAATCGGCGATGGCATGCCCAATGAGGTTAGGCAGAATCCCGAAGTGATACGCGCCTATCTCGGCGCCAGCCATTAACAAGGAAGACAGAAATGGCATTTTTCCTGGAAACCCTGTTTGGCGGCCTGATGACAGGCATGCTGTATTCACTGGTGGCGCTTGGTTTCGTTTTGATTTTCAAGGCCTCGGGCGTATTCAATTTTGCACAGGGCGCCATGGTGCTGATCGCAGCCCTTTCCATGGCGCGTTTCTCCGAATGGATACCGCAATGGCTCGGCATCGAAAGCCTGATGCTGGCAAACATACTGGCCTTCATTATCAGCGGTCTATTCATGTGGCTTATTGCCATTGTCATCGAGCGCTGGGTGCTGCGTTATCTAGTCAACCAGGAGGGCACGACCCTGCTTATGGCAACCATAGGCATCAGTTACTTTCTTGATGGCATGGGCCAGATCATATTCGGCAGTAGTGTGTACTCGATTGACGTCGGCATGCCCAAAGATCCCGTTTTCATCCTGGATTCGATATTCGAAGGCGGCATACTGATCAGTCTTGAAGATCTCACAGCCGCCGCCGTCTCGGCGCTGCTGGTCGCTGTTCTGGCCATTTTCTTCCAATACACAGCTGTCGGTCGCGCTTTGCGAGCTGTGGCCGACGATCACCAGGCGGCACAGTCGATCGGCATTCCGCTAAACCGGATTTGGGTCGTGGTATGGACCGTAGCGGGCATAGTTGCCCTTGTGGCAGGCGTTATCTGGGGTTCCAAGTTTGGCGTGCAGTTCACCTTGTCGACGGCGGCCTTGCGCGCCTTGCCTGTCGTTATTCTCGGCGGGCTCACTTCGGTACCCGGGGCCATTATCGGTGGGTTGATCATCGGGATGGGCGAGAAAATTTCAGAAGTCTATCTTGGCCCCTTTGTGGGTGGTGGTATCGAGATATGGTTCGCCTACGTGTTGGCTCTGGTATTCCTGCTATTCCGTCCGCAAGGTTTGTTTGGCGAAAAAATCATCGACCGCGTTTGATGATTTAACGAAAAGAAGATCGGATATCCATTATGTTTTATCGAGAAAATGGCCAGTTTAAAAGCACCTATCGGTCGGATCAGCAAATCTTCCCGATCCGGCAGGACCGTGCCTTCATATTGGGTGTGTTGCTTGTCGCGTTCCTGCTGGTACCGCTTTTTGCCTCAAATTATTTCCTGCAGGCCATACTGATACCGTTTCTGATCCTATCGTTGGCGGCCATAGGCTTGAATATTCTGGTCGGCTATTGTGGTCAGATATCTATCGGCTCAGGAGCCTTCATGGCGGTGGGCGCATATGCTGCCTGGAATTTCGGCGTACGTATGCCCGCCACGCCGCTGGTCGTCCAGATATTGCTCGGCGGCGTGTTTGCTACGCTGGTCGGCGTCGTATTCGGCGTTCCCAGTTTGCGCATCAGGGGGCTATACTTGGCGGTGACGACTCTGGCCGCACAATTTTTTGTAGACTGGGCGTTTCTGCGCATTCCCTTCTTCACTAATTACTCGTCTTCGGGCAACGTGTCTGTGCCTGCCCTGGAAGCTTTCGGGCTTCCCATCCAGACTCCCGTTCAGCGCTATCTCTTCGTGCTGATTTTTGTGGCAGTGTTTGCAGTGTTAGCAAAAAATCTGGTGCGCGGGGCAATCGGCCGGCAATGGATGGCCATACGCGATATGGACGTAGCCGCATCGGTTATCGGAATTCGCCCTGTATATGCAAAATTGACTGCTTTCGCCGTCAGCTCCTTTATTGTTGGCGTGGCCGGCGCATTGTGGGCCTATATACACCTGGGTTCCTGGGAGCCACTGGCTTTCGACCTGACACGCTCCTTGCAATTGCTGTTTATCGTCATCATTGGCGGACTTGGCTCAATCGTGGGCAGTTTCTTCGGCGCTGCCTTCATGGTGCTCGTCCCGGTATTCCTCACCAACGTTCCTCATATGTTCGGATTGCCTCTGGCAGTCGATACGGCTTCGCACATCGAACATATGGTTTTCGGCGCGCTTATCGTGTTTTTCCTGATAGTAGAACCGCACGGTCTGGCACGCCTCTGGAGCATAGGCAAGGAAAAGCTGCGCATCTGGCCCTTCCCGCATTGATTGCTTGGCATGGGTCCGTGGCAGAAACAGAAGTATCAGTAACCCGGCTGGCCTATTTCGGTCACGCTGAATCACAAACGGTGCACATAGACACCATCAGGAGGACTTGGAGATGAAACGTTCCTTTAAATTGGCCGCGGCGATGTTTGCTGTAGCTGGCACGTTGGCGACAGTGTCGTTGCCAGCGGCAGCGGCCGAAGAGCAGTTCGTACCGTTGCTGGCGTACCGTACAGGTTCATTCGCGCCATTGGGGATCCCATGGGCCGATGGCAAAATGGATTACCTCAAGCTGGTCAATGCGCGTGACGGTGGCATCAATGGCGTCAAGATCGTCTTCGAAGAATGCGAAACTGCATATGCGACCGATCGTGGGGTGGAATGCTACGAGCGCCTGAAGGATAAGAATGGCGGGGCGTCAGGATTCGATACTCAGTCGACCGGAATCACCTTTGCCCTGACTGACAAGGCGATTGTTGATGGTGTGTCGATCGAAACCATGGGTTATGGCCTTTCGCAATCAGCCGATGGCTCTGTTTTCAAATGGAATTTTCCTTTGGCGGGCACATACTGGACTGCGGCTGATGTCATGATCCAGGACATCGCCAAAAAGGTCGGCGGCGAGGACAAGCTAAAGGGCAAGAAGATAGCTCTGGTGTATCACGATTCACCGTATGGCAAAGAACCCATCGCCTTATTGCAGGCACGTGCCAAGGTCAACGGCTTCGACCTGCAACTGTATCCCGTTACCGCCCCCGGTGTTCAGCAGAAATCGACCTGGCTGCAAATTCGCCAGAATAAGCCGGATTATCTGTTGCTCTGGAGCGCAGGCATCATGACTCCGACGGCTATCCGTGAGGCTCAGGCCGTTGGATATCCGCGCGACAAAATGTATGGAATCTGGTGGGCCAGTTCCGAGAATGACGTTCAAGACCTGGGTCAGGTCGCCAAGGGCTACAACGGCATCACCATTCACAATAGTGCCGACCATGGCAAGGTACACGAAGACCTTAAAAAGCATGTGTACGACAAAGGACAAGGCACCGATACCAATGGCAAGTACGTCGGGACCATTGCCCATACACGCGGCATGATGATTTCCATGTTGCAGGTTGAAGCCATACGCGCTGCCCAAGAAAAGTACGGCAAGGGCAAGCACATGACCCGCGAGCAGGTTCAGTGGGGCTTCGAAAACCTGAATATCACAAAAGAACGCCTGCAAGAACTGGGCTTTGACAAAATCATGCGCCCAATTAAGACCTCATGCAGCAACCATATGGGCGACGACTGGGCTCGTATCATTCAATGGGACGGCGGAAAGTTCAACATCGTCTCCGATTGGTATCAATCCGACAAGAAGTTCGTAGACCCGCTGGTCAAAGAGCTGGCTGCCAAGTACGCCACCGAGAAGAAGATTACGCCTCGCAAGTGCGAAGGCTAGTAGCGGTGTAAGGCTTCCGGCCGCCGCTTGCATGTAGCGGCCGGACCGAACTGACTGCAGGGAAAATGTTATGAATACGAGTGTCGAAGCCCAGGCCCCCAAGATTCTCCTGAATGTGAACGGGATCGAAGTCATATACAACCACGTTATTTTGGTGCTCAAGGGCGTTTCACTGTGCGTCCCCGAGGGCAAGATCGTAGCGCTGCTCGGCGCCAACGGAGCCGGAAAAACGACCACCTTGCGGGCGGTATCCAACCTACTTAAAGCCGAACGAGGCGATGTCACCAAAGGCAATATCGACTATCGCGGCGAACGCATCGAAAGGCTCACGCCGGCCGATCTGGTTAAGCGCGGCGTGGTCCAAGTGATGGAAGGGCGCCATTGTTTCGCTCACCTTACGATAGAAGAAAACCTTCTCGCAGGAGCCTATACGCGTAATCTAAGTCGCGGCGACCTAAGCGCGTCCCTGGACAGGGTGTATCAGTACTTTCCCAGGCTGAAGCAGCGGCGCAGCAGCCAGGCCGGATATACCTCTGGTGGCGAGCAGCAAATGACGGCGATTGGCCGCGCCCTAATGGCCAACCCCAATATGATCTTGCTGGACGAGCCTTCAATGGGGCTTGCGCCGCAAATCGTGGAAGAAATCTTCGAGATTGTCCGCGACCTTAATCAGCGCGAGGGCGTCAGCTTTCTGCTCGCTGAACAGAATACCAATATCGCACTGCGCTACGCCGATTATGGCTACATCCTTGAGAATGGGCGGGTCATGATGGACGGCGAGGCGAAAGCCTTAGCCGAAAACGAGGACGTCAAAGAGTTTTATCTAGGCGTATCAAGCGGCGAACGAAAAAGTTTCCGCGACAATAAATTCTATCGACGGCGTAAGCGCTGGCTCGCCTAAAGGTACAAACCATGACGACATACTTCGAGGAGCGCGAACGGGCTTCAGCGTCCGAGCGCGAGCAGGCCTTGCTGAGCCGCCTTGCACCTGCTCTGAAACGCGCCCGCGAACGGGCGCCCGCGGTTGCGGCGCAATTGCAAGGACTAAACCTTGATGCCTTCGGCGACCTGTCCAGTCTGGCACAAATTCCCGTCGTTCGTAAAAGCGAGTTGCTGCAGGCACAGTTGGCTATGCGCCAGGGCGCCGCCGGTCAGCAATTGCCTGCCGTCAGCCGGATCTTCGGCGGCTTCTCAGCCATAGGCTGGGGCGAGGCGGCACGTGTGTTTGCTTCACCGGGCCCGATTTATGAGCCTGAAAGCAAACGCCCCGACTACTGGGGCTTCGCCCGAGCCTTGTATGCAGCGGGCTTCCGGCCCGGCGAGTTGGTATATAACTGTTTTTCATATCACTTTACGCCTGCCGGGTCCATGATGGAGACCGCCGCGCATGCAGTCGGATGCACGGTCTTCCCTGGCGGCGTGGGTCAGACCGAGCAGCAGGTACAAGCTATTGTTGACTTAGCCCCGGCGGGTTATACCGGGACGCCAAGCTTTCTGAAGATCATCCTTGAAAAAGCCGACGAAATGGGTGTTGAGCTGCCGTCCATTAAACGAGCCCTGTTTTCGGGCGAAGCCTTTCCACCTTCGTTGTGCAAATGGTTTTCCGAGCGTGGGATCGCTGGCTATCAGGCGTACGGTAGTGCTGATCTCGGCATGATCGCCTATGAAACCTCCGCTCGCGATGGTTTGGTCGTCAACGAAGATATCATTCTTGAAATTGTCAGGCCCGGGGGCAACGAGCCTTTGCCCGAGGGCGAGGTGGGCGAGGTGGTCGTCACCACGCTGAATCCCGATTACCCGCTAGTTCGCTTTGGCACCGGGGATCTGTCCGCGATATTGCCGGGCGTATCAGCCTGCGGCCGTACAAATCTGCGAATCAAAGGATGGATGGGACGTGCCGATCAAACCACCAAAGTGCGGGGTATGTTTGTACATCCGGGTCAGATTGCTCAGGTCATCAAGCGGCACCCCGAAGTGATCAAGGCTCGACTTGTCGTCAGCGGTAAGGTGGGTAGCGACATAATGGTTCTTATGGTGGAATTGCCCGAAGCTACATCCCATGTGTTGGGGAAGTTGGCCGATTCCGTGCGCGAGCTCACCAAGCTGCGAGCCGAAGTGCAGGCGGTAGAGCCCGGTACCTTGCCTAATGACGGAAAAGTGATCGACGATATACGAAGTTATGAATAAGCTTATCTGTTCCTGTGCCGACCTATTGCAGTAACATGCAAAAAAATCATAGTCCGTACTCACCAGACGAGGAATCTTATGCGCACACTAAAAAATGGCCCCGGCAGATCGCACCGCGATTCTTCAGCTGCATTCGCGGGGAACTCTATGCTTAGATGCCATGGCAGGCTCCCTTGTCATGTTGGCTGGCATGTCGCTTGCACATGCCGATACCCTCGACATTGTCAAGAAACGTGGGGTCGTACAGTGTGGCGTAACGACTGGGTTTGCAGGGTTTTCTGCGCCAGACGCAAAAGGTGAGTGGCAGGGGCTTGATATTGACGTATGCCGTGCCGTGGCCGCCGCGGTGCTTGGCGATGCAAGCAAGTTCAAAGCGGTTCCACTAAATTCGCAGCAACGTTTTACGGCTTTGCAGTCGGGCGAGATCGATTTGCTCGCGCGCAACACAACGGTCACCCAGCAACGTGACACGGCACTAGGGGCTATACACGCGGGGATCAATTTCTACGACGGCCAGGGTTTCCTGGTATCGAAGGCGCTGGGTGTGAAAAGCGCTAAAGATATTGATGGCGCGACAGTGTGCATGCAAACGGGTACGTCTAACGAGAACACCATGGCGGACTGGGCACGTGCCAATAAGGTTCAGTACAAGCCCGTCGTTCTCGAGCAATTCAACGAGGTGGTCAATGCCTTTGCTGCCGGCCGTTGCGATGTATTCACAACCGACGCCTCCGGCCTTGCATCAATTCGGATATCCAAGCTTGAAAAGCCCGACGATTATGTGGTTTTGCCAGAGATCATTTCAAAAGAACCCTTGGGGCCCTTCGTGCGTCAGGGCGACGATAAGTGGCTGGGTATCGTGAAATGGAGCCTGCATGCCATGGTAGGGGCGGAAGAATTGGGAGTCACATCGAAAAATGTCGACGAACAGCTCAAAAGTACTAATCCCAATATATCGCGTTTGCTGGGGGTGACTGCGGGTGCCGGCAAGAATATGGATGTAGACGAAAAATGGGCCTACAACATTATCAAGCAGGTCGGCAATTACGGCGAGAGCTTCGAACGCAACGTCGGGATGGGCAGTCCCCTGAAAATCAACCGGGGCCTTAATGCACAGTGGACAGACGGCGGCCTTATGTACGCATTGCCCATTCGCTAGATGAAAAAGGGTGCCCTTATTGGGGCACCCACATGTTGCTGCGCTAGCTACAAGATTTATTCAACGGATATCTTGGACGACTGGATAACTTTGGCCCACTTTTCTGTTTCGCTCTGAATGAACTTGGCAAAGTCTTCTGGAGTGCCTCCCGAAGATTGACCGCCCGTGACTTCAAAGGCTTTCTGTACTTCTGGCTTCTTCAGAATGGCGTTGAAGGCGACGTTAAGTTTCTGGATTATTGCTTCCGGCGTTCCGGCTGGAGCGATAACGCCTTGCCAGTTGTAGGACTCGAAACCAGGCAGACCCGATTCAGCCATGGTAGGCACGTCGGGCAACAGTGCCAAGCGCTTGGCGCTGGTCACAGCTAAAGGGTGCACCTTCTTGGCCTGAATTGCCGGCATAGCGGCATAGCCCATCTCGAACATCATGTCGATATGACCCGCCATAAGGTCGGTTGCCGCTGGCGCACCGCCTTTGTAGGGAACGTGAGATAGCTTGATGCCAGCTTGGGATGCGAACAATTCGCCCGACAAGTGATGGGCGCCGCCGACCCCCGACGAACCGAACATATATTTACCTGGATCTTTCTTGGCCAGCGCGATCAGCTCTTGTACGGTTTTGACGGGAACTTGATTATTGACGCTAAGAATCAGTGGGCTTTCCTCGACCAGAATGATGGGCGCCAGGTCTTGCTTTACATCGTAAGGTACGTTCTTGGGCATCAAGGTCGGATTGACCGAGAGTGGCGCGAGGTTGCCGCTGCCTATTGTGTAGCCATCAGGTTTCGCCTTGGCAAGATAAGCAGTGCCAATAACGCCGCCCGCACCGGCCTTGTTCTCGACTACGACGCTGACTTTAAGCTCTTCGGCCAACTCGCGTGCAAGCAGGCGCATGCGCGTATCACCAAATCCACCTGCGGCGTAAGGGACAACAAACGTAATGGGGCGGGAAGGCCATGCGTCGTCAGCATGAGCCAGGCCGGGGGCCATTGCTGTGCAGGCGGCTGCGACCAGGGCGCTGACGCCCATTTTTTTCAACAAAGACATTTGATTCTCTTGAAAGAAGTATCAGTACGAATTAACAGACCCTAAGCGATTTTGCTCTGGTAATCCTGATATTGACGGGATCAGTGCCAAAGTGTACGCGCAGATTGACAATGCAGTCTACTTGTTGCGGCGGTACACCAGCGCAATGCGCGCAAATGCAATTTGCATTTCGCGGGTGCCGGCTTGAAACACGACAGGTCGCCCTTTACTGGTAAAGCAAATTAGCCGCTTAGATGCCACCAAAGGAATGAATTTTGCAAACTGGATGTCTTCCCATGCCACTTCGCGGCGACTGATCCATGACTGCTCAATACCACGATGAGTGATGCGCGTTTCCGAAACAAGCATGTAACGGGCCAAGACGATTAGCCCGATAAAGCAAAGCAAAATGCTTCCAGCCACTAGAGGACTGACGGTTTTACCGACGGGACCCGAAGCGGTTTGAAGTATTAGCAATCCAATACAAATCAGAATCAGTACAGCGAGTATTTTGATCCAGCGTGGCCACGCGACTCCGCGCAGTGGGAGCGGCCCGATTGCCTCGAAAAGCTCGGAACGCTCTTCTTCGCTTGGCTGGTGTCGTTTAGGAAAAGCCACTAGGCAGCCTTGCGCGCGGCTAGGGCGTTGCCGGCGCGACTGGATGATTTGTGACCAATGTGGCCGGAAATCCACTGGCCAATGTCGACGACCGCATCTAGGTCTATGCCTGTGTCGATATCTAGCCCATGCAACATGTACAGGACGTCTTCGGTGGCGACGTTGCCGGTTGCCCCTTTGGCATAGGGGCATCCCCCGAGGCCAGCCACCGAAGTGTGGAATATGGAGATTCCAGTTTCCATGGCCGCCAGAATATTGGCCAAGGCCTGGCCATAGGTATCGTGGAAGTGGCCTGATATGCGCATCGGGTCGACCACCTGGCTGACTGCCTGCATCACCTGTTTTACCCTGCTGGCGGTACCGACCCCGATCGTGTCTGCGACATCAATTTCGTCGCAACCGAGCGCCAAATAGCGTTGAGCGACATCTACGACAGACGAAATAGGAGTTTCGCCCTGGTAGGGGCAGCCTAGCGCGCAGCTGATGCTGCCGCGCAGCCGCAGTCCGGCAGCTTTGGCTGCCTGGGCCACCGGTTCGAACCGGGCAATGGATTCGGCGATGGAGCAATTAATGTTTCTTTGCGAGAATGCTTCGCTGGCGGCACCAAAAATGACTACCTCGTCTACGCCGGCTGCCACGGCAGCTTCGAAGCCGCGCAAATTGGGCGTAAGTGCGGAATAAATGGTGCTGGGGCGGCGCGTAATGCCTGCCATGACTTCGGCGCCGTCAGCCATTTGGGGCACCCATTTGGGTGACACAAAGGACACAGCTTCGACATTCGGAAAACCCGCTTGCGACAAGCGATTGACCAGTTCGATCTTGATTGATGTGTCAATAAAATTTTTTTCGTTTTGCAGCCCGTCGCGAGGCGAAACCTCGACGATTTTTACTTTGCTTGGCAAAGACATGGAATTATTCCCGAGTATGGTTGCAGAGATTCGCACACATCATAGAAGTAATGCGTGATGACGTAAATAGTAACGTTATCGGCGCTGGAAGCGCCCGTCATCCAGCCGAACGACAATTTCCCGCAGCTCGAGTTCAAGCAAACGTGCTGTTAGCTGAGGGACATCAAGTTGGCTTCGTTGGTGCAACGTATCGAGTGGAACGGGGTCGTAACCAAGGGCCTCCAGTACCAGTTGACTGATGGGATCTTCTACGGCTTGTTGCTTCCTTGTGGGTCGTCCCTTGGACGCAGGAAAAGCCGGCGGGGCACCGGAGACGCCTAGTTCCTCTCGTATGTCTTCGGCGGATTCGACCAATTTTGCCCCTTGCCGTATGAGCGCATGGCAGCCGCGCGACAAGGGTGAATGGATAGAGCCGGGAATGGCGAAGACCTCGCGACCCATTTCGGACGCCAATCTTGCGGTGATCAACGAGCCGCTTTGCTTCGCCGCCTCGACCACCAGTACTCCGCGCGCTATGCCTGCCACCAGGCGATTGCGTTTCGGAAATTGGTAAGGCAGTGCCCGGGTGCCGATGGGAAATTCGGATAACAACACGCCTTCTTGGGCAATGCGATGCGCGAGTTCGCGATTTCGAGCGGGGTAGACGATGTCTATGCCGGTTCCCATGATCGCAATGGTGGAGCCCGCGGTCGGCCCGGCCATTAACGCCCCTTCGTGCGCGGCGGCATCTATACCGGAGGCCAGTCCGCTGGCAATGCACCAGCCTTGTTCGGCCAGATGGCGGGCAAACGCCCTGGCATTGTCCATGCCCCCGGCACTGGCGCTACGGGCTCCGACTATGGAAATTATGGGCTTGCCCAGATGAGCAAGGCTACCGTTGGCGTAAAGCAGCAATGGCGGATCGTGGATGTCGAGCAACATGCGCGGATAGGCAGGGTCGGCCAGGGTGATCAAGTGATGGCCCGGATGCTGCAGCCATTGCAGGGTATCGTCGATCGCGGCCTGCGTATGGTCGCTGGGAGCCTGGCGCAATTGGCGAGCCAATTCGACGGGTAGATACTTGCCAAGAGCGGCGGCAGGCAGAGCATAGATATCCTGTGGCAGCCCTATTGAAGCGAGAAGGCTGCGCGCTTGAGCCGGCCCAAGCCCGGGTTCAAGTGACAGGCGTATCCATGCGCTGAGCTCTTCGGAGGATGATGTCAGGTGCATGCGGTAGTGTGGCATAGCCCGACAGGTTTCGGGAGCGACGCGAACCAAAAAGTCATAGTGAAGGCAAATTTTGTTTTATCATAGAGACTTACACGAATTATCGGATCAGTTTCATGGCTTTATTACCTATCCTTCGATACCCCGACCCTCGCTTGCACAAAGTCGCCAAGCCGGTTCAGGTCGTCGACGACCGCATACGCACGCTTGTTCGCGACATGGCCGAAACCATGTACGACGCTCCCGGCGTGGGTTTGGCTGCCACTCAGGTCGATGTACACGAACGGGTGGTTGTCATCGACGTGTCTGAAGACAGTAACGATTTGCGCGTGCTCATAAACCCTGAAATCATTTGGAAAAGTGAAGAGACCCAGGTTTATGAAGAAGGCTGTCTTTCAGTGCCCGGCATTTACGATGAAGTCGAGCGTGCCGCCCGCATTCAGGTGCGTACGCTGAACGAACAGGGACAAACTATTGAGTTCGACGCCGAAGGCCTTTTGGCGGTCTGCGTCCAGCACGAACTAGACCACCTTATGGGTAAAGTGTTTGTCGAGTATTTGTCACCGTTGAAACAGAACCGCATCAAGACGCGGCTGCGCAAACAAGAGCGCGAAGCCATGAAGGCTTGATGCCGCTTCACCCTCAGTTGGTATCATGCCAGTTCTACCTTTGAATTGGCTTTACTATGCGTATTGTATTCGCTGGCACCCCAGAGTTCGCCGGATTAGCTCTTGATGCCATCCTCTCGGCGGGGCATCAAGTTCCTTTAGTGCTGACCCAGCCCGATCGACCGTCGGGCCGCGGACTCAAACTTACTCCCAGTGCTGTGAAGGAAAGGGCGCTCGCCGCCAATATCCCGGTATGCCAGCCGCGCAGTCTGCGCCTCGACGGTAAATATTCCGACGATGCCCAAGCCGCAAGGGCGGCTCTGCTCGATGCTGCACCCGAACTGCTGGTCGTCGCGGCTTACGGACTTATCCTGCCTGAGTGGGTGCTGTCTTTACCGACTTACGGCTGTTTTAATATCCATGCCAGCCTACTGCCGCGATGGCGCGGCGCGGCGCCCATTCAACGCGCCATTGAAGCGGGTGATCAACTAACGGGCATCACCATCATGCTGATGGACGAGGGCCTGGACACCGGGGCAATGTTGCTCACCAAGACTCTTCCGATTACGGCTCAGCATAATGCTGCCAGGCTGCATGATGAGCTTGCCGCGCTGGGGGCTGAGGCGATCGTTCAGGCATTGGAAGGTTTACAGAAGGGGACGCTGGTATCGAGGCCTCAGCCAGACGAGGGCATTACTTACGCCGCCAAACTCACTAAGGCAGAGGCCCCGCTCGATTTCACCCTGTCTGCAGTCGTTCTGGCACGCCGGATTCGCGCTTTCGATCCTGTCCCGGGGGCGACAATCCTGCTGCCTGGACTGACCGATCCAGTAAAGGTCTGGAATGCGCAAGCTCTGGCAAAGGAAGATTGCGATAGCGCGCCGAGCAAACAGGCTGAAGCCAGTCATTCTTCAGGAGCTCCGGGCCAAGTGCTGCGGTATGGTGCGCACGGTATAGATGTTGCGACTGCCGATGGCATTCTGCGTCTGCTCGAGCTACAGAAGGCAGGGGGTAAACGGCAGCCGGTTGCCGCATTTGTGCAGGGCTGGCAGCACATATAAGACCCAGATAACGGAGAATTCTCTATGGTCAGCAAAGTCAGCGACTTGCGCACGATTTCGACAGCGACACTGGATTATTACAATCAGCACGCCGAAGGTTTCGAAACGGGTACCCGTGATCATGACGTCAGCCAGAACATAGCGGCTTTGCTTCGACATATTGATGCGGTACCTCCCTATCGCATCCTGGATTTCGGCTGCGGGCCAGGGCGAGATCTGAAGTCCTTTACTCAGTTAGGACACGTGGCTACGGGGCTGGACGGCTCCGAGGCATTTGTTTCCATGGCGCGGGCGCAGACGGGATGCGAAGTGCTGCATCAGGACTTTCTGGCGTTGGATTTGCCGACGGCTTGGTTCGACGGTATTTTTGCCAATGCTTCGTTGTTTCACGTGCCGAGCAACGCTTTGCCCCGGGTACTCGGGCAACTGCACGATGCCTTGAAACAGGGCGGAGTTCTGTTTAGTTCAAATCCGCGGGGCGACAATCAGGAGGGCTGGAGCGGTGGCCGCTATGGTGCGTATCACGATCTGAATAACTGGCGCCGATTGATGACTGCCGCGCACTTCGTCGAGCTGGAGCATTATTATCGGCCTGCAGGGGTTCCGCGCGATCAGCAACATTGGCTGGCCAGCGTTTGGCGTAAGTCAGCCCTCTAGGTGCGCCTGCCACCGCAGGTCTTTAACGCGCCAAGAGTTTGATGTAAAACTTGGCATTATGTGTGGTTCGGCTGACGTTGTCTTTCAAGGTAGCTAGTTCTCGGCGCACCGAGTCGCGGAGTCTGCGTTTGCTGCCAGATGCCGCTACATTGATGGATGATTCGAAATCGTCTTCCTGGGTGACGCAAACAGGTTCAATACCTATGGCTTCAACCTTGTGATCGTAAAAACGATCCATAGTGTTGTCCACTGGATAGATCCACTCAGCACAATAGTCCAGCAAAATGTTGGCCGCCCGCGGGGTCAGCATATATCCCGTCGTTCCGGCAAAACCCTTTGCGAATTTCTTCACCGTGAAGGGGCCGATTTCTTCTATGACGCGACCGGATTGATTTGCTATTTTCCGACTAGGCTGCAACCACACGAGTTCGTGCCTTTTCGAAAACTGCTCCAGGTTTTCGCAAAACGACATGAAAGGGGGTAGCAGAATCGCATCATCTTCCAAAACTATGATCGGTGTATTTGTTTGCGAGCACTTTTCCCATAAAAGGTAGTGGCTGGCAAAACAGCCTAATTGGGAAAGGCGCAGCGAGGCATTTAGTCCTCTGCGGGACGCTCGCTTCTTATCGTTGTACTTTTCGAACAAATAGTGATCGGGATCCTCACTGCCGTAAATTGCGTCGAAAAACTCAAAGGGAAGCTGTAAGCCGTCGAGTTGTTGCTGCATGAATGATCGTCGATCCTGCGCTGCTTGCAAGCTTATGACATATATAGCGAGTTTCGGCACGTGCTGCCCAGATGAAAGGTAAATGCGCATCGTACGCGCGAATGCAGCCGGCCGAAATAAAATCGCCTCAAAACATGCAACTAAAAGTTAATATAATGAGTGCCGATGGGTCTTTTCGAGGGTCAATTCTTGGTAGTGCCTGTGCTACGATCCTTGCAGCACCCAATTAACGGAGACAAAATATGACCTGCTACCGCCTAGGCGACTCGATCCCTTCGATACACGATACTGCTTACGTGGCAGCTGAAGCCACCGTCATCGGGCGGGTGACTATGGCGGCTCACAGCAGTATATGGTCAGGCGCCGTCATCCGCGGCGATAACGAACCGATTGTGGTGGGCGAAGGGTCGAATATACAAGAAGGTGCGGTGCTGCATACCGATCCGGGATGCCCCCTCACCATCGGTGAGAAGGTAACGATAGGCCATCAGGCAATGTTGCACGGCTGCACGATTGAAGACGGCGCACTAATTGGCATACAAGCCATCGTCCTGAACAGGGCCGTAATAGGAAAAAATAGTCTAGTGGGTGCCGGTGCGGTAGTCACCGAAGGCAAGGTGTTCCCCGAGCGCTCTCTGATTCTGGGTTCGCCCGCCAAAGTGGTACGCACCCTCAGTGATGACGACGTTGCCAATCTACAAAGGAATGCGCAAGGGTATGCCGAGCGCGCAGCGCGCTTTAAAACTGATCTTGTTGCAATTTAGCGTGCCGAGGGTGCTAACTTAGATTGTCTTGTGCCCACTTTTCACAGTCGCGCGCCAAATCCATCATGTGTTTGATGATCTGCACCTCTGACTGACCTTGTTGACGGCCGCGCTCACTAAAAATTTCCATGCTTTCCGCAGTGGGAAACCAGTCTAACTCGGGCTGCAGTTCCAGCCCATTTGCATGTTTGATATTGCCATTAGGCAAGATATACCAGGTAGTCATAGCTTAATAATAAGATCCAAAGGATTGTTATGCATATCGTTATACCCGATGATTATCAAGACTGTGTACGGCATCTCGATAGTTTTTCCAAGCTCGATGGGCATCAGGTAACTATCTTCAATGATAGTGCGACCAACGTAGATGATCTTGCCGCGCGCTTTGCGGGCGTCCAGGCACTGGTACTGATTCGCGAACGCACCCGAATTACTGCTGAACTACTCGACAAACTGCCAGATCTGAGGGTAATCAGTCAAACAGCGAAAGTATCCGGCCATATTGATCTCGATGCCTGCACTGCGCGGGGGATCGCTGTCGTCGAAGGCTTTGGCGGGCCTACCGCCACGGCGGAACTCGCCTGGACACTCATTATGGCTAGCCGCCGTTATTTGGTTCCCGAGGTCAACCGGCTTAATGGCGGATCCTGGCAAGGTTTTCTGGGCCATCAGTTATATGGGCAAACTCTGGGGGTCTGGAGCTACGGGCGCATCGGGAAATTGGTAGCCGGCTATGGCAGGGCATTTGGTATGAAGGTTTGGGTCTGGGGCCGTAACGAATCCATAGAACGGGCCAAGGCCGATGGCTTCGATGTAGCGCCATCGCGCGAACAGTTTTTCGCCGACAGCGATGTCCTTTCGATTCATTTGCGGCTCAATGCCGATACTGAAGGCATAATCACGCACGCTGATCTTGCGCGAATGAAAAAGACTGCGCTTTTTGTGAATACCAGCCGGGCCGAGTTGGTTGCGTCCGGCGCCTTGGCTAATGCGCTTGATGCCGGTCGGCCCGGTTTCGCCGCAGTCGACGTTTATGAAAACGAACCAGTATTGGGTGCCAAGCATCCCTTACTTAATCGCGTCAATGTATTGTGCACTCCGCATATCGGATATGTCGAGCGCGAGAGTTACGAGCTCTACCTGGGCACGGCTTTCGACAACCTTCTGGCGTTTTGTGCCGAGCGGCCGGTCAACGTGGTGAACCCCGATTTTGCTTGCCATATATAAGCCGTTTATGAGCGCTATCCATGAGGCCCGACATGCCACGGGCTAATTGCAGCTCGAGAGTTGCCGCGTCAAAGCCGTCGGCTGAAAACCTTTATGACCATAAGGCGATGCCAAAGACTACTTTACCGTATGGTGCTACGCGCCCTATTGCCGGGATCCTGCTGTTGGTGGCATCGACTGTCGCGTTGTCGACTCTGGATGCAAGTGGAAAATGGGTAATGGCGGCAGGTGTTTCCTTGCTGGCGCTGTGCTGGGTTCGTTATGTCGTTCACCTTTTGCTGGTGTTGGCGCTGGTTCTGCCTGTACGCGGAGTGGCGGTGTTGCGCAGTGTCCGGCCGCGGGCGCAACTTTTGCGCGGTTCGGTCATGTTGCTGGCGACCTTATCGTTCTTCAATACTCTGCGTTACCTGCCTCAGGCAGAGGCCACAGCGATCAACTTCCTGGCGCCTTTAATTATGCTGTCTGTCGCGCCCTGGCTTCTAAAGGAAGCGGCCCGGATTTCACGATGGCTAGCCGCGGCTGCCGGTTTCGTGGGTGTCCTAATCATCATCCGGCCTGATGGCGGGCTCGATCCAGTGGGAACTTTATCCGGATTGCTCACTGCTTTCCTGTTCGCCGGGCAGTTCATTGCAACACGCCGTGTGGCGGTCGACGATCCGCTCACCACATTGGTCTGGAGCGGCGCAGTGGGCAGTGTTTGCCTGAGCTTGGCATTGCCATTCATTCTTCCGGCCTTCTGGCCTTTATTTCTGGTTCTGGATCCGGGGCACTGGGTCATCCTGGTCTCAACCGGCTTTTGGGGGGCGGCAGGGCACTTGCTGCAAATCCAGGCATATCGGCACGCACCAGCCTCGATGCTGGCGCCATTTATCTATCTGCAGATTATCAGCGCCGCAACGTTGGGCTGGCTTATCTGGGGCCAATTCCCGGATCCCCTGACATGGCTTGGAATCGGCATTATCTGCGCAAGTGGAATATCTCTGGGGGCATGGGAATGGCGTGCGCGAAAACGGCCTTGAACAATTTCCGGATGGGTCGCAGGCATTGACCGCCGTCTGCGATATCGTTGCATGGCGGTTGACTTTATAATCGGCGCATGACGAAAAAAATCCTTATTGTCCGGACGTCTTCGTTAGGCGACTTGGTGCATATGCTGCCGGCGATATCCGATATCGCGCGGCACGTCCCGGGTGCGCGAATTGATTGGATAGTCGAAGAAAGCTTTGCCGAGATTCCCGCATGGCATCCAGCCGTCCACGAAGTCATTTCGGTAGCGCACCGCCGTTGGCGCAAGCATTGGTGGTCGGCCGAAACGCGTGCGGCCCGTGTGGCGCTGCGCAACAATCTGGATGCCCGCAATTACGACGTGGTGCTCGATATGCAGGCCTTGATGAAATCCGTATGGCTTGTTCGGCAAACCCATGGGGTCCGCCACGGCTTAGATCGCCGCTCGGCGCGCGAGCCCTTGGCTTCGTTCTTTTATGATGTAAAGCACGCAGTTAATTTCTGGCAGCCTGCGGTGCAGCGGCAGCGTGAACTTGCTGCGGCGGCCTTTGGCTATGCTTTTGAAGGCGAACCCGATTTTGGACTTGACCGCATCACCAAGGATGTAGAAATACAGCCTTATGCAGTTATCATGCCGTCGGCCAGCCGCGACGATAAGCTTTGGCCCGAAGCCGATTGGAAGAAAGTGTTCGGGCGCTTACACGAGCATGGTCTGGATTTAAAGCTGTTATCGGGAAGCCCCTCCGAAACGGAAAGGGCGGCATTGCTGGTTGCAGGTAACTCGCGTGGCGAGGTCTTGCCGCGCATGGGCTTGACCGATGTTGCCAAAGTTTTAGCCGGTGCGCGCATCATGGTGGGGCTAGATAGCGGCCTTACTCACTTGTCTGCGGGATTGGGGCGGCCAACCATTGGCATATACAAGGCATCTACTCCTGTGCGTACGCCCCTAGAAGGTCCGGCTTATACGGCTAGCCTGGGCGAGCGTGGCAATGCGCCCTCAGCCGAAACCGTATTAAGTGCAGTCGATCAGGCGCTTGCTTTCGATGTGTCGGCGCATGCCGACTTCCCCGGCGGAGCCGCCCCGGTATAAATGTCGCTGTACCGTTTTTTGACCCAATGACGCGGTAGTTATGCTTCGGCTAGACTCATCAACTTGGTAGTCCCCGTTAGAGCCATCGGCGCATATCTTTGAATCTATTCTTTTACACCGTTCTCATCCGATTGTTGTCGCCCGGCTTGCTAGCCTGGATGGCGATACGCGCCCGTCGCTCCGGAGGCAACTGGGAAGTGTGTTCAGGCGCCCGTTTTGGACACTACTCAGAATCTCGGCCCATTGATAATCCCGTGTGGGTTCACGCCGTCAGTCTCGGAGAGACTCGAGCTGCGCAGCCGTTCATACAGTCTTTACTAGATCAGGGCGAAAACGTTTTGCTCACCCATTTGACCATCACGGGGCGTGCCGAGGGTGAACGCGCATTTGCACAGGCAATCCAGCAAGGCCGCCTGGTTCAGCAATGGTTGCCTTATGATTTTCCGGGCAGTACGCGAAGGTTCATCGCTCATTATCGACCTCGCGCCGGCGTCCTGATTGAACGCGAGGTCTGGCCTAATTTGCTGGCCGCGGCGCGTAGTGCACAGGTGCCCATGCTATTGGCCAGCGCACGCTTCTCTGAAAATTCTTTGCGTCAGACCTTGCGTGCGGGTAGTGTTATGCGCGACGCTTATGCTAGTTTCGACGCAGTGTATGCGCAGACTTTGCATGACGCTCAGCGGTTGGAACAGGTCGGCGCGTCAGGTGTACGGGTCTCGGGCAACTTCAAATTCGATATTTCCTTGCCACCCGATAAAGTATTAAGGGGCCGGCAATTCGCCGCGGGCTTGCCACGCAAAATCATAGTCATCGCCAGCACTCGCGAAGGCGAAGACGAAATGTTTGTCCAAGCCATCGCTCACCAGGTAAAGCGCGCCTACGCGCAGGGCATCGACATCGACGAGCAAGTTCTGTATTGCCTGATTCCCAGACACCCCGAGCGGTTCGATTCTGCAGCCAATCTTCTTCAGAAAGCGGGCCTGGCCTTTGTCAGGCGTTCGCAGCTCATCGAGATGGGCGACTGTACTGCGACGGCGCTGCGGGCCTGCAGCGACGCCGCGGTGCTGCTAGGCGATAGCTTAGGCGAAATGACGCGCTATTACGCTTCGGCACAGGTCGCGATTATTGCGGGTAGTTTTGCTCCGCTGGGGGGACAAAACCTGATCGAAGCCTGTGCGGCAGGGGTTCCCGTTCTTGTAGGGCCGCACACGCGTAATTTCGAGCAGGCCGTCATAGATGCGATTAACGAAGGCGCTGCCATGCGCGTGCCCAATGCCGACGCTGCACTTCAAACCGCATTGCAATTGCTTGGCGATCCACAGCGGCTGACTCGTATGGGTCAAGCGGGCGCTCATTGGGTTCAAAAGCACGCCGGTGCCGTTGCTAGAGTATTGGCAGGCCTGAACGAAATCAAAAACTGAGGTTACAGTCCGTGGTACTTTCTGCCTAGCTCAAGGGTGGCTTGGAAGAAGCCCGCCTTGCTGCCGCAGTCGTAGCGCATTCCCTCATATTGCAGGCCGAATATAGCGCGGCTTTTGAGCAGGCTGGCAATACCGTCAGTAAGTTGAATTTCGCCCCCGACCCCCGCCTGGGTCTGGCGCAGGTGTTCAAAAATCTCCGGCTCCAGGACGTAGCGCCCGACAACAGCCAGCGTCGATGGGGCCGCGGCGGGGTCCGGTTTCTCGACGATGCCGCGCAGACGCATGGTTTTATCATTAACGAATTCGCCGGTGACAATGCCGTATTTGTTGGTGTCCTGTCGGTCTATATTCTGCATAGCCAGAATGCTGCCGTTTTGCTGGTGCGCTGCCTCGACGAGCTGCTGCGTAACCGAGGTGTCCGCGTCGATCAGATCGTCGGCGAGCAGCACAACGAAGGGCTCGTTCCCGACAATAGGAGCGGCGCATAAAACGGCGTGGCCCAGTCCCAGCGGGGCGGCCTGCCGGGTGTAGATACAATTCACGTACGATGGTATGACATTGCGTACAGTTTCAAGAAGTTCCATCTTGTTCTTGGCTGCGAGGTCGGCCTCGAGCTCGGGTACGCTATCAAAGTGGTCTTCGATGGCCCGCTTATTCCGACCGGTGATGAAAATCAAGTCTGTGATGCCAGCGGCGATCGCCTCTTCGACGGCATACTGGATCAAGGGCTTATCAACGATAGGCAGCATCTCTTTGGGCATGGCTTTGGTGGCGGGCAAAAAACGGGTGCCAAGACCTGCAACGGGGAAAACGGCTTTTCGAATTGGTTTCATGTGTCCTAACTTAGTTGGATTTCTGCAAGAGAACGGTAAAATTCTACGCTATGCCCCAGACGGGGAAATACCGGCGCTAAGCAATCAGCATGCCCGAGGCATTTACTTCGCACAATACGTTACTTGGCCCAAGCCACGGCATGGGTTTGGTAAATTAAGGGGCCGCCTTTAGAATAATAAAAGTATCCATCCAAATGGTCGCCTGGCGACCGGGGCAACTTCTTTATGCGTTTTATATTTGTGCTTGTGGTTCTTGCCAACCTGGCGGCGCTCGCTTACGGTCAGGGGTTTTTTGGGACTCCGCCAAGCGAGCGGGGCCGGGAGCCGCGGCAGTTGTCAGAACGGAATCAGCACGCCATAACCCTGAAAGCGCCTCTAAACACGGATCAGCTCAATTGAAAGAATCCAGGCGCCAGTTGCGCCAGGCCATCCAATACGGGGGTTGACAGCCACTGTATTGCTTGCGTCGGCAGGCCTAAGTCGGTCTGCGCCCTGTTCAGCAATCGTTGAGCTTCACTCTCGACCACTTCCCATCCGCCGCCGGTACTGAAAACCAGCGGCGGGCTCCCGAACATTTCGAGTCCCTCACGCCACTGTCGTATTAGAGCGCCGGATTGAGCCGCGGCGATTCCACTGGAGATGGCTTGATGAGTATGGGTGGGATACGCCGTCGTCGTGCCGTTTGCCTTGGGCAGATTCGCCGTGCCGGCAGCGAGCGATGAGCGCATAAGTTCGGGGCCGGGGAAAATTAGCCCCCCGTGGAAAAGTCGGTTGACCGACTTATTCGGCACGAACGCCTTGGGTCCTAAAGTGTCGATGGTTGTGGCGGTGCCGAAGCTGGCTAGTATTGCTGCGTCGTCGGTATGTTGCGCCAGCCCTATCATCGATAACCACCGGTCGGCACCCAATTGCGAGGGAGCATCGTAGTTGTTTCTTACGCCCGCTGCCTCTGCCTGACTGACGATCCAGCTTATCTCGAAAGCGTAGCGGTTTTTAAGAAAGTCGTTAATTCGTTGAGATACTGCCGCGCCCGCCACATTTACCCCAAGCGCGGCGATGGGCTTATGGCCAAGCCCTTCAAGCCATGTCGGCAACTGGCTCAGGTCGCTGAGCGGCATGACGAAGACGGTGGCCTCTCTGCGGCCGCTTTGTGGATCGAGCCAGCCGAGCTTTATACGGGTATTGCCCGCGTCAATCAGTAGCATCATGGATAGGACTCCTTTTGAGCCCGTACCGAAATTTCGCCGACCGAGATCGCCGTTTCGCCATCATGATTGCGTATCAGCAGCTGCCCCAGCGTGTTGACACCACTGGCAATGCCGGCGTGGGTAATACGGCCGTCATCCATCACAATAATATGTTGCCCCGCGAGCACATCGACCTTTCCATATCGCCCAGGCAACTCGCCGAAGCCGTAAGAGGTTGCATCGTTTAGACTGGTGTACCAGGCGTTGGCGATACGAGCGACGATATCGCTTGTGCTGACCGCCGCCGCGATGGGATCCCGTCCCGCAATTTCGGCCCAGTCGGCCACTTGCCGATTCAGCGATTGACTTAGCGCTCGGGCGTCGGATAGGTTGATGCCCATTCCAATAATGGCTACATGGTGATCTGACGATAAGCGCGACGTTCCCGCGCGTGTGACCTCGACGAGTATCCCGGCAAGTTTGGCCGATAGCCACTGGACATCATTGGGCCACTTCATACACAGCTGATGCCGCAGCGAGGGGCTAATGAGTTCGCGCAGTGCCTCGCACGCTGCAAGGCCGGCCAATGGTGACAAGGTGGGCAGCTGTTTTGGCGGCAGGAAAACGTCGAATGCGCAGGAAAACATCAAGTTTGCGCCGGCCCGATTTTGCCAGGTGCGACCGGCCCGCCCGCGACCTCGCTCCTGCAAATGTGCGCCCAGCAGCCAGGGCCGTGCGAAGGGGCCGCTATTTGAACGCGCCTTGTTCAATAAATCCGCGTTGGTAGACACGGTGCTTTCAACCCACGTTACCTGATTGAAGTGGGGCAAGGCTTCTGACAGCGTCGCGGCGAGCAGGTCAGGGGAAGGCAGAAGCGAAGAAGAGGCAGTAGGCATTAATCTGCAATGATGCGTAGCGTAAAATGGTCGGGCTTACGTTATAACTCAAAGTGCCTATTATGCTTGCTCGTACCGAGAAAATTTCCTTCGATGGCCTCGTTGGCGCCATCGATTGTGCGCTGGATATGCCAATGGGGCCTGCGCGTGGCTGGGCCCTTGTGCTTCATCCGCACCCACTACACGGCGGCGCGCGCGACAATAAAATCGTTACGACCATCGCGCGCGCCTGCGTGCAGCATGGTTTGATTGCGGTGCGCCCCAACTTTCGCGGCGTGGGTATATCGGCAGGCGAATTTGATCGTGCGGTCGGCGAGACGGCTGACATGCAGGAACTGGTTCATCAATTTGAATCGGCGTATCCCGAGGCTGCGGCCGGAAAGTGGGTATTGGCGGGTTTTTCCTTTGGCACGTCTGTGGCAGCCCAACTGTATTCGCAAGTGCATGAGCAATCTGGCAAACTGCCCGACGCCTTGCTGCTCGCCGGATCGGCCGTCAATCGCTTTAAATTCCGCGATATCACGGTTCCCGACGACACTTTTCTGGTGCACGGCGAAGCCGACGAGGTTGTACCTTTATCCGAAGCTATGGATTTCGCACGAAGTCAATCATTGCCGGTTGTTGTCGTGCCGGATGCCAGCCATTTTTTTCATGGCAAATTGATTACCCTGCGGCAACTTATTCAACAGCGCCTGGCCTCGGTGTAAATACAAGTTCGCTTTGTGTTATCTTTCTTAATTCGCTGTTTCATTTCCTTGCGGTTTTGCTCGTGAAACGGCTCATTGTGTGCCGTAACTACGGGGCGGCTCTCCTATAATAGCTGCTCTGTGCCGTTTGTTTTCACGACGGATATTCTTTACGATATGGCGATGACACCAATAAACTTCAGCTTCCACCTTTCCCCCGTTTCAAAATTTCTGGCCGGACTCGCGCTCGCGATTTCTCCGCTTTTCGCATCGGCGCAAGATGCCGCTAAAGCGCCCGCAGAGCCCACCCCAGCGACCGCTCCGGCCGCCGTCTCGGCGGGTGCGGCCCCAAGCATTGTCACGGCTGGCGAACTGGCTACGGTACCTGTTCCCACGCTTACCGCCCGTGCCTGGCTCACGCTGGACGTCAACAGCGGGCAAATCATAGCTTCGCAGAATCCCGATGAAAAGGTTGAGCCTGCCTCGTTGACGAAGATGATGACGGCGTATCTGGTCTTCGAGGCCGTCGAGAATAAACGCCTAACTCTTGAGCAAACTGTCAACATCTCCGAAAAAGCCTGGAAAACCGAAGGCTCGCGCATGTTCGTCAAGCCGAACACCCAGGTATCGGTCCATGATCTTCTGCAAGGGTTGATCGTGCAATCAGGCAATGATGCCACGGTAGCCTTGGCCGAAGCGGTAGCCGGCAGCGAATCCGCTTTTGCTGCCCTGATGAACGAAGAAGCCGCAAGGCAAGGCCTTCGCGATACGCACTTCGTAAATTCCTCCGGACTGCCAGACCCGACTCATTTGACTACCGTACGAGACCTTGCCATTTTGGCGAAGAACCTGGTCTCAAAGCATCCGCAGTATTTGCACTACTACAGTCAAAAAGAATTCACCTACAACAAGATCAAGCAAAACAATCGGAACCGCCTGCTATGGTCGGACCCCACTGTTGACGGCCTTAAAACCGGGCACACTCAGTCGGCCGGATACTGCTTGGTTGCAACCGCGTTGCGCGATGGCCGGCGCGTCGTGTCGGTTATTGTCGGCGCCAGCAGCGATTCGGCGCGTACTGAAAACAGTCTGAAGCTTTTAAACTGGAGCTTCCAGAACTTCGACACTATCAAGTTGTTCGACAACACGCAGCCTGCCGTCACCGCTCGCGTCTGGGAAGGACAGGCCGAAGCAGTAGGCCTGGGCGGTCTGGAGCCCACCTGGATCACGGTCCCTCGCGGCAAGGGGCAGCAAGTCAAGCCGGTCGCTCAATACACTCAACCCTTGATCGCCCCGCTGAAGAAGGGCACGAAGGTTGGCACGGTTTCGCTTTCGCTGGAAGGTAAAGTGCTTCGCGAAGAGCCTTTGTATGTGCTTGAAGATGTGCAGGAGGCCGGCTTTTTCGGTCGCGTCTACGATAAGATTCTTTTGTTATTCGAATAATAAGGCTTAGAAGATGATTCCCGATGTTGATGGCGACAGTATTGTTTACCTGAACGGCGACTACGTGCGTTTAGGTGATGCGAAGATTTCAGTGCTGGACCGAGGTTTTATTTTTGGTGACGGAATTTACGACGTGGTCCCTGCCTATAACGGCAAGCCATTTCGCATGGACGAACATCTGGCGCGTCTCGAACGCAGCCTTGCAGCGATCAACATCAAAGTGAACCTTGCGCGAAAGGACTGGGAAACGCTGGTCCTTGACCTTATCCGGCGATCCGGCATGGGTGATTGCATGGTTTATATCCAGGTATCCCGGGGCGTTGCCAAGCGCGATCATGCCTTTCCTAAGAATACGCCGCCCACTGTGTTCTGTATGATTTCCCCGTTTGCTCGGCCGGGTGCCGCTGCGCGAGATCAAGGCTTAAGCGTGGTTAGTATGCCCGACATCCGCTGGCTGCGTTGCGAGATCAAGTCAGTTTCCTTGCTAGGCAATGTGCTCGCGAAGCAATATGCAGTAGACGCCGGCGTCGACGAAGTTGTGCAGTTTCGGGACGGATTCTTGTCTGAAGGCGCTTCGTGCAATATATGGGCCGCCAAAGACGGTGTCTTGTTAGGGCCGCCGCGCAGCAATCTGATATTGGAAGGCATTCGTTATAGCCTGCTGGAAGAGCTGGCCGCCGATGCCGGCATTCATTTCAACGCTCGACCAATATCGCAACAAGAAGTCGAAAACGCCGACGAGCTTATGCTGTCGTCGGCCACTAAAGAACTTTTGCCTATCACCGTTTATAACGGCAAACTTGTAGGCACCGGTAAACCGGGAACGGTGTACACGCGCTTGCGGGCGGGCTACGATAAGGCTATTGCGGCACTTTGAAATACGGCTCATGAATATTCCCCCAATTCCGCCAGAAGAGTCTCTTATCGAGTATCCCAGCGACTTTCCTATTAAAGTCATGGGAAAGATGCATCCCGATCTTGCACAAACGCTAACCGATGTCGTGCTGCAGTTCGACCCTTCGCTGGATCCGGTCACTATTGAAATGAGGCCCAGCAAGGGCGGGAACTATCTAAGCCTTACGTTTACCGTGCGGGCCACATCGCGTCAGCAGCTTGACGACTTGTACCGTGCCTTGCATGGTCATCCTATGGTGTCCATTGTCTTGTAGGCGCATGCCGCAGCCATGATTCAACATAGATGGTGGCCGGGCCAGACGCCGTATCTTGATGCCTGGGAGGCCATGCGGCAATTTACCGAGAGCCGCAACGCAGCGACGCCGGACGAAATATGGCTAGTCGAACATCCGCCGGTATACACCTTAGGCCAGGCTGGCAAAGCCAGTCATATTCTGGATCCAGGTGATATCCAGGTGGTGCAGTGCGATCGGGGCGGTCAAGTCACTTACCACGGACCTGGCCAAGTCGTGGCTTATTGCCTGATCGATTTGCGCCGTCTTAAAATATTTGTGAAAGAATATGTGGCCTTGATCGAGAGGGCAGCTATAGACATGTTGTCTGAAGTGGGGGTTGAAGGCGCCTGCCTTAAACCCGGCGCTCCAGGCGTCTATGTGCCGCTAAACCGTGACGGCTTATTCTCTGCGGATCCATCGCTGGCCGCCGATGGCGTGGAAACCCTTGTACCTGACGAAAATCTGGCGAAGATCGCAGCATTGGGCATAAAGATTCGTAACGGTTGTGCGTACCACGGCATCGCTGTGAATGTCGACATGGATCTAACGCCTTTTTCTGGAATTAACCCCTGTGGCTACGAAGGTTTGCGGACCATTGATCTGCGGTACTGCGGGATAGAAGCCGACCTTGCCCAAATTGGGGAATTGCTTGCCACAAAGCTGGCAATCTCGCTGTCCACCCATGCTCAAAACGCCACCGGAATCGATGGCCCTGCGTCACCATAAGGCCTTAAATCAAATAATTTAATACAAACGCCAGGAGACAAGACATGACGACAAACGATGTGCTGCTGTCCAGCCGGGCTGACGATGTTCTGACACTAACGCTTAATCGTCCGAATCAGTTCAATGCTTTATCAGAGGAAATGCTAAACGCGTTACAGACACAGCTTGACGCCAGCGCTCAAGACGAGCAACTGCGCTGCGTCGTACTGGCGGCAGCCGGAAAAGCGTTTTGCGCTGGTCACGACTTGAAGCAAATGATGGCCAAACGCGATGAGTCTTACTATCAGCGATTGTTCGCCCAATGTGGCCGTGTGATGCAAAGCATCGTCAATTTGCCCATTCCGGTTATTGCCCGCGTGCAAGGGACCGCGACGGCAGCCGGCTGCCAGTTAGTGGCCAGTTGCGATCTCGCGATCGCCGCTGATACGGCGAAATTCGCCGTATCAGGCATTAACGTCGGGCTGTTTTGCTCTACACCCGCGGTGGCGCTGACCCGTAACGTTCCTGCGAAAAAAGCGTTTGAAATGCTCATCACGGGCGAGTTCATCAGCGCTACCGATGCCGTGACCCATGGTTTGGTCAATCGTGCAGTGCCAGCCGATCAGCTAGACACAGAGGTCGACGCGCTGGTACGGGCAATCTGTTCCAAGAGCGCTATTGCGGTACGCACCGGCAAGGCCATGTGCCATCGTCAACGCAGCATGAATCTTAGCGACGCCTATGATTATGCCGGGCAGGTAATGGCGCAGAACATGATGGCCGAAGATGTATCTGAAGGCATTGGTGCCTTCATGCAAAAACGCGAGCCGGTCTGGAAAGGCCGTTGACCCGACAGGGTCATTAGGCGGCCGCTAGCTGTGCGCGTTAAAATGGAATGGGCTTGCAACTTTCTATGCACCTCTGGCCCCGCCAGTGGCTTCGCCCGTATTGATCTTTCACCCGATAGCGGATGGCGTGAAGCACGCCGCCACTTTTGAGCCCGAAGCGTATACGCTTCGGTGCAGGAAACCGTATGACTTCATCTTCCGACCAGTCAGCACAGCGCAAACCAACTGTACGTCCCGCCCCCTACGACCCAACGCAAAAGCAAAAGTCGGGTGAGAAGACATCGCGCATTCCTATCAAGGTCGTTCCCGCGGAGCGTCTCAAGAAGCCTGAATGGATCCGTGTAAAAGCGGCGGCCCCCGGTTCCCGCTTTTTTGATATAAAACGTATCCTGCGCGAGCATAACCTGCACACGGTCTGCGAAGAAGCCTCTTGTCCGAACATTGGCGAATGCTTCGGCAAGGGCACTGCCACCTTCATGATCATGGGCGATAAGTGCACGCGCCGTTGTCCCTTCTGTGACGTGGGGCATGGCCGCCCCGATCCGCTTGACGTTGACGAGCCTTTGAATCTGGCGCGCAGCATTGCCGCCATGAAATTGTCTTACGTAGTGATTACTTCGGTCGATCGCGACGATCTACGAGACGGGGGCGCTGCCCACTTCGTTGAATGCATACGCAGCGTGCGCGAACTCTCCCCCTCTACACGTATCGAGGTTCTCGTGCCCGATTTCCGTGGGCGGCTGGATCGCGCTTTAGGCATTTTGAACGACGGCCCGCCTGATGTCATGAATCACAACCTCGAGACTGTGCCGCGCTTATACAAGCAGGCACGTCCGGGTTCCGATTATCACCACTCGTTGAAACTTCTCGCTGATTTCAAGGTTTTGCATCCGAATGTGCCGACCAAGTCAGGTCTGATGCTCGGCCTGGGCGAAACCGACGAAGAAATACTCGAGGTCATGCGTGACCTACGCGCCCATAACGTCGATATGTTGACGATAGGTCAGTATTTGCAGCCGTCCGAACATCATTTACCGGTTCTGCGCTATGCACATCCCGATATTTTCGCGATGCTTGAGCGCGAGGCCTACGCTATGGGCTTTAGCCATGCCGCCGTTGGTGCCATGGTGCGCTCGTCCTATCACGCCGATGAGCAAGCACATGCGGCGGGCGTCGCCTGACAAGGCCACACCGTGTAGTCAAAAAGCGGCGCCTGGCGCTGCCGCTTTCTAGATGCGGCCCGCAATTCGCATCGTTTACCATACCCTCGTAAGTCTCCGGCTTACGAGGGTTTTGCATTTTTTGAGCCCCAATATTGCCGATGCAGTCCCCATGGTGTCATTTTCGCTCGTCGGAAGTCTTTCCTATGCCAACTGAAAAACACAAGATGCTTGCGGGTGAACTATATGATCCGGAAGACGCGCAGCTTATGGCTGAACGACAGTACGCGCGAGATTTGCTTCAAAGACTGAATGACTTGTGCGCCGGCGAACAGCAAGCGCGCAGCGGCATCCTTGACGAGCTATTTGCTGCTAAGACTGATGTTTTTATTCAGCCTCCGTTCTACTGCGACTACGGCGGCAATATCTCGTTGGGAAGAAAGGTATTCTTCAATTTCAATTGCGTTATTTTGGATGTGGCGCCGGTAACAATCGGCGATTATGTCCTGTTTGGCCCTAACGTGCAGGTGTATACCGCCACTCACCCCATAAGCCCGGCAGAAAGACGCCTGGGGCTTGAATACGGCAAGCCGGTGAGCATCGGATCAGATGTCTGGGTTGGCGGCGGCGCCATAATTTGTCCTGGGGTCACGATCGGTGCCGGATCCGTGATCGCCGCGGGAAGCGTGGTGACACGCGATGTACCGGAAGGTGTGGTCGCTGTGGGCAATCCGTGCCGTGTCGTTCGGCCGATTACGCCCTGACGGGTCAGCTGATATCGTTTTTACTGTGCAGAAGTTTGCGCTGCAACAAAGAGGCTGACGAGTAGAGACTGTTCAATAGGGGTATAGAACCGGATGGCCGGTCTGCATGTATGAAAGGCATTGGACATGCGCTCCTTGATCAAACTGACGGCGATCGCCGGATTGGCGGCAGCCGTAATGGCAGGATTTGGCAGCTTTGGAGACCACACCCCGGAAGGCAAGGATGATACCTTGCTGGTCAGGATAGAAGCGGGCGAATTCAGTTTTTACCCCGCGGGCGATTATCTGATCGGCGGCAATCCGGTCAGCCCGCCTTTAAGTAAGGTGCGATTCGCGGACGATTTCCACATCATGAAGCGACAGGTCAGTCAGGCCGAGTATGCCGCCTGTGTCAGCGATGGGGCATGCAGACAGCTCGACAAGGCGCAAAGGGCAATGGTCGCGCCCGACCTTCCTGCGGTAGGCATTAGTTGGCGCGATGCAACAGCCTATGCCGCATGGTTTTCGACTCGTACAGGGCATCACTACCGTCTGCCCACCTATACCGAATGGGCGTACGCGGCGGGCTCCGCTTATAAGGAAGACATCGCCGTAGAAACTGCCGACGCCAATGATCCTGCTCAGCGGTGGCTTTTTGAGTACAGGCTCGAAACCCAGCGCAAGGCAATGATCGATGCTGTTCCCAAGCCGTTCAACACTTTTGGCACAAGTTCGACGGGCCTGTCTGATATCGCTGGCAACGTATGGGACTGGACCGACAGCTGCCATATGCGCCAGCAAGTGGATGAAGAAAATGGCAACGCTATCAAACTGGGTGAGAATTGCGGGATCCGAGTCGTGGCGGGCAAGCACAGAAGCTATGTTTCCGACTTCATCCGGGATCCGAAAGGCGGGGCTTGTTCGGTAGGCGTGCCCCCCAGCAATCTGGGCTTTCGCCTGATCCGTGACCCAGCAGGCAAAGCAAGCGACGGCATGCAGCAGTTATTGCGCTCCAGGATGGAGATTAGTTGAAGACCAAGTGTGTTGCTAATGCAGCGGAATTTAGCTAGAGGTGACGTTATTGGCAAGCTTGCCCTGTGCTGCGGCGTGCGGGCCTTCCGCAAGACGGATGAGCTCGTCCATGGCGCAAACCACAATTCGCTTGCGTCCGCTTGTAACCACGCCCTTATCTTTCCAGGCGCTCATTAACCGGCTTACGGTATGCAATGTCGTACCTGTCATTTCGGCGATATCCTGACGCGTAATGGGGAACTCAATCACGATACCTTCCGGTGTTTGTTGGCCCGACTGATCCACCAAACGCAAAATGGCGCGCGCGACTCGTTGCTCGACCTCTTCGGTGGAAAGTTGCTGAATGCGCGCATGGGCGTCTTGCAACCGTTGACCGACGGTTTGCATGGCGTTGGAAGCGAAGTGCGGATTCGTCGCCGTGAATTGGTCCCATTCCGCTGATGGCCAGCTTAGGGCCAAACTTTCTTGCACCGCGATCGTCGAGGCGGGATAGTTTGGTCGGCGCATCGCACGCGCAATGCCGAATACATCGCCCGGATTTACGTATCGCACCACTACCTGATCGCCGTCAGGGGTCACCTGAACTACCTTTAGGTGGCCATGCAGCAACACAAAAAAACGGTCGGCAATTTCGCCCTGGCGAAATGCCGCGTCGCCGCTGGCCAAGCGCGACGCCTGGGCGGTTGCCAGGATGCCGTCGAGAGCCGAGTCTGACAACGACTTGAACAAGTCTAGGTTCTTGATAAGGGATCGACTCAGATGCGAAGTCATCGAAAATCCATACTGGTGACCAGGAATTAAATATTACCATTGCCTGGAGCCAGGCATACGTGCGCCATATGACCGGTAATCAGCACCGGTTTCACATGCGTTACACCGCTTTGCGTCAAAAAACTACAAATTAAAGCGTTATAGGGGTACACCCCAATAAACTGCTCCAAAGCTTGCGTTAGGACAAAGAAGGCACGGTTCCGATGTTATCAAATGGATACATAAATTAAATGTACCGGTATCGGAAAGCCTCAGAGCCAATAAGCGAGCTTTTCGAAATTGTTCACCGGCCGTGTCGTGGTTCGTAACCAGTCGAACATTTCTGTAAGCGGAGCTTCATCATGGAACGTCGTTCATTTCTAAAAACAGCAGGTTTGGGTGCAATGGCAGGTTCGGCTGCAGTGGCAGCGCCGGCTTTGGCGAAAGGCAAGCCCGCAGCACCTGAGAAGTTCTTGTCGGAACCCGAGATCGCTAAACTCAAGCGCATCAAGGTAGACCTGGTCGCGCCGCCGATGGTGCACAAGCATGAGCAAGTGGTTACTGGGGCTCCGAGGATTGTCGAATTCCGGATGGAAATCGTGGAAAAGAAAATCGTCGTCGATGACAAGGGAACCACCTTGCAGGCCATGACGTTCAACGGTTCCATGCCTGGGCCGACCATGGTCGTGAATGCGGGCGACTATGTGGAGCTGACGCTGGTGAATTTGGCTTCTAACGCCATGCCTCACAATGTCGATTTTCACGGTGCCACCGGTGCATTGGGCGGTGCCAAACTGACCAACGTGAATCCTGGCGAGCAAGTCACTTTGCGCTTCAAGGCTGATCGCGCGGGTACCTTTGTGTATCACTGCGCACCGGAAGGGATGGTGCCATGGCACGTCGTGGCGGGTATGAGCGGCACCCTGATGGTATTGCCACGCGGTGGCCTGAAAGATCCTGCCGGGAACCCCTTACGTTACGACACTGCTTACACCATTGGCGAATTCGACCTTTATATTCCCAAGGACGCCGACGGCAAGTACAAAGATTACAAGACGTTGGCAGAAAGCTATACCGATACCATGGAAGTGATGCGTACGCTTCTTCCCTCGCACATTGTTTTTAACGGCAAGGTAGGGGCTCTGACAGGCGAGGGCGCGTTGAAAGCCAAGGTTGGCGAGACCGTTCTGTTGATTCATTCACAGGCCAATCGCGACACGCGTCCGCACCTTATTGGCGGACATGGCGACTGGGTATGGGAAACAGGAAAGTTCGACAATCCACCAGAACGGGATCTGGAAACGTGGTTCATACGCGGCGGCTCGGCTGGCGCGGCGTTATACACCTTCAAGCAACCGGGCGTATACGCCTATCTGAATCACAACCTGATTGAAGCGTTCGAATTTGGAGCCGCCGGTCACATCGTAGTAGAAGGCAAGTGGAACGATGATTTGATGAAGCAGGTCAAGGCTCCCGGTCCGATTACCGCTTGATAAGGCGATGTAACGTTCTGCCGGTCGTATCACCAGGCGCTGCCCGGTAGTTCGGGCAGCGTGGAAAAGTCAGCACAGTAGCAATCGGTTTGCCAAGGGGCAGGCCGTATAGATAAATTGGAGATTTTTATGTCAAAGCTTGCATACGTAGCGCTGGTCATGGCCTTGGGGGCCGGGTTGGCGCCAGCCGCAGCCTTCGCCACTGGCGGAACTGCTGCAACATTGAATACTGCCGGCGAAAAGCTCTACAAGAGCGCGTGCGTGGCCTGTCACATCAGTGGCGTGGCCAATGCGCCAAAAGTCGGGGACAAAGCTGCCTGGGCTCCGTTGATCGCCCGCGGCATAGACTCAATGATGGAGGTCGCTATCAAAGGCAAGGGCGCCATGCCACCACGTGGCGCCTCATCCGCTGATGACGCCACCTTGCGCGCTGCCGTGGAATATATGGCTCGTTCCTCGCAATAAGCAGGCAGGAAAGGGCCTCGGCCATTGCCGGTCGAGTTTTCATACGCGGCAAGGTCGCCGACTTCATCGGGAAAATACCGATATTTAAACCGGATCAGCTATATACACTGGCTCCATGTCAAAAGGCATGGAGCTTTTTTTTGTTTTTCTGTTTTATTGGTCTACCCGTCTAACGTATTCATAAAAAGGGCAGCATAAACATGAAGTCAATCCGGAAAACCATACTATTGTCGGCTCTGGCCGCCAGCTTCCTAAGTCTGTCGAGTATTGCACTGGCGCGCGACCTGACTATCGCCTTGCGTTCCGAACCAAGCTCCATGGATCCGCAGTTTCATTCGCTTACACCGAATACGCAGCTCTCGGAAACTCTTTTCGATCCTCTCGTGCGCACCGATGCCAGCGCCAAGCCGATTTCGTCTCTTGCGGAATCCTGGACGGTCGATGGCAATATCTGGACCTTCAAGCTGCGCCCCAATGTAAAGTTCGCCGACGGCTCGCCCTTTACGTCTGAAGACGTGCTCTTTACCTATGCGCGCGTTCCCAAGGTGCCCAATAGCCCCTCCTCCTACAGTTTGTACCTTAGCGCCGTCGACAAGGTCGAAGCGCCCGACCCCTTAACAGTAAGAATAACCACCAAAGGTCCTTCGCCGGTTCTGTTGCCTAACTTGTCCATGGTACCCATCATGTCGAAGAAGGCAGCATCGGGACCAGCTCCTGAAGGCAAAACCACAGTAGAGCTGAATCGCGGAGACGGTCTCGTTGGAACAGGTCCCTACAAGTTTGTTTCCTGGAAGCGGGGCGCTGAAATTGTCTTCGAACGCAACGAGCACTATTGGGGCGAAAAGCCCGCTTGGGACAAGGTTATCTACCGGCCTATTTCGAATTCGGCCGCGCGTGTCGCCGCACTGCTGGCGGGCGATGTTGACCTCATCGAAGATCCTCCTACCGACGACTTGCCCAAACTGAAGAACGACAAGAATCTTCATGTGCAAGAAACGCCTTCAGTACGCGTCATTTATATAGCTTTGAATCAAGGCGCCGAAGTGCCGCCTGGCATGACCGGCACTGCCGACAAGAATCCCTTGGCCGACAAGCGGGTACGTCAGGCATTGTCTCTTGCTATCGATCGCAAAGCGATAGTCGAGCGCGTCATGGGCGGGGCAGCCCAAACCGCCGGTAATCTACTTGCCTATCCGGGTTTTGGCACCTCCGAACAGCTGTCTAAAGTGGCGTCTGCCGATGCTGCCAAGGCCAAAGAGTTGCTGGCCGCAGCCGGCTATCCCGATGGTTTTACCGTTTCGCTGGGTTCGCCCGCGGGCCGATATACCAACGATCAGCGCATCGCCCAAGTAGTCGCTTCCATGTGGGCGCGTATCGGAGTTAAGGCAAACGTCGAGACCATGGCTCCCCCCGTGTTCTTTAAAAAGCGTGATAGCTATGCATTCAGCACTTATCTTGCTGGGTGGGCGGCCAGTTCCGGTGAAATGCTTAACCCGCTTCTAGCGCTAGTCCACACCAAAAATCCGGCTCTGGGTTTGGGTACGACCAACTGGAGCAAATACTCTAACCCCGAACTCGACAAACTTGTTGTCGACGCTTCCCGTACCCTCGACGACGCGAAACGTTCCGAAATGCTGCAGAAAGCAGGCAGCATGGTGATGGAAGATTTTGGCATTTTGCCTTTGCAATTCGAATTGTCGGTGTGGGCCATGAAGAAAGACATCCGCTACGGCGGCCGCACTGACCAAATGACGTTAGCGCAGTACATGACGCTAGCCAAGTAAGCGGCTCAGTTGTGCTGTTAACCATAATTCGCCGTTTGCTACAGACGGTGCTGATTGTATTGGTAATGTCGGCGTTGGTATTTGCCGGCTTGTATCTGGTCGGTGACCCGGTGGCCATGCTTGCCAGCCCCGAGGCCACCGACGCTCAACGCGAACTTATCCGGCAAAGCCTCGGACTTCACCTGCCTTTGTGGCACCAATATTTTATTTTCCTTGGAAAGGCGGCCCAGCTTGATTTCGGTAACAGCTTCCTCACTGGCGAGCCGGCGATGCGGCTTATTCTCGAGCGTATGCCGGCCACTCTGGAACTTGCCACGCTTGCCATGCTGTGCTCGATGTTAATTGGGGTTCCTTTGGGCATTTATGCGGGCTTGAAGCCCGAAAGTATCAAGGCCCGTTCCATCATGAGCGGGTCCGTACTGGGTTTTTCCCTGCCTAATTTCTGGGTGGGGCTTATGTTGATCATGTTGTTCGCGGTAATGCTAGGCTGGTTTCCGGCCGGAGGACGCGGTACGGTTCAATGGGTGGGCCCGGTGCAGCTGAGCATATTCAATTGGGACGGCCTGCAAAGCCTAATCTTGCCCGCTGCCACGATCGCAGTCGCCAAGTGTGCCCTGATCATCCGGGTAACGCGTGCGGCAACACGCGAATGCCTGCCGCAGGATTACATCAAGTACGCCCGCGCTAAAGGCTTGAGCGACCGGCGGGTGCTGGGCGTCCATCTACTTAAGAACATACTGATACCGATCGTGACCATAGGCGGACTCGAATATGGGCAAGTGATCGCATTTGCCGTCGTGACGGAAACCGTATTTTCCTGGCCCGGCATGGGCAAGCTGCTGATCGACTCCATTATTACGCTCGACCGTCCTGTCGTCGTGGCGTATCTGATGCTCACCGTGGTGTTTTTAGCGCTGTTGAACTTGGTGGTAGACATTGCCTACACCATGCTGGATCCCCGGGTGCGTTTAGGAGGAGGCGCATGACGACACTACCGGTTTCCGTTACGGCCACCGCCAAAACGGCTCACGAAAGCTTGTGGCGTGTTTTCATCGCGCAGTTTTTGTCCAGCAAAATGGCCGTCGTTGGCCTTGTGCTGTTAGTAATTTTTTTAATCCTGGCAATTTTCGCCCCTTGGATCGCTCCGCAGAATCCATTTGACATCGGTACTTTGGATATCATGGATTCCAAAATGCCGCCGGGCAGCGTCAATGCCGACGGCAGCATGACGTATTGGCTCGGTACCGACGGGCAGGCTCGCGATATTTTTTCAGCGATCCTATATGGCATGCGTATTAGCTTGATTGTCGGGTCGGTGTCGGTTTCGGCCGCTTTTCTAATCGGTACTGCAGTGGGACTTGTCTCGGCCTATTTTGGGGGGCGTATCGATGCGCTGTTAATGCGTATCGTCGATATCCAACTGTCTTTTCCGGCCATCCTGGTCGCATTGATTTTACTTGCGGTGTTGGGTAAAGGCGTCGATAAAGTCATTTATGCCCTGATCGCTGTACAGTGGGCCTATTTTGCCCGTGCCGCCCGCGCCGCCGCCATAGTCGAGCGAAATAAAGAATATGTCGAGGCCGCACGGTGTATGTCACTTTCCTGGCACCGAATTCTTTGGCGTCACGTCTTTCCCAATTGCATCCCCCCGTTAATGGTCATCGCCACGATAGACCTGGCTCATGCCATCGCGCTGGAAGCCACGCTATCATTCCTGGGCGTTGGGGTGCCGGTAACCGAACCGTCGCTTGGGATGCTGATTTCCAATGGCTTTGAATTTTTATTGTCGGGCAATTATTGGATATCGTTCTTTCCCGGCATTGCGCTGGCGGCCATCGTCGTGGCGATCAATCTTGTGGGCGATCATTTGCGCGATATTCTTAATCCCCGCAACGAGATCCAGGGGGTCAGCTTATGAGCCAACTGCCCACACCGGCTGCTACCCCGCTGCTACTAGACGTACAGGGACTGAAAACCTGGTTTCACACGCGTGCTGGCATAGTCAAGGCAGTTGACGGCGTTTCACTACAGCTCAGACAAGGTGAGATCCTGGGCTTGGTGGGCGAATCGGGGTCGGGGAAGAGCATTACCGGATTCTCATTGCTTAACTTGGTCGATGCGCCCGGCCGCATGAGCGCCGATCGCCTTCTGTTTGATGGGCAAGATTTGCAGACCCTTTCAGGGGAAGACTACCGTCGGTTGCGGGGTCGCGACATGGCAATGATTTTCCAGGATCCCTCCATGACGCTGAATCCCGTCCTGAGAATCGACACGCAAATGATAGAAGCAGTGCAAGCCCATGACCGTGTATCGCGCAAGGCGGCCCGGGCTCGCGCGCTCGAGGTTCTGGGAAAGGTAGGAATTCCATCGCCAGCGGAGCGTCTGCAGGTTTACCCACACCATCTGTCGGGTGGCATGCGCCAGCGCGTCGCCATTGCCATTGCATTGTTGAATTCACCAAAACTGATCATTGCCGATGAGCCCACGACCGCGCTCGACGTAACCATACAGGGTCAAATTCTGTACGAGGTTCAAAAGCTCTGCCGCGAGACGGGCACGGCCTTGATCTGGATCACCCACGATTTAGCCATTGTCTCGGGCCTGGCTGACAGGCTCGCCGTCATGTACGCCGGCCGGATTGTCGAAACCGCAGCGACGGGTGTGATTATCGGTGCCGCACAACATCCTTATTCACATGGCCTGATGGCTTCGATTCCTTCAATCCAGACGCGGGGACAGGCCTTGTTCCAAATTCCGGGAGCCACCCCATCCTTACTGAATCTTCCGCAAGGCTGTCCTTTCCGTTCACGTTGCTATCGTGCAACTGCCCAATGCGAAATTGATCCTGTGCTTGAAGAAGTGGCTGAAGGGCATTGGGTCAGTTGTTGGCACAAAGGGGCGCAGGCATGAACGGCGCCGATAGCAGTGCTTCGGTCATGCCACAAGCCGAACCACAAGCGATCCCGCTGGCGGACCAACAGCTAATCCTGCGACTAAGTGGAGTGCATCGGCATTACACACAGCCTGGCGATTTTCTGGTCCGCCTGGGAAGGCTGCTTAAAGGGGCTGGTAAGGCGCCTTCGGTGCAGGCAGTGGCCGGTGTAGATCTCGACGTCGTTGCCGGGGAAGTGATGGGCATAGTGGGCGAGTCGGGGTGTGGAAAATCCACTCTTGGTCGCATGCTTGCTGGAATTCTGCCGCCCACGTCGGGCCATATTTTTTACAATGGCAAGGAAATCAGCCAGCTGGATGGGGCAGCTCGCCGCGAATACGACCTTGGTGTTCAGATGATCTTCCAGGATCCGTTCTCGTCCTTGAATCCTCGCATGCGGGTCATCGATATCATCGGTGAGGCCCCTGTGGTGCATGGTCTTGTCGAACGTGCACGGAAAGAAGACTACGTCGCTGAGCTGATGGAAAAGGTGGGGCTTGATCCCGCTTACCGGTTTCGATATCCCCATCAGTTTTCCGGAGGACAGCGGCAGCGCATAGGCATTGCGCGAGCCTTGGCCCTTAGACCGGCGGTAATCGTCTGCGATGAGGCAGTCGCAGCATTAGATGTATCGATTCAGGCTCAAGTGCTCAACCTTTTTATAAAGTTGCGTCGCGAGTTGGGATTGACCTATTTTTTCATTAGCCACAATCTGGGCGTGGTCAGCCATATTGCGGATCGCGTTGCGATTATGTATTTGGGGCGTATTGTCGAAATCGCTGACACCGGTACGATCTTCAGCCGCGCGAATCACCCTTACACTCAGGCTTTGATCAAAGAGCTTCCGGTGTTACGCACGGATCAGCGTAAGTTTGATCCCATAAAAGGCGAACTGCCTTCGCCGCTCGACCCGCCATCGGGCTGCCCTTTTCATCCACGCTGTCCGCAAGCCATGGCGCGTTGCAAAGTCGAGCGCCCGCTACTTAAGGTGGTTATGGGGCGAGCGCAAGTCGACGTTACGCCGGATTTAGCGAAAAGGCCGCATCAAAGTGCGTGTCATCTGAATGATCCTGATACCTCGGAGGAAACATGAAATTTGCCGATGAAGCGTTTGACCCTTATGTGTTGTCGTTACCAAAGAGCACCGTTATTCCCTTGGTTTGTGATTCGCCGCATAGTGGAGTGATCTACCCCGCAGATTTTCAAAACTACGTGCCGACGTCAGTATTGCGTTCGGGTGAAGATACTTACGTGGAAGAGCTTTGGCGTTCGCTTCCTTTTGTAGGGGGAACCTTGATAGCGGCTAATTTTCCGCGCACGTATATTGATCCGAATCGCGATGTGGACGATATCGATCCAAATATACTTGCGGAACCGTGGGCTTCCGAACTGCACCCTACTGAAAAGAGTCGTTTAGGTTATGGATTGATATGGAGCCGTGTACACAACCAGCCGATTTATGACCGCAAGCTGTGGGTCGCCGAAGTGGAAAACCGTATTGGTACCTACTACGAGCCTTATCATGCCGTGCTGAACCGATACATTGAGCTTGCGCATGAGCGTTTTGGGGGCGTTTGGCATTTGAATTTGCACTCAATGCCGTCCAACTCGTATGAAATTCTTGAAATGAAGGCCGATAAGCCATTGGCCGATTTCGTGCTGGGGGACCGCGACGGTACAACTTGCGATCCGACACTAACGGGCATAGTCGAGGATTTTTTGCTCGAGCACGGGTATACGGTGGCGCGTAATGATCCATTCAAAGGAGTAGCATTAATCGGTCGTTTAGGCCGCCCGGCGGAAAATCGGCATAGTCTGCAGATCGAGGTGAATCGGGCGCTATATATGGACGAGTCGACTTACGAGAAGACCGCTAACTTCGAGGCGTTGCAGAAAGACTTGGCGAAGCTTGGCGAGAAGGTGGCTGAGTTTGTGAAGATGCTGATATAGCCCGGTTCGCAGAAGGGCACTGATCTACCGTAGGAGAGTGATATGAGGAAACTCATTGCGTCCACATTTACATCACTGGACGGTGTCATGCAGGCACCAGGAGGACCGACCGAAGATCCAACCGGAAATTTCACGTTAGGTGGTTGGTTGTTCGCTTTCGGGTACGACGCAGGGATGGATCTTTCTGCGGCAGGTTTCGATGGTAAAGATCGAGAGCTTGTACTCGGTCGCAAAACCTACGAAATATTCGAGGCATATTGGCCTTACCAATCAGAGGATCATCCGATTGCGAGGACGCTCAATGCGGCAAAAAAACATGTGGCGTCCCGCACTTTGAAGTCATTGCAATGGAACAATTCGTCGGTACTTGGCGGTGACATCGTTTCAGCCATAACCGCGCTCAAGGTTCAGCCCGGACACGACCTTCAAATCATTGGCAGCGGCAATCTGATTCAGACGCTACAAGCCGCATCGCTGATTGACGAATACAACGTATGGACGTACCCGGTAGTTCTTGGCCGTGGAAAGCGATTGTTTGAAAATGGTGCAAGGCCATGTGCACTGCGACTCGTGGCTTCGAAGGTTTCAACAACTGGCGTTGTGATGAGCACCTATGTTCCAGCCGGAGATATTCAGCTTGGCTCGCTTAGCCAGGCCGAGCCAAGCGCGAAAGAATTGACCCGGCGCGCCAAGATGGCTACAGATGCGACGTGAAAGTTCTGTCTGTAATCTGTTCGCTGCCACGGTGTTCCAAGTGACGCCGCAATCGCGGTGCCTCTCAGCACAGTTTTTTCAGCAGACCAGCACTCAGGCCTGATACTTCCGTCGGGCGGACATCCAAGCGTTATGCATAAAGGAAAAATAATGCCCGGCGACGTAACAGGCGGTGTTCGCCTGATCCTCAGGCTTGAAGGATTAGTAGTCCTTGCTGCGGCCTCACTTGCGTACTCTCAGTTCGCAGACCATGGTTGGACTATCTTTGCCATTTTTTTTCTGTTGCCCGATATTTCATTTTCAGGCTATCTGTTGGGACCAAAGACTGGAGCGGCGGCCTATAATTTTGCGCACTCGTATATCGGCGCCGTTGTTTGTCTGATCGTCGGTTTATTGACCGCCATCCCGCTTTTATTAACCATCGGCTTAATCTGGTGCGCCCATATTGGTTTTGATCGCATGCTGGGGTATGGCCTTAAATATCAGGCAGGATTTAGCTTTACTCATTTCGGCCGGATTGGTAAACAAGCATAACCGGCGACGCTTTTGCGGCGGTCTGGGTAACCGTCCCAAACGCGTATTGGGGCAACACGCAACATAGCGGGCCAAGAACAACATTGCAGTTTCCAGGCTACTGCGCGACCACAGCGTGAGTCGCATTGAAACGGGGGAAAAGAATATGAAGATTACCGTCGAGACAACCATATGCGCGCCAATTGAAAGAGTGTGGCACGCCTACACAACGCCAGACGACATAGTCCAATGGAATGCAGCCTCCGATGACTGGCACACCACCAAAGCCAGTGTTGATCTTCGAGTGGGCGGTGCTTTTTCATCCCGGATGGAGGCGAAGGACGGTAGCTTTGGATTTGACTTTGCCGGCACCTATACCGACGTAGTTCCGAATCGCCTGATCGAATATTCCTTCGGGGACCGCGCGGCTACGATTGAATTCGCGGAAAACCCCGAAGGCGTCAGCGTAAGGGTTTCATTCGACGCCGAATCAACCCATTCCGTTGAGCAGCAGCAGGCCGGATGGCAGGCAATTCTTAATAATTTCGCGCGCCATGTTGAAGGCCGCAAGTAGTGTACTGACAGCCAACTCGTCGCTCCACAAGCAATAAAAGGTTGCCGCTAAGCGCCGTAGAGATTTGCAGCGCCGGCGCGCTCTACCTTTCGTCTAATGCCCGCTTTTCCATTTTCTGATCGTCTCTACGCACTGACTTATGAGGCGCAGGGGGCAGGGCAGGGTAGGCGAAAGGTTGAGCGCGCCGGGCTGTGCAGCGCAATCGGGGGATAAAGGGCGTGCATGTGTGAGCCAACAAAAGCACAGTCCGTCAGGACTGGCGTTGGCGAGTTCACGCCCGCCCCGATTGTGTTGTACGGCCCGGGTAGTTCCGGCTCAGCCGGAACCGCAGCGATCTTGAGCCAGCCCTGTCCTGCCCCTTGCGCCTCCTTAAGAACGAAACGAACGGCGAAGAAACTGAGCTAGTTCTCATCCCGCTAAAATCACACCAACCTCGCGTCAATCAAACTGAACCGAGACGACTGCCCCGGGCGTTCGTATACTTGCCAGGACACCTGATCCGCACCGACATGAATATCCGCGGTAGCCATCGTGTTCTCGCCGTCAGTATCGTCCGGCGAATCGCGATAAATCGGATACTCATCGTTCGCTTGATCCGCCAAAATAGCCAAAGGATCGATATCAGCAGGACTAGAAGCCAAACCCCCATGTAGCAAGGAACTTCCCCGTAACTGCCGATGCAAAGACGACTCCGTAATCACCTGCGGGAAATTGCACATCGAGTCATGGATAACATGATTGGCATGTAAAGACGGCGCTTCAATCGTTTGCACTGAAACTCCCATGTCATTGAATTCAACACTCAGCAGATCCAGGACACCGCGTTGCGCCAAACTAAGATGAAAACCTCCAGACCTCTGCGTATTGTTCAACAGCTCCACCGCGTCATCCAAGCTTGACTCATTCAGCATGGCACGAGTAAGAACCATACGCGGAACACCCACTGTTACGCGACGCGAGCGTAAATTATTCACCGTCATCGCCAAGCCGTGCTCTGTCACGGCGAAAGTATGGCCCGGAATAGAAGCTGGGTATAAAAAGGACGCGAAGCGAGGGCCTTCGTTAGGGGTAAATTCTCCGATGCCACAGTAGCCGGCAAAGCCTGGATCGCCATCTTCGTTGTGGCTGATGCGCGGCCCGCTGCTCGATGGCAATTGGATGGTGGTGCAACCATCGGCCGCCATCGACCATACATCGCCACGGCAATTCCACAAGAATACATCCTCGGCCGGAAGCTCAAGACCAGATGCCAGGCCCATCAGTTCTTCATGAATAAGTGGGAAGTGCTGCTGGACGAGTGCTTGCATGACACGCGCAGCATTCGTATTGCGCCAAACCATTACGCTGTCCCAGGCCGACGAAGATATCAGATAAGAATGGGCGGCTTGTGCTCCGAATCGGCCCAGTGCGTGGCCGATCTGAAATGGAGTTCCGGACAGTTCAATCAATGACAGCATGAGAACCCTATTTAGTATTCAAATAATACGCACCGGTCTGGTGCAATTGATCTTCAGCGCTTTCAATGCCGGCAACAGCCTGCTTACCCGCTTTAGCCAGCAACTGCTCTACTAGAATTTCAATCAGCGCGATCGCCGCAGTGCTGGAGGGAAAAAAGAGGGCGTTTCAGTCGAAAAGACAAGAATGCAATCCGCGTTTTGGGCAATGGGGGCCACGATGCTATCGCAAATGGCCAGCACCGGACAGCCCGCCTGCCGAGCAGCCTTTGCCGCTTGAATCGCTTCCTTGGAATAGGGAGCGAAACTGATGATAACTAATGCATCGCCTTTCTTCAAAGAGCGCAACTCCATCTCTAACGTGCCGGCATCGCCCCGCAAAATGCTTACCGACGGGCGAAACAATCGATATAGATACTGGAACGCGAACGCGGAAGCGAATGAAATCCGGAACCCGGCAATGTGCACATGTGCCGCACGTGAAAGTAGATCGACCGCTGCCAGCAGACGGTCGGCGTTCAGATCGGTAAGCCGATTGATATTACGGATATGTGCCGCTACGTTCTTATCCAAGATATCGAGCGAGTTCTTGCTGCGTATAACTTTGCGCGCCTGCTCTGTATAGCGCCGGGGCGCCAGTCTCATCCTTTGCGCAAAGACGTCTTTGAGCGAATTCCACCCGTCGTATCCCAGTGATTGTGCCAGCCGCACCAGTGTGGCGGGTTGGACGCCGGCTTGGCTGGCGATTTTGCGCATAGAGGAAATAGGAATTTCTGCGGGCGAATCGATCAAGTATCGTGCGCCGACCTGAAACTGCGCCGTCATGCCTGGGAAATCATGTTGAATGCGCTTGACGAGCTCGTCTAGCGTATCTGGGGGACGATTAGATTCGTATGTCATAAAGAGCCGGTAGCAGACGTCGCGTGACGATGCGAGGAAATGCCTCTTCGCGCATCGTGTTATATCAACAACAATAATAACGAATAAATTGGCGCGGCAACTTTTACGCAAGTGATTGTATTGATTTGTTTGTTGCCTTGTATATCATACGAGAAACGTTTGTTGAATTTAACGATTTAAGGGCACCTATGACCCACGTCTTTCATCGTAACCCGAAGCAACATCTCGATCTGGCTGTACGCGGTCAGGGTATCGAACTGTTCGATCAACATGGCAAAAGCTATATCGATGCATCGGGCGGAGCAGCGGTCTCTTGCCTGGGGCATGGGCACCCGACCGTAATTCAAGCAATCAAAGATCAGCTGGATAAAGTCGCTTATGCTCATTCGTCGTTTTTTACGACACAGGCGGCGGAAGATCTTGCCGATTTCCTTGCAGACCGCTCGCCCGGTGACTTGAACCACGTGTATTTTCTTTCTGGCGGTTCTGAAGCGGTAGAGGCCGCTCTGAAACTGGCTCGTCAATATTTTGTAGAAACCGGGCAGCCTCAGCGCAGTCAGTTTATCGCGCGCCGCCAAAGTTATCACGGCAACACCCTGGGCGCTTTAGCCATTGGTGGGAACGCATGGCGCCGCGAACCTTTTCTGCCTCTGCTGGTGCCCGCACATCACGTGTCGCCTTGCTATGCCTATCGCGACCAGCTGCCGGGGGAAACCGAAGAACAGTATGCCGACCGTCTGGCACAAGAGCTTGAACACAAAATACTCGAACTCGGTGCAGAGAACGTTGCCGCCTTTGTCGCAGAGACTGTCGTCGGTGCGACCGCAGGAGCCTTGCCGCCTGTCAGGACATACTTGCAGCGTATACGGCAGGTGTGCGATCGCTATGGCGTTCTTCTGATACTCGACGAGGTCATGTCCGGCATGGGTCGTACTGGCCATTTATTCGCATGTGCTGAAGACAATGTCGCTCCGGACATCATTACGATCGCAAAAGGGTTGGGGGCGGGTTACCAGCCTATCGGAGCCATGATAGCCAGTAGCAAAGTCTACGAAGCTATCGTGGGTGGCACCGGTTTTTTTCAACATGGTCATACCTATATGGGGCATGCCACTGCTTGCGCTGCCGCGCTGGCGGTGCAACAGCTTATCGAGAACGATCATTTGCTGGAAAATGTGTCGGCAAGGGGCGAGCAATTGCGCGCTGAATTGCGCGTTGCTTTTGCTCGGCACTCAAATGTGGGCGATATACGCGGCCGCGGCTTATTTGTCGGTGTCGAGTTTGTTCAAGATACTTTGACTAAAGCAACGCTGGATCCTGCAAAACAAACCCATGTCCGACTCAAGAAGCAGGCCATGCGGAACGGCCTTATGATGTACCCGATGGGCGGCACGGTCGATGGCATACATGGCGACCATGTTCTGCTTGCGCCGCCTTTTATCTGCACAGAGGCCGATATCAGCGAAATCGTTGCGCGTTTTGTCCGCACGGTTACCGAAGTATTGCCTGCTTAAATTAAGGAAGACACTACATGGCTCGTTTACCGTACGCCGATTTGGCTCACGCCGAAGTCAGCCCTTTAGTCGAACAAATTATTGCCGAGCGTGGCAGCGTACTGCACCTTTACCAGATGCTGCTGCAAAGTCCGCCAGTCGCTCGGGGCTGGCTCAATCACTTAACGGGTATCCGCCACCATAGTTCCCTTGCCGGCGCCCTGCGAGAGATGGTGATCATGCGTATCGCCATTATTAACGGAGCTCCGTACGAGGCCGACCAGCATGCGCCTATCGCCCTGAAAGAAGGCATGACTCAAGCACAGCTTGATGACCTGAGCCAGTGGGAGTCCTCCACGCTATTCAGTGAGAAGGAACGGGCGGTGCTGAGCTATACCGATGCAATGACACGTCATGTCCAAGTGGCAGACGAAATTTTTGGGGCAGTTAAACCGCATTTCGAACCCCGCCAATTGGTCGAATTGACAGCCACAATTGCGACTTACAACATGGTGTCACGTTTCCTTGAGGCGCTGCAAATTCATTCGGATGACGCTCGAGAAACCTAGCAGTTCAGCGGCCCCACAGCACGTCGGGTTTATTTGAATCTGCGTTGAGCACGCGGGCAAGTACAAAACATAGATCCGACAAGCGGTTTAGGTATTGAATGACTGGTGCATTGACTGGCTCGGTCCGATTCAGGGTAATGACGGCGCGTTCGGCGCGCCGACAGACGGTGCGGGCGACATGGGCGAGCGCAGCCGGCCGACTGCCCCCGGGCAAAATGAATTCTTCAAGCCTGCCGAGCCTGGCATTGTGTTCGGCGAGCGCTTCGTCCAAATACAAGACATGATCGTTGTTGACTGCCGTATGGCCTGGAATGCAAAGTTCGGCACCCATATCGAAAAGGTCGTTCTGTACCCGGCCCAGCAGTACATCGATGACGTGGGGCAGAGGCTCGGCCCGCAATACGCCAAGATTGCTATTCAATTCATCGACTTCGCCCAGGGCGGCGATTCGAGGGGAGTCTTTGTCTACCCTGCTTCCATCGCCTAGTCCTGTCGTGCCTTTGTCGCCGGTACGGGTCGTAATTACTGAGAGGCGCGTTGCCATGAGGAGACTCCTGATTGTTTGCCGATCATTGGCGGTTATAGCCGGATGCGCGCACAGTGCTATGCTTGAAGCGTAATTTTGTTTGTGGAGTTTAGCTTATGCCGTTCGTAAATCAGCGGGCATTACAAGCCATCGCCGCCGTACTTGTCTTGACCTCTTTTTATTCCACCAGTGCAGTTGCCCAGGAAGGGACGGCATCGGGCGAAGTCCGCCGCATTGATATCGAGGCTCGCAAGATAACCATCAAGCATGGTGCCATCTCCGAGCTCCAATTACCGGCCATGACGTTGGTGTACAAGATAGACCCTGCATTGCTTAAGGATATTAAGCCAGGGGACCGCGTGAGTTTTACCGCCCGGCGGGAAGCCGGCCAGTATGTGGTCGTTAGTATTTCGAAGTAGCTGCCTGATTGCTCTTACAGGAAGCCAGTTTGGGCAACGGGTACAGGACGCCAGGAACTGAAGGTTCCGGGCGTCGGCTGCTGATTACAGAACGTAGCGCGAAAGATCCTGATCGCTTGCCGCTTCTTCGAGCTTGTCATTGACGTAGGCCGCGTCAATAGTAATGGTTTGACCACTGCTGGCCGACGCGTCGAATGACAAGTCTTCGAGCAGTTTTTCCATCACTGTGTATAAGCGGCGAGCTCCGATGTTTTCGGTTCGCTCGTTTACGTCGAACGCCAGTTCTGCCATACGCTGTATGCCTTCATCAGTGAAGTCGAGCCTGACCTCTTCAGTGGCCAGCAACGCACGGTATTGTTTCGTCAGTGACGAATCTGTGTCGCACAAAATACGTACAAAATCGCCGGCGGTCAGTGAATCGAGTTCGACGCGAATGGGAAAGCGTCCCTGCAGCTCGGGAATCAAATCGGAAGGCCGCGACAGGTGGAACGCGCCGGAAGCGATAAATAAAATATGGTCTGTACGTACCACCCCGTATTTCGTATTCACGGTGGTGCCTTCAACCAGGGGAAGGAGGTCGCGTTGAACACCCTGGCGCGATACGTCTCCGCCCTGATGCTCTTGACGGGTCGCGATCTTGTCGATTTCATCCAGGAAGACGATGCCATTTTGTTCGGCATTGAACACCGCGGCGGTGCGCAGGTCTTCTTCGTTGATACGGCGACCGGCTTCTTCTTCTGTGAGCAGCTTGAAGGCTTCTTTCACCGGCATCTTGCGCGTCTTTTTCTTGTCGCGCCCTAGCCCTGCAAACATGCCTTTCAACTGCTCGGTCATTTCCTCCATGCCAGGAGGGGCCATTATTTCCATTTGGGGCGCTGACTGGGCAACTTCAATTTCGATTTGCAGATCGTCAATCGCACCCTCCCGCAGCCGTTTGCGAAAAGTCTGGCGGGCGCTGTTTTCTGTGCGGTCTGGTTCGCCCTGCGCATTGCGAGGGGGCGACACGAGTACATCGAGGATGCGATCTTCAGCGGCATCTTCGGCTTGCGTTCTGACGCGGCGCATTTCCACATCGCGTGTCTGTTTTACCGAAATTTCAACCAGGTCGCGAATAATGGTGTCGACATCGCGGCCTACATATCCAACTTCCGTAAACTTTGTGGCTTCTATCTTGATGAAGGGCGCATTGGCGAGTTTCGCCAATCGTCGGGCAATTTCTGTTTTACCGACGCCGGTGGGGCCAATCATGAGAATATTCTTGGGTACGATTTCGTTGCGCAAGGGTTCGGGCACTTGTTGGCGCCGCCAGCGATTGCGCAAGGCAACGGCCACGGATCGCTTGGCGCGATTTTGGCCGACAATGTTCTTGTCGAGTTCGGAGACGATTTCTCCGGGTGTCATGTTGGTAAAAGACATATTTGCTCTATGTGTTGGATGCGAAAACGATGCGCATGCAGCGCAGGGCACTCTTCACAGAGTTTCGACAACGTGGTTCTGATTGGTGTAGATGCACAGATCGCCCGCGATCTGCAGAGATTTTTTCACGATCTCTGCGGGCGGCATATCAGTATTCTGAAGCAGAGCCAGGGCGGCCGACTGCGCATAGGCGCCGCCCGAGCCGATGGCCGCGATGCCGTGTTCCGGTTCCAGCACGTCGCCGTTTCCGGTAAGGACCAGTGTGTGGTCACGGTCGGCGACGATCAACATGGCTTCCAGGCGCCGCAAGACACGGTCGGTGCGCCAGTCTTTGGTAAGCTCTACCGCCGAGCGCATCAGGTTGCCCTGATATTTTTCCAGCTTCGCTTCAAAGCGTTCCTGCAAGGTGAAAGCATCGGCCGTTGCGCCGGCGAAGCCAGCTAGAATCTTGTCGTTGTACAGGCGACGTATTTTACGTGCTGTGCCTTTGATGACGATGTTGCCCAGGGTTACCTGGCCATCGCCGCCCACAGCGACTTGATCGCCGCGGCGGACACAAATAATGGTGGTGGCGTGAAATTGTTCCATGGATTCTTCCTTTGAATTATTTACTTGGGGGCGATGCCCCAAAGTTCAAGAGGAAGTCCATGGCAGCGCCAGGGCAGTGGCCATTGCGGCAAGCCCTGGCTTTTTAGAGCGAGTTAATCGCCGTACAGCTTCTGACGCATTTCGCGCCGCTCTTGGGCTTCCAGGGACAGTGTTGCCGTCGGACGCGCCAGCAGGCGAGGAATGCCAATAGGTTCACCGGTCTCTTCGCACCAGCCATAGTCGCCGGCATCGATGCGCGTTATCGACTGTTGGACTTTCTTGAGCAATTTGCGTTCGCGGTCGCGTGTACGCAATTCGAGCGCATGTTCTTCTTCGATGGTTGCACGATCGGCGGGATCGGGCACAAACTGAGTTTCGCGCAGATTTTCGGTCGTCGTTCCTGCGTTGGTAAGAATCTCTTGTTCCAGCTCTTTCAGGCGATTTCGAAAAAAGGCCAATTGAGCTTCGTTCATGTAGTCAGATTCTGGCATTGCCAGAAGTTCGTCTTCTGTTGGCAAGTGGATCTGACTCTTTGCGGCGGCTGATTTGCTTGCCATGGTGTGTCCTTTTATTGTCGTGTTGGTGCTTGGAACCGCGGGTGCATCCTTGTTATGCGACCCGGTTCACTGTCAAACCAAACATTGTTCCAGGCCCCGAGTAAAGATTTCTTGGGGAAGTTTACGGCCAATGAACACCATTTTGGTATTAGGCTTTTCACTGGATAACCAAGGCTTGCCAGGTTCTGCACCCATCATCATGTGCACTCCCTGGAAAAGCATTCGGCGGTTTATTCCTTTCAGGTACAGGATTCCCTTATAGCGCAACAAATCGGGCCCGTATACCTGAACTATGCCGCCCAAGAACTCTTCGAGCCGTTCAGGATCGAAAGCTTTCTTGGACCTAAATACGAAAGCTCCGATCTCGTCGTTATGAGCTGCATGGTGATCATGGTGCTGATGACCGCAATGATCGTTGCAGTCGCCTTCGTGGTCATGGCCGTGATTATGACTATGATCGTGACCATGGTCGTGATCATGTGCTGCATCGGGGTGTTCGTTTGCTAAAAATTCCGGATCGATGTCGAGGATGGTGTTGAGATTGAATCCGCTGATATCCAGCAATACCTTCAGATCGGTCTCACCAAAATTGACTGGCGTAATCGAGGCGCGCGGATTGATTCGCAAAAGGCGGGCGCGCAGCGCCTGATAGTCCACATCGTTGACGAGGTCTTTTTTCGATATCAGGATACGGTCGGCAAATCCCACTTGCTTTTGCGCTTCTTCTTGCTTATCGAGCGTTTCCATGCCGTGTTTGGCATCGACCACTGTAATCACGGCGTCAAGACGGTAATATTCCGCGATCTCGTCGTCCATGAAGAAGGTCTGGCACACTGGCCCAGGGTTTGCCATGCCGGTGGTTTCGATAATGATACGTTCGAAAGTCAGCTGGCCTTCCTGGCGGCGTACGCGCAAATCGTTGAGGGTGCGCATAAGGTCGCCTCGAACCGTGCAACAGACGCAGCCGTTACTAAGTTCGATGATTTCTTCTTCGCTGTCTTGAACGAGCAATTCGTTATCGATGCTTTCCGGCCCGAACTCGTTCTCGATGACGGCAATCCGACGTCCGTGGTATTCGGAAAGGATTCGTTTGAGCAGGGTGGTTTTGCCTGCCCCAAGGAAACCGGTAAGTATGGTCACCGGCACCATTTTGTCTGGGCTAATAGCGGGTTTCATTGTAGGCCTCGCATGGCGCGGGTCTGATATATATGACGCCGGATAAGATGGCGGCTATATCATAAATTTCAATCCGCGCAAAAAAACATAACGTGCGATTACATCACAGCATACGCTTTAGAGCAAACCCCGAATGGAAAACTTGCGTCTGCGTGAAATAAGTTGCTGAAAAATCAAGCATTCTCGCCGGTCGGTCAGGCGCTGTGCGCATGCGCGTGGCCATGGCCGGGACTACTCCCACGGCACTTGTTGCACAGCGCCCTTAGTTCAGTCTCGTGGCTGGAAAGCACGAATCCCGCCGCTGCGACCTTGCCGGCCAGTTGGCGGCTGAGCTCTGGATCGCTTAATTCAGCGACCGCGCCGCATTGGGTGCAAACGACCAGCAGGTCGTGTGGCTCGCCCGCTGCGTCGAGGCAGGCGGTCCAGGCATTGATGGCGTCCAGTCTGTGAACCAAGCCTTCGTCCACTAGAAAGTCCAGGGCGCGGTAAACCGTCGGAGGCGCGGCGCCGTGCTGGACAGAACGAATCAAATCCAGCATCTCGTATGCCTTCAAGCTGCGCTGCTCTAACAGAAGTATCTCGAGCACCTTGCGCCGTATCGGCGTGAGCCGTTTGCCGCGCTCGGAGCACAGCGACTCGGCGGTACTTAGCTTTGCCGCAATGGCAGGCGGTGAAGTCGAATGTTTGGCAACCATGAGGCTTTGATTTTATAAAAACATTTGGGACGCATCTTACAGATTTACGGGCGGGCTATGCATACGCCTTCAGTATGTTATAACATAACAGTAGTTTTTCTTCCTTACTCATTCTTTTTGCAGGCTCATGCGCCGAACCCTTTTCGCTTCGTCCCATCAGACAAACGTCTATCGTGGCTCCGCTTTGCTGGCGTCATCTGTTCGCCGAGCGTCCCGCGTATTGATTGCGGTCGCTTTTCTGTGGCTGCTTACTGGTTGGGCCTTGGCATGGTGGTAAGGCGCAGAACATGAGTCACGCTGTAATCGAACTGGACCAAGTCTCGCTAGGATGGCGTGATCGGGTAGCTGTGCGCGACGTAAGCGGTGTTTTTGCGCAAGGATCACTTACGGCTATTGTCGGGCCAAATGGCGCCGGCAAGTCTACGTTGGTCAAAGGAATAATGGGTTTGGTCAGCCCGCTGCGGGGGCGAATCCGGCTTTCGGGCAATTCGCGAAACCAGATTGCCTGCTTGCCGCAACTTGGCGAAATGGACCGCGGTTTTCCTATTAGCACTTATGACCTCGTTGCCATGGGGGCATGGCGACGAGTGGGCGCATGGAAGTGTTTTGATAAATCGGAACACGAGCGCGTGCAAGCCGCACTAACGACGGTCGGGCTTGCGGATTTTGGGCCTCGTATTATTGGGACCCTGTCAGGCGGGCAAATGCAGCGGGCGCTTTTTGCAAGGTTGCTCCTGCACGATGCGAACACGCTTCTGCTCGACGAACCTTTTGCGGCAGTAGACCGGCACACCACCGAAGACTTGATGGCTCTGTTGCAAGAGTGGCATCGCGAGGGACGTACCGTCATAGCGGTGCTGCATGACCTGGATATGGTCCGGGCCTGTTTTCCTGAAGCTTTGTTGATGGCCGGACAGGCCGTGGCGTGGGGTCCCACCAACGAAGTGCTGACGCCGGAAAACCTTCATCTGGCCCGCCACTTGTGCGCAGGAGACTATTTGTGATGTGGCTTTTTGACCTCTTGGTGGGTCCATTCATAGACTATGGCTTCATGCGGCGCGCGTTGGCAGGCGCTTTAGCTTTGGCATTCGCCGCAGGTCCGCTAGGTGTCTTCCTTGTTCTGCGCCGCATGAGTCTCATGGGCGACGCAATGGCGCACGCTATTCTGCCCGGCGTCGCCGTAGGTTTCTTGACGGCGGGACTGTCCCTCAGCGCTATGACCTTAGGAGGCATGGTTACAGGTCTGGTTGTAGCGCTTCTGGCAGGCGCCGTCGCGCGCCTTACTCCACAACGCGAAGACGCCAGCTTTGCGGCGTTTTACCTGGTTTCACTAGGGTTGGGAGTGCTGCTGGTGTCCTTGCGGGGTTCGAACATGGATTTGATTCATGTCTTGTTCGGTACGGTACTGGGCCTGGACGATGCCTCGTTGTTGCTGGTTACGTCAACCTCTACGGCCACCTTGCTGATTCTCGCGATGATTCTGCGGCCGCTGGTTGTCGAATGTCTTGATCCATTGTTCCTGCGAGGAGAAGGCAGGGCTGGTTCTTTGATTCATATCGTTTTTTTAGTCTTGCTGGTCATGACGTTAGTGGCGGGATTCCAGGTGCTGGGAACTCTTATGGTAGTGGGCATCATGATGCTGCCCGCAACTGCTGCCCGGTTCTGGGCCCGTTCTGTAGGAAGCCAGATGGTTTTGGCGGCTGCCATAGGTAGTGTTTCGTCATATGCTGGGCTATTGCTTTCCTATTACGCCAACGTGCCGGCTTCACCTTCCATCATCTTGTCGGCCGGAATGGTCTATTTTCTGTCCGTATTCTTTGGTCCCCTGGGCGGGCTTTTGCAGGCAGCAAAACAGGCCCATGCCAGGCATCGTGGTTTGTCTCACATATCGGAGCGCGTTTAATGACAAAGATCCGTAACGCCGCAATGGCGGCAAAATTGTCCCGGCGTAGTTTGTTGGCTTTACTGAGCGGTGCATTTCTGACTCTGGTGGCGCCTACGACAACGGCAGCCAAAGAGCCACCCCTAAGGGTGGTGGCCAGTTTTTCGATTATCGGCGATATGGTCAAGGAAATCGGCGGTGAGCACGTTTCTCTGACTACCATCGTGGGGCCAAATGGCGATGTGCACTCATTCGAGCCCACTCCGCGGGACGTCAAGGCGTTGTCCCAGGCGCAGGTCCTGGTGCTAAACGGTCTGGACTTCGAAGGCTGGCTGCCTCGTTTGATCAAAGCGGCTGGATTCAAAGGGACTCAGATCATCGCTTCCGATGGCGTGGTGCCCCGCAGCTTGAGCACAGTTCAACCGGGTGATGAAATTGCGGTGGTCCGCGCCGGTAAGGCTAAAGGCGCTGGTGCCGCAAGTGCTACGGCTCATGGCGAGCACGAGCACGGCGATATCGATCCGCACGCATGGCAGAGCCTTAGCAATGGCATGAAATATGCCAAGAACATAGCTGACGGCTTATCTCTGGCAGATCCTGGCCGTAGTGCTTATTACCAAAGCCGTGCCGAGATCTATATCGGCCGGATGGAAATGTTGGATACCGAGATAAAGCAGGCCTTCGAAAGTATCCCCGCGGTGCGGCGCAAGGTCCTGACTTCACATGATGCCTTCGGCTATTTTGCGCAGGCCTATGGCATACGTTTCATTTCGATCGTCGGGCTTTCCAGTCAGGCCGAGCCCTCGGCCAGTGAGGTGGCGAAAATTATTGACCGGGCGCGCAAAGAGCAGGTCTCCGGAGTTTTTATCGAAAACTCCACTAACTCCAGGTTAGTGAAGCAAATTGCACGTGAAACTGGATCGAAAGTCGGGGGCAGCCTATATTCCGACGCGCTCGCGCCTCCCGATCAGCCTGCATCCACCTATCTAGGCATGTTCAACTGGAACGCGGGTCAATTGATTTATGTGTTGAAGCCTGCCGACTGACTGCGACAAAACGACCTTAACGTTTACGATTTGCGCGGGGATGGGCTTGGTCGTAGACCGCGGCCAGGTGCTGGAAATCCAGCCTCGTATAAATCTGGGTAGTCGATATATTGGCATGTCCTAGCATTTCTTGTACTGCGCGCAAGTCTTGCGAGGACTGCAGCATGTGTGTAGCAAAGCTATGGCGCAGACTATGCGGATGCACATGAACGGGAAGTCCAACCAGGGTGGCCAGTTTGTTCAACTGAAGCTGCACCACCCTGGGGCTGATGCGTTTGCCGCGTGTACCCAGGAAGAGCGCCGCCGCCGAGTCGGCATCGTGCGCGTCGTGCCCGCGCACCAATTGATCTCGCATGGCGAGCCAGCGCTCGGTAGCGGCAATCGCTTTGCTGCCTAATGTCACACTGCGCGTCTTGTTGCCTTTGCCTTTGACGATAGCCTCATGCTCTGCGAGTTGGATCCAGCTTTGCGATTGATATTGTTCATGGCGGCTATAGCGCCAATCCAAGCTTACCAGCTCAGCCAGTCGTAGGCCGCTGGAATACAGGATCTCGAACATGGCTTGGTCACGGCATTCGACCGGAGTATTGGGTTCCGGCAGGTTTGGGCGGTCGAGCAGAACTTGCGCCTGTTCTACCGATAGTGCTTTGGGCAGTCCTCGCGGCGCCTTCGGGCCGCGTACGCCCGCCACAGGATTACATTCGAGCCCCGCTTCCGTGGCGCGCCATTGGTAGAAGCCGCGCCAGGCGGCGAGCGCACGTGCCAAGCTGCGCGGTTGGAGCCCTTGGCTATGCAGGCGTGCAATGGCATGCCGTATGTGACTCTCGGTAAGGCTGTCCGGCGGGATCTCGGGATGACATTGGAGCAAGTGCCAAAGGTCTTGTCGGTATCCAGCCAGAGTATGAGGGGAGTAACGGCGATTGGCTTGCAGGTGAAGCAGCCATTGCTCCATGGGGACAGGCAAGGCATGCATTAGAAAGACCTACGCCCGCTCTTGTGGAATAGGATTTTGCAAACGTAGCAGACTTGCACTTGCCAGCTCGTTGATCGTGTCCAGAAATGCAGTCCCCATATCGCTGGAAAAGCGCTCTGCATCGTCGGACCCTAGCACCAGCAGCCCTAACGGTTCAGTATGGCCGGTCGGCCGCAGGGCAATGATGGCAAGCGAAGCGGGCGGAGTACCCAACCATGCCGCGGCTTCCTGATCTTGTAGCGCACCGCAATATGGCTTGGTAAGGTTGCGCGCATAGGTTCGTATAGAGTCGTTCACATCTTGCGCGAACTCGCTGTCGTCAAGCCTCGCCAGGCCCCACACTCGTAGCGCGATCGTCGGCAGATCGAACAGGTCGCCCAGACTGCGCACGATGTGCGCGGGTATCTGCAGCGCGTCGTCCTCGGCTAGCATGCGACAGCACCAACGCGTAAGCGTATTGCTGATTTTTTCATTCCCGCTGGCGTTATGCATCAGCCCCGAGAGCTTCCACTCAAGGTCTTTACTGCGAGCCCGCAGGGTCAAAATTTGACGTTCTCCGAGCGAAATGGCGCGTGTTTCGTTCGGATGAGGGACACGCAGATTGGCGAATAATTCGGCATGCTGCTGAAAAAACTCCGGGCGCTCTTTCAAGAAGGCGGCGATTTCGTCTGCGGAGAAGCTGCTTGCGGTCATGACTGTAGTGATTCCTTGGTGTTGAACTGATCGGTGAGTGCGTCGATATCGACCTGTCCGGTAAAAACCGTAATGGCCGGGCCGCTCATGCGTAAGGTATTGTCGTCCCATGAGACGGTAAGCGGGCCGCCTCGGGTATGAACCAGCGCCGGGCTATCCAGAAGTCCACGCCGAATACCGGCGACGACGGCGGCGCAGGCGCCAGTGCCACAGGCCAGAGTTTCGCCCGCGCCACGCTCGTAAACTCGCACTTTGATGGTGTGCCGATCGATAACTTGCATGAATCCGGCGTTGATGCGTTGTGCGAAACGCGGGTGCGATTCAATCAACGGCCCGACCTCGCGCACCGGCGCGGTCAGGATGTCGTCGACCACTTGAACCGCATGGGGGTTCGAAATAGCGACGAGTGAAAGCTGGACATCGTCGTGACCTGAAAGCGGCAAGGTCCAGAGCGTATCGTCGCCAAGGCGCGCCGACTGCAGCCCGTTAGTGTCGAAGCCTACCGCGTCAGGTTCGAATCGGGTCTGACCCATTTCAACCGATACGTCTCCGGAATCGGAGCGGGTCAAGGAGATAAGGCCAGTACTGATTTCGGCAAGCAAGGGGTTGCGCCCCGATAAGCCTTGCTCGTGCACGAAGCGAACAAAGCATCGCGCGCCATTGCCACAGTGCTCGACTTCGCTGCCATCAGCATTAAATATTCGGTAGCGAAAGTCGGCCTCGGGATGGGCGGGGGTTTCGACCAGCAGCAGTTGATCGGCGCCGACACCAAAGTGGCGGTCTGCCAGGGCCCGCGCGCGCTCGGGCGTCATTACGATGGATTGCCGCACGCCATCAAGCACAACGAAATCGTTGCCGGCGCCATGCATCTTTGCGAAGTTCCAGATCATGGTGAGATTATCGCGGATTGCATTGTGTTTGTCCGCAAACTCCGGTGTATTTCAGATGGGAATGGTCGCGCATGGCCTAATAGAACCGTTCCTGGCCCTCGGGTCGGCTCTTGAAGCGCCGGTGCACCCAGTAGTATTGCGGTGGATCGCTGCGTACCCAAGTTTCGATCAACTGGTTTATACGCATCGTGGCGTCTTCAGGGTCTTGATCGCCCGGAAAATTTTGCAGGGGCGGCAGGACGCTGACCTGGTACTGGCCTGTTTCGGGATCCAGGCGGCTAATGATGGGCACGACAGCGGCGTCCCATGCCTTGGCGATTTGAGCGGTGGTTAAAAGCGTGGCGGCGGGGATGTTGAAGAATGGAAGGAAGGCGGCCCCCGTAATACCAAAATCCATGTCGGGAAGGTAGTAAACAGGTATGCCGTTGCGCAGATGCCTGATCAGCCCGCGCACGCCGTCGTGTCGGCTGACAAGGTGCACGTGATTGAAGCGGCCTCTGCCCTCGCGGACGAGTTGATCGACGTCTGGATCACTTTGCCGTGTGTACATGGTCGCCGATTCCTGCAGGAACATGGTCAATCGCGTCGCAGCAGCGTCCAGCCCGATAAAGTGCGGAGCCAGCAAGATAATCCTGCGCTTAGCCGTGAGCAAATGTTCGAGGTGTTCCAGCCCGGAGATCGGTATGGTGTTGAGTATGGTCGAGGGCTGGCCAAACCAAATCAGCCCGCGATCGACCACTGAATGCGCCAACAGATAGAAGTGCTGATTTACCCAGATTTCCCTGTCTTGCGGCGAGCGCTCCGGGAAACAGAGGGCTAGGTTAGTACGCACAATATGAGCGCGTGAGCGCATCAGGCGGACGCCCAGCCAGGCGAGGCCTCGCGCCCAACGTTGCCGACTACGCAGCGGGATTCGGCCAAAATGGGAGAAAAGGGAGCGAAGAAGGAATAATTTATTAAGCTTCATTACTGAGTGTCTGCCGGGCGAGGCGGTGCGTCGGCTGGGACTTTATAACGGTTATAGCTCCATAGATACTGTTCGGGAAAACGACGGATCAACGTTTCCATGGCGCTGTTGATGTGCGTTGCCAACGCTTGCGGATCACGCGGAAGAGGTTCGGCGAGCCTGACGTAGTGAATGCGCCAGCCTTTCCCGGCCGCCAGCCGTTCGCCTGCAGTAAGGATGACTGCGACGCCGGTCTGGAGAGCCAGTTTGCCGGCCAAGGTCATGGTGTATGCCGGCTTGTTGAAAAAGGGAGCCCAAACCCCGTCGCCGCCGCCTGGTACCTGGTCGGGCAGCATGCCTACGGCTTCGCCGCGCTTAAGTGCGCGCACGAATTCACGCACGCCTTGCATATTGGCGGGCACTGCGTTCAAGCTGGAAGTATTGCGTGCCTGCTCCATGATCGGACCAAGGCCCGTAAAGCGAGGCGGCCGGAACATTACCGTGATAGGTCCATGCTGTATCAAATAGCGCGCCGTAATTTCGAAGCAGCCAAGATGGGGTGTCAGGTACAGAATGCCGCGGTTCTCGGCCAGCGCCTCGAGCACGACAGCGTCGTCATCGCTTTGCACCATTCTCAGGCATTCATCGTTTTGCAGCCAGACTTTAGGTGTTTCAAGGATCATTGCTCCGGCCTGGGCGGCCGATGACCATGCAAAGGCTGGGTCGGTGTATCCTGCCTGTCTGGCATTGCTCTGCAAACGCTTGCGATATCGACCTGGCCAGGCATACACAGTGCACCCGGCCAGCTTGCCAATACCATGCAAAACGGGCAAGGGCAGCTTTGCCAGAAAACGAAATAAAGCCACAAGCATGAGTCGGCTATAACCCTTACGATGATAGTGGGAAGAAGTGCGCGGGACTATTTTCGCTTAAAATACCTTTTATCGCTGAGTTAACCGACAACTTGCGGAGCGATCGCACCTCGTTCTTAAAAACGAAGTGTAAAAAAACCGCTAAAGCGTCGCGCCCTGATCATTACTGCTACGCAGGCATCCGAGGTGCAACGCGTTTCGTTCAACCTCCCGCTGGGCAACCAGTATCTTTACAGGACGCATCGCTGTGGCAAACAACGACTTTCTATTTACATCCGAATCTGTTTCAGAGGGTCATCCCGATAAAGTCGCTGACCAAATCTCCGATTCCATTCTTGACGCCATTCTTACACAAGACCCTACTGCCCGCGTTGCCGCCGAAACGCTGTGCAATACAGGATTGGTAATTCTGGCTGGTGAAATCACCACGACGGCTAATGTCGACTATATCCAGATAGCGCGCGACACCATCAAGCGCATCGGATACGACAATACCGAATATGGCATCGATCACAAGGGTTGTGCTGTATTGGTGGCTTACGACAAACAGTCACCCGATATCGCAAAGGGTGTCGACCGGACCGAAGAAGAAATTCTGAATCAGGGTGCGGGCGACCAGGGCCTAATGTTTGGTTATGCCTGCGACGAAACCCCCGATCTAATGCCCGCTCCGATTTGGTATGCGCATCGCCTGGTGCAACGGCAAAGTGAATTACGCAAAGACGGCCGCCTGCCGTGGCTACGCCCTGACGCAAAATCGCAAGTTACGTTCCGCTATGTCAACGGCAAGCCGGTCGAGGTCGATACGGTCGTATTGTCGACCCAGCATGCTCCCGATGTTTCGCAAAGCGACATCCGCGAAGCGGTTATCGAACATATCATCAAGCCCAGCTTTCCGGATGGCTTGCTTACCCCCGCAACCAAGTTCATGATCAATCCTACGGGGGTTTTCATTATTGGTGGGCCTCAAGGCGACTGCGGCCTCACCGGGCGCAAGATTATCGTCGACACGTATGGCGGCGCCTGCCCCCACGGCGGCGGTGCGTTTTCGGGAAAAGACCCATCCAAGGTGGATCGTTCCGCGGCATACGCTGCCCGGTACGTGGCCAAGAATATTGTTGCAGCGGGCCTGGCGCGTCAGTGCCAAGTACAGGTCAGTTACGCGATTGGGGTGGCCGAGCCCATCAATATCACGGTATACACTGAAGGTACCGGCGTAATACCTGACGATCAAATTGCCCGTCTTGTACGTGAGAATTTCGATCTGCGTCCGAAGGGGATCATCAACATGCTCGACCTTTTGCGCCCCATTTATTCAAAAACCGCTGCTTACGGGCACTTTGGCCGTACCGAGCCCGAGTTCACCTGGGAGGCTTCCGACAAGGTGCAGATCCTTAAGCAGGCGGCCTGATAGCTGTAGTCCGTTCCAGGCATAATTGCCTGGGACGGCAGGAATGACCTTTATGCCCGATACTTATTCATCTTCCGATTCCGATACTTCATTCCAGACGGCACGGCGCCGCCTGGAAATTGTTGAGGCGCATTGGGAGACTCGGGGCGAAACCGCCGTGCACGCCGATGACCAGAATATGCGCAGCCTTACTCCGACCGATTCTCCGTGTGTCGCTGTCTGCTCGACGCTGTACGACGACATATGCCGTGGCTGCGGGCGTACTGCCATGGAAGTAGCCAATTGGGTGTTTTTGGATGAAGGCGAAAAACTGCAAGTTTGGACGCGTATCAAGGCACAAGGATATCCGCGCCGCAAAGCTTAGCCGTTTACGCTAAAATATTGACTTCCTGAGGAGCGCTGCAACGGGGTCGGGGCTAAAGCTAATAGCTTTCCAGTACCACCCGCTAGGCTCAGGATTGTCCTTTGTTCCAACGGCGCTCATCATTCCCTGCACAGGCGAAGATGAGCTGTCGTTGCGATGCTTACGCTGGTGCAGGTTTATTGGAATAAAACCATGAACACTGTCGCTGACGTCGCATTCTCCGATTACAAAATTGCCGATATCGCCTTGGCTGGCTGGGGTCGCCGAGAAATCGCGATTGCCGAAACCGAAATGCCCGGCCTGATGTCGACTCGTGAAGAGTTCTCTGCTTCGCAGCCTTTGAAAGGCGCGCGTATTGCAGGCAGCTTACACATGACGATCCAGACCGCAGTCCTGATCGAAACGCTCAAAGCATTGGGTGCCGAAGTTCGATGGGCATCGTGCAATATTTTCTCGACACAAGACCACGCTGCCGCCGCCATCGCTGCCAGCGGTACGCCAGTATTCGCTATCAAGGGTGAAACACTCGAAGACTACTGGCAGTACACTCATCAAATTTTCCAGTGGCCCGATGGCCAGCACGCCAACATGATTCTCGATGACGGTGGCGACGCGACTGTTCTGCTGCATCTTGGCGCGAAGGCTGAAACCGATATGTCGGTGCTTGATAAGCCTACCAGCGAAGAGGAACGGGTCTTGTTTGCTTCGATAAAGGCTCAGCTCGCACGCGATCCCAAGTGGTATTCCACACGACTGGCCCAGATCCGGGGCGTGACCGAAGAAACCACTACCGGGGTGCACCGCCTGTATCAAATGTCCAAGAAGGGCGAATTGGCATTTCCGGCCATCAATGTCAACGACTCGGTGACCAAGTCCAAATTCGATAATCTCTACGGTTGCCGCGAATCTTTGGTCGACGGTATCAAGCGGGCCACCGACGTAATGATCGCTGGCAAGATCGCCGTTGTCTGCGGCTTTGGCGACGTGGGTAAAGGTTGCGCGCAAGCGTTGTCCGCTTTACGCGCTCAAGTCTGGGTTACCGAAGTTGACCCGATTTGTGCCCTGCAAGCCTCAATGGAAGGGTACAAAGTCGTCACCATCGACGAAGCGGCCGATAAAGCCGATCTCTTCGTAACGGCCACAGGTAATTATCACGTTATTACGCGTGCACACATGGACGTCATGAAGGACCAAGCCATTGTTTGCAACATTGGCCACTTCGATAACGAAATCGACGTCGCTTCCATCGAAGACCTGACTTGGGAAGAGGTCAAGCCACAAGTCGATCATGTGATTTTTCCGGATGGCAAGCGCATTATCCTTTTGGCCAAGGGCCGTCTGGTAAACCTGGGCTGCGCAACGGGCCATCCTTCATTTGTGATGTCGGCGTCGTTCACCAACCAGACTATCGCTCAAATCGAGCTTTTCACGCGGGGCGGCGCCTACGAAAAAGGCCAGGTTTATGTCTTGCCCAAGCATCTGGACGAAAAGGTCGCCCGGCTGCATTTGAAGAAGCTCGGCGTACACCTGACCGAATTGCGTCAGGATCAGGCCGACTACATCAACGTTCCTGTTGCGGGTCCGTACAAGCCTGAGCATTACCGTTATTAAGCAGGGCTTATAAAAAGGAAGGTCTCGCAATGGAACTTATTTTTGTCTGGATATTAAACGCCGTCGCCTTATTGGTAGTGGCGTATATTCTGCCCGGCATCACTGTGGCATCATTCGGGTCGGCGCTCATCGCGGCGCTGGTTCTGGGCTTGCTTAATACGCTGGTCAAACCGCTGCTGGTATTGCTTACGCTGCCCATTACCATTGTCACGCTTGGGCTCTTCCTGCTCGTGCTCAATGCGCTGGTATTCTGGTTTGCCGGCTCAGTGTTAAAGGGTTTCCAGGTCAATGGTTTCTGGTGGGCATTGCTGGGCGCGCTCATCTATAGCATCGTATCGGGACTTTTATCCGGGTTGTTGGTGCGATGAGCGACAAGAAAGCGATTAGCCTGGAATTCTTTCCGCCCCGCGATACCGCCGCCCAGGAAAAGCTGCTGCGATCAGCCAAGCAGTTGTTGGCCTTGTACCCGTCATACGTCAGCGTAACGTTTGGCGCTGGTGGTTCAACCCGTAGCGGTACGGCCGATACGGTACGGCTTTTGCAGAACCTCGGATGTGAAGCCGCACCGCATTTGTCATGCATAGGAGCGACGCGAGCCATTCTGGCCGATATACTGGACGCCTATCGCGAACAGGGTATTAGGCGCATAGTGGCTTTGCGTGGCGATATGCCCTCGGGCATGGGGGGCGATCAAGGCGAACTGCACTATGCAAGCGATTTGGTCTCCTTCATTCGCGAACATAGCGGCGACTGGTTTCACATCGAGGTAGCGGCTTACCCTGAAATGCATCCCCAGGCGTCCAGTGCGGCTGCCGATCTGGATCACTTCGTCAGAAAGGTGCAAGCAGGGGCCAATAGCGCGATTACGCAGTATTTCTTTAATGCCGACGCGTATTTCGATTTTGTCGAGCGGAGTCGCGCCCAGGGGGTGGATATCCCGATTGTGCCCGGCATCATGCCAATTACAAACAACGCTCAGCTGGCGCGCTTTTCCAATATGTGCGGCGCCGAAATTCCCCGGTGGATACGTTTGCGTCTGGCGGATTTCGGCGACGACAAGGCGTCAATCAAGGCGTTTGGCGTGGACGTTATTTCGAAGCTCTCGCAAGATTTGCTCGACAATGGCGCCCCAGGCCTGCATTTTTATACTCTTAATAATGCCGAAGTCACGATGGCAATATGGCGGCAGTTAAGACTGGATTCATAAAGCCGTTGTAATGGCTTTATGCCAGAGTGGGAGCAGGAACGGCCCATCCTTTGTCGGTGAGGATGGCGTCGAGCTTTACATCATGAGGAGCCGGGATATGCTTTTCATTTGATAAATCGCCCGTAGCCCAGGCTATTCCTATGCTGGTATACGGGTGTTTCTGTGCCTTGAGCGCTGCCAGGGTACGGTCGTAATATCCTTTTCCGTAACCGACCCGGTCGCCCTGACGAGTGTAGCCCAAGGTGGGCACAAGGATGATATCGGGCAAAGGGGCAGAATCGCCTAGCGGTTCTTGTATGCCGTAGGCGCCTTCCTGCATAGGGGCATCAGGCTCCCAGAGCTTGAATTCAAGCGGAGAATCAGCGCCAACCACGACCGGCAGCGATACCTGATAGGCCTCTTGTTCCACCCACTGGCGCAATAGAGGTTGCAATTGCGGTTCGTCTTCCATGGGCCAGAATGCGGCGATATTGCGTGGAACGGGCTTGCCGGCTTCACGAAGTTTGCTGCAATTGGTGGCAAGCCAAGTAAACAGGCGGCCGCGTATTAAAAGCTCGCCTCTGCTGCGGTCAGCCGGGCTTTGTGCGGCTCGCAGCTGTTTTAGTCGCACGCGAAGTGGGACTGCGTTATTCTGTGTGTTGTTATTCATGGGCGGTATTATGTGGGATGAAGACAAGATGGCATCTAATAGGCAACGGTATCAGAAAATCCGGAACTTTTCTGCTGTGGCCCCGGGCAGGCCTTCGCGCTTCGGTCTTTGGGTCGCAATTTTGATAGGCGTGGCCGGTTGCGCGGGTGCCGATCAACCGGTTCACTCTGCAACGCCGGCTGTCGCGCTAAACACCCCGTATGTTGGTGCGCCGGAAGTGCAAACCAATCCCGCAGTTGCGCCCGTTGCCCCGACTGTCATTTTGTACACTCCTCCAATGGCGCGTCAAGCGGTGATAGACGCCCGTGAAGCCATGCAGAAAAAGCAGTGGGCCCGGCTTGAAGGCCTTGTGCCGCTTGCGCAGAGCGATACGGTTCTGGGTTCGTACGCTAACTATTGGTTGTTGCGTCAGCAACTGCAAGACAGCACTAGCCCTGTGCCCGATGCACAATTGCAGCAGTTCATGAAGGTCAATCAAGACGCTTATTTGGCCGACAAAATCAAAGCCGACTGGATTGTCGCTGCCGCACGCGCGGGCGACTATGCATTGGTCAACAAGCTCGGTCCGGTAATAAACGAAAACGCCAGTGTCGAGTGCTCGCGGTTAATGTCCCAGCACATGACAGGGCAGCGCGTGAAAAGTTCTCAGGCCATTGCCGCATTCAAGCCCAATCGTGCCTGCTGGGGCATGCTGGATGAACTCGAGAACAGCAAGATCATCGGCTGGAAAGAATTAGAGCCATTGCTGCGCGCCACTCTCGAGACTAATAAGGCCGGCGATGCTCAACGCCTGGCCGCCGTCATTTTCGAGGCGTCCGACATGGTGCACTATGCCGCCATCATGAAAGACCCGCGTAAATGGCTTGCCGGCCGCAAAGCGCCCAAGACCCGCGTCGAGACCGAGCTCGTGACTATCGCCTTGTCGCGGCTCGCTTATGGCAAGAACCGTTCCGCCAGCGCGGCCTATATAGAAAGCGTTTGGGCCAAGGCTATTCCCAAGTCGCATCTCGAATGGGTTTGGAGTCAGTTTGGCCTAGTAGCGGCATTGAATGTCGAGCAAGATGCAGCGGTCTGGTACAGACGCTCGGGCAATGCCCGCCTTACCGACTACAACCATGCCTGGCAAGTCCGGGCCGAACTGCGGCAACCCGTCATCGACTGGGAATTGGTCGCTAAATCGATACGTAGAATGTCGGCGGGCCAGGCTGCAGAGCCGGTGTGGGTGTACTGGTATGCCAGGGCGCTCGAAGCCCAAGGTAATAAGAAAGCGGCCACCCAGCATTTTGAGTCTATCGCTAATGAACTGAGCTTTTATGGCCAACTGGCCAGTGAAGAGCTCGGCAAGACGCCAGTCTTGCCACCGGCCCCCGCGCCGGTAACGGCCGCCGAGCTCCAAGAGGCCAAGTCCAATGTCGGTTTACAACGTGCAATTCAGCTGTTCGATCTGGGCTGGCGCCCCGAGGCAGTGCCAGAATGGAACTTTGCACTGCAGGGCATGAACGATCGTCAGTTGCTTGCGGCAGCCGAACTCGCGCGGCAAGAGCATATTTACGATCGCGTAGTGAATACGTCGCTGCGGACTGAAAAGGAAATCGATTTTACGCAGCGCTTTATTGCGCCCTTCGAAGGCAGGGTCACCGCAAAGGCGCGCTTGATTAACCTGGACCCAGCCTGGGTTTATGGCCTGATCCGTCAGGAATCGCGTTTCATCACCGACGCTCGTTCCCGCGTAGGCGCGTCAGGACTGATGCAGCTTATGCCAGCCACGGCCCGATGGGTCGCCAAGAAAATAGGCATGAAAGATTTTAATCCATCATCGGTCAACGATTTTGACACCAACACCGTGCTGGGTACTAATTATTTGAATATGGTGCTGAGTGACCTGAACGGTTCGCAAATGCTGGCCACTGCAGGGTATAACGCCGGCCCTGGACGGCCAGTGCAGTGGCGCTCCAAACTTGGTGCGCCAGTTGAAGGGGCTATATTCGCCGAAACCATACCGTTTACCGAGACCCGCTTATACGTTAAGAACGTGATGTCGAACGCGACGTATTACGCCATGATGTTCACAGGCAAACCGCACTCGCTTAAGGAACGGCTCGGCACGGTGTCGCCGGCCCCCAACAAGTCCATCACACTGCCATGAGCGACCCTGTCCGCGGGCTTGACGTCTATATCGTCGGCGGCGCCGTCCGCGATGCTCTGCTCGGTTTGCCCGCCGGGGATCGCGACTGGGTCGTAGTCGGCGCCACACCCGAGGAAATGTCCAAACGAGGCTTCATACCTGTCGGCGGCGACTTCCCGGTATTTCTGCACCCCAAGACTAAAGAAGAATATGCGCTGGCTCGTACGGAGCGCAAATCGGGGCGCGGCTACAAAGGCTTTACGTTCTATACGGGCAGCGATGTCAGTTTGCAGGACGACTTGCAGCGGCGCGATCTGACCGTCAACGCGATCGCCCAGGCTCCAGATGGTCGCATGATAGACCCGCTGAACGGCAGCGCTGATATCGCCAATAAGGTACTGCGGCATGTTGGTCAGGCCTTCGTCGAAGATCCGGTGCGACTCCTTAGGCTGGCCCGCTTTGCTGCCCGCTTTGCGGATTTTTCGATTGCCCCGGAAACACACGCGCTCGCGCGCCGTCTGGTCGATGACGGTGAAGTGGATACCTTGGTGCCAGAACGGGTGTGGCGCGAAATGGCTAAAGGGCTGATGGCGGATAATCCCGGTCGAATGTTCGAGGTGCTCGCCGCCACCGGCGCGTTGCCGCGAGTGCTGCCTGGCTTGCAATTCGGCCCGCAGTTAAGCCAGGAATTGGCCTGTGCGGCGCAGGCGAGTTTAAATTTGGCTTGCCGTTTTGCATTATTGTGTCGGCTGTCAGCAGATCCGCAAAGTATAGGACAGCACGTGCGCGCGCCGGGTGACTGCCTGGACTATGCCAGGCTATTGCCGGTCGTACTGGATAATGCGGCACTGGAGTCCGACGAGGCCGGCGATGCCCCTTATAAGGCTCTGAGCCTCATGGAGCGTTGCGACGCACTGCGAAAGCCAGGACGTTTTCTTGAATTGCTCGCCACCGCCGGATGTGTGCGCGAGGTGGACCAAAATGCCTGGCATGCACGAGTGGCCGCTATCCGGTCGGTCGACGCCGGGGCAATTGCGAAATCGTTGCACGGTGAACCGCAGCGTATCAAGGAAGAACTGCGCCATGCCCGGCTGCAGGCACTGGAAAACCTGGCCGGGGCGTCTTTATAAGCGGTCGCGCCGATCACCTCGGCTAAAACCCAGAAGCGCTTGGTCGATGCCGCGGCCCACGGCCAATACTTTGAATAATTCACCCATTTCGGCTTCGGAAATAAGCTTCTGGACGGCCGACATTGTTTGCGGGTCGGTAACCGCATCGGTTTGTGCCAATAAATCAGGCAGGCCAGCGTTTATCAGGAAACGCGCTTGCGACGTATATCCCAACACTTGCAGTCCGCCGTTGAGTGCGGCATCGGCCATTGCCGTAAAGTCGACATGGCTGGTGATGTCTTGCAGCCCGGGGTAGATCAGCGGCTGGCTATGGGCATGATGGCGGAAGTGACACATTAGCGTGCCCTCGTTGCGCTGGGGATGGTAGTACTCACGCTGCGGGAAGCCGTAATCAATCAATAAGGCTGCGCCACGTTTCAGCCACGAGCCCATCTGAGCCATCCATGTTTCGGCCTGCCGATTGATTTCCGACTGGTAGCCGGGTAGCGGCGGCATGCGCTGGGCGACTAGCCTTTGCAAAGTGGGGTCTGCGCGACGCTCTGCGAATTCGAATGAAGACTCAGTGACTTTGTCGCCCAATCCTGCCTTGGCCGCTTGGTTGTTCCCTTGCGTGGCCTTGGCAAGGCGTACGCCCAACTCCATAACGTCGCCATCGTCATTCCAGCGAAACAGGTTTACCGGCATGGCGTCGAGGACTTCGTTGGCTAATACACATCCGGAGAATTCTGCAGGCAATTCGGTGAGCCAGCTGATATGGGCATCGAGTGTGGCCAATCTTTGTTGCTGCCTTGCCCGAAGGTCGGCTGACACTTCAAGGATTTGGTAAACCGGTTCAATGCCTATCTGGCGCAAGGCCGGAATAATGGACGCGGCGAGGGCGCCCGAGCCAGCGCCAAATTCCAGGACAGTTAAGGAATCGCTTTCAGTGAGGATCTGCGCAACTTGCCGGGCAAGGGTTCGACCATAGAGTGGTGTTAGCTCCGGCGCGGTGGTGAAGTCGCCTGTAGGCAGGTGAGATGCAAACTTCGTGTTACCAGCCGAATAATACCCAAGTCCGGGCGCATATAACGCCAAGCCCATCCACGTCTCGAAGGGAATGTATCCTGACGTAGAGCCCAGGATTTGCTGCGTCAGGTAGTGTGATACTGCTTGGGCGTGGGCCGCCGACTCGGCGTCCAAAGCAGGGAGTCCGGATGGGACAATGGACGATGGATGCATGGTCATAAGGTTTCGTCTGGCGGCGGCAAGTCTGATGGCGGTTTGGCTTTATTCGCGCGATTCACCACGTACAGCGAATGGCACATGGACACCAGAAATGCAGAAAATAATGCGACCATGATGGCAACGACAAAGTTGCTAAAGACTAACCACAAAGGAACGGTTAGCAGCATGGCAAGGAAAAAGGGCTTGCGCACAAGTTGTTTCATGTGATTGACGAGGCGCCTTTCGGATAGCGATACAAAATAGTCCTCTATTGTAGCGAGTGATGGCCAAAAAAAACCCCGCACAGGGCGGGGCTCACGGAACAGGGAGGGTTAAGCTATTCTGTTCCGGTGTTTCATTGGCGACTTATGCTGCGAAGTCACGACGTGCAGCGCTTTTGCCGCGAGTCGAGGTTGGCTTGCCAGCAAAGCCCGGGCGTGCCGCAGGCTTCGCGCCAGGAGCCTTATGGGTGAAGTCAGGACGTGCGCTGCGTGCGGGACGGTCTCCGAATGCAGGACGGTCTCCGAATGCAGGACGGTCGCTAAAACCTGGCCGGTCGGTGCGGGGACGTTCGGTCCGTGCAGGACGGGCATCGGCGCCGGCGAAATCGCTGCGACCCTTGTAGCCACCGCTACGCTCTTCGCTACCAAAACTCTTACGGCTGTCAGAGCCACGGTCACTGGAAGGACGGCCTTCGTACGACGATGGACGCGCAGGACGACCTTCGTACGCAGGCTTTTCGCCAAAGCGTGGCTTACCTTCATAGGCTGGCTTGTCGCCGAAACCGCCGCGATCAGCGCCCGGCTTGCGCGCATAGCTTGGTTTGCCACTGAAGCCGGCACGAGGAGCGAAGCTTTTGCCACTGCCTTTGCGGTCAGTGTATGTAGGACGTGCTGTTTTCTTGGGCTCGAGACCTTCGATCTCTTGCGGAGGAATAGGCTGGCCGATGAAATGTTCGATGCGACGCACTTTATGACGTTCTGAGTGTGTGGCCAGGGTAAAGGCAAGACCGCTACGGCCGGCGCGGCCGGTACGACCGATACGGTGAACGTAGTCTTCGGCTTGCATTGGCAGGTCGTAGTTCACAGCGTGGCTGATGCCTTGCACGTCGATACCGCGAGCCGCTACGTCGGTAGCTACCAGAACGCGCAGGTGACCTTTTTGCAACATACCCAATGTGCGGGTGCGTTGGCGCTGGTTCATGTCGCCATGCAGTGCACCGGCGGCAAAGCCTTGATCCGACAGGCGTTCTGCCAGGTCGTCTGCGCCGCGTTTGGTCGACGTGAAGACGATGGCTTGATCCATGTTGGCATCGCGCAGTACGTGATCAAGCAAACGCATCTTGTGGCCGTTGTCGTCGGCGTACAGCAGGCTTTGCGTAATGTTGGAGTGTTTTTCTTTCTGGCTCGACAGTCGGATCTGTTCCGGATCGTTCATCATCTTGGAAGCCAGGCGAGCGATCGTGCCGTCAAGCGTGGCCGAGAACAAGCAGCGTCTGGCGATCTTTCGGTGTGCTGCCTACAATGGTTTCGATGTCTTCGATGAAGCCCATGTCCAGCATGCGGTCGGCTTCGTCCAGTACCAGCGTGTGCACAGTCGAGAGATTGACGCGTCTTGCCTGCAGGTGATCGATCAGGCGGCCGGGTGTTGCAACCAGCACGTCCACGCGACGGGAAAGTGCTTAAGCTGCGCGCCGTAGGGCATGCCGCCTACTACGACGGCAATACGCAGGTCTTTAAGATGTGCGCCGTAAAGCTTGGTCGCGTCGGCGACTTGCATAGCGAGTTCGCGGGTTGGAGTCAAAACCAACACTTGTACGCCGGAACCCTTATTAGTGGCCGCCATTTCGGAAATGCGGTTCAGAGCCGGCAGCATGAATGCGGCGGTTTTACCACTACCCGTTTGTGCGGAAACCATCAGGTCGCTACCAGCCAGCGCCTTCGGAATGGCAGCTGCCTGAACAGGAGTTGGCTCGTTAAAGCCAGCTTTCAGAACGGCAGACAACAGGGAAGGGTTAAGACCCAAAGTATCAAAAGACATGCGTGTTCCTTTGCCGTGAAAACGGCATACACTAGCGCGGGCAGATAAGTGAGCCCGAAGCGCTGGTTGATTGGAGCATCGTGCCGACCGAATCAACCTAAAGTGCAGCGTAGTGTCTTGGAAGACGCAGCGAAAGGCTCGGGGGTCAGGGAGCGATGGCGTTCGACATGGGTGCTGAGAAGTCAGTCAACTGCTATGACACAGCGAATGCTGTATGAAAATGTCGACGCATTGATTAATGCAGTGCGAGAAGTATAACCCTATTTCCCTATCCGGGGAAACCCCTAGCGTTGCTGTTTTGCAACAGATCGTAATTTATTTGATAATTTTTTAATTGGCGCGACTTGGTGCAGCAATAACAACCTTCAAAGAAGCGCAGTTATTCAGTCTTCGACCTTGAGCCATTCGATAGGGGACTGATGGTGTTGCACTAGCCATGCGTTGGCTTGGGAAAAGTGCCCGCAGCCAATGAAGGGCAGGGGCGGGCGTAGCGCTGATAAAGGCGATGGGTGGTTGGCGGTTAGCACTTTCAACGGGCCTCCCTTGCTGTTTGCCAGCAAAGCCTGCTTGCTTTGCGCATGGGCTCCCCACAGCATGAATACCTTCGGTTGGTTTGTCTCGGCTACGCGGCGGATGATGGCGTCAGTGATAAGTTCCCATCCTTTTTTCGCATGAGACCCGGGACTGCGCGCTTCAACTGTAAGGGCTGTATTTAGGAGCAGAACGCCTTGTCTCGCCCAGTCGCCCAGATAATGCTCTTTCCGTGGCGGGGCGCCGGGATACTCTTGTGCGAGTTCCTTGAATATGTTGCGCAGACTCGGAGGGCAAGGGCAGGTGTCAGGTACCGAGAACGCTAGGCCGTGCGCCTGGCCAGGCCCATGGTAAGGATCCTGTCCCAGAATTACGACGCGCACGGCTTCCGCTTCCACATACTCAAGGGCGCGAAAGATAAACCTGGGGTAAATTTCTGCGCCGCAAGCTAGCCTATCTGCCAGAAAAGCGGATAAACCGTGAAGTGCTTCACGGCTTCCCGACGATTGCAAGGTGTATTGCCATGCCGGCGACAGGCGCGCCAGCTGCGCTTCTGGCAGCTCTGTGAGGATATTGTCGGCTTGCGCAAACAAGCTGCTTTGGGCGCTTTGATTATCTGCCATGGGCCGCGTTTATGGGCAACTGCGCTAGAGCGGTTGTCAATACTGAATGGTAGCTAGGCAACAAGGTTACGATTTCCGATTTGCGAGCTTCCCATGCCTGCAGTTCGGCCGGAGATCGAGCCGGCGCTGCAGCCCAGATGGGTTCCGGAAAATGGGTGTCGCTAGACCATCTGGGAATCAGATGCCAATGCAGATGTGGCACCATATTGCCCAGTTGAGCAATATTTACTTTGGAGGGAAGCAATATGTCGCGTTGTACCTGTTCAACCTGCCAGACGACGGCCATAAGTTCATCGCGCTGACGGGCCTGAAGCTGCGTCATTTCGCTGACATGATCGCCCCATATAACGCGCGTGAAGCCGGGGTGCGCCGGATCATCGACATCTACAACCCTAAGGTGGGCGTTATGCCACAGTACGGCTCCGCCCGGCTGCTCGCACAAAGGGCAACCTGCAATCAAATTCATAGGGCTTTGTCCAGAGCATTGACAATGGTTTCAATTATTGTGACGCGAGCATGCCGCTTGTCGTTGGCCGACAATACATGCCATGGGCAATGGGCGGTATCGGTGCGGGCAAACATTTCGTCGGCGGCATGGGTGTAGTCATCCCACTTCTTCCGATTGCGCCAGTCGTCAGGGGTGATTTTGAATGACTTGAATGTAGAGGCCTGGCGCTCATGGAACCGCTTCAGTTGTTCATCCTTGGTGATCGCCAGCCAAAACTTCAGTACCAGGGCGCCGCTGTCGCGAAGCTGGCTCTCGAATTGGTTGATTTCAGTGTAGGCTCGCTGCCATTGAGCCGGCTGGATTAATTTTTCCACGCGCTCGACTAGAACACGCCCATACCATGAGCGGTCGAAAATAGCGACTTTTCCTGGATCGGGAAGGTCGCGCCAAAAACGCCATAAATAGGGGTGCGCCAGTTCTTCCACACTAGGCGCCGAGATGGGAATGGCACGAAATTGCCTGGCATCCAAAGCATGAGTAATGCGCCGGATGGCCCCGCCTTTTCCCGCCGCGTCCTGACCTTCAAAAACCAGTATCAAAGGCAACTTCTCGAATTTCTTGCTCTGAGCGAATTTGGCGAGGCGGCTTTGCCACATAGCCAGTTGCCGGTCATAGTCATGGTCATTAAGGGCAGCGTGGTAATTGAGCTCTTGCAACCGCGCTGTCGAAGGCACCGCCGCGTGAAGCTGAGCTCTTTGCTGAGCTGAAATGGCCAATGCATTAACGTTTCCCGCACCGTCCGCTTCGGTTGGCGGCGTATCGAGTTCGTCAACGATACGTGCTCGCGCGGGACGACGCAAGGCGGAAAGAACCGCCTGACCAGTCGATATCGCCCGCATTTCTTCGTCGGCGCTGGGTATGATCAGCCACGGAGCGTGTTCGCTATGCGTTAGCGAAATTCCCAAGGCCCCAGCATCGCGCAGGCGTGCGAATTTTTTTCTTACTTTGATGTCTTCGGGTTGGACCTGCCAGGTCGTTTCCGGATTGGAAAGAAGCTTGTCTGTCCGCTGTTTCTGAGCCTTTTGCGACAGGTGATACCACAGCTTGATAATTTGTACGCCGTCGTGCGAAAGCATGGTTTCGAATTGACGTATCACCTGTGAGTGCTCTTGAATGACGGACTGATTTGGTTTCTTCTTCGCCGCTTCCTTAAATAGGGGCGAATACCATGACCCGAACACTATGCCGATTTTGCCTTCGCACGGCAATTTTTGCCAGTAGCGCCAAAAAAAAAGGATATTTCTTTTCTTCTGGTGTGGGTTCGCCGAAGGCGATGGTTCGGATATGGCGCGTATCCATCCACTCATTCAGCAGGCTGATCGAAGCGCCTTTGCCTGCGCCGTCTATTCCGGCTATCACTATCAATAAAGACCGATCAGCCTTTTTCAGTCTTGCGTATTGCGCCTTGAGCAGCGCCGTGCGCAGCTTGGCTTCCAGCGGCTTGGCTTGTGCTGCTGTAAGGCTGGGATCGGATTCCGCTGCGTCGAACATGGCGTGGTCGAAAGTGGTGGTGACGGCTATTAGGCGCTAAAGAACAGCTCTTGAAGCGCGACGCCCGGCTCAGGCGCCCGCATGAAAGCTTCGCCAACCAGGAATGCATCGACCTGGTGATCGTGCATGAGCTGAACGTCGTCAGGGGTCAAGATGCCGCTTTCAGTAATGATGCGTTTGCCTTCGGGAATGGCAGGAAGCAAGTCTAGCGTGGCCCGTAATGACGTTTCGAAGGTACGCAGGTTTCGATTGTTGATGCCCAATAGCGGTGTATCCATTTCGAGCGCAATATCGAGTTCTGCGCGATCATGAACCTCGACCAGTACGTCCATGCCAAGCTCGGTGGCAACGCCTTCGAATTCACGCAGTTGCTGCGGCGTAAGAGCCGCCACAATCAGCAGGATGCAGTCTGCACCGAGCGCGCGGGCATGCACGATCTGGTAAGGATCGATCATGAAGTCCTTGCGCAAAACCGGTAGCGTGCATGCCGCCCGGGCCTGACGCAGATAATCGTATGAGCCTTGGAAGAACGTAACATCGGTCAGTACCGAGAGGCAGGCTGCGCCATGCGCTGCGTACGAGGCGGCAATCTCGACGGGATTGAAGTTTTCGCGTGATAACTCCCCGGGACGGCGACGCTTTCTTGATTTCCGCGATAACACCCGGTTTCCCCTGGGCTATCTTTTCTTCGATGGCGCGAGCGAAACCGCGAAGATCCTTGCGGCTTTTAGCCTCTCGCAGCACATCGGATTCGCTTCGCATTTGTCGCGCTGTGGCGACTTCGACCTTTTTGGTTGCCAAGATTTTTGCGAGGATGTCGTTCATGCGGTAAGCGTCCGGGTATAGGTGGTGAATTCGTCAAGCTTGGCACGTGCAGCGCCGCTGGCCAAGGAATCAAACGCCAGTTTCAGGCCTTCTTCGATACTGTTGGCTTTGTTCCCGGCATAGATGGCTAAACCTGCATTAAATCCAACAATATCACGAGCGGGGCCCTCTACATTATTAAGGGCTTCCATTACCATTTTGGCTGACTCTTCCCGATTGTTGACCTTGATTGATCGATTAGACACCATTGCCATGCCAAAGTCTTCCGGATGTATTTCGTATTCGCGAACCTCTCCGTTTTTCAGCTCACCCACCAGAGTCGCCGCCCCTAAAGATGCTTCGTCCATACCGTCTTTACCATGCACGATCAGTACATGCTTGGAGCCAAGGCGTTGCAGTACGCGAACCTGGATTCCAACCAGGTCGGCATGAAAAACGCCCATAAGCTGATTGGCGGCATTCGCGGGATTGGTCAGCGGGCCAAGAATATTGAAAATAGTGCGGACGCCTAGTTCCTTGCGTACGGCGGCAACGTTTTTCATCGCGCCGTGGTGTGACGGTGCAAACATGAAGCCTATGCCGGTGCGTGAAATGCAATCGGCCACTTGGTCGGGGCTTAAGGTGATGTTGATGCCGAGCGCTTCCAAGACGTCGGCGCTGCCAGATGATGACGATGCGCTGCGGCCGCCATGCTTTGCAATTTTGACGCCGGCGGATGCTGCTACGAACATGGCCGATGTCGAAATATTGAAGGTATTTGAGCCATCGCCACCCGTGCCGCACATGTCGAGCAAATCGTCGGGATCGGCCGTATGGACTGGTAATGCGAATTCGCGCATCACTTGAGCCGCCGCGGTGATCTCACCCACCGTTTCTTTCTTGACTCGCAGCCCCATGATCAGGGCGCTGGCCAGTTGTGGCGATACTTCGCCGCGCATCAGCATGCGCATCAGGTGAAGCATTTCGTCATGGAAGATTTCACGGTGCTCGATGCAGCGTGACAGCGCTTCGGTAGGAGTAATGGTCATTACTATCCCTTACGTTAAATATTCAGGAAGTTCTTTAATAATGCATGCCCGTGCTCGCTAAGTACGGATTCCGGGTGAAACTGAACGCCATACACCGGCAGGGTTTTGTGGCGCAAGCCCATGATTTCGCCGTCTGCGGTTTCAGCGGTGATCTCCAGGCAATCGGGCAGAGTATCCCGTTTTACGGCCAGGGAGTGGTAGCGCGTTACGGTAAACGGCGAGGGCAAATCGGTGAAGACGTCTGTGCCGGTGTGCGTAATATTAGACACCTTGCCATGCATGATCTGGCGGGCCCGCACGATGTCGCCGCCGTAGGCAGCACCTATAGCCTGATGGCCAAGGCACACACCAAGTAGGGGGACTTTTCCCGCAAAGTACTGGATCAGCTCCACAGAAATGCCGGCTTCGGCTGGAGAGCAAGGCCCAGGTGAAACACATATGCGTTCCGGCTTCATCGCAACGATATCAGCCACGCTGATTTGGTCGTTTCGGCGAACTTCAACGTGTTCGCCAAGCTCGCCAAAATACTGGACCAGGTTATAAGTAAACGAGTCGTAATTATCAAGCATCAATAGCATGATTTTCTCCTTGTGTTGATGCTTAGTGCGTCAGATGGGTTCGTCCAGGCCAAACTGCACCTGCTCAGCGGCCCGCAGTACGGCGCGTGCCTTGGCTTCAGTTTCTTGCCATTCTTTTTCGGGGTCGGAATCGGCCACAATGCCAGCTGCTGCCTGAACATAGAGCATGCCGTCCTTGATGATGCCGGTGCGTATTGCGATGGCGACGTCCATTTCGCCGCCGTAGCTCAAGTAGCCTGCAGCGCCTCCGTAGATGCCACGACGCACAGGCTCGAGTTCATCGATGATTTCCATCGCACGCACTTTTGGTGCGCCAGTAAGGGTCCCGGCGGGGAAGGCAGCGCGCAAGACATCCATATTGCTCATGCCATCGTGCAGTTCGCCGCACACGTTCGATACCAGGTGCATGACATGGGAATATTTTTCGATCGTCATGGTATCTGTTACCTTGACTGATCCAGTTTTGGCAACGCGGCCGACATCGTTGCGTGCGAGATCGATCAGCATGACATGTTCGGCGCGCTCTTTGGGATCGGCGGTCAATTCTTCGGCTAGAAGCGTATCTTCTTCTGGCGTGGCGCCGCGTTTGCGTGTGCCGGCCAGCGGACGAATCGTCACCATGGTTTTCTGCTTCCCGGCTTCATTGACGATTTCCTGGCGAACCAGAATTTCCGGCGAAGAACCTACTACCTGGAAGTTATCGAAATTCCAGAAGTACATATAGGGAGAAGGATTCAAGGAGCGCAGCGACCGGTATAGCGACAGCGGCGAATCGCGATAAGGCTTGGTGATCACCTGCCCGATTTGTACTTGCATCAAGTCGCCCGATGCAATGTATTCTTTCGCCTTGAGTACTGCTTCGATATAGTCTTCTTTGGCGAAATCACGCCGCGCCGTGGTTTGCATGCTGGCATAAGCGTAGGGAATGACCACGGGCGAGCGCAGCTTCTCGCGCAGTTCTTTCAGGCGACGCTTAGCCAGTGCATAACTTTCCGCTTGTGCTGGATCAGCGTACACCATCAGGTAGGTGCGGCCGGCAAGATTGTCCACGATGACTAATTCGTCTATCTGCAGCAGCATGATGTCGGGAGTGCCTTCGTCTTGTCCGGCTGGAAAAGGCTTTACCGCGGGCCCCAGACGAGGTTCGATATTGCGTACTGCGTCGTAACCGAAGTATCCGGCCAGACCGCCTGCGAATCGTGGCATCCCCGGTGGTATCGAAACCTTGAAGCGCTGCTGGAAGGACTCAATGAAAGCTAAAGGATCGCCTTCGTGCGTTTCAACCACTTTGCCCAGTCGCAACACTTCGGTTGTCGCGCCTCTGGAGCGTATGACGGTTTTGGCAGGCAGGCCGATGAAGGAATATCGCCCGAAGCGCTCCCCTCCCACTACCGACTCAAGCAGGCAGCTGTTGCGTCCGCCTTCTGGGCCGTTGTGGGCCAGTTTCAGATAGATCGCAAGAGGGGTATCAAGGTCGGCATAGGTTTCCGCTATCAGGGGGATGCGGTTATAGCCCTGTGCGGCCAGAGCGTTGAATTCGATTTCCGTCATAGTGGTCTCTGTGAGGGGGTTACATAGAGGCCGGGACAAAAATCAAGAAAGCCCGGCCATTATTCGGTTCCGGGCTTCGCTTTTAGTAATGCTGACGGCACGTGAAGACGAGGTCTTTGATGCCGGGAGTGGATTACCGCTACCCAGAACACAAACGCCACCAGCGCCAATTGGCGCAGGGCGTAGCGTAATAATAGGTGGTAGCGTTCATGATTCTGTTGTTTGATTAAATTCGTAGCGCCCATTGGGCGGCTTCATTAATAGACATCACTATATCATCTACTTCCAGAGTCCGCACGTCCATTCCTTCGTTATATCCGTATGGAACGGCCAGAACGGCGATATTGGCGGCGCGTGCGGCAAGAGCATCATTGACCGAGTCGCCAATGGCCAGAGCGTTCTCCGGGTCGACGTTCAGTAGCCGACAGGCATGCAGCAGCGGCATGGGGTGAGGTTTTTTTTCGCTACAGGTGTCGCCGCAAACGATATGGTCAAAATAAGCTGCGATACCCGTGCGCTTTAACAAAGGAAGTGTGAATTCGGTCGGTTTGTTGGTGACGATGGCCATTTTGAGGCCCGCCTTCTGAAAGGCTTGCAGGCCATCAAGCGCTCCGGGGTATAGTTGCGCCAGGTCGCCGTTCAGCGCGTGATAATGTCGATTGAATATTTCCAGGCCAGCGGCCAGCTCGTTCGCATCGGGAACATTTCCGGTCAGGCTGTTTGAAAGGCTGCGCCGCACCAGGTTTTCGGTGCCTTTACCAACATAAGTGGAAATGACTTCAGTAGCCAAGGGTGCCATGCCCAATTCGTCCCGCATGGCGTTGGCGGCATTGGCCAAGTCGGGTATGGTGTCGAGCAGGGTGCCATCCAGGTCCAGGAGTACAGCATCAAAAGGCATCGGTGGTCTCGAAAAAACGTAGGGTGAAGTAAATAACCAATTGTATGCCGGGCATCCAAAGCTCGGCCTCAGCCGACACTTTTTTGTAACATCGACCTGTTAATGTGTAACTTCGTCCCGGGCCAATTCATTCTTTTCTTGATTCGTGGTGAGTTTTGCCGGTATGTTCCTGCTGAGAAACTTTATCGCTGCTGCTGCATTGTTTGGCGAACCCGTTTTCAGGCGACTGTAAAACGATGATGGCAAGGGTTCCTCCGGTCCACCAAATGATTGATAGAACGCAAATGATGGCAACACTGATACAGTGTAAGGTCGCAGGCTCGCCCGACGAGATGCAACATAATGAGAGCGTGCAAATGCTGGCAAGTTTTCGCAAGGTATTGCAAGAGCAGACCTTGACTCCGTTATATCAACCTATAGTAGATTTGCATTCCGGAAAGTTCATCGGCTATGAAGGTCTTATACGCGGGCCGTCTGACTCCCCCTTGCATGCTCCAACCAGGCTTTTTAGCGTTGCCCGTTCTCATGGGCACACAATAGAACTCGAACGTCTTTGCCGCAAAATCCATATCGATAAGTTCGTCTCGCTAGGCCTTGCCGGGAAGCTTTTCCTGAATATGAGCCCGGACGCATTGATGCTGCATTCAGACGACATGAGTGCATCGTTGTTGTCTCCTCAAATTGTGGGGGTCGCGCCTGATAGCATTGTTATCGAACTAACCGAGTCTGAAGCAACCTCCGATTACTCATCGTTGCGCCAGGCGGCGTCAGATTACCGCGGCCTGGGCTTGCAGATCGCCATAGACGATCTTGGCGAAGGTTTTTCCAGTTTGCGTCTCTGGTCCGAACTTCGTCCCGAGTACGTAAAGGTAGATAAGTATTTTGTGCAGGGCATCGACAGCGACGCAGTCAAACGTCAGTTTGTGCGCTCTATTTGCGAAATCGCGCAACAATCTAAATCAACGGTGATCGCTGAAGGAATTGAGACCGAGGCAGAGCTGGACGCGGTGCGCAATCTGGGCATCCAATACGGTCAAGGTTATTTGTTGGGACGACCGTCCATTAAACCTGGAAGCGCATTGCCACAGGAAACGCAGCGCTTGCTGACTCCCGAACCTGCGGCCAAACGCCCTTTTGCTGAGTCTTATAAAGGTATGGGAACGGCTCGCAAGATACTTCGAACAGTACCTGCCGTGGCCGATTACACCCTTACTAATGATGTTTACGATATTTTTAAAAAGCAGCCCGAGCTGCAGGTGCTTGCGGTGCTGCATGAAGGCACACCAGTGGGTCTGATACACCGCTTGCGAATGCTGGACCGCTTGGCGCGCCCTTATCATCGTGAACTTTATGGCAATAAGCCTTGCGATCAGTTTATTGAGAATTTGCCGCTTATTGTCGACCATAAAACCAGCTTGCAAGACTTAGGGCATTTGTTCACCGAGGCCAATCCGCACCACTTATCCGACGGTTTCATTATCACCGAGCAAGGCCGGTTCATTGGGGTGGGAACCGGCTTCGATCTGATACGCGAAATTACGCAGATGCAGATCCATGCCGCTCGCTATGCGAATCCGCTGACGCAATTGCCCGGGAATGTGCCTATTAACGAACATATTGAAGCGCTGCTGCTAAGCGAAGAGCCCTTTGCCGTGTGCTATTGCGATCTTGACCACTTCAAGCCATTCAATGACCTGTATAGCTACCGCAAGGGGGACGAAGCGATACAGATAACGGCAGGTCTGCTGCGCCAGTATATTGACTCCAGCATCGATTTCGTCGGCCACATTGGGGGCGACGATTTCATCGTGGTGTTTAAAAGCGAAAACTGGCGCGAGCGCTGTCGGCAAATCCTGGATCAATTCAATGCATCAATGGCGCATCTGTACAGATCCGACCATTTAGCCGAAGGCGGCTACGTTACTGAGAATCGCCAGGGGATAGAGGTTTTTCATAGCCTGATCAGCATTTCTCTGGGGGTCGTTGAAGTTAATATGGCCTTGCCGTATTCCAGCCACCAGATCGCCGAATTTGCCGCTCTGGCCAAGACGGAAGCTAAAAAAATCCCGGGCAATTCGCTTTTTGTTGAGCGGCGCTCGCTTTTGGATGCGCCGCTTGCGCAGGCAAGGCCCCGGCTTCAGTAATTCGATAGCCAGACCCTGCAAAGACACTTCGCTATACTGAAATAGATTCGCCCCGCACTATTTCAGCGCGCAAGGTATCGATTACGGTTTTGTAATCGGGCTTGCTGAATATGGCAGACCCTGCGACGAAGGTGTCGGCGCCGGCCGCTCGTATGTCGGCGATATTATCGACTTTTACCCCGCCATCGACCTCTATCGCTATGGGCTGACCCCCGGCCTGGGTCCACGCATCGATCTTACGGCGCGCGTGTCTTAGCTTGGGCAAGGTGGCGGGTATGAAGCTTTGGCCGCCGAATCCCGGGTTGACCGACATCAATAAGATGAGGTCTAGTTTATCCATGACGTAGTCCATCCAATCGAGCGATGTGGCGGGATTGAAAACCAGGCCGGCCTTGCAGCCGTGGTCCCTGATTAGGGAAAGCGTGCGGTCGGGATGACGTGACGCTTCCGGATGGAAAGTAATAATATTGGCGCCTGCCTTGGCAAATTGCGGGATAATGGCATCAACGGGTTCGACCATAAGGTGCACGTCGATGGGGGCGTCGGTATGCGGCCTCAGGGCTTCGCAAACCATGGGTCCCATTGTCAGATTGGGCACATAATGGTTGTCCATTACATCGAAGTGGATCCAGTCGGCCCCCCCGGCGACGACATTTTTCACTTCTTCGCCCAAGCGGGCAAAGTCAGCCGCCAGGAGGCTGGGGGCGATACGAACAGGTTGAGAAAATGGCATTGGAATAGATCAGTTGTTAGCGAAGGCCAAAGCAGCAAATATGCCATTATTGCAGGTTAATGCTGACTTAAATACTGCAACTACTATTTAATTTGGAACCTGAACATGAAGCCTTACGACATAGCAGTAACCGTTACACCGCAATATTTGCCCGAGCAGTCCGAACCAAACGAACAGCAGTTTGTATTCGCTTATACCGTACGTATCACCAATAAAGGCGAACACGCCGCGCAAGTAATCAGCCGGCACTGGATCATCACCGACGGCAAGCAGCATACTCAAGAAGTCCGCGGTCTGGGGGTGGTGGGGCAGCAGCCTTTGCTTGGCCCCGGTGAAACCTTCGAATACACCAGCGGCTGTCCTTTGCCCACACCTGTTGGTACCATGCGAGGGGTCTATCACTGTGTCGGTGAAAACGGTATTCCGTTCGAAGTGCCAATCCAGGAGTTCGTTCTTGCGATGCCGCGTACACTGCATTAATCCGTAGCCTGGTCATTCTATGAAAAGAATTTTGCTGTCTTCTTTGCTGCTTTCACTTTTGGCAGCTTGCGGTACCGTTCCACCATCTCCCGAAACAGAAACGACAGCTCCCGTAAATATTGCCGAGCAACCACTGCGCGTGCCGCCCCTCGACTCTCTGCGTGATACGACTCCCCGTGCTTTGGCGGGCAAATTCCAGAAGGCGTCCTGGACGGCACTGCCCGGATGGCGTAGCGACGACCTGAATCATGTCTGGAAAGCCTTTATCAACAACTGCAAAGGCCTTATGCGGCCGGTCTCGGGCTCTTTAGCCATGCAAGCCCGCGCGACCCCCGTGGCATGGCAGCCGGTCTGTGCCGCAGCAGTCCAGTCTGGGCTTACTGCCGATACTGCCAGCCAGGCAGCCGTTCGCCAGTTTTTTGAGGGACAGCTTCAGCCCTGGCGCCTGCTGGACGGCGCCGGTAAGCCAGCGCAAAATACCGTTACCGGTTACTACGAGCCTTTGGTCCGTGCGTCGCGTAAGCGGCAAGGCGATTATCAGTGGCCTTTATACGCAGCCCCGGGTGATTTGCTTACCATAGAACTTGGGGCCGTTTATCCCGAACTCGCCGGTAAACGGGTGCGCGGCAAACTGGCTGGCAAGCGCGTCATACCTTACGATACCCGTGCCGAAATCGCAGCCTCGGCACACCGACAGCCGCCTGCCATTGTATGGGTGAACGATCCTGTCGAAGCTTTTTTCCTGCAAATTCAGGGATCGGGGCGGGCATTGCTCGATAACGGAGAAACTATACGGCTGGCATATGCCGATCATAATGGGCGTCCGTATGCCTCGATAGGGCAGTGGCTGGCCAAACAAGGCGAACTGCCTTTGGCCCAGACTTCGATGCAAAATATCAAGGAATGGGCCAGGCGCAATCCTGGACGCGTCCAGGAAATGCTCAATGCTAACCCTGCAATGGTGTTCTTCAACGAAGAGCCCGTGACCGATCCAGAGTTGGGTCCCAAGGGCGCTTATGGTATCCCCCTGATCGGTCAGCGGTCGATTGCCATCGATACCAGTTTTGTCCCCTTGGGTACGCCGGTATTCCTCTCGACCGACTATCCAGCTTCCAGCACGGCACTTGACCGCCTTGTCTTCGCCCAGGATACCGGCGCAGCCATCAAGGGAGCCGCCCGGACCGACTTCTACTGGGGCTTCGGCGACGAGGCGGGCGCCCTTGCCGGACGCATGAAACAACGTGGCGAGATGTGGTTGTTATGGCCTAAACAGGCGGGAGTTCCTTCTGCAAGATGAGTAAAGATTCCATAATTGTTTGCGGTAGCGGCATTGCCGGTCTGGCCGCCACGTTAGGCTTGGCCAAGGCAGGCTTCGATGTCGCGCTCGTCGGACCACATGTGACGCAGGCAGTCAGCGAATCCGATGTCTATTGCCCACGGGTATATGCCATTTCATCGGCCAGCCAGGCTTTTCTAGCCAGGCTGGGGGTATGGAAAATGATGGATTCCCGTCGTCTCACGCCGGTAGAGACGATGGAGATCTATGGCGATGCCAGCGGAACGCTTACTTTGCACGCATGGCAGGCAGCCCAGACCGCCCTTGCGTGGATTGTTGAATCCAGCGAAATCGAACGCGCGCTGCAACAGGCCGTCCAAATATATGGCGTTACGTGGCATCCTGAAAAATTTCAGAGTCTCGAATCGAATATGGTGTTCACCGATAGCGGTCGTGCAATGAAAGCCGATTTGCTCGTGGGCGCCGACGGTGCACAGTCGCCGGTGAGGTCGGCGGCGGGCATACAGTACCACTCTAAACCCTATGGCGATATGGGCTTGGTAGTGCATCTTAATGCCGAGTTGCCGCATCAGGGCGTCGCGTTGCAGTGGTTTACCGGAGACTCGATCCTGGCGCTGTTGCCTTTGCCGGATACCGCTGACGGACACCAGGTTTCCATGGTGTGGTCCATGCCGGAATCAATGGCAAAAGAGCACATGGCCATGCCCGAGATTCAGCGCAATAGCGCGCTTGAAGTCCGGCTGAAAGCGGCTACTGGCGGACGCCTTGGGCGGCTTAAGGTGCGCAGTCCGGCTTTTGCTTTCCCTCTGTTCCTCGAGCATAGCGACATGGTTGCCCCTGGTGTCGCACTTGTCAGCGACGCCGCTCACCGCGTGCATCCGCTTGCGGGTCAGGGTCTTAATCTTGGTCTGGCCGATGTGGAAGAGTTATTGCGCGTTCTTACTGATAAAGAACCTTACCGAAAGGCGGGAGACCTTCGGGTACTGCATCGTTATCGGCGGGCCAGAGTCGAACCCATCATGGCTATGCGCATGGCTACCGATGGTTTGCATCGCTTGTTTTCCGCCCATGCGGCACCCGTAGTCTGGGCTCGTAATATTGGTATGCAGTGCGCCGATCACCTGCCGTTTATCAAGCGTTTTCTTATCGGGGGCGCTTCGGGCCAATAAGGTAAGTGCGGTATTAGCTTTCTACACCGTTATCGGGTCCGCTTGCACCCAGCGTTTAGCCCCAATCGAATTCAAACAGGAGCAGTTATGCGTTTTTTTCTTCAAGGTTTGCTGGCGACGGTCGTGCTTGCCAGTCTTCCTTTTATAAACGCCGCGGGACAGGCGCAGGTACTGTCAACGCGGGGAAGCGATGTAGTCCCTTCGGGGAAAGTATTGACTACCGAGAGCATACGCAAGGGCTTTGCTGAACGCTTTCCCGGGGTCGATATTACTGATGTTCGTCCCACCCCGTTCCCGGACCTCTTTGAAGTCCAGATCGGTATGGACTTGTTGTATACCGACGCCAAGGTGGACTATATATTGCAGGGCTCTTTGGTCAATGCCAAAACGCGCGAAGATCTGACGGCGCAGCGCTTGGAGAAACTGTCGCAAGTGTCGTTCGATTCGTTACCGCTGGAACTGGCCATCAAGCAGGTAAAGGGCGATGGTAAACGCAAGATGGCGGTGTTCGAGGATCCCAATTGCGGGTATTGCAAACGTCTGCACCAAACTTTGGGGCAAGTTGACAATACCACGGTGTACACCTTTCTGTTCCCCATCCTATCGCCCGATTCGGAAGTGAAGGCGCGCAATATCTGGTGTGCAAAAGACCAGGCTGCAACATGGCGCGCGTGGATGCTCGAGGGCAAAACGCCGCCCGAAGCCCAGTGTGAGACCCCGGTGGAAACCGTGCTGGCTCTTGGCAGGAAAATGATGGTTCAGGGCACTCCGGCAATCGTGTTCGCCGATAGCAGTCGCGTCAATGGGGCATTACCGTTGGCCGACCTTAAGAAAAAACTCGATGCCTTGAATTAGTGCCCGCCGCTTTCGTCTTGGCGCTTACCGCCTTGCCCCTATGAACCTTGCCCGATTCGACCTTGTAACGCTCTTACTGTTCATCGCTGTAGCGCGCCAGGGGAGCATATCGGCAGGGGCCCGGCATTCTAATATGGCGGTGGGCGCTGCCAGTAAACGTATCTCCGATGTCGAGGCGGCGCTGGGCACCTCTTTACTGTATCGCCATGCCACCGGAGTCGAACTGACCGAGGCAGGTCAGGCCTTTTTGCATCATTCTCTGCGTGTGGTGCAGGAAATGGAGCACATGGCAAACGCCTTGTCCGATTATGCCTTTGGTGTGAAAGGGCATGTCCGTCTGGCGGCGAATACTTCCGCGATCACCCAATTTCTTGCCGATGACCTGGCCGCATTCATGCGTGCTCACCCGGCAATCCGTATCAGCATGATCGAAGAGAACAGCAGGCGTATCGTCAAGGCCGTCCTCGATAATCAGGCCGATCTGGGTATTTTTGCTGACCGCACGCCTTGCGGCGGGCTGATTACCTCGCATTACCGCTACGACGATCTGGTCCTGATGGTGCCTCCCAATCATCCGCTGGCGATTTATCAGCAAATTAGTTTCGCCGACACGCTGAATTACGATTACATTGGGTTGTCGGAAAAAACCTCGCTTGCCATGCGCCTAAAAGACGAAAGCGAACGCCTGGGTAAACCGCTGAAGCTGCGGATTCAGGTCCGAGGTTTTGATTCTATTTGCCGCATGGCCGTTGCCACGCAGTGTATTGGGATTTTGCCCCGGCTGGCGGCGGCGCCCCATGCGCGTTCAATGCAATTTACGCTGATTCCGCTGACCGACAGCTGGGCGCGTCGCAAGCTCTTGATCGGCATAAGGGATGCGGATTCCCTTAACGCGGCTGCCAAACTACTTCTTGACCATCTGCAGCGACAGCCATCCCACGTCTGAAGCATCGGCTTGTCGGCAAGACCCTTCGTGTTCCGTGATACCTGGCTTGCCGCAATAGTCATGGCGTCTGTCGCCCCTAGGGTGGCATACTCGGAGCGAACTGAGTCATGCTGAAGGATAGTTTATGTCGCATCAAATTCTTGCCGGGATCCGGGTCCTGGAACTTGGCCAATTAATTGCAGGCCCCTTTGCTGCCAAGACTTTGGCTGATTTCGGGGCCCGCGTCATCAAGGTTGAGCCACCCGGTCAGGGCGATCCGCTGCGCAAATGGCGGATGCTTCATGAAGGTACTTCAGTCTGGTGGGAGGCCCAGTCGCGCAGTAAAGAATCAGTATGCATCGATTTGCGGCAGTCGGAAGGCCAGGATTTGGTGCGAACGCTGGCTGCGCAAGCTGATGTGCTGATCGAAAACTTCCGGCCTGGCACCATGGAAAAGTGGGGGCTATCGTGGGAAACACTGCATCAACTTAATCCTCGGCTAATTATGCTGCGTGTGTCGGGCTATGGGCAAACCGGACCGAAACGCCTGGAGCCCGGCTTTGCGGCAATTGCCGAAGCTATGGGAGGATTGCGTTATCTTAACGGCGAGCCTAACCGTGCGCCGGTACGCGCCGGACTATCTTTGGGCGATACGATTGCCGGACTGCACGGAGCCATCGGTGTGCTGCTGGCCCTGTATCAGCGAGACGCTCGCGGAGGCGAAGGGCAGGTCATCGATACATCGCTGTACGAAAGCATTTTCAACCTGACCGAAAGCTTGCTTCCGGAGTACTCGGTGTTCGGCGCCGTACGTGAACCCGCAGGCGCATCGTTGCCGGGTATTGCGCCGTCCAGCGCCTACCAATGCGCCGGTGGCGTCTTTGTACTGATCGCCGGCAACGGAGATGGCATCTTCCAGCGATTTATGCGCCGTATTGGGCGTGACGACCTTGCTGACAATCCCGATCTGGCGCATAACGATGGCCGCGTAGCTCACGTTCAAATGATAGACGCCGCCATCAGCGAATGGACATCCAGCCGTGATATCGAAAGCGTGTTGGAAGCCATGAAGGAAGCCGACGTGCCATCAGGTCGTATCTACAACGTGCGGGATATCGCTGAAGACCCTCACTATAAAGCGCGTAACGCTATTTCCCGCGTCCGAAGCGCAAGCGGCATTGACGTCGATATGCCTGGAGTTGTCCCGTTGCTATCGAAGAACCCAGGAGCCATCCAGCACCGTGCGCCCCAGCTTGGCGAACATACCGCGTCCGTGCTCGAAGAGGTCGGGCTGGACCCGTCCCACTTGGAAATATTAGGTAAAAAAGGAGTCATAGCATGAAACGTGGCGCAGAAAAAATTGAAATCAATGAAGTTGCGCCGCGTGACGGTTTGCAAATCGAGGCCGCGCAGGTGCCTACCGACGCCAAAGTCGATTTCGTCGATGCCCTGTCGGCCTGCGGATTTGCGCGCATCGAAGTAAGCAGTTTTACTTCTCCCAAGGCCATCCCGGCGCTGGCTGATGCAGAAGCGGTCATGCAGCGCATCGTACGAGTACCGGGCGTGATTTATACCGCTCTTGTCCCCAACCTGCGAGGTTTACAGCGGGCCTTGGAGTCAGGCGTAGACGAACTGAATCTAGTGATGTCGGTCAGCGAAACGCACAACCGCGCAAACCTCCGCATGAGTCGCGCAGCCTCGCAGGAGCAGTTGCTGGCAATCATCGAGCGGGCCGATAAAGTGGGGGCGCCATGTAACGTGTCACTCTCGACGGTATTCGGCTGCCCCTTCGAGGGCGACATTGCTGTCGATGAGGTCATGCGTCTGGCGTCAGCGTTTGTCCGCGCAGGAGCTCAAGGAATTACATTGTGCGACACCACTGGCATGGCCTATCCGAACCAGGTCGCGTCGCTTTGCGAGCAGGTGTTGCATGGCCTGCCCGAAGCTGGCTTGACCATACATCTGCATAACACGCGCGGCATGGCGCTGGCCAATGCCGTTGCAGCGTGGCAAAGCGGTGTCACAAGATTCGACGCGGCTGCGGGAGGCCTTGGCGGCTGTCCCTATGCGCCCGGGGCCAGCGGCAACGTCAATACTGAAGAGCTGGTACACATGTTTCAGTGCATGGGGGTGGCGACCGGTGTTTCGCTGGATCGGCTGCTAGCTGTTGTTTCGACCTTGCCGCAATTGGTACAGCGCGACTTCACGCCCGTACTGCTTGCGGCAGGTCCCCGCCTTGAAATTGCACCCCGCCCCTGCAGGAATCGATTTCTGACCGGCCGGCGCCCGCGCTCGCCAAGCTGTTTTTTGTTTAACCGAGGAGACTGCTTTGATACATACCAATAAATTAAAACGACCCCTGGCCGCAATGGCCTGTGCAATTGGCCTTGCCGTGTATGTTGCGCCGGCTTCGGCACAAGAGGGGGCATACCCAAACCGTCCCATCAAGCTGATCGTATCGGCAGCCCCAGGCGGGACTACTGATATCACTGCTCGCATGATTGCAGATCCGCTTGGCAAGGCATTGGGCCAAAGCGTGGTGGTCGAGAACCGTCCAGGCGGTGCAGGCAGCATTGCAGCGCAAATGGTCACCCGCTCGAAGTCCGACGGCTACACCTTGCTTTTGCAGTACTCGGGCTACCAAGTCATCACGCCTTTGATTACCCCCAACTTGAGCTGGGATCCGGTTAAAGATTTCACGCCGATTGCTAATGTCTTGTCGGCGCCCCAAGTGCTTGTTGTGCGTTCCAACTTGCCTTTCACGACTCTTAAGCAGCTTGTCGACGCCGACAAAAAGGACCCCGGCAAGCTGAATTATGCGTCGTCGGGGGTCGGATCGCTGCAACAAGTGTCGACCGAGCTACTCAATCAGATGGCCGGAACGCGTTTGATGCATATTCCTTACAACGGAACGGGTCCGGCAATGAATGATCTATTAGGGGGCTCGGTAGACATGACCATGACGACCCCTCCGCCGCTATTGCCGCATATTGCAGCAGGCAAGCTGACGCCGTTGGTGGTGACTGGAAAAAATCGCCTGCCTACATTGCCTAACGTGCCCACCGCGGCCGAAGCTGGTTACCCCGATCTGCTCGTTTCATCATGGTTCGCCATCTATGCGCCAGCCGGCGTTCCCTCCGATATCGTGAACAAGCTGGCCAACGAAGTAGAAACAATCATGAAGACTCCGGCCTTCCGCGAAAAGGCACAGGCCTTGGGTGCAGAAGCGCAATTCATGGGGCCAGCCGAATTGGGCGACTATACGAAGCAAGAGCTGAAACGCTGGGATAAGGTAGTGAAGACAGCAAAAATCAGCGTGCAATAGGGCCGCTACTGGTAGAAACAGTCAAGGCGCGAATTTCGCGCCTTGACTGTTTATTGCCGCAACGATCGTTGCAGGCGAGTGGGTCAACGGTGGTGACGGTGGTGCCGTCGTTTATCTCGCTCGCGGTAGTGACGTTGCTGTACATAACGGCGGTCCGAGCGCTGGTACTTGCCGCTGCGACTCCATTTCTGGTGCCGCCGGTCTTCGGTCAGCACATTGCCCAATATGCCGCCGGCTGCCGCGCTCCCTATCGTCAGTAGTGGATCCCCTTGCGACAATACGGCCCCCGCCGCGGCGCCTAAACCGGCTCCCAAAAGCGTATTGCTTGTCTTTCTGTCGGCTGCCGTAGCAGGTCCCGATGCAGCGATGGCCAAAATGCCGATAACTGCCAGTCGGGAAATGTTGCGACGTAGATTCATATTGATGCTCCAGTCCTGCGAATAATGTAGATACAGCGTACTGGGTCCAACGATCACCCGCAAGCGCGCGGGCCCGCTTTGCAATACGTTGAAGTAAATGGCGTATTACTGGCGTGACAGGTTACGTATCTGTATCGAACTGGTACAACACAGCGATGTGTTGAGTCGGCAAAGCCATGATCGTGGTCGTGTGGAAATCGGGCGTTATTATGCTACCGTCATTTTTCTGTGGTCATTTCGACCCTTTTTCATCTTAATCAATGTTTTCTCGTTCCATAGTGGTGATAGGTGGTGGTCCGGCTGGACTCATGGCCGCCGAGACGCTTGCAAAAGTCGGGGTACGCGTCGATGTCTACGATGCGATGCCTTCTGTAGGCCGGAAATTTCTGCTCGCTGGCCGCGGTGGACTGAATTTGACCCACAGCGAACCGGGCGATGCGTTCAGATCCCGGTATGGTTCGAAGGCCCCGCAGGTCTCGACATGGCTCAATCGGTTCGATGCTTCGGCCTTGCGACGATGGGCCGATGAACTGGGCGTAGAAACCTTTGTCGGTTCATCTGGCCGTGTGTTCCCTAAAGAGATGAAGGCCGCGCCCTTGCTCAGAGCATGGTTGCAAAGGCTGCGCGTTTGCGGTGTAACGGTACACGCGCGCCACGTCTGGCGAGGCTGGACTGAAGAGGGCGCATTGCGTTTCGACTCGCCGCAAGGTCAAGTAAGTCGCAATGCAGATGCTGTGGTCCTGGCTTTGGGCGGAGCAAGCTGGGCGCGGCTTGGTTCGGATGGCGCCTGGCAGGATCTGCTTAAGACAAAAGGCGTGTCGGTAGCCCCGTTGCTGCCAGCCAATTGCGGCTTTGTGACTGACTGGAGCCCTTATTTTGCGGAACGATTTGCTGGCCAACCGCTTAAATCCATTGCCATGGGACCACAAGGCGAGCCGCTCATGCGTCTGGGTGAATGCATGGTGACTGCTGATGGACTGGAGGGCGGGCTAGTTTACGCATGGTCCGCGGATTTGCGTAATGCGCTATTAGCAAAAGGCGAGGCGATTGCGTATATCGATTTGCTGCCCGGACGCGACCTCGTACAGGTTGCCGCCCAAGTGGCATGGCCACGCGGTTCGCGCTCGTGGTCCAGTCATTTGAATAGCCGGTTGGGTTTGCATGGAGTCAAGGCGGCATTGTTGCGTGAGTGCCTGCCAAAGTCGGTTTTCGATACTCCGCAAATACTGGCTGAGTCGATCAAACGCTTGCCGGTACGCCTTCGTGGCATGCGGCCTTTGGACGAAGCCATAAGCACCGCCGGTGGCGTGCAGTTCGAAAACATGGACGAAAATTCCATGTTACGTACTCTTCCTGGCGTATTCTGCGCTGGCGAAATGCTCGATTGGGAGGCTCCGACCGGCGGCTACTTGCTTACCGCATGCTTTGCAAGTGGGCGGGCGGCTGGCGAGGGCGTATTGCGCTGGCTGGCAGTTTAATGCTTTGCCCGAATCTTTTTTCGACGCCGAGCCAAATATTCCCGGTCGTCCAGTGTTGAAAATATGATGGCCAGCCCAATGCCCAGCGCCGCGCCGACAATCGTATCAAGTACCCGTTCTACCGGCATATTGCCCCCCGACACGGGTGCCGCAAGGTGGGTCATAAGCAGCGCCATGGGTGTGACCGTGATCTGGCCCAGGGCATAGTTGTAGCCGATGATAATTTCGGTGATGAACTGGAATATCACAATGGCGGCGACCAGCACCCAGAAAGGTGGGTCTTGCGCCAAGATGGCCCATACTATGCAGGCACCCACCACCGTTCCTGCCATACGTTGCAACGAGCGGTTCATGGTTATATGCAGATGGCCACCTTGCATGACGGCGGTTGCACCGATGGCAGCCCACGCCGGATAATGCCATCCGGCCCAATAGGCGACCAATGCGGCAAGGGCCGCGCCGACTGTGATGCGTCCGGCGGCGATCAATTGATGTTTGAATGGCGGTCGGTGGCTTGATTGGCCGGCGATGATCACTGTTTGACTGCGCCAGCGATCGGTAAGCATGCAGACCAGCCAAGCCAGGAGCGCTCCACATCCGGTGGCCAGTGTTCGTTCAAGGACCGTGCGCCATGAGTCGACGGGGCCAAGCACCGCACCGACAGCGAAAACAAATATCACTGCGCCGGGGCCACCCAGGCGCCAGTGCGATACCGCAATTGTGTATATACCAGCGAATAAAGCCAATACCAGTACCATCATGCCCGCTGATGCACCGGCGAAGGATATCAATGAGGGGATGAGCACGCCCGCTGTCAATAAGACGCCGCAAATGAACACCACTTGGCGGCGGCGCGGAACGGACGCGTATCGCCCGAACAGAGCAGCCAACGCACCCAGGGCTGGAAACGCAACGAGATGTGGCCATGGCGAGATGTGAGTCACGACAAGGGCAATCAGTATGCTCAGTGCAGCCTGCACGCCCGCGATCGTCGCATTCTTGATCGATGGCGGCGGCGCGACCATCATGCTTTCCTGCACCTGTCGGACGGTCAGAAGATTCCTGGCTGACCGGCCACGTGTGGCTTTGATGCGCCGGTTGATATGCTTGCTGCCATTTGCTGAAGCCGAAGAGTGTTGGGGCGAATTGTTTTCTTTAGTTGGCATGAAGGTATTCTGGTGTCACGCGTAGTCGTTTCATGATACCCCGCTCGCTTTCGAAATGCGCGCGATTTACTCGCTCAACAATAGGGCAACGCCATACGCCTGGTTCGCGGACACTAATATTTCATTTGTACTATGCTGGAAAAAAGGCACTTCACCTTGCTGCAAGGCGTGTTTTGCTGACGCGATTGACCGCGTCTTCAACGCCAGTGCCACCTTGCGGTCTGAACCGTTTTCGCCAAGTGTTATCTCGTTGCCAAATTGCGCGCGCGCCGCATCAAGCGTCAGATAGTCGACAGAGGCTGGCCCGGCTTGCAAGCGCCTTCCGCCTTCGATGCGCTGCACTGCAGCGTCGCCAAAAACGCGTGCCAGTAAAGTAACAGCCGAATCAGGATCGCTTGATGCAATCACTGTGCGAATTATTTTATGCACGCCATTGGCATGTTGCTGCCATGATGCGCGCCAGACCAGGTCTGGATCCAGGTGCTGGCAAAAGAATATGCGTCCACTGGGCACTGTCACTGGATCCAGATGCAAGATACGAAAACGAGCGTCTTTCAAGGAGCCGTCAGGCAATTCGACGGGTCGGTGGAAAGCCTGTGGCGCGCCCAGCAACGCTACGCCACGCTGGCTTAGTTCAGTAAATAGCGCGTCGGCATCTTGGGTTTTAAAGACCAATCCGGCTAAGCCTTGGTGCTTGCCCCATAAGCCGGCTGCGCGCGGGGCGTTCTGAAGTTCATAGCCCAACAGCTCAAGATAATTGTTATCGAGTACGGCTAGATGGTTACTTGATCCCAAGGAGTGATGGCCGCGAGGCGTAAGAGTAAAGCCCAAGCGACGGTACTGTTCAGCTGCCTGATCTAGACTTGCGTCAACATTGATAAGAACATGGTCAACACGAGGGCTGGAAAGCGACATGTAGGCTCCTGGATATAGTTCGATAGGCGGTTCAGGTGTTTACCATGCTGAGCGAATGTTTGCCTAGCTGCGTCGGTATTAATGCAGGGAACATAAAGTGCTATCCGTTCGGAGGCGTCTTGCGTTTTTTATATTGTTTCGCTCGCAATGAGATTTTTTCCTGAAGGAATGAGCTGTTTCGCTACGCCGTTGATCAGTTGACCTTGTATAGTATGAAATCGTTAGAAATTCCGGGCCGCAGTAATTTTCCACTATTTGCAGTGTCTATTTGGGACTATGTGATGGCTCAAGCTAACGCGCCTTACCCCCCGATTGACGACTATGGCTTTATCAGCGATTGTCATTGCACGGCCCTGGTCTCGCGCGGCGGCTCGGTGGATTGGAGTTGTATGCCGCGGGTCGACTCGGACAGCTGTTTCGGTCGTCTGCTCGATTGGGAGCGTGGGGGCTTTTGTTCGATTGCGCCTGCCGAGGTCACTTTTACGACGTCTCGGCGATATCTTCCTGAAACGATGATTTTGGAGACCACTTTTCAGTGCCAATCCGGCGAGGCACGGCTGATCGACTATTTCGCGATGGATCCGCAGGCTGCAGAGCAGGCACGGTACGAAATGATTCGAATCGTGGAAGGGATATCGGGACACATACCCATTCGTCTGATGGTCTGTCCACGCTTTGACTTTGGTGAAATCCTGCCGATGATCCAGCAGAAAGGGCAGGGTTTTTATACCGCGATAGGCAGTAATAAGGCGCTAATCATTCGCGCCGACTTTGACCTCGACATGTGCGAGCGACACGATCTGGTGGCAGCCTTTACGATCCAAGAGGGAGAACGGCGCCGGTTGTCGATTAATTTCGAAGCGCCTGAACGGGTGGAGCGCGCGGATGCGCGACCGAACCTGGCCGCCGAAGTCGACGAGAGTTTTCAATGCACACAAGATTGGTGGCGGCGATGGTCGGGGCGCATGAATGAGCCGCATTGTCTCGACCCGCACAGCTTGCGATCAGCGATAGTCTTGAAAGCATTGACATTCGAACGCACCGGCGCAATCGTCGCGGCGTGTACCACGTCGCTGCCCGAGTGGATCGGGGAGTCCCGCAACTGGGACTATCGTTACAGCTGGGTGCGCGACTCGGTCTTTACTGTACGAGCGCTATCCGCTGTCGGGTACGGCGACGAGGCGGAGCGCTTTCTCTCCTTCATCTTGCGGGCATCTGCAGGCAGTGCCCAACAACTCCGGATCATGTACGGCGTCGACGGCAAACGCCGCCTTACCGAGGTTGAGCTTCATTGGCTCGACGGCTACCGGCAGTCGCGGCCGGTTCGGATCGGCAATTCCGCCTCGGACCAGAAGCAGCTCGATACCTATGGCGACATCATGGAATTGGCGGTCATGTGGCATGCAAGTGGTCATAAATTTGACGAGGATTATTGCGATTTTCTGGTCGATGTCGTTAATACAGCTTGCGAAAAATGGAGGGATGCCGATCACGGTATCTGGGAACTTCGCAGCACTCCGCGCCATCACGTTCATTCCAAGGCGATGTGTTGGCTGGCGCTTCAGGATGGCATCACGCTTGCCGAAGCCGACGCATTTGACGCGCCGCTCGACCGATGGCGGCAAGAGGCCTCGGCTATTCGCGACTCGATAGAGCACCATGGTTACAACGAAGCGCACGGCGTGTTTATCCAAGCTTATGACTGCCCGGTTTTGGACTCGTCTTTACTATTGCTCCCACGTATGGGCTTTGTGGCTTACGACGACCCCCGCATGATTCGAACCGCCCAGGCAATCTGTCAGGGCCTCGACCGGAACGGTATGTTATTGCGTTACGAAGCATCTGATGGTTTGCGCGGGCCAGAGGGCGTATTCATTCCCTGCACCTTCTGGCTGGTTAGCTGCCTGGCACGCCAGGACCGCATGCAGCAGGCATGGGATTATTATCGGCGCGCCCTCGAATGCGCCAATGATCTCGGGTTATTTTCAGAGGAATCGGATCCGGCAACTTGTCAGGTGTTGGGTAATTTCCCGCAAGGCCTGACACACATTTCGCAGATAATGGCGCGGCTCGCACTCAATAGCACAGGGACAAAGCCAGCCCGGTGAAAATTGAGCCATTAGCTGGCATACTGCGCCTCGGATCATCCCAAAAAAATTAATGAATATGGGGAGACAGATAGTATGACGCAACAACCGATGTTGGGTGACGACCAGGCGTGGGCTATTGGGCTGGCTTGTTCAATGACGCAAGAGCACGATTATTATCCCGTCATCCAGGGGCATTTGCCTTTGGCATTGCGGGGCACGCTGTATCGCAATGGTCCGGGTCGTTTCGAACTTGGCGGAGTGCGTAAGACACACTTGCTCGATGGCGACGGCATGATACAAGCCTTCGATTTTTCCGATGGCCGGGTTCGGTATCGCAATCGTTTCGTCCGTACCAAAAAATTTCTCGACGAATCTCGCGCTGGGCGCTTTGTACTACCTACGTGGACGACGAGGGCGCCGGGTGGGTTTTGGTCCAATATGGGTAATAAGCTCAAGAGCCAGGCCGGCGTTACCGTGGTGTCTAGAGCAGACCGGCTGTACGCCTTTGATGAGGTTGGTTTGCCGTATGGCCTCGATCCAGTGTCGCTGGAAACCCAGGGAGAGCAACAGGTAGGGTCCCCACAGGGAAAGGCCGATTACAAGGCTCATACCAAAACCGATCCGCGCACTGGCGCTTGGTTGCTGCTCGGCGTTGAGCAGGGGCTGCGCATGTATTTGCATCTGGCCGAGCATGGGCCAGACGGCACGCTTAAGCGTTCGCAACGTGTGGCCGCGCCCCGATCATCATATTTTCATGACTGGTTTGCCACTGAGCGCTACGTGATCGTATCGTTGCAGCCGCTGCAATTTTCGATGTCGCGGTTTTTGTCGGGGCTGTCCAGCTATACCGACAGCATGACGTGGCGGCCGGAACGGGGCAATATGCTGATGATTATTGATCGAAGCGGGGCACGGCGCCCCATTGTGCTGGAAACATCAGCATGCTTCATGTGGCACAGTCTTAATGCTTATGAATTGGGCGATACGATTGTTGCTGACTTTGTCGGCTACGATGCGCCGGATCATTTTATCGGCGAGCAGGCTGCCTTCAGGGCCGTGATGCAACGACGCCAGGGTCAGCACAAGCATTTGGGCACAGTGCGCCGCTACGTCATCAACCCGACCAAAAAACAGGTGGCTGAAGAGGTCCTCAATGCTGCGAATCACGAGTTCCCCATGATTAGTCCGAACGTGTCGATGGTGCGTCATCGATATGGGTATTTCACGGCGGCGCGCCACAGCACTGTATTTCATAACGGACTGGCGCGGTTGGATGTGGATACGGGGCGCAGAGACGAGTTTTACATGGGCGACTCCACGCACCTGGGCGAACCGATCTACGTCCCTGATCGATCAGCACACGGTGAAGAGGGGTGGTTATTGTCGCTTGGGCTAGATGGCAAGGCGGGACATTCTTTTTTAGGCGTTTTTGCTGCGCACAGATTAAGCGACGGGCCGGTCGCTGTCATCAAACTAGGCCACCCCACTCCCTTGAGCTTTCACGGGTGGTGGCAACATAAGGAATCGGCCTGACGGCTTCAAGGAGATAAGCGTGAAGTATTTTTTCCGGAGAGCGGCGGTGTTGCTGCTAATGTGGACAGCAGGCATGTCAGTCGGGGTAGCAGCCACGCTTACTGTGATCGCTGAAGGGCTGCGCGACTCGCACGGACAAGTGGGGGTTGCTGTTTTCGCTTCCGACAGCGGTTTTCCCCAAGATGACTCCAAAGCTATCAGACGTCTATTTGTGCCCCTGCAACACCAAACCGATTCCGCAACGGCCGTAATCACGGACTTACCAGTGGGAACGTATGCGCTAGCGATTTTCCATGACAGCGATAACAGCGGCAAACTCGAAACTAATTTCTTCGGTATCCCTCGCAAAGGCTACGGCTTTTCCAATAATGTGAATCCGTCCATGCGATCTGCTCGCTTCAACGAGGCCGCATTCACGTTGCCGCCGGCTGGAACTTCGGTTCGGATCAAGCTGGTCTATCGATGATGGCGATAGCCAGACGTATCGCGGCTACGAGCGCGGTAAACTGCACTGTCTTTGTTTATTGACTGCATCATCCGACGCCATGCCCGAACAAAAGACCGCAGCACGTCTGCGCTGTGAGCGATGCCTAAGGCCAGAATCGTATTGCGTATGTTCCTACGTCACTATGGTGGCGCATCGCACGCGCGTACTGATTCTTCAACACCCAGAGGAGCATCGCCATCCCCTTAATACAGGGCGACTGGCAGTGCTGGGTTTGACGCGGGCCGAATTACTGGTTGGAGAGCATTTCCCTCAGTTGGCGTCGATATTGGCCGCCTCTTCGTCGACTTTTCTGCTATTCCCGGGAGAGTCGGCCCAAACGCCGCAACCGCTGAACTGTTATCCGGCCAGCGAGTCCGCACTATTGATTGTGCCCGATGGCACCTGGCGCAAGGCGCGAAAAATTCTGTATGCGAACCCTTTGTTAAACGCATTGCCGCGTCTAAGTTTGGCGGCTGGCGAGCCGTCCAGATATAGAGTACGTAAAACCCGTGAACCTGCTGCTGTTTCTACCATAGAAGCCATCGCGCGCACCTTGGCCGCCCTTGAGCCGGACCAAGACTTCCGCCCAATATTAAGGCCGTTTGATGCACTTATCGATCAGCAGGTAGCCGCGATGGGTGCTGATGTTTACCAGCGGGACCATGTCACCCCCATTACCGGGTCCGGGTCTTAAAGAAAAACACTTAAACGCATTAGCGTAGGTCGAATTGCACATAGGCAATAACGCCGAAATCGGAAGCGGACCACCGATACAAGGGTTTTCATTTATATCCAAAGTCACATCGGCCGCAGCAATTGTCTAAAATCGACTCACAATCGCTGGCATTGGCAATGCCCAGAATATTGGAACCCATTTGGAAGTTCTGATATCCGCCCGGACATGCCGCGGCTGGCTCCCTTTTCTTTGGAGAACACTATGCCTGGCTTGCTGCCCGACGTCGACCCCGATGGACTGCTCGAATACTCGGTCGTTTACACCGATCGTGCCGTCAACCATATGTCTGGCGCCTTTCAAGGCGCGATGAAAGATATCTCCAGAACACTGAAACAGGTTTATAACGCCGAGTCGGCGATTGTGGTGCCGGGCAGCGGTACTTTCGGCATGGAGGCCGTGGCGCGTCAATTTGCAGGCAACAAAAAATGTCTCGTAATCCGCAACGGCTGGTTCAGCTTCCGTTGGAGCCAAATTTTCGACATGGGCAGCATTCCGGCCGAGACCATCGTCCTTAAGGCTCGACCAGTGCAAGAAGGCAAGCAGGCGCCTTTTGCGCCGGCGCCGATTGACGAGGTGGTGGCGGCCATCCGGGAACACAAGCCCGATCTGGTACTAGGTGCCCACGTGGAAACGGCGTCCGGCATCATCTTGCCCGATGACTATATGCGCCAGGTTGCCGATGCGGTGCATGCCGAAGGCGGGCTCTTTGTATTGGATTGCATTGCGTCCGGCACACTCTGGGTCGATATGCAGGCTATAGGCGTGGATGTCCTGATCAGTGCACCCCAGAAAGGCTGGACCTCATCGGCGTGTTGCGCCCTGGTGATGCTTGGCGCCTCGGCTCGCAAAGCGATCGAAACCACCACCAGCACCTCTTTTGCCTGCGACCTTCGCAAGTGGCTGCAAATTATGGAAGCCTACGAGCAGGGCGGCTTTGCCTACCATGCCACGATGCCTACAGATGCTCTGATTGTCTTACGCGACGTGATGGCAGAGACAGAAGCCTATGGGTTCGAAAAAGTCCGTGCCGAACAACAGGCGCTAGGCGAGAAAGTGCGCGCGGTGTTGCGCGAAAAGGGTTTCAAAAGCGTGGCAGCAACGGGATTCGAGTCTCCCAGCGTGGTCGTGAGCTACACCGACGACGATGGCATTCAATCGGCCAAAAAATTTGCGCAGGTTGGCCTGCAGGCGGCGGCCGGTGTACCGCTCCAGTGCGATGAGCCGCAAGATTTCAAAACCTTTCGAATTGGCTTGTTCGGCTTGGATAAACTGCATCACATCGACCGGACCGTGACCACTCTGGCAAAGGCTTTGGACGAGATCAAGGAAAGAAGCGTCCTGGCCGTCGCGAACGGCTGAAGCGGCTGAACTACTGGAAATACCAGCGCTGGTCTTGGACGGGCCAACATGAACCGCGATTTAAGACGCGCACGTCGGCGCCACCATGTCGATCATGGCGGCGCAAGCACCCCCGTTGAAAAAGGGAAGACCGGCTTGAGCTGATTTACGTTGGCCGCTAGCAGCAATAGCCCCACTCTCCAATTTCTTATCATCGCCACTATCGTCTTCATTTTCCGCCCTCGATTCCGATAGGGGGAAAATCAATGCATGACAGGGACGGCAACGCAGACGGCAGATTTCATGCCAGCGTTGAGCGCTATCAAGCGAAGCTGATCACGGTATCTTTTAGTAAATTTACACCGATCGCTCGCGTGCGTATATTTTCGAATGCATTAATCAGTTCCAGTGTCAAGCAAGAGGAAGATGGTTCCGCTGTGGCGACGCTAGCATCGCTGCTTGCTGCACGAGCTGCGCCACACCGGCGCACAAGACTAAATCGCTTGATGCCAAGCTGGCTGCCCTAAACCAGCGCGCGTCCAGCGCGTCATCTCTCGCTTGCGGCTCTCCTGAAACCCACCGACACAATACCGCGATCAAGATAAAGTGGTGGCGCAGGGCTCCATTTTCGTTCTTGTCAAAGATATCCACTGCGTTGAAGACCTGGCACACTTTTGCCTGTATCAGCGTTTCTTCGAACAGTTCCCGCAGGACGGCGGTTTCGATCGATTCGCCGAACTCAATCTTGCCGCCTGGTAACGCCCACTTGCCGGAATTGGGCTCATGAGCTCTGCGCACCAGCAGAACGTCACCGGAACGGATTACCGCTGCGACTACCGCCGGGACCGGACGTGCTGGGGTAAATAAAGCTGTGTGCTGAGGCGACGGCGACATGCGCGTTCCCTATGGAAGTTTATCGAGCAAAAGCGGGCAGACCAGCATTACACGCAGCAAGTGACGCACCAAAGGTGAACGCATAAATTGACCAAGATCGCGCGCCACCAGAAGTCCTATACTTGCTCCTGAGGTAACCCTCAAACGAACGTTGTATGTCTTCCTTAAAGGAGATGCACATGAATAAGAGGCTATTCGTTATTGCCCCACTGACAGCATTCATGCTGGGAATAAGTGGAGCGGCTCTGGCAGCGGATCCGGGTACCGGCGATGCCGCCATGCCTAATGACTCAAGCTCGATGCCCGCCGAAATACAGAATGACGGCTCGCCGAGAATGGGTCATATGCCGCGAGGCAGCATGCACGAACGAGGCATGCACGAACGCGGCATGATGGGCGCCGGTATGCCCGGTGGAATGATGGGCATGATGGACGCTTGTCCTATGATGAACGCAGGAAGTGGGGCGAATGCAAAGGTGATGATGCAAATGCATGGCGAGATGCTTCGCGCCATGGGTGAAATCATGATGAAGTACGCCGACAAATTCGAGATGCCATCCCAAGCTAAATAGGAAATGTGGGTGTGGCTGGCCCCCTTAGACGCGGACGGCAAGAGCCGTTTATTCAAGCGGAAGGGATTTCTCACAAGCCGCCTCGGCCCCTGATGCAGAGGGGCCGTCAATCGCGCGCCACGGCGGTCAGGCCGGCTACCAGATGATCAATGAAAAACGTATAAAGCACGGCGATCGGTATGCTGGCGATCAATGCGCCGGCCAGCAATGGCCCCCAGTGATAGACATCGCCGCGAATCAGCTCGGTGGGTACGGCAATGCTGATGGTCTTGTCGGCCGAGTTCGTAATGAAGGCCAGGGCATAGATGAACTCGCTGCTCGATAAGGTGAAGGCGAATACGACAACCGTCATCAGCCCGGGCAGTGCCAGCGGCAGTACGACATGCACGAAGGCACCGAAGCGGCCGTGGCCATCGATCATCGCCTGCTCTTCAATGTCGCGCGGAATGCCCTTGAAAAACCCCATCAGCAGCCAAGTGCAAAACGGCACGGTAAAACTTGGATAGGCGACAATCAACGCCCACATCGAGTTTTGCAGGCCCAGAAAGGCGATCACCTTGGAGAACGGAATAAACAGCAGGGTAGGCGGCACCAAATAGCTCAGAAATATTCCGATTCCCAAGGTCTCGCCCCATCCGCCCGCAATGCGTGCCAGGCCGTAGGCGGCCGGCACCGATAGCACTAAAGTGATGACGACGACGGCCAGGCCTACCCACGCTGTGTTCAGCATCCATTGCACGAACTGGGTCTGGCCAAACAGCAGCTCGATGTTCGCCATCGTCGGGGCACGTGAAAACCAAAAGGGGTTGGTGGCGGGCGAAAAAATGTCGGCCTGAGTTTTGAAGCTGGTAATAAGCATCACATAAAAAGGCAGGGCCGAGAACACCACAAACAGAGCGGTGGCCAGATACAGGCCGACCTTGCGGCCGGGATGTGTGGCAGCCCTCGCGCGCATGGTCAGATCTCCCGGCGGCGGATGAGCGCCAAAATAAGAATCGACACAGCGGCCAATACCGGCAGCAGGAATAGGGCCGTGGCTGCACCGCGACCCAGCGAACCGCCCTGTACCCCCGTAAAAAAGGCCAGCGTCGGCAGGACCTGAGTCGCATTCGCCGGGCCTCCACGCGTCAAAATAAAAACGGTCACAATGTCCGTAAAGACGAACACGAAAGTGAACAGGATCGTGACGCCGAATACTGGAATGAGCATGGGCAGGATAACGTCGAACATGCGTTTGAAATAGCCGGCGCCATCGATTTGGGATTGTTCCAGAATATCGCGCGGGACGCCGTTCAGGCCGGCGAGAATGATGACCGTGCCCAGGGGTAGCAGCCGCCAGACGTTAACCAGAACAATGGAAAACAGGGCATAGCCACTGCGGCCCAGCCAGAAGGTGTTATCGAAATCCCCGAACAGGGCGCCAGGATGGCCGAGCAGCCCCAGGCCGCGCAGGATCCAATCGAGCGAGCTAAAGGTGGAATCCAGCATCCAGAGCCAGGCGAGCGCGCTCAAAGAGGCCGGCGCCGTCCACGGCAGCAGGATCAGGAATCGGATCAACCATTTGGCCCGGGTTGGGCGGACAAGCAGTTCGGCTTGAACGGTGCCCAGGACCAACACCCCGATCAGAGTGCTGAGGGTTATGACAAAAGTGTTGCGTATGGCGAGGAGGAAGTCCGGCGTATCCAGCAATGCAGTGAAGTTCTCCAGGCCGATAAAGCGCATCACGGGGCTACCTGTGGTGACGTCATTCAGGCTGTAAACCAGCGCCAGCACAATGGGAATGCCCAGCAGCAAGACGATATAAAGAATCGCGGGCAATACCATGACCAGGGCGAGCAGCGTGTCGCGCTGCTTTAGGCTGAAAGTGCGGTCAGTCATTGCTTAGGTCCTTGCACGCAGACCAGTACGCGGATCGAAGCGGCGCATCAGTGCATCGGGTACGCAGAAACTGCGGGACTGACCCACGGCCAGTCCCTGCACCCGACGCTCAGGAAGCTTCAAAATCACATCCGAGTGGTTCGCGGCAAGCACACCGTAGATCAGGGCGTCGGCACCCAGATACTCTATCTGCTGAATTTCGAGGGGCAGCGCGTAGTGTTGCGGAGGCAAATCGCCCTCGGGCAGCCACGCGTCCTCGGCATGGAAGCCCAGCAGCCAGTCACCGTCCGCGATCAGATTCATGGGAGGAGACCCCATGAACTGCGCCACGAAAGTGTTGGCCGGTTCATGATAGATTTCCTGCGGGGTTCCCAATTGCTCGATCTTGCCGCGATTCATGACAGCGACGCGCTGGCCCAGGCCCATCGCCTCGACCTGGTCGTGAGTGACATATAGAGTGGTGATACCGATCTGCTCGTGCAGGCGCTTGAACTCCCGGCGAGCCGAATGGCGCAGCTTCGCGTCCAGGTTGGACAGGGGTTCGTCCATCAGGAACAGGCTGGGCGTGCGCACCAGCGCCCGGGCCAGGGCCACGCGTTGACGCTCGCCGCCCGACAGTTCGCGCGGCCTGCGATGAAGCAGGCGATCGATACCGAACAATTGGGCTGCCCACATGACTTTTTCATGAATCTGGTTGGCCGGCAGACGAATGGCTTCAAGCGGGAAGGCGATGTTCTTTGCCACGGTCTTGTGAGGGTAAAGCGCATAGCTCTGGAAGACCATGGCGATATTGCGTCTACGGGGCGGATCCTCATTGGCCAGCCTGCCATCGATATGGATGGTGCCACCGCTTGGTCGCTCGAGCCCGGCGATGGTGCGCATCAAGGTGGATTTGCCCGAGCCCGAGGCGCCGAGCAATACCAGAAATTCGCCATCAGGCATGTCGAGGCTGACGTCATCGACAGCCTTCACCCGACCATGATCGAAAGTCGTACTCAGGTGTTCGATGCTCAGGCTGGCCATGGATTCCTCAGTTCAGGACTTCTTGCCGCCGATCAGACCACGGCCACGCCATTGGGCGTAGATCTGTTCCGCCTGCTTGGCGGCCTCGTCGACCGCCTGTTCGGCGCTCAGGTCGCCACGAGCCGCCTTGGCCATCATATTGGGCAGGATGAAAGTGTTGAACATCTCGCCCACAGCCGGGTTGGAATAGCCTGGATGTCCGAGATTCGTCGTCCAATCGGTCGCCGTGATCAGGCCGGCCAATTTGCCCTCGGCTTCCCCTTCGAGAAGGAATGGATCGCGGGCAAACCAGGCATCGTTCAAGTTCTTCAGGGTAGTCGCGTCTTTCACGGCTGGGTAACCCCGGTCACCCGTGGGGATCTTGGTAGAGAAATAGCTTGGCGAGTTGTACAGCTGACTGTGGTACATGACCTGGTCGTAGTTTTCGGTCAGGTGCAGAATGAACTGCTTGGCGAGATCTTCGCGGCCTTTGGCGAACTTGGGAATAATGTAGTTGTAGAGAACGTGTACGTTGGCCCAGCGATCTCCTCGCGGGCCGGCCAGGGGGCCGGTAAAGAACACGTCCTTGGCAATATCGGGCTTGCTCTGCTGAGCCGAGCGATAAGCCGAGATGGAGTTCACGATATACGAGGCTTTGCCAGCGATCAGGTCCTGGTTGTTGGAGGCCGCATTCCAGGCAAAGACGGCTGGTGTCATGGTGCGATGGTATAGCTCCGACATATATTTCACGGCGTCGATAGCACGTGTGCGATTCTCGCCGCGCCCCAGAATCACGTTGTCGTTTTCATCTTGTACGGATGCTCCCCAAGACCACAGGATCGAGCGGGCAACCATATTTGAGTCGAGCTCTTGCGACATGCCGATGCCGACCTGAACGCCTTGTTCCTTGCGGATTTTTTCGCCTACCTCCAGCAGTTGCTGCCACGTATCGGGGCCATTTTCCATGCCCGCCTTTTGCCACAGTGAGCGGCGGTAGTCCCCGCAGTCGATGGTCCAGCCATGTGCGAACGCGTACCAGGACTTCACGACCGGGTTATACGAAACGCGCGGGATGACTCTGAAGACTTCGCCGAACTGCTTGGCGGCCTGCTGATTAATGTCCGCCATGTCCATGACGTTGGGGGTGAACTGTGCAGCCTCTGGGCCCAGTTCGATGATGTCGTGACCGGAACCCGCGGACAACTCAGAGGTCGTCGTCGTGACTAGATCGCTAATGTTGATGTGGTCGACGATGACCCGGACGTCATTTGCCTCGCCCCATGCCTGCGCAAAACTATCGAACCACTTGTCGTAGGCCGGGACGAAGTGGCTCCATTGCAAGATTTTCAGGGTCTTGTCGGCGGCAAAAGCTGGGCGTAGTCGAAACCAGGGGGCGCCAATGGTGGCCAAGCCGGCCGCGCCAGCGAGTTGCAGCGCGCGACGTCGTGAGGGGGAATGAAGGGGAAGGGAGCGAGAAAGAGCGGGACGATTGGGGTCGAGCTTGCGATGCGACATGACGTGCCTCCTGTCTGGAAGGAGGGGAGGCCGTCTGGACTCCGTTAAAGCGGCGGCACTACCCCGGGCAATGGGAATGCAGCTGCGTAGCGGTCGCGTGTAACCTGGCACGTCACGCACGAATACCAGCAAAGTTTATCAGTGTGATATGCAAAAAAGCGAGGAAATAAGGGAAACCCCTAGTCTGGCGTCGCCGGCGGGGTGCAAAACTGGTCAGTCCGGGTGGGGGCGCTTTACTCAAGGGCGCTGAACCTTGCTCTGAGGGCAGTGTCAAACTTCTTTCGTGAATCTGGAGGCCCTCCGTAGACGGCTCACACAGAATGCAGTGGCTGAGGGGGCGGGAGGGTTCACGGTTTCACCAGGCTCTCTAGGAGGCCCCGTCATGAAATCACCTGTCATTCCCATCGCTTCTCTGGCCGACCTCGTGGCCGCGCTAGCCGAGCCCGGCCCCAGCACACTGGAGTTGCGAACGTCGGTCTCCTGCCCGTATTCAATCACGCTGCCGCCGGGATGTTCGCTCGCTGGGAAAGACAAGGACACCTGTATTCTGATTTTTGGCAATAGCGACGGCGTGGGCCTGACCGCCAACAACCGCGTGACCAACCTTACCATTGCGACTACGCCCGGCGCACGTGCCATCTACACTCAGACGGGTTTCACCGACATGGGCCGTATCATGCTGGAAAACCTGGACGTGACCGGTCAGGTATCCATCATCACCCGGACGGGGACCGAGAAGCTGGAACTCATCGCTGACAAGTTGCATATTGCGGGCTGCGATGCTCGCCGCTACAGCGAGCAACCGCAGAAATACGGTGTAAACGTCTACCAAGGCGCGCTGACCATCTACAACTTCAATGGCAACGCCAAATCGATCATTCACGCCTCGCTCACCGACATCACCATCGGTGCGAAGAACGCGCCAGTGTTTGGCTCAGGTATCTTCGTGAGCGGTTTTGGCGATGAGGGCGGCTGGGTTGAACTGGAGAAGCTCACCACTGGTGCAGTTTATTCATGCGGCATGTTGCCTTATGGCACGGCCGACATAATCACCGCTGCAGTTTTCATCGTATATGGCGTGAAAGCGAAGCGCGTGGAGCACTTCGGCGAGGTGGCAACCTATGGCGTAAACGACATGGTGCTCGATACCTGGGGCAAGGTCGGCGAGTGGATTGCGCACGCGCCGGTGGTGTCTTATGGCCCCAGCGGCATCGGCTTTGTCAACTTCGGCGTAGTAGACCGCTTTGTCGCCGAGGGCGAAATCGTAACTTACGGCCTGGGGGCGCGCGGCTTCAACCAGTACGACGGCACCGTCAAAGACATCTGCTTCAAATCTATTCAGACTTTCGGCGACGGTTCCATCGGCATTCAAGTGAGCAAGCCCGTGGGCACCATCGTGGTGGAGGAAGGCATCACAACACATGGCTCAGTGGGCAACACCCTGGTGAAGGGCGTCAATATGATGCTCCCGGCCCAAGCCTTCAGCGTCAAACCGGGCGGTGTCATCGAGAAGCTCGTGGTGAAGGGCGATCTCGTCACCCATGGTGCGAATGTCGTCACTTACGCGGTGGAAGGCGGGGTAGTCCACGCCATCGATATACAGGGCAAAGTGCTAGCGCACGGGCAGGGCTCCAATGCCGTCATGGTGACTGGCAAGGGGTCGACACCGCTGACCAACGTGCGGGCGAGCGCCGCAGCAGGCGAGGCGCTGGTCGTGAAAGACGGTGAGGTGACGGATCGGACCGGTTTATCCGCCTGATGGCCCCACCGCTGCCAAACCGGCTGCGCCAAGCCGCAGGGGCTGAAACCGATACCCGAAAAAGCAAAAAACCCAGCGAGTGGCTGGGCTAAATGTTTGAATCTTTTGGTGGCCTGGGACGGAATCGAACCGCCGACACAAGGATTTTCAATCCTCTGCTCTACCGACTGAGCTACCAGGCCAACGTCGAAAAGGCGAAATCGTACACCATATTTTCAATGTGTGCTTTGCACCACGCTTATTTCCATTTCCGCATGAACTTTGAGCTAGAACAAATCGAAATTTCAGTAAACTGTCAGGGGCGATTATAATGAGGCGGTTCAAGTACTTGGCGCGCGCTCTTCCCACATGTCTGTCGACGTTTTAACTTTCGGTCTGAATCACACGTCCGCGCCGGTTTCGGTGCGCGAACGCGTGTCCTTTCCGGTCGACCTGGTCAAGCCCGCGCTCGAAGGCTTGCGTTCGACATTCGGCAGTCGGTGCAAGAAGCCGCCATTCTGTCCACCTGTAATCGCACCGAAATCTATTGCGCGGCCGACGGCTCACGTGGCTGATCAATTGCCCGCCTGGCTGGCCGATCACAATCGCCTGGACGCTGGCACGCTGCACCCGCACCTGTACCAATATCAGCAAGACGACGCCGTTCGTCACGCGTTCCGCGTGGCCAGCGGCCTGGACTCCATGGTGTTGGGCGAAACCCAGATCGTCGGCCAAATGAAGGACGCCGTGCGCGCCGCCGGCGAAGCCGGGTCGTTGGGCACCTTGCTGCACCAGATGTTCCAGCGCACGTTCTCGGTGGCCAAGGAAGTCCGGTCGCAGACCGCGATCGGCGCGCAGTCAGTGTCTATGGCCGCCGCCGCCGTGCGGCTGGCCGAACGGGTGTTCGGCAACCTTCGACCAGGCCCGCACGCTGTTCATCGGCGCGGGCGAAATGATCGAACTGTGCGCTACGCACTTCGCCGCGCAACGTCCGCGCAGCATGGTGGTGGCGAACCGTACGGCTCGAACGGGCCGAATTGCTCGCTTCCCGGTTTGTCGCCAAAACCATGAAGCTGTCCGATATTCCCGACAAGCTCGCCGATTTCGACGTTATCGTTTCCTGTACGGCAAGCTCCTTGCCCATCCTTGGATTAGGGATGGTTGAACGGGCTACGCGCTTGCGTCGCCATCGTCCTATGGTCATGGTCGATCTGGCAGTGCCGCGTGACATTGAAACCGAAGTCGGCCGCTTGGCGGATGTGTATCTATACACGGTCGACGATCTCGGACGCATGGTGCAGTCCGGCACTGATGCCCGCCGTGCAGCTGTTGTTCAAGCCGAGGCTATCATCGAAACGCGGGTGCAGAATTTTATGCACTGGATGGGCAGCCGCGAGATTGTCCCCGCTATTATCGATTTCCAGCAGGCTGCTGACCGGGTCCGCCAAAATGAACTCGAACGTGCGAGGCGCATGCTGGCACGTGGCGACAATCCCGAACTCGTCCTGGAACAGCTTGCTTACGGTCTTACGCAAAAATATTTGCACGGCCCCATGGCCGCACTGAATCGCAGTGAAAGCGACGAACGCCAGCAGTTACTAAGCTTGCTGCCACGGTTGCTGCCCAGTACCGAACGTCGCCGTTAGCGACGCTCTGTCTGTACTGTTGCGTCCGCTTTCTATAACTGCCCATTCTTTCTTTTTTTACTCCCTATGAAAAGTTCCATACGCAATCGGCTGGAGCAGCTTGCTCGCCGATTGGTCGAAGTCGATGCTTTATTGGCCGAGCCCGAAATCGCTGGCGATATGAACAGTTTCCGCAAAATGTCGCGCGAGCGCTCCGAGCTTGAGCCTGTTGTGAGCGCATTCGCTGCTTATAGCGGGACAGAGGAAGACATTCAGGCAGCTCAGGAAATGATGAGCGATCCCGAGATGCGCGACATGGCGGAAGAGGAATTCAAACTGGGCAAGGAAAGGCTGGAACAGCTTTCCGCCGACCTCCAGATACTGCTGCTGCCACGCGATCCGGACGATACACGTAGCGTTTTCCTCGAAATCCGCGCGGGGACCGGCGGCGACGAGAGCGCCCTCTTCGCTGGCGACTTGTTGCGTATGTACACTCGCTACGCTGAAAACAAGGGCTGGAAAGTCGAGCTGATGTCTGAGAGCCCATCGGAGATAGGCGGCTACAAAGAAGTGATCGCGCGTGTGGACGGCGACGGAGTGTATGGCCAACTGAAGTTTGAATCTGGTGCCCATAGGGTGCAGAGGGTTCCCGAAACGGAAACACAAGGGCGCATTCATACCTCTGCCTGCACCGTGGCTGTTTTGCCCGAGGCAGACGAGCAAAGCGATATCGTGATTAATTCGTCCGATTTGCGCATTGATACTTACCGGGCCAGCGGCGCGGGCGGCCAGCACATTAACAAGACGGATTCCGCCGTACGTATTACGCACTTGCCTACGGGCCTTGTGGTGGAATGCCAGGATGATCGATCTCAGCATCGGAATAAAGACAAAGCGATGCAGGTTTTGGCTGCGCGATTAAAAGACAAGCAGCAGCAGGAGCAACACAATAAAGAAGCGGCCCAGCGCAAAAGCCTGGTCGGCACTGGTGATCGCTCCGAACGCATACGTACTTACAACTATCCGCAAGGGCGGGTAACCGACCACCGCATTAATCTCACTCTATACAAATTGAATCAGATTATGGAAGGTGATCTGGACGAATTGACGGGGGCCCTGCGCGCCGAGCATCAGGCCGAGCTGTTGGCTGCCCTGGGGCAAGACTAACGCTATGGACACACTGCGTGGCGTGTCGCTGGCAAGTAAGTTGCCGCGGCTCGAAAGGCAAATGCTATGGCAGCATGTGCTTAAGGTGCCGCGTTCCTGGCTCATTGCGCATGATACGGATCCGTTAGCGCCTGAATCGATCGCCCGCTTCCGTGCGCTCGAGGCGCAGCGCCTGTCGGGCGCCCCAATGGCGTATATTCTGGGGCGCCGCGAGTTCATGGGCCATGAATTCGATGTATCGCCCGCTGTGCTGATTCCGCGACCCGAAACCGAACTGTTGGTTGAGACGGCTTTGGCCCGCATGAAGGCGCTTAAGGCGCCGCGAGTGCTGGATCTGGGTACCGGAAGTGGCGCGATCGCGATATCGTTGGCATTGGAGTGCCCGGAGGCTACGGTGGTCGCTACAGATGTAAGCCTCGATGCCTTGGCCGTCGCCCGGCAGAATGCGCGCCGTTTGGGCGCCCGGGTCGAATTTTTTGCGGGGAATTGGTACGATGCCCTGTCTGGCCATAAGGCTTTTGACTTGATTGTTTCAAATCCGCCGTATATTTCATCTGGCGATTCTCATTTGCAAGAGGGCGATCTGCGCTTCGAACCGGTAACGGCACTCACCGACGGCGCCGATGGGTTGTCGGCATTGCGTGCCATTGTTCAAGGGGCAAGCCAATGGCTGAAACCGCAGGGCGAGCTTTATATGGAACACGGCTGGGATCAGGCTGAGGCGGTAAAGAAGCTTTTGCAATTGTCAGGTTTTACACAGCTTGCCAGTTTGCCAGACTTGGCGGGTATCGACCGCGTGACTGGCGGTATTTATAATTAACTTTTCCTGGAAAAGAGAGCATCATGAGCGAAGTTCAAGATTTTATCCGTGAAACGGTCACGGCCAACCCCGTTGTACTGTTCATGAAGGGTACGGCCCAGTTCCCGCAATGCGGCTTTTCCGGCCGCGCGATTCAAATACTGAAGGCTTCCGGCGTAACCAAGCTGGTCACCGTTAATGTGCTCGACGACGAGTTAGTGCGTCAAGGCATTAAGGAATATCTCCAGCTGGCCAACGATTCCGCAGCTGTATGTTGCTGGTGAATTCATTGGTGGATCAGACATCATTGCCGAAATGCACGAAAACGGCGAACTGGCCACCGTACTGAAAGAGGCTGGGGCACTTGCGTGATCGCCAAGCGGCGGTTCGTTGTTGGGGTGACTGGCGCCACAGGCGCTCTTTATGCAGTACGCATGCTACAGACATTGCGTGGTGTGCCCGACGTCGAATCGCACCTGGTGATATCGCCATCGGGCGTCCTGAATATCAAGTACGAGCTTGATATCACCCGCCAGGACGTCCATGCGCTTGCAGACAAGGTATACAGCTTTCGCGATGTAGGCGCAACGCTTGCCAGCGGCGGCTTTCCAACTTTGGGCATGGTGGTGGTGCCTTGTTCCATGCGAACCTTGGCCGCGGTGGCGCATGGTCTGTCGGATAACCTCATTACGCGTGCCGCCGACGTCACGCTTAAAGAGCGGCGCCGCTTAGTCATGATGGTGCGTGAAACGCCACTGAACCTCGCGCATTTGCGCAATATGACTGCCGTAACCGAAATGGGCGGAATAATTTTCCCGCCGTTACCGGCTTTTTATCTGCGACCTAAATCACTGGACGAAATGGTCGATCATACCGTTGCACGGGTACTGGAACTGTTCGATATCCACGTCTCGGGGCCGCATTGGGAAGGCATGCAAGCCTAGATTTTCCGTAAATCGGTCATGAACACGACTTTACGTGCGGCCTCTACCTGCGCGGTGATATCGTCAGTGTCGCTGCTGCCATCATCGAAGCCGCTGGGCGAAAGAGGGGCGTCGTAATCTTCGCTGTCGAACGCGATGTCGCCCTGTTCATCGGGTTCGCCAGTGATTTTCAGTCCGGCAAAGTCGAATAGTGTTGTGTCCATCAGATGCGTGGGTACCACCCGCGACAGTGCGCCGAATACGTTCCATGAACGGCCTGGGAATTTTTTATCCCACTCGGCGATCATGCGCCCGACTTCCTTGCGTTTCAGGTTTTCCTGTGATCCGCACAAGTTGCATGGGATGATCGGGAATTGCTTGAGTTGGGAATACGCAATCAGGTCTTTTTCGGGCACATAGGCCAACGGTCGAATAATAATGTGCTCGCCGTTATCCGACATAAGCTTGGGCGGCATGGCTTTCATTCGCCCGCCGTAAAACAAATTCAGGAAGAAAGTGCCCAGAATGTCGTCGCGATGGTGCCCGAGCGCAATTTTCGTCGCACCCAGCTCGCTTGCGACCCGGTACAAAATGCCTCGGCGCAGCCGCGAACAGAGCGAACACATGGTTTTCCCCTCGGGGATCACGCGTGTGACGATTGAATAGGTGTCCTGGGTCGCAATATGGAACGGAACATTTATCGATTTCAGGTATTCGGGCAGTACGTGGTCAGGAAACCCCGGCTGTTTTTGATCAAGATTGACTGCAATAATATCGAACTTGATGGGCGCGCGTTGCTTAAGAGTCAGAAGGATATCCAGCATGCTGTAGGAGTCCTTGCCGCCTGATAGGCACACCATGACTTTATCGCCGTCTTCAATCATGTTGAAGTCGCTGATCGCACGGCCCGTTTCCCGTATCAAGCGTTTGGTAAGCTTGTTTTCGTTCAGGCGCTGCTTTTGGGCGCGGCGGCCGGCCTCGTTAAGGTCGGGTTCGCTGGTATCGGGGGCTAGGTTATCGGCTTGCATGGCAATTGAAAAAGAATGGTTCAGCGACTGCGTTGCAGTTCGATGCCGACTGCATTGCAATCGGAAAAGGCTAGCGGTTTGCTAATGCGGATTTTAACCCGCTGGACGTCGGGAAATTCATTCAGTATGCGAGCGACGACGCGCTCGCTAAGGGTTTCAAGAAGGTTGACGTGGGCATGCGTACATTCGTCGACGATGGCATTTCGCAGCAGCCGGTAATCCAATACGGTCTGAATGTTCTGGTCATGAACTTCCTGGGCTATGTCAACGTCGAACTCCGCATCTATGTGCAACGGCTGAGTCGCGCGCAGTTCGTGTTCCAGGATGCCGATTCGTGCATCGAGCGCAAGCTGGCTAAAGAAGATTCGTCGTGTGTTCATAAAGTCGGCCTTGTAGAATTGGTGGAATTGTAGTGCCTTCGCGATTTCGGGAGATGGCATTATTTCGGAGTAGTCATGAGTGCAGAAGGTCGATTGTTCGATGCATTGATTATCGGTGGTGGTCCGGCGGGCGTGTCGTGCGCGATCTGGCTGGCACGTTTGGGCTTTTCGGCCATGCTGCTTGAAGCTCGTGGGAAGGTGGGTGGCCTGTGCCTCGATCATCCCTTTCTGGATGACTGGAATGCATCGTTACCCGGTATGACCGGCCCCCAGGTCGCCGAAAATCTGGCAGTCAGCCTGCAGCAGGCGGGAGTTCAGGCCAGGCTTTCCTGCCCGGTTGATCGCCTCGAGCTTGCTGGGTCCGGCTTTGGTGTGGCAGCGGCGGGGCTGTCCCGCCCCTTGCGCGCCCGGCACATTGTTCTGGCAACGGGCGTGCGGGCCCGGTCATTGCCCGATGCCCAGGTAAACATTGGTGCCAATCAATATGTTGAAGCGGCTTCGGCCGCCTTACCTCCAGAGGTTCTGGTGGGCCCGGGCACCCATATCGTCGCGCAGGAGTTTCGCGGCAAGCGTGTCGCGGTTCTGGGCGGTGGCGATAACGCCTTCGAAAATGCGATATATGCTGCCGAGCACGGCGCCCAAAGCGTGCGTATTTTTGCCCGCAACATCAGGGCGCAGCAGCAGTTCGTACGTAAAGTTTCATCGGACAGCATTGTGACTGGCGCCTATGAGGTCGTTGCCGCCCAACGCAGCGTGAACGGCGAACCTTACGATTTAATTTTAGTCTTCTACGGCTGGGAGCCGTGCGTTCACTTTGCTGATGGGCTAGGCTTGAATCGCAGTAAACGGGGCTTCATCGCAACCGACATGCAAACGGCCCAGACCAGTTGTCCGGGCGTTTATGCGATCGGTGAAGTTGCTCAACGCCAACATCCTTGTGTGGTCACCGCCCTGGCTGACGGCGTTACGGCAGCCAAGGCGATTCAGGCGAGAATTGAGTCGGGCTATTGATGATCCGCGAATATTGTCGGTATGGGATACGCTACGAAGGCGTACCGACAACTATTTGCGATATTCAAGCGCGCACTCGGTAAGCGCAGGGGCGCTAAGTGTCACATCAAAGGCCCGCAACTCGTCGCGCCGGAACACTCCCACGATTACCACGTCACCAGGTTGGTATGACCGCAGCAGACGTTCGAGCGAAGCCGTGTCGGTGACTCGAAGTCCATTGACTGCGACCAGGATGTCGCCTGCCGACAAGCCCGCGACATGTGCAGCGCCGCCCTCATACACGGTGGCCAGCGTGGTTTCGCCGTGAGCGGATCGCAGGCGGACATCCAGCGAAGTGACGCCGGTTGCGGGCTTCCAAGAAAGGCGAATTCCTTGCGAAAGCAGCAATGCTTCCAGCGGTACGTCCTCTCTGCCATAGGCATAGCGCTCAATGAAATCCGACACGTCGACGCCCGTTGCTTCCTGAACCAGCGCCGGGATAGCCCCTTCGGGTATGCCATTAGGCGCGCCGCGGTAAAAGTCGCGACCATAGCGTTCCCAAAAGAGCCGCATTACATCGTCCAGTGATCGAGCGCCGCGCGATTTCTCTCGGATGGTGATGTCCATTCCCATCGCGACCAAGGAGCCTTTGGTGTAGTAGCTCACCAAGGCATTGGGTGAATTTTCGTCCTGCTTGTAATAGCGAGTCCAAGCATCGTGAGAGCTTTCTGTAATGCTTTGCTTGAAGCGCCCAGGAGTGCGCTGCACATTGCTGATCACCTTGCCGATAAGGCGAAAGTAGTCTTTCTCGGTGATGACGCCCGAACGTAGCAGCATCAGATCGTCGTAGTACGAAGTAAAGCCTTCAAAGACCCAGAGCAACTCAGTATGGTTTTCGCGGCTTAGGTCGTAGGGCGCGAAGCGTTCCGGTTTGATGCGCTTTACGTTCCACGTATGAAAGTATTCGTGGCTTACCAGTCCCAGGAATGTTTGATAACCTTCGCCCGCGTCGGGCTGGCCCAGCACTGGTAGATCGTGGCGCGAAGCCATCAGGGCCGTCGACGCACGATGCTCCAGGCCACCATAGCCATCTCCCGTCACCGTGGTCATAAAAACATAGCGGTCGGAAGAATCCAGAAACGGCGCCTTCTTGGTTTCAGGCTCGAAGAGCTCGATCTGGGCTGCGCAGATCTGCTGCGTGTCAAATGCAATCCGCTCGAGATCAAGTTTAGGAATAACTCCCGTAAACACCATTTCATGCACGGCGCCGTGGGCCTTGAATTGGACCACTTGCGGCGTGCCCATCTCGACCGGATGGTCGATTAGCGCGTCGTAGTCGGGCGCGAAATACATGCCGAAACCGTGCCGTTGAGCGGCATCAGGGTGGTCGTTTGCTTCCGGCAGGCTGGTGTAGACCTTCCAGTTGCTGGCATGGGGCGGTGGACAAAGCTCGACCTGACATGGTTCGTGCGTTTGGCCGGTAACGCTCAGGAAAACGCTGGTTCCGTTGAAGAAGGCGTGTGATTCGTCGACATGAGCGCCTCGCACGGAAAGATCCCACGCATAAATGCAATAGTCCAAAACGAGCGGGCCGGAGCAGGGTGCACAAAACCAGGAATGGCTGCCGCGCTTTTTCACGTCAATCGTCGTGCCGTTGCTTTGGGCCTGAATGGATTCCACTTGTCGAGAGAAATCTCGAATAAGATAACTGCCTGGTATCCATGCGGGCAGGGCTAATTCCTGCCCATCAGGGTCGGGATTCTGGATGGTCAGGCGCACCTTAAGCCGATGACCGGCAGGATCGAAGGGCGTTACGCTATAAAGTATCGGTTCTTTTCTCATTCCTATATATTACTTTGCAATAAGGAGACGGCATGAATGCGCCATTGATAAAAATAGAGGTTCGTGGTCGCGTAGGCTTACTTACGCTAGACAGGCCCAAGGCATTGAATGCGCTCAGCAATGAAGTTATCGATGAACTTTTCAAGGCCTTGAGCGACTTCGATGCCGACGAAAACATCGGTGCCATGGTGCTCACAGGGAATGAAAAGGCATTCGCCGCAGGAGCCGATATTGCCGCCATGCAAGGCTGGTCATACATGGACGTCTACAAGCAAGACTATCTTGGCGGCAATTGGGAGGCACTCAAGCGGATACGCAAGCCCATTATCGCTGCTGTGGCAGGCTATGCATTGGGCGGCGGCTGCGAGCTCGCGATGCTGTGCGATTTTATTATCGCCGCCGAGAATGCGCGTTTTGGCCAACCGGAAATCAAATTGGGGGTCATTCCCGGTTATGGCGGAACACAGCGCCTGCCGCGGGCGATAAGCAAAGCTAAAGCGATGGATCTGGTGTTTGACGGCCCGCATGATGGATGCGGCTGAAGCCGAGCGGGCCGGCCTGGTGTCACGCGTGGTACCGGTCGAGCGTTTGCTGGACGAAGCAATTGAAGCAGCCACAATCATCGCGTCCATGTCCTTGCCCTCTGTCATGATGGCCAAAGAATGCGTCAATATGGCGTACGAGGGTTCTCTTAACGAGACGCTTATGTTCGAGCGCCGTAATTTTCATGCCCTTTTTGCAACAGACGACCAAAAAGAAGGCATGGCGGCGTTTGTCGAAAAACGCAAGCCCGACTTCAAGCATCAGTAGCAGGAAGCACTTGCGTCGCGACCGCATTGTCCTTCGGGCGCGACGCTTCGAGCACGGTTGCGGCGGCCGGCAACATAAAAGTGTCTGTTTCTTGATTTGCGTGCAGCAAAAAATAAAGTTATACTCTCGCAGTTTGCCGCATTCGGTAAAACCCTTACACGCTCCGCCATTTGCGGGATCTTGTAATTACCCGGATGGCTAGGTCGGTATGGAAACAGAGACACCGCTTGTACTTACCGAGCAGGACCGTGCAGCAATAACTCGTCGGGCGACTAGTGGTATTCTTCGTACCCTTGTGGCTCAGGCGATTATGGCTTGCGTTGCAGTGCTGGTTTCAGGGTTGGTATCAGGGGCCGCAGCAGCCGTTTCGGCCTTGGTCGGCGCTCTTGCATATTTCTTGCCCAATGCGCTATTCGCGCTGCGTTTATTGCTTGGCTTGCTCGGTCCGGTAAGGTCGAATCCCTTCACCTTCTTTATCGGTGAGGCGTTGAAGCTCGGCTCCGCAGTGGCTGTGCTGGTTCTTGTGGCATGGCTGGGTCGCGAATGGGTGGTATGGCCCGCTTTGCTGTTTGGGTTGTTGTGCGTTTTGAAGGGCTATGTGCTGCTGCTTGTGTTTCGCAAGCTGCCGTAGCAATACAGATTAATTCACGGGCCTTGTGCTCCGGTTACATGCTTACAGGATAAGGTTTCAGATGGCAGCCGCTCAAGATATTTCGCCTCAGTCTGAGTACATTCAACACCACTTGGTGCACCTGAATAGTTCCGGTGAAAAACAGTCCGTCATAGCTGATTTCGGTATCGTTAACTACGACTCGTTGTTCTGGGCCATTCTAACGGGGCTCGTTGTCGTGTTCCTGTTGTGGCGCGCGGCAAAAATGGTGACTACTGGTGTGCCGGGCCGTTTCCAGGCTTCGATCGAAATGCTCGTCGATATGGTCGAAGAGCAAGCGAAAAGCATTGTCCCCAATGCGACGTCACGCCGCTTTGTATCGCCACTGGCCCTGACTGTGTTCTTGTGGATCATCCTCATGAACGCGCTCGACCTGATCCCTGTCGACTTTCTGGCTTCCGTTTTCCGCGTGACTGGTCTGGGTGCCGACCATCATGACGTCCTTTATTACCACCGTATCCTTCCTACGGCCGACTTGAACGTGCCGATGGGTATGTCGTTGGGCGTGCTGCTCTTGATGTTCTATTACGGCATGAAGATCAAGCAGCCCGGTGGTTTCGTCAAAGAATTGTTCACTGCACCCTTCCATGCCAACGGCATTGCCGGCTTATTCCTTGCGCCGTTCAACTTCCTCTTGAACTGCATCGAATACGCCGCCAAATCGGTCTCCCTGGGTATGCGGTTGTTCGGCAACATGTTTGCCGGCGAGCTTATTTTCATGCTTGATCGCCTTGTTGGGCGGCGCATGGACCGGATTTAATGGTGCAAGCATAGGCTTGGGTATTGGGCATGTTCTGGCAGGATCGTTGTGGGCCATTTTCCACATTCTTATCGTGCTCTTGCAGGCGTTTATTTTCATGATGTTGACTCTCGTGTATGTGGGTCAGGCTCACGAAGGCCATTAATAGTTTTCGGTTCGGGCAGTTTCGCCCGGCCGGGGTGCAAGATGTTCTTGCAAAAGCAGTTTCTTTTTGACTTTTTGATTACACGGTTATTAACCAAGGAGTTGTTATGACCAACGTTGCTTTCGTTGCTCTAGCTTGCGGTCTTATTATTGGTCTCGGCGCATTCGGTGCCTGCATTGGTATCGCTTTGATGGGGGGCAAATATTTGGAAGCTTCTGCTCGTCAGCCTGAACTGATGAACGCTCTACAGACTAAAATGTTCTTGTTGGCCGGTCTTATCGATGCTGCGTTCCTGATCGGTGTTGGTATCGCTATGTTGTTTGCATTCGCTAACCCATTTGTCGGGTAAGCATTGCCGCCCGTTTCGGCGGGTTAAGCAGCCGCAGGCGCCATACAGGCAGTCTGCGGCATGGACATCAAGTGTCAGGTAGCCCCGCTACGTGGCATTATGGGTATTAAAGGGAAACGACCGTGAATTTAAACGCGACTCTCTTTTTTCAGATGATCGTGTTTTTCGTGCTTGGTTGGTTTACGATGAAATTCGTATGGCCTCCGCTCACGAAAGCAATGGATGATCGCCGTCAGAAAATTGCCGATGGCCTTGCGGCCGCCGACAAGGGCAAGGCCGATTTGGCCCAGGCTCAGGCGCGTATCAGCCTAATCGAGGCTTCTGCAAAAACAGAAAACCATGCTCGTATGGTCGAGGCCGAGAAACAGGCTGCGGTGCTTATCGACCAGGCTCGTCGTGAAGGCGAGGCCGAGAAGGCTCGCATCATCGCCCAAGCTCAACAAGACGCTGCCCAAGAGGCCCAGCGTGTTCGCGAAAGCTTGCGCGCCGATGTCGCCATTCTTGCCGTCAAGGGTGCAGAACACATTCTCAAAAGAGAAGTCGATGCACAGGCACATGCCGAGCTGTTAAATCAGCTTCAAGGCTCAACTCTAAACGCAGGCAGGCCATGGCTGAACTTTCGACTATCGCTAGACCGTACGCCGAAGCGCTGTTTGCAACGGCCCGCGACGACCAGGCTGGCCTGGCGTCATGGTCAAGTCTGGTATCCGAGCTGGCTCAAGTGGCCAGTCTTGGCGACGTGCGCGAAGCGCTGACAGACCCGCGTCTTAATACAGCTCAACGTATCGAGCTGTTTACGGGTTTGATAAAAACGCCGCTTTCGCAACAAGCACGCAACTTCATCGAACTGCTGGTAAGCAACAACCGTATTCTGGTGTTGCCGCAAATTGCCGAGCAGTTCGAAATTTTGAAAAACCAACACGAAGGTACGGCGCTGGCTCGAAATCAGTAGTGCTTTTGCGCTAAGCGACGAGCAGGTACAGAAGCTCGTGTCGGGTCTGGAAAAGAAGTTTGGCCTCAAACTCAAGCCGGCCATCACGGTCGATACCAGCCTTATCGGTGGCGTGCGCGTGATCGTTGGCGACCAAGTACTAGATACTTCTGTGCAGGCCCAGTTGGCCCGTATGCGCGATACTCTGGCCGCCTGAAGCGCGCCAGATAACAGGATTCCAGGAGTCTGAACATGCAACTTAATCCGTCAGAGATCAGCGAACTGCTCAAGAGCCGCATCGAAGGCTTGGGCGCGTCGACCGATGTACGTACGCAAGGCACGGTTGTTTCCGTGACCGACGGTATTACCCGCATTCACGGTTTGTCCGACGTGATGCAGGGCGAAATGCTTGAATTCCCAAATAACGTGTTCGGTCTTGCGCTCAACCTCGAGCGTGATTCTGTTGGCGCTGTTATTTTGGGCGATTACACCGGTGTGTCAGAAGGCGACCCGGTCAAAACTACCGGCCGCATTCTTGAAGTGCCTGTAGGCCCCGAGCTGCGTGGCCGTGTGGTCGATGCGCTGGGTAACCCTATCGATGGCAAAGGCCCAGTTAATGCCAAGGCCACCGATATCATCGAAAAAGTAGCCCCTGGTGTTATTGCCCGTAAATCCGTTTCGCAGCCGCTGCAAACCGGTATCAAGGCGATTGACTCCATGGTGCCAATTGGCCGTGGTCAGCGCGAACTGATCATTGGCGACCGCCAAACAGGTAAAACCGCTGTTGCGGTCGACACCATCATCAGCCAAAAAGGCAAAAACGTTACTTGTGTGTACGTTGCTATTGGCCAGAAGGCATCGACCATTAACAACGTGGTGCGCAAGCTCGAAGAGCACGGCGCGCTGGAATACACGATTATCGTTGCCGCTGCAGCGTCTGAATCGGCTGCCATGCAGTACCTTTCAGCCTATGCCGGTTGCACCATGGGCGAGTATTTCCGCGATCGTGGCGAAGACGCCCTGATCATATACGACGATCTGACCAAGCAGGCTTGGGCTTATCGCCAGGTATCCTTGCTGTTGCGCCGTCCTCCAGGCCGTGAAGCCTACCCAGGCGACGTGTTCTACTTGCACTCCCGTCTGCTCGAACGTGCGGCGCGTGTCAATGAAGAATACGTTGAAAAGTTCACCAACGGTGCAGTCAAGGGCAAAACAGGTTCGCTGACAGCTCTACCGATTATTGAAACTCAGGCTGGTGACGTTTCCGCCTTCGTTCCGACCAACGTAATCTCGATTACTGACGGCCAGATCTTCCTTGAAACCGACTTGTTCAACGCCGGCGTGCGTCCTGCGATCAACGCAGGTATTTCGGTTTCGCGGGTTGGTGGCGCTGCGCAAACAAAAGTGGTCAAGAAGATGTCCGGTGGTATTCGTACCGACTTGGCCCAATACCGTGAGCTAGCCGCTTTTGCTCAGTTCGCATCCGACCTGGACGACGCCACCCGTCGCCAGCTGGAACGCGGCAAGCGCGTGGTAGAACTGCTCAAGCAGCCTCAGTATCAACCATTGCAGGTCTGGGAATTGGCCGTTACGCTGTTCTCGGTAAACAACGGTTACCTCGACGATCTGGAAGTCGGCCAGATCCTGCCTTTCGAAAAAGCGCTCAAAGATTTCCTCAGGTCCAAAAACGAAGGGATGATTCAGCGCATCGAAGACACGAAAGAGCTGTCCAAAGACGATGAAGCCGAGCTGGTTGCAGCCATACTAGAGTTCAAAAAGCACGGTGCTTTTTAAGTTTTACTGGCGAGGGTGATGAAGCATAGTCTTCAGTATCCATACGTAATGCAGGGTTTGCGCAAGCGACCCTGCTATAACGCCCTTTCAGGAAAAAGCGATGGCCGGAATTAAGGAAATTCGAACCAAGATCAAGAGCGTGCAAAACACGCGCAAGATCACCAAAGCCATGGAGATGGTTGCGGCGTCCAAAATGCGCAAAGCGCAAGAACGGATGCGCGCAGGCCGTCCCTATGCAAGCAGGGTACGGGATATTGCTGCCAACTTAATGCAGGCACATCCCGATTACTCGCATCCTTATATGGATGAACGCGCTAACCTGCGTGGAGTCGGTGTAGTGGTGATCAGTACCGACAAAGGTTTGTGCGGTGGTCTGAATACCAACATCATGCGTTTGGTGCTGGCTCGTCTGAAAGAGTTCGACAAGCAGGGCATCAATGTGCAGGTGACGGCGTTGGGTAACAAGGGTGCCGGTGTGCTGACGCGTATTGGCGCAAACTTGGTTTCCCAAGAGGTTCAGCTGGGCGATACCCCGAATCTTTCACGCCTAATCGGTGCAATCAAAGTACAGATCGACGATTTCGTCGATGGCAAGATCGACGCTATTTATATGGCAACGAATCGCTTCGTTAACACCATGAAGCAAGATCCGGTCTTCATCCGCCTTTTGCCTTTGCCTAGTGGTCTTGAAGATCCTTTCCAAGCGGTAGGCGAATTTGCCGTCCCCAGCAAAGGCGTCGAAAAGAAGACTTACGGTTGGGATTACATCTACGAACCTGATTCAAAAAGCGTGATCGACGACTTGTTGATGCGTTACGTAGAAGGCCTTGTATATCAGGCTGTCGCTGAAAACATGGCTTCCGAGCAGTCGGCTCGTATGGTGGCCATGAAGTCGGCATCCGACAATGCCAAAAAAGTCATTGGCGATCTGGAGCTGGTCTATAACAAGACTCGCCAGGCCGCTATTACCAAAGAAATTTCAGAAATCGTGGGGGGCGCTGCCGCTGTTTAAGATTAAACAGAAAGGCATCCCGTCAAAGATATTTAGCAAGGACTAAACATGAGCAACGGTACCATCGTTCAGTGCATCGGCGCCGTGGTGGATATTCAGTTCCCCCGCGACAGCATTCCAAAAATTTACGACGCCCTCAAGCTTGTCGACGAAAGCTCGGCGTTTGCTGAAGCTGGCCTTACATTCGAAGTGCAGCAGCAGCTGGGCGACGGCGTGGTTCGTACCATTGCCATGGGTTCCAGCGACGGTTTGCGCCGTGGTATGGCCGTAGCCAACTCCGGGGCTCCCATTTCGGTGCCCGTTGGTACGGGTACTCTTGGCCGCATTATGGACGTGCTGGGCCGGCCTATCGACGAACGCGGTCCTATCCTTGGCGATGAAGTACGCGCCATTCACCAGGATGCTCCAAAATTCGACGAACTCTCCCCGTCAGTCGAATTGCTCGAAACCGGCATCAAGGTTATTGACCTGGTCTGCCCCTTTGCCAAAGGCGGTAAAGTCGGCCTCTTCGGCGGCGCGGGCGTGGGCAAGACCGTGAACATGCTGGAACTGATTAATAACATCGCCAAGGCACATAGCGGCTTGTCGGTGTTTGCAGGTGTGGGCGAGCGGACTCGCGAAGGTAATGACTTCTACCACGAAATGGCCGAAGCCGGCGTTATCAAGCTCGATAACCTGGCCGAATCTAAAGTGGCGATGGTCTTCGGTCAAATGAACGAACCTCCCGGTAACCGCCTGCGTGTGGCGCTTTCCGGCCTGACCATGGCTGAAAAATTCCGTGACGAAGGTCGCGATATCCTGTTCTTCGTCGATAACATCTACCGTTACACTCTGGCAGGAACCGAAGTATCGGCGCTGCTAGGTCGTATGCCTTCGGCAGTGGGTTATCAGCCTACGCTGGCTGAAGAAATGGGTAAGCTCCAGGAACGCATCACGTCGACCAAGACCGGTTCCATTACGTCCATCCAGGCCGTATACGTTCCTGCCGATGACTTGACTGACCCTTCGCCTGCCACAACCTTCCAGCATTTGGATTCCACTGTGGTGTTGTCGCGTGATATCGCTGCCCTGGGTATTTATCCCGCGGTCGATCCGCTCGACTCCAGCAGTCGTCAGCTCGATCCGCAAGTCGTGGGTGAAGAGCACTATGCGATCGCTCGCGGTGTGCAACAAACCTTGCAACGCTACAAAGAATTGCGCGACATTATCGCTATTCTGGGTATGGACGAACTGTCTCCTGAAGACAAACAAGCGGTTGCGCGTGCTCGCAAGATTCAGCGCTTCCTGTCGCAGCCTTTCCACGTGGCTGAAGTCTTCACGGGTTCGCCTGGCAAGTATGTTCCCCTGACAGAAACACTGCGCGGCTTTAAAATGATTGTTGACGGCGAGTGCGACGCCTTGCCCGAACAGGCTTTCTACATGGTTGGTTCTATCGACGAAGCCTTTGAAAAAGCCAAGAAACTCCAATAAGGATTACACATGGCCCACTTGAATGTTGACGTGGTCAGTGCAGAAGAATCGATTTTCTCCGGCGAGGCGAAATTCGTGACGCTGCCTGGCGAGTCGGGTGAACTGGGAATTTTGCCCGGCCACACACCACTTATTTCGCGCATTCGCCCTGGAACCGTCAAGGTTGTTTTGGTTGACGGCTCCGAGGTAAACATTTTCGTTGCCGGCGGCATCCTCGAGATTCAGCCCGGCATGGTTACGGTTTTGTCCGATACGGCGATTCGTGCTGAAGATCTTGATGAAGCCAAGGCGATAGAAGCGCGTAAGCGCGCGGAAGAAGCCTTGCGCAACACCAAGGACAAGGCTGATATTGCAGTGGTCGAAGCCGAGCTGGCCATGCTTGCTGCGCAGGCTGCAGCTGCACGCAAACTCAGCGAAGGGCGACGTTCGCATTAAAAGAAGCATGCGGCTTCGGCCGCGTGTCTAACGCAAAAGGGCACCTGAGGGTGCCGTTTTGCGTTTTTGGCGTCGAACGATATCCCTGATTTTTGCAGGTAAAACAGTAGGTAAGTACTTCCCGAGTTCATAGTTTTCCGAATTGTTGGCATCCGGCCTAGTCGTTACTCTTGAATTGTCAGCGCTGACTACAGTGCCTGGTCACACTGCCAGTGTTTCGATATGCAATACATGCTTGGCAGTTCGCCCTGCCTGAATGGCTTGATCGCTATTGCCTTACATTTTCGGAGGACGCTATGAGAGAATTTCTGGACTGTGCTGTTCTAAGTACCACCTGCAATGAAGACTGGGTAGACCAGTGGCTGCAATCGCACGGCGCCACCCGATTGCAATTGCATAGGCTAGAAGCGGCCGACACCAGCGACCCTGATTCTGTGGCAACGTTGGCAGTGTCGTCCATGCGTCTCAAACGATTTGACGCCTGTCTCCTTCCGGTTGCGGAACATAACCTCGCATGGGCTCGCACTGCGCTCTCCGCGGCGCAGGGCGTCTTGCAAACACCGGTCCTGGCACTGGTGCGCAACCTTAAGGCAGCGGCTTTGAACGACCTCTACGCCTTGGGCCTCTCCGACTTCATCCGCGATCCGGTCTGTCCGGAAGAGTTACGGGTTCGTATTCAGCGTATGCTCGGCAATAGGCGTTATCATGCTGGCTATGATACTGCGTCGACTGCGCTGGGCGAATCGGCGGCAAAATATGAGGGCCAGCAGGGTACTGCCAGCCAGGACGCTATATGCGCTACTATCCTGGATCGTAGCGGAATTGAACTTGACGCCTTTGCGGCTGCATCGGCGTCGCGATGTGCCACCTCTAAAGAATCATTTCGCACTGCCAAAAGCAAAGTAATAGAACGGTTCGAGCGCGCCTACATCACGGCTGCACTGGGCCGTCATTCTGGCAATATTGCAATGGCAGCGCGGGCCGCTCAGAAGCACCGTCGCGCATTTTGGGCTCTTATGCGCAAACATGAAATCGATGCGGCGCCGTTTCGTTGCGAGCCCGCCCCCACTTACCCCAGAGACGGTTAAAATCGGGGGTCTTAGATTAAGGATAGCCGTGACTGCACCTATTTTGAAAAACGATATCTTCCTGCGTTCGTTAATGCGCGAGCCCGTGCCTTACACCCCGCTTTGGCTTATGCGCCAAGCAGGGCGTTATTTGCCCGAGTACAACGAAACCAGGGCTCGTGCCGGGTCGTTTCTTGCCCTGGCACAAAACCGTGAGTACGCCTGTGAAGTTACGCTTCAGCCTCTTTTGCGTTTCAAGCTTGATGCGGCGATTTTATTTTCGGACATCCTCACCATTCCGCATGCCATGGGTCTGGGTTTGGATTTCCTTGCAGGTGAAGGGCCGAAATTCGCCTACCCCGTCCGCCACGAAGACGACGTGAAGAAACTGGTCGTACCCGATATGGCCAAATTGCAGTATGTTTTTGATGCAGTTTCGCTTATTCGAAAAGAGCTCGACGGCAAGGTGCCCTTGATCGGTTTCGCCGGTAGCCCTTGGACGGTCGGATGTTATATGGTAGAAGGGCAGGGGTCCAGCGATTATCGTCTGATCAAAACGATGCTGTACAGCCGTCCGGACCTTCTGCACCGCGTACTTGAAATCAATGCCCAGACGACCACCGAATACCTCAATGCTCAGATTCAGGCCGGTGCTCAGGCCGTCATGATTTTTGATAGCTGGGGTGGAGTACTTGCCGATGGACTATTTCAGGAATTTTCGCTGGCATACACCCACAAGGTCATGCAAGGTCTTATACGCGAACATGAAGGCCGGGTCGTCCCAGCCATCGTCTTCACCAAGGGCGGTGCTCAATGGATCGAACAGATTGCCAGTATCGGCTGCGATGCCGTGGGTCTCGATTGGACCGCCAATTTGGCGCATGTCCGCCAACGCACTGCGGATTCTGTTGCATTGCAGGGTAACCTTGACCCTATGGCGCTGTTTGGCGGCGAAGCAAGTATACGTGCTCAAGCAAGGCGCGTCATCGATGACTTTGGTCCGGTGAAAACTGGCGGGCATGTATTCAATCTCGGGCACGGAATATCGCGATTCACCCCGCCCGAAGCAGTCTCCGTACTGGTCGACGAAGTTCACACATACAGTCGTGCAATGCATCAAAACTGAATAAAATCAAGGGGCATTACCCCTTGATTTTATGGGTAGCACTCGGGTTGTACACAATTCGCCGTGCTACTTACTTGGAAAGATAACTATTTAGTTGCATTTGAAGTTTGCCTCATAAGTCATTGTTTTTGTACGGCAATATCAGGTTATGAACAATTTTTTCAGAAATTTTACTTGTCGCGCGGTTGACTTTTAAAGACCTGTGCCGCAGTTTTCCCCAAAGTTATCCACAGGTTCGATCTCCAACCGTCAAAAATGGCTTGCTGCTTACGTTTCCGCCGCTAAGCAAGAATTCACTTGAAGTATTAATGTCGAAACCCACCGTAGTCGAACAGTCGCCCACATCGTGTTCAGGCGCGAACGAGCTGCTCGCTTACTGGCTGCAGGTGGCGCTTGACGTTCCGCTTCTTGGTGTGTTTGATTACCGGTCCCAGCATCCGGTGCCCGTCGGTTCCCGTGTAATAGTGCCATTTGGTCGTCGCAAGCTGGTTGGTATTGTGGTGGCGACTCCCGAACGGCCGACATTGGCTCCCGAACAAATTAAAGAAATCGATCAATATCTGGATGACACCCCGCCTATGCCTGCAGATTGGCTAAGGCTGGCTTCTTTTGCCGCGCATTACTATCAGCGGCCCATTGGCGAGGTTATGTTGCCGGCCTTGCCGCATGGTCTGCGCAAAGTGATGGCTTACCAAGGGAAACGGTCTGCAGGGGGGCCGGTCAAACGCTTAGACCGGCGGCCAGCCGCCGCAGCGGCTCCCTTTCAGGCAGATACCGTGCCTTCGCTGAACGACGAGCAGTCCACGGCCGCCGAAGGTATCGCTGCCTTACAGTCGCACAAGACGATACTGTTGTATGGCGTTACCGGCAGCGGCAAGACCGAGGTTTATTTGCACGCAGCGCAGGCTGCCTTGGGGCGTGGTCGTCAGGTGTTGTTCATGGTGCCTGAAATCAACCTGACACCGCAGCTTGAGCAATCGTTACGTGCCCGGCTGTCCAGCGCTGGCGACCCTGGTACGCTGGCTGTCATGCATAGCGGCCTCGCGGATGGTGAACGCCTCCAGGCTTGGTTAAGAGTTCAACGTGGTGAAGCGCGAATTTTGCTGGGGACACGCTTGGCCATTTTTGCTCCTATGCCGGATCTCGGTTTGATCATTGTCGATGAAGAGCACGATTCTTCATACAAGCAACAAGATGGTTTGCGTTATTCAGCACGGGACCTTGCCGTTTGGCGGGCGCGCGATCGCGATGTGCCGGTCGTTCTTGGGTCGGCGACGCCTTCACTCGAGAGTTGGAATCATGCTGAACGTGGCCATTACCAGCGTTATACGCTCGCACGTCGAGCGCGTGCGGTTGAATTGCCCAAGGTACGCCTGGTTGATACCCGGCGGCTCGCCATGCAAGAGGGCTTCTCTCCCCATTTGGTGACAGCGCTGGGCGAACGATTGGAACGCGGTGAGCAGTCGCTTATTTTTCTTAATCGCCGCGGTTATGCTCCGGTCCTCAATTGTGCTTCCTGCGGCTGGGTCAGTAATTGCCCCCGGTGCACCGCCTACACGGTGTTGCATCGCGCCGGATCAAGGCGCAACCAGCTGCAATGTCATCACTGTGGTTATCAGGCCCGGGTGCCGCATGCCTGTCCCGATTGCGGCGACCAAGACCTGAAACCAATGGGGCGAGGGACACAACGGGTTGAGGAACATCTGGCCGAACTTTTTCCCACGGCACGCATTGCACGGATCGACGCAGACAGTACACGTCTGAAGGGCAGCGCCGCTACATTGTTTGCCCAAGTGCATGCGGGGGAAATCGACCTGTTGGTGGGAACCCAAATGGTTGCCAAAGGGCACGATTTTGCCAATCTTGGGCTGGTCGGGGTACTAAACGCTGATGCCATGTTATTTGCACAGGATTTTCGCGCGCCGGAACGTCTGTTCGCCCAACTGATGCAGGTGGCAGGAAGGGCCGGGCGTCACGTGCAAGGTGGTGAGGTCATTATTCAAACTGATTATCCAGATCAAGCGGTGTACCAAGCCCTCATCAAGCACGATTATCCGGGCTTTGCTGAATACGGCTTGGCCGAACGGGATGCGGTGGGCTTGCCTCCATATGCTTTTCAGGCACTTTTAACCGCGGAAGCCAAGCAGCTGGCTATTGCTCTGGATTTTTTGAAACACGCGCGGGAACTTCCGGCAGAATACCCCGCTGAATATGTTACTGCGTCAGCTATTACCGTATACGACCCCGTACCTCTACGGGTCGTCCGGGTCGCCAATATCGAGCGTGCGCAATTACTGATCGAAAGCACAAACCGGCCCGCGTTGCAGGCATTTCTAGCCGTCTGGTCTCATGCTCTTGGTGATATCGCGCGGCGCTTTCGCGTGCGCTACAGCCTTGAAGTTGATCCCCTGGAAATTTAAAAAGGTTAGTCTTGGATTCTTCCCGCGGTCATACCGTAGCCTCCGATCTGAATGCCATGCAGCGTCAGGCCGTGCTGTACCTGGACGGGCCTTGCCTTGTGCTGGCAGGGGCGGGTAGCGGTAAAACGCGTGTCATCACGCAAAAAATAGCCTATCTCTTAAGAGAGTGTGGTTATTCGGCGAAGCACGTGGTGGCGCTCACCTTTACCAATAAAGCGGCTCGGGAAATGAACGATCGGGTCAAGCTACTGGTGGATCCCAAGCTGGCTAAAGGGCTGACGGTAAGCACGTTTCACTCGCTCGGATTGCGTTTCTTACGCGAAGAGGCAGCACACGCCGGCCTTAAGCCTCAGTTTTCGATACTCGATTCCAACGATGCTTTGGCAATTATCCAGGAACTTCTGGCAACGACCGACAAAGCTCGCTTGCGGGCGGTACAGCAAAATATTTCGTTGTGGAAAAATGCCCTAATGGATCCCGATGCTGCGGATCGCAATGCATCAAGCCCCAGTGAAATCGAGGCAGCGAAAATTTACCGCAGCTATAGCGCTACGCTCGTGGCCTACCAGTCAGTCGATTTCGATGACCTCATTCGTATACCTGCTTTGCTTATGGAGAATAACGCCGAAGTAAGACAGCGCTGGCAAGCACGGGTGCATTATCTCTTGGTCGATGAATATCAGGATACGAACGTATGTCAGTATCGCCTGGTGCAATGGTTGACCGGCGACCGGGCGATGTTGACGGCGGTGGGCGACGATGATCAGGCAATTTACGCCTGGCGCGGCGCCACGGTAGAAAATCTCGCTAAGCTCACAACCGATTATCCCTCTCTGAAGATTATCAAGCTCGAGCAAAACTATCGTTCGGTGCAGCGTATATTATCGGCAGCTAATCAAGTAATCAGCAAGAATCCGAACCTTTTCGGCAAAAAACTTTGGTCCGATCTAGGCATGGGCGAACCTATACAGGTTACACCCATGGATAGCGAAGAAGCGGAGGCCGAGTCCATTGCAGTGCGTGTTTCGGCGGCGCGCTTCGAAAGGCAGGCCGAATGGCGGGATTTTGCTGTGCTCTATCGAAGCAATCATCAGGCCCGCGCGCTTGAACAGGCACTACGCAATCTTAGAATTCCCTACACCATATCGGGCGGACAGAGCTTTTTCGAAAAGCCTGAAATTCGTGACATTCTGGCCTACTTGCGTCTTATCGCGAATGATAACGACGATCCCGCATTTATCAGGGCGGTAACGACGCCTCGACGCGGGATCGGCCACGCCACCTTGCAGTCATTGGGTCAGTTTGCCGCGGAACGGCAACTGTCTTTGTTTGAAGCAATCTTCGAAATCGGGACCACGGAAAGATTGGCGGCCAAACAACTCGAGCCCTTGCAAGTGTTCGGCGCGTTTATTCAGCGGATACAGAAGCGGGCCGGACGCAAAGAGGCTAACGTACGCGTTATGCCCGGTAGCGGGAATCTCTTTGCCGCCGACGACACGCAACAGGATCAAATTGGCGTAGACGGGGCGCGAGATGATTCGGCCGGTACGATAATGGACGACCTGCTGAATATCATCCAGTACGAACGCTTTCTATATGACACTCTGGAAGAGCGGCCGGCCCAGACGCGCTGGAATAACGTGATGGAACTTGTTTCGTGGCTGAAGCGCAAGGCCTCCGAGGATGATTTGACGCTGCTGCAGTTGGTGCAGCACGTGGCCCTAGTGACTATGCTCGAGCGCTCGGAAGACGAGGATCCTGATGCCGTCAAGCTTTCAACTTTGCATGCATCCAAAGGCTTGGAGTATCCCCATGTTTATCTTGCTGGCGTAGAAGAAGGTTTGCTTCCACATCTAGGGCGCGACGAAGATGACGCCGATCCTGCTACAGCGGCCGAAGCGTTGGCTTTACGTATTCAGGAAGAGCGTCGGCTGATGTATGTGGGTATTACCCGTGCTCAGCGCAGCTTGCACCTGACTTGGTGCAAGAAGCGTCGTCGGGCGCGCGAGGATGTCGTGCGCGAATGCTCCCGATTCATCGAGGAAATGGGGCTGGCGGACATCAAGCTGGAAGAAGACCCTGCCACACGTGTGCTCACGCCTAAAGACCGCCTGGGCATGCTGCGGGCGCTACTCAATAAATCCTGATCATGCGCAATGCCAGCATGCGCAATAATTTACAAGCATAAAAAAGCCTACCATTTCGGTAGGCTTCTGCTATAGCGGCTTATACGATAAAGCGTCGCTTACCACTGTGAACGCGAAAATTTCGCGTCTTGTGCGCGTGCTTCATCAAGTGCGCGCGTCAGGTCAACCATGTAGCTGGAAAAAGCTTTTACGCCGCTTACTAAGCCAGCAAAAATATTTTTTCCTAGAGTGGTGATCGAGAATGTATCGCCCTTGCTCAACTCGTTACGCATCAGGTCGCGTTCGAGGGAATCGCTGAGGCCGCTGTACTGGTTGTAAGAAAGATTCGACATAATTACTCACCTATAAAAAGAGCTGTGTGCTGACATGAGTAATTATAGGGTTTACCCTAGGATATAGCTAGGGTAAACCCTAGTATTTCTTTATTCGCCCCCAGGCATGCTGAAAGTGGCGTTTAATAACCACACAATCACGTTAAAGTGGCTTCCTTTCAAAGAAACGCTGGAAAGCGGCTTGTGCTTCATCTGATTTCAGTCTCTCGGTAAACACCAGGCGCTCGCGGTCAAAAGTGGCCATTAGTTCGGCATGCACCGGTTCGCGCAGCATCTTTTTGGATATCCGTAGCGCCTCGACGGGTTGTTTTCCGAGGACATCGGCCGTGGCCTGCGCCTGCTCGAGGGCCTGCCCGGCGGGAGTGACAGCCGTGATGAAGCCACTTTCGCGAGCGTCGGCCGCGCCGAAAGGCTTTCCCAACAAAAGCCATTCAGCAGCCCGCCGCGGACCAACCGCTTTGGCAAGCATCGTGCTTGAGCCACCTTCAGGGCACAGTCCCAACGAAACGAAGGGCATACTGAACCGCGCGGTGGCACCGGCATATACGAAATCACAGTGCTGAAGTAGCGTGACGCCTATGCCTACTGCGTGGCCTTCAACGGCAGCGATGACCGGCACATCGATGCTAGCCAACGTACGCAGGAAAGATAAAGCCGGGCTGTCAGCCGCGCTGCGGTGACCCTGGAATTCGCTTAAATCATTACCGGCAGTAAAACAGTCGTTAGTACCCGTCAGGATGATGGCATGACAATGAGGGTCAGCCTGAGCGCTTTGCAAACCTTTTTCCAGCGACTGGTACATCAGTGTGGTGAGGGCGTTGCGGCGTTCGGGCCGGTTAATGGTGAGCGTCGTGCAGTGCGCCTCGACTTTCTTTTCTATCATTGGCAGGCTCCGGTGAACGCATCGGTGATTGATAGGAGGACTCGTCGATATTTTTAAGCTTATCGGCTATTGGTTCAAGCGGCAAGCCATCGCCTATCTGTATACGCGGACACTAAACCGTCCATCAGATGACAAGCATTCGGCGTGCGGCGACGCTTCTGCGCTAGATGGGGCAAAATAGCGGTTTTACTTGCCGAACAGGCTGTCCAATGTCTTTACGTCCAGCTCCATTGACAGGAATACGTGTATTAGATCTCACCCGAGTATTAGCGGGTCCGTGGTGCACTCAGAATCTGGCCGATCTTGGGGCGGAAGTCATCAAGATCGAAAAGCCGGGCGCAGGCGACGATACGCGCGGCTGGGGTCCTCCTTATTTGAAAGATTCTCATGGCAAGGATACGACCGAAGCGGCTTATTACGCCTCAGCCAATCGCAACAAGCAGTCGGTAGCGATCGATATCGCCACGGAACGCGGGGCTGGTTTGGTGCGCGAGCTGGCGAAGCAGTGCGACATTCTGGTTGAAAACTTTAAAGTCGGCGGCTTGCTCAAGTATGGCTTGGATTACGAAAGCATCAAAGCCATCAACCCCGCACTTATCTATTGTTCGATTACCGGGTTCGGCCAGACTGGGCCTTATGCCAGTCGTCCGGGCTATGATTTCATGATCCAAGGCATGGGCGGGTTAATGAGCATTACGGGCGAGCGTGATGATCTGCCCGGCGGCGGTCCCCAAAAGGCCGGAGTAGCCGTTGCCGACCTGATGACGGGCATGTATTCAACGGTGGGAATACTGGCAGCGCTGCACGAGCGTACCCGAAGTGGGCTGGGTCAGCATATAGACATGGCCTTGCTGGATTGCCAGGTGGCAATGCTGGCCAACCAAAATCTGAATTACCTGACTACTGATGTCGCCCCCGGGCGAGCCGGAAATGCGCATCAGAATCTCGTGCCTTACCAAGTGTTCGCCGCAGCTGATGGTCATTTGATTGTGGCCGTAGGTAACGACACCCAGTTCAAGGCATACTGCAAGGTAATTGGGCGACCGGCGCTACCCGACGATGTGCGATTCAAAACGAACTCGAATCGGGTGATTAACCGCGAAGCCCTGATCCCCTTGCTTGCAGCAGCCATGAAAGCACAAGAACGAGACTATTGGCTTGGGGCGCTGGAGCGGGCCGGGGTTCCCGCAGGCCCCATCAATACCATCGATCAGGTCTACGACAATCCGCAAGTCAAAGCCCGAGGTATGCTGCAAAGCCTGCCGCACACCTCCGCCGGTCGGGCTCCGGTAGGGGCGAGCCCTTTGCGCTTTTCCAATAGTCCAGTGAACTATCATCATGCCGCGCCCTTACTGGGCGAACATACCGAACAGGTCCTGCGCGATCGTCTGGGCCTGTCAGCTAAAGAAATTCAGGAGCTAACACAATGAAAGACATCAAGACAATAGGAATAGTTGGCGCTGGCGCCATGGGGCGCGGTATCGCCCAGATAGCAGCGCAGGCGGGATTTGACGTCTTGCTGTTTGATCTCAATGCCGATGCAGTTAGTGCAGCACGGACAAGCTTGAGTGAGATGTGGAATAAGTTAGCCGCCAAAGGCAAAATCCCCCATGCCTTAGCAGAGCAGTCACTGGAACGCGTGCAGTCGTGCACCGAATTGCAGGCTTTGGCTAAAGCCGATTTGGTGATCGAGGCCATTGTCGAACGCCTGGACGTGAAGTGCGGGCTTTTCCAGCAGCTCGAGGGCGTTGTGTCGGCCGACTGCATCCTGGCGTCCAACACATCGTCCTTGCCTATTACGGCTATTGCGCAAGCCTGCAAATTCCCCGCCCGCGTCGTCGGTTTCCATTTCTTCAACCCTGTCCCGTTAATGAAGGTGGTCGAAATAATAGATGGCCTGCGCAGTGACCCTCTGACCGGTGATGCGTTGATGGCTCTTGCTCGGGCCATGGGCCACACTCCCGTGCGCGCTAAAGACATGCCGGGCTTTATCGTGAACCATGCAGGCCGGGGCATGAATATCGAGGGTTTGAAGACGGCTCAGGAGTCCGTCGCGCCGTTCTATCAGATCGACGCTATCATGCGCGAACAAGCCGGCTTCCGAATGGGACCGTTTGAACTTCTGGATCTTACTGGCCTGGACGTCTCGCATGCAGTAATGGAGTCAATTTATCAACAGTTTTATGATGAACCACGCTTCCGACCCTCGCCAATTACTGCAGTGCGCAGTGCAGGAAAACTGCTGGGGCGCAAGACGGGTCAGGGCTTCTACGCCTATCCGGATGGTCAGAAACAGGTACCGGCGGAACCTGAAGTGCCCAAACTTGTTCAGGGTTTGAAAGTCTGGCTTGCACCCTACCATTCGGTAGGGCACAAGAGGGCGGCTGCACTGTTGAAAGACCTGGGTGTAGGGATTATTGCGACCGAGGAGCCGCCTGCGGACGCGCTGATCGTTGTCACACCTTACGGCGAGGACACAGCCACCGTCGTAAGCGAGCACCTATTGGATGGTGAGCGTACCGTGGCACTGGACACGTTCTTCGGACTGGAACAGGGTAAACGGCGTGTATTGATGTCTTCGGTTGCCACCTTGCCGAAATGGCGTGATGCCGCTCATGCTCTGTTCGCCAGCGACAACACGCCTGTTTCCGTCATCGACGATTCAGCCGGTTTCGTCGGGCAGCGTGTCGTCGCCACCATTGTCAATGTGGCAAGCGATATCGCTCAGCAAGCAATCGCTTCGCCAGCTGATATCGATATCGCCGTATCCCTGGGGCTTGGCTACCCGAAGGGCGGGCCTTTATCAATGGGCGATGCGCTGGGCGCAGCCCACGTGCTCGAAATTCTCCGCTGTTTGTACCGGGTCACTGGCGACATGCGTTATCGGCCTAGTCCGTGGCTTCAGCGGCGGGTTCAGCTGGGGTTATCGCTTCGCGCCGAAGCGGCTTGTCTGGCTCGGTAGGTCGCGGAGCGCTATGGCCGGTTGCGCTGGCCATAGCGTTCAAGTCGAGACGAAAAAAACCGCCGAATTTCGGCGGTTTTGCTTTAGCTGGCGTAGTTCTTACTGAACGGACTGCACCATATATTGAACTGCCGCTTTCATTTCAGCGTCGCTGGCTTGCGAGCCGCCACGTGGGGGCATGGCGCCTACGCCGTGGATTGCATTTTGAACCATGGTATCCATACCTGTAGCGACGTACTTGGCCCATGCAGCTTTATCGCCAAACTTGGGAGCGTTAGCAACGCCGCTGGCATGGCAGGCAAAGCAAACGGCTTTATAAAGCTTTTCGCCGGCCGGATCGATAGACGCAGTGTCTGCGGGAGGAGCGGCCGCTGGTGCCGCGGCAGCAGGTGCTGCTGCCTTCGGCGCTTCAGCTTTTGGAGCAGGTGCAGCAGCAGGGGCTGCTGCAGGAGCAGGAGCTGCTGCTGCAGCGGTTTCAGCCGGCTTGGCAACTGCTTCGGCCTTATCACCAGCGGGTTCTGCAGGTTCTTCAAACGATGCGCCCGATTTGTTCGTCATATAGACGACGGCACGTGCAACTTCGAAGTCGCTTAAAGCGGGGTTGCCACCTTTGGGAGGCATGGCGTTAAGGCCGTGAATTGCATTTTTGACCAGAGTCTCGTAGCCCTTCTTGATAAACGGGGCCCATGCTGCTGAGTCGCCAATTTTGTGAGCCCCTGCTACGCCGGCGGTATGGCAGGCGGTACAGGTTGTATCGAATACTTGCTGCCCTGTTTTGAACACTTTGGGGGCATTGGCATCGAGAAGGGCAAAGCCGGCCACGGGCTTGATGCGCATGGCGATTGATTCCGGCGACTGAGCGTCAGAGCCCGAGCCCATGAAGGATGTTGTCATGACCAGCCTGATAAGCAGGAGAATAACCAGAATCGGCACGATGAAAGCCAGGATTACGGTTACGATCAGCTGCTTGGGCGTTTTGATAAGGCCTTCGTGATCCTCGATGGTCGCTTCAACGTGTTCTTCTGTGTTGTTCATAATCGAATCCTGCGTGTTCCTGGTCAGAAGGCGCGAAGGCCTGAATTCTGTATGGATGTGCTCTGTAAATAACCTAAGTGCGCATGTATGCGTAAGGGCCCGAGCACTCGAAGGAAGGATTATAACGAGACTGCCGTTTAAGTGCATGAAAGTTGACGATTCTCAAGTTCGGCTCACTTTTCGGCTACAAAAAACCAAATGAACTTGCTGCAAAAAAAGACTTGCGCTAAACACGCTACAATGTCGACCCGGCGCCCGTATTTCAATGGATAGAATAAGAGCCTCCGAAGCTTTAGATACAGGTTCGATTCCTGTCGGGCGCGCCACAGATTAAAGTTTTGATCGTCGCGTGGTCTGTGGATTTCCGCAAGTAATAAGCAATTGCTCACTTCATCCCGGAAGTGTGGGGCCATCAGTAATGCCCGCAAGCCAAGAATAAACTTCATAAACGTTTGCGCAAAGCCTAGGTCCTTTAGATTTCAGGTTCGTAGGTTCTATGCAGCCGAACCGATTTGGCTACCTATCAGATGTCCGGAAGGGGTGCGTGAGATTCAGTTCTATGTCTGCGGGCGTGAGACTACGCTGGGCGCACTGCTGCTTCGAGAACGCACAGTGCTGTCGAAGAACGATAATTTAAGCTCGTTGACTCGTCCTTATTAACGCACCGGCGCAAGGAATCCCGCGGGGGGCTTCCTTGCTTGATGTTACACGCCCGCCTCGCCTCAGGGCGGGCTTATTGTTTTAGTTATTCGAAATACCGGCGTTTTGGATAACCTTGCGCCATTTTCCGATCTCGGCTTTGACGTAGGCGTTCGCTTCCTTCGAACTTGTCGTAGTGGCTTCGGCGCCCATTTGCTCTAGCTTCTGTTTGACTGCTGGATCGTTAATCGTCTCATTCAGTGCTTGATTGAGCTTCGACATAACACTGGGCTCGGTATCATCAGGAACAAAGAGCGCAAACCAGCCCGACATTTCGAATTCCGGTAATCCGCTTTCAGCGATGGTGGGAACATCTGGCAGCAAAGGCGACCGAGTTTTCGAGGTAAGTGCGATGGCTTTTACGGCACCACTTTTGATATGTGGCAAAACAACCGCAATGTTGTCGAACATGATTGGCGTGCGGCCTGCTGCCAAGTCGGGGAACGCCGCCGCGCTTCCCTTGTACGGGACATGTAGCATATTTACACCCGCCAACCGCTTGAACATTTCTCCCGCAAGGTGCTGTGCCGTTCCAGGGCTAGCCGACGCGTAGGCAATCTCGCCCGGACGTTTCTTAAGATACTCGATAAGCTCGGGAACGGTATTCACGGGCAGGGATGGGTGCGTCACCAGTATATATGGTGTTGATGCGACCAGCCCAATGGCTGAGAAGTCGTTCTCGGTATCAAACTTGGCTGTATACAACGTAGCATTGGTGGCATGACTACTTGGCGCAAACAGGATGGTAAGCCCGTTTGCAGTCGCGTCAGCTACCTGGGCAGCTGCGATGTTGCCGCTTGCACCTGCGCGGTTTTCAACAACGATCTGGGTATCAAGCCGCTTCCCCATCTCGTTGGCGACCAACCTGGCAATAATGTCGGTTGTTCCCCCAGGGGAGAAGCCGACCAGCATGCGGATAGGTGAGTTCGCTTGAGCCGCGGACATCGTCAACCCACAGGTCAATGCGAGAATAAATGTCGCCATGGCTTTCAAAATACTTTGCATCGTTTGTCCCCTACTCTATGTTTTCAAAATAACAGGTTTAACTTCAGGAGACCGCAGCGAGTGCGCTCTTGAGCGAGCCGGCTGATTGATCTTCATTCGAATCGACCACGTAGCCCGAGCGCTCACCGAGCAGAGAACAACGCATCATATGGCGGCTTTGCGATTGGTCGAAATCGGCTAGGGCAACATGAAGTGTTGCGCGGTTGTCCCACATCACGAGATCGTTCACGCTCCAGCGATGACGGAAGACAAATTCTGGCGACGTCGCATGACGATTGAGAAAGTCGAGTATGGGTTGGCTCTCTTCTTCCGACATTCCCACAAAATTGCGAACACGTTCGCTGATAAAAAGCAGTTTTTTGCCGGTTTCGGGGTGAGTGCGCACGACGGGGTGAGCAATGGGCGGATTTAGCCTTCGCATCTCTGCGATTTGCGCCGGATCACGACGGCTAAAGCCCTTGATTAGAGTGATATCGTGAACCGCTTCCAGACCGTCTATAAAATTTCGGATAACAGGGCTTAGTGTCTCGTATGCCATGTAAAGGTTTGCGAACATGGTGTCCCCACCCACATTTGGCTTTTCTTTGCAAAGCAGTGCAGAACCTTTTGCCGGACGATCGGTGTAGGTTAAATCGGCATGCCAGTTACGGCCGGTATTCCTTGTTTGTGAAGGCTTGCCATCCACCGGCTTGTTCGATACCAGCAAGACCTGGGGAAATTCCGGGTGCCGATAATAGGGCACATTGTCGTTTTGTTCGACTTCGCCGAATTGGCTAGTAAAGTTAATCAGCTCTTGCGGGGTCAAAACTTGTTCTGGAAACACTAGCACTAGATGGTTGTGCCATGTTTCTGTGACTGCCTCAAGCTCTGCGCTAGTAAGTGGTTCTCGCAAATCAATGCCGGTAACGCTGGCGCCGGCTGCGTACGCGAGGGGTTTGACTATCAACTTGTTCATCTGAAGTTCCTTAATTGATGTCGACTGTCGACTGTCGACATTGGCATATAGTTAATTTTTTGGACGCGACATCGTTTACTATACTCAAATTGTGCGTCTCCGTCGATTGTCGACAGGCGCAGCTTGATTTTGTTTTGTAACATTGCATTTATCCGCCTTCGCGGCGACGCCCCAACTCTCTAACAGAGCGACACGATGAAGCCTAAAGACGCTGATACCCACAAGTCCCTCTTTTTGGAACGACACGCGGTTCCTGCCGGCCGCTCTGCCAAATCGCTCCCCGACATGGTTGCAGAGCAGATGCTTGCGGCAATTCAAAATGGTTCAGTAGCGCCGGGAGAGCGATTGAAGGAAGAACTACTCGCGGAAAGCTTTGAGGTCAGTCGTTCCACTATACGAGAGGCCATAGCGTTGCTGGAGCGCAAAGGGATAGTCGAACGAATAGCCCGCCAGGGCGCCCGGGTTGTCATCGTGGACGCCGAAGAGATTGAAGAGATTTTTCTGATACGGGCTCAATTGCTCGGCTTAGCCGCAAGGCTTTTTGCCGCCAACGCGCCTCAAGACCTGATGGACAACTTTGAGCAGCATATAAATTATCTCGAGCGATTAGCTGCGGACCCTGCTACGACGCCAGCGGATTACGGTCATGCCTCGATCAACGCTCAGCAATTCCTGATTTCTTACGGAGGCCGCAAACGGCTACAAATGATCTATGAGTCGTTAAGCGATGCAGCGCTTTGGCGCTCGGTTGTTCGGGGCAAAGCTATCAGCTTCGCGACCCCGTCTCGACGCCAGGAGTCGGCCAAAGACTGGCGTCGCGTTTCTTCGGCCATTACGGCGCGCGACATAGCGGGCGCCGAAGAACAAGCAAAATCTTTATTGCTGCGCTCTTATGATGCAGCGAAGGATAGCTTGACCAAAGAATAACGGCTCAGGGTTGCACCGCTTGCCTCTCACAACAATTTGCCAGGATTCATGATTCCATTCGGGTCGAACAGTTTCTTGACCTGCTCCATCAGCCGGATCTGCAACGGATCTTTGTGCTGGTGGAACGAGCGGCGTTTCAGTTGGCCGATTCCGTGTTCGGCACTGATGCTGCCTCCATACGAAGCAACTTCTTCAAACACCAAGTCAGCAATGCGCTCTTCCCATTCGTGCGCCCAAGTCTTTTCAGCATTTAATGGACGGGATACGTTGTAGTGGAGGTTGCCATCGCCGAAATGACCGAAGATGAATAAGCGGCAATCACTAGCTACTGTGCGCAGGCGCAGCTCGGCGGAAGCGATGAATTCGGGAATGCGTTCAATGGGCAAGGAGATGTCATGCTTCAGATGGGGCCCGTCAGCGCGTTGCGCTTCAGAGATTTCTTCTCGCAAGCGCCACAGAGCTTGCAGTTGCGCCAATGACGCGGATACCGCGGCATCCAGACACAGCTCATTTTCCAGCGCTTGGCCAATCACGTCCTCGAGCAAGGCCTGTAGTGCATCTTCATTGGCGGTATCGGCAAGCTCGATCAGCACATAGGCCGGGTGACGTTGATCAAACGGCTGTTGCACCCCATCGACATGGGCGAGAACCAGGTCAAGGCACTCATCGGTGAAAAACTCGAACGCCTGCAGTCGCGGGCCGCAGGCGCCAAACACCAGGCGAAGCAGTTCGAGGGCTTGTTTGGGGGAATCCACGGCGGCTAACACGACGGAGCGTACATGCGTGGGCGCATGCAGCCTTAACGCGACGCCGGTGATGATGCCTAAAGTACCTTCCGAACCAATGAACAACTGCTTCAGGTCATAGCCGGTATTGTCTTTGCGCAGCGTTTGGAGTCCATTGTAGATCTCGCCGCTCGGCAATACGGCCTCAATACCCAATACCAGTTCGCGTGCCATTCCATAGCGCACGACGTTCACGCCGCCTGCATTGGTCGCGACATTGCCTCCGATTTGCGACGAATCTTCTGCGGCCAGGCTCAAGGGCAGCAAGCGATCTGCATCGTGCGCAACACGGCGCAGATTTCCCAAGATACATCCGGCATCGGCTACGAGTGTATTGGCAATCGTGTTGATCGACCGAACCTTGTTCATGCGGTCGAGCGATATGATGACGTTTGCTGACGATTCATCGGGCGTAGCACCGCCGCACAAGCCGGTATTCCCTCCACGAGGTACGACTGGCATTTTGTACTCATTGCATAAACGAACGCAGTCAGCAACTTGCTGCGTGGTCACCGGACGAACCAAAGCCTGAGCGTGGCCTTTATAGACGCCACGCCAATCGGACAGCCAGGGCTCGATCTCGGCCGCTTCAGTTTGGACAATATCGTCACCTAAGAGGTCGACGAGCTGGGTCAGAAAAGTTTGCGTCATGATCTGTGTAACTCGCTATTGGGAAAGTGGAAAAAAGTCGAGCTCCAGCCGCTCGCAGGCATTGCGCAAATGAGTCTGTGCGCTGATGCTGGCAGCCACCGGATCCCCTTTTTGATCGCTTCAAGCACGGCGATATGTTCTTCATGCACCTGTTTTGAAAGTTGAACGCCACTTCTGCCGTCCGGTGCGTTCATGGTCTGCGAAGATCGCTTCATTTGCTCTTCGTCTAATGCCAAGGTGTTCTGGCGCGCCGCCTTGACACTATGGCGCCACTGCTCGGTCAAGTATTTCAGCAACTGAGTGTAATGCGGGTTATGGGTCGCCACAGCGAGTCTTTGGTGAAACTTCAGGTCCCACTCCAGCGCTTTTTCGGGGATCAGAAGCGTCTGTTCAAGTGAGGCGAGTATGCGCTCCATTTGCTTGATGTCTGCATCAGTGGCGCGAACCGCGGCCAGTGCGGCGGCGCCGCCCTCGATATGGAGCCGCAATTCGAAAATATGACGTAACGCTTTCTTATCCATTGGTGAGGGAAGATCAAGCAGGAAACCTTCCTGCACCGTATTGGTCAGCACCATGCATCCTGCGCCTTGACGGCTCTTTATGAGCCCCTTGGTGCGTAGCCGTTCGGTTGCCTCCCGTATGACCGCAGGGCTGACATCGAACTCTTGCGCCAATAGCCGGCCCGAAGGCAGATTGGTTCCAACTGGATAGCGGCCTTCATGGATGCGCTGCGTGAGCGTGCCGGCGACGCGATCGGTCAGACTTAGGTGTTTGGTCAACATAGTCATAAATATATCAGGTTATCTGATAACTTGCTACGAACGATGCTGATTTCAGGTGCCGCGCAATCGATTGGGCGGCAACGCCGTTAGCGTCAATTACGGCACCTATTGGGATAGGCAAGTTTCTCGTTGGAGCGCCTTGGTTACAAGTATCCCGATCAGACAATGCTTCTATGGCGGTGTAGTTCCTTTGCGGATTGATACAGTTTATATAGCCGCAATGACAGCGGTCCGGGGCGTCCATCGGCTACCGACTTGCCGTCAATCGAGGTAACGGATAGGACTTCCTTGGCAGCGGACGACAGAAACACTTCGTCGGCCTCGAAAACTTCTTCTTTTAAGATATCCCGTGTTTGAAATGGTATACCGTGCTGTGCGCAAAGCTCTTCGAAGAAGCTATATCGAATACCTTCCAGTATGTGGTTATCCTTTCTTGGTCCGATCAGTGTGCCATTCTTGATTATCCATACATTGGACGCCGATGCCTCAGTCAATAAACCGTTGCGAAACTGGATAGTTTCCACAGCCCCGTTCTGGGCCGCATTCTGAGCAGCGAGAACATTGCCCAGCAACGAAATCGATTTAATATTGCAGTGCAGCCAGCGGCCGTCTTGCATCGTCACGCACGCCACCCCATGTTCACGGGCTTCTTTGGAGGGCGTCGGAAGAGGATTGACCATAATGAATACGGTGGGTTTTACTCCCTGCGGAAATGCATGGCCACGACTCGCTACGCCTCGGGTGACGTGCAAATAAACCATTTGATCTTCTGCTTCGTATTCGCCTATAAGCCGCTCTATTATTTGGAACCACTCGTCGTTCGAATAGATGTTTTCTATGCCAATTGACGACAGGCTTCGGGCAAGTCGAGCAATGTGGTCTTCAGCTCGAAACATGCGTCGCTGGTAAACGGGAATGACGTCGTAAACGCCGTCGCCGAAAATGAAGCCGCGATCGAGCACTGGCACGGTGGCTTGGGATAATGGAATGAACTGCCCATTTAAATAAACAACCTGGTCCATCATTTGAGTTCTCCAGTTAAGCGCTATCTTGTCTTATCGGTAAACAAACTTTTGTTGATGAAACGTTCCGACCAAGGCTTAAAGCAATGCCCCACGTGCGGAAATGGGCCAAATCGCCTCAACGACTTCGCCACGAACACAAATGATGTCGTCATACAGATTGACGGTGGGGTCGCAATGACCAGGAACCAACATTAGCCTGGACTCGAGTGATAGAGAGGCGTCATTGGGCGTAGCGATTACTCCGTGCTCATCGGACGCTTTCACATATTGGAGGTCGTCGCGTTGCCAGACGCCTGGCATGCCTGAGTCTACGCTTGAGGCTTTCAGGCCTGCGTCCACAATCGCCTGTTCTGCGTTTGGACGACTCATTACGGTAGTAAGAACGAATAGGGAGTGCTGAAAGCTTAGGTCGTTTTCCGACAGTTCATTGCGGCTGTAATCGCTGTCCATGAAAACGTATGACCCAGCTTGCAACTCGGTGTAGACGGCCGAATCCCTTTCCAGCATGAATGTGCCGGTGCCAGCCCCGGTGATAGTTTGTACCGGTATTCCGCGCGCTTCTATATGCGTTTTGGTATCAAGGGCCGCCTGTGCTGCTGCGCCGATCGCTTGCGCGCGCTGCACAGGTAAGCGCATATGCTGGGCCGCTCCCTGGTAGCAGTGCAGTCCGGCAAACCTCAGATCTTGGGCTGATGAAATCTGTTCAGCAAGTTCATAGGCCGCAATGCCCGGCGAAACGCCGCAGCGGTTTGCGCCAACGTTGACTTCTACATATACGTCCAGCGTAACGCCACGCGATCCTGCAGTCTTTGCTAACGCATCGACCTGCGATGCGTGGTCCACCAGCACGCCAATATGTGCCTTTGCCGCCAGATCCATTAAGCGGTTTAGCTTTGATTGCCCGACAATTTGGTTGGTTATTAGGACGTTATTAACGCCTACCTCGACGAATACGGCGGCTTCGCTGACTTTTTGGCAGCATATGCCGACAGCGCCCAGCCCGACCTGCCGCAATGCGATCTCGGGGCATTTATGGCTTTTTGCATGGGGCCGAAGTCGCACGCCATGACGGCCAAGCGCGCTCATCATGAGCCGCAGATTATGTTCGAAAGCATCCAGATCCAGCAGCAGGGCGGGTGTATCTATTGTTTTGACATGGTCGCCTACCTTTGCGGCTTTCCACGGGCTCATGAGATGTTCCTATTAACAGTGCGGCAGTTTTTAATGAATGATCTTTTGCAGGAAGCTTTGTGCGCGCTGCGATCGTTGAGTAGTAAAGAATTCCTCTTTGCTGCAGTCCTCGATGATGTGTCCCATATCCATGAAAATCACCCGGTCTGCAACCTTTCTGGCAAAGCCCATCTCGTGCGTGACAACGATCATTGTCATTCCTTCTTGAGCCAGATCGACCATAACGTCAAGTACTTCGGTAATCATCTCGGGGTCAAGCGCCGACGTGGGCTCGTCAAATAGCATCGCAAGTGGATCCATTGACAGCGCTCTGGCGATAGCCACTCGCTGTTGTTGTCCTCCTGATAACTGACTTGGGAATTTATCCTTATGGGCGAGAAGACCGACACGCTCAAGGTATTGGAGCCCTTTCTCCTGCGCCTCTAGTGAGTTCCGCTTCAATACTTTTATCTGGGGCAGGGTTATGTTTTTCATGACCGACATATGAGGAAAGAGCTCAAAACTTTGAAATACCATTCCTATGCGAGACCGTAGCGCGGGCAAGTTAGTCTTGGGATTTGTCACGGAAATTCCATTAACAATGATTTCTCCGTGTTGAATGGGCTCCAGGCCGTTAATGGTTTTGATGAGGGTCGATTTGCCCGAACCCGATGGGCCGCATACAACAACAACTTCGCCTTTCTCGATGCGAGTCGAACAGTCGGTCAGGACCTGAAAATTTCCATAGCTCTTGCTGACGTTTTTTAGTTCAATCATTGGATCCTCAATGGCGCGTTCAATACATGTAGGGTGGGCATCAAGTCGCAATTGCCGCTTGTCTTTCCATCCGCTTCACCATCAGTGATAAGCCAAAGCTGATTGAAAAATAGACCACTGCAACGAACAAGTACATTTCGACCATGCGACCGTCCCTCTGTGCGATTTTGCTGGCGGCCCCGACAAAGTCGGTGATTGACAGGACATACACCAGAGATACATCCTGGAAAAGAATAATGGTCTGAGTCAATAAAACGGGCATCATGTTTTTAAAGGCCTGGGGCAAAATGATCGTTGTCATCGAATGAAAATGATTCATTCCTAAAGCTTTGGCGGCCATGTGTTGCCCTTGAGGGATCGACTGGATGCCGGCTCGTATGATTTCGCAGTAATAGGCCGCTTCAAAAAGAACGAACGTTATCAGCGAGGACGAGAACGCCCCGACTCTGACAGGCTGATCGGACCCAATAAGCCACGCGCCGATGTATGGCACCAGGAAATAGAACCAGAATATAACCAGCACAAGCGGAACCGCTCGTATCGTATTGACATAGGTGGCAGCCGTTACCGATATCAACCTGTTGCCCGATAACCGCATCATGGCCAGTAATGTACCCAGCAATATGCCGCCCGTCATGGCAAGGATGGTCAGCTTAAGGGTGAACGACATCCCGGTCGTGAATAAGTAGACCCATGACCGCTCGATGACATTGAAATCCAGTCCGCCCAGCATGTCATGGTTTCCTTTGCGAAATAGATTTGCTACCGCTGAAGCCGGGGATAGCTACGCGCTTTTCCAACAATCGCATGAACATAAGAATCGTTACGTTGATGAAAAGGTAAATTAGGGTGGCAGCCGTAAACGCCTCAAACGTTTGAAACGAAAACTCGCTCATTGCACGTGTACTTGCGGTTAGTTCCAGCAATCCGATCGTCAGGGCGACAGCGCTGTTTTTAATAATGTTCAAGCACTCGCTTCCTAGTGGCGGCAACGCGATGCGGAATGCCATCGGAAGCAATATGTAGCGATAGGTTTGTGGCAAGGTAAAACCCAGCGCGTTTCCTGCAAGCTTCTGACCCGATGGTAGCGAATTAATGCCCGACGAAAGCATGATGGCGACCCGGACCGAATGAAAAAATCCCAGGCACACGATTGCCGTCAGAAACGGCGAATCGGGTAACGTCTTAAGCCATGTGCCCACCGATTCAGGTAGAAGCTCGGGCACAACAAAAAACCACAAGAAGAACTGGACCAGAAGAGGGATATTTCGAAACACCTCGATGTAGGTGTTGGTTGCACGCCTAAGCCAGCGACTGGGCAAAGTACGTGCAGTCCCCACCAGGATGCCGATCGATATGGCGATGACGGCGGCGATGGCTGAAGTCAGCAGCGTCAGATATAGACCATGTAGAAGCATGTCTATATAGTTTCCCGAACCGTGACCGTACGGAGACTGTTCCCAGAAAATGCCCCAGTTCCAGTTGTAATTCATGTCATCTTCGTCCAACTAGTGGTTATGTAAGCCCAGTACTGCACGTGTTGGTCCTTTGTGGACGGAATCCGAGCGGAAGCATGCGGGGTATACGTATGCTTCCTGGCTGGAGACGACAAAGGACGGATAAGCGCAAGGCCGACTAAAACGTTATTTCGAAGATGTACCGGTTTTATTAACCAAGGCAAAATAGTGCGCCGGATCGGGGGAGTCGGTGGGGTTCGCTATGGCCGCCCTCAGGTAATCCGAGATAGGCCAATTTAAATTGATTCCTTTAGGAGGGATCGGCGACAGAAACCACTTTGAGTAGATCTTCTCGATCTCGCCTGAGCGAAATACGCCGGTAATTGCTGTATCCACCGCTGCTTTGAATTGCGGGTCATCGCGGCGCAACATTAGTCCGTATGGGTCCACTGACAATGATTCTTGTGAAATCGTATAGGCATCAGGATTCTTCGAGCTGGCGATAAGAGCGGCAGAATGGATGTCATCTTGCGCGTAGGCAACGGCTCGTCCCGTCTCGACTAATAGGAAGGCCTCGCTATGCTCAGTCGCCGTGGCGACTGTCATGCCCAATTTTCTTTCCACATTCAATTGCGAAATTTGTCTGATATTGGTCGTGCCTGACATGGAAACGATGGGCTTGCCTTTCATGTCGTCGAGCTTGTTTATGTTGGATGTTTTTTTGGCAAGCAGCCGGTTTCCGGTGATGAATACGGTCGGCGAAAAAGCAACCTGTTTTTGTCGTTCAACAGTATTGGAGGCTCCGTCGCATTGCATGTCAGTCGTCCCGTTAGCCAGTAAGGGAATCCGGGTGGCTGCGGTCGTAGGAGTAAGAACTACCTTGATATCAGGCCGCCCTAAAGTTTTGCGCACTTGCTCCACGACCTTCATGCATAAATCTAACGAATAGCCGTGGAAGTTTTGCTTGTCGTCTTGATAGTTAAACGGGACAGATGTTTCCCGGACCCCCAAAGAAATGCTGCCAGACTCGTTTACCTTCTTAAGAGTGCCAGCAAGATCGGATGCTTGGACCGATGTCGCCATAATACCGGCTCCAATGGCTGCAACAACATATTTTGAGCTTTTTATCAGCATTGCTTGTCCTTTTAGAGTCATAGACCCATGGTGAGTGGTAAAGGTGTAAAGGCGGTTTTTCATCGAGAGATCGAGTCATCGGTCTTCAGGTCTTGCGTGGTTATACTTTTGTGTTGTAGCCCCTCGATTTGCGTTGTTTTTTCCAAGGCAGCCAACGGCATGTCTCGTAAGGCTTGGGGAAATCCTTTGGCGATATGTTCCAAGGCACCATATAAGCGTGCCCATCCTTCGTCGGTCCGCAGCGCAACCCCCAGAAAGTGGCTCTCAGTTTTGGCGCGCAGCTTCAGATACAGCACCCCGGCCAGCATGATGCTGACTATGGCTGGAATATCGGCTTCTTCCGTTAAGCCGTCTATGCGATCTATGAAGGAACGAGCAGCCAGTTCTCGTCGATCGGCTAGCTGAGCCGTCAGGTCATTTCGTTCGACCAGTTCCCAGAGGCGGATTTCGCGAAGGCTGTCGTTACTTCCCAATGCGTCAATCTGCGCCTCGAGCATGGACATCACTAACTGTGAGGGGGAGCGTTGACTTGACTCGCTATCCTTCAGTAAACCGGAGCGGCCGGTCCAGAAATCCTGTTCTTGCATCCAGGCAAGCATCAGCCCGGACATCCCGCCGAAATAGCGATAGATGAGCTCTTTACTGACGCCTGCGCGCTTTGCAATGGCGTTAATTCCGACCGCAGCCATGCCGTTCTCGCGAATTTGTAATTCTAGCGCGCCCAGTAGCTGACGTTCGGTCTGCTCACGACGCGACACCTTCTTGGCAGCGGTCATAGCCTTAACCCGGTTTCTTGTTGCATTTAATCTGAGCCGTCGGAAAAAATGTGACCGTATGGTCACAAAAAAATTCTAACAGCTGTATCGGAGCCGGGACAAGGGGGCTTTTATAGGGATATACCCCCGGCCATGGGAGGGCCGGGATTAGCTGTATTTTGAAGTTTTAATGAACTACAAGCGGAATTCAGGGCCGACGAAGGGCCGCATGAAAGCGAGCCACGTAGCTGGAAAAATCCTCAGAATCGGAGTCTTCAAGCTGTTTTTGATCGGCGACCGAGATACTTACGATTTGTTCGTATTCCTTGAGCGTGCTTGCGTTTAAGCCTTGTGCTCGCAAAGCGTCGCGATGTTGCAGGCTCTGTTTCAGCGAATAGTCGTGCAAGCTAAGGCCTTCGTCGCGCATATGTTGTAAAAGCTGCGCCGATGGGGTCTGTTCGCTATCGTCCAGCTTAGCGCCTTGTTCTGATATCGCCTTGGCGTAGTTATCGCCACCATGGACGGTATCCAGCAGATTCGCGTAGGGAATCAGGCGATCCAGCAATTCCTTACCCCACTCGGCCAGCGTTATCGGCTTGTTCTGTTTTATCAGCACAAGACCTGGTTTGCGTCCTTCTTTAACGACCAGGCTGAAGTTGTCGTGACTATCGCGGCAATACCCGTTATTAGGGAACATGGCACTTTCTTCAACCGCACAAAACAGCAGGAAGGCGTCCATGAATCGACTGGTATTTTTGGAAATTCCTACGGGCGAGGTCGGGTCGATGTCGAGGCAGCGCACTTCAATATACTGCACGCCGCGTTCGGCGAGCGCCGTGGCGGGCCGTTCGCATCGCCCGGTAGTACGTTTGGGACGTATATTGGAATAGAACTCGTTTTCTATTTGCAGGATGTTCGTATTAAGCTGTATCCATTCGCCATTACGATGAGTGCCTATCTTTTCGTAATCGGGCCAGGGAGTGGTAACCGCGCCGTAAAGGCGGGCCAGGAACGTTTCCAGGTCGTTATAGCAAAGCTGCAGGTCGGATTGCGCCTTGTTTTGGTAACCCAGGTCGCTCATGCGCAGGCTGGTGGCATAAGGCAAGTACAGGGTGTCTGCGTCGAACTGATGCAATGAATGTTCATCAATGCGTTGCATGAAACTTTTCGACACGGCTGGGGATGCACCGAACAGGTACATCAGCAGCCACGAATGCCGGGTAAAGTTGCGAATCAGTGCGAGGTAACCTTTAGATCGCTGATCTTCAGGCGAGTTGCCCGCGATGCCAATGAGGTCCCAGAACGGGTCGGGCAGAGAAAAATTATAATGAACGCCTGCGATGCACTGCATGGCTTTTCCATATCGCTCGGCGAGCCCGCGTCTATACACATGCTTTAACATTCCGGAATTAGACGTGCCGTACCAGGCCACCGGTATATCGGCTTCCGATGGCAGTAGGGCCGGCATAGACTGGTTCCATACTAATTCGTGCTGCATTTGCTGAGCGACGAATTGGTGGGTTTCTTCCAGTTCTTCATGCAGGCTTTCTATTGAATCGTGCGTTCCTGTAATAAGTTCGAGCAGCGATTCGGAATAGTCGGTGGTGATCCTGGCGTTGGTCAGAGCGGAACCCAGCGCTAAGGGATGCGGCGTTTTCGCCAAGGTACCCTGTTCATCTACGCGCAGCCCTTCTTTTTCGATACCGCGCAAAATTCCTTTTAGCTCGGACAGGTTCTGACCGAGCGTAGCAAGGCGTTGATTAGTTGAAGTCATCACAGGGCATCTTTAGAAGTCTTTATCGCAGCTGATTTTACCTGAGGGGTTGGAATTGACACGTATTGCACTAATAGTATTGTTATCGGGCTTGCTGCTAGCCTGTACGCCTAGCTATAACTGGAGGGAGGTCTCGGTGGCTGACGGCGCAGTGCACGCCTTTTTTCCTGATAGACCTATCACTCAGGAGCGGCCCCTGAATTTCTCGGGTCACGAGGTACGATTTGGGCTTACTACGGCTAGCATCAACGACGTGGTGTTCGCCGTGGCCTATGCCCCGTTGCCCGAAGCCTTGCGGTCAGACCCGGCGAAAGCGCGTGAATTTGTTTCGGCTGTGGTGACGTCGCTTTATCGTAATGCCGGTGCCACTGTTCCGGCAAAGCTTCCGGAATTGGGTGAATCATTCGTCATCGACGGGCGTTCTGGCCAGGGCGATATACGTATGCGCGTCAAAGTTTGGCTGACGAGCTATGCACTCGTAGAGGCGATTGTGAGCGCCGATCAGGCAAAGTTTCCACAGGCCGAAGCTGATGAGTTTTTGAGCGGAATACAAGTGGCTCGGTAACGGCGGGCAGTAATCCCGACTGCAGCGCCGCAGTGATTGCGGCCTGGCGTCCGTGCACGCCTAGTTTGCGGCATGCGTTATGAATATGAAAATTGATAGTTCTTTCGGTAAGCCCAAGAATTACACCCACTTCCCAGCTTGTCTTACCAAAGGCCGCCCAGCGTAGACATGACAGCTCGCGGCTCGTTAGCGGTTTCATGCGCCGCCCCTCCTATTTTATTTATTAATTACATTTTTTCAGTAAATGTATCAAGTATTTTCAGGAAGGTAAATGGGGCCGGATAAAAGCGCCCTCGAACGCGTGCCTGGATACTGGCCGGAATCAGGTGATAAAATCATTCTTCGTAATAGCGCCGATTTGCTTGATCTGCTTGCGGGCGCCTCATAAATCCAGCTAAAGAGGTCCTTATGGCCGATATTTCCGTACCTGATATTTCCTCAATTACCGCTACAGCTTCATTGCCAGCCTCCGCCGTCGTGGTGCCGCCCGGATCTGTCGGAATCGTCAGTCCCCAATTAATACCGTTTAACGAACCCCTGCACTTAACCAGCGGTCAGGTGTTGCCGAGCTATGAATTGGCGGTAGAAACTTATGGCACCCTAAATGCGGAACGCAGCAATGCGGTGCTGATCTGTCATGCGCTAAATGCATCCCATCATGTGGCAGGCATCTCGGCCAGTAATCCGAAAGACATCGGCTGGTGGGACAATATGGTCGGACCCGGCAAGGCCGTGGATACCGATAGATTCTTCGTTATTGGGGTCAATAATATCGGCTCCTGTTTTGGCTCCACAGGACCGGCGAGCATTAACCCAGCAACCAATGACCGATGGGCTGCCGCCTTCCCGATGCTTACGGTAGAAGATTGGGTGCAAGCCCAGGCTCGTCTCGCCGACTATTTCGGAATCGAAAAACTGGCTGCTGTAATGGGCGGGTCGCTTGGCGGGATGCAGGCCTTGAGCTGGGCTATTACTTGCCCGGACCGTATTGGCCATTGCATTGTTATTGCCAGTACACCTCGCCTGTCGGCACAGAATATCGGCTTTAACGAGGTTGCGCGTCGTTCCATTATCAGCGACCCCGACTTTCATGGAGGCGACTACTATTGCCATAATGTCGTGCCCCGACATGGCTTGTCGGTGGCTCGCATGGTGGGGCATATAACCTATCTTTCGGACGACGACATGGCCGAGAAGTTTGGCCGCACGCAGCGCTCACCCGCCGATAATGGCGAATTTCATTACGGATATGATGTCGAGTTCGAAGTTGAGTCGTATCTACGCTATCAGGGCGAGAAATTCTCTACATACTTCGATGCGAATACCTATTTGTTAATAACGCGGGCGCTCGATTATTTCGATCCGGCCCGTAATCACGGCGGAGACCTCGACCGTGCGCTACGCGACGTTAGTGCTGATTTCTTGCTGATTTCTTTCAGTACCGACTGGCGTTTTCCGCCGGCCCGATCACGTGAAATTGTGCGGTCATTGCTAAAAAACAAGCGTCCTGTTACCTACGCAGAGATCGATGCACCCCATGGGCATGATGCTTTTCTACTTGACGATGTTCGTTATCACGCGGTGGTTCAGGGCTATTACGACCGAATCGCCGCCAAGCTTGGCTTGCCAGAGCGCGGTCAGATCGAGGGGGGTGTTAGCGTGAGCCGATCTACCGTAGCCCCCAAGCATGTACGGGCCGACCTTAAGCGCATCGCAAGCTGGATCGAACCCGAGAGCCGTGTCCTTGATTTAGGCTGTGGCGACGGAACCTTGCTCGCTTATTTGCAAGACAATAAGAACGTTACTGGGGCAGGGGTGGAACTTAGCGATGAGCTCGTGATCGCTTCAGTTCGTCGGGGCGTACAGGTGATCCAGCAAAATCTGGAAGAGGGACTGGCCTTGTTCGACGACCAGCAGTTCGACACGGTTGTCCTCTCGCAGACTTTGCAGTCCATGCACCACACAGAGCATATCTTGCGTGAGATGGCCCGGGTGGCGCGATTTGGTATTGTGTCATTTCCAAACTTTGGATATTGGCCTCACGGATGGTCGATTCTTTCAGGCCGCATGCCTGTAACGGGCGAAATGCCTTATCAATGGTTTGACACACCCAACATCCACTTATGCACACTAAAAGATTTTGAAGATCTTGCCCTGGCATTGAGTTTGCGCATCACGCACCTGGCAACATTCAATGGCAATAAAGAAGTTAAACTTTTTCCCGGTTGGCGCAGTACCTTGGCCGTCTACCGCTTTGAATCACCATACTAAAGAGGCCCGATCATCGCTTCGTTGACCCGTGTTTATGCCAGCCCGCGAGTTATCCCCTTATTGGTGCTGGGTTTTGCAAGCGGGCTACCCCTGGCATTAACGGGCGGAACATTGCAGGCTTGGGCGACCCTGTCGGGAGTCTCGCTTCAAAATATTGGTTTTCTGACTCTTATCGGGACCGCTTACACAATTAAATTTCTATGGGCGCCGCTGATTGACCGCTACGCCCCGCCGGTTCTCGGGCGCCGTCGTAGCTGGATATTCTTCACTCAGTTGCTTCTTGGTGCCGTCATCGCGGCCATGGGTCTGTATTCCCCTTCCGATAATCTGATGATATTGGCCTTGCTTGCCGTGATAGTGGCGTTTTTGTCGGCGACGCAGGATATCGCTTTTGATGCTTACAGCACCGACGTGCTACGCAAGGAAGAACGCGCCGCCGGCGCGGCGGTGAAAGTGCTGGGTTATCGTGTGGCGATGATCGTGTCCGGAGGTTTGGCGCTGGTGCTGGCCGACCGATGGCTAGGATGGAGCAATACCTATTTTGTCATGGGCGCATTGATGGCGTTGTGCGCAGTGGCCACCGTGCTGGCGCCTGAGCCTGAGGTCATCGCACGGGCGCCCAGATCGCTTGCTATCGCAGTGGTCGAACCATTGCTGGAATTTTTCAAGAGGCCTGGCGCGCTGAGCATATTGTTGCTCATCATTTTGTACAAGCTTGGCGATGCCTTTGCCGGGGCGCTGTCAACCACATTCTTGCTGCGCGGTGCAGGGTTCACGGGTACTGAGGTGGGTGCTGTCAATAAGGTTTTCGGGTTGGCGGCGACGATTATTGGAGCGCTCGCAGGCGGCGCTTTCATGTCCCGCCTCGGTCTGTACCGATCCTTAATGCTGTTTGGCCTGCTGCAAGCCGTATCGAACTTCGGGTATTGGGTGCTTGCCGTGACGCCACCCCATGTGTATTCCATGGCCCTGGTGGTGGGCATCGAGAACCTCTGTGGTGGTTTGGGGACGGCGGCTTTTGTGGCGTTGCTTATGGCCCTATGCAAGCATGAATTTTCTGCCACGCAATTTGCGTTGTTGTCCGCCTTGTCGGCAGTTGGGCGCACTTATCTCGCTGGACCGCTCACGCCGCCATTGGTGGAATCCATAGGATGGCCGGGCTTTTTCGTGATCACTGTGCTTATTGCTGTCCCAGGGTTGATTTTGCTACGAATCCGACGTGTCGAAATCGATGGGCTGGAAGCCGCGCGCTGATCTTTCGCCAAGCGCGACACGCCATATGATATTGCCAACGTCGTAAGCGTCGAGCCGTGCTTGTGAATGAATGCCCTATGCACTTTATGCATGTGCAAACCAATCTGAGGCCATAGAAGTTTGACGCGGCCGGGGCCTCCCGTTATGCTATTAACCTTATTTACGTCTCGGGTATTTGTTATGGATATGTCCATTGAAAGCACTGTCAGCGCAGCGCTAAGTCTAAAAGGGATCAATGCTGCCCAAGAACAACAAAACGTGCTGTTGCGCAAGGTTCTTGATACCCAAGCACAAGCCATTTCCAGCATTATGGACACCATCCCTAAGCTGTCAGTGTCAGGGCCAGTTGGAACACGGCTGCACGTAACCGCTTAAGATTTCGATTTTTTCTTCGGCGCAGTTTTTATCTGCATTAGCGCCTTCCACCGGGTAGTGCTGGCGCTGCCAGTGTGTATGGCCGCGCCGTCGTCAAAATTCGCAAATATTATCTTGCAGTAAAGGTCCGGCTTTCAGCCATACCAGACATCCGCCGGACTGTGTATGGGCATTCAAGTCCATTCCAGCTGGCAGTCTCAGCCACGATAGCGGTTCGAATGTCTCTTGGCCGACTGCAAACGAACCGGACACAACCAGAAGTTCCAGACCCGCTGGGTTCTGGATTTGTACAGGTGTGTCGGGATTCCAATGTTCAAGCGCTACATGCTCGTGCGCATTGTTAAACAAGTTAATAGAAGTCGCGCTGTTATCACCTTTCTGCCGCCCATTGTCATTAGGTGGCAAATATACGACTTTTTCGACGTCGTCTTTCCTAAATTGCCATAGCTTGACGAAGATGACGCAGCCCTTCTCGGACGCCGGTGTGTGGCTGGTTCCGGGCGGGTTCCTGACATAGGATCCGGGGGGGTAATCCCCACGTTCGTCCTGGAAGACACCTTCAAGAACCAAAAATTCTTCGCCGCCCGGATGCATATGCCATGGAAAACGGCTATGCGCCGCGTACCGCACGATAGAGGTTGCGCGGGCTTTTTCTTCACCAATACGAAAAAGCATGCGGCGTTCGACGCCCTTTGAAGGGCTCGGCACCCAGTCCTGCCGTCCGGCATGAACCGAGGTTCGAATAGAGAGATCTGCGTTCAAGAGCATAACGATTGCCTTTTGGGGCAAGGTGCCGGGATTTAGAATGGGGCTTCGCACATATTACTTCTTTCCGTTGTTAGACTTACATGCGTCAGAGTCTTGAATCCAGGCAGCGGCTATAGATCCGGGCTGGCATGATAGGTCAGTAATCGTCTCAGCGTAGATGGAAAGCCGTCCACTAAACTGCTCATTTGTTTCATTTCTCTGGGAGCTCAATCTATGGATATCAGAACCATACAGGTATTGCCAAAAGGCGGTTTCGAGAAGGTCGTCATCGGCATCACCCAGGCGCGTGATCCGGGCCCTGGCGAAATCAGCGTCCGTATACATGCCAGTTCCCTGAACTTTCATGATTACATAGTCGTGAGCGGTGCCACGGCGCTAGACGAAGTGCGGATCCCGATGTCCGATGGCGCAGGCGAGGTCATCGCAGTAGGTGAAGGCGTCAATGAATTCGCTGTCGGCGATCATGTAGTCAGTACGTTTTTCCCGGACTGGATTGACGGTGCACCGCAGGCGCCGGGCTTTTCCCGAACCCCGGGCGACGGTATCGATGGGTATGCCCGCGAGCAGGCGACTATGCCGGCGACGGCATTTACTCATGCTCCGCGTGGTTTCAGTCATGCGGAATCGGCAACATTGACGACGGCCGGGCTGACTGCCTGGCGCGCACTAATGGAAGACGGCGCTTTGAAGCCAGGTGAAACCGTGCTAGTACAAGGCACTGGCGGTGTGTCGGTCTTTGCGCTGCAGTTCGCGAAGCTTGCTGGCGCACGGGTCATCGCTACTTCTTCAAGCGACGAAAAGCTGGTGCGCATGAAAGCAATGGGCGCTGATGAACTGATCAATTATCGAAATAATCCTGACTGGGGGATGATGGTGCGCGAGCTTACCGGCGGCCGCGGCGTCGATCATGTCATCGAAGTCGGTGGCCCGGCAACTTTGCACCAATCAATGCTTGCGAGTCGAGTGGGCGCACACATCGCCATGATCGGCGTGCTTAGCGGCGTCGATAGTCAACTTCCGCTCGGTTTGGCGCTGGCACGTCAATTGCGTTTTCAGGCTTTGTTGGTAGGTACTCGCCGTCAGCAGCAGGATATGATTCGGGCAATTGAAGCGAACGATCTGCATCCGGTGATCGACAGGCATTTCCCTCTGGAGCAAATTGTCGCCGCATTCCGCTATCAAGAAAGTGGGCAACACCTTGGCAAAATCGTGCTCGACATCTGATGCACAGGCATCGTCACAGTACTTAACCGGCCAGGGTTTCAAGCACCATGGCTGCTGCAATCGCCAACATTAACAACATTGTCGCCATATTACAGGCCAATACATTGCGTTTATTTTCTACGTTGTCATACAGCACCGAGCCCGCCGCAATGGAGGCAGCTGCGGCCGCCAAGATGCCGAGTGTGTTCTCGAGGATACCGGTCGGAAATAGCACATGCCAGACGGCATTGAAAGACACGCAGACACCGAAGTGAATCAGAAAAATTGAATAGGATCGATGTCCAAGCCATATCAGCGGCGCCGAGCATGGCCAGCCTTTCAGCGACTCTTTTTTCCCGGCGAGGCTAAGCAACAGAGCCATCGCAAACACGACGGCAACTGAGTCGCGGTATTCCAGCCAAAGTGCCATCGCGCTCAAGAACACTATGCCGATCAACAGCGACTTGCCCGACGCACTATGGCTGGACCAGTAAGACAGCATGCCCAGACCATAGGCACCAAAAAAATAAGGGGCATAGTCCTCATAGGAAGTGTCGCGGTTGATTCCCCATAGCGATGCAGCCACAAGCACGCCAATTAAAATGGGGAATCCGGTCCGGCAGGACGGCGGTGCATAAGCAGTCAGCGCCGTTAGCAACACCGTTGCGGCAAATAACTGCAAATCGATAGCGACATACCAGACGCCGGCGGATAAGGCTTCCATGCCCAGCAAATCGTGCAGCAAGAGGACATGCGCCAATAATTGCAACAGGCTGGGAGGCGCAGAAAGCGAAGTGTGCTCAAACCACGGACGTACCATCGCGGTAACTAGCATAGTGATAGCCACGGCAAACAGAAAGGGTGTGATCAGACGTTTGTAGCGTTTCCGCAGTAAAGATGTCCATGGAATATTGATGATTTTTCCATGGGGCGCTATTTGGGCCGCAACAAGATATCCGGCTAGAACCAGGAATATTTGTACGGCGAGACGAGCATAGTTGAACAGCCAATTAATTAGATTTGGTGCAGCGGAATGCACGACATCGGACATCGGACCGTAAAACGCCAAGTGGTGAAATACAATGGCCACGCATCCCAAGCCTTTAATGGTGTCGATAAGCGGCAAACGAGAATGCGACATGGTTTTTATGAATTTGTGTCTAGGTATTTCTGTCGTAGTTTATCGCAAGCGGCATCGTACAATATCTCAACCTTTGAAATAGGGAATGACTATGAGCTTTGGCGCGCTGGGCTCGCTACTGGTAGCCATTGCAATGCTGCTGGTCGGAACGCTGGTCAACCGCAAGGTAGGGGTGTTATCGCGCTATAACATTCCCGATCCGATTACGGGTGGGCTGATCTTCGCCGTGGTCGCATCGATCGCAGCCGCCACCATAGACTTCGAATTCAACTTCGACCACACCATCAAGCCTGTTTTTTTGCTAATGTTTTTTAGCGGTGTAGGCCTGTGCGCCGATTTGCGCATGCTGAAGCGCGGCGGCAAAGCCTTGCTGATCTTTCTGGTAGTGCTATTCCCTTATATCGTGCTGCAGAACCTGGTTGGAGTCAGTATGGCCAAGGTGCTCGACTTGCACCCCATTTTTGGCTTGGTGGCGGGTTCGATAACGCTTGTCGGTGGCCACGGAACTGGTGCCGCGTACGCCGCCCGCTTCGCCGAAGTGAACAACCTTCAAATGGTCATGGACCTGACCATGACTGTCGCTACGATTGGGTTGGTTGTAGGTGGGATCACCGGAGGTCCAATCGCGCAATTTCTTATCAACCGCTACAAGTTGCGGTCAGCGGCAGAGGCGACCGCCATTACGGACGAACTCAAGCAGCCAGTGACTCCGATCAGCACCGTTTCAGCATTGGGTTCGTTGGCCGGAATTTTCACGGCTGTCGTTGCTGGCCAATGGCTTGCCAGCAAGTTTTCAGGTGGATCTGTCACTATTCCTGCATTCTTGTGGTGCATGCTAATCGGGATTACCATCCGGAACCTCTTGCCCTTCATCGGGATCCGTTTCGACGATCGCGCTGGGGAACTGATTTCGAACGTGTGCCTTTCATTGTTCCTGGTCATGACCATGATGGTTCTCAATTTGGTTGATGTCGCGCTATCTGCCGGACCCTTCGTGTTGATCATACTTGTGCAAGTTGTGTTCATCTTCCTGTATGTGGTTCTGGTGTGTTTCCGATTCATGGGCCGTGATTACGAGGCGGCCGTTACGTCGGCAGCATTTATTGGATTCAATATGGGATCGACGGCCACCGCCATGGCCAATATGCAGGCAGTGACAGCCAAACATGGACCTGCTCCCACAAGCTATCTTATCGCTCCGTTGGCGGGTGCATTTTTTGTCGACATCATGAACGCCTTTGTTCTTACTGGCATGCTGGCCATTCCCTTTATCGGGGGCTGAATATGCGCGCTTTACTTGCCTGCCTTGTTCTGATTTTCCTGTCCGGGTGCAGTGCGGGACCCGACACCGAGGCGCTGCGCAACGATATCGAGCAGCGGCTTGAGTTTGCCTTGAACAAAGACGTGGTCGAGTTGGTAAGCCTTGAACGGCGCGGGTCACAAAACGACACCCAGGCTCCTGCAGGGGAGGACCGGCGTATTATTTACTTCGATGCCACGCTTGAGCTCAAGCGGGACATCGACTTCAGCGCATGGAATGCTCCCGGCGTGGCCGGCTTGATTTCCAGTCTGGGCGCCGGGCCGAGGGGCATGTTTGGTATTACCTCTGGTGGAAACAAGGCTGGCGATATTATCACCGCCCACGGCACTGCGCTCTATCGGCATGATGGTCAGCGCTGGGTGACCGTGGTCCCCGCCGGCTATCAGCCCCCGGTGGCGCCCGGATTCGCTGTCGCTCCCGCAGAGGGCATTGGGGCTATTCTGGCTGGCCTGGGTAAAGTGGTCGACGCCTTCCCGCGCGATTCGTCTCCGGCACAGTATGCCGCGATTCAGGAAGAGTTGACGACTGCGCAGGCCAACATACAGGCTCGATTGGCCAGGCTCGCAAACGGATACGCAATTGCTGCCGGGGCCGAGCACGGCCAATATTTGCGTGTAGCAAAAGCCTTGTTCATTCAGCGCAATTCGCGCGGCGTGCCATTGATCACGCGCGGCGGCGAAGAGAATTTGCAGCTTTTGCGATCGGGCAAAGTCTCTCTGGCGCTCGCCCAGGGAGACGCCGCACTAGATGCCTACGAGGGAAAAGGAGCGTTCGAAGGCCAAGGGCCGCATAGCGATTTGCGCGCCATTGCCAGCTTGTACCCCGAACCTATGCATGTCTTGGTCAGGGGCGACGACACACGAGCTTCGATCGCAGACTTGCGATCCAGCCGGGTGGCCATTGGCGAGATCGGCTCGGCCTCGCGCACGACTGCCCTGCGAGTTCTCAAGGCGCACGGGCTTGGGCTTGAAGATATCTCTGCGCAAGAACTCAGCATTGGCGCCGCTCTGCTTGCGCTGCAACGCAACGAGGTCGACGCGGTATTTCAAGTCATTGGCACCCCTGCGGACAGTATTCGGGCTTCGTTGGCGTCCATGCCCCTGCGTTTGCTGCCTTTATCATCAGAAGCGGTGTCTAAGCTCACTGACGAGAAGCGTGGCTATTTTCCGTACATCATCACCAAAGGAACTTATCCCGGACAGGCGAGCGACGTTCCAACTATCGGGACTGCAGCGCTTTTGTTAACGGACGCAACGCTCTCCGACGCCGAGGTTGGTACGCTGACGCACACTATTTTCGAACAGGGACACGACTATTCGGCGTTGGGTAGTGCGCAGGGCGCGCAGATATCGCTTGCGACTAGTCGACAGGGCGTATCCTTGCCGATGCGTCGCGCGGCGCTAGAGGAACTTGAACGCATGGCTGCCTCGGTGCCGGTGGCCGGCGCGGGTCCGGAATCAGCAAAATAGCAGCCGCAGGTTGCAGCGACTCAAGCAGCCGTTTCATCGTTTCAACGAATCTGCAACCGAACATCCGCCTTTGCGGCCCTTCAGTGGCAGCGTACTGGCGGACTACAGCGCCGTGTCGTAGTCGATAATCAGTGGCGAGTGATCGCTGAACCGCTGCTCTTTATAGATTGAAGCTTCCCTGGCCGTAACCGCGATCCCAGGTGTGGCGATCTGATAGTCGATACGCCAACCCACGTTATTTGCCCACGCTTGCCCGCGATTGCTCCACCATGTGTAAGCTTCGCCGGTGGCGTCCGGGTACAGCTTGCGATAGACGTCGCTCCAGCCGAGCTCATCGAATACGCGGGTCAACCATGCTCTTTCTTCGGGCAGGAAGCCGCTGTTTTTCAGATTGCCCTTCCAGTTTTTCAGGTCGATTTCTTTGTGAGCGATGTTCCAGTCGCCACACAGAATGACCTGCCGTCCGCATTTGGCAAGTTCAGTGAGGTGGCTGAAAAAGCATTCCATGAAAGTAAACTTAGCCGATTGACGGTGCTCACCGCTGGAGCCAGAGGGCAAGTACAACGAAATTACCGACAAATTCTCGTACACCAGTTCCAGGTAGCGGCCCTCAGCGTCGATTTCGGGAACGCCTAAGCCTTCGATCACTTGAAGCGGCTGGACGCGGGCGTAGACTCCGACTCCGCTATAGCCTTTTTTCTCGGCATAGTGGAAGTATCCGTAATATCCCGCGGGGTTCAACATGTCGAGCGTCATGTTGTCGACTTGGGCCTTCAGTTCCTGCATGCAGATGAAGTCGGCATTTTGGGTGGGCATCCATTCCAGGAAACCTTTTTTGACGGCCGAACGGATGCCGTTCAGATTGGCTGATATTACGCGTAGCATCGTGTGACTCTTGAATCAGGTAAAGCGTAGACTTTACCCGAACCGAAAGCTGGATGCCGTAATTCCGGCAAACGCCTGGCTTTCATGATAAACGCAACTTGCCGAGTCGCCTTTGGCAGCACCTGCGGCAACCATGAGCGGGACTAGATGATCTTCCCGGGGGTGTGCCAGCCTGGCGGCAGGTGCGCGATCCCACTGTTCCAGCAACTGGTCACGCAGTTCGATGGGTGAGTTCAACAAGGCTTGTTGAAGCCAGGCATCGAACTGTGCTGACGCAGCGGCACCGCCGCCGTATATTTGCCTTAGGTTATGGTAGCTAAGGCCGCTGCCAATGATCAAAACGCCTTCATCGCGCAAAGGCGCAAGGGCTCGGCCCAGCGCAAGATGCAGTGTAGGGTCGTAGCTCGAGTCGATCGACAGCTGCACCATTGGCACGTCTGCAGTTGGATACATGACAAAAGCAGGTACGAATGCTCCGTGATCAAAACCGCGCTCGTCATCGGCGTTGGCCGGCAGTCCTGCTTCAGTCAGCAGCTCTTGCACGCGCGCGGCAATATCGGGGGAGCCGGGCGCCGGATACTGAATTCGGTACGTATGTTCGGGAAAGCCGTAATAGTCGTATAGCATGCCCGGCCTCGGATTGGTCATTACCGTGAACGAACCACGAGTTTCCCAATGTGCGGACACCATAAGAATGGCTTTGGGTTTGCTACCTATTTGCTTTGGAATATCGGCCAGGGACCGCGCCAGCGTTGCATTGCTTTCTTCCATTTGCGGAATATACGGCCAGGGACCGCCACCGTGTGAAACAAAATAGACGGGCAGTTTCATAATTCTTTTCTAGAATCCCCGGCGGTGTACGCCGGGGAGATATCAAGGACTTAGTGTAAGAAGGACTTAACTGGATCTCTTACGCATAGCGTCGACGCTCCAGGGGCCACCGCCTGCGAACGCAAGGAACAGGAATACAAAGCAGAACAGTACTGCCATTTCGCCGCCGTTCAAGAGCGGAACCAGGAGGCTGCCTTTAGTAGCGACGTGGCCAATAAAATAGGCGGCGGCAGTAAAGCCAGAAGCGATAAACGCGGCAAACTGGGTGAACAAACCGATTACCAGTAATGCACCGAAGATCAATTCAATCAGGCCCGATGCGCCGTACATCGACGCGAGGGGTACACCGGACATTTGTGTGGCCGGAATACTGAGGATTTTCGTTGTGCCGTGTACGATCAGCAAATATCCGCTGACAATACGCAAAATGCTGAGTATGCGTGGGGTCCAGATTGCGCTCGAAGGGGTCATGGTGATTCCTGATTAAGTGTGGTGTTAAAAGTCTTTGATCTAACGCAAGAAAGTTTAATAGATAAGCCCTAAGAAATATACTATCGGATTATTATCAGTTCATTTCCCAGCAGGAAACGATGGACACACTTCTTAGCTTGCGTGTATTTTGCGAGATTGCCGCCGCGGGCAGCTTTGTTGGCGCCGCTCAGCGCTTATCGCTTTCGGCGCCAATGGTCAGCAAACACATGGCCCATCTTGAGCGCGAACTTGGCGTTCGCTTGCTGAACCGGACAAGCCGGCGCGTCAGCCTGACTGAAGCGGGTGGCCTGTATTACGAGCAGTGCCGCGCCGCACTGGAAACCCTGGAGTTGGCAGCGGCCGCAATCGGGCGTAGCGTCGAAGCGCCACGCGGAGCGCTTAAGGTAACTGCGCCTGTGTGGTTTGCGAATCCGAGCGTGGTAAAGGTACTGGCCGCGTACCAGAAACGCTACCCCGACGTGATGCTGGACTTGCGATTTTCCAACCGTAAGGTGGACCTGGCTTCGGAAGGCTACGATTTGGCGCTGCGCGTGACCCATGACCCGTCGCCTCACCTCATCGTTCGTCGGATTTGCCGCATTCAATTTTATCTAGTGGCCGCACCCGAGTATTTCAGCCGCTATGGAGTGCCTGAATCGCTTGCCGACCTGGACAAATACGGGGCTATTCTGCCCAGTTACCTTAACAGCGAAGGCTTTGAATTCGCGGGCCCGAAAGGCAAAGTAACCATAAGATTGAACCCCCTGATGAAATCGGACGACTCCACCTATTCGTACCATGCCGTCAAGGCCGGAGTTGGCATTGGCTTTTTGCCCGCGTGGCTGGTCGATGAGGATTTGGCATCGGGAAGCCTGCTGCAGGTTCTGCCCCAGTATCACCAGCCACCACACGAACTCTACGCCACATACATCAGCCGGAAATATCTGACCCCGAAAGTCAGAAGCTTTATCGATTTTCTGACACTTAATTTAGGCGAGTCGCCGTTATGACGGATAATGTCGCTTTTCCCAATTCTGTGTCTGAATCATGGCTGAGTCTTCTTATCGCACCGATTTTGTGCGCTTCTCGTTGGACCAAGGCGTATTGCGTTTTGGTCAGTTCAAGGTCAAGTCGGGGCGGATAAGCCCATATTTTTTCAACGCTGGCTTATTCAATTCCGGTTTGTCGGTAGGCCGCTTGGCGCAATTTTATGCCCAGGCGCTGGTCGACTCCGGTGTGTCTTTCGACATGCTTTTCGGTCCCGCTTATAAGGGCATTCCACTCTCCACGGCGACCTCCATCGCGTTGGCGAACCATCCCGGCTTAAACGGCCGCGATGTCCCGTTCGCTTATAACCGCAAGGAGGCGAAAGACCATGGCGAAGGCGGCGTCCTGGTGGGCGCACCGCTTAGCGGCAAGGTCGTGATCATTGATGACGTGATCACAGCTGGCACGTCGGTAAGGGAATCGGTCGATATCATTCGCGCCGCCGGGGCCGAGCCGGTTGCGGTGCTGATCGCGTTGGACCGCATGGAGCGTGCGGGCGCCGATGACGCCTTGTCGGCACATTCTGCAGTACAAGACGTCGCCAATACCTACGGAATCCCGGTAGTCAGTATCGCATCGCTGGCCGATATCATGGGCCTATTGGAAAACGATCCGCAGCTCGCTCAGCACAAGGAAGCCGTGGCGGCTTATCGGTCGAAATACGGGGTGTAGGGCGCGGGCGCGCCGTACCTCCACTGACGAAAAATCTTCTGGACATAACAGCGGCCCTTAACTGCGCCGATGCCCCCACGGATCGTGCAGCCGTTCGACGCGCAGGGATCGAAGGAGAAAAGTTTGAGGAGCGCAAGCGACGATCTTTTCGTATTCGAGTCCCGGAGCGGCGAATGGCCTTTAGAACGAAGGTCTATCGATCGCAAGCTTAGATTGAGCCTATGAAAAAATGGGCCGCATACACGGCCCCTTCATAAACCTTAGCCCAGCTTTTCCTTCAACAGATCATTGACTTGTTGAGGGTTCGCCTTGCCTTTGGCCACCTTCATTACCTGACCGACCAGGGAGTTGAACGCTTTCTGCTTACCCGCGCGGAACTCCTCGACAATGGCAGGATGGGCAGCCAGCACGTCGTCGATCATTGCGCCGATGGCGCCGCTATCACTGATCTGTTTCAGGCCCCGGCCCTCGATAATCGCATCGGGATCGCCGCCGTGTTCACCTTCCCACATCGCGGTGAAGACATCGCGCGCCATTTTGTTGGAAATCGTGCCGTCGATAATTCGAGCGACCAAGCCAGCAAGCGCAGCCGGCTGAATGGGGCTTTGCTCAATTTCGATTTCGTCCCGATTAAGTGCTGCAGAAAGTTCGCCCAGCACCCAGTTAGCCGCTAGTTTGGCCTGGCCTTGGGGCAGCTTGCTTGCCACTTCTTCAAAAAAGACAGAAATCGCTCGGGTGGTTGTTAGCTGCGCGGCATCGTAGCCGCTAAGCCCCAGGTCCTGTTCGAAACGCTGGCGTTTCTGGGCAGGTAGCTCAGGCATGGCGTCTTGTATCCGACTTATCCATTCAGGTGCGATTACCAGAGGAGGAAGGTCGGGATCAGGGAAATAACGGTAATCGTGCGCATCTTCCTTGCTGCGCATGCTGCGGGTCTCGTCGCGTTCGGAATCGTATAGGCGTGTTTCCTGAACCACTTTGCCACCGTCTTCGATAAGTTCAATCTGGCGACGAACTTCGTACTGAATCGCACGTTCAAGGAATCGGAACGAGTTCACATTCTTGATTTCACTGCGGGTGCCGAGTTCCTTTTGGCCTTTAGGGCGAACTGAAACGTTGGCGTCAATCCGGAACGATCCTTCCTGCATGTTGCCGTCGCATATACCGAGCCACACGACCAGCCCGTGCAAGGCGCGCGCATAGGCAACGGCCTCGGCGGCGGAGCGCATTTCGGGTTCAGAGACAATCTCGAGCAGAGGGGTGCCGGCTCGGTTAAGGTCAATACCCGTTGATGATTCACCACGCGGACCGACGAAATTCTCGTGCAGCGATTTGCCGGCATCTTCTTCAAGGTGGGCGCGGGTCAGGTTGATTGTTTTCTCGTCATCGCCAACAAAAAAACTGATCGTGCCGCCTTGTACCACTGGGATCTCGAATTGACTGATCTGGTAATTTTTCGGCAAGTCGGGATAAAAATAGTTCTTACGCGCAAAAATCGACCGGGGTGCGATATGGGCGCCCACAGCAAGGCCAAACTGGATGGCCCGTTCCACAGCGCCTTTATTCATGACGGGCAGGCTGCCCGGAAGAGCCATATCGACTTCGTTGGCTTGTGTGTTGGGCGCAGCGCCGAAACGCGTACTGCTATTAGAAAAAATCTTGGATTCGGTGGAAAGCTGTGTGTGCGTTTCCAGACCGATGACGATTTCCCATTCCATTATTGCTGTCCTGGTTTACGTTGGTGCCAATCGGTAACTTGTTGGAAACGGTCGGCGATAGCCAAGAGTTGCCCTTCGTTGAAATAGTTGCCGATAATTTGCAGGCCGATAGGTAAAGGTCGTGCGGGGCTGCCGAAGCCGCAGGGGATAGACATGGCTGGCAGGCCGGCCAGGCTTACGCCCAGGGTATAGACGTCGGCCAGCCAGTCGGCGGTCGGATCCTCGCGATTATCGCCAATGTGCTTGGCTACTGTAGGCGTAACCGGCCCCATGATGACATCGCATTGGTTGGTGAAGGCCTGCTGGAAGTCGTTGACTATCATGCGCCTGACACGTTGCGCCTGCAGGTAGTAGGCATCGTAATAACCATGGGACAACACATACGTTCCGACCATGATGCGCCTGAGCACTTCTGGTCCGAAGCCTTCAGTACGCGAGCGACTGGTCATTTCGGCAAGGTCGTGATACTGGGCAGTCCGGTGCCCATAGCGCACGCCATCGTAGCGCGACAGATTACTAGAGGCTTCGGCCGGGGCGATGACATAATAGGTCGGTATGGACAGTTCGGTGCGGGGCAGCGAAATACTGACACGCACTGCGCCCAGTGACTCAAAGGTTAACAGCGCAGCCTCTACAGCGGCGGCGACGTCGCTGGCCAAGCCGGCATTAAAGAATTCGGTGGGAACGCCTATGCGCAGTCCTTGCAGCGGCAGGGCTCCGCCCGCGCTCTGGACCTTGATGGCAGCTTCGAATTCGGCCCTGATGCGGCCCGAAGCATTTTGGACGCCATCGCATGTTTCCAGACTGGTCGAATCATGCGGATCAAAGCCGCTCATGGTGTCGAGCAAATCGAGCAAGTCTCTGGCATATCGGGCGATGGGGCCAGCTTGGTCCAGGCTGGAACCATAGGCAATCATGCCGTAGCGGGAAACCGTGCCATAAGTAGGTTTGATGCCGCTTACGCCGCACAATGCGGCTGGCTGGCGCACGGAACCTCCGGTGTCGGTTCCGGTGGCGGCCAAAACCAGTCCCGCCGCGACCGCGGCTGCGGACCCTCCGGAAGAACCGCCCGGCACTGCCGAGTGATCCCATGGGTTTTTAGCGGGTCCGAAAGCGGAATTCTCGTTGCCCGAACCCATTGCGAATTCGTCGCAATTGAGTTTGCCGATCGAAACTGTGCCGGCTTGCAACAGCTTACCGACCACTGTTGCGTCGAACGGGCTGACGTAACTTCCCAGCATTTTGCTGGCAGCTGTCGTGCGCCAACCCTGCGTGACGAATACATCTTTGTGTGCGATAGGTATGCCGGTAAGTGGCGTGGCTTGCCCGGCCTCTAGCAGCTTGTCGGCGGCCTGGGCCTGAGCCAGCGTCAGTTCCGGATCGATATGCAAGAAGGCGTTCAGGTCGGACTGAGCCTGTGCGGCTTCAAGAGCGCTGACGGCGATTTCACGGGCGCTAAGCTTTCGCTGCTGCAGGGCGCTTCGCAACGCCGCAATGCTGTCGAATTCGGTATGTAGTGGGTTGCTTGACATGGATTACTCGATAACCGTGGGCACAAGGAATAGGCCATCATCCTCGGCAGGGGAGTTGGCCATCAATGCCTGACGTTGAACGACCGTATTGGTCGCTGCGGCGACGTCGGAACGCAAGCGCAACATAATATCTTGGTGCGCTGAAAGCGGATGGGCCATGGGCTCGATACCGCGGGTATCGACGGCCTGTAGTTGTTGAATCAGGCTTAACATTCCGTCCAGGTCTTTCTGGGCGTGCGATGTTTCTTCGGGCGAGAGTTCGATGCGTGCGAGCCGTGCGATACGGGCCACATCTTGCGGAGAAATTGCCATTAGTGTCTTAAATAGTAAGGGATACGGGTCTAAATGTTTCCGCTTGCAACGGCAAGGAGAGCGGTAGGTTACAGAACATAATATGCTGTTATTTGACCTTATCAAGATTGAATTATAAGTTATCATTGTTGGTTTAATTCATCAGTCAATTTATTGCTCCCGCTTTAGCGGTAGAGCTTTTCTGAATTAAAACCTTTTCAATTCTGATTTCACTGAGCGCCCATGTTCGGATTCCTGCGTAGTTATTTCTCCACCGATATGGCGGTCGATCTCGGTACAGCCAATACACTGATTTACGTTCGCGGTAAGGGCATTGTGCTTGACGAGCCTTCCGTCGTCGCCATTCGCCACGAAGGCGGGCCAAACGGCAAAAAAATTATCCAGGCTGTAGGTCGCGAAGCCAAGCAGATGCTGGGTCGTGTGCCGGGAAACATCGAAGCCATCCGCCCCATGAAAGATGGCGTAATCGCCGATTTCACCGTGACCGAGCAAATGCTCAAGCAGTTCATACGGATGGTGCATCCGCGCAGCATGTTTGCTCCTAGTCCACGTATTATTGTGTGTGTTCCTTGCGGTTCCACTCAGGTTGAGCGTCGTGCAATTCGTGAATCTGCGTTGGGCGCCGGTGCAAGTCAGGTATACCTCATCGAAGAGCCCATGGCTGCCGCAATCGGTGCAGGGCTTGCGGTGTCCGAAGCCAGCGGTTCGATGGTGGTCGACATCGGCGGCGGCACCACCGAAGTTGCCATCATTTCGCTAGGCGGTATGGTTTACAAAGGCTCAGTGCGTGTTGGCGGCGACAAATTCGATGAATCGATCATCAATTACATCCGTCGCAATTACGGCATGCTTATCGGCGAACCTACCGCCGAACTCATCAAGAAAGAGATCGGCTCGGCTTTTCCGGGTTCTGAAATTCGCGAAATCGAAGTCAAAGGCCGCAATCTTTCCGAAGGCGTGCCGCGTAGTTTTACCGTATCGTCCAACGAAATTCTGGAATCGCTTACCGATCCGCTCAATCAGATTGTGTCGGCAGTCAAGACTGCACTCGAGCAGACACCCCCGGAACTCGGGGCCGATATCACCGATAAGGGCATAGCCCTGACAGGCGGGGGTGCGCTGTTGCGCGATCTCGATCGTCTGCTCCAAGAAGAAACCGGTCTCCCCGTCGTCGTTGCCGACGACCCTCTGACGTGTGTTGTACGCGGCTGCGGCGAGGCGCTTGAACACCTCGAGCGTCTCGGCACGGTCTTCATTTACGATTAAGTTCGGTTCCGTAAAGCCCGGGTAAATGTACATTCTTGTGCGCTCGGCAGATCAAGGCGCAAGCGCGACTATCCCATGCAAGACAATGGCACGATCAGGCTATTTAAACGCGGTCCGACCGCTGAGTTTCGCCTGTTCGTGCTGGTCGTACTGGCGCTCAGCTTGCTCATTGTCGATTCGCGCTGGCGCGTACTGGATCCTGCCAGGCACGCCATTTCGGTAGTACTTTATCCGTTTCAGCGCCTGATGCTCGCACCCCGGGATGCCGTAGAGCATATTAATAGTTGGATTGACGCTGCGGCGTTGGCACGAACAGAAAAGGAAGCACTGCAGCGGCAACGCATTGAACTTGCCCAGATTTCAACGCATGCGGCACAACTTGCCGCTGAAAATGAGCAACTGCGACGCCTTCTTAATGTGGCCGATCTGGTGACCCAGCCGTCGGTAGCGGTAGAGGTCTTCTACGAGCCTCCCGGTGCGTTCTCGCACCATCTAGTATTCAATAAAGGTACAACCAGCGGAATTCAACCGGGCATGCCCATAATTGACGAAGGCGGCATCGTCGGCCAGGTCGTGCGCGTAACTCCGTTTACCTCCGAGGCGGCATTGTTGACTGATGACAAAGTGTCGATACCGGTACAGGTGTTGCGTAACGGCCTGCGTCTTATCGCATTCGGTGGCAACGTATCCGGCAAGGTTGAAGTGCGCTATCTGACGGCCAATGTCGATCTCGAACCGGGCGATACTCTGGTCACTAGTGGCATCGGTGGTTTGTTTCCGGCCGGATTGTCGGTGGCGAAGGTCGATCGGGTTGAACGGGATCCAGCTTCAGGATTCGCCCTCGCGGTGGCTACTCCGTTGTCGCACCCAGAGCGGCACCGCCATTTTCTGGTTTTACGCGTCGATGTTTCTAACCCGGAATCCAACACAGAGGGGCTGCCGAATGGTTCGCAAGCCGGGAAATAGTGCGCCCATAGCAACGGCTCGCAGTTCTTCGCTGAGTTCGCTGCAACCTATCGACAGCTCGCCTTTCAAGCGACCGTCCAGCCCGATATTTATTTGGGTGTCGCTTTTGCTGGTATGGCTTATTTCGCTGCTGCCTTGGCGCTTATGGCAGCCGGCGCCCGACCTTTTGCTTTTGGTCATTGCATTCTGGTGCATGAACGAGCCGCTCAGAATTAATATGCTCGTGGCATTCTGCTTCGGTCTTTTCATGGATGTCCATGACGGCGGCTTGCTAGGTGAACAGGCGCTGACCTATACGCTTGTTGCTTACGGCGCGCTGCAACTGAGCCGCAGGTTACAGCGTTTCAATCCTATAGTTCAGGCTATTCATATGCTGCCGATCATCATTGCTGCCGAAGCGGTCGCGGGGCTGAGCCATGCCTGGCTTGCCAGTGAGTGGAACGGCTGGCATTGGCTGTGGTCCGCTCTGTTTACGGCAGCGTTGTGGCCACTGGCCGATGTGCTACTACATATGCCTCAACGGCGTCTGGACGAGACAGAGTCCGGATCGGCGTAGCGCACACTACGTAGCCGCCAGTTTCCTATGTTCGAATTCAAGAAAACGACCCATAATCAGAAGCGCCGCATGCTCATACGCGTGTGGGTTGCTGGCATTTTGGCGTTGCTTTTTTTCGCAGGCTTGATCGGGCGGCTTTGGTATCTGCAAGTGGTTCGCTATGAAGGGCTGGCGGCGCGGGCGGACCAGAACCGCATCGCAGTGGTTCCGATACCACCGCGGCGTGGCGAGATTGTCGATCGTAACGGTGTGGTGCTCGCACGAAACTACCGCGATTACACGCTTTCGGTCGTACCGGCCAATATTGGCACCGACATGAAGAAAATGCTCGATGAGCTCGGGCAATTGGTCTACCTGAGCCAGACCGACCGCCGCCGCTTCTTTCAGCACGTAAATCAGAATGGCCGTTACACCCCGGTACTGCTGCGCAACAATCTGAACGAGACAGAAGCAAGCTGGTTCGCCGCCCATTCATTCAAATTTCCGGGTGTTGAGCTCAGCGCACGCTGGGTGCGTGAATATCCCCAAGGCGAGTCGGCTGCGCATGTACTAGGCTACGTGGGCAGAATTTCCGAGGGCGATCTTGCCATGCTGGAAGAGAGCGGACAGCTAGGTAATTATCGCGGTAGCAGCACCATCGGGAAGAAAGGCATTGAAAAGACCTGGGAAGAAGCCCTGCATGGACGACAGGGGTAGAGGAAGTCGAAGTCACCGCTTCGGGGCGGCCCGTTCGAACTCTGAGCCGCATCGATCCGGTGCCGGGGGCGAACCTGGTGCTGTCTATCGATATCGGCTTGCAAAAGGAAGCGGAAAAACAATTTGATGGGCGGCGCGGAGCGTTGGTCGCGATAGAGCCTAAAACCGGCGATGTATTGGCGTTTGTATCGGCTCCGTCCTTCGACCCCAATCTTTTCATTGACGGCATTGATGTCGAAAACTGGCGCAAGCTTAACGAATCGCCTGATCACCCCTTGATCAACCGGCCGCTTTACGGCACCTATCCTATTGGTTCGACTTACAAGCCGTTTGTCGGCCTGGCTGCTTTGGAGTTGGGCAAGCGCACCGCGACACAGCGGATCGCCGACCCGGGTTATTTCGAGTTCGGCGGGCAGCGCTTTCGTAATGCCGGCGGGGCGGTGTATGGGCCAACCGATCTGCATCGGGCCATTGTCGTGTCGTCGGACACCTACTTTTTCTCGCTGGGGCCGGAAATTGGTGTGAACGCCCTGCATGATTTCAGCAAGCAATTCGGCTTTGGACAGATCACCGGCATCGACCTGGAGGGCGAGCGGCGTGGTGTCTTGCCTTCGACCGAATGGAAGCGCAGTGCATATAAAAAACCCTCGCAGCAGCGCTGGTACGCGGGGAAACGGTGTCCGTTGCAGTCGGGCAGGGATATAACTCCTTCACCCTGCTTCAGTTGGCGCAGGCGACGTCGGTGTTGGCAAACAACGGCGTCTACATGAAACCGCATCTGGTCAGTCTGGTTCAGAACCCCCAAAGCGGTGTGACAACTCGGACGGTGACTAATCCCTCATATACCATTCCATTGAAACCTGAAAATCTTAACGTAATACGAAACGCTATGGCCGATGTGATGCGCAAGGGGACGGCGCGTCGCGCATTTGTCGGAGCGCCATATCAAGCTGTGGGCAAGACGGGAACGGCGCAGGTTTATAGTTTGAAAGGTGCCAAATATAATGCAGGCACGGTGAGTGAACGGTTGCGGGATCATGCCTTGTTCATGGCGTATGCACCAATGGAGGATCCTGAGATTGCCGTGGCCTTGATTGTAGAAAATGGCGGCTGGGGAGCCGCCATCGCCGCGCCCCTGGCTCGTAAGGTCTTTGATTATTGGCTGTCTGCTGAACGGCTCGCAAGCGATCAATATTCCAAACTTGTTCCGTAGCCGAGCTCGATCCTGCCGTCGTAGCAGGCGAAGAAGAGGGAGCCAGCGGTGAATCCCTGGACGCTATCGCGCAGCCCGAGGATCTTCCTGAATCGACTGAAGTCGAAGAGACGCCGGACCCGATATGGTACCTGTGCCCTCGTCATCAGGCCTGCGCGTGAAATTGCGGAGCGATCAATGAAGCGTATTGTGCAATGGGCTATCAGGGCCCTAACCGCCTTCGATTGGCCTTTGATCGCATTGTTGATTTTGATGGCGGTGCTTGGTCTAACGGTCATGCATTCAGCCGTCGGAGGAACTGATTGGCGCTTTGCCGACCAACTGCGCAATTTCATGATTGCTTTTGTTTTCATGTGGGTTGCGGCCATGATTCCACCGCCGTTGCTCATGCGACTGGCACCTTATTTCTATGTGATTGGGGTCGCGTTGTTGTTGGGTGTGGAGTTTTTTGGAGAAACCAGTAAAGGGGCGACGCGCTGGCTGAATTTAGGCGTAGCACGGATCCAGCCATCGGAAATGTTGAAAATCTCGGTGCCCCTTGATGCTGGCTTGGTATTTTCATCGAAACCAGGGCAGTCTGCGAGTCCTGGACTTTCTTCGTAGCCGGTATATTGCTTGCAGTTCCGTTTGCCCTTATTGTGATGCAGCCCGACCTAGGCACGGCGTTGCTGGTCTTCGTTTCCGGGTTTTGCGTCATTTATTTCGGAGGCCTGTCGTTCAAGCTTGCTCATACCAATCGCGGTGCTTATAGTCGCAGGAGTCTGCACGCTGGTTTACTTCGAGGGGCAGATTTGTCAGCCAGGTGTCGATTGGCTTCTATTGCACGAATATCAGAAATACCAGAGTCTGCACCTTGCTGGACCCGAGTTCTGATCCGCTGGGAAAGGGCTTCCATACGATACAGTCGATGATTGCAGTCGGATCCGGCGGAGTTTACGGCAAGGGCTACATGTTGGGCACGCAGTCACATCTCGACTTTATTCCCGAGCGCACAACCGACTTTATTTTTGCGGTATTCGCCGAAGAGTTTGGCTTGTATGGCGGCATCATGCTTCTCGTCCTGTACGCCCTACTGATTGTCCGCGGTCTGGCGATTGCGGCCCGTGCTCATACACAGTTCGGCCGTTTGCTAGCCGGCTCAATGTCCATGATGTTCTTTGTTTATGTCTTCGTGAACGTTGGCATGGTCACCGGCATTCTTCCGGTAGTAGGCGTTCCCTTGCCCTTCATGAGCTATGGCGGAACGGCGTTGCTGACCCTGGGGGCGGCCTGCGGCATACTGATGAGTATCAGCCGCTATCGTCCAGTCAGACAGTAAGGTATTGCGGTACGGCCGACCGCTACGCGCTCTAAGCTCGAATAAACCGCCCAGAATCTTCTTGACCGGCGCCGGTAAAGCGGTCGAAGGTAGCTGGCGCGATGGAAATCCACGCCTGTCGCGGCCCGGTTCCGCGACAGTGCTGGAGTCGCACTCCACGTACCACGGCTCTATGTGCAGCTTGAAGTGGGTGAATACATGTAATAGACCCGCCATTTTGTGGGATTGCGCATGCTTTGGCCCCAGTTATTACATGGCGGTATGCAGTGCGTCCGCGTCGTCGTACTGAAGGCAAGCTCCACAGCCCGCCCCATATACCAGGAGACGGCTGCTGCTCGAGCAAACGCAGTCGTGTTGGCTGAAGAATCAACATTTTGCATTGCCGTTGCGGAGGTTTTTTTTGATTTGGGTGTGGGAATTCGGTTGCACCGAGTGTGTGCTGCGCATAACATGGTAGGCCGCAAGGGGCACAGTCGCACTCGGGACTGCCGCGCGTGCAACGCGTGCGATCCAAGGTCCATTAATCCCTGCGTGTAGCGGCCATGTCAAGCGAATCGGTCGCGGCTATATGACTGCCTCGCCCGTCTCCCACAGCACCTGTTCTGTCACACGTCGGTTGGTATCACCGTAGATGCCAAAGTAGCGCGTGAAAACTCGTTTGACATTGCCGTCCATGATGGGACTGCGTTCGCCATAGGCAAATGCCGCGATGGCTGCCGCGGTCGAGCGTCCAATACCGGGTAATCGGTTGCTATTGCACGGCCTGCCGGGGAACCGGCCCCATGATGCGGCGACCAGCTTCCGCGCGCAAGCGATGAAGATTGCGCGCCCGCGCATAGTATCCGAGGCCGGCCCAGTACGGCATTACGTCGTCTTGAGTTGCTACTTGCAAAGCGTCGATGTCGGGAAATCGCGATAAAGGAACCGCTCGTAATAGGCAACGACAGTGTGACCTGCGTTTGCTGCAGCATGATTTCGGAAAGCCAGATGCGGTAGGGGTCTTGGGTCCCTTGCCATGGCAGGTGGTGACGGCCGTCGCGTCCTTTGCCATTCCACAAGCGTCTGGCGAATGTGTGAGGGGTGTGTTCGGAGTTCAGAAACATTAGAAGCGGGTATTGCGAGTGACAGACCATCGCGCCGACAGGGCAGCCAATATAGCCACGACGACGTCGAGCACCAATAGCGTCGGTGCTTCGGGAAGGCGCAATACGACGTGTGCACCGTAGCTGTCGGCAAGCCGCGCCAGCGCGGCATTTAATGGTTAAGGGCCAGCGCGAAAAGTGCGATGGCGAGCCCGCAACTGGCGATGCGCCGGTGAGAGCGCCCAGATACAGAAAGGGACGTCTTACGAATGCCTCGGTCGCACCGACGAATCGCGCAACGCCAATTTCCTCGCGTTGTGTCAGGGCCTGCATGCGCACCGTGTTGAAGACGGTAGCCAGTACGACCATCGCGACGCCTAGCCCAGCAGACCCAGCCCAATACGTACGAAATGCAAAATGGCCTCGAGTCGCTTGACCCAGTCGCTATCGAGCTGGACGGCGTCGACTTCGTCAAGGCTTCGCCATTCGGCCGCCAGATTGCTTGCCTGGTGGACCAGATCGGGGCTGTCGCCCAGAGTCACGATAATCGCATCAGGCAGCGGGTTGCTGGCCAGAACCGACAGGGCATCGGCCCACACTGGGTTGGTTCGCAGCGTTTTAAAGGCTTCCTCGCGCGAGACGGGGTGCACGCTTTGGATCTTGTCCAGGGTGTTCCGTCTCGAGCCGCTGCGTCAGCGCGCCGCGCGTCTCGGCGGTGGTGCCGCTCTTCAAGAACAGCGTCACCTGCGGGGAGACCGAGATCTGCCGGGCGACCGGTTGCGCGGAGAGTAATATGGAGGCGCCCACGATTGGGACTGCCAGTGTCAAGGCAATAACCAATAAATTGGAAAGGGTGGAGAAGGGTTGGACCCACAGACGGCGTAAAGCGACCATCAGGGCGTACCGATGTTGGCGCAACCAGCGATTCATGCGTGTGTCCTGGAAGTGTCAGAAAAACGCCCTGCATCGATACGCAGGGTGCGCGCAGTGTAGGCATCCATCAATGCACGGTCGTGAGAGGCAATCAAGGTAGTCACGCCCACCCGGTTAAAGTCCCGAAACACTTCCATGATGCGTCGTGCGCTTTCTTGATCGAGACTGGCCGTGGGTTCATCGGCAATGAGAATCGCGGGGCGGTTCACGATGGCGCGCGCAATCGCGAGCCGCTGTTGCTCACCGCCCGACATCTCCACGGGGTTCAAGTCTTCTTTGCCCGAAAGCCCAACCTTTTGCATCGCCGCGCGGGCGCGCGTTTCTGCCAGAGCCGTATCCAGCCCGACCACGGCCAGCGGCAGCAGCACATTATTAATGGCGTTACGGTCGTACAGAAGATGGGTGTCCTGGAGGATGACCCCGACAGAACGCCTTAAATAAGGTCGTGCGCGCGCATGCATCTTGTCGATGCGATGGCCGTTGACATGGACCGAGCCGCGACTTGGGGCTTCTAGCCCTCCGATGAGCTTTAGCAACGTGGATTTACCGGCCCCCGAGGGACCTGACACGAAGACGAACTCACCGGGCTCGACACGAAAGTTGATGTCGGCCAGGATATTGCGTCCTCGTCCGTACGATTTAAAAACGTGTTGGAATTCGATCATGATGTCATCAGAGTGAAGACCACATAGTAACCGGGACTGCGGCCGCAAACGAGCCCGCGCACCGACCCGCGTTCCGTACTTCACGGTCGGTACCGTCGAGGGATTTCCCCCATGTTTTAGTGCGATATCAGGCTGCTACGATTCGAGACCAGCGGCATAGCACAATCCCAAAGCCGTATTTACTCATTAGATTCTACGCGAGGAGACTTCAAATGAAACTACTTAAAACGGCCGCAATTGGCCTGCTGTTATTCATTGTGGCGGGAGTTTCGCAAGCCGGACGAAACCTTCGACGCCGTGAAGAAAAAAGGATTTGTTCAATGCGGCGTACATACCGGTCTGCCGGGTTTTCCATCGCCGACAGCAAAGGGCAGTGGACCGGACTAGACGTTGATCTTTGCAAGGCGGTCGCCGCCATGATGTTTGGCGACGCGAAAAAATTTAAGGCCGTTACCCAGACGACTCAGCAACGATTTACCGCATTACAGTCGGGCGAGGTCGATGTCCTGACACGCAATACAACGGCCACATTGACTCGCGATACGACCTTGGGCTGATGACACCGGTATCAATTACTACGATAGCCAAGGCATCATGGTCAACGCCAGCCTTGGCATCAAAAGCGCCAAGGAACTTGGCGGCGCTGCAGTTTGCGTTCAGCCCGGTACGACGACCGAGCTGAACCTGGCTGACTGGTTCCGCGCCAACAAGCTCGAATTCAAGCCGGTGGTCATCAATAATCCTGACGAAGCCATGCGCTCTTATGAGGCCGGCCGTTGCGATGCCTACACGACCGATAAGTCCGGTCTGGCGACTACGCGTTCCACATTGGCCAAACCCGACGATCACGTGATTCTGCCCGAGGATTTCTCCAAAGAACCCCTTGGGTCCCATGGTGCGTCAGGGCGACGACCCGTGGTTCATGGTTGTGCGCTGGGCACTTAATACCATGATCGAAGCAGAAGAGTACGGCATCACGTCCAAGAATGTCGACGAAATGCTGAAAAGCCCCAACCCAAATATCCAACGCATTCTCGGCGTGACCGGCGAAATGGGCAAAGGGCTGGGGCTGGACAATAAATGGGCGTATAACCTCATCAAGCAGGTCGGAAACTACGGCGAGTCTTTCGCTCGTAATATCGGTCCAGACTCGCCCATGAAACTGCAACGTGGCCTCAACGCACAATGGCGCGATGGCGGCTTGATGTACGGCTGGCCTGTTCGCTAGGCAAGTCTGCTAAATTTTCTGTATGAAGGCGGGGCCAACGTGGTCCGGCTTTCCAAGAGAAGCGGGAGTGCTGCGTCAGGGTCCCCAAACGATTTAATCTCTATGACGAAAAATTCAGCTTGTCCCAGTCGCCAAAGCGACGCCTATCGTGGCATGATCCCTCGGTACGAGGATTGATTTACCAAGTGCTCATACTCGGCATCGTAGGGTTCGCAGTTTGGTATCTGGTCACCAATACGCTTCACAATCTCGCCGTCCGTAATATTTCCACCGGTTTCGACTTTCTCCGCCGCGAGGCAGGCTTCGCTATCGGCGAATCCGTCGTGCCATATACGCCTGCCGATACCTATGGCCGTGCCATCTGGGTGGGTTTGATCAACACGTTACGCGTGTCGGTTATCGGGATCATTCTCGCCACCGTGTTTGGCACCATATTGGGTATTGCGCGTCTTTCGAAAAATTGGCTGCTGTCCCGAGTTTCCAGCGTCTATATAGAAGTCATGCGCAACATTCCTTTGTTGCTGCAACTGTTTTTCTGGTACGCCATCATCACCGAGAGCATGCCTGGGCCGCGGAATGCACTTAATCCTGTAGCCGGCGTCTTTATTTCCAATCGCGGCCTTAAGCTGCCGTCGCTGCATGGCGACGCGCTCGATTGGATATTGGGCGGGCTCGCATTGGCGATCGTTGTAATTCTGCTTATTGCCCATTGGGCGAAAAAACGGCAGGAAGCGACGGGGATCATTTTCCCGCTGGGCAGGGTCGGGTTGGCCTTGCTTGTCGGACTGCCTCTCGCTGCCTGGTGGCTGGGCGGGGCGGCTCTGAGTATAGAACTCCCACAGCTGAAGGGGTTCAACTTCGTCGGCGGCGTGTCGATGTCGCCAGAGTTTACTGCGCTGCTTGTCGGCCTGGTCATGTATACGTCTGCCTTCGTCGCTGAAGTGGTTCGCTCGGGCATACAGTCGGTTAACCAGGGGCAGTGGGAAGCGGCAGGCGCTATAGGTTTGTCGCGCGCACGCACTTTGCGCCTTGTGATTTTGCCTCAGGCTTTGCGCGTAATCATTCCGCCCATGACAAGCCAGTACCTGAATCTGACCAAGAACAGTTCGCTCGCCGTGGCAATCGGCTATCCCGACCTCGTTTCCGTCGTCAATACGACTTTGAACCAGACCGGGCAGGCTATCGAAGGCATCCTGATAATCATGGCGGCCTATCTAACGGTCAGCCTATCGATTTCGGTGTTCATGAACTGGTACAACACGCGTATCGCGCTGGTGGAGCGCTAAATGAACCTTAATTCTTCTAAAGCGGCTGGCGTTCTGCCGCCCACTGTGCGGGTAGGCGCAATTGCCTGGCTGCGGGCTAGCCTGTTCTCATCGCCATTAAATACCTTGTTGACGGTGCTGGTGGCGTGGCTTCTGTTGATGGTTGTGCCGGCCCTGATCGAGTGGCTGTTCATCCGTGCCAACTTCGACGCCACGAATGCTCAGGAATGCCGGGCTTCCGGAGGCGCGTGCTGGGCATTCATCGCCGAAAAGCACCGTCTGATTCTCTTTGGCATTTATCCCTATGATGAACAGTGGCGGCCTTTACTGGCCAGCATTGTCCTCATCGCTGTCATCGTTTGTAGCTGCGTGCGCTGGTTTTGGAAACCTTTCCTGCCACTATTCTGGATGGCCTCGCTTGCTGTAGTGGCGATCCTGATGTGGGGCGGCGTGTTTGGTCTTAGCTACGTCGAGAACGACAGATGGGGGGGCTTGCCGCTGACCTTGATCCTGGCTACTTTCGGTATTGCATTTGCTTTCCCGCTGGGTTTGCTGCTTGCTCTCGGCCGACGCTCGAATATGCCCGCGGTAAAGGCCCTGTGCGTCGTCTATATTGAACTGATTCGCGGCGTGCCTTTGATCAGTCTGCTTTTCATGTCTTCGGTCATGCTTCCACTATTTCTACCCGAAGGCTTCAGTATCGATAAGCTATTGCGCGCCCAGATCGCCATTATTTTGTTTGCCGCGGCGTATATAGCCGAGACGGTGCGCGGTGGCTTGCAGGCGATACCAAAAGGTCAATACGAAGGTGCCGACTCACTCGGCCTCAGTTATTGGCAACAGATGCGAAAGATCATTTTGCCTCAGGCGCTGAAGGTAGTCATTCCGCCGTTGGTGGGGATATTCATCGCGTTATTCAAGGACACCTCGCTAGTGGTGATCATCGGTATCTTTGACCTTACGCAAGCGGCCAAGACAGCTGTCGCCGATGCCGCTTGGCGGGGCTTTAGCGCCGAAGCCTATCTGTTCATCGCATTCATTTATTTTATTTTCTGCTTTTCAATTTCCCGCTATAGCCAGTCGCTCGAACGGCACCTGCGAACGGGGTATCAACGTTGACCAACATGAAGTGCGCAACAATGCAGGCGCAGATTACAACATAGGGAGTACAGACATGTCTGAGGCCATTATTCGCCTGGAAAATGTCAATAAGTGGTTCGGGCAATTCCATGTCTTGCGCAACATCAATCTTGATGTTGGGCGGGGTGAACGAATTGTCGTTTGCGGGCCCTCGGGTTCCGGCAAGTCCACCCTGATTCGGTGCATCAACCGGCTGGAAGAGCATCAGCAAGGCGCTATCATTGTCGATGGCATCGAGCTCACCAATAACCTGAAGCAGATCGAAGCCATTCGGCGCGATGTCGGCATGGTGTTTCAGCACTTCAATCTTTTCCCGCACCTCACTGTTTTGGAAAACCTTACAATCGGTCCGATCTGGGTGCTGAAGAAATCCAAAGCCGAGGCCGAGGCCGCCGCCATGAAATACTTGGCACGCGTGCGTATCCCCGATCAAGCTGCCAAGTACCCAGGTCAGCTTTCAGGCGGCCAACAGCAGCGCGTCGCGATTGCCCGGTCGTTATGCATGAGCCCTAAAATAATGCTTTTTGACGAGCCGACTTCCGCGCTTGACCCCGAAATGGTAAAGGAAGTGCTCGATGTTATGGTGGGTCTTGCCGAAGAAAGCGGTATGACAATGATATGCGTCACGCACGAAATGGGCTTTGCCCGCAAGGTGGCGGACCGCGTTATTTTCATGGACCAGGGGGAAATCATCGAGCAAAACACACCAGACGCTTTCTTTGACAGTCCCCAGAACGAGCGAACCAAGCTTTTCCTGAGTCAAATTTTGCACTAAGCAGTTAAAGTGTTGCATATACCGTATGGGCGCTGACACGCCCGCCGGAATTAGTGTACGGTTATGGTTTTTATAATTTATAACGAGGCATTACCGATTATGTTGTCCGTATTTAAATCACTGCCAGGCGTGGCCCTGGCCGCCTGTCTGTCCGTTGCGATGTCTGCCCCGGCTATAGCCGAAGAATTTCCGTCCAAACCGCTTACGTTTATCGTGCCTTACGCGCCCGGCGGTCCGCTTGATGGCATGGCTCGCTTGCTGGCTGAAAAAGTACAGCCTGACCTTGGCACTGTGATTGTAGAGAATCGTCCAGGCGCCGGCGGCAACATAGGCGCGAGCGTCGCGGCAAAAGCGAAGCCCGATGGCTATACCCTGGTTATGGGTGCGGTGGCCATTAATGCCATTAACCCTTGGTTATACGAAAAGTTGCCATTCGATCCGGTAAAAAGTTTCGAACCGGTAACCTTGGTCGCGTCAGTGCCAAACGTTCTTATTCTTAACAATGAATTCGCCAAGGCCAACAATATTAAATCGGTTACCGACCTTGTGTCATACGCCAAGGCACATCCTGAGCAACTGAACTTTGCCTCTGGCGGTAATGGTAGCGCTGGTCATTTGGCAGGTGAACTTCTAAACGTCCGTTCGGGTATCAAGACAGTACACGTTCCTTATGCTGGCGCGTCTCCTGCGAAGCTGGCCTTACTGGCCGGGCAGGTTAATTTCATGTTCGATAACCTGGCGTCGGCAGCGCCGTTGATATCAGACGGTAAAGTCAAGGCGTTAGCTGTGACGACAGTTGAGCGGTCTTCGGCATTGCCCTCAACCCCCACCATGCAGCAAGAAGGGATCGCTAATTTCGATCTCGGTACATGGTTTGGTGTATTTGCAACTGGTGGAACTCCGAAGGCAATCGTCGATAAACTGAACGCCGCTTACGTGAAGGCGCTTCAGGACCCCGCCGTGCGCAAGAACTTACTGACGATGGGCTCCGACGCTAAGCCGACGACGTCCGAAGAGTTTGGAGAACTTGTCAAGCACGACCTCGAAAAATATAAGGAGATCGTCCGGGTCTCTGGCGCCAAGCTTTTCTGATATCCAAATTTGCTTCTCATCCTATCTTTTTGCCGGCAGTATGTCAGTAAAAGTAAGCATGGGGCTTACAGAACTAAAATGTAACACTAAGGGCTGTATCCGCTGCTAGCATAGTGACCGGCATATAAAACTGCTAAACAATGGGATAAGGAGAAGTATATGAGTATATCTATGCGTGCCAGTCGACTTGCGTCTTGCGTCGGGATTGTTGCGTTAATGGCAGGCTGCGCCAGCCTTAATGAAATGGGTACGGGTGGCAAGACCGCGGTGGGTGCGGGCGCCGGAGCGGCCGTTGGTGCAGGGTTAGGCGCGCTAATTGGTGACAGCAGCAAGTCGGCCGCCATAGGTGCGGGTATTGGCGCCGTGGCCGGTGGTATCGCAGGTTATAACTGGGCTGGCGTCAAGAACGATGTGGAAAAATCCGGCGCTAGCAGTTTAGGTGTAGACGTCACCGAAATGCCGGATGGCACGCTACGTGTGAATATTCCCAGCAATGTTTCATTCGACACGGGCAAATATGCCTTGAAACCCGCTCTGTTGCCCGTGTTGGACAGCGTGGCGCGTGCTTTGGTGCAACATCCTGAATTGCGAGCTAAATCGATCGGCTATACCGATAGCACCGGTTCAGCAAGCACTAACCAGACACTGTCCGTTAATCGTGCTCGGGCCGTTGCCAATTATCTGGCTCAGCAGGGCGTTCCAGCTGCAAACATGAATGCGGAAGGGCGTGGACCCAGTAGTCCGATAGCCGATAATGCAACGGCCGAAGGACGTTCCATGAACCGTCGTGTTGAGCTGTATTTGTACGCAATTAAGAAGTAGGACTTCGGCAGGAAGGCCTGAAATACTCCGTAGTAGCGCCCCTCAGGGGGCGCTTTTTTTACTACGCAGTTATCGGCTTCGTAAGGAGGCCATAAGACTCCTCACTGTATTCTCGATCAGCTGGCGCGATGCCTCCGGCAGCGATAGGAAGTCTTCGGGTGGGATATTCGGGAACGGCCAGGGTATCACCATGCGGTCTTGTTTACCCTCGGTCAGTACGTAGGTGCTTGGGGCGGGAACCGGGGCAACCATAGGTTCTTGTGGGCCGGTGCCGTTCGCCAGCCATATCGGATTGACGTTCAAGGCATGGGCCAGGGCTAAAATGTCTTTTGCGGTCTTGCGGGTTCCGCGTTCATAGTTTGCGATAGCGCTCTGCGAAAGTCCGCAAGCAGCCCCCAGAGCTTTCTGGCTCAGGCGGCGCAAGGTCCTGATTTGAAGAAGGCGTTCAGCAAAAGAGTTCACGTTTGTGATTGAACGACTTTATTTGATCACGTTGGTAATTCCCGTGATTACGTTCGTGATGTTTCGGCAGTAGACTCTCGTGTAACGTTTCTTCCTATGGTGGCGTTATGAATTCTAGCCCGCTGATATTATTGTTCGACACCTGCTCCAATGCCGACGCGCGGGACGATGCCGCAACACTTTTACGGACCCACGGCTTTGAAGTCCTACATTGTGGCGATCTGCCCAAGCTTTATCGTTTGGCCAAGAAGAACGCACGGCAATACGGTGCGACGATATTCGTAATGCTCTCCGGATCGTTGGCCGAAAATTGCATCGCGGCAAAATATTTGCGTGCGCTATTTCCGGCGGCTCGTATTCTTGCTTTGGTCGGTTCGCTTGACGATCCCGTTCTCATTAAAAGCTTAGAAAGCGGCGCCGACGGCTTCTGTCGGCGTGATGCCTCTACACAGCTGTTGTTGGCGACGATTTTCCGTTTACTCGGGCGTTCTGGCACGCAGCTCAACATGGCCGATCACCATGCTGTGCCAGGTCAATCGGAAAGTTCGGCAAACTGGACTCTACTTGAGCACGGGTGGATACTTGGCGGCCCGCAAGGCTTGCGCATTCCGCTCACCACTGGCGAACGGTCTTTCTTAACGGCGCTTTTTGCCGAGCCGGACTTTTGCGCGTCACATGCCAAGCTGATCAGTGCTGTCAATGCATCCTATAACCGCTATTCGCCCGCCACTCATCAGGCCCGTCTTGGCGTAATGGTCAGTCGGATGCGCCGCAAGTTTAAGGAGCATGGGTTTTCCATGCCCCTGAAGTCGGTGCATAACTGGGGCTATATGTTCACCGGCCCGGTTGCTCCGTAGGAAGTCAGGCTCGGGTGTCCGTTTATGCTTAGACCTGATACCGGCTTATCGACAGGTCGTCGCTGCGTATTGCAGTGGGCTTACCCGAGACAATATCTGCAAGAAGCTGCCCACTACCGCAGGCCATGGTCCATCCCAAAGTCCCATGTCCCGTGTTTAAGAATAAATTGCGATACGGAGTCCCGCCGACGATAGGCGTGCTGTCCGGGGTTTTAGGACGCAAACCGGTCCAGAACGACACGTCGCCGCTAGCCCGACTGCCTGGAAACAGGTCATCGACCACCATCTCTAGCGTTTTTTGACGCTTCGGATTCAAGCTTAAGTCGAAGCCTGCGATTTCTGCCATGCCACCTACACGAATTCGTTTGTCGAATCGAGTGATTGCAATTTTGTATGTTTCATCCAGCAGCGTCGATACGGGCGCCCGGCTTTCATCGGCGATGGGCACGGTAATCGAATAGCCCTTCATGGGGTAAACGGGAAGGGACACCACATTTTTTAGCAAGTTGGTCGAATACGAGCCTAACGCCACCACGTAGGCGTCGCCTCGAATTAGTTGGTTATCACACTGGACACCGGAAATGACGCCGCCACCGACATGAAGTTGCTGGATGTTCGTGCCGTAATGAAACTGGACCCCGAGTTTGCGGGCTTCTTCCGTAAGTCGGCTTGTAAAGATATGGCAATCGCCCGTCTCGTCGTCGGGTAAACGCAGCCCGCCAACTAACTTGCCCTTGCTATGGACTAACGCGGGCTCTGCCTTGTAAAGGTCGTCGCGACCGATTAGTTCATACTTCATGCCGGCTTCTTTTAGAACTGAAATGTCCTGTGCCACGGCATCGAGCTGCTTTTGATCGCGAAAGACTTGTAGGGTGCCTTGCTGCCGGCCTTCGTACTCAATACCGACGTTTTCACGCAGTTCCGCTAAACATTGGCCGCTGTAGCTTGATAATCTGACAAGACGCTCTTTATTGATGGCGTACCGGTTGGCCGTGCAGTTACGCCACATTTGGTACATCCACTGCAATTGAAACAAACTACCATCGGGCCGGATGGATAAAGGCGGGTGCTTGGCAAACATCCACTTAATTGCCTTCAACGGGACACCCGGAGCCGCCCAAGGAGAGGAATATCCGTAGGAAATCTGCCCCGCATTTCCGAAACTGGTTTCAAGCGCGGAAGCAGGTTGACGGTCCAGTACGTGGACTTCGTGCCCATGTCTGGCCAGATAATAGGCCGTGCTCACGCCCACCACGCCGGCGCCCAGAATTACAATTTTCATCTCTTGTAGCCATCCTTGTTTATATTTAGGATGTTAGGTCACATTCTCGAGTTTTTTTCTCTGAAGAAAGCGACATTTCAGTGATTTCTCCTGTTTGACGCTCGTTTCGTTAACTTTTCAGTGATAATTGCTATGGACTGCGGACGCGGCCTTTCCACACCTATTGAGAAGGGCATTCGCAAGGAAATTTAGGGGAATCCAAGGTGAGAATTCAGCGCAATCCTGTGTATACATTAGATAAACTCGACAGGAATATTCTTGACCTATTGCAGCGCGATGGCCGGATGTCAATGACTGACTTGGCGGAAAAGGTGGGGCTTACGGTTACACCATGCATTGAACGCGTGAAGCGCCTGGAGCGCGACGGCGTTATCACCGGGTACTACGCAAGGGTGTCTCCTGTGGCGCTGGACGCAGGGCTGTTGGTTTTTGTCGAGATATCAATGTCCAGTAAGTCAGATCGCACATTCGACGATTTTCGGCGCGAGATTCTTTGCATTCCGCAGGTGCAGGAATGCCATTTGGTGTCGGGTGATTTCGATTACCTGGTCAAGGCACGAATAAAAGAAATCAGCCAGTACCGCAGTTTGCTGGGTGATATTCTTTTGCGTTTACCTGGGGTCACTCAAACCAAGAGCTGCGTGGTAATGGAAGAAGTCAAAGAGACATTGTTCATCACGGCGCAAAAGTAGTGCTTGTAGTACGACGCGCAGTCTAATCAGACTGCCACCGGATTCGCGGTGGCGCTTCGAACGAAGACCATATTATCCCGATGCATTAGTTCGACGTCGGACATGCTTCCCAGTATCTGGGCGATTTTACTGCTGGGCTCGCCCATAATTCGCCGGGTGTCGGCAGCGGAATAATTTATAAGTCCTCGGCCGCATTCGATGCCATGCTGATCAACACAAGCGACGACATCGCCACGTTCAAAATCGCCCTCGACGGCGCTGACTCCGATTGCGAGCAGGCTTTTATGATCGTGGGTAATGGCTCGGACTGCGCCGTTGTCGAGCGTCACCCGACCGCGTAATCGTAAATGATTAGCCAGCCACCGTTGACGCGCCGATCGCACGGGCAGTATCGCGCGAAGCTCGGTACCGATAGCTTCGCCATTTGCCAGGCGCAGCAGCACGTTGATTTCCCGCCCGGAGGCAATGATGGTGTGCCCGCCACTATTGGCAGCTCGCTTGGCGGCCAGCACTTTCGTTAGCATGCCGCCAGTGCCGATATTGCTACCCGAACCTCCCGCCATGGCTTCCAATGCCGGATCGCCCGCTTGCGCGACTGCGATGAACCGGGCTTCCGGATTTTTGCGCGGATCGGCGCTGTAAAGGCCGGGTTGGTCGGTAAGGATGATCAAGGCTTCGGCTTCGATCAGATTGGTGACCAACGCACCCAGCGTGTCGTTATCGCCGAGCCTGATTTCGTCGGTGACGACGGTATCGTTTTCATTGACGATCGGCACGACGCCCAGCCCGAGCAAGGTGTACAGCGTGCTGCGCGCATTCAGGTAGCGCCGGCGGTCCGCCAGATCTTCGTGTGTCAGCAGTATTTGCGCCGTACGAATGCCGTGTTCGGCGAATGCCACTTCGTATGCTTGGATCAGGCCCATCTGGCCCACTGCTGCGGCCGCCTGCAGTTCATGCATAGCGTTAGGACGCCTGGGCCAGCCCAGTCGCGCCATGCCCTCGGCGATCGCGCCGCTGGACACCAGAACCATCTGCTTGCCTTGGGCGTGGAGGCTGGCGATTTGCTCGGCCCATTGCGCAACGGCGTCCAGGTCTATGCCTTTGCCTTCATTGGTAACAAGCGAGGAGCCAACTTTGACGACCAGGCGTTTGGCCTGCGCGGCAGCTGACGAAGGGAGATTAAGGGCGGCCATGTAAAGCAGTATCAGGAATTTTCAGGACGGATTGCGTCGGAGCGCGTGTCATCAAAGCGCGGATCTTCAGCCACATAGCTGCCGTCTGCCTTGTCTTGCTCTACGTGCGTTTTGCGGCGCTCTTCGTCCAGCCAGTCTTGCAGGCGCCAGATAAGTTGTTGTGTACCTTCACCGTTAAGGGCCGAAATGCTGAATACAGGCCCATTCCAGTCAAGCAATTTGAGCAACCGTTGCTTCGGCTTCCTCGGGGTTCTCGACCATGTCGAGCTTGTTTAGTATTAGCCAGCGCGGTTTCTCGTAGAGATCTTGGTCGTAAAGACGTAGTTCTTCGACGATGGCTCGGGCATTGGCTGCAGCCTGTTCTATGGCGTCTGTGTCAGGGTCTGGTGACGAGACGTCGACAAGGTGAAGCAAGACGCGGGTACGGGTCAGATGGCGCAGGAAAAGGTGTCCGAGCCCGGCTCCCTCGGAGGCGCCCTCGATCAGGCCCGGAATGTCGGCGATGACAAAGCTGCGCGAAGGCGAGGTGCGGACCACGCCAAGATTCGGATGCAGTGTGGTAAATGGATAATCGGCGATTTTAGGGCGCGCATTGGACACTTTGCTGATCAGAGTCGATTTGCCGGCGTTCGGCATGCCTAGCAGCCCGACGTCGGCCAGCACCTTGAGTTCGAGCCGCAATTTACGCTGCTGGCCTTCCTGTCCGGGTGTCGACTGCTTGGGGGCGCGATTGGTGCTGGACTTGAAATGCAGATTGCCCAGTCCGCCCTGCCGCCGGCGGCAAGCGTAACTTGTTCGTTGTGCCGGTCAAGGTCGAACAGCTGTTCGCCGGTTTCTGCGTCGAAAATAGTCGTGCCAACGGGTACACGTAGAGTGATGTCAGGGGCGGCTGCGCCGTATTGGTCAGAGCCGCGGCCGTTTTCACCATTCTTACCGCGGTGCAGTCGAGCATAGCGATAATCGATCAAGGTGTTGATATTGCGATCGGCTATTGCGTATATGCTGCCGCCGCGTCCGCCATCGCCGCCATCCGGGCCGCCTCTTGGGATGAATTTTTCGCGGCGAAAGCTCGCGACGCCATTGCCGCCTTTGCCGGCGATGACTTCGATGGTTGCTTCGTCTACGAATTTCATGTTGGCGTAACTTGTTAAAATGAGGCGGAAAAGTAGCGTGCCGATGCAGCACTGGCAAGCGACGCCTGCCTGAATCATTCTAAAACAAAAAGCCCTACCTTAGCGGCAGGGCTTTTGCGGGTCTGTGACCGAAGATTATTCGGCCGCAATTACCGAAACAGTGCGTTTGTTAAGTGCGCCCTTGATGGCGAATTTAACCGTGCCGTCAACCAGCGAAAACAGGGTGTGGTCCTTGCCGATACCGACGTTCACGCCGGGGTGAAATTGTGTGCCGCGCTGACGAACGATGATCGAACCAGCCGAAATCAATTGACCACCGTAGGTTTTTACACCTAGTCGTTTCGATTCTGAGTCGCGGCCGTTACGCGTAGAGCCGCCGCCTTTTTTCTGTGCCATGTTTAGCTCCTGCTATACAAATCCGTTAAGGCTGATCGTTAGGCCGTGATGGCTTCGATGCGAAGTTCGGTGTAATTTTGACGATGGCCTTGACGCTTTTGGTAGTGCTTGCGACGGCGCATCTTGAAAATCTTTACCTTGTCGTGGCGGCCTTGCGCAAGAACGGTTGCTGTGACCACGGCACCAGCGACTAAAGGCGTGCCAATCTTTAATTGTTCGCCTTCGCCAACCGATAAAACCTGGTCTAGCGAAATTTCTTGCCCAATGTCTGCCGGTATCTGTTCTATCTTTAGTTTTTGACCAGCAGCAACACGATACTGTTTGCCGCCGGTTTTTATGACCGCGTACATGTGGGAATTCCTAAATAAAAGCCTTGGCCAAAATGCCAAGCTCACGATTCTAGCGTGAAGAGCTTGCGAAAGTCAACTGCGGACCCCTGAAATAGCATGTTAAGTCAATCAGTTACCGCTATAAGCCGCTGCGATAGCTTTGCGCTAAAAGCTGCTCGGCCTGCGGCCAACCGATTTTTATGAGCGGTAGTCGGCGTTGATGCTGACGTATTCGTGCGAAAAGTCGCAGGTGTATACGGTTTCGGATTTATCGCCGCGTCCCAGGGCGATGCGCACGACGATTTCCGATTCTTTCATGACCCGCTGGCCGTCAGCCTCTTGGTAATTGGGGTCGCGTTCTCCTTCGCTGGCCACCAGTACATCGCCCAGCCAAAGTTTCGTACCGCTTACATCAAGGTCGTCGATACCCGCGTAGCCGACTGCGCAAAGGATACGCCCCAAGTTGGGGTCGGAAGCAAAGAAGGCGGTCTTTACCAGAGGGGAATGCGCTACGGCATACGCGACCGTCAGGGCTTCTTCGCCGGTTTTCGCCTCGTCGACCTGAACGGTAATGAACTTTGTTGCACCCTCGGCATCGCGCACGATCTTCTGAGCCAATTCTTTCGCGGCACTCGCCAATGCTTCGAATAGCGGTTCATACAGCGGATCGGAGGTGGAATCTACCTGGACGCCGCTCTTGCCGGTAGCAATGACAATAAAAGAATCATTGGTGGATGTATCGCCATCGACGGTGATGCGATTGAAAGACCGGTTGGCGATATCGCGCGCCATTTCTTTAAGAAGTGATGGGGCCACGCCGGCATCGGTTGCCAGATAGCCCAGCATCGTCGCCATATTGGGACGTATCATGCCGGCGCCCTTGCTGATGCCGGTGATGGTAATGGTTTTGTTGCCCAGTGCGACGCGTTCAGACACAATCTTCGGTTGAGTGTCGGTCGTCATGATGCTATGGGCCGCATTAAACCAATTGTTTTCTTGCAGATTTTCGATGGCCTGGGGCAGGCCGGAGATGAGGCGCTGCAGTGGCAATGGCTCAAGGATCACGCCAGTGGAAAACGGCAATACCTGGGCCGGCTTGATGCCCAACAGCGAGGCTAAGGCCACGCACGTGTCATTGGCTGCCTGGAGTCCGGATTCGCCTGTGCCGGCATTGGCGTTGCCCGTGTTGATGACCAAGGCACGAATACCTTGAGCCGAGGCCAGATGGGCTTCACATACCTGCACCGGCGCCGCCCTGAAACGATTAAGGGTGAAGACACCGGCGACACTGCTGCCTTCGGCCAGCCGGAAGATCGTGAGATCGCGTCTGTTTGCTTTGCGGATGCCGGCTTCGGCTGTCCCGATCTCGACGCCAGGTACGGCAAAGATATTGGATTCCGGTGGAATGTACAAATTGACGGCCATGGCGGGTTCTCAGCAGTAAAGGTAGAAAAACAAAGCGCCGCTCATCCATGCGAGATGACGCGGCTTTCAATTCTATCAGGGTAGGGCAGCCGGTATGGTCAAGAGCGGCCAGATAGGTTCGCCTGAGTCATTTGCTTGAGTTCGCCCAGCGCTTCAAACAGGGCGGTCCGACTTTTTTCAGAAAGGCCCGCAAACATCGAGCGTATCCATTCTTCGTGCGACCCGGCCATTTTCTTGAAGTTGCGCTTGCCCTTGACGGTAAGCCTTATTATCGAACTGCGCCGATCGGTGGCGACTTTTATTCGTTCGACCAGGCCTTCCTTTTCGAGCTGATCAGTGATGCCGGTGATGTTCCCGTTGGTCACCATCATGTGGCGCGAGAGTTCGCTCATTTTCATTCCGCCTGGAGTTCTCTGCAACTGAGCCATCAGGTCAAAACGCGGCAGAGTACTTTCAAAATCTGTGCGCAGGTGGCTGCGGATCTGGCTTTCTATCAGATTGCAACATGTCAGGAGGCGCAGCCATAACCGCAAGTCCTGGTGATCTTCAGGCACGGCGCGGCTTTCCAGATCGGGGTTATTTTGCAGTGTTGCAGTAACAATAGTTTCGCTCATGGCTTGTTGTCAGACCCAGAGTAACGATGGAGATATTTTAATCTTCAATTACATGGAGATGTTAAATTCGCATTGCAACTGAGATCGATCCGAGTGTAGAGGCCCTGCTTGCTGACGTCTTTGATGTTATGCAGGAAAGGCTCAAATAAAAATTAAACGGAGACGCAGCATGTTGAAGCAGTTTTTCAAAGACACGTATGCCGAAGCCCGGGCGGGCTTCATTGCCGGCGCCACTCAAAACCAATGGATTACCGAATCACATGTGAATCCTGCCGCTCTCGGGACAGACGGAGAAACCCTGTCTACCGACCTGGCCTATCGTGGTCCTTCGAAGGCGCGGTCTTTACTAGTGCTCACATCGGGCACGCATGGCGCCGAGGGGTATTGTGGTTCGGGATGCCAAGTGGCCTTGCTGCATGACACGGCCTTGCTTGACAAGGCCTATGCTGCCGGAATAGGTATCTTGCTGATTCATGCGCTGAACCCATACGGATTTTCCTGGGGACATCGTACGAACGAAGATAATGTCGATCTAAACCGGAATTTTTGCGATTTCGATAGGCCTTTGCCTGACAACCGTCACTATCGCACGCTACACCCCCTGCTTATTCCCGATACTTGGCCGCCAGGGCCAGATAATGATGCCGCCATCGATGCCTTCATCGAAGCCGAGGGCGAGGAGGCATACAAGGAAGGCATGATGCTAGGGCAGTACAGTCACCCGGATGGGCTCTTTTATGGCGGTATACAACCATCTTGGAGCAACCGGACTCTGCGCGACATCTTAGGTCGGTACGGCAATGGGCGCGACCGAATCGCCTGGATCGACTATCACACTGGCTTGGGTCCATACGGACACGCCGAAAAGATCTTCGTGCAAAAGGGCGAAGCCGAATATCAAAGGGCACGAGCGTGGTGGGGCGCCGATGTGGTGTCGGTCGTGGATCCTGATTCCAGCACGGTCGACATCGGCGGGACGGCAATGCGCGCTTTGTTGCAAGAGTGCAGCCAAGTGCCGGAACTCACCTTCCTGGCTCTTGAGTATGGCACCGTGCCTATGGACGAGGTGTTCCTGGCTCTCCGCAGCGATCAGTGGCTTGCGCGTCACGCCGACGCTGCACCGGAACAAGTGACTGCCTTGAAAGCCGCACATAAGGCAGCCTTCTACCCTGCTCACGACGATTGGCGAGGAGCGGTTTTGGGGCAATCGCGCACCTGCCTGTTGCAAGCCATTAAGGGGTTGTCCGCTAGCTGAATGGCTAAGCCGTTGATTCTGGTCGTTCGGATCAACGGAAGCGCTGTGCATGCCGCTCGGAAAATTTCTTGCTTGTGGTTTATTTTGTCAATATAGTTTAAGCTTAAAGCATCGAAGTAGCGTCCGAGAACAGCTATCCGGAGACAAGCCATGAAAATCGTGTGCATAGGGGGAGGGCCGGCCGGCTTGTATTTTGGTTTGCTTATCAAGCTCGCCGATACCCGTCACGAAGTAACGGTTATCGAGCGCAATCAACCCTACGACACCTTCGGTTGGGGCGTGGTGTTTTCTGATGCGACCCTCGAAAACCTGAAAGACGCCGACCCCGTTTCAGCGGCAGAAATCATCAATGCCTTCAATCACTGGGATGATATCGATATTCACTACGACGGTCGGACCGTGCGTAGTAGCGGACATGGCTTCATTGGAATCGGCCGTAAAAAGCTGCTGAATATCTTGCAGGCGAGGTGCGAGCAAGTGGGCGTCGATCTCGTGTTCGAGACCGACGTTACAGATGACCAGGCCCTCGCAGCAAGATACCGGGCTGACTTGGTCATCGCGTCTGACGGGCTGAACAGCCGAATTCGAAGCCGCTATGCGAACAGCTTTAAACCCGACATCGATACCCGCGAATGCCGTTTTGTCTGGCTGGGTACCAAGCAAACTTTCAGTGCCTTTACGTTCGCCTTTGTCCAAACCGAATACGGATGGTTTCAGGCGCATGCCTATCAATACGAAGCCGGCATGTCGACATTTATTGTCGAGACTCGTGACGAAACCTGGAAAGCGGCTGGACTCGATGTAATGAGCCAGCAAGAAGGGATAGCCTTTTGCGAGAAATTGTTCGCCCCTTGGCTGAATGGCAACGCCCTGATTTCCAACGCCGGACATCTGCGCGGCTCGGCCATCTGGATCCGCTTTCCCCGGGTGATTTGCGAAACGTGGGTACACGAACAATCTTTGGGCAATGGCCGCAAGGTGCCCGTCGTGCTGATGGGTGATGCGGCACACACGGCACATTTTTCCATAGGTTCCGGGACCAAGCTGGCGCTTGAAGACGCCATCGAACTGAATCGTTCCATTACAGCCTGCAGCGACGACATGGCTTTGGCGTTGCGTCAATATCAAGACGTTCGCAGTGTCGAGGTACTGAAAATCCAAAATGCAGCCAGAAACTCGACTGAATGGTTCGAAAACGTTGCGCGCTACGCCCACTTCGAGCCTGAGCAGTTCGCCTATTCCTTATTGACGCGTTCGCAGCGCATCTCGCACGAGAATTTGCGCCTGCGCGATGCCGCCTGGCTTGAGGGGTTCGAACGATGGATGGCCGACCGAACCGGGATGTCAACCAATGTTCAGTCTCCGCCACCGCCTATGCTGACGCCGTTCAAGGCGCGCAGCATAGGGCTGAAGAATCGCATTGTCGTGTCGCCCATGGCGATGTATTCATGCGCCGATGGGCTTGTGGGGGATTTTCATTTGGTGCACCTGGGCGGGCGCGCCATGGGTGGGGCCGGTCTGGTCGTGGTGGAAATGACTTGCGTCTCTCCTGAAGCGCGAATTACTCCGGGATGTCCCGGGCTATGGAATGACGATCAAATGCGCGCCTTTAAACGTATCGTCGACTTTGTCCATTCGAATAGCGACGCCAAGATAGGCATTCAGTTAGGGCATGCCGGCCGCAAAGGCTCGACCTGCGTCAGTTGGGAGGGTACTGATATGCCCCTGCCTTCTTGCAATTGGCCGCTGGTCTCAGCATCTGACCTGCCATATATCGACGGCGTATCCCAAGTTCCGCAGGCAATGACGCGCGAGCAAATGATTACGGTGCGCGATGAATTTGTGGCAGCCGCCAGGCGAGCCGCGAACGCCGGGTTTGATTGGCTGGAACTGCATTGCGCCCATGGCTATCTGCTCTCCAGCTTCATTTCACCGCTAACCAATCAGCGCAGTGACGAGTTCGGTGGTTCGCTGCAGAATCGGCTACGGTATCCGCTCGAGGTATTTGAGGCTGTACGCGCCGCTTGGCCAAACCACCTCCCCATGTCGGTACGTATCTCGGCACATGATTGGGTTGAAGGCGGAATCACCGCCGACGATGCCGTCGCAATCGCGCGGTGCTTCAAAACTGCGGGTGCCGATATGGTCGACTGCTCTTCTGGACAAGTCAGCAAGGCAGAGCAGCCGGTTTATGGCCGGATGTATCAAACTCCATTTTCGGACCGAATCCGTAACGAGGCGCTCATTCCCACGATAGCGGTCGGTGCCATTTTTGAAGCCGATCACGTAAACAGCATTATTGCCTCGGGCAGGGCCGATCTTTGCGCACTGGCGCGACCGCATCTGGCCGATGCCGCCTGGACCTTACGTGAAGCGGCCCGTATTGGTGCCACCGAAGTCAGTTGGCCACGCCAGTATTTTCCTGCAAAGCGTCAACTGGAAACCAACTTTGAACGGGCGGCAGCGTACGCGCAGCCGACAGCCAAATGAACGCGAATTACATTCTTGCCGGCCGCCATGCAATAGTCACCGGCGGTTCTCGCGGAATCGGTTTGGCAATTGCGCGCCGTCTTCTTGGCATGGGAACGCGCGTTACATTGCTGGGCCGCAGTGCTGAATCGCTGGAACAAGCCTTATCCAACCTTACCGGCCAAGGCGAGGCCGGATTTGTCGTCGGCGATATTTCGATTCAAGCCGACGTACAACATGCATTCCAGCAGGCTCGGACCCGTTTCGGTCCCGTTGACATATTGGTCAACAATGCCGGGCAGGCGGTAAGCCAGCGCTTCGATAAGCTGGACGAAGCCGGCTGGCAGCAAATGATAGCAACGAATTTGGGCGGCACATTTCATTGCATGCAGGCGGCCTTGCCGGACATGCTTGAGCGCCAGTGGGGACGCGTAGTGAATGTGGCCAGCACGGCAGGCCTGATCGGCTATGCCTACGTCAGCGCCTATTGCGCTGCCAAGCACGGCGTAATTGGATTGACGCGGGCCGTGGCGCTTGAAAATGCAAAAAAAGGGGTGACTATCAATGCGGTATGCCCCGGCTTTACCGAAACCGATATCGTGCATGAAGCCGTCGCCAATATCGTAGACAAGACTGGCGTATCTGCCGAACAAGCTTATGCACAACTGGCCGCGCGTAATCCGCAAGGCAGGTTGGTCCAGCCCGACGAAGTCGCTCAAACCGTGGCATGGCTGTGCTCACCGGGGGCGTCGGCAATCAATGGCCAGGCTATCCCGATAGACGGCGGTGAAGTAATGGCGGGCTAAAACGCAAACAACCAGGAGGCAAAATGAAAGACGATGTCCAGGGTATGGCGCAGCACAAGCGCCCTTATGCCAATTACAAGGCCAGCAATTTCCTTTGGGAGGTCTCCGGCGACAGCAAGGTGGCAACTATTATCCTGAACCGTCCCGAGCGCAAGAATCCTTTGACTTTTGATTCGTACGCCGAGCTGCGAGACCTGTTCCGCGGGCTGGTGTATGCCACCGACATTAAAAGCGTCGTGCTAACAGGCTCAGGCGCAAATTTTTGCTCGGGCGGTGACGTTCATGAAATCATCGGGCCGCTTACACGAATGACGATGCCAGAGTTGCTGGATTTCACTCGCATGACGGGTGATCTGGTCAAGGCCATGCGGGCCTGTCCGCAACCGATAGTGGCGGCGATCGATGGTATTTGTGCAGGCGCGGGCGCCATGATGGCTTTGGCCTCTGATATGCGCTTGGGCACCGAGCAGGCCCGTACCGCATTTCTGTTCACCCGCGTCGGCCTTGCCGGCGCCGACATGGGGGCCTGCACATTATTGCCGCGCACGATAGGGCAGGGCCGGGCGTCCGAACTTCTATATACCGGACGTGCCATGACCGCCCAAGAGGGCCTCGCCTGGGGGTTCTTCAATAAGCTGCACGCTTCTGAACTGGTATTGCAGGCGGCGCAAACACTGGCGCGGCAATTGGCCGATGGTCCAACCTTCGCACACGGTGTTACCAAGAAGTTGCTGCATCAGGAATGGAATATGGGCGTCGACGAAGCGATTGAAGCCGAAGCGCAGGCTCAAGCAATATGCATGCAGACGCAGGATTTTCGCAGGGCCTACGAGGCCTTTGTCGCGCGGCAGAAGCCGGTTTTCGAGGGCGACTGAATGAACGCTTCGGACTGGCTTGAGTGGCCCTTCTTTGATGATCGCCATCGCGATTTGGCAGCGCAATGCGCAAGGAGACAGAATGGAACGATCTGCCCATACCGACACGTTCGCGCGTGATCATCTTCCTCCGCCAGACCAATGGCCTGATCTGCTGCTTGATGGCAACCCTGATGTGGCGTATCCGCCGCGGTTGAATTGCGCGGCGATCTTGCTCGATACACAAGTGCACGGGGGGCTGGGAGCACGTCCGGCCTTGCATTGGCGCGATGGCACCAGCAAGCGCAGCATGACCTATCTTGCCTTGATGGAACAGGCCAATCGCATTGCCCATGTGCTGGTCGAAGATATGAATTTGCAGCCCGGAAACAGAATCTTATTGCGTGGGCCTAACAATATGATGATGGCGGCCTCGTGGCTGGCGGCAGTAAAGGCGGGTCTGGTGACGGTGCCAACCATGCCCTTAATGCGGGCAAGCGAACTGAAGCAGATTATCGACAAGGCCGAAATCGGAGCGGTTTTATGCGACAAACAATTAGCTGCCGAAATTCAGTACTGCACAGATGCCCAGCATCCCAGCTATTGTCCGCAACTGAATCAAGTACGCTTTTTTCATGACCAGGGACCGGAAGGCCTAGATGCCCTAGCAGCCACTAAGCCTTCAGATTTTATAGCGTGCGATACCGCGGCAGACGATGTCTGCCTAATCGCCTTCACAAGTGGCACCACCGGCAAGCCCAAGGGCTGCATGCATTTTCATCGTGATGTGCTCGCCATGTGCGACACGTTTTCCCGACACATATTGCAAATGAAATCCGACGACATTGTGTGTGGGACGCCGCCCCTGGCATTCACTTTTGGGTTGGGCGGCTTATTGTGTTTTCCTTTGCGCGCTGGGGCATCGACGGTGCTAGCCGAAAAACTCACGCCCGATGGCCTTCTGGAAACGATGCAAGACTTTGGTGTGACCATGAGCTTTACGGCGCCCACGTATTACCGCCAGATGTCCGGGCTGGTGGGTAAATATCAGCTCGACATCGTTGAAGAATTCAGTCTCGGCCGGCGAGGCGTTGCCGGACGCTACCCGGCAACTATGGAAGAACGCCACTGGCATCGAAATGATAGATGGCATAGGCGGTACTGAAATGATCCATGTGTATGTGTCCAGTGCCGGCAACGAGGTTCGGCGCGGCGCGATCGGCAAGGTCGTTCCGGGGTATGTGGCGCAGGTGGTCGACGAAAATCTACAAGCTGTCGAGGCCGGCATTGTGGGCCGGCTCGCCGTCAAGGGTCCAACCGGCTGCCGCTATCTCGATGATGAGCGCCAGCTAGCATTTGTCCAGCGCGGATGGAATCTGCCCGGTGATACATTTTCGATGGATGTTGATGGGTATTTGTATTATCAGGCGCGTAACGACGACATGATCATATCGGCTGGCTACAACATCGCTGGCCCGGAAGTCGAAGGTGCTCTGCTATTGCATGAAGCTGTAGCCGAATGCGGAGTGGTAGGTCAACCAGATGCCATGCGCGGCAGCATCGTCAAGGCCTTCGTCGTGATCAAGTCCGGATATGAAACCGACGCCGCTATGGTTACGTCTTTGCAAGAGCATGTCAAAGCCGCCATCGCTCCTTATAAGTATCCGCGCAGCATTGAGTTTGTCGAAAGCTTGCCTCGCACTGAAACAGGCAAGCTCCAACGCTTCGTATTGCGCCGAAGGGCCGAACAGGGGAAGTGGGAATGAATATATTGCAGCCGCCAACTTGGCTCGCGCCGCGGGGTTATGCCAATGGCACCATGACTGAAATGACGGTAGGCAGTCGCCTGTTGTTTGTCGGAGGCCAGGTGGGATGGAATGAAAGGCAGGAGTTTGAGACGGATGACTTCGCCGAGCAAGTAGGCCAGACTCTAAAGAATATTGTGGCGATTCTGAAAGAGGGCGGTGCTGGTCCCCAACACATTACTCGCATGACATGGTACGTGTGCGACAAGCGCGAATATGTCACAGCCTTGCCTGAAGTGGGACGCCATTACCGCGAAATCGTCGGTCGCCACTTTCCCGCCATGACGGCGGTAGAAGTGGCTGGCCTGATCGAGCAACGGGCGCGGGTAGAAATCGAGGTGACTGCTGTGGTTCCCGCCGCACCATGAATGCCCCGTAGTATTGTCAGCGGCTCTTGTGCAGCCGCTACAGAACGGGCTTTCTAGAGTTTCGCAAAGACGCCTTCGGCGATGTCCAAAGTCGTCTGGACGACGTCGTCGGTGTGGGCAGAAGAAATGAAGCCGGCTTCAAATGCCGACGGTGCGAAGTACACACCCTTGATCAGCATACCGTGGAAGAACTTCTTGAAAAGCTCGGTGTCGCAGGTCGATACTTCCTCGAATGTGGTGGGAATTGATTCCCTGAAGTAAAGGCCGAACATGCCGCCGACATGATCGCTGCAGAACGGAATGCCCGCCGCTTTCGCGCGCTCGGCCAGTCCGTTTGCAAGCTTTGCAGACTGCGTTGACAAGCGCTCGTAGAAACCCGGCTCGGCCAGTAGTTTCAGGGTAGCAAGGCCGGCGGCCACTGCCACCGGATTGCCTGACAAGGTGCCCGCTTGGTAAACATTGCCCATCGGTGCGATGTGCTCCATGATGTCGGCGCGGCCGCCAAATGCGCCGACCGGCATTCCGCCGCCAATGACTTTTGCCAGCGTTGTCAGGTCAGGGGTAACGCCTGTCAGCCCTTGCACGCCTTTGGGGCCTGCCCGAAAGCCCGTCATGACCTCGTCAAATATCAGCAGCGCGCCATACTGTGTGCATAGCGAACGCAGGCCTTCCAGAAAACCGGGAACGGGCTTGATCAGGTTCATGTTGCCGGCAATCGGTTCGACGATGATGCAGGCGATTTCGGAACCGAATTGTTTGAAGGCTGCTTCGACGGCATCCAGTTTGTTGTAGTCGAGCACCAGAGTGTGCTTGATGAATTCAGGAGGCACGCCCGCCGAAGTGGGGTTGCCGAACGTAAGCATGCCCGAACCGGCCTTGACGAGCAGGCTATCGGCATGGCCGTGATAGCAGCCTTCGAATTTGATGATCTTCGAGCGGCCCGTGGCGCCACGCGCCAGACGAATGGCGGTCATGGTGGCTTCGGTGCCGGAACTGACCAGCCTTACTTTTTCGATCGAAGGCATGCGGGCGACAATCTCTTCGGCGATCTCGATTTCGCCTTCGGTCGGCGCTCCGAACGACAGGCCATCGACAGCCGCTTCCTGTACTGCTCGGATGACGTCGGGATGAGCATGCCCCAGAATAGCCGGCCCCCAGGATCCAACGTAGTCGATGTACCGGACATCGTCGGCGTCCCACATATAAGGGCCCTGGGCACGCGCGATGAATCGTGGCGAGCCGCCCACTGAACGAAATGCCCGGACGGGAGAGTTGACGCCGCCGGGTATGGTTTGAAAGGCGCGTTCGAATAGTTCTGTATTGCGAGACATGATGTTAAGACTCACTGCTGGAATAATGGGGATAGCAGGCAATAGCATAACAGTTGGTAGTAAAGGGGGCGATTTGTCAGCTGTGGCGTGGGGGCTATTTAGTAACCCTATCAAGCCGTCGCGGGGGCGCTGGTGCCGGGGGATGGGCCAGCGTGACCGGTTCGGCGCGCAGGGCGCCGAACCGGTCACGGGACCGGAACCCGGCTCACAAGCCCCGCCCCACGTGTAAAAAAACAAATCCCAAAGAATCGACCCGAACCTAATAAAACAGCTCAGAACATCTCTCGGCCGTCCCCCGAATGTCATCGCTGTCGAACAAGCCGCTGATCAGCGCTATGCTGTCGGCTCCTGCGTGTACCACCGGGCCGGCGTTGTCCGCCGTGATGCCGCCTATTGCCACGACTGCGGGGCGGGGGCGTATAAGGCTGCTTTCCACCAGCATGCGTCCTTGCTCTATATCTTCGAGCGTCGCATGGACAGCTTCGGGTTTAACACTGGACGGATACATCGCACCAAACGCCACGTAATCCACATCGACCTTAAGGGCCTTCGCAGCCAGCGTCGGCTGGTTGTAGCACGAGCACCCAATGATCTTGCCCGAACCCAGCGCCAGGCGTGCGTCGCTTATGCTGCCGTCGTCACGGCCCAGATGCACGCCGTCAGCATCGATCATGGCGGCCAATCGCCAATCGTCGTTCACGATGAACAGCACGCCCAACTCCTTGCACCGCTCACCCACTTGCCGGACCTGTGCAAGTCCTTCGTCAGGCGCCGCAGTCTTGCGGCGCCACTGCAGCGCTACCATTCCGCCGCTGGCGGCGGCGCTGATAGCATCTAAGAGAAGGGCCGTGTCGGACCATTCGGGTGTGACACCGTAGAGCCCGCGAGGAAATCGTAAACCGGAAATCATGGTGTGGACCTGTTAATTAGACGATTGCCCATGCCAGGTTGAAACGAGCGTGGCCCTAAAGCGTTGACGATAGCCAAGGCCGACTCAACCGCTTGCTGGACATCTTGCCCTCGGGCAAGTTGCGCTGTAATGGCGCAAGCCAACGGCCCATCGGCGTCGCTGAGGCGCGCAGCCGGCGCCTGCCACACCCAGCTGGCAGTCTGATTCTGCTGCCCTTGCAGCATATAGCTGCCGTGCCCCGGACGCAATGGTGCGCCACTTGTGAGAATCCATTTGGCTCCAGATTCCAGTAATGCCTCGGCGGGCGTGGCCGCTTCGTAGTTACTAAAGGCCCCCTGGGAGTGCCATTGTTCGAGCAGATGATGATCAGCCACTACAATGTCGGTTTGCGGCAGCAATAATTCGAAGAGTGCCATCTGGACGTCTTCGATATCGATGTCGGCGACAAGCGATTCGTCGGGCAGGCGTCCCAGTTGCAGAACTAGCGGTACATGGCTGTAATCGGCCGCTATTTGGGCGAGCACGCTGATCGATTCCGTTGTATAAAGTGGACCGACCTTGATAGCCTGCACAGTCATATCTTCAAGCAGGCAGCGAGCCTGGTCGTCGATAAGCTCTGGCGCTATGGGCTGTATATCTTCAGTGCGTGCCGTGTCTTGTACCAGGATAGCGGTTAGCGTACTAAGCGCATGGCAGCCCAGGGCGGCGCAAGTAACCGCATCGGCCGGAAGACTACTCGCGCCACTCGGATCGAAAGGACCGAAAATAAGCACTAATGGTGGAATTGATGCCTGCACAGCGTCGATAATCACAAAAGATTGCAACATCCGGCGCGAATGCGCGGGGGTGCTATTGGGTTTAGTAACATTAACCCCATTCTAATAGAAGGATCCAAAAACTGTTGGTTTTGGGTCAAATTTTTCAGCGAGTAACAATAAATGCGTACGTGGATGTGTTTGATTTGCGGTTGGATATATGATGAGGAGGCAGGATTGCCCGAAGAAGGTATAGCTCCCGGCACCCTTTGGGAAGATGTTCCTCCTAATTGGGTTTGCCCGGAATGCGGGGCGCGGAAGGAAGATTTTGAATTGATCGAGGTTTAAGCGTTTCAGGTGCATAGTCTGCACTGGGGCGGGAGGGCGAGTCATGGTTTCAACAATTAATCGGTCCGATGCCGAATCAAGCGTCGACTTGTCCCAACAGTTACTAGTAGCGATGCCCGGAAAGGTATCTGGAAACTTGGCCAATACGGTTATTTACGTATGCGAACACACTGAACACGGTGCGCTTGGGCTGGTCATCAATCGGCCGACCGACCTGACGGTGGGCGATCTTCTGAAACGTATCGACCTTGATCTGGCGCTCGAGATCGGACCCAGTCAAAACCAGCCGGTATTCTTCGGTGGTCCGGTGCAGACTGACCGCGGATTCGTGCTCCATGCCCCGGTCGGAGGTTACAGCTCCAGCATTCGGCTCGGCGACGTAGCCTTGACGACTTCGCGCGATGTCCTGCAAGACGTCGCGCAAGGCCGGGGGCCTGCAATGCTGCTGATTACATTGGGCTATGCAGGCTGGGGGGCGGGGCAACTGGAAAGTGAAATGTCGCAAAATGCGTGGCTCAATGTCGCCGCCAATACCGACATCCTTTTCAATATACCGTCCGAGGATCGCTACGGTGCCGCCTTGGCTCAATTGGGAATCGATCCGCTTATGCTTGCGGGCGACGCAGGTCATGCCTGAAGAAACTCTGCTGGCTTTCGATTACGGCACTAAAAAAATAGGGGTCGCCATCGGCAATACCTTGACGCGGCTGGCCAGGCCGCTGGATATTTTGGTATCGACCACTCGAGAGCAGCGTTTCGCAGCCATCGCCCAGTTGCTTGACACCTGGCAACCGGAACGGGTAATAGTGGGCCTGCCGCTGGCTACGAGTGGCGAGGAACAGTATTCCAGCTTGCGTTGTCGCCGCTTTGCCAACCAATTGCACGGACGTTTTGGACTTCAGGTGGAACTCATCGATGAACGAGGCTCCAGTATGGAAGCCCAGGAACTATTGGGCTCAAATGCCCCTGATGACGCCGTAGCAGCCGCTGTGATCCTGCAACGTTATCTCGATGCGCTGGTTCCGGCCGCGTAAGAACTTCCAGTTTTCAACGAGAGAATGATTTGACCCTGTTGTTATTTTTTTTGCGGGCATTTTTTGTCGTCGTATGGACTGTGCTCAGCTTGTTCCTGGTTTTGTTTGTCTTTCCTTTTCTTTCGACGTCGGCTCGCTCGGCCTGCAACCAACGTTGGTCGCGTGCGCTGATGTATATATGCGGCGTTCACATTCGGATTTTCGGTGAGCCGAAGCGGCAAGGTGCCGCGCTATGGGTGGCGAACCATGTTTCGTGGATTGATATCTTTGTGCTGAACATGGTCCGACCGACCGTATTTATCGCCAAGAGCGAGATCCGCCGCTGGCCCATCATAGGTTGGCTGGTTGCGGGGTCCGGCACCCTGTTTATTGAACGGGGTAATCGGCACGCAGTGCGCGCAGTAGGCCACCAAATGAAGGCGCGTTTCGATCAAGGCGAGGTCATAGGCCTGTTCCCCGAGGGCACCACGTCCCCGGGATTCGATGTGGCGCATTTTCATTCCAGCCTGTTCGATGCTGCAATCCGGGCTCAGGTGGATATCCAGCCAGTCGCACTTCGGTTCATGCTGCACGACAAGCGTAGCGATCATGTGGCTTTTGTGGGCGATCAGAATCTTGTGCAGAATTTATGGCGGCTGCTGGCCACTGCCGGTGTCGTCATCGAGGTGGAGTTTTTGCCTGTCATGTCCAGCGAATACTGCGAAGAGCAGGGCCGTGGCAAGGTTGCCGAACATGCTTATCACCTGATTCGTAATGCCGTCGTGCCTAAAGAGGACTTAAGGCCTTGAAGGCCCGTGGCCGCAGCAATAGTCTTATGGGCCGGCAGAGCCGCTGCGATGTTCAATGCTGATGAGGTACCCTGTACTTCTGGCAAGGAATTTGAACCAATCTATGATCCTGCAGGCGCATAGCGGTTAGCTGCCGCCCCCAGACGCAGCCCGAGTCCAGGCAGATGACGTCGGGTCGTATCATCAGGCCCAGCGTGGACCAGTGCCCAAAAACGATGGTTTCATCCTTGATGGCGCGGTTAGGTACGTCGAACCACGGCATTATTCGGCCGTCATTGATAGGGGCATCTTTGTGAGAAAACTCCATGTGCCCATGACTGTCGCACATTCGCATGCGGGTCAATGCGTTAATGATGACTCGCAGCCTCTTGCTTCCTTCGTACTCGTCTTTCCAGTGTACCGGTTCGTTGCTGTACATCTTGCTTAGCAGGACCTTCCAGTCGGGCCCGCGCAAAGCAGTTTCTACTTCAGACGCCAATTTCAAGGTTTTTTCGACGTTCCATTTTGGTAGTACGCCAGCATGAACCAACAAGTGATTGTGTTCGTAATGAGCAAGGGGACAGTGTCGTAGCCAATCCAGCATCTCCTGCGCATCCGGGGCGTTAAGGATGTCGTCCAGAGTATCGGATTTTGACTGTTTGCGGACACCGGCAGCCACCGCAAGTAGATTAAGGTCGTGATTGCCCAATACTGAAATTGCCCTGTCACCCAGCGCCATCACCGTTTTAAGCGTCGCCAACGAGTCGGGACCGCGATTAACGAGGTCGCCGGCAAACCAGAACTGTGCATTCGGGTCGCTGCTGATTTCGGGATGGGTAAGTAATTCGTGAAGGGGTTGATAGCAGCCTTGTAGGTCGCCGATCATCCAAATTGCAGGTTGTGAATTCATGCCGCCGATTTGCTCCATGGCAAGCGCGTTTGATTGAAACGACGGACGTTATGCTGATTCTCCATCAGAATCAGCGAACCAAGCGCTAGGGCCAATGCACCAATGTTTGGTATTAATGCGGTTACCCATGGCGCCCATTTGCTGAGCATGCCCACATTGAGCGCCAACTGATTCAGCATGAAGAAACCTACACCAAGCAATATGCCGATGAAGACTTTGCTGCCGACGCCACCGCGGCGCGTTTGCATGAACCCGATAGGCGCGGCGATAGTGATCATTACAAGCAGTGTGAATGGGTAGGCCATTTTGCGCCACAGTGCTACGACCTGACGTTCAGTTTGCAGCTTATTGTTTTTCAGGTAATCGATATAGTCGAGAAGATCGATGATGGACATGCGCTCGGGGGTCAGGATGCGGGCAATTAGTCTTTCAGGCGTGAGCGATGTCGTAAGTACTCGGGTCGGCAGCGTTTTGATATGGGTTAATGGTGCCTCGGGCTTTCTCGCGTTAGCCAGGGCGGAAACTGAGGTGGCGGCGATTTGCGTTTCGGTTAACTGGCGCAGGACTAGGGTGCCGTTGGTGAAATGCCCATGTTCGGCATAGGAAAATGCTGCCAGTTGCTGTCCTTTACGGAACTCGTAGAGGGTCACGCCAGAGACGTCGCCGTTGGTTTTGAGTATGGAAATGTTGATGATGCGCTTGCCCTGATCGGCATCCGTCTCTTTGAACCAATAGCCGCTATTCAGGCGGCTGCCGTCGGATTTGCCGAGCAAGGTCATGCTGGCTTCGCTGGTTTTAATCTCCGCCGCGGGAGTAATCACTTCCGATAGCAGAAACGCCCCTATGACCAGCGGTATCGTAACAATCCACAGCATGACTAGTAGCTTCATACCACTGACCCCAGATACCCGCAGAATTACCAGTTCATTGCGCTGCGCCAAGCCCGCCAGGGCCAGGATCGCCCCAATCAGGAGGCCTATGGGCAATAAGTCGTACAAGCGGGTAGGTAGAGCCAGTGCCTGCATGTAAAACAAGTTGAGCAAGGTGAACTGCGTTCCGACGTTATCCAGATCTTCAATCAGCGCAAAAAACGTGAACAGACCGACCAGCGCCATTAAAACTACGGCGCTAGAGCGATAAATTTCGCTGGCAAGATAACGTCTGGCGGTGCGCATGAAAGAGCTTGAGACCTAAAACGAGTAAGTGGCGGACTAAGCAGAAGCTTAACATTTGCCGCGCCGGCGCAGTCGCTTTACCCTGGGATTTCTACCAGACGCATGCGTTTTTGTATGGTCGCGGTACGAGAACGCAGATACGAGGTATTGCGATGGGCGTCGTAATAGACTGGGTTGGGCAGCATGGCGGCCAGTTGCGCAGCTTGATACGAACTTAAGCTAGAGGCGCTTACGCGATAATAATGCCGTGCCGCTGCTTCAGCACCGAAAACATTGCCGCCCCACTGCGCGATATTCAGGTATAGCTCGAGTATGCGCTGTTTACTCATGACAAACTCGATCATGTAAGCCAGAATTAATTCTTGGCCTTTCCGAAAATAACTGCGAGAGCCCGACAGGAATAAATTTTTTGCCAGTTGTTGCGTAATTGTCGAGCCGCCCCGGACTTTGGCTTTGCCGCGTTCGGCCTGAGCCCGGTTATATTCCCAGGCCTTACGTATGGCTTCCCATTCAACGCCTTCATGGTCATTGAAATTGGCGTCTTCCGATGCGACCACCGCGCGCTTTAAAGAAGTGCTTATATTTTTGTAAGGCACCCATTGGTATTTCAAGGTCGCTTTGGGATCGTCCTGACGCAATTGGTTCAAAGCAGCGTCCATAAAGGCGCTGCTGCCCGGGTCTCGCACGCTGAGCCAAAGCACCATGACAAACAGACCGAATTGGTAAAGCAGTAGGGCGGCGAATCCGAGTAACAGTGCAACGCTAGCGACTTTGACCTTGTTTATTCGTTTAACGGCCATAAGGTCAGGAAGCAAGAAGTTGCTGTCGCAAGGCGCGCAGCACCGGCTCAACGTTGGGGCTTACGCCGTGCCAGATGGCAAAGCTGGCGGCGGCTTGCCCTACCAACATGCCCAGGCCGTCGGCAGCTTGATCGGCTTTGTCTTTTAGGGCCTGTTGCATGAACGGCGTAGGGTGGGAGGCATAGACCATGTCATAGGCAAGCGCACCAGGCGCATAAAGCCCCGCCGGCAGTTCCGGCACCGTGCCGCTCAAACTGCTAGAGGTTGCATTGATTACGATGTCCCAGGATCCTCTGGCTTCGTCAAGCGAACCTACAGATAAACGCGAGGCCGCATCAGGCATGTGGCCGAGGATATGCTGACGCAGCTCATCGCCCCGTGCAGCGCTACGGTTGACGATTCGCAATTCTGCGCATCCGGCCTCCAGCAGCGGAGACAGTACGCCTCGGGCGGCGCCGCCAGCCCCTACCAGTAGTATTTTTTTGTTGTGCGCTGCATGACCGAGACGCTCAAGGTCATTCAATAAACCGAGCCCGTCGGTATTGCAGCCATGCAGTACTCCCTGTTCCATCCACAGCGTGTTCACGGCGCCAGCCAGCATGGCGCGCGCGCTTAAGTGACCTTGAGCCAAATCGAAAGCTTCTTGTTTGAACGGGACGGTGATATTGAGTCCGCCGCCATCCTGGAAAAACTCGCTGACCGCACGCGCAAACCGATCTATTGGCGCCTCGATTTTTTCGTACCGTATTGGCAGTCCAGTCTGCCGCCCGAATTCTTCATGGATAAATGGCGAGCGGCTATGTTCAATAGGATTGCCGATAACGGCATAGCGTTTAAACGGAGCGGCTCGGGTCACGGCGTTGTAGTTTCCAGTTGCTGGTTCATAAAATTCCAGGTTCGTGTAATCGCGAACACATCGGTGTCTTTCGCTATCGAAGGCGGGAGGGGGGGGAAAGGCGCCGCCAGTTGCACAATACGCGAGGCGGCCAAATTCAATATTGCGTGGGTCGACGGTCGGTCTATTTCAATACGGTCAAGCGCTCCGTCCTTGCGGATATATACAGTCAGCTGCAAGCTTCCATATACTTTGCCGCGTGCTTCCTCGGGATAGTGTTCGGTTCCAATGAGTTCAATTTTTTGGCGCCAGGCTTCGACATATTCGGCATAATCAACTGCTTTGGCCGAGGGCCCGGAAAAGTGTAGCCGAGGCCGCGCGTTATAACGCTCGATACGTTCTTTCAGTGTGCTGATCTGCGAATTCAGTACCAAGCTTTCTTGCTGACTGTCATCGGACCCTGGCTCACGCGATTCTTCTGAACTATTTGCTTTTTCGCGTTGCGGCTTAACTTTTTCCAAAGCTAAAAGCTGCGTGTAAAGCCGCAACTGCTCGGCTTCGAGCTCTTCTTGACGTTTCTGTAAGGCCGCCAGCACAACTTGATCGGCAGACTCTGCGACGGTCCGCGCCAGCGGTGAGCTGGCTTGCCCCGCCTGGGCTTCTCCACCTCCGTCGGTCGTCTCTTGAGCAAGAATTTTGGGCTTTAATGGAGCGACTTCGCTGCGAGCGTTAACCAGCGTAACTTCCAGTGTGCTGGTCTGCGGCGGAGGGGTTGGCGGCCTGGAAAAGTGCACTGCCAGGATAGCCGCGTGTATACCCAGCGACAACACGATCGCTATGCGCAAATAGTCGTTACGGGGCATACGGACCCGTAGCAGCAGGGCGGAAAGCATAGACATGTCTGGCCCAGAGCAAGAAAAGGATCAGGCTATTGCAGTTTCACGCAGCCGGCAATCCAGCTCAAGAGCTAGTTCGTCAAACCCCAGGATATCAAGCGTAATAATCTGACCGCGTTCCAATTCGGGTAATCCGGGTATCCGGGTGACCAGGGGTGCGCAGCCGAGCCGGACGAGGTCATCGCGCAGCACACTTGCCTGAACTGTGCTTAGCCCTTGTTGTTGCAGCCATCTCAAGCACCAATATCGTTCCATCGTGGACTGATAGTCGCTCCATATTGCATATTGTGCATCGAAGGCGCCGATAATTGCGAATAGATCGGCGTCTTTTGGCTTGAATGGAGCTACAAGGCGCGCTGAGACACCATGCTGGATGGTGGCAATCAATTGCCATTGGTTGACGAGATCTACATAGCGGCGCAGCGGCGAGGTGGACCATGCATACTGAGGCACGCCAATCGCTTCGTGAGGCAACGCATGCGTAGACATGCGCACACGGCCGGCCTGTTGGGACCGGTATATTCCGGGTACGCCATGCTGAGCCAGCAGGCCGCCCCAGACGTTATTCGTCAGTATCATGTATTCGGCCACCAGCCGATCCAGGGGTGCGTTGCGGCGGCGTGGTACCAGTTGCACCGGCGTGTCGGGATCGTCATGCGGTCCATCCAGAACGAAAGAATATTCGACCCGGTTGTTGTTTTCCGCTTTGCCGCGGATCAGGTCGCGCTGCGCCGATAAATGTTGAGCGAACGTCCATAGTGGCCGCAGCCATTTACTGTAGGGCAAATCGGAATGTAAGTCGTCTAGTGCTTCTTCGGTAATGAATTCATCCAGGACATCATGGCGAAGATTTTCGCGTACTTGCACACGCTCTAGGCGCGTTTCCGTCGACACCAGTTCTCCAGTCGCGAGGTTGGCGGTTACGTAAAGCGACAAAGCGGGCCGAGGCATGCCGGCGTCCAGGGAGAACGCGGTAATCAATTCACCAGGCAGCATCGGAATTTTCAGGCCCGGGATGTAGACCGTCGACATACGCGATCTCGCCAGCTTGTCCAGGTCGTCCCCCGGGGCCATGCCCAGCCCGGGAGCGGCGATATGAATTCCAATCCTGACAAGTCCGTCGTCTAGTGGCGTTACCGACAAAGCGTCGTCTATTTCTATCGTGTTGGAGTCGTCTACCGAATACGCAGTGACGTCAGCCAGCGGCAGTTCGTTGCCTATTTCGGCGACCTGAACCGGTGGGAACTGGGTTCCCTTCGGAAAGTTTGCCGTCATGAAGCGATGCTGGTGCACGGCCAGGGCATGGGGCCACGCACCGAGTTTAAGCAACAATTTTTCAGGGCTGGTGTGCAGTTGTTCTAGTGCGGCGTCAAAGGCTTTCCATTGCAGCGTATTTTTATCCGGGCGAGTCAAGAAGGTATGTGCGACTTCGGCAATCGGCTCTGGAAGCTGGCCGGCAACCATTTGAGCAGTCCATTCCTGTTGCTGTGCCGCCTGTTTCTGTTTTTTTTCGATTGCAGCAAGCGCGGCAGCCAGGATATCAGGCGGTGCAGGGCGATAGTGTCCCTTGCCTCGTCTGTGGAAATAGGCTGGCGCGCTATTCAAGGCGAAGATCAGCCCCGCCTTCTCGACGGAGGTGGGGGGGTGTCCGAAATAGTCCTGTGCAAACGTGGCAGAGTCGAATTCTTCTTGCGGCGCACATTCCCATAGGAAGTCGATTTCCAGGGTCTTGGCAAGTGCGTGCGCTTGTTCGAGCATGGCGGCCGGAGCGGGCTGCTCGAAGCTGAACAATACGCTGGCATTTTTTATCTTGCTGCGTTTGCCGGATTCTGACTCGACCTGCATAGTGGAGTCGCTTTGCGAAAAGATCCTTTCCGCCTTGAAGTTTCCGTTGTCGTCGTAAAGAACGTACATAGTTTTCCATCGAGACGCGCACTATGGCGCGTCAGATTGTGGGTATAGGGCGTTCAGGTCAGTCGGTTCTGCCTGCCAGGGCGAATGTCAGGACCTCGGGCAACCATTGCTCGAACTCGGATAACCCATGGTCGCCGCCTTCCAGAATGCGTCCCCGGCTTCCTGCATACCAGTCGGCCATTTCTTGCCAGTCAAGAACCTCGTCGCCCTTGGCCGCCAGCAAATAATAGCGCTCAGGATGCGCCGGCTTCCCAACGGCCATTTCTGCCAGCTCGTCAATATATTCGGGCAAAAATGAGAATGAATCGTTTGAATGATACAACGTGTGTTCGCCGACCTGCGTGGCCAGGTCGCGCGCCGCATAGACCACGGGGTTAAGCACTGCAGCCTGGCACTTCCAGTGCTCGGCCAGGCATGTGGCGTAATAGCCCCCCAGGGAGGACCCAATAATAGTCAGTTCACGTTCCGGGTCGAGATCCTTGGTTTGCACCGCTTGCTCTATAAGATAATTAGCCAGGGCGCCGGACCGCTCTGGGCTCGCCGGCAATTGCGGACAGAGCCACTGGTCTTCCAGGCCCTTTTCACGCATGGCCTCAGCCATCAGGGTGGCCTTATGCGATTTAGGCGAAGAACGAAAACCGTGCAAATAAAGGATCATGGGTTGCCTTTAGCGTTGTAAACGGTCCAGAAGTTTTTGATGTATGCCGCCGAAACTGCCGTTGCTCATTACCAGAATAGAATCTCCGGGGCTCGCTGACAAGCATATCGCATCGATCATTTTATCCAGATCATCGTAGGCCGATGCCCGTTCTGCCATTGGCGCAAACACCGCTTGCGGGTTCCACCCTAGCGCATGCTTTCCACTAGCCGCACCAAAGCAGAAGGTGAGGTCGGCGCTTTCCAGGGCCTGAGGCAGGCGTGCCGCCATGGTGCCCAGTTTCATGGTGTTGGAGCGTGGCTCGATGACGGCGAGTATGCGTTTGTTGCCGATTTGTTTGCGTAAACCTTCCAAGGTTGTGGCGATAGCCGTCGGGTGGTGCGCAAAGTCATCGTACACGCTTATATCACGTACCGTGCCGCGCAATTCCATACGGCGTTTGACGCCGGCAAATATGGAAAGCGCCTCAATTCCGGACTGGGGAGAGACGCCTAGTTGCTGTGCCGCTGCCAACGCGGCCAACCCGTTCATGCGGTTGTGTTCACCAGTTAGTTCCCATTTTACTGTGCCTACTTCCCTTTCGTCCTGTATCACCTGAAAATGCGAGGGATGCAAGCCAGGAATTGCCTGCCAGCGTCCATAGGGACCAAATGTTTCGACCTGAGTCCAGCATCCCCGGGCTATGTACACGGTCGAGCGCCTCGCAGCTGGTCGGCCGGATAATCCGTCCTTGCGAGGGCATGGTGCGTACCAGGTGGTGGAACTGAGTTTCAATAGCAGCCAGATCGGGGAAAATGTCCGCGTGATCAAACTCTAAATTATTCAAGATAGCCGTGCGCGGCCGATAATGAACAAATTTCGAGCGTTTGTCGAAAAATGCCGTGTCATATTCGTCGGCCTCAATGACGAAGGATTTTTGATCCGCCTGGAAGCGTGCCGATACCTTCAGATCGGCCGCAATGCCGCCAATAAGAAAGTTTGGCTTCAAGCCGGCGTGATCGAGAATCCACGCCAGCATGGAGCTGGTTGTTGTTTTCCCATGCGTGCCCGCGACTGCGAGTACATGCTGGCCCTGCAATATTTCCGCGCCCAGCCATTGCGGGCCCGAAGTGTAAGGCAAACCCTTGTCGAGTATGGCTTCCATTAAAGGATTCCCGCGCGTCACGACATTGCCGATAATATAAAGATCGGGCCGAAGATCCGTCTGAGACGCATCGAAGCCTTCAATAAGGCGTATGCCCTGTTCTTCGAGCTGGGTGCTCATGGGGGGGTAGACCGCGGTATCGCAGCCGGTGACGGTATGGCCCGCCGAGCGGGCAATCAGCGCTAGGCCGCCCATGAATGTGCCGCAGATGCCAAGAATATGTAAGTGCATTGTTTTCCTCCGGCGCTTATTGTAGTCAGTTGGAAGCTATGACTGGGCCGGGGAGCGGAGTCGCATCCTTCGCCTGACGGACCTTTAGTAGCCGGGTGCTATCATTGAATGGCCACAATTTTATGGATTCGACCGACATGAAACGGCGAGAATTTCTCAGCCATACCGCCTGGGCGGCGAGCGGCGCCACACTTGCTGCGATGTTAGTGCCGCTGCGCTCGGCAGGGGCGGCCACGCCCGTTGCGGATGCTTTTTACACGAATGAATTCACCGACCTGGAAGGCAGTCCCGTCAAAGTTTCGCAATATTTAGGGAAGCCATTGGTAATGAATTTTTGGGCGACTTGGTGCGCGCCATGCGTGAAGGAAATGCCTGATCTGGACATGCTCCATTCTCGTTATCAGGGCATGAATTTCGTCGGCCTCGCCGTCGATACGCCGGTTAACGTAAAAAAATTCATCACGAAGGTCCAGGTTTCCTATCCCCTTCTAATCGGAGGCCACGGTGCAATACAGTTGATGCGAACCTTAGGCAACAAGCAGGGCGGATTGCCGTTCACCGTCGTCTTTGACGCGAACGGACAGATAGCGGATAGGGTGCTGGGCCAGATCAAACCAGACGAATTCGAACAGCGTCTAAAACGTCTCATCTAACGCGATTCTGCTCTAATTTGTTGTACACGAATGGCCATACCTGTCGGGCCGTTTGCGGCAGTTTTACCGTTTGTGATACAGAGGCTTTAATGGACAAATGCGTGTTTTTAGCGTAAAAAGGCGGTCTGTCTTCATAGAATATCCGCAATGGCGCAGCACATCCTTGTTTTGCACGGTCCAAATCTGAACCTGCTCGGCTCACGCGAGCCAGAGGTCTACGGCCGGCAGACTTTGGCCGATATTAATCAGCATTTGTTTAAGTTGGCCGCAGAAAACGGGGTAAGCTGCACCGCGTTTCAAAGCAATCACGAAGGAGAACTTGTCGATCGTATTCAAGCCGCCCGGCTGGATCTCACTGATTGCATCATTATCAACGCCGCCGCCTACACCCATACTAGCGTCGCAATTCGAGACGCCCTGGCTGCGGTTGATATTCCTTTTATTGAAGTGCATCTGTCTAATGTGTACAAGCGCGAGCCATTTCGCCATCACTCATATCTATCCAGTTCGGCGGTAGGGGTAGTGGCCGGCCTGGGTGCATTCGGGTACGAAGCAGCCTTGCGCTATGCTTTTGCAAATTGAGTACCTGGCAGTTCTCTTTTAACTTTTAATTATTGCATTGGCTCTGTGCAATGGCAGCAGAGCAATGTCACGGGAAGTTCGTATGGACCTAAGAAAACTGAAAACCTTAATCGACCTGGTGGCAGAGTCAGGCATCGCCGAACTCGAAATTACAGAAGGCGAGGGCAAGGTCAGAATCGTCAAATTTTCCCAGACTGTGCAGCCTGTGGCGTATGCTCCTGAAGCTGCGCCGGCGCCTGTGGCTGCTGCCGCGCCCGCCGCGCCTGCCGCTCCGGTTGTGCCTCAGGGCCATACTGTCAAAGCGCCCATGGTCGGCACCTTCTATCGTGCGCCGAATCCAGGCGCCTCGCCTTTTGTCGAGCTAGGCCAGTCCGTAAAAGAGGGCGAACCCCTTTGCATCATCGAAGCGATGAAGCTTCTTAACGAAATCGAAGCCGACAAGTCGGGCGTCATCAAGGAAATTCTGGTCGAGAACGGCGAGCCCGTCGAATACGGTCAACCCTTGTTTGTTATTGGCTAATTCATGTTTGAAAAAATTCTTATTGCCAATCGTGGCGAGATCGCGTTGCGCATCCAGCGGGCCTGCCGCGAGCTGGGCGTTAAAACGGTCGTCGTTCACTCCGAAGCTGACCGCGACGCCAAGTATGTGCGCCTTGCCGACGAGTCCGTATGTATAGGGCCCGCCGCTGCGCGTGATAGCTATTTAAATATGCCGGCGATCATATCGGCTGCCGAGGTTACCGATTCCGAGGCCATACACCCGGGATACGGTTTCCTGGCTGAAAATGCCGACTTCGCCGACCGCGTCGAAAAAAGTGGATTTGTGTTCATTGGCCCGCGTCCGGAATCGATACGCCTTATGGGCGATAAGGTTAGCGCCAAGCACGCCATGATCGAAGCTGGCGTACCAGTCGTCCCAGGCTCCGAAGGCGCTTTGCCCGAAGACCCGCAGGAAATTATCCGGATCGCTCGCGACGTAGGCTATCCCGTCATAATCAAGGCGGCAGGCGGTGGTGGTGGTCGGGGCATGCGAGTCGTATATACCGAAGCAGCGTTGCTGAATGCGGTAACGATGACGCGTTCCGAGGCTGGTGCAGCCTTCAACAATCCCGAAGTTTATCTCGAGAAGTTCCTCGAGAATCCGCGCCACATTGAAATTCAAGTTTTGGCCGACGGCGGTCGTAACGCCATCTGGCTGGGCGAACGCGATTGTTCAATGCAGCGTCGGCACCAAAAGGTCATCGAAGAGGCCCCGGCGCCGGGTATTGCGCGCCGTCTTATTGAACGTATCGGTGAGCGCTGTGCTGAAGCCTGCCGAAAAATCAATTACCGGGGTGCGGGCACTTTCGAATTCCTGTACGAAAATGGCGAGTTCTTCTTTATCGAGATGAACACCCGCATTCAGGTTGAGCACACCATTACTGAAATGGTCACGGGCATCGACCTTGTGCAGCAGCAAATTCTTATCGCCGCGGGCGAGAAGTTTACCTTGCGTCAGCGCGATGTGCAGAGTCGTGGTCATTCGATCGAGTGCCGCATCAACGCCGAGGATCCGTTCAAGTTTACGCCCAGCCCCGGTCGTATCACCAATTGGCATACACCTGGCGGGCCCGGCGTACGCATGGATTCCCATGTGTTTAGCGGATACATGGTTCCACCAAACTACGATTCAATGATTGCCAAGCTGATCACATACGGCGACACACGTAAGCAGGCTATTGCCCGCATGGAAATCGCCTTGTCGGAAATGGTTGTCGAAGGTGTGCTGACAAATATTCCTTTGCATCGCGAGCTTATGCAGGATGCTCGCTTTGTCGAAGGTGGGACCAGCATTCACTACCTCGAGAACAAGCTGGCGCAAAGGCCGTAATTCAGCGACGCTTTTTGATGCTGCTTTACAAACGGGGGCATTGCCCCTGTTTTTACTGATGGAAATAACTATGCGCGAACTCGTGCTAATTTGCCCTGAGGCACAGGCCGAAGCGCTTTCGGATGCATTGCTTGACGCCGGCGTGCTATCTGTGTCGGTCGAAGATGCCGATGGTGATACGGAGATCGAAAGCCCTTTGTTCGGCGAGCCTGGCATGGAGCCTCAAGTACACGCATGGAACCGTAACCGTGTGGTGGCCCTTTTGCCCGACGGGCTTGATCCCAGGCAGATACTGGAGCAGCTTCGCGAAGCCGGCGTAGCCGACTACCAAGATGGACAGTGGTCCCTTCGGGACGTTCCCGACGCCGATTGGGTGCGATTGACTCAGTCACAATTCGGTCCAATCCAGGTGGGCGAGCGCATCTGGATTATTCCGAGTTGGCACCGAGAAGACCCAGATGTCCCGGTCGCGGCCGATCGCCAGAGCGCCGACGAGAAGGGCATTATACATATCGAGCTTGACCCAGGTCTGGCCTTTGGAACTGGCAGTCACCCTACGACGCATTTATGCCTCGAGTGGCTGGCCGAGAATTTACATGGTAATGAAACGTTACTAGATTATGGCTGTGGTTCGGGCATTCTAGCCATAGCGGCCAAGCTTCTTGGTGCCACTTCGGTTCATGCTGTCGACATCGATGAGCAGGCTGTTCAGTCCAGCCGCTACAATGCAGAGGTCAATCGGGTCGAGTTGCTTGCGATGCTTCCCGATGAACTGCCTGCCGGACAATCGCAGGTGGTCGTGGCTAATATTCTGTCGAATCCATTGAAGGTGCTCGCACCTATGCTTGCCAATCGCGTATTGCCGGGTGGCCACCTGGTTTTATCGGGAATTCTCGAACGCCAGGCTGAGGAAGTCGCACAGGCTTATGCTCCGTGGCTCAAGATGAATGTCTGGCGAGCTCGGGAAGGATGGGTTTGTTTGCATGGCCAAAGAGCCGACTAAGGGCCAGACCAACATCTTACGTATATGGACCTGACCACACGCTGCCCGCAATGTGGCACAATTTTTTCAGCAAGCCTTGAACAGTTGCAGCTGCGCAAAGGCTATATTCGTTGCATAAATTGCGCGCATATATTCGACGGCTACGATTCCGTCGTTCCCGCCGGCGAGACAGCCGCCTCGCAGTCGCCGGCTTCGAATCAGGCAGTGTCTCATGCACGCTCATCGTCTCCACCGGCGTCTCTTCGGACCACTACCCGGCCGGTGCCTACTCCGGCGCCTGCGTCAAAGCCTTTAGTAAAGTCCGTGTCAGCGCACGCGCCTGCAGCTCCATCGTCTGCAGCGCCACCGCCGACACCCGCCGCTATGCCCAGCGTAGTGCGTCAACGGTCGGCTCGCGACGACCCGGCGCCCTTCGTAGTGTCCAAGCCGATAACACCGGTACGCGAATCTCAGCCGGCATTTACAATTTCGCCAGGGCGCGAGGCAAGCCAAGCCCGGCGCCAAGATCCTGTTTTTCGGATCGGCGATGCTGCTCATGTGAAGCCGGATCCTGTTATTCGTCCAGACGTTGCGAGACGGCCGGATCCCATCGTCAAGCGACCCGAACCGATCGTTGCTGCACCTGAGCGTAGTCAGATACCGACCGTAAGCGCCACGCCGCCACCGTTATATGTTGAACCGCGACGGCCGCAGGCCAGCAAAGACGAGGCGGAGCCCGAGTTCTTTGACGGCCGTGCGTCCGGTTATGCCCGCATTATTAAGCTACTGTGGAGCGTGCTCATCGTTGCAGGCCTACTGCTTCTGCTGGTGCAGCTTACTTATGTTTATCGTTCGCAAATAGCAAATCAGATTCCGGCCTTGCGCCCTGTGCTGACGCAAGCTTGCGAGGCCTTGAATTGCCGGGTAGCCTATCCACGGCGGATCGACATGATTTCAATCACAAGTTCGTCGCTGCGTGCGTCACCGGATGCGTCGAACGATGCACCGGATTCCATGACGCTACGCCTGACCTTGCGCAATACTTTAGATCAACCGCAGGAATGGCCGACTCTTGTGCTGGATCTGACCGACTTTTCAGGCACGATAGTTGTCAGAAAGAATCTTCCGCCGGCGTCATATTTGCCTTCGGAGACTTTGCAAGGGCCTTTTGCGGCCGCGAGCGAAGTTGCTGCGGGCGTGCCTATCGAGCTGAATGGCGTCAAGGTCAATGGCTATCAATTGGGTAAATTTTTTCCATAAGGGAAGTAATGTCTGACAAGATTTTAGTCTGCGGATCGGTGGCATTTGACACCATTGCCGTTTTCGAAGGGCACTTCAAGGATCACATCCTGAATGACAACATCCAGTCGCTGAGCGTATCTTTCTTTGTGCCCAATATGCGCAAGGAATACGGCGGCTGTGCTGGCAACATTGCTTATAACCTGCAGCTACTTGGCGGCCATCCTTTGCCCGTGGGAACCGTAGGCGCCGATGCCGCCGACTACTTGGTCTATATGCAGCAACTGGGCATCGACACACGCTTGATTCGTGTTTTGCCCGACATGTTCACCCCCCAATGTTTCATCACGACTGACCTGGATAATAACCAGATAGCATCGTTTCACCCCGGTGCGATGTCGTTTTCCGCCGATAACGACATTACCGGACAACCTGCCGCCTGGGGTATTGTCGCTCCCGATTCCAAGGAAGGCATGTTTGCCCATGCACGCCGGTTGCATGCCCAGGGCATTCCCTTCGTGTTTGATCTGGGACAAGCCATGCCACTATTTTCAGGCGACGATCTTAACGAGATGCTTGAGCTTGCTCAGATGCTTACTGCGAATGAATACGAGTCCAAAATCGTCGCTCAGCGCAGCGGGCGTAGCATGGCTGAAATAGCAAAGTCGCTGAAGGCGGTCATCGTGACCCGCGGTGCTGAAGGCGCAACCCTTTACGCGGATGGCAATGAAACCCAAATCCCTCCGACCAAGGTCACCGCCGTCGTTGACCCCACCGGCTGTGGCGATGCCCATCGTGCAGGGCTGTTATATGGTCTTACACAGGAATGGAGCCTGGTTGACGCATGCCGCTTGGCGAACGTGATGGGCGGCTTTAAAATTGCATCACGGGGCCCTCAGAATCATCGCCCCTCGCGCGCCGACATACGTGAAGCCCTCAAACAGAATTACGGTATAGATTTATTGGGCTAACCGACAGGCCGTCTACTGCGGTCGTCGCCGGGCGAATGGTCACACTAGGAGTTTTTCATGATATCAACATATTTGCAGCGTTCGGGTAAACGCACAGCACGCATTATCGCCATGGCTGTTCTGGCAGGTTCTACGGTTGTGTTGGCAGGTTGCGCCAACGATACTGCCTCTGGCTCTGTCTATAGTTATGGGCAGGCACAGCGCGAGCAAATCGTGCGTACTGGCACGGTCGAAGCCGTCAGGAATATCACAATACAGCAAGATTGGTCTACTGGCGCAGGCGTTTTGGCGGGCGGTGCCCTGGGTGGCGTAGCGGGTAGCACTATAGGCGGCGGAACGGGTAATGTCCTGGCCACGATAGGTGGCGGCATACTCGGTGCGGTGGCTGGCAATGCCATCGAAAACCAAGCTGGCAGGACCAAGGGGCTAGAAATTACCGTGCGGCTCGATAACGGCGAAACTCGCGTTATTGCCCAAGCCGCCGATGTCGCGCTTGGCGCGGGGCAGCGTGTGCGTCTGATCAGCGGAAACGGCCCCACACGTGTCGTGCCCATGTGATCACATGCGTGTATGGTTGCATGGTCTTATAACAGCATCGCGCATTCGATACTAACAAAGGCCAGGCCATTTTGTGACTACACCCCAAAAGTCGGACATTCCAACTTTTGGGGTGTTTTTTTATTCTCGCTGGATCTTCTTGTAGGGCTATACGCCGAACAATGCAAAGGTAAAGCTCTGCAGAACCATCATGGCGACCTGGGCCAGTACCAAAAGCACCAATGGCGACAAGTCCAATCCGCCCAAATTCGGCAAAATCCGCCTGATAGGATCAAGTAGCGGTGCGGTCAAGGTTTGCAGTACCGGCATCACCGGGGCCATGGGATTTACCCATGACAAGACGGCCTGAATCAGCGTGACCCATAAGATCAGGTTGAACGTCCATTTCAACATTGTCAGAAAAGCGGTCAGAAGCAGCGGCAGCGCGCTATCGATCGAGGGCGGTTGGCCTGTCAGTATCAGTATGGTCAATACCAGAAATACAAGGGAAGTCAGCCAGCAGCCAAGCAAGCTTGGCCAGTCGATTCGATTTCCTGGAGCCACGACTTTACGTATGGGCTGAATCAGCCAGTCGGTGGTGCGCAGAACGGCTTGCGAATATGGGTTGAATGGATGCAGGCGGATCGCATAAATCCACGCGCGGACAATCAGCGCAATTCCGAACAGGGAAAAGACAATACTTAAAAGAAAGTGCAGGACTTCACTGAGCATGGTTCGGTCACTTGGAAATTCGGAAGCGCCATTGTCGCATGAGGGCTCACAAGGCGAAAGCAATGGTCAACAAGTGAAACTGCCCGACGTGGTCGGGCAGTTGACGTAGGTTCGATCAAGCTTGAGCTTACCCCAATGCGCGCACCGGGATAGTCGAGTCAGGGACGGCCGCCTGTAGGAAAGGGCCACGATGCAGCGGGGTTCACCGTTTTCTTGCTTGCTGGAGCAGCAGTGGCGGTTTTGGTGGCCTTGGCGGCTGCTTTGACGTTTGCCTTTTTTGGAGCGGCTTTTTTTGCGGCGGGCTTGCTTTCGGCTTTGCTGGCCGGCGCTGTTTTCTGGGGCGCAGTTTTCACAGGGGCCTCTTTAGCTGCCGGAGCAGTTTTTTTGGCGACAGCCTTGGTGGCGGCAACGGTTTTTTTGGCAGGTACTGTTTTCGCAGGGGCTGCTTTTTTAGCGGCTGTTTTGGTCGCTGACGACTTTACTTCAGCTTTTTTTGCGACGGCTTTTTTAGCTGGCGCTACTTTTTTAGCGACTGATTTAGTCGTAGCTTTCTTGGCCGGAGCTGTTTGCTTCGCGACGGTTTTTGTCGCTGCTTTTTTAGCTGGTGCAGCTTTTTTCGCTACTGTTTTGCTTGCAGCTTTTTTGGCCGGTGCGGCTTTCTTCGCTACTGTTTTGCTTGCAGCTTTTTTAGCTGGTGCAGTCTTCTTTGCGACGGTTTTTTGGGCGGGCGCTGACTTTTTAGCGACTGCTTTGCTTGCTGCCTTTTTAGCCGGCGTTGCCTTAGTGGCAACTGCTTTCTTTGCTACGGCGGTGGACTTCTTGGCGGGCGCCGCTTTTTTGGCGGCTACAGGTTTTTTCAGTTCGGCTTTTTTAGCGGGTGCTGCCTTCTTGGCGGGTGCAGCTTTTTTGCTGGCCGTTTTTGTCGCGGCCTTTTTGGCTGTTGCCATAGTAATGCTCCTTGAAAGAGAACGTCCACCCATTTGATATGGCCCCCACGTCGGGTGCGACCCATCTCAAATGGCGCAAGCGTGCAAAGCAATGGTTCTTTTGTGCTTTGCACGCCTAGAGTCTAACGTAAGCTATTACTCTATTCCAAGCATTATTCCCAGCTTAAAGCACCGCCGGTCTGATATTCAATTACTCGTGTCTCGAAAAAGTTGCGTTCTTTTTTAAGATCGATCATTTCAGCCATCCAGGGGAATGGATTTTCTTCTTGCGCGAACAGGGCATCGAGGCCTATTTGCTGGCAACGGCGGTTAGCAATAAAGCGCAAATACGACTTGAACATCGAGGCATTCAAACCGAGGACTCCGCGTGGCATTGTGTCCTCAGCGTAAGCATATTCAAGGTCTACAGCCTGTTGGAACAATCCGCGTATCTCTTCGCGGAAGGCTGGCGTCCATAAATGTGGGTTCTCGAGTTTGATCGTGTTGATCAGATCAATGCCGAAATTGCAGTGCATGGATTCGTCGCGCAATATGTACATATATTGTTCGGCGGCACCGGTCATTTTGTTCTGTCGGCCCAATGCAAGAATTTGCGTAAATCCAACATAAAAGAACAAGCCTTCCATTAGGCACGCGAATACGATCAACGATTTAAGTAAAGTCTGATCGTCTTCAGGCGTGCCGGTTTTGAAGTTTGGATCTGCGATGGCGTTAATGAACGGAATCAGGAATTCGTCTTTGGCGCGTATCGAAGGAACTTCGTTGTAGGCATTGAAAATTTCACCTTCGTCGAGATCCAGGCTTTCAACGATGTATTGGTAGGCATGCGTGTGAATGGCTTCTTCAAAGGCCTGACGCAATAGGAATTGGCGGCACTCGGGTGCGGTGATATGCCGATAAGTGCCCAGCACAATGTTATTGGCAGCCAGCGAGTCGGCCGTGGTGAAGAACCCTAGATTACGTTTGACGATACGGCGTTCGTCTTCTGTAAGCCCATTCGGATTTTTCCAGAGAGCAATGTCGCGCGACATATTGATCTCTTGGGGCATCCAGTGATTGGCGCAAGTGGCCAGATATTTTTCCCACGCCCACTTGTACTTGAAAGGTACCAGCTGATTGACGTCGGTCTCGCCATTAATGATGCGCTTGTCAGCAGCCCGAACGCGTGCGCTGGTATCGGCTGACGATGTGTCGGATGCCGCGTTGCCGCTTGCTGTCGCGGGTGAGGTGGTAGGGGTGTCGTCCCAGTTCAACATAATAAGTGTCCGTATCAGATTATTGACAAGCTTCGCATTCTTCAAACCCGTCGTCACCGGGGCGCATTGTGCAGGCGACGCCCATCAGTTCGGCTTCGGGTAGCGCTGAGGCTTCTACTGCCATGGCTGCCACGGTGGCAGCCGAGTGGGTGCCATTCGCGACGGCGTTGAGTTCGCCACCCCGTCCGGTCGATTTTTCAGCGTTGGTCGCGCCGTTGGAACGCAGGTAGTACGTGGTCTTGAGGCCACGCAACCAAGCCAGCTTATACGTGTCGTCAAGCTTTTTGCCCGAGACGCCTGTCATGAAAATGTTCAGCGACTGCGCCTGGTCTATCCATTTCGAGCGGCGTGACGCGCACTCGACAACCCAGGTCGGATTGATTTCGAAGGCGGTGGCGTAAAGCTCGCGCAAATCGGCGGGCACGCGATCGATACGGGCAAGGCTGCCATCGAAATACTTAAGGTCGGCGACCATGACTTCGTCCCACAAATTGCGTTCTTTCAAGTCGCGCACCAGGTAGTCGTTGACGACAGTAAATTCGCCCGACAAGTTGGATTTGACATAAAGATTGCGGTAGTTGGGCTCGATGCAAGGCGACACACCAATGATGTTTGAAATAGTCGCCGTTGGAGCAATGGCCACGCAATTGGAATTTCGCATGCCGTGCTGTTTGATATGCGCGCGCAGGCTGTCCCAGTCGAGTGTGCTGCTGTCATCGACTTCGACGTAGCCACCGCGTTCTTCGCGCAACATGGCCAGGGTGTCTTGAGGCAATATGCCGCGATCCCACAAAGAGCCTTTGAAGGTTTGATAATGGCCGCGCTCGGCAGCCAGCTTGCTGGATGCCCAATAAGCGTAATAGCAGGTCGCTTCCATCGAGCGGTCGGAGAATTCAACGGCCGCGTCCGAAGCGAATGGCACACGCATGATTTGCAGGCAGTCCTGGAAACCCATGACGCCCATGCCGACCGGACGATGAAGCACATTCGAGTTGCGCGCCTTATCAACAGCGTAATAGTTGATGTCGATCACGTTATCGAGCATGCGCATCGCGGTGGTGATGGTGCGCTTGAGTTTGTCGTGATCAAGCACATACTGGCCGTCGGCTTGCTGCTTAAGATGAGCGGCAAGGTTGACAGAACCCAGGTTGCAAACGGCAATTTCAGTGTCGCTGGTGTTGAGTGTGATTTCCGTGCACAGGTTTGAGCTATGGACGACACCAACGTGCTGTTGCGGCGAACGGATATTGCAGGGATCCTTGAAAGTGATCCAGGGATGGCCGGTTTCGAATAGCATGGACAGCATCTTGCGCCACAAGCGAGTTCGCCGGAACCTTTTTAAATAGCGTCAGTTCACCGCTCGCCGCCTTGGCCTCGTAACCGACGTAGGCTTCTTCGAACGCCTTGCCATATTTGTCGTGCAGGTCGGGGACGTCGGACGGCGAAAACAATGTCCAGTCGCCGTTTTCCATGACGCGCTTCATGAACAGATCGGGAACCCAGTTCGCGGTATTCATGTCGTGGGTACGGCGGCGCTCGTCGCCCGTGTTCTTCCGCAGTTCGAGGAATTCTTCGATGTCCAGGTGCCAGGTTTCCAGGTAGGCGCAGACAGCACCTTTGCGCTTGCCACCCTGGTTAACGGCAACGGCGGTGTCGTTGACGACCTTAAGGAAGGGCACTACACCCTGGCTCTCGCCATTGGTGCCTTTAATATGGCTGCGCAAGGCGCGCACCGGCGTCCAGTCGTTCCCCAGACCGCCGGCATACTTCGCCAACAGGGCGTTGTCCTTGATAGCGTCGTAGATGCCTGCGAGGTCGTCCGAGACGGTCGTAAGGTAGCACGACGACAATTGCGAGTGCACGGTGCCGGAATTGAACAGCGTGGGTGTTGAGCTCATGAAGTCGAACGACGACAGAATTTCATAGAATTCGATAGCACGGGTTTCGCGGTCGGATTCGTTAAGCGCCAGACCCATGGCCACGCGCATGAAAAACACTTGCGGCAATTCGATGCGCCGGCCGCGAATGTGCAGAAAATACCGGTCATACAAGGTTTGCAGGCCCAGGTAATTGAATTGTTGATCGCGCTCTGCCTTAAGGGCATTTCCAAGTTTTGCCAAGTCAAATTGCTGGAGCTTGGCGTCAAGCAAGCCGCCTTCGATACCGGCCTTGATGAATTGTGGAAAATAGTCGGCATACCGCGTGTCCATTGCCGCTTGCGAGACCTCTTCGCCCAGCACTTCTTTGCGAATTGTGTGCAACAAAAGCCGTGCCGTTACCTGGCTGTACGAAGGGTCGTTCTCGACCATGGCACGTGCCGACAAAATGGCAGACTTGAAAACTTCGTCCACAGGAATGCCGTCGTACAAGTTTTTGACAGTTTCTTTCAGGATGGCGTCGGCATCGATCTCGTGCGGCAGGTTCTCGCCGGCTTCGGCGATAGTCGAGCGCAGACGGGCGAGATCCAGGGGACGCTTGACGCCATTTTCGCTTACGTTCAAGGTGGCATGTTCGACAACAGGGTGAGCCGTCGCCTTAAGCGCGCGCTCTTGTGAACGCTTTTCGCGATACAGCACATAGGCACGGGCAACGTCGTGTTCACCAGACCGCATCAATGCCAGTTCGACCTGGTCCTGGATTTCTTCAATGTGAAAGGTGCCGCCGCTTGGACGATTGCGCACCAAACCGTTGGTGACCTGTTCAGTAAGATCTTCAACGAGTTCGCGTATGCGTGCTGACGCTGCGCCCTGACCGCCCTGGACAGCGAGAAATGCTTTGGTCATGGCGATGGCGATTTTGCCCGGCTCGAAACTGCCTACGGCCCCGTTGCGACGGATGATATGGAAACTATTCCACTGCGAGGATTCGCCCGCATTTTCGGGCGCTGCGGCGGTTGGCGTTTGATGGGCGGATTCTGACCTGGCTTCAGCGTTCTGTTGGCTTTGCATGAATGCTCCTGGGCGTAATTGGCTTGCGGTTAACTGCGTTTTAACCACAACTTAGTGATGGTGGACTGCAAATAGCAGGTGGATAGCGGCTTTAGTTCGATAAGCCCGTATTATTGTTCGGACCACTATATATTGTGGTTTTGGTTTGAGTTGGCACTAATTGTAGTAGTGCTTTTGAGTTGAATCAAGCGCCGAGGCACTTTATTTTTTCTGGCCTGCTGTTTCCGGCCAGAAGCTCGGGTGTGTGACTCTGCCGGGGCGCGGCATGCCCAGCGGGCAGGGCGGATGTCGCTTAAGCGTGCGCCCGCGAGATATTGTTCACGTCCATGACTGGTGCTTTCAGTTGTGATCGAAGCTGTGCCAATTGACGTTCGTAGTTTGCGACGTTCGCCGCTTTGATATGACCATAGCCCCGAACCAGTTGCGGAAGATCCGCCAGTTCGAGCGCTGTGGAAAAGTTGTCCACCCGGAGGTCGCCGAGCATGCTTAAAACGGCCGAGCGATATTCCTTAATCAGCCGGCGCTCCATTTTACGTTCAGCAGTATACGAAAAAATATCGAGCCACGAGCCCCGCAGCAACTTGCCCCATGCAAGAACCTTGAAAATTTTTTCGGTGCCCGGCCCGAATGTCATTTTTCTGACCGCGCCGGTGACAGGGTCGCGCCTGCCGAGCAGTGGCGGAGCAAGATGAAAACGCAGGCTGAAGTCGCCTTCGAATTTTTCGTGCAATTCTTTGTGGAAGTCGCCGTTGGTAAATAATCGAGCGACCTCATATTCGTCTTTGAAGGCCATAAGCTTGTAAAGCGATTGAGCAACCTTCACAGCGAGGCGTGGCTTGGTTCCCGCCCAAAGGGCCAACTCGGCGGCGAGTACTGCCTCTACTACGTCGGTATATTCCTGTGCGTAAGCGGCATCCTGATAGTCGGTCAGCGCTGCGCGGCACCGTTTCATAACCGTCTCCAGCGATTCAGGCATACGTATCAGCACGGCCGTTTCGACTTCCGCGGACGTGGTCAGTACCGAGGGCTGCCAGGCTGCCAAGCGCCCGACGAGAAAGGCTTGCTGGTTAAGCTCCACAGCAACGCCGTTCAGTTTTAGCGCTTGCATTATGGCTTCTTCGCTCAAAGGAATCCCACCATGCTGCCAGGCGAAGCCCAGCATCATCATGTTGGCCAGGATACTGTCGCCAAATTGCTGTTCTGCAATGGTGTGTGCGTTCAGCAAACAGGTGTTCGCCGATCCGGCGGTTGCGCGTACGGTATCGATGAAGGGCCGGACGTCCAGGTTTATTTGAGGGTTTTGGGTGAACTCCGCTGTCGGAGCCAGATAAGTGTTCAATGCGACCACGGTTTGATCGCGCCGCAATGTCTTTAATGCTTCCTGGCTTGTTGCCGCGACGACGTCGCAAAATATCGCCACATCGGCTTGTTGTTCATCGATCCTTACCGCTCCGGTTGGCTGACCGCTTCTCGATAATCGAATGTGGCTGATGACCGTGCCGCCTTTTTGCGCGAGGCCAGTGATGTCCAGCACTGAAGCTGCGCGGCCTTCCAAGTGAGCGGCCATCGATATAATGGCGCCCACGGTGATCACCCCCGTGCCGCCAATGCCCGCCACCAGAATATTGCAGTCGGCCGCGCTGACTCCGCTCGTAGGCGCGGGCAATTCGGACAGCTTGGCTCGAACGCGATCACGTTCAGCTTCCTTGTTTTCCGTGGTTCCCCTGCGAAGAGAGCCGCCTATAACCGATACAAAGCTCGGGCAGAATCCGTCCAGGCAGGAATAGTCCTTGTTGCAGCTAGATTGGTCGATGGCGCGCTTCCTTCCAAACGGTGTCTCGACTGGAACCAGGGACAGACAATTGGACTGTGTTCCGCAGTCGCCGCAGCCCTCACACACTGCGGTATTGATGAACAGGCGTCGCGCAGGGTCCGGTAAGGTTTTTTTCTTGCGCCGCCTGCGTTTCTCGGCTGCACAGACCTGGTCGTGGATTAGCACGGTGACGCCTTCAATCTCGCGCAACTCGCGTTGCAGGCGGTCAAGCTCATGTCGCTCGTGTACGCTGACGCCATCGGGAAGCTTGATGTCTTGGTACTTTTCGGCGTCATCGGTAGTAATTGCTACGCGTCTGACGCCTTCGCCCAACATTTGTTGGCAGATCTGGGGTACTGACAGTGTTCCGTCTACCGGCTGCCCTCCTGTCATTGCAACGGCATCATTGAACAGGATCTTGTACGTGATGTTGGTTTTGGCAGCGACGGCTTGGCGAATGGCCAGATACCCGGAATGAAAGTAAGTACCTTCGCCCATATTCTGGAAAATGTGCGGCATGCGGATGTAGCGAGACAAGCCTATCCAGTCGGTACCTTCCCCACCCATCTGTGTAAGGCCACTGGTATCCCGGTTCATCCAGGTAGCCATGTAGTGGCAGCCAACGCCTGCCAAGGCTTGGCTGCCTTCGGGCACTCTGGTCGAAGTGCTATGCGGACAACCCGAACAGAAGTATGGCCGGCGGCTCAGTGTTGTCGGCCGCTCAGGTATTGCCTGCTTGAGTTCGTCGGCCGGTTCAACATCGCTTACACCGATCGTTTGCTTAAGCCAGCGCCGTAACGTGCTGGCGACTAGCGCTGGACGCAACTGCCCGGTTGCGGGAATCAGTATCTCGTTCTCCAAGTCTCGCTTGCCCGAGACAGTGGGGCGCATCGCTTGATTGAACAGCATGTCCTTAATCTGGCCTTCGATCAACGGTCCCTTTTCTTCGACAACCAGGATGTGATCCAATCCGGCAGCAAACTTCTCGAACCCTTCCGAGTCTATTGGCCAGCTCAGCCCGATTTTGTAATGACGCAAGGGCGGCAGACCGGCTTCATGGCCATTTGCTGCCAGCATCTTCAGTGCATCCAGGGTATCAAGGTAGGCTTTGCCGGTGCTTACTATGCCCAACTTTGCAGTTTCGGCTGCATCTACTATTCGATCCAGTGTGTGTTTGCGGGAAAAAGCATTGACCGCGAGTAGTCGAGCGGCAATCCGGTTTTCGATGCTCGGTGTAAGAAATTCGCGGGCGCTGTACTGCAGCGTGCCGTTGAAGGGATCGTTGGCGCTGCTTGAAAAATCAGGTATGGGCTTCAGCATGAACGAGCGGCCGCTCTCCACTGTTTCCGTTACAGCTTTGAATGCCACCCAAGCGCCCGAATACCGTGACAGCGCCCAGCCCCAAAGACCGAAAAGCTCGTATTCGTCGACTGACGCGGGATGCACAATGGGAATGCTCCATGCCGCCAAAGATGCCTCGCTCGCATGCGGTATAGAGGACGACGCGGCCGTGTGGTCGTCTCCCACGATAAGCAGGACTCCACCTTGCTTTGATGCGCCGGCGGCGTTGCCATGATGCAGTGCGTCGCCCGCTCGATCTACGCCGGGGCCTTTGCCATACCACATGGCGAATACCCCATCCACGTTGCGGTCCTCACGTATTCCTGCCTGTTGCGTACCCATCACGATGGTGGCGCCAAGATCTTCATTGATGGCGGGTAGAAAGCTGATCTGCTGTTCTTTCAGCAAGCCCTCGGCTCGCCACATCGCTAAATCGACACCAGCTAGCGGCGAGCCGCGGTAACCGGTGACGAATCCTGCGGTGTTAAGGCCGTGTTCTTTGTCAGCGCGCCGCTGCGCAAGCAATATGCGTATCAAGGCCTGTGTGCCGGTCAGGAACACGCGACCCGATGTGGCGGTCAGGTTGTCGGTAAGTTGATATTGGCTGGCTATGGTGCTGGCGGACATGGTGAACCTCCTAGCATCATGATAGACATACAGCGCAGTGTTTTTATTGCGTTGTTATCGCGTAAAATCCCTGATAAGCGAAATGAACGTTTCGTATACAGGGCGAGTATGGATAAAACCGATATAAAAATCCTGAAAGAGTTGCAGAAAGACGGGCGTTCATCGGCCCAGCAATTATCCGAAAAGGTGGGTCTGTCTACTGCGCCCGTATGGCGTCGAGTGAAGGCGCTCGAGGCCAGCGAGGTCATACAGGGCTATTACGCCCAAGTCGACCGCAATAAAGTGGGTTTGCAGGGCTGCATGTTCGCGCAAATCAGCCTGGAACGGCATTCGGCCGATATTGTCGAAAATTTCGAACGGTCAGTGCGCGATGCGCCGGAAATACTCGAATGCTATGCAGTAACGGGCGATTCCGATTTCCTGCTGAAAATTCTCGTGGCCAACCCGGAAGCCTACGATAGATTTCTGCATCGGTTTCTGTTCAATTTGCCGGGCGTACGGCAAACCCGCACCATTGTGGCGCTACGAGAAATCAAACACGAGGTCAAGCTGCCCTTATGATCACCATTTAAGATAAAGCATGGTTTTGGCCAAGAGCACAATACCTACCATATGTGTGAAGACGCTGATGTGTATACGCTGCACGTAGCGGGCTTTTAGCAAGCCTTTGTTGCCCAACACCATAGCGGTAATGAAGTGGCCAAGTACGCTAAGGGCCAATACGATCTTTAGCGTCAACAGCGTACCGAAACTGCTATCGAATGGATGGGCCAGAATTGTCCGATAATGCCATGCCATACCAATGCCAGCGCCATATAGCACCAGCAGCGTCCAAGGCATGATCTGACGCGCTCGATTGCCAATTGCCCGTTCTACCTCGCGCATGGACTCACGTCCTACGTGCTTGCGAATTCCTTCGAGGATCAATACTTCAAAAAACACCGTGCCGACAAATATCAATGCAGCGAATAGGTGCAGGGTGATCAAGACGGAATAGCTCATGAGAGGCGCGGCTCCTGGGGCATTATAAAAAAGGTCTGTCCGCGTCGTTTCTGACGGGCACTACCGGCGACGCCACCGGTCAAGAATATTGTAGAGTCAGCACTCGGTCGCTGCCTTGCGATACATCACGGTCTTTGTAATTTTGCTGGAAAATGCAGACGAGAGCCTGACGGATATGCGCGGCTTCGAAAAAAATTCTGTTCGTCTGAATTGTTACGAACCGGCTAAAATCGTACACGTTTGGAGTTTATAGGAAGGGCCATCTATGTACGATTTTTTGCTTCGCCAGCGCACAATTTTGATCGCGGCCGCCACTACGGTGTTTGTTGCGGGTTGTGCGGCGCCAGTCTCGGCTCCTCCCAAGCCACCGGTCAAACCACAGGTGAAATGTCAAGCTGCCGCTACGGGTGAAGCCCTGACAGGGAATTGGCTGAGCGTGCGTAAGCAGAAGGGCGTGGCCGGAGAACTCCGCACGCTGTTCACGTTGCATGCGGATGGCGTAATGTCTTATACGGAACAATTAAAACGAGGCAAGAATCCCTCGCAAGGTCTAGAGGAGACCGGCTGTTGGCAGCGTAAGCAGCAAACCCTGACGCTGCAAACGCTTGATCCAACGGCGCGCCGGTCGAGGTAAACGACCCTATTTACACCAACCGCTACACCATTGTTTCTGCTAGCAGCAATGTCATGACGCTAAAAGCTTCGGACGGAACGACGATCAGGGCCAAGCGCATGTCGCCGGGCTACCGTTTACCGTTTTAAAGCCTTATACCGCCGCAAGCCGTTCCAGAACCAGATCGCGGCCTAAAATCGACAGAACCGCCCCAATGGCGGGTGTCTGCTTTTGGCCCGTCACGGCAAGGCGTAAGGGTATGCCAAGTTTCGGCATCTTTACGCCATGCTGCGCCAATATCGATTTGATCAGATCATCCAGCGCGGCGGTGGTCCAGTCAGGCAGTGCTTCAGCTTGTTTTCTAAAGTCCGATAGCAATGCGACCGCCTGTTCGTCAAGATGTTCGTCGCGCAATTCGGTACTTGCGGGGGTGTAAGATCCCGCAGAAAAGCATGGCTCCATCTGCAAGCTGATTAAGGGTTTCGGCGCGATCTTTAAGCAGCGACATGACGGCCGTCAAGTCGACCGCTTGTGGATTGCCATGTTGTTGGCGTATGCGTGGCGCCACGCGTTCGGCTAAATCCGCATCGTCGCTGTTCTTGATGTAATGGGCATTGACCCAGTTCAGCTTCTTTGGATCCCATTGCGCCGCCGATTTGCTAAGGTTTCGGGTATCGAACCATCCGACCAGTTGTTCCCTGGTAAAGATCTCGTCGTTGCCGTGGCTCCAGCCCAGCCGGGCCAGGTAATTCACCATGGCTTCGGGCAGATAGCCTTCGTTGTCGTACTCCATGACGTTGACCGCGCCATGGCGCTTGGACAGTTTCTCGCCGTCGGGGCCCAGTATCATGGGCACATGCCCGTATTCAGGCAATATGGCGCCTAGCGCGCGTAGAATATTGATTTGGCGTGGAGTGTTATTGACATGGTCGTCGCCACGAATCACATGGGTAATCCTCATGTCCCAGTCGTCGACCACCACGCAAAAATTGTACGTCGGGGTGCCGTCGGGCCGGGCGATGACCAAATCATCGAGTTCGCTATTGTCGAAGCTGATGGGTCCTTTTATCAGGTCATTCCAGCTGGTCGCTCCGTCCAAAGGATTTTTAAAGCGCACAACGGGCTTGCGGTCCGCCGGCGCGGCGGGCAGTGTTTTGCCCGGTTCCGGCCGCCAAGTGCCATCGTAGCGTGGTTTCAGTCCGACTGCGCGGGCTTTCTCGCGCATGGCTTCGACTTCGGCGGGGCTGCTGTAGCAGTAGTAGGCTGTACCATCGGTCAGCATTTGCTGGACGACCTCGCGGTAACGATCCATACGCTGCATCTGGTAAAACGGACCTTCATCGGGTTGCATGTCGAGCCACGCCATGCTGTCTAAAATAGCCTGAACGGCTTCGGGCGTTGATCGTTCCACGTCGGTGTCTTCGATGCGCAGGACAAATGTGCCTTTGTGGTGCCGCGCGAAGGCCCATGAAAACAGGGCTGTGCGAGCGCCGCCCAAATGAAGGTAACCCGTAGGCGACGGTGCGAAACGTGTGCGGACTGCAGAAGAAGTAGACGTGGTCATTTAGAGTCGTTAGGCTTTGGCATGTGCCGGTTCGGCCAGCATGCGCAGAATTGGAAGCAATGGGTCTATTTTAGAGTACACAATAATTTTCGTTTGAGACGGATACAGTATGCTGCGACATCGCCTAGCCGCATTGTTCGAACCAACTACGCTTTTAGTATTGTCCGACCGTCCTTTGCCTATCATTCAAAATGTGCCTCGGTCGCTGAAAAATGCATTAACGATCGTCGACGCAAGCGATAGCGGGCCCATTAGCTTGCCCGAAGTCCTTAATGGGGTAGTGGCCGGATCTCGTATGGATCAAGCGCTGGTCTGCGTCGCACCGCAACGCTTACATGAAGCGCTGGCTGCCCTGAAAAGCTGCCGCCCCAGAATCTTGACTATCTTGCCGCATCCCATACCGTCGGCCAATCCCACCGAAGACATGTTCTTTTGTCGAACGTGGGGTGAACTCAATGATTGCTTGATTCTTGGGCCGCGTTCATTCGGCGTGCAAAGGCCTCATCTTGGTATCAACCTCAGTCACGAATCCCATGTAGGGTTGGGCGGGCGCGTTGCTTTGGTGGCGCAGTCCAGATCCATAACCGCGTCGGTGCTCGACTGGGCGGAAGACGTCCGGCTGGGCTTCTCGGCAGTGGTGTCGGTGGGCGACGAAGGCACAGTCGATGTTGCGGACGTGCTCGACTATCTGGCCATGGATCCGCGTACGGATAGCATTGCACTGTACCTAGAAGAAGCCTCCTCTTCACGGCGGTTTACCAGTGCTTTGCGCGCCGCGGCTAGTGTCAAGCCGGTAATTGTGCTGAAGGTGGGGCAGAATGCCGATGCGGCTTCCGCCGAAGACGCCGTGTTTAACGCTTTATTGCGCCGAGCTGGGGCGGTTCGCGTGCGCTATTTCGTTCAACTATTTTCGGCCATCAAAGTGCTGGTCTACACCAGGCGGCCTCGAGGCCGAAAAATCGCTCTTTTTTCGAATGGCGACGGGGCGGCCAAGCTTGCCCTGGACGTCATGGGAAACACCGCTGAAGTGTTTCGTGCCGATTTGGCCCTGCCTAGCGTCAAGGCTTTGGAAACGCTGATGGAAGAGGGCGCGGCCAGTAATAACCCGGTTGTCACGTATGGTCCGCTCACACCCGAGAGAGTCCACCAGATCGTTGATGTTCTGGTCGATGATCCAGGTGTTGATGGGGTATTGGTGCTACTGGCGCCCGATCCACTTACCGATCTGCAAAGCGTCGCACGGCAACTGGCGGTCATTTCGCCCGACTCGCACAAACCTATTATTACGTGCTTCATGGGCGACGCGACAATGCGGCCATTGCGCCATATACTCGATAGCGTCGGAACTCCTGCATTTCGCACTCCCGAGTCAGCGGCCAACGCCTTCGGAATCCTTGCTGCTTATCACTACAACCAAACGCTGTCTCAGCAAACCCTGCCACCCGAAGCATTAAGCAAGCCGCCGCGCCTCGACGAAGCTCGAGCATTGGTACGCAAGGCCCAAAGTCAGCGCCGGCCGTCTCTTTCGATAAATGAATGTCGCCAATTGCTCGACTGTTTTCATGTGCCGGTGCGCTTCGCAGACAGTGAAGAAGGGGGTGTGCCTGCCCAGCACGACGACAGCATTCCGATGTCCATCAAGGTAAGCCGCGACGCTAAGTTCGGCCCTTACATTGCCTTCGGTCCAGGGGGGCAAGATGCCATATTTGCGGACCCCTACAACGCCTTGCAGCTACCTCCACTTAATGGTTATTTGGCGCGACAGCTAGTCGTCCGAAGTGCTGTGTGGCAGCGCGGTTTATCGCGCCAAATGACGCCGGCCGCGTTCGAATTGCTCCAGGAGTCACTGGAACGAATCTCTGGCTTAATCAGCGAAATGCCCTCCGTGGATTCTCTGCTGATCGACCCCTTGTTTGCCGACGACATGCAAATAGTCGCACATTCAGTTCGAATCGAGCTCACCAGTCAATCGATGCTGGTGCTTCCCGAAACGACGGGCTACGGGCATATGGCGATTCACCCATATCCGCGGCGCCTGGTGCAGACTAAAAAGTTCAAGGATGGCAATTCCTGGATGTTGCGGCCTATACGTCCGGAAGATGCAGAGCCCTTGCAAGAGTTCGTGCGAGGGCTGTCCGACGAGGCGCGCTACATGCGCTTTATTTCCATGATGCGAGAACTGACTGCCCGCATGTTGGCGCGCTATACGCGTATCGATTACGACCGGGAGCTTGCCTTGATTGCAACGGTGCAAGTGCCCAATCCCGAACATCGCGGACACCCGCGTGAACAAATCATCGGTTTCGCCCATTACCTTCGTAACCCCGATGGGCGGGGCGCAGAATATGCGCTAGTCATTGGCGACGCATGGCAGCGCCGCGGTCTTGGTGCGCAGTTGATGCGCGGCTTGATCGAAGCCGCGCAGTCGCAGGGCTTAACCTATATCGATGGCGTCGTTTTAGCCAGCAATCGTCCCATGCTAAGCCTTATGGCATATCTGGGCTTTCGTAATGATCCCGACATAGAAGACCCTAGCATGCGGCGTGTATGGCTGGACCTGGGCGAAGCACATCAGCGATAAAACACTACACCAAGACCTTGCGCAAGAACGCCGAGATGTCTTGGACTTCGTCAAGGCAGACGGAATGCTGCATTGGATAAGTCTTCCAGCTTACGTCGTAGCCCAGCTCTTTCAATTTTTGCTGGCTTGCCTGAGCCCGCCCAAGGACTATCACAGGATCCATTGTTCCATGTGCCAAAAAAATTGGCGTTTGCTGGTTCGCGGGATGCGATTCGGCATCGATCAGACTAGCCAGAGGCAGGTATCCGGATAAGCACATCAAGCCGGCCAGTTTCTGCTTCAGGCGCAAGCCGGTTTGCAGTGTCATGGCACAGCCCTGCGAAAATCCTGCAAGAACGATATTCTCTGATGGAATGCCGCGCGCATTCTCCCGGGATATCAATGCTTCTATCGCAGCTTGTGATTCACGCAGTCCGGCGTCATCTTCGCGCAACACCGCTTCGGGCATGAAAATGTCGTACCAGGCACGCATAGACATGCCGTTGTTGATAGTGACTGGTCTTACGGGGGCGTGTGGAAATACGAAGCGAATGGCTGGGGCGGCCTGCAGTTTAAGTTCTGGCACCAGAGGAGCGAAGTCGTTGCCATCGGCGCCTAATCCGTGCAGCCATATTACGGCGTGACTCGGGTTAGGTCCGGTTTCGATCTCGATGGATTCAAGTAGGGTAGAGCTCATTTTTCTTCCGTGGAATCGTTAAGCGCTTTAATAGCTTGAAAAAGCGCGCGGTAATGTTTGCGTTGAGGATCCTGCCCAGCATGCAGTGCAGCGTTGTTTTGTGCCTCTTTGCGGCTGGCCCGTATCAACGTACGAAGATATTGGATATCGGCACCAGGATATTCTTTCAGCAAACCTGTCAGCGCGTCGTCGTCTTTGAGAAGCAGGTCGCGTAAAGCTTCCAGCCGGTGCATGGCAAGCGTTTGTTCGCGGGAGCCGTTCTCCCATATGTCCAGCTGGATGCGTATGGGATCGGGATCCACATTGCGCATAAGCTTGCCGACATAGTGGATTTGCCTGCGCAGCCCTTCACGGCTGGTAGTTTTTTGCGCCTGCCGGATCGCTTCGTAGAGCACCTCGGGTAGGGGCAATTGTTTGAGCCTGTCGTTTGACAACTCGACAAGTTGTTTTCCCAAATCTTGCAGCGCCAGCATATCGCGCTTGATCTGCGACTTACTGGGCCTGTCGTAGCCCTGATCGTCTAGTTCGTTTAAGTCGTTTTCTGGGGTATTTGGCATGGAAGTCAAAAAAGTATTCTTTAATTAGCTATGATAACCGTCTAACTTGAAAGAGCAGCAATGACTGAGCAATCCATATCATATTTACCTATCTCTGAAAACCAAAGCCGCTTCCGCGAACTGGTAAACGACGCACTGAATCATGCCAAGGCGCTGGGAGCATCGGATGCTGCAGCCGAGATTTCCGAAAGCCGCGGGTTGTCTGTGTCAGTCCGCAATAAAGATATCGAAACCGTCGAGCAAACTCGCGATCGGTCGCTGGATCTGACCGTATTCGCCGGCACGCGGCGAGGCTCGGCGTCTACATCTGATTTTTCGGCACAAGCTCTGCGTGAAACAGTGGAGGCCGCCTGGCATATTGCGCGTTATACCGCTGCCGATCCTGCCGCCGGACTCCCAGACGCTGATCAGCTGGCCCACGATTATCCAGACCTGAATCTGCATCATCCATGGGATATTTCCGCCGAAGAGGCCGCCGCGCTGGCAATCAGGGCGGAAACGGCGGCACGCGATACCAGCCCGCTGATTACCAATACGGACGGCGCATCAGTCGATACATATGAAGGTCATTTCGTATTAGGAAACAGCCGCGGATTCATGGGCGGGTATCCCTATTCCCGGCACAGTATCTCGGTAGCCCCCATTGCAGGACGTGGTGCCAATATGCAGCGCGATTACTGGTACACATCGGGCCGCGCTCCGTCTGACATGTCCGATCCGGCTGCCGTAGGGCGTTATGCCGCTGAACGTACCCTGTCGCGCATGTCGGCACGCCGCATCAAGACGGGGCGTTTCCCCGTTTTGTTCGAGGCACCGTTGGCTGTGGGGCTTTTAGGTGCGCTGGTACAAGCCACCAGTGGTGGCGCCTTGTACCGCAAGGCCAGCTTCCTTATAGATTCGCTTGGCAAGCAGGTTATGTCGGATCATATCGATATCTCCGAAAATCCTCATATTCCGGGAGCCATGGGCAGTTCGCCGTTCGATAACGAAGGCGTCCGTACTCAAGCGCGCGAATTAGTGACGGGCGGGGTGTTGAACGGCTATTTTCTGTCTACGTATACGGCTCGGAAGTTGAATATGCAAACGACCGGGAATGCTGGCGGTTCGCATAATTTGCAGCTTGGTTCCCGGCTCACTCGCCCCCAGGACGACTTTGCAGCCATGCTGAAAAAAATGGGCACTGGATTTCTGGTAACTGAATTGATAGGTCAGGGCGTCAACTATGTCAGTGGCGATTACTCGCGCGGCGCATTTGGATACTGGGTCGAAAACGGAGAAATCCGCCATGCCGTCCAAGAGGTCACCATAGCCGGTAATTTGGCCGAAATGTTCCAGCAGATCATTGCGGTGGGATCCGACGTCATTAACCGGGGCTCAAAGTCCAGCGGTTCGATCCTGATCGAGCAAATGGCAATTGCAGGCCAGTAGAGCGCCTGTTCTAAATCAACAAAGAACGCACGCGGGTCTAAGGGATTTACCCGCGTTACAAGACTTGCTACACAGTGTAATATCGACGCTAACAATTTTATCGCCAAAAAAAATCGAATGCCCAAAGGAGAGCTCGTAATGCAGCGTCGTTCATTTTTAAAAAAAGCAGGCCTGGGCGCCATGGCAGGTTCAGCTGCCATAGCCGCACCCGTATTTGCACAAAGCAATCCCAAGATCAGCTGGAAAATGACGTCCACTTATGGGCCTTCTACACCTCCGCTTTTTAGTACGGCCCAGACCTTCTGCAAAATGATCGAAGAGGCTTCCGACGGAAATTTCTCGATTCGTCTGTATCCAGTGGGCGAAATCGTGCCGGGCTTTGGTGTCATGGACGCAGTCGGCAACCGTACGGTCGAATGTGGCCAGACTGCTTCGTACTATTATTATGGCAAAGACCCTTCCTTCTGTTTCGATACCGCGGTTCCATTTGGCCTGAACGCCCGTCAGATGTATTCCTGGATGCACGAAGGCGATGGCATGAAGCTTATGCGCGAATTATTCGCGCCTCGTCACATCATCAACTTTCCATTGGGCAATACCGGCACGCAGATGGGTGGCTGGTACCGTAAAGAAATCAAGTCCATCGCCGACCTCCAAGGCCTTAAAATGCGTACGGCCGGCTTTGCGGGCGAAGTGCTGTCGCGCATGGGGGTGGTGCCGCAGCAAATTCCGCCTGGCGATATTTATCCGTCGCTTGAAAAGGGTACGCTCGACGCCGTCGAATTCGTGGGTCCTGTCGACGACGAAAAGCTCGGCTTCCAGAAGGTCGCCAAGTATTACTACTATCCGGGCTGGTGGGAAGGTTCCGCTCAGGTTTCCCTATATGTCAACGATGAAGCCTTCAACAGTCTTCCCAAGCATTATCAGTCGCTTATTGAAATCGCTTCGCGTGCTGCTGGCGGAAAAATGCTGGGCGACTACGACGCCAATAACCCGGCGGCTTTGCGCCGCCTTATCGGCGCCGGCGCAATACTCAAGGCCTTCCCGCGCGACGTAATGGACGCCTCTTTCAAGGCCTCCAACGAAGTCTATAAAGAATTTTGCGACAAAAACGCCACGTTTAAGAAGATCCATGACAATTACATGGGCTTCCGAGACAGTATCGTGCCGTGGTTCCGTGTCGCCGAAGGTTCCTACGACAATTATTTAGGTATTGCGTTGGCAAGCCAGAAGAAATAAGCTGCGCTATCTACACCAACAAAAAAGCCACCGCCGGTGGCTTTTTTGTTGGTTGGCAGCCGCGGTATTCGCAGGGTGGGGCACCCAAGGTTTTGAAAAGCCAACAGATATGTTAAGATTGTGGGCTTTTCTGGCTGATTTGCACGGGCGAAGTAAAACGCTTAGGCATTGTTGTCACCAGAGATTTGCCTTACGGATGTCCGTTAGGCTAATTTTTATATTTAGGAACCATCATGAAGACCTTTGTGGCCAAGCCGCATGAAGTCCAACGTGACTGGTACGTGATTGACGCCAAGGGCAAAGTCCTCGGTCGTGTGGCCAGCGAAGTCGCACGTCGTTTGCGCGGCAAGCACAAGCCAGAATTCACGCCTCACGTTGACACCGGCGATTACATCGTCATTATCAATGCATGCCGAAATTGTTGTTACCGGCAACAAGGCACAAGACAAACGATACTATCGTCACTCGGGATACCCGGGCGGCATTACCGAAACCACCTTCGAGAAAATGCAAGCAGCGTTTTCCCGGCCGTGCGATCCAGAAAGCCGTCAAAGGCATGCTGCCCAAAGGGCCGCTGGGTTACGCCATGGCCAAGAAGCTCAAGGTTTATGCCGGCGCCGAGCATCCCCACTCTGCTCAGCAGCCCAAACCGCTGGAATTCTAAGGATAGGTCATGATCGGTAATTGGAATTATGGAACAGGCCGCCGCAAAACGTCGGTGGCTCGCGTGTTCTTGAAAAAAGGATCGGGCAAGATCGTTGTCAACGGCAAGCCCGTTGACGAATACTTTGCACGTGAAACTGGCCGCATGGTCGTACGTCAGCCCTTGGCGCTTACAAACCATCTGGAATCGTTTGACTTTCACGTCAACGTCCATGGTGGTGGTGAAAGCGGCCAGGCCGGTGCGATTCGCCATGGTATTACTCGTGCGCTTATCGACTACGACGAAACACTCAAGTCGCCGTCTGAAGCATGCTGGTTTTGTCACACGCGATGCTCGTGAAGTCGAACGTAAAAAGGTCGGTTTCCACAAAGCTCGTCGTCGGAAGCAGTTCAGCAAGCGCTAATTCTGCACAGGGCTTCTGCCTTGCGACAAACAAAACCCCGGCCGAGGCCGGGGTTTTGTGTTTTATAAGACTGGATTGTCCTCGTAAATCGCCTGCAAGCATCAAGCTTGCTGCATAATCTTATTGGATTAATGACATATTCTCGGAAATGACTATGACTTCGGCAGGTGCAACACGGATTAAGGTAGGTATTGTCGGCGGTACAGGCTATACCGGCGTCGAGCTCTTGCGTCTGTTATCGCAGCATCCTAATGCAGAACTTACGGCGATTACGTCCCGCAAGGAAGACGGCATGCCTGTCGCCGACATGTACCCCAATTTACGCGGCCGTGTCGACTTGAAATTCCAAACGCCCGAAAAAGCAGCGCTGGAAGAATGCGATGTAGTGTTTTTTCGCCACGCCTCACGGCGTCGCCATGAGCCAGGCCGAATTGCTGCTGAAAAACAATGTCCGCATCATCGACCTGGCTGCCGACTTCCGTCTGCAAGATACCGGCATATTCGAACACTGGTACAAAATGCCGCATTCCTGTCCGGACTGTTCTCAAGCAATCGGTCTATGGTCTGGTCGAGCTCAATCGCGAAAAAATCGCCGGCGCCAAAGTCATCGGTAATCCCGGCTGCTATCCCACTACGGTGCTGCTGGGTCTGGCTCCGCTGCTCGAGGGCGGCAGCAAGCTGATCGATACGTCGAATATTATTGCCGACTGCAAATCAGGCGTATCAGGCGCTGGCCGCAAGGCCGAGGTTAGCTCGCTGTTCTCTGAAGCAAGCGACAACTTCAGGGCTTATGGTGTGGCCGGGCATCGCCATCATCCCGAAATCTCGGAACAGCTAGAAACGATTGCCGGTGGGCCTGTTGGCCTAATTTTCGTGCCACACCTGGTGCCGATGGTGCGGGGTATGTTCTCGACCTTGTACGTCGCGCATTTTGCCTGACGCACTCGACACCGACTTTCAGGCTTTGTTCGAACAACGTTACGCCAACGAACCGTTTATCGATGTCATGCCTGCGGGCAGCTTGCCCGAAACCCGTTCGGTGCGCGCATCCAATCACTTGCGAATCGCCGTTCATCGTCCTGATGGGGGCAGTCAACTGGTTATTCTGGTAACGCAAGATAACCTGGTGAAGGGCGCCTCGGGGCAAGCCGTTCAAAACATGAATCTAATGTTTGGCTTTCCGGAGTCTGCAGGTCTCGAGCAGATCGCCATCCTGCCGTAATGTCGTGTCCTCGGCATAGCGGAACTGTTTGCTTTAAGACTTGTCTGTTTAACGATGAAGAGGAATGCATCTGCTGCAGTAAAGCCTGACACCACCAAACCAAGCGAAGGCAACTCATCGCCTCGGCTCGATCCATTAACAAAGCCGACTAAACGCCGAAACACATACGCGTTGGTATCGCTCGCTTTGGTAGCGGGCCTAGTGCTTGGGGCTGGGTCAGTGCAGGTCTGGGTCTCGAGCCAGACTGGGCGAGTTGACGATGCCGCGAAACAGACGCTTGCACTCGCGCTTGATGAAACCCGAGCCGAGCTTTCCAAGACAAATGCCCAGCTTGACGCGCTGGAAGGTCAATTAACAGTAGAAGAGAGCACCCGTAAAGGATTAGAGGCCTCTTTGCAGCAAGCTCAGGCTGAACTAGGACGGGCTCGCGACCAGCTTGCCTTCTTTGATCAGTTACTGCCTCCGGGCCCTGCAGGCGCTGTCAGCATACGGGCCCTTGATATTGAACAGCAGGGCCCCAACTTAAGGTATCGGGTCTTGTTAATGCGCAATAGTGCAGAAGAGGTTCCCTTTAAAGGCCTTATGCAATTTGTGGCTAAAGGAAGCCGCCAGGGCAAACCAGTTAAAATTGTTCTTCAGGCGGCCCAGTTGCCCGGCAATCTTTCTACCGCGAACGCCGATACCTCGACTAGCGGTTTCGAGGTCGGTTTCGATCAATTCCAACGTAGCGGCGGTTTGCTCAGTATTCCCGACGGATTCCAGCCACAGACGATTACGCTGAATGTGCTGGAAGGGAACAGGGTACGAGTTTCACGCACGGTTAATTTATCGGCCGCTGAATAGCGACTTGAGTGTTATAGTTGATTATTGTGCAGCCCTTACGGCTGCCATGGAGTACCCATATGAATACCCTTACCGAATCAGTCAATTTGCAGGCTCCGCCTACGCCTATTATTTTTACAGACGCTGCAGCTTCTAAAGTCAAAGATCTGCTGGCCGAAGAAGGCAACCCCGAACTCAAGTTGCGGGTTTTTGTCCAAGGAGGCGGTTGCTCCGGCTTCCAGTACGGTTTCACCTTCGATGAAACCATCAACGATGACGACACGACTATCGATAAAGAGGGCGTGCAGTTGCTGGTCGATCCCATGAGCTTCCAGTATTTGGTGGGCGCCGAAATCGACTACAAAGACGATCTGGAAGGATCACAGTTTGTCATTCGTAACCCTAACGCCAATTCCACCTGCGGCTGCGGTTCTTCGTTCTCGCCCTGATAGCTAATCAGGCGGGGTATTTGCAGCCTAGAATGCTGGCATAGCGGGCGCCTGTTACCTTCGGCAAACCCGCGCGGTAGCCATTAACGTGGGCCCACGCCAGCCAGGCAAATGCAAGCGCCTCGACCAACTGAACGGGCACGCCAAAATCTGTCGTCGCCCGTAAGGGGCAAGGTAAAGCTCGTTGAAGGTCTTGTATCAAGCCATTGTTTAACGCGCCTCCACCACACACGAGTACATCCCGCGTTTCAGGTGCGTAACGCTTGATGGCTTGTGCAATCGTGGCAGCGGTCAGTTGCTGCAAGGTTGCCTGAACGTCATTGTCGGCGAGTGGCGGGCCTTCGAACGATGCAAGCCGCTTTATCAGCCACTTCCAGTTGAACAAATCTCGTCCGGTCGACTTAGGCGGCGCCAGCTCAAACCACGGTTCGCTGCGCAGCAAGTGGTCAAGCAAGGGCTGGTTGGCTTGACCGGTGCTCGCCCACGAACCCAGCGCGTCATACGCGTCACCGGTTTTATTCTGTACCCATAAATCCATCAGAACATTGGCGGGGCCTGTATCGAAGCCACGAATATCGCCGTCAGCGCCAAGCAGCGTCACGTTTGCTATGCCACCGAGATTCAGTACAGCACGAGCTTCGGCATGGGAGAATAGAGCATGGTGAAATGCTGGCACCAACGGCGCGCCTTGGCCGCCTGCAGCAACGTCACGCGAACGGAAATCGGCGATTACGGCGATACCGGTGCGTTCGGCGAGCAGCGCAGGCGCGTTGATTTGTATCGTAAAACCTGCCGCGGGATCATGTCTGACAGTTTGCCCATGGGCGCCGATCGCGCAGACTTCTTTCGGGCTAAGGTTCGCTTGTGTCAGCAGTGCTTGCGTGACGCCGGCATACAGTTCGGCCAGTGCGTTACCCGCCAGGCAAGCACGGGCCAGTTCGTCGGGGCCCGCGATGTTCAGGGCCAGGAACTCTTGCCTCAGAGTTTCCGGCATGGCTACAGATGAAGACGCCAGAATGCGGGGCTGATCGGGGGTCGAAAAATCAGCCAGCACAGCATCGACGCCGTCTGTGCTGGTGCCCGACATCAATCCAATAAACAGTGTCTGCGGCATGATCTGTAATAAGCCGGTTTAACGGCTTGCGACTTTGATGTCGTCGCTGGTTTGCAGGGTGGCCAGCAAATCGATGTGCTCGCGGTATTGTGCGACCGTTTTTTCAAACATCTTGCGTTGCGGCCCATCGAGTGAACGTGCCACCGGCAGGTCGACCGAAAGTGGGTCTATCTGTTTGTTGTTGACTCGAAACTCGTAGTGCAGGTGCGGCCCTGTGGCCCACCCCGTGGCGCCCACATAGCCGATGAGCTCGCCTTGTTTAACCGAGTCGCCTTTTTTCAGTCCTTTGGCGAATCGGGTTTGATGGGCATACAGCGTACTGAATTTGCCATGGTGCTTCAGAATGATTGTGTTTCCATAGCCGTTTTGCTGTCCGATGAATTCCACCTGGCCGTCTGCTGTCGCGTGAATAGGTGTGCCCGAAGCGGCGGCGTAATCCACGCCTTTGTGTCCGCGCCAGCCGCCGTGAACTGGGTGTTTTCGCATACCGAAAGTGGAACTGATCCGCGAGAATTTCAGCGCTGTGCGTAAAAACGCGCCCTTCAGGCTCTTGCCGTCGAAATCGTAATAACTGCCCGAGGAGTTCTCAGGAGCAAACCAGACGGCCTCATAGGCCTTATTCTTATTAATGAATTCCAATGCCAGGATCTTGCCTACACCGATTTCACGGCCTTCGTGCGAATACGTTTCGTATATGATTCGGAAGCGATCCCCCCGACGCAGGTCTTGCATGAAGTCAATCTTGCTGCCAAGGATTTCGGTCATTTGCATGGTGATGGCGTCGGGAATATCGGCCTCATCGGTGGCGCCGAACAGCGAACTTTTAATTTCGCTCTCGGCGATACGTACATGCGTATCAGCAGTTGTGCTATGTTCTGAAGCTAGAAAACCACCCTCGCCATCGACAGATACTTCCAGCCATTTACTTACATAGCCGCCTTTTTCACTAACGCCGGGGGTATGGTTGTAACGTAGCCAGATCAGATTCCCATCGTTGTCCAGTGCTGCTTGCACGGTGCGGCCGGGGTAAAGCTTGTAGATCGAACGAGCGTCTTTGTTCTGGACCAGAAATTGCTGCAAACCGCGTTCTTGGACCCGTAAGCGCTGCAACAGGGCTGCAAGGGTGTCGCCGCGGCGAATCTGCGTCTCGGCGATAAACGGTGCTGCGGATTCGGCCAGAGGCAAAGGAAAGGGATCGGGCAGCGTAAGCTGCTGTTTTGCCTGATAAACGATTGGGACTGGGGGCGGTTGAACGACTGCCAGCGCGCCGGCACCAGCAAACAGGCCAAGCGCTAGAAGTGCTACGCCATTGCGAATGAAGTGGTGGGGTTTACGATGTGAGCGAAGGGTGTCACGAAACGAGGGCGTGCCTGCTGTCCCTTTTTTGAACATAAAAACTGAAACCTAGAAATGCGCTGCTGTATTTTAAGAATGTATTGGGCTGGAAAAACCGCTGATAAGGCTACGAACAGAAATCGCGCGGCCCGGTTTACAGGGTCGGGCGCTCTGATAAGATGATGCCATTCGTATTCTCTGGTGGCCCCATCGCAAATGGGCGGGGACTGCGCCCGCCCGTTATGCTAGCGTATTAACTCCAGAATTTCGAGCATTTTTTTGTATATATTCTTATAAGCGCATATATATGTCGTCGACCGAAGCCCCTATTACCCCACAAGTCGAAGCTGATCTGGCGATCACCAAGCGAGGCTGCAGCGAACTGCTGGTCGAGTCCGAATTCGCCCGCAAACTTGCGCGTAGTCATGCAACTGGCAAGCCGCTACGTATTAAGCTGGGGCTTGATCCCACCGCTCCTGACATCCATCTTGGGCACACGGTGGTGTTGAATAAAATGCGGCAGTTGCAAGATCTGGGGCACACCGTTATTTTCCTGATTGGCGACTTTACCTCGATGATCGGCGATCCTAGCGGCCGAAACGCCACGCGTCCTCCGCTTACTGCCGAGCAGATTCACGATAACGCCAAAACGTACTATGCACAGGCTAGCCTGGTGCTCGATCCCGCCAAAACCGAGATACGCTATAACTCCGAATGGTGCGACCCTCTCGGCGCCCGCGGCCTTATTCAATTGGCGTCTCGCTACACGGTTGCCCGCATGATGGAACGAGACGACTTCACCAAGCGCTTCAAAGGCGGCGTCCCCATTTCAGTGCACGAATTTTTGTACCCCTTATTGCAGGGGTATGACTCGGTCGTCCTCAAGGCCGACTTGGAACTAGGCGGAACCGATCAGAAATTCAATCTGCTCGTCGGACGCGAGCTTCAAAAGGAATATGGCCAGGAACCTCAATGCGTCCTTACGATGCCTCTGCTGGAAGGCGTCGATGGGGTCGACAAAATGTCGAAGTCTAAAGGTAATTACATCGGTATTACAGAAGCGCCTGAATCCATGTTTGGGAAGCTCATGTCGATCTCCGACACACTGATGTGGAAGTATTTCGAGCTGCTGTCGTTCCGCTCTATGGACGATATCCTGAAGTTACAAAAGCAGGTACAAGAGGGCATGAATCCGCGCGATACTAAAGTCGCATTGGCTCAGGAAATCGTGGCGCGCTTTCATTCGCAGCAGGCAGCACGTGATGCGTTGGCTGGTTTTGAAGCGCGCTTTCGCGATGGCGCCATACCCGACGAAATGCCTGAGGTTCAATTGGGCGCGGCCCCCCTCGGCATACTCAAGATCTTGCGTGAAGCAGGTCTGGTGGTATCGGGTTCGGAAGGGCAGCGTAACGTCGAGCAGGGCGGTGTTCGCGTCAATGGCGATCGCATTGAAGACAAGGCGCTGCAACTTCCCGTAGGCACATATGTCATACAGGTGGGCAAACGCAAGTTCGCCCGCGTCACCTTAACAGGCTAATCGTTAATCCCTTGCAGGAGTTTGTTATGAAGCTTACCAGTCGGTCATTTACGGACAACGGGGTCATCCCCGAGCGCAACGCTTTCGGCAAGCCCGATGGGCATAACCATGTCGCGCTGGCCGGGAACGCTAATCCGCATCTTGCCTGGACCGACGTGCCGGACGCCACGCAGTCGTTTGTGGTGATCTGCCACGACCCCGACGTGCCAAGCCAGCCCGACGATGTTAATCAGGAAGGCCGCGAGGTCCCCGCCGATCTGCCGCGAGTCGATTTCTATCATTGGTCGCTTATCGATATCCCGGCCACCACGACGGAGATCCCAGAGGGCGCTTATTCCAATGGAATTACTCCGCGCGGCAAAGCGGGGCCGCTAGCGCTCGACGGCACTCGTCAGGGGGTAAACGACTTCACTAGCTGGTTTGCTGCGGACCACGACATGAATGGTGATTACTTTGGCTACGATGGCCCATGCCCGCCGTGGAATGATGCCATCCCGCACCGCTATGTATTCACCGTGTATGCGCTTGATATCGCCGAGCTGCCATTCGAAGGGAAATTTACTGCAGCCGATGTGATTAACGCCATGCAGGGCCATATTCTTGCGCAGGCCTCGATTACCGGAAGCTACACCCTTAATCCTCGGCTTGTGAAGTCATCCTGACGGACTTCTCTCTGGGGCTTTGCCCCGGCTCTTGGTCTCCCCGTATGTCCTCCATGGAAAACGCGTATTCGCGTTAGAATAGGAGCGTTTGTACCCGTTGCCAAAATCTCACACCAGGATAGCTAATGTTTGATCGTTCACGTACCCTTGATCAAGTCGATGCCGATGTATGGGCTGCCATTCAAAAAGAAAATGTCCGCCAGGAACAGCACATCGAACTGATTGCCTCTGAAAATTACACCAGTCCCGCCGTCATGCAGGCTCAGGGTACCCAGCTAACCAACAAGTATGCCGAAGGCTATCCAGGTAAACGTTATTACGGCGGTTGCGAATACGTCGATGTGGTCGAGCAGCTGGCTATTGATCGCTTGAAGGAAATCTTCGGCGCCGAGGCAGCCAACGTTCAGCCTAATTCCGGTTCGCAGGCCAATCAAGGCGTGTATATGGCTGTACTGAAGCCGGGCGATACGGTCTTAGGTATGAGCCTCGCCGAAGGCGGCCACCTTACGCATGGTTCGCCGGTCAATGCTTCGGGCAAGCTGTATAACTTCATTTCGTATGGCCTGGATGCCAACGAAGAAATCGACTATGACCAGCTTGAACGTCTCGCCAAGCAGCACAAGCCGAAACTGGTTGTCGGTGGCGCCTCCGCCTACTCGCTGCGTATTGATTTCGAACGCATGGGCCGAATTGCCCACGATAATGGCGCCTTGTTCATGGTAGATATCGCCCACTACGCAGGTTTGGTTGCTGGCGGCGTTTATCCTAATCCTATGCCTTATGCTGACTTTGTCACGTCCACTACGCACAAGTCTCTGCGTGGCCCTCGCGGCGGCGTCATCATGATGAAATCCGAGTTCGAAAAAATTGTGAATTCCGCAATTTTCCCGGGCATACAAGGCGGCCCGCTCATGCATGTTATCGCTGGTAAGGCGGTAGCGTTCAAAGAAGCACTGTCGCCGGAATTCAAGACGTATGCTGCACAAGTCGTCAAAAATGCCGACGTTTTGGCTCGCACCTTGGTAGAGCGTGGTTTGCGCATTGTCTCGGGCCGTACCGAAAGCCACTTAATGCTGGTCGATTTGCGACCCAAGGGCATTACAGGCAAAGAAGCTGAAGCGGTGCTGGGCCAGGCGCATATTACGGTCAACAAGAACGCGATTCCAAACGATCCGGAAAAACCGTTTGTCACTAGCGGTATTCGTCTCGGCACTCCCGCCATGACGACGCGCGGCTTCAAAGAAGCCGAGGCTGAACTTACCGGACACCTGATTGCCGATGTGCTCGACAACCCCCGCAACGACGACGCGATTGCCGATGTCCGCAAGCGCGTCAATGAATTGACGGCACGTTTGCCGGTTTACCGTTAATACAGGGACAGCTCCAGGTTCGCTTGGGGCCTGCTAGCCATGAAATGCCCGTTCTGCAGCAGCTTCGATACACAGGTTATTGACTCCAGGGTTTCGGAAGAGGGCGACACCATACGTCGGCGTCGCCGCTGCGCGGGTTGCGAACGCCGTTTCACTACTTACGAACGAGTCGAGCTTGTCATGCCCGCCGTCGTTAAACGTAATGGCACCCGGGTCGAATTCGACGTCAACAAGTTGCGTGGCAGCCTGAATCTTGCCTTGCGCAAACGGCCGGTCAGCACTGAGGACGTCGATGCGGCCGTTGCACGGATTCAAGAACGCTTGTTGGCCAGCGGCCTGCGAGAGATCGGCACGGGCTACCTGGGCGAGTTGGTCATGAGCGAACTTAAAAAGCTCGATCAGGTGGCCTATGTGCGTTTCGCCTCGGTATATAAAAGCTTCGAAGACATCGGTGAATTCGTCAAGGCTATAGACGAAATCCAGGTACCGTTGAAGCCGTGAATATCAGTACGGCTATTGACGACGAAGGCTGGATGCGCCAAGCGCTGACGCTGGCTGAAAGCGTCATGTACATCACTGCGCCCAATCCGCGGGTGGCGTGCCTTATCGTGCGTGATGGCCAATTGCTGGCGTCGGGCGCCACTCAGATCGCGGGAGGCCCTCACGCTGAAGTCATGGCCTTGCGCCAAGCGGCCGAACGCCGCGTCGATGTCGCGGGCTCAACCATCTATGTCACACTCGAGCCGTGCAGTCACTTTGGACGCACGCCTCCCTGTGTGGACGCCTTGATTGCGGCCCGGCCCGCTCGTGTGGTGATAGCCATGTGCGACCCTAACCCTCTGGTCGGTGGCCAAGGGGTCGCCAAGCTGCGTGTGGCCGGCATATCGGTGCAAACCATGGTCTGCGCACCCGAGGCGCTGGCCATGAACCCGGGCTTTGTCGCGCGCATGACGCGCAAGACGCCCTGGACATGGCTCAAGCTTGCGGCTTCGCTCGACGGGCGTACTGCGTTGAATAACGGTCAGTCGCAATGGATTACCGGCCCGGCTGCGCGTGCCGATGGCCATCACTGGCGTGCTCGCAGTTGCGTGGTTCTGACGGGCTCCGGTACAGTGAAGGCCGACGACCCCCAGCTAAACGTGCGGCATGTCGATACGTCGCGTCCACCGATCAAGGCCGTGATCGACACACGATTCGAAGTCGCTGAAGACGCCCGCATTTTCGACGGGACAAAGACATGGGTGTTTACGAGCGCCTACGACTCCGCCAAGGCGTCACGCCTCGCAAGCCGCAATGTACTGGTTATCGAGTCGCCTCCTTCAGATCAGGGCGTGGATTTAGGATTCGTGATGCGTTGGATGGGCGATCACGATGTCAATGAGGTCCATGTCGAGGCCGGATCCCGGCTTAGCGGGGCCTTGCTGCAATCCCACCTGGTGGATGAGCTATTGCTCTATATTGCGCCTCTGTTATTGGGCGAAGGGAATGGGCATGGTTTCCATGCCGACCCTGGAACAGCCTGGGCGTCGCGCAGCGATTCGAGTTTATTGAAACGCGGGCCGTTACGCCCGACTTGCGCGTGCGCGCGCGCCATGTCGAACACTGGCGGGCATTGTTGCTAGCCGTGCAAGCAAGGCAGGGATGAAGCAGGTTGCGATTGTTCGCGGTCGGCCATATTAAGTGAGATAGTTAAAATGTTTACAGGCATCGTTTCCGCAATCGGAAAGATCGTAAGTGTCAGCCCATTCAATCGAGGGCGGGCCGATTCTGGCGTACACCTCGAAATTGCAGGTCAAAGATTTCCTGCGCCCGACCACCAAGCTTGGCGATTCCATCGCCATACAAGGGGCATGCATGACGGTCGTCCAGCTCGGTCCCGATAGTTTCAGTGTCGACGTCTCGCGCGAAAGCTTGGACTGCACCGCTGGACTCGATGCAGTTGGCGACGTCAACCTTGAGCACGCCTTGCGTATGGGCGATTCGCTGGATGGTCATCTCGTTTCAGGCCACGTCGACGGGATGGGCGAGGTTAGCCGATTCGAATCGGTAGGGGAATCATGGGAACTGCGAATCAAGGTGCCCGACAGTCTTGCCCGATACCTTGCCTACAAGGGCTCAGTTACGTTAACGGCGTCAGCCTTACCGTGAATCAGGTCAACGATTCTGCCGATGGCTGCGAAATCAGCATCAACCTGATTCCCCACACCGTCAAGCAGACAACCTTAAAACACCTTAAGGCGGGTACCAAGGTCAATCTGGAAGTCGACACGATCGCTCGTTACTGTGAGCGGATGCTTACCTATCGAAATGATTCCATAATATGCAGAAAACCAGTCGAAATAAGCTTCGGCCGGATAGCAAAAACCAATTCCTTGTCTTTCTGTTAGAATAGCGGACTTCGCTTTCGTAAAGAACGTGAAGATTAGGACAGGTGGCCGAGCGGTTGAAGGCGCACGCCTGGAAAGCGTGTATACGTTTATAGCGTATCGGGGGTTCGAATCCCCCTCTGTCCGCCAGATTTCTATAAAAGCCCTTAAATATTTAAGGGCTTTTTTCTTGCCTGTATATAAATTTCCATTTGACTGTCTTACATAGAGAAGCTGCCCGAATTCAAGGTATGGCAGGTACGCGTTTTGCTGGTGCATACGGTGCATTTGAAACGTCGGAGCTGCCATGAGGGTTTTCACATCGCTAACTTTAGTGCTTTTCATGGCCTGCCCACATACGGGTAGCGCGCAGGCAAGCTTAAAGGAACAGGATGTCCAGTTTCTGAAACAGGTGGCGCAATCGGGAATGCTGGAAACCCAAGCCAGCCAGCTGGCGCTCCAAGGCGCCGCCGAAGAAGATGTGAAGCAGTATGCGCAGGTAATGCTCACAGAGCATAAAAAAATCGACGACGACCTCCAAGCCTTGGCCCGCGCGCACGACCTCAAGTTGCCGACTGAGCTCGAGGGTAAATTCCGCGATACATTGGCCGATCTCCAACGAGAACGAGGTGCCGAATTCGATCGGCGCTATATTTATGATGTCGCAATCGGCGCACATGAAGACGCCATTGAGCTCTCCAAACGGATAGCTCGAGAAACACAGATGCAGGACATCAACACGTTCGCGGAAAAGTCCGTGAAGGTAATGCAGCAGCATCTGGATCGCGCTAAAAATATTGCCAAGAATCGCAAGACAGACAAAGCAACACCCTCTAATACCTTGCCGTCGGGCCAGCCCAAACCGCAGGGCACGCAACCCACGATGGAGGGAGAACCTGGAACGCCCGAAAAAGCAGCAGGAACGCAGTGAGTTCGGAAGAGCGACGATGATTCATCCAGTTTAGCGACAAGGAGAGGCTCGTGGCAGAACAAACAGACGCCCAAGCAGGCATCGAGGGGGGCACTATGCCCGACTCTAACCATCCAGTGAACGAGCGACGTCGCCAGATTCTCGGCGGCCTTCTTACCGCTTACACAGCAACATTGATTCCCTTTGCTGTGGCGCAACCCATAGAAAACGATGAGCAAGGCTCCTTCCTCGCTTTGTCCGCCATCCTTGTTGGCCGTCAATCCCTTGATAAAGCACTGGCTAAGCGTTTCTACGATGGGCTTATCGCTGAGGACAATGGTTTCGCGGCTGCGGCTAAATCTTTGCTGACGCTCATCAATCAACAGCAGCTAGACCCGATGGCACTCCAGGCCGCGCTCGATAGCGCGCATCCGGAACTCGCCCGGCTACCGAGGCGCATTGTGCGGGCATGGTATGTCGGCGTTGTCGGAGAGGGCATCAACGAACGGTGCCTCGCGTACGAAAATACATTGATGAATGAGGTCGTCAAGAAGGAGTTGCGTCCGCCCACTTACGCATACGGCGCGCCGGGAAGTTGGTCAGAGCCACCCACTACCTGATATTTATTCAGGTCGGTGCATGCCCCCGGCACTTCATACTCAAACCGTAATGTAGCGAGGTTGTAATGGCTGAATCGTTGTCTGCTGAATATGTTGTTGTTGGCTCGGGAATTTGTGGTGCCCTAACTGCCCGGCGGCTGGCCCTCCAGGGCGCGTCGGTATTGATGCTGGAGGCCGGACCACGCGTAACGTTGGGCGAATTCGTTGCCCGGTTTCGGAATGCCACGCGCCGCAGCGATTGGATGGCGCCGTACCCGCCTACCGACTGGGCGCCGCATCCTGTGTACAAGCCTGTCAGCAATGACTATCTTGTTCAGGCCGGGCCTTATCCCTACGATGCCGAGTACATACGTGTCGTCGGCGGTACAACATGGCATTGGGCGGCGCATGCCTGGCGCATGGTGCCCAATGACATGCGTATCCGGAGCCTTTACGACCGCGGGGTGGATTGGCCGTTCAGTTATGACGACCTCGATCCTTTTTACCAGGAGGCGGAAGAGCTCATGGGCGTTTCAGGTTTGCCTAACACGGGATCACCCCGCAGCAAGCCTTTTCCCTTGGAGCCCGTTGCGGAGGTTTGGGCCATGCGCCGACTGCGTGAGCGACTGGCCGTCGGAGGCTATGAAGTCGTCGGCAACACGACCGCCCGAAATAGTCGCGGTTATCACGGGCGCCCACCCTGCTGCGGTAACAACAGTTGCCAGCCGATTTGCCCTATCGATGCGCAGTATCACGGTGGCATCGCAGTGGACGCCGCCGAAGCGGTGGGCGTAAAACTTGTGGAAAATGCCGTCGTCTATAAACTCGAACACGACGAAAACGGTCGCATTCAGGCCCTGCATTATTACGACCCGAACAAGCTTACGCATCGAGTGACCGGCAAGGTATTCATTTTGGCGGCCAACGCGATAGAAACCGCCAAGCTGCTATTGCTTTCGGCGAGCGATAAGTTTCCACATGGCCTTGCCAATGGCTCCGACAATGTCGGCAGGCACCTGATGGATCACCCTAGCACATCGTTGACCTTCGACGCAGACGAGCCGGTCTGGCTTGGGCGCGGTCCGCAAAGCCCGAGCTCCATCAATGCCTTTCGCGATGGCGAGTTCCGTCGGGACTATTCCCCTTACCGACTCGATTTCACGAATATTTCTCGTGTGTTCGGTGCCGCCGAGCAGTTGATCTCCGAAGGCGTGTACGGCGCGGAACTGGAAAAACAGTTGCGCTATCGTGCTGCGCATGAAATGAATGTCAAGAATGTGCTCGAAGTGCTGCCCGTCCCGGAAAACCGTGTAACGCTGGCGGATGAGAAGGATTGGCTGGGCCTGCCGCGGCCCCGCGTTAGCTATCGTATTGACGACTATACGAGGAAAGGCGCCGAGGTTTCGAAAAATGATTTCGCGCGTATCGCCGAACTCATGGGTGGCACTAACCTGCGCTATACCAAAGACGGGTTCTTCGCCAATAATCAGCATATTTGCGGCACGCTCATGATGGGCCTCGATCCGAGGACATCAGTGACCGACGAGTTTGGCAGGGCCCACGACCATGAAAACCTTTATATGGTTGGCACGGGCGTATTGCCTACTGCTGGGACCTGCAATTCCACTGAAACAGCAGTTGCAGTTGCCTTACGGACGGCGCACCACATTTTGCCGCTTAAATCGGCAATAGACCCGCTGGCACCCAACGCCGTGGTCGCGCAATCCTGAGCCAACAAGGGGTATACATGAAACTGACCCTTAGATACGGCGCCCGGTTCACCGCGCTGGTAACGACATGTGTGCTCGTGGGGCTTAATGCGGCCCATAGTGCGAAGTCGGCCGAGGCAAACCCAATCAGCGTGGCAGCCCAGGTAAACGCGGTGGAAAAACCTGCCCAGGCCACCGGCGACAACGACCAGCTGATAAAAAAAGGTGAATACCTGGCGACGGCCGGGGACTGTATCGCCTGCCACACAACCTCGCAGGGGAAGCCGTTCGCGGGCGGCCTGGTGATGCCCACGCCGGTGGGCAATATCATCTCGACCAATATAACGCCGTCAAAAACGCACGGAATTGGCAACTATACGCTTGAGGATTTCACACGCGCCATGCGAAAAGGTCAGGGTCCTGATGGCAAGCACTTTTATCCGGCCATGCCGTATACCTCTTACGCCTTGGTAACGGACGAAGATATCAAGGCGATGTACGCCTATTTCATGAGTAAGGTCGAGCCGGTCGATACTTCACCTGCGAAAACGGAACTGCCTTTCCCCTTCAATATTCGAGCCTCTATGGCCGTCTGGAATGCAATATTTCTTGAAACAGACGCCTACCAGCCGGTTCCCGACAAGGGTGAGGTCTGGAATCGCGGGGCCTACCTCACACGCGGTTTGGCGCACTGTTCGGCCTGTCATACGCCGCGCAACTCTTTGATGGCAGAGAAAGGCGACAGCGAATTGGCTGGCGCCAGTATCGGCCCTTGGTATGCGCCCAACATCACATCCGATAAGATCAGCGGCATTGGTAGCTGGACGACTGACGAGCTTATTGCCTATATGAGCACCGGCCGCGCGCATGGCAAATCACAAGCGGCGGGCCCCATGGCCGAAGCCATTGACTACAGCCTTCAGCACTTGAACAAGGACGACCTGAACGCCATCGCCGTTTATCTGAAAAGCGTGCCCGCCGTGCGCCTTGATGGGGAAGACAAGCCCGCATACGATCGGGGCGCGCCCTATCAAGAGCTGGCTCAGCTGAGGGGTACTTCGCTACCTAAGGATCTCAACCTCATGACCGGCGCCCAGCTTTATGACGCGCAATGCGCCAGCTGCCACCAGGCCGAGGGTGAAGGCAGTCGGGGGTTACCTTCGCTATTTCACAACTCCGCCGTCGGAAGATTGAATACGAATAACTTGGTCATGGCGATTCTAGAAGGTGTGACGCGAGGCTACGGCACTAACGAAGAAGGCAAGACCATGCCTGCCTACCGGAATACTTTGAGCGATACGCAAATTGCCAATTTGGGCACCTACGTGGTGCAGCACTTCGGCAACCCGAACGCGACCGTGACTAAAGAACAAGTTGCCCAGCTGCGTGGCGGAGGCGCTACTGGATTGGACCCGGTGAAGCTCGCGCGGATTGCAATCGCTATCGGCGTGGTTGTGGCGGTTCTAATGCTGGCCGCCTTTGTCTTGGCTAGGCGGCGCAGGCGTAGCAACAGGTATTAAGATAGCACTGGAGTTGCCATGATCAGCGTTGAAACCTTTGTGGGCGCAGTCGACTTAGGGGCCACCTTTGTTTTCGCGATCAGCGGGGCAGCCGCTGCGGTCCATCGCCGGCTCGACATATTTGGTATCCTCGTCCTCTCTTTCGTGGCGGGGAATTTCGGTGGAATCAGCCGCGACCTACTAATCGGCGCGGTGCCGCCAGCGGCCCTGTCAGAAGGACGATACTTGCTGGTTTCCGTTCTGGCCGGACTCGTTATTTTTTTCTGGTACGCCGGCATTGATAAGCTGCGCAGTCCAGTGCTTCTCTTCGATGCCGTGGGGCTGTCGCTCTTCGCAGTCGCCGGTGCGCAAAAGGCAATCGAGTTCGGGCTTAATCCGGTAATGGCAGCCCTTCTGGGCATGTTGACCGGCATCGGTGGGGGGATGACGCGTGATGTCCTGCTCACCGAGATCCCACAGGTCCTGCGTTCAGATCTCTACGCCGTTGCGGCACTCGCCGGTGCTTCCATAGTCGTTATCGGAGATGTTCTCGGGCTGCCTTACGGTTACTCTGCCCTGACGGGGGCGGCTTTGTGCTTTGCTCTTCGATTCATGGCCATTAGGCATGGCTGGCATTTGCCAATTGCGCATCTGTCGGCGCGAGAACGTGTGGAAAGTGGCCCTTCGAATGACAGCGAACCGCACTGAATGATGACGAAGGGCCGCCGAGGTTAGCGTCTATATCAAGCTGGTGCCAGGTGATTTGACCTGGCGAAGTCCTGATTTATTCGATCTTGATCCCGGCAGTTTTCACTACTTTGGCCCAACTGTCGACCTGAGTGCTCATCCAGCTACTGAATTCGTCAGGCGTCATTTTGATCGGCTCCGCACCTAATGTCGACAGCTTTTCCTGTACTTCCGGTAGTTCGATTATTTTGCTTATTTCGGTATGAAGCTTTTCGATTATTGGCTTTGGCGTGCCGGCTGGGGCCAGAACACCCTGCCAGCTTCCGGTTAAGAAACCGGGGATCATTTCGCTGACGGTCGGGACGTCGGGTAGCTGCGCCAGTCGCTTGCTGCTGGTTACGGCCAAGAGCTTGATTTTGCCGCTTTTCACATGTGGATAAGTGGCGACCATGCCGTTCATTGTGGCGTCGACCTGTCCGCCCACAAGATCCGTCAAAGCCTGGGCTCCGCCTTTGTACGGAATGTAGTTCCATTCGATTCCGCTTTTCTGCGCGAATAACACTCCTGCGAGGTGCGTCGCGCTGCCTATACCCGCCGCCGCGGCGAAGTTCACCTTGCCTTTATTGTCTTTGGCATAGGCGGCAAATTCTTCCTGAGTTTTGACGGGCAGTGAGTTCGTGGTGACGAGCAAGTGTGGCGAATAGGCCAGCATCGAAACAGGGGCCAAGTCCTTGATAGGATCAAAGGGTAAGGAGGGATAAACGCTAGGGCTGATAGTGAGATTGCCGAGATCTAGCAACACAAGGGTGTAGCCGTCGGGCTGCGACCGAACGACATAATCGGCGCCAATGTTTCCGCCAGCGCCTGCACGGTTTTCAACTACAACGGTTTGACCCAGGGCTTTGCCCAATTTGTCGCCGACCAGCCTGCCCAGCACATCTGAGGTGCCTCCAGCAGGAAAAGGGATAACCAGTTTAATTGGCTTGTTCGGAAAGTTCGCGGCGCCGGATTGAGCAAATGCCGGAACAGCGAAGGCAGTAAGGCAGCAAGCAGCGATAGCGGTTTTTATAAGCTTCATGTCGTCCTTTTTTGGGCGCTACCCGGTGTGGCAAGAGACATTCGGTGCTGACGGTCTACCTGCATAACCTGTTAGCGGACCAGCTCCTTTAGTTAGTTTATTTATACGAGGCGGGCGCGGCTGCACCGCCTTGCTGAGTTGTATTCGCAGATATCATAAACATCTGTCAGTTGTCAGACAAGCAAATATTTACGAGGGATTGCGACAGCAGGCCGTAGCGGCGGTCTATTGGTGTTTTGCGATTTCGCTCGCCGACTGCAAACGTGCGCGGCTGTTGCTAAGGTGAAGCCGCATAGCTGCTCGAGAGACCTCGGCATCCTGAAGGGCGATTGCCTGGTATATGGCTTGGTGCTCGCGATGCACACTTTGCAGATAAGCCGTTTGGGCCTGCGTACCAGTTTTGAACATTTCGATTTGTGCGCGCGGAATTGCCATCATGCCTAAATAAGCAAAGAGCTCCATAAAGTAACGGTTGCCGGTTGCTTGGGCGATCTCTTGATGAAAGCGAAAATCCGCGTCTATCGCGTCGTCCTTAGCGTCGATATCGCGCGCCATGAGTTCAAGGGCATTGCGTAAATTACCTAAGTGCTCGTCAGTGCGACGTAGCGCCGCAAGCGCTGCAGCTTCAGACTCCAGGCTGATGCGCAGTTCAAGCAGATTAATTATTTCTTTCACGGTACCGAGTTCTTCAGCATCGATGAGAAAGGGCGTTGCTGCGGGCGGTTCAAGCACAAATACGCCGACGCCCTGCCGGGAGGTTACCAATCCCGAACTTTTAAGGCTTGAGACAGCCTCGCGCACGACTGTGCGGCTGACGCCGTACGACGCCACCATCTCGTACTCGCTGGGCAGTTTGTCGCCGGGTCTTAGTTCGCCGCGCGCGATACGTTCGGTTAGGCTTTTGGCCACCTGTACGGAAAGACTCTGCGGCCGTTGCACTGAAACGGAAGGACGGAAAAGGGTGGCCATTGCGAATTAAGAAAAGGGACTTCCTGATTGTAGCTGTCTGCTTGTCTTATAACATAGCAGGCACCCGGCCTAACGCACTAGCAGACGCTTTTGAGTTTAGGCTTTAGAATGCCCCATTGATATTGCTCAATCGCGCACGGATCTTGCTTGTCGATCCCAGGCCGCTGCCCATAACCCGCACCCCTGCAACTCATGGTGCGATATGGCTCAACACGGAGATTAATTCCATGAATGCTGTCCCCAGCCACAATCTTTCAACGGAACTGAATGCACCTAGCTGGGTGCAGCACTCGCGCCTACTGGCGTGGGTGAAAGATATTGCAGTGCTCACCCAGCCGGATCGCATCGAGTGGTGCGACGGATCGCAGGAAGAATATGACAGGCTGTGTAATTTGATGGTGGAATCCGGCACTTTGCGTCGACTGAATCCTGCCAAACGGCCAAACTCGTATTTGGCGTGGTCTGATCCCAGCGACGTCGCGCGGGTGGAAGACCGGACGTTTATCTGTTCTGAAAAGGAAGAGGACGCCGGCCCCACGAATAACTGGACGGATCCTGCTGTCATGCGCGAGACGCTAAACGGCCTATTCGCGGGCTGTATGCGCGGTCGTACTTTGTACGTGATACCTTTTTCGATGGGACCGCTTGGCTCACCGATTGCTCATATCGGTGTAGAGCTCTCCGATTCACCCTATGTTGTGGTCAATATGCGGCTCATGACGCGCATGGGTCGAAAGGTGTACGACGTATTAGGACGGGATGGCGAATTTGTTCCCTGTGTGCATTCCGTAGGTAAGCCGCTCGCGGCGGGCGAGGCTGATGTCGCCTGGCCATGCAACGACAGCAAGTACATTGTGCATTATCCGGAATCGCGCGAAATATGGTCATTCGGTTCGGGCTATGGGGGCAACGCGTTGCTGGGCAAGAAGTGTTTTGCCCTACGTATCGCCTCTACCATGGGCTTCGATCAAGATTGGTTGGCGGAACATATGTTGATTCTTGGCGTCACCACGCCGCAAGGCAAAAAGCTGCACTTCGCGGCGGCGTTTCCTTCGGCTTGCGGAAAAACCAATTTTTCCATGATGATTCCCCCGGCATCCCTTCCGGGCTGGAAGATTACAACCATTGGTGACGACATCGCCTGGATCAAGCCCGGCGCAGATGGTCGCCTGTATGCCATCAACCCGGAAGCCGGTTACTTCGGCGTAGCGCCCGGCACCAACGAAAAGACCAACTTCAACTGCATGGCTTCATTGCGCGAGAACGTAATATTCACCAACGTCGCGCTCACAGACGAGGGCGACGTCTGGTGGGAAGGAATGAGTCAGGAACCTGAACATTGTATTGATTGGCAAGGCAAGGACTGGACGCCTGGCTGTGGTCGCAAAGCGGCGCATCCCAATGCGCGATTTACTGTGGCTGCTGTACAAAATCCTGTCATCGATCCCGAATGGGACAATCCAGAGGGTGTAGCAATCGATGCTTTCATTTTTGGCGGTCGACGTTCCAGCACCGTTCCGTTGGTAACGGAAGCTCGTAGCTGGCTTGACGGCGTATATATGGCCGCAACTATGGGATCGGAAACCACTGCAGCGGCCGCCGGAGAACAGGGTGTCGTGCGTCGCGATCCGTTCGCCATGTTGCCATTCTGCGGCTACAACATGAGCTCTTATTTCGCTCATTGGCTGGATCTGGGCAGCAAGCTGCAGGCTGCAGGAGCAAGGTTACCCTCTGTCTACTGCGTCAACTGGTTCCAGACCGACGCCGAGGGGCAGTTTATCTGGCCCGGATTCGGTGAAAATATGCGGGTGCTTAAATGGATGGTCGAGCGCATCGAGGGCGAAGCACAAGGCGAAGACAACCTATTCGGAGTTACGCCGCGCTACGAGGACCTTACATGGGACGGCCTTGACTTCGACGCCGAAAAGTACCGCAGCATCACCGGGATCGATCAAGCTGCATGGCGTACAGAACTTGCTTTGCACGCCGAGCTCTTCGAAAAGCTCAAACAGCGGCTTCCGTCGGAATTGTCTGCCTTACATGCGCGTTTGCAAAATCGCTTGGACGGTTAAGGTTTTAGGGCGGGGCACGATTCTTGCCTTTATTAGAGCTGATGAATTGGAGCCCCTAATTAGCATATACCCCTACTTTCGCGAAACTTTCATCAAAACAGGGTATCTTGAGGGTCAGCCTGGGTTTTAAACCCTTTCTTTAATCAGGGATGACCCAGTTCGAAATCGTTTTCTACGATAGTTTTGATTGTGAGGCTAGTATGCTAGTTAAACCACGTACGCCAACACCGTTCCGACCTTTGCAGTCGGATACTCAACAGCTCATCAACGAAGAGCGCGCAAGACTGGCGTCTGCCAAAAACATTATCAGCATGAGCGGGGTCGGCAACGAACGCTACGGCAAGAAGCACGTCAAATCCCCAAGCTGACAGGGTTAGTCTGATAAGCGTTAAAATGCGACATTCCGATTTCTAGAATGTTCTTTGACGATTATGGCGAATTTCTTGGTTGCAGCGTTGTATAAGTTTGTTCACCTGCCTGACTTTCCTGACTTGCAGGCACCTTTACTGGCGTGTTGCGAAGTCAATCAGGTGAAAGGAACGCTGCTTTTAGCCGAAGAGGGTATCAACGGCACTATCGCCGGACCCTCTCGCGGCATCGAAGCCGTGCTGACGTACTTGCGCAGCGACCCGCGATTGGCCAACCTTGTCCACAAGGAATCCTGGTCAGAGAAAATGCCGTTCTACCGCATGAAAGTAAAACTCAAGCGGGAAATCGTTACCATGGGCGTGCCCAACGTGCAGGCTGAAACGATGGCGGGCACTTACGTCAAGCCCGAAGACTGGAACGCACTGATCGACGATCCCGACGTTGTAGTGGTCGACACCAGAAACGATTACGAAGTCTCGATCGGGACTTTCAACCGTGCCGTCAACCCGCGCACCACAAGCTTCACCGAATTTCCACAGTGGGTGAAAGAACAGTCCGCCGAAGGTGGGCTTCTGCATAACAAGCCGCGTTTGGCGATGTTTTGCACCGGCGGAATACGCTGCGAGAAGTCAACCGCTTACATGCGTACACTAGGCTTCGACGAGGTCTATCATCTGGAAGGCGGCATCCTGAAGTATCTGGAAACTGTAGCGCAGGAAGACAGTCGCTGGGATGGCGAGTGCTTTGTCTTCGACGAGCGGGTATCGGTGAAGCACGGGTTGGAACCTGGGCATTACGAATTCTGCCGCGCCTGCCGTTTGCCATTAAGCGTTGATGACAAATTATCCAATCATTTCATCGAAGGCGTCAGTTGCCCCCATTGCCACGACACGCACAGCGAAGACCAAAAGGCCCGTTTCGCCGAGCGGCAGAAACAGGTGGAATTGGCTAAGCAGCGCGCCGAACGACACATTGGTGTGCGCGTGGAATTGAAGAAAGCGGCTAAGGAAAAGGCTGAAGCCGAAGCCGAATCGCTTCGACAACAACAACTGAAAATCAAAGGCGCCGCTAGAAGCGTGTAGTTCGGCGTGCGGCGCCGGCTGCCAGGTGGTTGTGATGATGGCTCAAACGTATCCCGTACTATATTCCTTTCGCCGTTGCCCATATGCCATGCGCGCCCGATCGGCGATTGCCGTCAGCGGCCAGGTGTGCGAGCTTCGCGAGGTCGTATTGCGTAACAAACCCCAGGCCCTGATTGATGCATCGCCGAAGGCTTCGGTTCCTGTGCTGGTCGATATGGCGGGCCGGGTGATCGACGAAAGCCTCGATATCATGTTGTGGGCGCTGGAACAGAATGATCCGCTGGCGTGGCTGAGTCCCGACCAAGGCGATTTAGCGGGCATGTTGAACTTAATTGGCCAGTGTGATGGCGACTTCAAGTTTCACCTTGATCGCTATAAGTATCCTCAGCGCTATGACGGCGCGGATCCGGAGCAGCATCGCGCCGAGGCGGGGCGTTGGCTAGAGCGCTTGGAGCACCGTCTATCTACGCATCGTTTTTTGTTTGGCGCAGACTTGGGGCTGGCTGATGCGGCAATTGCACCGTTCGTCCGTCAGTTTGCCCATACAGATCTGGGTTGGTTTGAACGTCAGCCTTGGCCGCATTTACAGAGGTGGTTGTTGCAATGGTGTGGTTTGGATTTATTCCATCGAATTATGGAAAAATATCCGCCATGGGAGCCGGGGGCCACTATGGTAGTGTTTCCCGGCTCGGCATCCAGTCAGCCTGGAATATCGCAATAAACCAAGGGCTCGCTGCGTTGCAACACATGCGAACCTTAGCTTGCTAAGCTGCTTATTCCATGCCTGGGATAACAGTGGAAAACCCGCCGTCAACGTGCGTAATTTCACCGGTAATGCCGGCAGCCAGATCGGACAACATAAATGCAGCCACGTTGCCGACGTCTTCAATGGTGACATTGCGGCGTAACGGTGCATGGGCTTCAACATATTTAAAAATCGATGAGAAGTCTTTGATACCGCTGGCCGCCAGGGTTTTAATCGGCCCAGCAGAAATGGCGTTGGCGCGTATGCCCTGTGGACCGAGAGCCGACGCTAGATAACGTACGCTGGCTTCTAGTGACGCTTTGGCCAGGCCCATGGTGTTGTAGTGCGGTACTACTTTTTCTGCGCCCAGATAGGTGAGCGTCAGCACCGAGCTTTTGCGGCCTTTCAACATTGGCAGTGCTGCCTTGGCGAGTGCAGGAAAGCTGTAGACCGAAATGTCGTGCGCGATACGAAAGGCTTCGCGTGAAATACCTTCAAGTAGGTCTCCGTTCAGAGTTTCGCGTGGCGCAAACCCGATGGAATGAACCAGACCGTCAAGGCCGTCCCAGCGTGTTTGGAGCTGGGTGAAGGTGTTCTCGATTTGCTCGTCGTCTGCGACGTCGCACGGAATGACAATATCGCTGCCTAGTTCGGCCGCGAATTCGGTGACACGATCTTTGAAGCGGTCGCCGACGTAGGTAAAGGCAAGTTCCGCCCCTTGCTGCTTACAGGCATGGGCAATGCCGTATGCAATAGACCGATTCGATATGACGCCTGTGATCAAGATGCGTTTACCGTTTAGGAAACCCATGTGAAAAATCCTTTTGTTTATATATGAAGTTAGCCGCGTATGGTCGTTCCGGGAACACGCAGCCGGTCACCCTTGCTTAGCTTGCTGTCCTTCAGATTGTTCAGCTTGCGCAATTCGTTAACTGAGGTGTTGTACTGCTTCGCCAACGAGAACAGCGTGTCGCCGCCCTTGACGGTATGAGTTCGCACATTGGCCTTGCGGCGCATGACGACAACATCTTTATTGCGACGCGAGGAGGTCGAGCGGGGCGTGTCGTCGGTCTGGCTGTCGGAATCTTGAAGCGAAGCCAGCTGAATGCCGCCTTGCATGCCTTCGGCTGGCACTAGCAGTGTTTGCGCCACTGCTTTGGTCGCTTTGCTTCCCAGGCCATTAATGGCGCGAAGCTGGGCGACGCTGATGCCGTATTGCTTGGCAATGGACACGTATGACTCGCCAGGCTTGCTTTTGTAAGTTTGCCACGCGCTTAGCCGGCCTTTGTAGGCTTCCAGATTGGCATTGAATATGTCGACGCGATTCAAAGGCAGCAGTAATGCGGGCTGATGCTCGGCAAGGATAATAGGGCGGTTGAACGACGCGTTAAGCGATTTGAATTCGTCCAGTGGCATTTCGGCAAGCCTTGCCGCGACCTCGATATCGATGTCATCGGTCTTTTCGATCTTGGTGAAATATGGGGTATTACTGACTTCCGGCAGAGTAATGCCATACTTTTTAGGGTTAGCGATAATGTTTTTTATCGCCTGCAGCTTAGGCACGTAGTTACGTGTTTCTTCCGGCATTTTGATCGACGCGTAGTCGGCAGGAATGCCAGCGCCGGCATTTTTCTCCATTGCCCGCTTGACCGACCCTTCGCCCCAGTTGTACGACGCCAAGGCCAGGTACCAGTCACCCTGGAAATCGTACAGATAGGCCAGGTAGTCGAGTGCGGCATGCGTAGACGCGACCGGGTCTCGGCGCTGATCGCGCCATACGTCTTGTTGAAGGTTGTAATGTAGACCGGTACTCGGGATAAATTGCCACAGTCCCGAGGCCTTGGCGCGGGAATAAGCCGTAGGGTTATAGGCGCTTTCTACGAAGGGAAGCAGGGCGAGTTCCGTCGGCAGCCCGCGGCGGTCGAGTTCGTCGACGATGTAATACAGGTATTTTCCAGCGCGGTTGCTCATCAGCAGGACGGACTCGGGATGCGACGCGTAGTAGTCAGTCCAGCGCGCGGTTAGTTCGCTATCCAGGTTCGGTATGGAAAATCCGCGCCTGATACGATCCCACATATCACGCGGGGGATGTGTAAGGTCGATAGTTCGCGACGTTTCGGCAGCGCTATAGGTCTTCTTTGCGGGGGCGTAAGGATTTTGCTGTGTGTTGGTGGCACAGCCCGCTAATACTGCTACGATCAGCAGAATGAATAGTCGTAGGCAGTTCATCGGGAATTCATTTAAAGTTATTCTTCCATTCGCGCAAGCTGGCAAAAACGGCCACAGCTGAATCCAGCGGCTTACCCGCATAGCGGGAGGCAGCATTCAAGACGGCAGCTTCCGAAGTTCGAAAAAACGGGTTTGTCTTGTGCTCGGCACCTATGGTGGATGGCAAAGAAGGCGCGCCTTCTGAACGAAGTTGCGAAACCGTTTCCCACCGTTGCTGCAAAGCAAGGTTGTCGGGCTCTACTTCAAGCGCCCAACGCAAATTCGCTAGAGTGTACTCGTGCCCACAACACACGAGTGTATCGAGCGGTAAAGCGCCTAGTTTACCTAGAGAATTGACCATTTGGGCAGGCGTGCCTTCAAATAAACGACCGCAACCCGCTGCAAACAAGGTGTCGCCGCAAAAAAGCAAGGGTTTACCCGAGCGGCTTGGACCATAATAGGCAATATGACCCGCAGTATGGCCGGGGATGTCGAGCACTGTAAGGGTCAAGTCCAGACTGGGCAATTGTACCGTATCGCCCTGGGCAAGACGGTGGTCGCAAGCTGGGAGCTTCTCGGTGGCGGGGCCGTAGACGGAGGCCCCTGTTCGCTGTTGTAATGCCGGCACACCTGCAACATGGTCGGCGTGATGGTGGGTCAGTAAAATGGCATCCAGCAGCAGGTTATGGCGATCCAGCGCTGCTTCTACCGGCGCTGACTGCCCAGGATCGACGACAATGGCATGGCCGTTCTTGTGCATCATCCATATATAGTTATCGGAAAGTGCAGGAATTGGAATAAGTTCAATGTTTACCATAAAGCCAAGGGAGTTGATGTGCAGGCGGAACAACCACTGATTGTAGAGCTTGCCCAATGGCTGGCGACTGCGCCGGGCCAGTATGTTCAAGCGTGGGAACAGACACAAATAGATGGCATGGTTACCAATGTCTTCGGTTATCATGCCATACAAATTGGGCTGCCGCATTGGGATTTATTGCAAGCAAATCGCATACCATTCAAGGGGCGCAGCTGCAGCGCGCTCGAGAACGCCGTCGGGCAATCCGCTGTGGTTATCAACGATCCGGAAAATTTGCCGTTCGATACACAAAGCATCGATCTTCTGGTGTTGCCCCACGTTCTTGAATGTTCTAATGCCCCGCACCAGATTTTGCGCGAAGTAGAACGTGTGCTGATGCCGGAGGGGCGCGTAGTGATATCCGGCTTCAATCCATGGAGTCTTTGGGGCGGACGCGAACGCATCCCGGGGCTCGATCCCCTGATGCCCGTGCCGGCCCACATGCAAGTGTCGCTCGCTCGCCTCAAAGACTGGTTCAAGCTATTGTCGCTAGAGCTGGATCGAGGACGATTCGGGTGCTATGCGCCTCCCTGTCTTAATAAGGTATGGCTCGATAGGTGGGCCTTTATGGAGGCGGCAGGCGACCGTTGGTGGCCAGTATGCGGCGCCGTTTATGTGGTCTCTGCGGTCAAGCATGTGACGGCGCTGCGTTTGGTCGGACCGGCATGGAAAACGGCCAGTAAAAGGGTGCGCAGCCAGGCAGTGGTAACGGGGCGCCATTCCGGTCTGAAGACCTAAGAGGGCACGCATATGCGGCGGAAACCTTGTCGTCGGCGGTTTTTTCTTTTTCTTTTCTAGCCTCTGCGTGTGCAGCACATTACAATGAATAGCAGTCAAGTTGAAATTTGGACCGACGGTGCTTGCAAAGGTAACCCCGGCATGGGCGGATGGGGAGCTTTGTTGCGCCAGGGACGCCATGAAAAAGCCTTGTATGGCGGTGAACCGGACACGACCAATAACCGCATGGAACTCAAGGCCGTCATCGAGGCTCTTAAAGCTCTCAAACGTCCTTGTGACGTGGTCGTGCATACCGATTCCCAGTATGTTCAGAAAGGCATGAGCGAATGGCTGGCCAACTGGAAGCGGCGCGGCTGGCGCACGGCCGACAAAAAACCGGTAAAAAATGCCGATTTATGGCAGGAGCTCGACCTCCTGGTGGCGGAGCACGTTTTGACATGGCGCTGGGTTCGTGGGCATGCCGGAGATCCGGGTAACGAACGTGCTGACGAACTTGCCAATATGGGCGTTGAGCACGCGCGTGCCGCGATGACAAACAAAAGCATGCACCGATAAACATTCCAATGCTACAGTCACAAATTGTGTCCGAATCTATCTAGTCTTGATGAAAAACTCCACAATTGGTTTCGTGCTGGTTTTAGCGACCGGCGTAGTACTTGGCGCCGTCGGAGCTAATTGGCTCGCCGGGCAAAACGTTCCATCGGCGAAAGTTTCGGCCGCACCCGCGGCAGCACCAGCCCAGAGCGGCAAAAAAATCGCTGTTCAAGTGGCGCCGGTGGTACGCATACCATGGACGCGCGGCGTGTCGGCCGTGGGCAGCTTGCGATCCGAAAACTCGGTGATGTTGCGCCCCGAGGTTACGGGGCGCATCGCCGCAATAAACTTCAACGAAGGCGGTAAAGTCAGCAAGGGGCAAGTTCTCGTACAACTGGACGACAGTGTCGTCAAGGCGCAATTGCAACAGGCGCAGGCCAATCTAAGCCTGGCTAATAGCCAGCACCGGCGTGCGACCGAACTTAGCAAACAGGGTTTTATCAGCAAGCAGGCTCGCGACGAAGCGGCCAGTCAGTTGCAAGTTCAGCAGGCGGCGGCCGCCCTAGCAAAAGCCCATCTTGATAAAACAGCAATACGCGCCCCGTTTGACGGTCTTATAGGTCTGCGCAATGTGTCGGTCGGTGATTACGTAAGCCCAGGTATCGATCTGGTCACCATTGAATCCATCGATCCGCTTAAAGTGGATTTTCGGATTCCCGAACATTTCCTTGGACAGGTCCGCGAGGGCATCAAGCTTGCCTTGCGTTTCGATGCGCTGCCGGGTCAAACCCGAGAGGGCGTGGTAGGCGCGATAAGTCCGCTGGTCGACGTGGGCGGACGCTCTTTATTGTTGCGAGCCAACGTGCCCAATACCGACGGAGCCTTGCGCCCGGGTATGTTTGCGCGGGTGCAGCTGCAGTTTGCCGACGATCAGGCGCTGGTCGTGCCTGAGACAGCCCTTGTACCCTCGGGCGAGTCGCAGTATGTTTTCCGTGTCGAACAAGGTCGCGTCAAACGTCTCGCTGTCGGAGTCGGTCAACGTCGCGAAGGCAAGGTAGAAATTACCAGTGGCGTGCAAGAAGGGGACAACATCATCGTGTCCGGGCTGCAGAAAGTGTCTGATGGCGTTGCCGTCGAGATCCTGCCATCCGCTGAAAAAACCGCAGCCTCCTGATTTCGGGTGCTCCCATGATACTTTCTGAAGTCTGCATCAAGCGACCGGTCTTTGCGACCGTCTTGTCACTGATTATTGTGCTGGTCGGCTTGATCTCGTACGAGCGGCTGTCGGTGCGCGAATATCCCGCGATCGACGAGCCGGTAGTGTCGGTCGTCACGGTCTACAAGGGCGCGTCACCGGAAGTGGTCGAGTCCCAGGTAACCAAGCCGCTCGAGGATCAATTGGCCGGCATCGAAGGGGTCGATGTCATGACCTCCCGAAGCCGTTCAGAACGCAGCCTCATCAATGTCAAATTCAACCTTTCGCGCGATCCGGATGCGGCGGCGGCAGAAGTGCGCGACAAGGTCTCCCGAGCGCGCAGGTTTTTGCCAGACGAAATTGACGAACCCATTATCAGCAAAGTTGAAGCCGATTCCACGCCGATCATTTACATAGGCGTAGGGGTGGGTGATTATTCCCAGCTACAGGCGTCCGACTACATCAAACGATACGTCAAGACGCGGTTGTCCGTATTGCCTGGCGCCGCCGAGGTGCGCGTATTCGGCGAGCGCCTGCCATCCATGCGAATTTACATCGACCGCGCCAAGATGGCTGCCTATGGTCTGATTGTGCAAGATGTCGAATCGGCGTTGCGTCAGCAAAACGTATTGATACCCGCCGGGCGAATTGAATCTCGGGCCCGTGAGTTTTCCGTGGTGTCTTCCACCGATCTACAAACCACGGAACAGTTCAATCGGGTCATCGTCGCCAACGTCAACGGTTATCCAGTGCGTTTAAGCGATGTGGCCGATGTCCAGATCGGGCCGGCCGACGACCGGGTACTGGCGCGATTCAATGCCCAGCCTAGCCTGACAATTGGCATTACCAAACAGTCAACCGCCAATCCGCTGGATTTGTCGCGTGAAGCGCACAAAGAGGTCGCGCTTATCAACGAAAATTTACCGGCGGGCATGCAACTGACCATCGCCTACGATAGCTCGGTATTTATCCAGGAGTCCATCAAGTCTGTTTATCATACGGTGGGTGAGGCCATCCTGCTTGTCGTGCTGGTGATCTTCTTTTTCTTGCGTAACTGGCGCGCGAGCCTGATCCCGATTGTCACCATTCCTGTGTCGCTGATTGGCGCCTGCGGGATCATGTATCTGTTTGGCTTCTCTATCAACACACTGACGCTTCTTGCCATGGTGTTGGCTATCGGTCTGGTGGTTGACGACGCTATCGTAGTGCTCGAGAACATTTACCGGCACATCGAAGAAGGCAAGACGCGCCTTGAAGCGGCTTTGCTCGGGTCCAAGGAAATCGGCTTTGCGGTTGTCGCTATGACACTCACCCTGGTCGCGGTGTATGCACCATTGGCTTTTGCGACGGGACGTACAGGACGCCTATTTATTGAATTTGCCTTGACGCTTGCCGGCGCCGTCCTCGTGTCGGGTTTTGTGGCGCTTACCCTTACGCCCATGATGTGCGCCGGGCTGCTAAAGCACGAAGCTGGCCACGGGCGGTTCTATACCCTGGTCGAAGATTTCCTGGTGGCGCTTACTAACCGATATCGTAATGGGCTCGCGCGCGCGCTGCGTCACCGCGTCATCGTTCTGTTGCTGGGGCTGGTTGTCGCTGCAGGCAGTGTGGTGCTTTTCAAGACGGTAAAAAGCGAACTCGCACCCATCGAAGACCGCGGCGTGATCTACGGCATGGTTAGCGCTCCGGAAGGGTCCACGCTGGATTACACCCTTCAAAGCGTGCAACAGATTGAAGGGGTTTATGCGGCGATTCCGGAATCCAGTGGGAACCAGACCATTATTGGATTTCCCACCGTTACCGATGGCATCGCCATCTTGCGGCTCAAGCCATGGGGCGACCGCGATCAATCACAGCAGAGCATAGCCCGCGCGTTACAGCCAACGTTTGCGGCGCTGCCAGGCGTTCGTGCCTTCCCCACTAACCCGCCTTCGCTGGGGGAGCGGGCCACGTCCAAACCGGTGGATTTTGTCGTTATGAGTCAGGCCAGCTACCCGGAAATGGCCAAGTTGGTGGACGAGTTTGTTACCAAGCTGCGCGATTACCCCGGATTACAAAATATCGACACTGACTTGCGGCTGAACACGCCGGAACTTAAGGTCGTGATCAGTCGGGATAAGCTCGCCGATGTTGGCGTAGATGTCGGTGACGTTGGGCGCACACTGGAATCCATGTTGGGCGGGCGCCAAGTAACCCGCTTTCAGGATAGTGGCGAACAGTACGATGTCATCGTGCAGGTCAAGAAGTCCGACCGCGCCGATCCCACCGATATTTCCGATATCTATGTGCGCACCCGGCAAGGCAGCATGGTTCAGATGTCCAACTTCCTGACCGTTTCCGAAAGCGTCTCGCCGCAATCGCTGAATCACTTTAACCGCCTGCGAGCGGTCAAGGTGCAGGCATCGATTGCATCCGGCTATGCGCTCGGAGAAGTGCTCAGTCATATGAACCAGGTTGCGCGCGAAGTTCTCCCGCATACCGTGCAAACCGACCTTGACGGGCAATCCCGAGAATTTCGCGATTCTTCAGGTAGTATCTATATGGTCTTCCTGATGGCGCTGGTGTTTATCTACCTTGTGCTTGCGGCGCAGTTCGAAAGCTGGCGCAATCCCCTTATCATCATGTTCTCGGTACCGTTGTCCATGACGGGCGCCTTGCTGGCCCTGTGGCTCTCAGGGGGAACCTTGTCCATTTATAGTCAAATCGGGCTTATTACCCTGGTCGGGCTGATCACCAAACATGGCATTCTTATTGTCGAGTTCGCTACGCAATTGCGCGCCGAAGGGGCCGAGCTATTCGAGGCAGTGACCGAAGCTAGCGTATTGCGCTTGCGGCCTATACTTATGACTACTGGCGCTATGGTGCTGGGGGTATTGCCCTTGGCCTACGCCACGGGTGCCGGCGCCGAATCACGCCAGCAAATCGGTTGGGTGCTGGTTGGTGGTTTAAGCTTGGGTACCTTGCTGACTTTGTTCGTGGTGCCTGTGGCCTATACATTGATCGCGCGCAAGACCAAGGCACAAGGCGTCCAGGAAACCCGCGAACTGCCTCTGGCGATGGATCGTTAAAGGCAGCCGGGTACGAAATTGTCATTAGCAGTCATTAGCAGTTAAGGAACAGAATAGTTATGCGTCAGATTATGCTCGATACGGAAACCACAGGGCTGGACCCCGCCAAGGGGCACCGGGTGGTCGAGCTTGCGTGTGTAGAAATGGTGAACCGCAGCCTGACCGGACGGCATCTGCATTTGTACTTAAACCCTGACCGCGACAGTGATCCGGAGGCGTTGGCCATACACGGATTGACCACCGACTTTTTGTCTTCGCACCCCCGCTTCGAAGACGTTGCAGCGCAGTTGGTCGAATATGTGAAAGATGCCGAAGTCATTATTCACAACGCGGCGTTCGACACTAAGTTCCTGACAGCCGAATTAAGCCGTGTCGGGCTACCATCGTTCGACCAGCTATGCGCCAAGGTCACCGATTCCTTGCTGTATGCTCGTGAATTGCATCCGGGCAAGCGCAATTCGCTCGATGCCCTATGCGAGCGCTACGGTATTTCGAATGCTCACCGCACACTGCACGGCGCTCTGCTCGATTCCGAACTTCTGGCCGACGTATGGCTGGCCATGACACGCGGGCAGGATGCCTTGCTGATGGATTTTGAGGAAGACAGCGGGACGGACGCCAACGGTCTACGAGTCGAACGCTTCGACGCTTCGGTGTTGACCGTGCTGCTGGCCAATGAAGCCGAACTACAAGAGCACGAGGCATATTTGACGACGTTGGACAAGACGGCGGGCAAGCCATGCTTGTGGCGCGCCGTTGAGGTTTGAAGGGGAACACTGCGCGCGCATGCATCGCAAAAAAACTGGGACTGAGCCTCGTTAAGCGCAGTCCCAGGTGATTTTCACGCAGTCGGCCAGCTAGGTTACTCGATCTTGCCCATCTTATTAACGGCTTGGGCAATCGTTTTGGAGTCCGATTTCCAGTAAGCATCAAACTTGGTTGCGTCCTGGTAGTCTAGCGGGCTTCCTATACCGAGCATGGTTTGTCCGAACGCAGGGTTGGCCGCAATCTTCTTCAAACTGCTATTTAGGGTTTCGATGACTTCTTGCGGTACCGCTGCTGGAACGAAGACCCCTGACCATTGGATGAACTGAGCGTTGTAGCCCAAAGAGCTAAGGCTGGGTACGTCCGGCAATGATGCAAGAGGCCTGTCGCCCCAGTGCGCCAAGGCGCGCAATTTGCCGGCCTTAATTTGTTGAATTGCGCTGGCAGGCCCTGTCGCCAAGGCCTGCACATGGCCACCCAGTAACGATGCGACAGCAGGGCCTGCTCCGGTGAAGGGTATATGTGTCAGCTTTACGTCGGCGGCCTGTGAAAGCATCTCCATTGGTACATGCATCGTGCCATATATGCCGGAGCTGCCGTATGTGATGCCTTTAGGATCTTTACGGGCAGCTTCAATAAATTCTTGAGCTGTTTTCCAAGGGGCGCTGGCTTGTACAACGAGCACCGTCGGATCGGCCGTAATGCGAGCGATCGGTTTGAACTGATTCAACTGATAGGCAGGCTTGCGCTCGAGAATTTTGTCGGCCTCGGGCAGGATGGAAATGGACGACAGGCTTAACAATATGGTGTAGCCATCTGGCTTGGCTTGGGCCGCAGCGCCTATGCCGACCGCGCCGCCCGCGCCGGCTTTATTCTCGATGATGACGCTTTGACCCAGGTCTTTGGACAAGGCATCGGCCAGTGGACGCGCAACCGTGTCGGCTACCCCGCCGGGTGGGAATGGCACGATCATCGTAATGGGACGATCCGGATATTTCGCCATGGCGTAGCCTGAGAGGCTTAATGTCGCCGTGGCGGCAATTACCTTAAGTATTATTGTGGTGCTTGGCCTTTTTTTAAAATTAATTCGCATGATTTGTCTCCTTTTTTTGGAACCAGCGAGCTTGAGGTAGAACTACCTAAACGAGTTTTCCAAGATGCCAATGCCGTCAATTTCGATACGGACGACATCACCGGTTTTAAGGTATTGCGGAGGGTTCAACCCCATTCCGACCCCTGCAGGAGTGCCAGTGGCAATGATGTCGCCGGGATAAAGGGTGATGCCGCGCGAGCATGTCTCGATTAGCGTGGGCAGGTCGAAGATAAGATCTGGTGTTGCGCCATCCTGGCGCAGCTCGCCATTGACCCAGCAGCGCACACGAGTGTTCGTGCCGTCTAACTCGTCGGCAGTCACTATCCAGGGCCCCATAGGACAGAAAGTGTCAAAAGATTTCCCCAAATCCCATTGCTGGTGTCGAATTTGTACGTCGCGTGCGGTGACATCATTGACGATGGTGTATCCGAAAACGTGGCTCATCGCGTCTTCTCGCGAAATGTTTTTGCCCCCTTTGCCAATGATGATGGCAAGCTCAGCCTCGTAATCGATTTGCTTCGACACTTCGCCTGGAAGCTCGACAACATCCAAATGTCCTACAACGCACTCAGGCACTTTGGTAAACACAATGGGCCAGCCTTGCGCGTTCTTGTCATTGTCCTTGAAGACAGACGTCGCTAGCTCTTTGGCATGCGCATGATAGTTTCGGCCGACGCAAAAGATATTACGGCGTGGGCGTTCGATCGGCGCCATGATCCTGGCCTGGCCTAAGTCGTGGCCGGCAGTGCTGACGTTTAACTTTCCTTTGATCTGCTCGTATTCTTGTACCAATTGGTTCATATCATCGGCAGGTCCAGAAAGCAGCTCGGACACGGGCCAGAATAGATTTTTATCCGGATTCACGGCGCAAACCTGCGTTTTCCCTTGGTAGTTTAGCGTTGCAAATTTCATATTTTCCTCATCATGCACGTGCAAAAAAGTGAATTTAGCATAGTAAGTAGGAGTATTGGTCCAATTTTGGGCTTTAATGGGCGTGTGGTATTCGATTGGTATAATTGCGCTAGTCAGCATGCGGTCAAAAGGGAGGGTAAGCGTGAAGGAGACACTGGATCTGCTAGGGGTCCGAACGCAGGGTGCCAGGACGCTCGCCAATTATTTGAAGACCGAAATGGAAAGCGGAAAACTTAGGCAGGGCATGAAACTGCCGCCCGAGAGGGAACTTGGCGAGCGTTTTGGCGTATCGCGCGGCTCGGTAAGAGGGGTATTGGCGCAGTTTCGCGAGCAGGGTCTGATTTGTCAACGCGTAGGAAGCGGCACGTTCGTGCTGCCTAAAGCCGACACCCTGTCCCACACCCAAGAAGCCATCGCTACGGCATCAACGAGCCCGGCCGAGCTAATGGTTGCCCGTTTGCTTATAGAACCGTTAATGCCAGGTCTGATCGTGCAGCATGCGACCAGCGCTGATTTCAAGCATATGTTTGATTGCCTGGAGCGCTCCGAAGCGGCGAAAGGCATTGAGGACTTCGAACACTGGGACGAAGAGCTGCATAAAGCGTTCGCCGTTGCCACCCATAATTCCTTTTTTGTGCAGCTGATGGAGCTCACCAATAAAGTGCGGGAGCAAGGGGAGTGGGGGCGTTTGAAGCGCATTTCACTGACGTCAGAAACCAGACAGCAATACGAACATCAGCATCGGGCGATCGTTGAGGCGCTCGCAGATCGGGACGCCAGCCTTGCGCGGGACTTGCTCTTTGGGCACTTGCAACTAATACAACGCAACTTATTTGGCGCTTAAGTTCCCATAGATCTATGACACGCAGATCATAGGGCTTTGATCAGCCGCGCCGGCGTTGACTTCCTTGGCAATATCGTGCTCACAGCGAGTCGGCCATTGGGGACCGTACCCGCGCCAAATGCTTGTTGTCACCCACACGTACGTTTGCCATAATTTGCACCTTAGAAAAGTGCATGACCCGCGTGCCTTAAAGCACTGCGGGTTTTTGTGGATGCCGCCGACATATTGCGTTCAAAAACGATACAGCTCGGCAGGATTGGCGCTTAGGATTTTGTTGCGTACTTCAGTGGAAGGCGTCCACTGCTCTAGTAGCTTGAGCAAGTTGGCATCGTTTGGCCGCAACGTTTGACCGGGATGTGGCCAGTTACTGGCCCAAAGGCAGCGTTCTGGATAAGCATGAGCCAGCGCCGCGGCTAGGACGCCGACATCGTCATAATCTGGCGCACCGGCCTTGGACGTTTCGTATGCTGCCGAAAGCTTCACCCAGACGCGCCCGGTATCAAGCAGACGGCATAGGCTTTGGAAGCCCGGGTGAGTCGGTGATACCGGCTCAAGGAATTTGCCGATATGGTCAACGACAATGGTGCAGGGCAGTGCCAAGAGCTGCGATTCATACGTAGGCAAATCACGCCCGTCCAGCTGTAGATTTATGTTCCAGCCTAGGTCTGCAATGCGGTTGGCGGTTGGAGCGAGCATGTCCCAGGTCATGATGTTGCCGCTATTGGGTACCATCATGAACCGCACACCGACAACGCCTGCGTTATTCAATCGTTCAAGTTCTTGCTCGGATGTATCAGGTCGCAGGGCAATGACAGCTTTGGCGGTGCCTTCGGACATCGCTAAGGCTTCGAGCGTACATCGGTTGTCAAAGCCGTATCCCATGGCCTGAACGATAATGCTGCGCGATATGCCCAGGGCCTTGCGCTGCTCCAGGTGGCGTTGCCAAGGTGCGGAGGGCGGGGAAACGGGCGACGTTTGTGCGATTGGATAGCGCTTGAGATCGTAAACATGGATGTGGCAATCGCACGCATTAGCGGGCATGGAAGGGTGTCCGGTAGTCATGGTGTCCTCGACAAAATGAGTCAGCGTTATCGGTTCAGATTTGGAACTTGGCAAGTCGCCGCGCGCACGGAGCGTTAAGGGCTCCCGTTGGGATTTGCCCTGCGAGAATTGTCTTAATCTGAGCGACGGTGTCCATGGCCTGATGCTCGGCGGCCTGTGGCGTAAGGCCTGCAATATGAGGGCTGGCTACAACGCGAGGATGGCCCGCTAGTCTGGGAGCGGGCTTCTGGTCGGCATCGCTACCTACGTCTAAAGCGCAACCCGCAATCAGTTCATCATTCAAGGCCTGTAGCAAATCGTTTTCATTGACCAGTTCGCCGCGCGACGCATTGATAAAAAAGGCCGAGCGCTTCATTTTCTTAAACGCCTGCTCGTCCATCAAGTTCGCCGTTTCGGCGGTAGCCGGTGCAAGACACACGACGTAATCGGCAGTTGCCAGCAGCTCGTTAAAGCTTATGTTGACGACGCCGTCCTCGCGTGCCTGCGTATAGGGGTCGTATATCTTTACGCTCATCCCGAAAGCCAGCCCCAGCCCGCACAAGTATTGTCCGATAGTGCCGTAGCCGATTACGCCCAGGGTTGCGCCTCGCAGCTCGCGGCCCATGCGCGTTGGTGGCGGTAATCCCGCCCAGTACGCCGCGCTGGTGGTGCTGATGTGTCGACTAAGGTCAATCATGACGCCTACGACCCACTCGGCCACGGATGCGCCGAACCCGGCAGACGCCTGGGTAACGAGGACGCCGTGGCGGCTTGCCGCATCAATATCGATATTGCGCACATCGACCGCCACCCGGCAAACGGCGGCAAGCTTGGGTAATTGCTCGAAAACGGACGCCGTGATGGGTGGAACGCGAAAACTGACGATAATGTCGCAGTCCTGCGCCGCCGCGATCAATTCCTGTTCGGTGGGTTCTTCGGTGCTCTCATTTCGAATGACTTCGCCCAACGTCTTGAGCTGCGCAAGGGCCTTGTTGCCGTAGTAGTTCGTGAACGAGTGCTGACTGTGGGTAAGTAATATTTTGGCCATTAGCTACGTTGAGATGGAGGGGGTTGTACAGGTTTGCGCGTAGCGGGCGGTGCGGCAACAGAATGCCGGTTGACCAAGTGCGGAGCAAAAGTGATTTCTTCAGGCTTTAAGTCTGGCGTATTAATGTGTTCAATGGCGCGTTCGACCATTTTCTGCGCCATCGCGGTAACCGGCATCGAGACCGAGGTGAGCGGGGGCGAGGTATAGGCCGACATCTCGATATCGTCCATGCCGACAATCGAAACGTCTCCGGGAACCGACAGGCCATGATGTCGTATGCCCGCCATCAAGCCGATCGCTGTCATGTCGTTGACCGTGACGATACCGGTCGGCCTGCGCTTCATTTGCAGTATTTGCTCGGCCGACTCAAAACCCAATGACGCGAGTTCGGTGTCACCGAACTTGGATGTGGTTTTGCCTTCAATGATCTGGGCCGAGATACCAGCACCCGCTTGATCGATCGCGGCCAGAAACCCTTCGACTTTGTGTCGGCGGCTCATGGTCGTGCCCTGCGGCATAAGGAAGGCGAGCCGTTTATGGCCATGGTCAATTAGGTGCTGCACCGCCAAACGTCCCGCCAAGCGGTTGTCGGTCAGGACGTGATCGTGTCGGATTGGTGCACCGGCTTCTACACCGAGATCGAAACTTACCACTGCTAAGCCGCGCTCGATGGCTGCTTCGATGTGGCGCTCGTCGCTTAATGAAGATACGACGACGACCGCGCCGACGCCGAAATCGATCAAGTCATCCAGCATGCGGGATTCGAGTTGCTTGTCTCGATAGGTGTTGCACAGAAGCACCCGGTAGCCGTAACGTTCCTGGGCGAAATTTTCCATTGCCACCGCGAGCTGGCCAAAAGAGGGGTTGGCTGTGGTGGGCACGAGCAAACCCAGGATGGGAATGCGGCCGGTTTTAAGTTGGCGCGCTGCGTGGCTGGGCCGATACCCGAGCTTATGGATAGCGTCTTCGATGCGGGTGAAGGTCTCTTTACCCATTCTATCGGTTCGGCCGTTCAATACGTTGGAAACCGAGCTCACGGAAACACTAGCTAATCGTGCGACATCTTGAATCGTCGTCATCAAATAAATCCCTGGTCAGAGGTCGTCGTAGAAAATCGTGCTTCGTTTAGTGTACCGATTTACTAGATCGTTATTTTCAATGTATCACGGTCCGGAAAACCGAACAATGTGACCTAGGGTATTGCCTAATAAGACCATTATTGTTCCGCTAAAAGATCCATGGTACGTTATCGATAAATCGATTTACTAAAACGATACATCAAAATATAGGGGACATACGCCATGGCTATTAGCTTCAACAAAAAAAATCTTGTCGCTGCGCTGGTGTCGGCAGCCGCTCTCTCAACCGCCTTTACCGTGCAGGCGCAAACGAAACGCGAAATAAAGGTATCGCACTCTGCCCAGGGCGTGATGTCCTCCGAACTGCACATGGCTGCATGGGTGTTTAGTAATTACGTACAAGAGCACTCTGATACGCTGTCTGTACGCTTGTATCCAAACAATGCTCTTGGCGAAGAGCGTGCCGTGTACGAAGCGATGCAGCTGGGGGCGGGCGCCTCTTGCGCGATTACGGGCACCGCCATCCTCAATAATTTCTCCAAGCGTCTGGGGGTAATCGACTTGCCATTCTTGTGGCGCGATTACGATCACATGAGCGCCGCACTTGATGGCGAAGTCGGCAAATCACTGGCCGCCGATCTGGAGAAGGTCGGATTCAAACCCATCGCCTGGATGACGAATTGGGGAGCGCGCAACGTAGTCACCGCCAATAAGTCAGTCAAAACACCTGCAGACATCAAGGGCTTGAAGATTCGTACGATCCAAAGCCCGGTTTACATCGATGCGCTAAACGCCATGGGGGCAAACGCCACGCCAATGTCGTTTGGCGAAGTTTATACATCGATGCAGACAGGGGTCCTTGATGGCTTCGAGCATGGTTCGGCGATTGTCGTCACGCAAAAATTCTATGAGGTGGCCAAGCATATTGCATTGACTCGCCATTTCCTGGGCCCTGTCGTACTTGCATGTTCAATGAGCGAATGGAATAAATTCACTGATAAAGAAAAGGCCGTTGTGATGGAGGCTGGGCGTCTCGCCAGCGACGTCAATCGTTCGCTCGCGCCGGTCCGCGAAAAACAGGCGTTTGATTTTCTGCGCGCGAAAGGAATGGACATCACGGAAGTGGACACCAGCACATTTCGCGAGCGTGCGACCGCTTCCCAGGATAAGTTCGCAGCTGACCGCGGCGCCGCAGACCTCTTAAAGAAAATCCGGGCGCTTTGATAAGTCATCCGTAGCGGGGGCGGCGCTTGGACCAGGCCGTATCCCTGAGCCGTCGTGCCGCCGTCGGTGGCATCGACGGCCATTACAACTCAATACCAGTACGCAAAGGATGCTCCATGCGTTATATCAATGGGCTTGCCGAGATCCTGGTGACCCTGCTTTTTACCGCCATGGTCGGGGTGGGGGCCTTACAGGTCTTCAACCGCTTTTTTTTCAATGTTTCGTTAAGCTGGAGCGAAGAGTTCCAGAAATACACGTTTATCTGGCTGGTCTTCATTGCTATTCCGCTGGCTTACAACCGGATGGCGCATCTTCGCGTCGACTCGCTCGTTGATTTGTTCCCGGCCGCGCTGCAACGTTTCCTGGATTTGTTTTCCGACGTCTTATGGGTGTTGCTGGGCATCGCGCTGGTTCTGTTGACATGGCGCATCATGAAAGTGACGCAATTTCAGGAAAGCCCGGGCCTGGGCATTAGCATGTCATGGGTTTACTGCGGCATGCTGGTGGGCGGCGCCTACCTCTTCTTAAGCGTTGTTGCCCGCCTCGTGTCCAGATATAAACATGGGAAGCAATCATGACGCTAGTGATTATTTTCGCCTGCATGTTAACGCTGGTGTTCTTTGGCGTGCCTATCTTGCTGGCGATTGCGTCGGTAAGCCTGACCAGTATTATGGTCATTCCCGGACTGGTTCCGGCGCTTATGCCGCAGAAAGCATTCGCGATGCTTGATTCGTTCAGTTTGCTGGCGCTGCCGTACTTCATCCTGGCAGGCGCCATCATGACGCGTGGGGGCTTAAGCGCCGGATTGATCCAATTCTCACAAACCATAGTGGGCCATATCCGAGGCAGTCTCGGGCATACCGCCGTGTTGTCATGCACCGCCATGGCGAATATTTCTGGCTCCTCAGCGGCAGAGGCGGCGGCTGTCGGGTCGGTGGTGATTCCACCCATGAAAGAAGCGGGTTATCGCCCAGGGTATGCTGCGTCTGTGGTCGCGGCGGCGTCGACCATCGGCCCTATCATTCCGCCCAGCATGACGATGATCATCTACGGCTCGATAACCGGGGTATCCATTGGCGGCCTATTTATGGCTGGAATTGTGCCGGGCCTCATGATCGCCGTGCTGCTGATGGCTCTGATCTATGGCATGTCATATTTACCGGCTTACCCTGAACTTCGTCATACCTTACCTCGAGCCAGCTTCAAGCAGATCGTCGCTGCCACGGTAAAAGTCTGGCCAGCGTTATTGGCGCCGGTTGTCATCATGGGCGGAATTCTGAGCGGGATCTTTACCGCAACGGAATCGGGTGTTGTCGCCTGCGTCTATAGCCTTGTGGTCAGTATGGTCTGGTATCGCATTTTGCGCTGGCGCGACTTGCCAAGCGTGCTTGTTGATGCGGCGGTCACAACGGCGATGGTCGCGGGCATTTTGGCGATGGCAGGTGTGCTGGGTTGGTTGCTCAGTTATCTGAATTTCAATGATGAAGTGTTGCGGGCACTAAAAGGCATTACCGAAAGCCGAATATTGATGCTGTTCCTGCTCGCCGCCGTCATGCTGGTCCTTACCATGATGCTTGATGGTCTGGCTGTTGTGGTGGTCATGGTGCCAACCATAGTCTATATCGGTACCGCGTTCCAGATCGATCAGCTTCAGCTGGGGATTATTATGGTCATGATTACCCAGATCGGGGGACTTACCCCGCCGGTTGCTCTTTTGCTATTCATCACTTCTAGCATTGCCAAAATTCCTTTTTCCGAAGGAGTACGTGCCATTTGGCCATTCCTGGCCGTAATGCTATTGGCGTTGCTAATGGTCATGCTTGTGCCGGCAATTGCTACGTGGCTGCCATACCGCGCCATGAGCCCATAAGCTCGCACCGGCGGCAGATACCTACCGTTGCGTAGGTGTCTGCTTGTCATGATGGGATTTGCACTGACAAAATTGCCTCAATGGATCTATGGTGGCACAAGCTTGTTGTATACTTCTGTCCTTCATTCCAAAGACCTGCATAAACGCAAGCTTTCGGGCGGTTAACTCAGTGGTAGAGTGCCACCTTCACACGGTGGAAGTCACAAGTTCGAACCTTGTACCGCCCACCATCCGGTGCAACCTGCTCGCCTAGGCGCCGTACTCCACAGACCAGCGCACGTCGACTCCGTAGTGAAAGTCGTCATCGGTCGTCGAAGTGGGACAATCCATCTTGAAGAAAACATTGGTGACTTCCTCGACGAACCGCCCCGTTGGGATTGGCAGATACACTGTCGTAGATGTCGCGCCTTCGTCCGGTTCTAGTGGGCCGTCATGCTCGATCGCCCAGGACGCCACGCCCACGTCTTCTTTCCCAGGCTTAACCACTTCGAGTTGCCCGACATGCGCAAATCCGACCGAGTATGGACGATCGGTCTCGGACCAATCGTCGATATCCTGCGTTGGGAGATGAAAGTCTTGTATCACTTCCGGCTGATTAGCTCGCCCCTTGTGAATACGAAACCAGAATTCACCCTCACCATAACTGTTCGGGTCTCCGTCGTTAAAGATATGGATTTTCGGAAACTCGACAGTGATCTTCCTCCTTAATGTTGTAAATTCATCTTGCCTAACATCCCAATTGCCGAAGGCGTCCGCCACGACAACAGTGAAGAAATAGTTATTCCCTGCGAAAAGCGGCTTGATCTCGACTATGTGATTGGTTGAGACCGTCAAAGGCGAAGTCGGCTCGCCATCAGCACTTTCGAGGTGCGGAATCCCGTTGGGATCAATAAGAGGTGCCTTTCGGCTAACGCCAATCGTCACAATGCTCGTCGGCACGCTCGTCGCCACGGCGTGCCGGTGCCAAGTGCCACCCGTTGACCGGCCCTGATCCGTAATCAAATCGCGAACTTCGGGTTTTTTCCATAAGCAGAAAACTTTCAGCGCCGTCACCATAATTGGATCGGTTGACGACGACGGACCGTGTTCTTCTTCGAACACGGCGATTTCGTGGAATTCTCCGGGCTTCAAAGTAATTTGATACTCGCCGCTAAAATCAGCTTCGTCGCCGCTCCCCGTCAGTATGTGGACGTTCCTCGAGAACCAACTCCCGCCGTTGGTCCGCTCCCATAGTTCTTCGCGGTGTTCTTTCAAGTATTTGATTGTAGATATCCCGCTGGTGTCTCCGGCTTCCTTATCAACGACAATGGGACTCTTATCAGCTGTGATTTTTGCCATGATCCGATCTCCTTTACGCTGAGTTAATCAGTACGCTATCGCGCGGTAGTCGTCATGGTTGCGGTGTACTCGAGCGGCCCTTGGCACAAGCGCGTAGTCCCGCCGGAATGCTGCGCAAATCCTCAGCTTCTATCAATGCTCCAGTAGATCCGCTCGCCGCGTGCATGCCTACAAACCAAGAGATAATAGTGGACTAGACTTTGGGTAGCTCAACAAGAGGGCTGGACAGCCTACTGAAAGTGCACGATTCCAGGCAGATATAGCTAATCGCTCGGCGGCATCCCCGGCTCATATCGCGGCCTGCCGGACGCAGGCCCGCCAGCAAGATCTTGCTCAGGATGCGTTCGTATCACTGATCGACGCCGGGCGATTGAAGAAGTAGCCCATTATGGAAACGACGAGCACGGTGGCGAATTCGCACGCCACGAACGGATGCGGATTTTTAAGCATTCTACTGACGTCGATCAAGTGCAGCCGGATCACTGTCTTGGCCGCGAATCTGACTTACGCAACACTGAGCGAGGCCTGGTTCGCTATGTAGCCGCCCGCGGCGAGTCCACTGTTCCGTTGTTATATCTCTCGGAGCCGCCATTTTCGGCTCAGTTCTATTCGGGTGGGCGGGTTAAGGAAATTAAGCAAAGTGAATTAAGGCGCGCAAGTAAACTCAACGCACCGTTTTACTTGACGATTCCCAAAGAAGAGCAGAAGGCTGTTGGCGATATCATCAAGAAATCTCTTGACAAACTTTATGCTAACAAGCGCTACGTCTTGGTAAAGGTATCCGTCGACTAGGTATTGCTACCGCAGCGCTTTGTCTCAAAGTAAACCGGCGTCTGCCCTTATGTGGACCGGACTTTGGTGCTGGTCGGCAATGGCACCATGACGGGCTGCCCGGGCGTTGTGCAGCCCATATCGCAGCAGCGACCCGGCTGGCGGTTCTTCGTGATGGACCGCGCCTCGTCATGAGCGATGCCGCGCTCGAGCAGACGCTCCACAAGTTCCACTTTCGAGCCCAAGGGATAATTGCGCCAGATCTCCTGCTTCATCGCGGCTGGAGATCCGCCGCCATGCAAACTGATGACCGAGTACCAGCCGCCCTGGTACGAGGCGGTGAGGTCTTCGATAAAGCGGGCCGTCTGAATACGCTTGTCGTAAGGAATCTCGGCGTTGGCCTGGAGCACTTCAGATAGCTTGGCGGCTGTCTCGGGATTGTGGTCTTCATCAGGGCCGGGCAATGCCACGATCAGCCCACCCGATACCTCATGCGCAATGCGGTGCATGTCGTAGATTTGCGTGGCGAGCAGCAGCTTGCCGATGTTGCTGAATACCGGGTCAGGCATAAATGAACCGCTATATTGGTCTCTAGTAGCATAGACGCTGGCTGCAACGCCGCAGGCGTAGAAACCTTCCGTGATCTTAATCAACTCAACCATCGGGTCGCGAAGATTACTTTTCTTCTCAGGGTCCAGACCGTTTGCTTCACACATCAAAGCGCCCGCGCCGATAAGCAGATCGCCAAAGCCCGCCCTGGCAGCAATGCAGCTATGGCGATGATGGGTGGCGTAGCTGTATGTCAGCACATTGCTGTGCTCCCATTCATCTGCATAGAACACCCGCTCCCATGGAACGAAGACCCGGTCGAAAATGACGACGGCGGTCGACTGGCCATACTTGCGTGAGAATAGGGCGTCACCATGTTCGAGCTTCTCGCCAGGACGCCCCGCTGGCCGCGATACGATCGTAATCCCGGGCTCATCCACGCGGACTGCGCAGCACACCGCAAAGTCCGCGTCCTCGCGGCCCATGTTGCGGCTGGGCATGACCAGTAGTTCGTGCATATAGGGAGCACCTGTCACGATTGCCTTAGTGCCACTTATCACAATGCCCTTACCATTTCGTTCAACCACGTGCACATAGGTATCGGGGTTCGCTTGCTGATGGGGCTTCTTGCTGCGGTCCCCTTTCGCATCGGTCATTGCTACGCCGATCGACAGGTCGCGTTCCTGAACATCGGCCAGATAGGCGGCAAAGCGCGCGCGATGCTCGGTGGTTCCGCGCGCGTCGTCAATGTGTGCCACGGCTTGGTGGAGACCGTTGAGGGCATCATGAGCAAGATAGCGCTGAGCACAGCCGGTCTCCTGGCACAGCACCCGCACGGCTTCCAACTTGTTCAGCAGGTCGCCGGCCGATTCGTTGACATGGAGCATCCGGCTCACCACGCGGTTGCGGTTGGATTGCGTGGCCAACGCGATGGGTTCCAGTTCAGGCCGCAGTGCGTAGTCATAGGTGAAAGCCAGGGCATTGATTCCAGGACGCAGGGCCGGTTCATCCGCGACGCTGCTTACTTCACGCCCGTCTACAAAAACCTTGGGTTTGTACTCACGCAGGGATTGTCGATAGTCGTCCCCCGACATCAAATTGACTCGACTGGCAGGTGCGGCTTCGTAAGGTGCATTCATCGCAGTCTCCATTAAACGTTAGTATCTTATTTTGAACGGTGTTCAATATAGCTGTCAACGCTTATAATTTCTTTATGAACATTCCGACCACGCCTACCCGTACCCGCTCTTCAACCCTCAAGAGAGCCAAGGGAGAGGAGGACCCCCGCTTGCGTCGACAAAAGGCATTGGCTGACGTCAGACGAGAACTCGTGCTGGATGCCGCCCGCTCGGCGTTCTTTGAGCTTGGGATGGAGAAAACAAGTATCCGGGAAATAGCACACCGCGCGGGCTATACGCCTGGCGCGATCTATAGCTACTTCGCCAGTAAAGAGCAGCTGTACGGCACCTTGCTCGCTGAATCTCTCGATAGACTCAACGATCGCGTTCAGCAAGCGCTGCGAACGCACGCTCAGGGCGCTGATTGCGTGCGGGGGACTGCCACGGCGTTCTTCGATTTCTATCGGGAGAACCCGCGCGACCTGGACCTCGGTTTTTACCTATTCCAGGGCATGAAACCTCGGGGACTCACGCCCGAATTGAACGAGGCGCTTAATGCGCGTCTACGCGACGCGTTGCGGCCGACAGAAGATGCATTGCAACGCCTCGGGGTGCCGTCCAGGCAGGCGCTGGAAGAAGTTACCGCGCTGTTCGCACACGCCGTGGGCCTGCTGGTGCTCAGTCACACCGGGCGTATCCGCATGTTTAAGCAGGCGTCTACAGACCTATTCGACAGGTACTTGGAGCAACTCGTAAATCGGGCTAAAACGACTTCTCGAAGGTAGCGGTTGATCATCGTTATAGACCGGGTCTTACAAGACAGGTTTCTTGCGCTTACCAATTCGAATCCGAAAGACTCATACAGCTTACGGGCCGCTGCCGCGCAAGCGACTGCCAGCATGTCAAAGTGCTGAGGCCCGGATATGGCGGCCACCACTTTAATGAATGAAGTCGTAGAAGGAGTTTAATATCTAAAGGCAGGCCTGCTTTCCTTATAGCGTCAGAGCTGGACATGGATATGCCATGAAAATTCCCCGGCCAATTGCATCTTTATCACCGCATTCCCATCCTGGCACAATTCTGAGCCCGTTCAAGTATCGTGCCTTTCTGGTCATATGGACGGCAACCTTGGTCTCAAACATCGGGGGTTGGATGCAAATTGCCGCTGGCAGTTGGCTAATGACGTCGCTCAATCCTGACCCGAAGATGGTCGCGATGGTTCAGGTCGCAAGCTCGCTACCCATGTTCCTCCTGGGCCTGCCTGCGGGTGCACTCGCCGATATTTTCGATCGCCGTCGCCTTATGTTGACGATGGAAATCGTCATTACCCTATTAGCAGCGGGTTTTGCGCTGATGCTTCTGCTGGGTCGGGTTACGTCCATCCTTCTTCTGGCTTTCATTTTTTTGGGAAGCGTCGCTGCGGCCTTGATCGCGCCGGCCTGGCAGGCGATTGTGCCGCAACTGGTCGACCACAAAGAGGACCTCGGGCCCGCGATTTCACTAAATAGCGCAAACATCAATATCAGCCGCGCCATCGGACCGGCGCTAGCGGGACTATTTATCGGGTATTGGGGCATCGCGTCGCCCTTTTTGATCAATGCTGTCTGCAACCTGGCCTGCATAGCAGCTCTTTTTTGGTGGCACACGAGCGTAGGACGAAGCACACGTTTGCCGCCGGAGCACTTCAGCAACGCGATCGTCATCGGCTTGCGCCATGTGCGCCATAACGGCCCTTTGCGTGCCACTTTGATGCGTGCCATCGGTTTTTTTCTTTTTGCCAGTGCCTATTGGGCATTGCTGCCGCTCGTAGCGCGAGATCAGATTGCCGGCGACCCAAAACTCTATGGCCTTTTGCTAGGAGCAATCGGTGTAGGCGCCATCGCCGGGGCATTCATTTTGCCTAGCTTTAAGACGCAACTGGGGCCTGACCGCCTGGTTGCCTATGGGTCGGCGGGTACGGCGCTCGCATTATTGCTGTTCGGGCTGGCTCATCAACCTGCGACTGCGCTGGCCGCGAGCGCTATTGCCGGTTGGTCTTGGATTACAGTGCTCGCAACCTTAAACGTGTCGGCACAGATCGTATTGCCCGAATGGGTAAGAGGACGTGGCTTGGCAACCTATGTCACGGTCATGTTCGGCGCACTGACCGTCGGCAGTGTTGTATGGGGCGAGGTCGCCTCGCGGCTGAGCCTAGCCGAGGCGCACTATCTGGCAGCCGCCGGTATATTCGCCTCCATCCCCTTGCTGAAACGTTGGTCGCTGCGCGCTCATCCCGGTCTGGATCTGACGCCTTCCATGCATTGGCCTCCACCCATAACGGCCGAGGACATCCCCGCGGACCGAGGTCCTGTGCTGATCACGATAGAATATAAGATCTTGCCCCAGGACCAACAGGCGTTTCTCGACGCGATCCACTGTCTGGCTGTGGCTCGCGAACGCGACGGCGCCTACCGCTGGGGAGTTTTTGAAGATGCGGCGCAAGATGGACGATGGATCGAAACATTCATGGTCGATTCGTGGCTAGAACATTTGCGCCAGCACGAGCGTGCTACTAATGCCGACCGCATACTGGAAGAGAAAGTACAGAGCTTCCAGGCGAAAGGACGGCCCAACATCACGCACCTAATCGCCCCAAACCATAGAGCGGCGTAATACTTACCGCATGGCCCGGCGGGTTCATAATTCTCCGTGTCTGTGCACGAAAGCTATGCCAGTGGCGTACAGGCTTTCCTGGCGTTTTCTTCTTGACAGTCACATAATTGGTGTTTGTTTTGGTATGCACCGCTTCTACAAGTTCGTCACTGTACGTATCCGGCACCACGGTTAACCATTCCTCAGTTAAGGTCGCGACCTAGCTAAAATCGGAGGGCCCATGCCAGCATCTGCGCCCATCAAACTGGATCGCCAGGTTGACCCGGCTGTCGATCATGTCCTTGGCCCAATCGACGCCGAGATCACCCTTGTCCACTATGGAAGTTATGGCCGCGCCCATTGCGAAGCAAGCAACGGGCGGGTTGCAGACCTTCGCGATCAATTTGGCGAGCGCTTGTGCTATGTTTTTCGTCACCGCCCAGTAGCCGGGAATGGTGTCGCACAAAGGGCAGCGGAATTAGCGGAGTGCGCCGCTCAGGTCGACCGGTTCTGGGAAGCGCATATCGCGCTTATGGCGCGTGGCCGCTCATTGAGCGACGAAGATCTACAAGCGATCGCTGCCGATTTAAGCGTGCCCGCGGTGGATTCGGCTGATAACGAGGAATCGCTCGCGATCGCGCGCGCACATGTCGAGGCAGATGTCCAAAGCGCTGCCGCAAGTGGTGTAAGTCTGGTGCCAACCTTTTTTATCAATGGCCGGCGCTATATCGGTCCTTGGGACGATAGTTCCCTAACCGAAGCGATGGAGGGTTCGCTGGGGCATAAGGTTCGTGCGGCGGCCCTAGATTTCGCGCGTTGGGCGCCGTCAGCCGGAGTTTTGCTGTCGATCGCGGCAGTGGCGGCAGTTATCTTGACTAATTCATCATGGGGGCCGAGCTTCACCGAATTTTGGTCACAGGAGTTCGGTTTCGTTTTCGGTACAGCAGACTTTCGGTTGCCTGTATTGCAATGGGTGAATGATGGCTTGTTGAGTCTGTTCTTTCTGACGGTAGGCCTGGAGGTTAAACGCGAATTTACGATTGGGCATCTTTCTAGTCGGAAGTCGGCGGCATTTCCTATTGCGGCCGCGGTCGGCGGTATGGTGGTTCCAGCGCTAATTTACAGACTGATTCTTCCCGAGGGCCCTTGGGCTCATGGATGGGGAGTGCCTCTTTCAACGGACACGGCCTTCGCTGTGGCGTTGATCGTCATGATGGGGAGTCGCGTGCCCATTGAGTTGCGTATTTTTCTTACGGCAGCAGCCATTGTCGACGACATTGGGGCGATCATTGTGGTTGCGTTGTTTTACTCTAACGATCTGCACATTGGTTATCTTTTCGCGTCCCTGGCGACGGCTATCTTTCTGGCGTTGTTGAATCGCTGGAACGTTTACCGAGCTGTGCCGTACGCAGTGACGGCAGTGGTCCTTTGGGCTTTCGTTCACGCCAGCGGGCTTCATGCCACGTTGGCCGCCGTAGTTCTGGCTTTTTTCATCCCCACCCGGCCGCCGGCCAATTTGCGGGCTTTGACGGCGCAGGCCGACGCTATCATTCGCCTAGAGGCTAAAAACAACGCCGAAGGATTAGGGCGCAAGTTATCCACCCCAGCACTGAATGCGCTTGACGCAATCCACAATCGCCTGGAGTCTCCGGCCGGTCGAGTCTTGCGCCATATCGAGCCATGGTCAACCTACGCTGTCCTGCCGGTTTTTGCTTTGGCTAATTCCGGTCTCGTTATTACGCCCGGAATATGGGGCGCGCATGGACCACTGATGGCTGCGATAATGCTTGGCCTGATAGTGGGTAAACCTGTCGGGATGGTCCTTGCGTCGGCGCTTGCGGTGCGCCTAGGCGTTGCGACCAAGCCAGACGCGTATTCCTGGTGGCACGTCTTAGGCGCCGGCGCGCTAGCGGGAATCGGCTTTACGATGTCGCTATTCATTGCCAGTGAAGCTTTCCCTGAGGCATCGGATTTTGCCGCGGCCAAGATCGCCATATTCACAGCTTCCTTAATAGCAGCGGTTTTCGGCTTGGCTGTTCTGTGGAAGGCCGGCAACGCGGAAGAGGAAAACTGACGATTGCGGGATGTGAGCAAACCACCAAATTTATCAGTTGCGGGCTAGTTCCGTAAATAGCGACATCGGTCTTCGGTCCTTTTTTAGTTCTTTGACGCATCATGTGCCCAGGCGTTGATGCCACCTCGCAAAGCATAAGTATCCCGGCGGCCAGTAGCCCGGATGCGTTCAGCCAGGTAGGCTGCCGACACTTCGTCGGGGCAATCGCAATAGATGATTATTGAAGTATTGGCAGGTAACCCCGCCAGTTCACTCGGCTTGGCATTCAGAGCCAATCTAATGGAGCCAGGGATACTGGCCGCGCCATCGCCAAGATCTGGGCGGACATCCACCAATACATAGGGGGTACCATCAGATTGCATGGTCATTAGCTCGCCTACCTTGATACGGGGCACCTTGCGGCTGCGCCGGAGTACCCGAATGCGATGCACCCATTTCCATACCAGGAAGGCAGTAAAACAAGTCACTATGACAATTAGTCCCGGCGCGACGTAGGTCGTAAGCAGGCGCAATACCGCGCCGACAGCATCATCGAAAAGAATGCCTATCATCAGCGCCGAGGCGACCCAGATAGCGGAGCCGGCCGCATCGTAAAGTAGGAAGGTGGTGAGCGACGTGCCGGAGGTGCCAGCCATCAGCGTGGTAAGGGCACCGGCCCCCGGCAGGAACTTGGCGACCAGCAACAGACGCGGGCCGAGCTGGCGGTAGAAATGCATGCTTTTGCGGATGCAGCTATCCGGCGATAGCGAGATGCGGCAAATGCCTCGCATGAGCCAAGTGCCATGGCGTCGCCCGGCCAGGAACCAGATTGTATCGGCGATCAGGCAGGCTAAGACGGCCAGCGAAAATACACTTATCATCGATACGCTGTCGCTACTGAGTGTCAATGTCCCGGCAACAACCAGGGAGGGATAGGCGGGAATAGGCAAGCCCGCTTGCTCCAGCAGAACGTTGAAAAACAGCAGGGACAGCGCATGATCGGTGATCAGCGAGGCGAATACTTCGGAGATATCCATTATTTAATTGCCATCAGGCGAACTTGTCCTCAATATAGCGCGCTTGGTCGGGCGCGGAGACGGATATCTGACCGAAATTCCCGCTATTGAAGTCACTGATTGCCTGGACGATCTCGGTCTTGCTGTTCATGACGAACGGGCCATGGCCGACGATGGGCTCGTTGATTGGTTCGCCACTGATAAGCAACAGGACTGCGTCGTTGTTGGCTTCGATCTCTACACCGTTGCCTTGCCGTTCGAAGTGCACGAGTTGACCTTCGCGCGCGACCTCGGTACCGTTGACCAGGACCGTGCCATGCAGCACGATAAGCGCCGACGTGTGGCCGGCCTTCGTGTCGAAGCGGGCAACGCCACCTTGGTTCAGGCGCACATCCCAGACGTCGATGGGCGTGAAGGTGCTTGCTGGGCCGCGATGTCCGTCCAATTCGCCGGCGATCACCCGCACTCGACCGGCCTCATCGGCAAGAGTAATGCTGGGGATGTTGCGATCAAGCAAAGTCTGGTAACCCGGCTCGGTCATTTTGTCCTTGGCTGGCAGGTTTACCCAAAGCTGTACCATCTCAAGCGTACCGCCCTGGGCGGTGAATGCCTGTGAATGGAATTCTTCATGCAGGATGCCACCAGCGGCCGTCATCCATTGCACATCGCCCGGGCCGATCAGGCCTCCAGCGCCGGTGGAGTCACGATGCTCGACCTCGCCTTGATAAACGATGGTTACCGTTTCGAAGCCGCGGTGCGGATGCTGGCCAACGCCACGCGGCCGCTCGGCAGGCTCGAATTGGGCGGGACCGGCGTAGTCGAGCAGCAGGAAAGGGCTTAGGTGTGCGCCGTGGCTGTTGTAGCTGAACAGTGAGCGCACCGGAAAGCCATCACCCACCCAGTGAGGGCGGGGCGCGCTATAGACACCGAGGATTTTCTTCATGGGACTTTCTCCTGTGGCACGGGGAAAGAATCTTCCGAGTGGATAGCAAAATGATACCAATGGACCACTGGCTTAGGTAGCCCGTAATATTCGGCTTCAGCGTCCTGTTACGTGAACGATAAACGATGCAAGACCTCAACGATTTCTATTACTACGTGCAGGTGGTCGACCACCGCGGCTTTGCGCCGGCCGTGGATTTCTTGGCTGAGCGGTTTGCCGCGATCGATGAGGACAGAACTACGCAATCACGTAAGGGCGCGATGCCCCTTGCACATTGACGCTAGGCTCCAATCTGCCTTTAAAGGCATATCTCCTCACTTACTTGACTCGGTAAAGTGCGGGGCGTAGCATCGACTATCGCTTTCTCCCTAAACTGATCGCGATAGAGAAGAGAACTATGTCTACCTACAAAGTTGGATATCTCGTTGGAAGCTTGGCCAAAGGATCGATTAATCGTAAATTGGCAAAGGCCTTGATCAAGCTTGCTCCACCAGGCCTCGAGTTCACGGAAATTTCGTTTAAGGATTTACCGCTATACAGCTACGACTACGATGAAAACTTTCCGCCACAGGCGCGCGAGTATAAGGAGGCCATCAAAAATGTCGACGCGCTGCTATTCGTGACGCCTGAGTACAACCGATCTATTCCGGGCGGGCTCAAGAACGCGATTGATTGGGCCAGCCGGCCCTATGGAAGTAATTCGTTCACTCACAAGCCATCGGCCGTCATCGGCACCTCACCTGGAGCAATCGGCACCGCAGTTGCCCAACAAAGTCTACGAAGCGTGCTTGGTTTTTGCAACTCACCGCAAATGAACGCGCCGGAGGCTTATATTCATTTTTCCCCCGGACTAATTACCGACGAGGGCGATGTGACGGTCGACTCGACTAAAGAGTTCCTGAGCAAATACATGACGGAGTTTCACACGTTCATTCAACGCGTGCTTCAGGTGCTTCCTCGCCAATCATGACGCACCCGGCCCCGCAGATATTGCGGGGCTGGCGAGCTTATTTGCCGGGTAGCGCAAAGATCGCAACCCATGCCGGACCGCTATCTGTGTCGACAATAGGGTTTTTCATGCCTCCGGCAATCGCCACGTACTGAACCCCGCCGAGCATATAGGTTGATACACCACCGCCGATGGGATCGCCCAAGTCCTTCTCGAGCAGCACGCGACCATTAGCTGCATCGAGGGCGAGGAAGTTTCCCTTGGTGTCGCCGGTGAGCACCACACCGCCTGCGGTTGGAGTAACCGCTGCGACCATCGACGAGTCGGTGTCATATTGCCAAAGCACCTTGCCGCTATCTGCATCGACGGCCGTGACATGACCGAAGCGCTGATTCTTCGGATCCTGGGCCCCGAAACCATTTGAGGACCCAATGAAAGGCTTGGGTGGATCATGTTTGAGATGTTCCGGGCCGCCGAGCTTCAACGTGGTGGCCCAGTCGATCGACGGAACGAACAACGCATTGACCTGGGGCGAATAAGACGGGCCGTACCAGTTGGTGCCGCCCTGCGTACCGGGCAGGAACCGTGTGCCTTTCCGGGTTATGGGAGCTTCCACGTTCTCGATCCGCGTCACCGCCGTTTTGAAATACACATCACGTAGGTCGCGGCTCAGGCCATAAACATAGCCATTCTTACCGGCCACTGCGACCATCTTTTTGCCTGCCTGTGAAGTGAACAGGATAGGGCTTGCCGCCAGGTCCCAATCGTGAAAGTCATTCTTCACTAACTGGTAGTGTCCCTTTAATTCTCCGGTCCGCGCGTCGAGTGCAACCACGCTGCTGGTGTAGAGGTTATCCCCTTTTCGGTAGTCACGGACGAAATCCGGCCCGGGGTTGCCGACCGGCGAGTAGAGTGTTCCGGTCTCTGGGTCCAAGGCGTATGACGAATATGTGCCGCCGCCCGCCTTGACCTTGGCCGGATCGTTTGGCCAGGTCTTGGCGGCCTCTGGGGTGGACGCAACCGTGTCAAAGTTCCACAGACGCTTGCCGGTATTCGCGTCGAAGGCCCGGATGTGGCCGATCGCCCCATAGTCGCTGCCTGCGTTACCGATGATCACCCGACCTTCCCACACGACGGGCACCGAAGTATAAAACTCGCCCCCCTTCACGTCTGCGCCGACCACGTCCCAGATCACATTGCCGGTCTTCGCATCCATGGCGATAAGGTGGCCGCTGACTAGGCCGCGATAGACCTTGCCGTCGGCGACAGCTACCCCACGCCCCAGCCTGCCCGGGCTCTCACCCTTGAACTCGTGGACGCGGGTCCACTTATGCTCGGCACTGCGTGCGTCGATGGCATAAGTGCTGGTTCGAGTCGTGACGTAGATCGTACCGTCGGCGACGACAACCTCGGACTGGAAGCTCATCGTTTCGGGTATCTTGAACCGGGCTACTTCCCGGAGGGTGGCTACGTTTCCGGTATTAATCTGCGTGAGCGATGAGAATCGGGTGGCGTCGTAGCCGCCATTAAAATGCCACCCGGTGTCTGACTGAGGCGGTCCTTCCGGACTGCCAGGCGGCATTGAGCAACTTGCTAGGAGAAGGGACAGGGCTGCGATAGCCGTGAATCGATATGAAATCTTCATATGAGTCCTCTTGAATCCTGAGTTGGACAGCGCTTTCAGAATATAGGAAATGTGGCCACTGTCAATATCCGTAGAGGCTCGGCCGATTGCCCGAATACAGCCTCGACGCCATGTATTCCTATGCTGCGGCCAGGAAAAAAGGAACGTTAATTTACAAATTGCAGCACAAAAAAACGGGACCGTTAGGCCCCATTGATCCTTCATCTTGGTTGTGGCGCTGTAGCTAGGCTTTATCGGCGTTTGGAAACATGATTACTTGAGCCAAGATGATCAGGTTCTTAGCAATTTTTGCTCGGTTTATGCTTTATTCTTGGCCATTCTACGGTTTACGACAAACTAAGGGCGCGCCAGACGATCCGGTCTTAAGCGGTGCCGGGCATCTGTCGCACGCCATAGCGCCAGCGACGTGGCGGCCAGCGCCCCGAGCCCCGCTCCCCCGGCCAGCAGGAACAGCACCAATATCTGATACTTGGCCGCTTCGAATGGCGCCATGCCCGCGAGAATTTGCCCAGTCATCATGCCGGGAAGTGTGATGATGCCGGCCGCCGACATCTGATTCACGATAGGGATGAGTCCACTGCGCAGCGCATTTCGCTGGAGGGGCTTGAGCGCTTCGCTTCGGGTGGCGCCCAGAGCAAGTTGTGCCTCGATCGCCGCACGCTCGCGTGTGAGGCCGGTATTGAAGACATTCAGACTGATGCTGACGCCGTTCATCACACTGCCCAGAATGATGCCCACAAATGGAATAAAGACTTCAGGCGCGTGCCATGGCGCTGAGCGAAGATTGACGATGGCAAAGAGCAAGACCAGGACGGCCGCGGCTGTCGTCGCACATGCGCCGATTCCTACCCCCCATCCGCCCGCAAATCGCTGCTTTTGGCGAGACCAGACTTCATAGCTCGCAAGGGCGATCATCAGAGCAGCAACCGCCAGCATGACGACGCTGGACGAAGAGGCGAAAACACTCTTCAATATCAAGCCGACTAGCAACAGTTGTACAGTCGCCCGCGCGGCGGCCAGGGTGAGGGCTCGGCCCAGACCCAGATTCAGCATAAAGGAAAGCCCTGCATTCAGCAGTACCAAAACCGAAGCAACGGCAAGGTCGAAGTAGGTAAGCAGCGGTGCGCTCATTGAGTCTCCTGTGGAGCGACGCCGTCCGGCGGCGCACTGGGCTCCCCGGCCAGCTTATCGGAGTCGATCTCCTCCACGATGCCATTCCGAATCCGCATATGCCGTGTTCCCATGCGTCGGGCCTGATCAATGTCGTGCGTGACTAGAATGATCGTTGTTCCGGCGTCCATGCGCGAGCGCAGCAAGGACTCGACCAGCGCAACGTTGTCGGGATCCAGCGCCGAGGTCGGCTCGTCGAGCAGCAAGACCCGATTGGAAGACCCCAGCGCGCGCAGCAGCGCCAGGCGCTGGCGTTCGCCCGTGGAGAGTCGTGCCGTGGGCCAGTTTATGACTTTTGGATCGATGCCGACCTGGGGCAGTAGCCCGCGTAGATCGATATCGCGATGAAAATGTTGGCTGACAAGGTCGGCCCACCAGCCCGACTCCGCCGCGACATAGCTGACCTGGCGGCGCCACTGGGGGGCCGGCATGCCGGAACAGGAGGAGCCATCGAGGAAGATATCCCCGTCATGGGGGTCCAGGTCGGCGATCATACGCAGCAACAAGCTTTTGCCCGCCCCTGAGCTGCCACTGACTGAGACGCACGACCCTCGGTCGATCACGAGATCGACGGGGCCTATATGCAATCGACGCAGCCCTTTGATTTCCAGCATTTGCGCCTAATTCCAAGGGTAATCAGCGAAGATCGGATCGTAGCATGTCGGCCGCTGCTCCTGAAACGCCATCGACGCTAGTATGTGTGCAAGGTGCGCCTGTGAACAATTAAATATATCTTCTGTAGAGCGGTTACGACTATTAACTTGACTGGCGACGGCACGACGCCTAAGTTTCAAACAGAGTTCGCCCAACCAATGCTCCGGTTCGGCAGGCGGTTACGATCGTTGGACAAGCGCGTTTGCGTGTTCGTGCAGCGTACGGGTCGCAGATGGCTAACCGAAACCGAGCGCATTGAAGAAAGTTTTAAAACAGGATAAGCCGACATGACTCAACGTGTTTTGATAACGGCAGGCGCGAGCGGCATTGGCAAGGAAGTCGCCCGGGCGTTCGTCGCAAATGGGGCCACGGTCTGCGTTTGCGACATCAATGCGCAAGCGCTGGCGACCGCCGCGAACGACATCCCAGGTCTGGTGACCCTTGTCTGCGACGTGTCCAAACGGCAGGACGTCGAGCGGATGGTCGCCAGCGCCGCCGATGCGCTGGGCGGACTGGACGTGCTGGTCAATAATGCCGGCATCGCCGGCCCCACCGCGCCGGTCGAGACAGCCGATCCCGATCAGTGGGAGGCGGTCATGGCTGTGGATGTTATCGGCACCTTCCATGTCACGCGGCACGCTATTCCACACCTGAAGAAATCGGCGGCCGGCAGCATCGTGGTGATGTCGTCGCTCGGTGGGCGCTTCGGTTACCCGAACCGAAGCGCTTATTGCACCGCGAAGATGGGCCTGATCGGCTTCGCCAAGACACTGTCGCGCGAACTGGGCCAGTACAACATTCGCTGCAATGCTATCGCGCCGGGCGCAGTGGGCGGTGATCGCATGGAACGCGTCCTCCAAGGCCGCGCCGACGCGGACCACAAGACGCTGGAAGAAGAGCGGCAGGCGATGATGAGCATCCAGTCGCTCAAGCGTTTTGTCGACCCGAAGGACATCGCCAGCCTGATCGTGTTTTTGGCATCGGATGCGGGGAAGTCGATTTCTGGCCAAGTCATCCCGATCGACAACGACGCGCAGACTTCAGCTTAGCGAGGGCCTGATCATGCAGAAACGAGATCTGGGCGGCTCCGGAATTGCCATCGCGCCTCTTGTCTTCGGCGGGAATGTCTTTGGTTGGACGGCCGACGAAACGCGCTCTTTCGAGTTGCTCGATCGCTTCGTCGACCGCGGCTTCAATGCCGTCGATACGGCTGATATTTATTCTGCCTGGGCGCCGGGCCTAAGCGGCGGCGAATCGGAAACCGTATTGGGGAATTGGTTAGCGCGGCGTGGGCGGCGCGAGGATCTTGTCTTGATGACCAAGGTCGGCATGTGGGAAGCGCACAAAGGGCTTTCGGCAGTCAATATTCAGGCGGCCATCGAAGACTCGCTCAGGCGCCTTCGCACCGACTATCTGGATGTCTATTTCGCGCACATCGACGACCAGGATGTTCCCCTCGAAGAGACCTTGGGTGCCTTCTCAGAATTGATTCAAGCCGGCAAGGTGCGCGCCATCGGTGCCTCTAACTATACGGCCGAGCGATTGCGCAAGGCGTTGGCGGTTTCCGAACAGCATGGCCTGCCCCGCTATGAGCTGATGCAGCCACTTTACAATCTGTATGACCGTGCCGACTTTGAAGACGAGTTGGCAGGCCTGGCAATAAAGCACGGGCTGGGGGCGGTCAGCTATTTTGCTTTGGCTAGCGGTTTTCTGACGGGCAAGTACCGAACGATTGAAGATCTTCAGGGCAGCGCGCGTTCCGATTTTCTTAAAAAGTACTTTGACGAGCGCGGCCAGAAACTCTTGAAAGAATTGCTGGACGTCTCTAATAAGCTTTCGGCTAAGCCCGCTCAGGTTGCCTTGGCCTGGCTGCTGACCCGGCCGGGTCTCACAGCGCCCATTGCCAGCGCAACCAATCTGACGCAGCTTGACGAGGTACTGGATTCGGTAAGTGTTTCCCTGCCTGACGAAGCGCTTTCCAGGCTGGAGACCGCTAGCCGTTAAAGCATAAGCCATTATGCGACATGCCATATAAGCCTTGCGGGTCATGGTTTCAAAGTCACGGTGCAATTTAAAGATTCAACCTAATAGCCAAGGAGTTAGAAGCATGAGCGATAACATCGAAGGCAAAGTGGTCGTGATAACTGGAGCTAGCAGCGGACTAGGGGAAGCCACAGCGCGGCTTCTCTCGGCGCGCGGGGCTGTTGTGGCGCTAGGTGCTCGTCGCATGGATCGAATGCAGGTGCTGGTGGACGAGTTGGGCGGCGCCAGGAACGGCCTCGCTATCCAAACCGATGTCAAACATCTCGACCAGGTGAAGAAGCTGGTCGATGCCGCGGTAGAGGCCTATGGTCGGATCGACGTCATGATCAACAATGCCGGGCTGATGCCGCAGTCGTTATTGGAAAACCTGAAAATTGACGAGTGGGACCAGATGATCGACGTGAACATCAAGGGTGTTCTGTACGGTATTGCCGCGGTCCTGCCCTATATGAAAGAACAGAAGGCCGGACACATCATCAATGTTTCCTCGGTCGCGGGACACAAAGTCGGGCCCGGCGGCGCCGTTTATTCGGCTACCAAACATGCGGTGCTTGCCTTATCCGAAGGATTGCGACAGGAGGTAAAGCCATACAACATCCGCACGACAGTTATTTCGCCCGGCGCCGTCGCCACGGAGCTTCCTAATAGCGTCACCGATCCCATGGTGGCCCCGCGGATCAACAAGTTGTACAAGGAAATCGCGATTCCGGCCGACTCATTCGCCCGGGCAGTGGCCTTTGCGATCAGCCAGCCGGGGGAAGTCGACATCAACGAAATTTTATTTCGGCCGACCCGTCAGGAATATTAATTACTATTCTGCAATAGACTCCGCAGATGCCGACCTTCGCGTTAATTGTCGATATGTTGTGTAGAGCAAGCGCTGACGGATCGAAGCGCCGGTAACATGCGTTAGTTGGGGCTGGGTCAATCTCGCGCTGTGTACCTTTTAGCTTATTATCAAAGAAAAGGGGAGGCCTTCCTCGGCTTCACCGATTGCCCATTTAGCAGACTATTTTTATAGTTTTGGAGGATAGCTTGTTTCGCCGGTTTGAACGTCTGCTCGACCCTTTCCCGCCTGAGGACGCGCCTGTGCCGCCCGGGGGCTTAATCTCTTTTCTATGGGCATGTACACGCGGCTCGCGACGCTACCTCGTCGCGTTGGCTCTGTTCAGTGCCAGCGTGTCGATTTACGAAGCTTGGTTATTCGCATTCCTGGGCCAGGTCGTGGATTTGCTCACCGTCTGGCAGACGGGTGGACCAGCTTCCATACATGAGCAGCGTGTACTATGGGTAATTGGTATCGTGCTATTCGCCAGCATCGGTTTGACGGCACTGCGCACCATGGTACAGCACCAAGTGCTGGCCATTAACTTGCCGCTGCGGCTGCGCTGGGATTTCCATCGGCTCATGTTGCGGCAAAGCCTAGCGTTCTTTTCTGACGAATTTGCAGGGCGGGTGACAACTAAAGTCATGCAGACGGCGCTGGCCGTACGCGACGTGCTGCTGACTTTCACCGAAATCGTACTCGGCATCGGCGTGTATTTGCTCACCATCATTGCGGTAGCGGGCAGTTTCGACCTGCGGCTAATGCTTCCTTTTGTCGGGTGGATTGTGCTGTACGGCTTGTCCATGGTGTATTTCGTGCCGCGTTTGGGCAAGGTGGGCCAGGAACAGGCTCACGCCCGGTCCTCGATGACCGGGCGCATTACCGATGCCTACTCTAACATCACGACCGTCAAGCTGTTCTCACACACCAGGCGTGAGGCGCACTTCGCCCGCGCCGCGATGGAGGACTTCAAGGACACCGGCTTTCGCCAAATGCGCTTGGTCAGCAAGTTTGAGATTGTCAACCAGACGCTGGTAGTGGCGTTGATCTTTACAGCAGGTGGTTATGCGCTATCGCTGTGGCACGGCGGCGGAATCGGCATTGGCGCCGTGGCGGCGGTCACTGCCATGGCCTTGCGGGTTAACGGTATGTCGCAATGGATCATGTGGGAAATGGCCACGCTGTTCGAGAACATCGGCACCGTGCAGGACGGCATCGCGACCCTTACACGCGTTGCCAATGTGCAAGATGTGCCGGGCGCGCCTGCGCTGAAAGTGACGCGCGGTGAGGTTGAGTTCGAAAAAGTCTTCTTCAATTACAGCGGTGAGCGTCGAGTGCTAGACGGCCTTAGCCTGAAGGTGCGGCCGGGCGAGAAAATCGGCTTGGTGGGCCGCTCCGGCGCGGGCAAGTCCACACTGGTCAGTCTTCTTTTGCGCTTTTACGACGTACAAAGTGGCGTGATACGCATCGATGGGCAGAACATCGCCCAAGTCTCACAGGACAGCCTGCGTAGTGCCATCGGCATGGTCACGCAGGACACTTCGTTGTTGCACCGCTCGATCCGAGACAACATCGCCTACGGACGTCCCGATGCAAGCGATGGCCAAATTCGAGCCGCCGCCATCCGTGCCCATGCCGACGAATTCATCGAGCAGCTGAAAGACTCGCAAGGCGGCAGCGGCTACGATACTCTCGTGGGGGAGCGAGGCGTCAAGCTTTCCGGCGGCCAGCGTCAACGTATCGCAATTGCACGCGTCATGCTGAAGAACGCTCCAATCTTGCTATTGGATGAAGCCACGAGTGCCCTGGATTCGGAAGTGGAAGCGGCCATACAGGAAAATCTCAACGAAGTAATGGAGGGAAAAACGGTAATTGCCATCGCCCATCGCCTCTCTACCATTGCCGCCATGGATCGGCTCATCGTCATAGAGGAAGGGCGCATTATCGAAGAGGGTAGCCACAGCGACTTGTTAAAGCAAAACGGCACCTACGCGCACTTATGGCATCACCAGAGCGGCGGTTTCCTGGCTCAGGAAGTCGAGGAAACAGCTGATTCGATGCAATAAAGAGACAGTAAGGCGTCCATTGGGTCCGCAAGCGAGTAGAGGCGACCTGAATGAAACATTACTGTAGTGGAATAATTTTTCCGCCTGAAAACGTTGCAAGCCTGGCACCGCCAGTATTTTGGTGGTTGGAATCGAAGTTGATGGGGCCTAGCATGGTATCAAAGCCAAACAAGGCCGCGAAAGCGGCCTTGTTTTGTTGTGCAGCACGCTGCAAGCAACGGATGTGCGTGTAGACAAATTTAATACCGACTGGTCATCGTCTGGTTTTCTATTCAAACCCTCGACGTTTTGCATTAATCTTGCGTTCCAGTTTTCCTATGTATTGCTGGACTATGAAATTCATCGGGTTCGACAATTCGAAGAACCTGCAGCCAATAAGACGTGATTCCTTGCCGTTGAACAGAATTTCGTCGAGCGACCTCATTACCATCAAATGTGTTTCTACGATGCCGGCTCCGGGAAGTTCGATCCGGCAGTTTTTGTATAGCGTTCCCAGCGAGTTATCCAGCACGTGTGCGTTGTCGAAAATCGAGATGCCGCCCGCGCTGATGTCTTTAAGCTCGAACTTGACGGTTCGTTCGCCCTTTTCATCCCTTATGGTGAAAGTCGCGGACGCCCGGTTACTTACTGGTATGTTGACCCGGTAGTATTCGCGCCGCTGTATGCGCTGCAGCGATTCTGGAATGGGTACCCGTATCGCTGGCATGCCGTCTTGCATGCAGCTGGTTACCTGAGCGGTAGAAAACCGGATGCGAACTCTATCGATGTTGGTGTCAAAGCTGACAAGCTCTGCCGATGTAAGGCGCCGGTTGAAATCTTCGTCAGCAGAATTGTCTACGATGAATGAGTTGGCTGCCGCGTCGATCTCGAGGATGTTCGTAATGATGGCGACCTCTCGTCCTTCGATATGCATGCGCAACAGGGCTCGCCTGGATTCAATGGAACGCAAGATGGATAGGATTTCGAGCGGAGAGCTCACCAGGAAAGGATCTTCTTCGTCATTTATGTTGTTGGAGTCGGCAGTAGACATTGGTGTGGAAGCTTCAAGAAAAGACACGGGCCAGCATAGAACAGCGGCGCCGCGATAGTCTACCCGAATATCGGGTCTTTTCCATGACTATTTCCGTTAAATGATCAGCTCACGCTCGCTGCTCATATGCAGCGCACAGCGGGCGGCAGCCAAGTCCCACGCGGCACAACCTACGGTCTTAAAGACGATAGGCTGACTCGAAATTTACGCCTTCGGCAAGCGCGGACGATAAGGGCAGCACCGTGGACCAGTCCACCTTCGCCTGTATAAGGTCGCCGGCCTCATGTTGCGCGCCGGCGGGGTCGTCGACGTAAATACGGCTGCCTCCAAGTGTGATGGCGCCTACTTCAGCAAGCTCCGGCTTGAAAGCGCCGACGCCAATGACGAGTACGCCTGAGTTGGCCGGTTTGTTGTAGACGGGAGTGGCGCTGGTTGTCAACGTAATGATGGCATCGACGTCGTCCGGTGGCGTGTCGGTGGCCTTTAGTTGCAATGGCAGGCCTTGCTGCGCCTTGACGAAGGCTTGCGCTTTTTCCTGGCTGGTTCCTGTAACCGCGACACGTAGTCCGGGATACAGCGCGGCAAGTGCATCGATGTGTCCTACTGATTGGGTACCGGTACCAATCAGGGCAACGTGGCGCGGTGCTGATGGCAGAAACACTTTAAGCCCCAGCATGGATACTGCGGCAGTGCGTCGCGCTGTCACAGTGGGTCCATCGAGTATGAATAGTTCACGGCCGGTCTTGCTGTCGTAGGCCGAGACGACGCCATGTATTGTCGGCAGGTTCAACGCGCGATTCCCCGGCACAACATTGACCAGTTTGTGAATGCCGATATCGTTTGCCGTCGCGGGCATGGAAAGCATTACCCCGCCCAAAGGGAACGGGACTACTTGGCGTTCGGGCGCCAGAATGTCGCCACTGGCATACTGAGTACAGGCGCTTTCAAGCGCAGCCACCAATTCCGCGAAAGGTAGCAACTCAGCAGTTTGTCGAGCATTAAAAACATCAATGGAATGGGTCGTCATCAAGATTCGCTTTGAAGAAGTGAGGCTATCCGCACATGCATAAGACTATGCTATGACTCATAGCGCATTTATAGTTTCCGCAAGGTTACCTCATGCCGGGATACGCCGGAATTGAAATGTACCGGCTGCGTCGAAGAACGCTGTCACTTGATCAGGATACACATGGACATTAAAGAACTGTTGACCACTCTTGGGGTCGCACCGTCTGAAGTGACCGGCGGCACGACGCTCGTCCGATCGCCCATTAACGGCGCCGCGATTGCGCACATACACGAACACACGCCGACACAAGTGAATGCGGCGGTTGTAGTCGCGCACGAAGCGTTCAAGGTGTGGCGATCAGTGCCGGCTCCGCGGCGGGGCGAGCTTGTTCGTCTGCTTGGCGATGAACTGCGTGCCAATAAGCAGGCACTGGGTCGGCTTGTATCAATCGAGGCGGGCAAGATCCTGGCAGAAGGGGCGGGTGAAGTCCAGGAGATGATAGACATTTGCGATTTTGCCGTCGGATTGTCGCGTCAGCTGCATGGCTTGACGATAGCTTCCGAAAGACCGGGCCATCGCATGATGGAAACCTGGCATCCGCTAGGCGTAGTCGGCGTGATCACCGCCTTCAATTTTCCCGTTGCAGTATGGTCATGGAACATGGCATTGGCCATTGTTTGCGGCGATGCTGTGGTCTGGAAGCCTTCCGAGAAAACGCCTCTGACTGCCTTGGCGTGCCAGGCCCTATTCGAACGGGCGTTGCAAAAATTCGGTGACGCGCCGCGCGGCTTGTCGCAGGTTATGATCGGCGGCCGTCACGCGGGCGAGGCCTTGGCTGATCATGGTCACATCGCACTGCTGTCTGCCACTGGCTCTACACGCATGGGCCGCCAGGTCGCTCCGCGCGTCGCAGCCCGTTTCGGGCGGTCGCTGCTGGAACTGGGCGGCAATAACGCCATCATTGTCACCCCTACCGCCGACCTCGAAATGGCAACGCGTGGGATTTTATTCGGAGCCGTCGGGACCGCCGGGCAGCGTTGCACCTCGACCCGTCGGCTCATCGTGCATCGAAGTATCGCCGACGATCTGGTCAGAAGTCTCAAGAAAGCCTATGCCAGTGCGCGTATAGGAAACCCTTTGGATGCGGGCACGCTTGTTGGTCCTTTGATAGACCGAGCGGCATACGATGCCATGCAGATGGCATTACAGGCGGCGCAAGACGCGGGCGGCGAGGTTTTCGGCGGGTTGCGGCAATTGGCTGACGAATATCCTGACGCCTGGTACGTAGCGCCAGCGTTGGTCCAGATGCCGGTGCAATCACGGCTTGTATGCACCGAAACCTTTGCACCGATACTGTACGTAATGCGTTACGAAAACTTCGATGATGCAGTGCAGATGCAAAACGATGTGCCGCAGGGGCTATCGTCTGCCATATTCACTAACGATCTGCGCGAAGCCGAATTTTTCATGTCGTCAGCAGGGTCGGATTGCGGCATCGCCAATGTCAATATCGGAACATCGGGCGCCGAGATCGGGGGCGCATTCGGAGGCGAAAAAGAAACCGGAGGCGGGCGGGAATCGGGTTCGGATGCATGGAAGATGTACATGCGCAGGGCGACGAATACAGTGAATTATTCGCGAGAATTGCCTTTAGCCCAGGGCATTAAATTTGGCTTGGATGCGTAAAGCACTGGGGCCCAAAAGGGCCCCAGAAAAACGCTGTCAGGTCGGCATTATTCCACGGCCTTCACCATGTCTTCAATGACCTTCTTCGCATCGCCGAAGACCATCATGGTTTTATCCATGTAGAACAATTCGTTGTCCAACCCGGCGTAGCCGGCGGCCATGGAACGCTTGTTCACGATGACGGTACGTGCTTTGTAGGCTTCCAGGATGGGCATGCCGGCGATCGGCGATTGCGGATCGTTTTTCGCAGCGGGGTTCACCACGTCGTTGGCACCCAGTACCAGCACGACATCGGTTTGGCTGAATTCGCTATTGATATCATCCATTTCGAACACCTGATCGTAGGGCACTTCCGCTTCGGCCAGCAGCACGTTCATGTGACCGGGCATACGTCCTGCGACTGGGTGAATCGCGTACTTGACCGTCACGCCATTTGCGGTGAGCTTTTCGGCCAGTTCTTTCAAGGCGTGCTGGGCACGGGCTACGGCCAGGCCGTAACCGGGAACGATGGTGACCGATTCGGCATTGCTCATGAGGAATGCCGCGTCGTCGGCGCTGCCCGAACGCACGTTGCGTTGGGTTTGGTCTGCCGCTGCGCCGGCCCCGGGCTCGGCTCCGAAGCCACCCAGAATCACATTGAAAAAGGACCGGTTCATGGCCTTGCACATAATGTAGGACAGAATGGCGCCTGAAGAACCGACCAGCGATCCGGCAATAATCAGCATGGGGTTATTAAGAGAGAAGCCGATACCCGCTGCCGCCCAACCCGAATAGCTATTCAGCATGGATACCACCACGGGCATGTCAGCCCCGCCTATCGGGATAATGATCAGCACGCCCAGCACGAAAGCCAGCAGCGTCATGATGATAAAGGGTAGCCACATTTGGGTCGCGATGAACCACAGCCCGCAAGCCACCATGGCTAGCGCCAGTACAAGGTTGACGATATGTTGCCCCGAGAACACGACAGGGGCGCCACGAAAGAGTCTGAACTTGTATTTGCCTGACAGCTTGCCGAAGGCAATGACCGACCCGGAGAAAGTAATCGCCCCAACAAAAGTGCCGATGAACAGTTCCAGGCGATTTCCTATCGGTATGGGGTCGCCTTTGATCGCAACAATGTTGAAGGCATCAGGCTCGGCGACGACGGCCACGGCAATGGCCACGGCGGCCAGCCCGATCATGCTGTGCATGAAGGCGACCAGTTCGGGCATTTTGGTCATTTCGACCCGTTTGGCCATGACGGTACCCACGGTGCCTCCCACGAGCAGGCCCAACAGCACCCAGCCCAAGCCTATTCCGGCTTTACCATCGGTGGCCAGGCTGACGATAAGCGCGGCGGTCGTTACGACGGCAATCGCCATGCCGGCCATGCCAAACGCATTGCCGCGCCTTGATGTAGTGGGGTGGGACAAACCTTTGAGCGCCTGGATAAAACATACCGATGCGATCAGGTAGAACAGCGTGACCAGATTGATTGAGATCATGCCGCGCCTCCGCTGGAAGTTTTCTTGTCTTTTTTCTTAAACATTTCCAGCATGCGCCGGGTTACCAGAAAGCCGCCGAAAACATTCACTGCGGCGAGAGTAACGGCAAATACACCCATGTAGCGCGCCAGGCTGCTTTCGGTAAGCGCCGCAGCGAGCATGGCGCCGACGATTACGATCGCCGAGATGGCGTTGGTGACGGCCATGAGCGGCGTGTGCAGGGCAGGGGTGACGTTCCAAACGACGTGGAAGCCGACATAGACGGCCAGCACGAAAATAATGAAATTGATCAGGGTAGGGCTTACTGCTTCCATCAGGCGCTCCTTAAGACTTTGCCGTCCGTGCACATCAGGCAGGCAGTAATGATTTCGTCTTCTTGCTGGATGGCCAGCTGGCCATCGGCATCGGTGATGAGTTTCATGAAGTCGAGTACGTTGCGGGCATATAACGCCGAGGCATCGGTGGCGATGAGAGCGGGCAGATTGCTTAATCCGATCAGGGTGACGCCATGCTTTTCAACGATCGCGTCTTTTTCCGATAGCGGGCAGTTGCCGCCCCTTTCCACGGCAAGGTCCACAATGACCGACCCTGGCTTCATGCCTTGTACAGTTTCAGCGCTGATCAGTACGGGCGCAGGGCGCCCCGGTATCAGGGCCGTGCTGATGACGATGTCGGCCTGCCGACAGCGTTCAGCCACAAGCGTCGCCTGCCGCGCCATCCATGATGCTGGCATGGGCCGCGCGTAACCGCCAACGCCTTGTGCGATCTCGCGCTCTTCATCGGTTTCGAAAGGCACGTCGATAAACTTTGCGCCCAATGATTCGATTTGTTCTTTGGCTGCGGGCCGGACATCAGAGGCCTCGACAACCGCTCCCAGGCGCTTGGCGGTGGCGATGGCCTGCAGGCCAGCGACTCCGGCACCCAGTATCACGACGCGGGCCGCCTTGAGTGTCCCGGCGGCTGTCATCATCATCGGAATCATGCGCCCGTAATGGTCGGCGGCCAGCAGGACGGCTTTGTAGCCCGCCAAGTTGGCTTGTGACGAAAGCACGTCGAGGCTTTGCGCGCGCGTAATGCGCGGTGCGGCCTCTAGGGCAAATGCAGTCAGTCCGGCGCTGGCCAGGTCGTTGATGCCGGCCGGATCGAATGGATCCAACATGCCGACCAACACGGTGCCAGGCTTCATGAGCTGGCGTTCTTGATCGTTGGGCGAACGAACTTTGAGCACAATATCGGCGCCTAGCGCTTGGGCGCTGTCGCCGATTTGCGCGCCCGCTTCGGCATACGCCTCGTCCGGATAATGCGAGCCGGCACCGGCTCCGCGCTCGACTACAACGGTATGTTTGCTTGCCAGGTATTTCCTAACCGTCTCGGGCGTTGCCGCCACCCGCGCTTCACCGGCAAGGCTTTCCCGTGGGATTCCTATCAGCATAAAGCCTCTCCACCATAATGATTGTATTTTTTAATGAAAGCTACTATACCCGAACTGCAGGCCGTCTTTTAGAGTCATTTGAATGAAAAGCGGTAGACTAAAGGCGATCTAGTGTTGGGAGTTGCGAAAAATGGGGTTGTTAGATTCAATCGTTTCCGCCATGGGAAGCGAAAACACGCAGGCGCGCGCGCAGGCTTCGTTATTGCCGGCGTTGATTGAAGTCGTCAAGGGCTATCCGGGCGGCTTGCCGGGGCTTATCGATAAATTCCAGCAAGGCGGTCTGGGCGGGGTCATTGCATCGTGGGTCGGCAGCGGCCAGAACCAGCCAGTATCACCAGAGCAGCTGAATTCCGTGCTGGGTGATGACGTGGTCAATACCTTGGCTACGCGGTCGGGTCTTGATGTCGATACGGTATTAAGCAGCCTGAGCATAATGCTGCCTAGCCTGGTCGACCAGGCGACCCCCAGCGGGTCGTTAGACGCTTCGCCAAACGGCGGCACCTCATTGATCAATTCCCTGTCCGGCCTTTTGGGCAAGCTGTAACCGTAGAAAGGGCACCAGGCCCTGTTCTACAGATAAACTTTACAGGCGGTTAGCCTTTGCTGGCATTCAATGCCTGTGTAAGGTCGGCAAGAATGTCGTCGATATGTTCCAGGCCTATCGACAGGCGCACCATATCTTCGCCTACGCCAGCGCTCGCCAGTTCGTCGGGGTTTAGCTGCCGGTGGGTCGTCGATGCCGGGTGGCATGCCAGCGACTTGGCGTCTCCGATATTTACAAGCCGCAAGATTAATTGGAGCGCGTCGATGAAGCGGGCGCCTGCAGCGCTGCCACCCTTGATGCCGAAGCACAGAATGCTGGCGGGCTTGCCGTTAAGGTATTTTTGCGCCAATGCATGTTCGGGATGGTCGCTGAGTCCGGCATATTGCACCCATGAAACCTGGTCGTGCTGCTGAAGGAATTGCGCCACTTTCAATGCGTTCTCGGTGTGACGTTCCATGCGCAATGACAGCGTTTCGATTCCTTGCAGAATCAGAAAGGCGTTGAATGGCGATAGTGCAGCCCCCGTATTGCGCAGTGGCACCACGCGGCAACGACCTATGAATGCGGCAGGTCCGAATGCTTCGGTGTACACGACTCCGTGGTACGACGGGTCGGGCTCGTTCAGCATGGGGAAGCGCTTTTTATTTTCGGCCCAGGGGAATTTTCCGGAATCTACCACCGCGCCAGCGATGGTGGTTCCGTGGCCGCCCATATATTTCGTGAGTGCGTGGACAATAATGTCTGCGCCGTGCTCGAATGGTCGACATAGTGCGGGCGAGGCGACCGTGTTATCTACAATTAGCGGCACGCCGTGGCGATGGGCAGCGTCGGCAATGGCTTGTATATCGACGATATTACCTGCTGGGTTGCCGATCGTTTCACAAAATACGGCTTTAGTGTTTTCGTCGATCAGGGCCTCGAGCGCCGCGACGTCGTCGTGCGGGGCGAATTTGACGGTGATACCCTGACGCGGAAAGGTATGTGCGAACAGGTTGTATGTGCCGCCATATAATTTGCTTACCGACACAATGTTGTCGCCTGCCTGAGCAATGGTCTGTATGGCATACGCAATTGCGGCCATGCCCGACGCCACAGCCAGGGCCGCGACGCCGCCTTCGAGCGCGGCAACGCGCTCTTCAAGAACCGCATTCGTAGGGTTCATGATTCGAGTGTAGATATTCCCGGCTACTTTAAGGTCGAACAAGTCGGCGCCATGCTGGGTACTGTCGAACGCGTAGGATGTCGTTTGGTAAATGGGTACTGCTACCGACTTTGTGGTTGGGTCTGGCTGGTATCCCGCGTGTATGGCAAGTGTTTCAAATTTCATGTGTATTGTCTTTTAGATTGAAGTTTATCGACGTGAAACGGTGGCTACATCGTACCGGGCTCGCAGGAGCGCCGATAGAGTTATGTTTCATTTTTATATATCTAATAGTAATAAAGCCTCGTTCGGAGTGCTAATCATTAAACTTTACGTGTGCTTACCGCAGAAAAGCCTGTCCATTCTTATTAATCCACTTAAGTTGGGTTAGCATTCATGATATTCGCAGTGTATTGTGCCGGGGGGCTCTCCCGTGGTTTTAGAGGCCGTAAATGAAAGTTTGGTTTAAACGAATACTGATCAGTATCGTCGTGGTGTTTTTGGTTGCATTGGTCGGAATCGCAATCTTTCTCCTGACATTCGACCCGAACGCCTACAAAAGCAAGCTCGAGGAAATAGTCTATGACCGGTATCAACGCACCTTGTCGATCAAGGGCGATATCGAGTTATCGCTGTTTCCCCGGATTGGCTTGTCTGTTCAAGGCGTATCGCTGTCCGATCGAGATACCACGGACACCTTTGCTTCTCTCGATAGCGCTCGCTTTGCGGTTGCGATCTGGCCGCTTATGTTTAATCGATTGGTCGTCGATCACGTTGCCGTTACGGGTTTCAAAGCCTGGCTAATACGCAATGAACAAGGCGATTTCAACTTCCGCGACTTAATCGAGCGTCAATCACCGGTTGCGGCTCTATTGGCGCCGGCAGCAGCAGCTGCGACCGCTGTACTGCCGGAAGCGCCCGCAGCTACGGGCGTTGTGGCGCCTACCGCAACATCCACGACTGCCTCGGTGCCGGACACCGCTGCCAGGCAGATGCCGGCAGCGCTCTCTGGCCACGCCGCTTCGGGCACCGATTTCCAGATCGATATCGCCGGCCTTGACCTTAAGAACGGCGAAATTCACCTCTTCGATAAAGTTACCGGTTCAGTAGGGCGCATTGTGCAGCTTGACGTCAATACTGGACGCATGACATACGATCAGGCGTTTGACGTCGCCCTGAAGGGCAAGCTGATTGGTGACTTCCCAGTCGCCGATGCCAAGCTCGAGGGGCAGGCCGTCGTCAAGTTCAATCCAGAACAGCAAACGTATTCTGCTCAGAAAATTAATGTGCTGGTGAACGGCAAGCTCGGTCAGCTCGATGCCAAGTCGGCGACTTTACGAGGCAACCTGGCATATAGCGCGTACTCTCAAATGTTCAGCGCGAGCAATGTCGAATTTCTGGTGCATGGCGAAATCGTTGGCGAAAGGCCCGTTAAAAACCTCGAAACCAGCCTTATCGTGCCTCAGTTGAAGATAGATCGCAGCCAGGCCGAACTGCAGGTCGAAAAAATGGCCTACCGGGCAAAGGGCAACCGGCCTGACGAGAATTTCGATATCGCCTTCGATGCGCCGCGCTTATCGGTATCGCCCGAAACGGCTAAAGGCGAGCCCATATCCGGTACAGTCAAGCTGCGCAGCAAGGATAAGGTTCTGGGAGTCGCTCTCGGTTTGAACGGGATTGGTGGCAATGCCCGGAAATTGACGCTTAAAGAGCTCAAGGTCGATGGTGGGCTAAAGCAGGGCGCCCGGCTGGTGCAGCTCAAAATGACCTCACCGGCCAATTGGGATATTTCCGCAAACAAGGGAGCCCTATCGGCAATGAAGGGGGATGTCAGGATCGAAGATGCGGCGCTGCCCGGCGGCAGCGTCGAGATCCCGTTCATTGGCAGCCTGCAAGCCGATCGGATTAAAGACGAGCTTGTCAGCGAAATCAATGCAGTGCTTAGCAGCAGTAAGCTGAATTTTCGCCTCAAGGCGACGCAGCTGGCCGAGCCCAGGGTGGCGTTCGATCTCTCCGCCGACAAGCTCGACCTGAACACAATGTTCCCACCTCCGGTGGTTAAGGGCGTGCCGACTCAGGCACCTGCCAAAGAAGGCGCAAAATCGGTCGTCGAACCAGCCCAGAAAACAGCAGCGGCCACGGCGGCTACTGCCCCGATTATTGTCCCCGCCAGCACTCTTGATTTGTCGTTTCTGGACTCGGTAGACATTATTGGCAACGTTGCCATCGGCGAAATCAAGGTTAAGAATCTAGAGGCCGGGCAATTTGCTGCAGCACTTCGTGCAGTCGATGGCAAACTTGCCATCAGTGGAATCAAGGCTAACTTGTACGACGGCAAGCTCGACGGAAAAATCACCGCGACTTCCAAAAACGAAGTCGGGGCCGATCTGTCGCTTGATAAAGTCGCGATGGGCCCTTTCCTACAGGGACTGGCCCAAGAGAGTCGCCTGACAGGCCTTGGCAGCATGAAGATCAATGTGAATTCCCAAGGCTTGACGGTGCCTGCATTGAAATCCGGTCTTACCGGTACCGTTCAGGCACGGGTAAACGACGGCGCTGTCAAAGGCCTTGATGTAAGCCAGACATTACGCGAGGCAACGGCGGTTGTGCGTAATATGTTCAGCGGGCAGTTGCCCGATGTTGCGACCGAGTTCGATATGGGTCGGCAGACTCAGTTCTCGTCCTTGGATGCCGATATCGACTTCAGTCATGGTCAAGGAACGGTCAAGAAACTAAGTCTTGTGGGCCCACTGCTGCATATTTCTCAAGGAACGCCAGCATCCTTGGATATTGTTAATCAGCAAATGGACCTGAGCATTAATGTACGCGTAATTAATACCTCTGCAGGCCAAGAGGGTAAAGATTTGGCCGAACTAAGGAATGTGACGGTTCCCGTTCGTATTTCTGGCCCATTCGACAAGCTGACTTATCAGGTTCAATGGAAGGACATTGGCAGTAAGGCGGTAAAAGCGGCCGTGCGAGATGGTTTGATCGATATGCTATCTAATAAGGCTGGTATTAAGCTTGAAGCTCCTCCTGCTGCCTCGCCGATTCCGCCTCCTCCGAAAAAGCCGATGGATCCGGTCAAAAGTATAGGCGATGCATTAAAAGGACTACTCGGACAATGAATACCTTACTCTATTTCCCTATTGCGTCGTGTAGCGGAGTTGCGAAACCTGAAGCAGCCCAATACGACAAGCGGTGGCTGGTAGTGGACGAATCAGGTAATTGGCTTAGACAAGATGAATGTGACAAATTGGTCGACATTCAGGTCGATATCAGCATGGGTTGTCTGGTAATACGCGCCGAGGGGATGTTGCGTCTCGACATCCCGCTAGATGTGATCGAGGACGACGAGAGTGTGCGTTGGCAGGTCATGGTAGGCCGACAGCAAGTCGATGTCGTCGACGAAGGAGAGCTCGTTGCCACCTGGGTGTCTAAATTCCTGGACCGACCATGTCGCTTGGTCAAGGTGCATCCAGAATTCGGCCCAGTGCTATGGCCGTAGCGCTAACGCGCGGCATTGCAAATCGCTTTTTCGATCAGGCGCTGGCGGTAAGGCGCTGATACTTTGCCAGCAGCATATCGTGGTCTTCCGGGTGGTCAAGGTCGAACACAATACATTCGACGGGACACACGACCTGACATTGCGGTTCATCAAAGTGTCCGACGCATTCGGTGCAATGCGATGGCTCGATTTCGTAAATTTCGAGCCCCATTGAGATCGCGTTGTTAGGGCATTGCGGCTCACAGACATCGCAATTGATGCACTCTTCGGTAATACGCAGAGCCATGGTTTCTTCCTGCAAAAACAAAAAACACTAATCTTGTGATGTCAGTGACATGACAAGATAAAGCATTAGTGTAATAGCCAACAGTGCATAGCGCAGTATTAACCCTATCGGGATGTTTCCTGTTCCTGCTCTTCGCGACGGGCTTTCGCCTTACTATGCAGCCATCTCTCGACAGACGGAAAGACGAACTTGCTTACGTCGCCCCCGAGAATGGCGATTTCACGCACGATGGTTCCTGAGATGAACTGGTACTGGTCCGACGGTGTCATGAACAGCGTTTCAACCTCGGGCAGCAAATGGCGATTCATGCCGGCCATTTGGAATTCGTATTCAAAGTCAGATACGGCGCGCAAGCCTCGCACGATTACACGTCCGTTTTGTTCGCGCACGAAGTCTTTGAGAAGGCCGGCGAAGCTTTTGACTTCGACATTTGGATAGTGTCCCAGTACTTCATGGGCAATCTCTACGCGCTCGTCAACTGAAAAATAGGGCTTTTTTGCATGACTATGTGCTACGCCCACGACAACATGGTCAAACAGGCCGGCAGCGCGACGCACCAAGTCTTCGTGACCACGCGTCAGGGGGTCGAATGTTCCGGGATAGACGGCAGTAATCATGCGGATTCCGAATTTTCAAAAGGGGGTAGTAAATGGCACACCCTTTTGGGTATCGCCATGCTTGAGCTATTGTTTTTCACTGATATCGCGATTATTGACTGTTTTTTGCAATGCAGCAAACTGTAGCAGGTGAAAGTACACGTGGCCGGCGCGAGATTGGCGCAAAATTTCAAAAGGCTCGGGCGGCAAGATAGGCGCTTCCGATTCAATATACAGCAAGCCGTCCTGCCTGAGAACCAGGGGTAATTTAGCCCATAGCCTTTCAAGCCAACCCTGATCAAATGGCGGATCCACCATGATCAGGTCGAAAGGGGTATCGTTAAGGCGATCCAATACCACCAAAGCGTTACCCGCATGGATACGTACATGGTCAGCTTTAAGGCGGGTTCGCAGGCTACGCAACGAGGCAATGGCCTGCGGATTGTTTTCTACCATTTGTACGTGCGCCACGCCGCGTGAAGCCGCTTCGAAGCCAAGGGCCCCGGTACCGGCAAACAGGTCTAGTACGCGTTTTTGCGAGAAATCACCTGCCCATAAATGGTGCAGCCAATTAAACAGGGTCTCGCGTACCCGATCCGGCGTCGGGCGCAAGCCTTCGGCATCGATAACCGGTATGGGGGTGCGACGGTAATCACCGCCTACAATACGTACAACATGTTTTTTCATTCGCGGTCTGGGAACGGTCAGTGGTGTTAATCAATATATTCGGGTAGTGTAAAACGTATGTTCAGCTTTTTTAAACGAAAGAAATCTTCACCTGCCGACAGTAACGAGCAGCTTGATGCCGCGCAGACGGAACACGAGGCGGCAACCGTCGATGCAGAACCCGCGCCGCAACAGCTTTCCGAAGATGAGCAATCAACGCGGGCCGATCACGAGGACGCTGTCGCTCCTACTATGGATGCAGTGAAAGGCCTAGAGGCGGTCGAGCCCGCCGCAGATGTTGGCGCCGACATTGCGGACACCGAATCGCCCTTGGCCGAAAATGCGCCCGAGGCTATTCAGGCACCGCCCGCAGACCAAGCGCAGGCCGAAGCCGGGCTGATTGTTGCGTCGCCTGTCGGCGCAGAAAAAGCTTCATGGCTGACACGTCTCAAAAAAGGGTTATCGCGCACGGGGCAGAGCATTGGCGGTTTGTTCGTCGGAGTCAAGGTCGATGAAGCCCTTTTCGAAGACCTGGAAACTGCTCTTATTATGGCCGACGCGGGCATCGAGGCCACCGAAAAGCTATTGACGGCCTTGCGTGCCCGGGTGCGCAAGGAACGTCTTAGTGACGGTGCTCAAGTCAAGGCTGCGCTGCGCGATATTCTCGCCGACCATCTGGCCCCTCTCGAAAAGAGCTTTCCATTGGGTAACGCCTCGCCGCTGGTCATTATGATTGCGGGTGTTAATGGGGCGGGCAAGACCACTTCTATTGGCAAGCTCGCCTATGCATTTCAGGCTCAAGGGGCGAGGGTATTGTTGGCCGCAGGCGATACTTTTCGCGCCGCCGCACGCGAGCAGCTAATGGAATGGGGCGTGCGTAATAATGTGACGGTGATCGCACAAGATGGTGGAGATCCTGCGGCCGTTGCCTTCGACGCCGTAAACGCCGGCCGTGCGCGGGAAGCGAATGTAGTCATGGTGGATACGGCCGGACGCTTACCCACCCAATTGCACTTGATGGAAGAGCTCCGCAAGATCAAGCGAGTAATCGGCAAAGCTGATTCAGCAGCGCCACACGAGGTTCTCTTGGTTATCGATGGTAATACCGGTCAGAATGCGATCGCTCAAATTCGTGCGTTCGACGCGGCAATTACTCTTACGGGACTGGTCGTAACCAAGCTTGATGGAACAGCGAAGGGCGGTACCCTGGCTGCCGTAGCGGCTGGAAGCCAAGGCGTGCGGCCGGTGCCGGTATATTGGATCGGCGTGGGCGAAGGTCTGAACGATTTGCAGCCGTTCGTCGCGCGTGAATTTGCAGCTGCGCTTATTGGCGATTAGATATTCAAACTTGGTGCTACTCGAAGGGCCGCTGATATGGGCACTGTCCACTACAGCGGCCGGGATCACGCCTTCTTGAAATGGCCCGCCTTTGCCAAAGCTAGAAACTTAGCCTGCGCTTCGGCTTTTTTCTGTTCCTGCATGGCCCGTAGCCAGCCCACCGCGAACATTGCTTGCGTTTCAGATTCGGCAAGACGCAGGTAATAGTCCTCGGCCATATAAAGGTCGTTCAGGTCTCCAACAGTCTGTTGTGCGTCGGTAAGGGCATCATGCAAAGTACGGTTGCTTTTGTCTGCCAACTGGCTTGCGGTGAACTCCACGCTGTAGCGCAATCTTTTTACTCGTTTGCGTAGACGATGCTGCTCTTCGATTGCCAGGTGTGCGAACTGCGTCCCTTGGTGGCATAGGGCGTCCAGCTGTTTGTTTAGTCGTTTGCTAAATTTCTTGCCCAGCCTTTTGCCGGGCTCAGTGCGGGCAACCTGAGCTGTGCCGCTTTTTTTCTGCTTCTTATCGTTTTTCGGGACAAAGTTCTTGGTGCTTTCTTGCGATCCGCTGGGCGCATCGACCACCAAAAGATGATTGAGCAGCGTCAGCAGTGTGGCTTGGAAGTCTGGACTGGCGGCAAGGGCTTGGGTGTGGTCAGTATGGTTGTGATCCGGGAGGTTTAAGGCAGGCATGTCTGCTGCGAGTAAGCGGGGCGTCACAACCGTTTCGACGACATTAGCGTCGCGCGCCCGACCCAATATCAAGAAGTGGTCGTGTAGTTCGGCGCTTAACTCTGCTTCGTTGATGTCTACCCATTTCTTAAAGAATTTCCAGCACGACCTAATGCGACGAATGCCTACTCTTAGCTGGTGTACGTACTCAGCTTGGGTGCTTTCGGCTGTATCGGCAGCATCCACGCCAGTCAGAAAAGTGGCATTGCGAATGATTTGATTCATGCAGTCGTTGGCGCATAGGCGATAGGCGGCAGGCATGGACAGGCTTGGTTCCAGCGTGATCGTGGCCGCGCGGCGCGGCGTGCAAAGTTGCGCGAATTGAGTGGTGCCGGAAGGCGGCCGACCTTCGGGGGCCGCAGTGTCGATCGCTGATGCCGCACGTGCAAGCGCATCGCCACGTTCGGCTTTACTCCTGAGGTCCAGTATCAGTCCGAATTTCCTCAGCCATTGCTCGGCTTGCTCGAACAGTGGGTCAGTACCGCCGGCAATCAATTCCAACTCAAGCTCACATATCGGAAGTTCCAGCTCGCCGGCTTTGAGGGTACCCTGATCGTAAGCAAATTCAATTGTGGCGGTTTTGGTCTTCTTCGTCAGGACCATTCGGTCGACCACGGTTTCGTAGCGCAGCGTCAGCGGCGATCGCAGGTTGGACAGCGTTTTTTCTACGGGTGTTCCTTCGTACAAGCTTAGATCAAGCGTGCGATCAGGACGGGGGTGATTGATCTCGTTACGGGATAGCTCATCAGGACCTGGGCTTTTTAAGGTCTGGATCCAATGGTTGCCTTCTTTGCGCACACGCAGCGCAATTTTGGCCTTCGCGAGTTCGTGATGTTCTGTATCGAAATAGCATGCATGCAAGGGAATGTGCGTCGCGTGCAGTTTTCGCAGTTCTTTCTCCAACGCGGTGCGCATATGAGGCGGTACGTGGAATTTAAGTTCGCGTTCTAGCATATCGGCCCTTTACTAAATATGGGACCAATCTTACCGTTTAAATGCTAGAACGATTTGACTGTTTGTGACACGGCGAAATGCTGAAACCGTTCAAACGAGCTGCGGTGCAGTCGGTTGTCCTGGAATCCGAATATATTCGGTTGCCGCTAAAGCAATACCTTTCGCGCTCGCGTAATGACGACTTCGGCCAATATGACTATGCCGAAGATCAGAATAAGGATCAAAGCCACTTTATCCCATTGGAACAAATCCATGGCGCTGTTCAGGGCCATGCCGATCCCGCCTGCTCCAACCAGACCCAGTACGGCGGACTCCCGAACGTTGATGTCCCATCGAAGCAGCACAATTGACCAGAACGCCGGTCTGATTTGCGGCCAATAGCCATAGCCGATGAGCGAGCCGGTGCTGGCGCCGGTGGCCATAATGGCCTCGATCGGGCCCGGCTGTGCATCGTCAAGTGCCTCGCCCAGCAGCTTGCCGATAAAACCAATTGATCGAAAGGCGATTGCAATGGTGCCCGCAAGCGGGCCTGGCCCAAAAATAGCGATAAAGAGCAGTGCCCAGACAAGCGAATTGATCGACCGGCTGGAGACGAGAGTTAATCGTGCCAGGAAGTTGATGAGCTTATTTTTCGTCAAGTTTTCGGACGCCAGCAGTCCTATGGGAACGGCCATGATGACGGCTAGAATGGTACCCGAGCGTAGCCATGTGCAGGGTTTCTATCAGTGCCCGTTGAATAGAACCTTGAAAACTTTGCCACGAAACCGGCCACATTCGATTTAGAAGGTCGGCCATTTGCGCCGGGGCGTCGTACAGAAACTCTGGAATAACGTCGATCGTACGCGCCGATTGAACAATTGCCAGAATAAACAAGAAGTACAAGATGAAGCGAAGCAGGCGCTGGCCGGGTGTGAACCTGACCCACGTCGTGCCGGCATTGCCGGCCAGGATGCTGGACTGGTTCATGCGTCGTCCTCGACCGGCCGCAGCGGCCTTGCTACGTGAGCCTTGGGTCGAAAGAGCGCTGCGGGGGATACGTTATCAAGCAGAATCGAACGTACAACGCCAGCCAGGAGCTCGCCCAACATGATGATGCGCAATAATCGCGATAAGGATAGAGCAGACAAAGTCGTAGTCGAAGCGTTGGAATGCGGAAAATAGAGTGCCGCCGACGCCGCCCGCGCCCACTATGCCCACCATGGTCGAGTTGCGCAGATTGGAATCGAGCTGATAGGTTGAAAAGCCGACGAAGCGGGCAAACACCTGAGGCAGGACGCCGAAAATGATCACATTGGCAAACGACGCGCCGGTTGCGCGCACGGCTTCGACTTGTTTGAGTGATATTTCTTCGATGGTTTCGGTAAACAGTTTGCCGATGAAGCCGATAGACGCGACCGTTAGCGCCAACACGCCGGCCAGAGCGCCGAAGCCTACGGCCTTGACGAAAATGATGGCGACGATGACTGGATGCAGCGCCCGGCACAAAGAGACGATCGCGCGCGCCGGCCAGACTGACCCAGCCGGGCATCATGTTGCGTGCCCCCAGTAGGCTGAGCGGCAGCGCCAGCAACAAATGCCCAGGGTGGTGGCCAGCACGGCGATTTCCAGGCTTTCGGCGATGCCCTTCCATAGCATGGCGCGCTCGTTCTATATTGGGCGGGAACATGCGTGAGAGAAACTTGGCGCCATGCCCCAGGCCAGCTTCGAAAGCGCTCCCACGAGAAGTCCAGCTGAGTCGGCGGCGAAAATGGCGTAAGGCACAACAACAATAAGCCCCAGTTTGGCGCGGAGTGACAGGGCGAAGGGCTTGGCCGAGTCCCGCCGGATTCGCGGTGTTTATTCCAGCCACGATTCGCCTCCGTAGATCTGTTTCAAGCACGCGCTGTATCCAGGCCGTGCCGATCGCCGTCATAGACGACCCTGCCGCCCGACATGCCGATGATGCGGGTGGCGTAGCGCCTGGCCAGTTCGACGTCGTGGATGTTCACGATGACCGGGATATGAAAGGCTGGCCTTGCTCGATCAGCAGCTCCATGATCTCGACCGAGGTCTTCGGGTCGAGCGACGAGGTAGGTTCGTCGGCCAGCAGCAGTTGAGGCCGCTGCATCAGCGCGCGGGCGATGCCCACCCGTTGACGCTGTCCGCCCGATAGCGCGTCGGCGCGCTGATCGGCAAAGCCAGCCAGGCCCACGGTTTCCAGCAGCTCGAAGGCATACTGCGATATCGTCGGGTTCGAAGTGACGCCGCCAGGCATTGAACGCAGAGGTATAGCCCAGCCGGCCGGTCAGCAGGTTTTCCATGACCGTCAGGCGTTCCACCAGGTTGTATTCCTGGAACACCATGCCGATGCGCCGGCGCGCCTGCGCAGAGCGCGCGCCACGAACATTGGCCAGGTCCAGTCGACATCGCCGGCGTCCTGCAGCAGGATCTCGCCCGAGGTGGGTTCGATCAGCCGGTTGATGCAACGCAAAAGCGTGCTTTTGCCCGGTTCCGGAAGGCCCGATGATGGCGGTGAGGCCTTCGCCGGTGAGATCAAGATTAATGTCCTTCAGAACGGGCTGGTCGGCCTTGTATTCTTTGACGAGACCTTTGATATCGTAGCGATGCCCCCATGGCGGATTACTTCGCCTTTCTTGCTGGCTTTGTCGTAGGCAGAGCGGGTGAAGCTTTCGCCGCCGGCCTTGGCCACGTCGCGCACGATCGCCCAGTCTTTTTTGTAGGTGACCGGGTAGAAGCGGTCGGCGCCGTCGAAAGGCCGCTTGCATTTCGGCCGGGAAGCGGTAGTCGTAGAAGCACTTCAGCATCTTGTCGCGAAAGCTTGGCTCGAGATCGTATGCGTAGGCGAAGGACGAAGTGGGAAATTTCTCGCTGGTGTATATGATGCGGAAATCGTCTTCCTTGACCTGGCCGCGTTCGGCCATACGGTAAAAGACGTCGGACGCGACGGCGGCAGCGTCGTAGTCGCCCGAGTTCACCCCCATGACGGACTGGTCATGTTTGCCCGAGAACAGGATCTCGTAGTCTTTGCCAGGCACCAGGCCTTCTTTGGGAAATAGCGCGATAGGCGCCATGTTGCCCGAGTTGGATGAAGGCGAGGTGTGAGCAAGCTTTTTGCCTTTCAGGTCGGCAAGCGTCTTGTAGGGGCTGTCTTTCTTGACAATCACGATCAGGTTGTAGCCTTGGAAGCCGTTGGCGTCGCCCTTGACCGCGAAAGGCACGGCCCCGGCGAGGTTCACGGCGAAGTTGGTGGGCCCGGTGGAGAAACCGCCCACATGCAGACGGTTCGAGCGCATGGCTTCGATTTCGGCGGCGTTGCTTTGAACTTGATAGAAAACGACTTTGCGCTTGATGCATTCAGACAGGTGCTTGGTGAACGGCGAGAAAGATTTCTGCGTACACCGCTGGGTCTTCGACCGGAGTGTAGGTGAACACGATGGTCGACGGCGTTTTCAGCTTGGACGGGTCGGTGGGGGTGTCGGCCACGAGGTCCTTATTGGCGTCGCAATACATATTGTCGAGATCGCCGCGATTCGCACAGCTGTCTTGCGCATAGCGCAAGTGGTGAGGCGCCCAGAAATGCAAAGAATGCGCTCGTCAAGAGCACGCTTGATGATTTCATATTTGTCTCCCGTTTTACGGTAATTATTGATTTATGCAAGAGCCATGATTGAACATGGTCTGGAAAAACATTACTTGCGGGCCGAGTTTAGCGGTTTATCTGTCTGACCGATACCCGAGTTTTTCCGAGATAGCGAAAGCGCAGCTTTTTAGCGCATTGGCGATGGTGCCCCGCGGACTGGCATCGAAAAGCGTGGCCGGACCCAAGCTGGTCAGGGCGAGGACGATATTGCCGGAGTGATCGAAGACGGGAACCGAGAGGGCATCGATTCCCGGCAGGGGATTGCCCAGCGCCTGCGCGATGCCGGCTTGTCGGACCTGATCCAGCAGCGCGGCCAACGCTTGCGCGCTGGGCCGTAAGGGGCTGATGCTGGTCACTACAGCCGTATCGCCGGCTTCGCGTTCTATATAGTGCTGTGCAATTTTGGGCGGCAGCCAAGCTGCAAATACGTGGCCGGTTGCGGTATGCAGCATCGACATGACCGTGCCTTTGCGCATATTGACGTGTATGGGATAGCTGGCCTCGGAAATGTGGATCATGGTCGGGCCATGCGAGCCTAATACGGCAATAGCCAGCGTGTGTCCAATCTGGCTGGCCAACTGATTGACTTCAGGCATCGCCACACGGACGGGATCCAGTCTTTGCAGGCTGACGAGGCCCATTTGCAGCGCGAACGGGCCAAGCTCGTATTGACCCGTGCTTGCGTCTTGCTGAACCAGCCCGACCCGGGTGAAGCTCACCAGGTAGGGATGGGCCTTGGCGGAAGTCATACCGGCGCTCGAAGCGAGGTCGCGCAATGTCATTGATCTGCCTGAGTCGACCAATGCTGCCAGTAAGGGAAACCCCGTTTCTACTGATTGGATGCTGCGTCGCCCATCATTCTCAGGTTTGGCCATTGTTTTCTATTCGTGCATTGATAAGTCGTGTTATGTTTTCAAAGGATGTTACCCGTGTTTAAACGGTCGAGTTCGCGAAGGCGTTAAAATGATGCAACTTTTTACTGAGCCTATAGTCATGAGCAAAGCCCACGCGGTAGATTCCGATGCAGCACTGTCTTCCGATATCTCTTCCGTTACCGAAATTGTCGCTGAATTGCGTGCCGGCCGATTGGTTATCCTGGTCGACGAAGAAGATCGCGAGAACGAAGGCGATCTGGTCATGGCAGCCGAATACGTCACTCCGGAAGCCATTAATTTCATGGTCACTCACGCGCGTGGCCTGGTGTGCCTGACCCTTACCGAAGAGCGCTGCCGTCAGCTTGATCTGCCTTTGATGGCTAGCCGCAATGGTACGCGCTTCGGCACGAATTTCACGATGTCCATCGAAGCGGCCGAAGGCGTCGACACCGGCATTTCGGCAGCCGACCGCGCCCGCACCATACAGGCAGCAGTGGCGCGCGACGCTAAACCTGCCGATCTCGTGCAGCCCGGCCATATTTTTCCAGTTCAGGCGGTGCGCGGCGGCGTATTGGTCAGAGCCGGGCATACCGAAGCCGGCTGCGACCTGACCGCATTGGCCGGCCTGACGCCTGCAGCCGTAATCTGCGAAATCCTCAAGCCCGACGGCACGATGGCACGCTTGCCCGATCTGAAAATATTCGCGCGCGAGCATGGCCTCAAAATCGGCACCATCGCTGACCTGATCCAATATCGTAGCGAGCACGAATCCATGATCGAACGGCTTGCAAGCCGTTCCATGCAAACGCCCTGGGGTGAATTTCAAGCTGTGGCTTATCGCGACTTGTCGTCCGGAGCTCCGCACATGGCATTGGTTCACGGCACCATTACACCCGACACCGAAACGTTGGTGCGCGTCCACGAGCCCACAACGATGCTCGATGTGCTGTTTACCGGTGCTACCACGCACAGTTGGAGCGTTGCCGACGCCCTGAAGGCCATCACTGCGGCGCCTTCCGGAGTGCTTGTGATGTTGAATTGCCAGGGATCGTCCGATTTGCTGTTCAGTCAGTTCGAGTCCTGGAATCATGCGGCCGATCAAAACTCACAAGCTGCCGATCGCGAAAGCCGATATGGCCTTCTTACTTACGGTATCGGCGCGCAAATTATGCGGGACTTGAACGTCGGGCGAGCCCGTTTGTTGGCGCGTCCACGAAAAATGCCTAGCATGACAGGGTTTTCCCTGACCATAACGGGTTACGATACTGAACCTCTTTCCACCCCATAACAGGAATTACTGACTATGAACCCATATACTTTGTCTCCCGATCTAAACGGGGAAGGTTTGCATATAGGCATTGTGCGGGCTCGTTTCAACGAGCCAATCGGGCAAGCCGAGCTGGAATCCTGCCTGGCCGAACTGGCCGAATTGGGCGTTGACGAGCGTGATGTCATGCTTGTCTCGGTCCCGGGGGCACTGGAACTGGGCGTCGCCTTGGCTCAAATGGCTGAAACATTCGAGTTCGATGCACTGATCGCCTTGGGGGCAGTCATCCGTGGCGATACGTATCACTTCGAGATCGTAAGCAATGAAAGCGCATCCGCCATCAGCCGCGTAGCGCTGGAAACCGGTATTCCGGTCGCCAATGGCGTCCTGACGACCGACACCGACGAACAGGCACAGGCGCGCGCTACCGAAAAGGGTCGTGATTGCGCACGCAGTGCTGTAGAAATGGCCAATCTGGTCGCCGCTCTCGAGCCCGAAACCGAAGACGATGAAGATTTCGAGGACGAAGACGAAGACGACGAAGATGAGGACGAGGACGAAGATTTTGACAACAAATAAAACGCCGGGCGCCCCATCGGGCGGCTCTTCTCGAGTCAACGCACGCAGCGCGCGCCGGCGTGCGCGCGAGTTCGCCCTGCAGGGCGTTTACTCGTGGTTGATTCGCGGCGACGACGGCTTGCAAGAAGCGGGCGCAATCGATGCCCATATCCGAGACGACGAAGAATTTCACGAAGCCGATGCGGTATGGTTCAAGACCTTGCTGCACGGGGTCCTTCGCGAGGCCCCGTCGTTGCGTGAAAGCTTCATGCCCTATGTCGACCGTCCGCTTGACGAGCTTTCTCCCATCGAGCACGGTATTTTGCTGATAGGAAGTTTCGAACTTGTGCACCACACCGAGGTGCCCTATAAAGTTGCCATCAACGAGGCAGTGGAATTGGCCAAGTCATTCGGTGGCACCGATGGTTTCAAGTTCGTTAATGGTGTGCTTGACAAGATGGCCGCCGATGTTCGGCCTCACGAGGTTCAGGCGGCTGCGCGTCGTTAAGCGCGTTGCGAGAGGCTTTTGAATATCGAATTCGACCTTATCGCGCGCTATTTTTCGCGCCCGGCGCCGCCCGGTTTTCTAGGGGTGGGCGACGATTGTGCCTTGTTCCCTGTAAAGCCCGGATATCACCTGGCAACCAGTACCGACCTTCTAATAGAAGGTCGGCATTTTTTTGCCAATGTAGACCCGATCGCCCTTGGTCATAAATCCCTCGCTGTTAATCTGTCCGATTTGGCGGCCATGGGGGCTCAACCAATCGCCTGCTTGCTAAGTTTGTCCCTGCCCGCTGTCGACCATCACTGGCTTACCGCGTTTGCCCAGGGCTTTTACGCGTTGGCAGACCAGGCGGAATGCCCTTTGATAGGCGGCGATACGACGCGCAGTGTGACCGGGACCGTTATTAGTGTCACGGTAATGGGTCAAGTCAGGCCGGAGCAAGCTTTGCGCCGCTCCGCCGCCATAGTCGGCGACGATATCTGGATCACCGGCGCTTTGGGCGCTGCCGATATTGCGTTGCGGCTTCTGCAGGATAAATTGCCCCCCAATCCGTCTTTGCTGGCTAAAACCCGAAGCGCACTGGAATGGCCACTGCCTCCTTGGTCGTTCGGTCAGCGCTTGGCTGGCGTGGCGCATGCGGGGCTGGATATCTCGGACGGGCTTGCGCAGGACCTTGGCCATATCTTGAAAGCCAGCGATTGTGGCGCAGAGCTCGATTACGATGCTCTGCCCGTTTCGCCGGCCTTGCAGGGTTTGGACCCTGCGCTGATACAGGATGCCGTCCTGAAGGGCGGTGATGTATATCAACTTTGCTTCACAGCTGCAGCGGCCGATCGACAGCACATTGCGGCATTGGCAAATAGTGCGTCGGTTCGACTTACACGGGTCGGCCAAATCGTGGCCGAGCCAGGTCTGCGTGTGCGAGCTGCCGATGGAGGCCTTATAACGGTTGCCAACGGTGGCTTCGACCATTTTTCTTGAAACTTTCTCGCGATTAATCGATTCTCGTATGCCGGCTACTGATACCGATCACCCCACTCAGACGACTTTCACGCCCAGTGCCGCGTGGGTTTTTCGGTCTTTTCCACGCATCATTTCATTCGGTTTTGGCAGCGGGCTGATCCGGCCTGCTCCAGGAACTTGGGGTACCTTACTCGGCTGGCTGCTTTGGGTGCTGCTGGTCGAACGGCTACCGGACTTTTATATTGCCATTTTATTGCCTGCGGCCTTTGCGTTGGGGTGTTGGACATGTCACCATGTCGGTAAGGAGATGGGCAGGCCGGATGCGGGCGGGATGGTATGGGACGAAATCGTTGCGTTCTGGCTGGTGCTTTGGCTGACGCCCGACTCCTTCGTAGCGCAGCTCTGTGCCTTCGCCATATTTCGTGCGTTCGATATTGTGAAGCCGCCGCCCATCCGATTTTTCGATCGGCATTTCAAAAACGGCTTTGGCGTCATGTGGGACGATATCGTGGCGGCGGCCTACAGCTTGCTGGTCATGGCAATATTAGTCAGACTCGAGGTGTTCACATGAGCGGTAACGATTCTTCGGCGTACGCGCCGCAACTGGGGCAACTATTGATCGACCGCGGGTGGATGTTTGCCTGCGCTGAATCGTGCACCGGAGGCTTACTGGCGGCAGCCATGACCGATACTGCCGGCTCGAGCCAGTGGTTCGATCGAGGATTCGTCACCTACAGCAATGCGGCGAAGGTCGAACATTTACTGGTAAATGAAGACACCCTCGAGCGCTTCGGCGCAGTCAGTGAAGAAACCGCGATGGAAATGGCCTCTGGCGTGCTAGCGGTAGTCGAATCCGCTCATTTGGCCATATCGACCACCGGTATTGCGGGCCCTGACGGGGGTACCCCCGGTAAACCAGTCGGCATGGTGTGTTTTGGTTTTGCTCACCGCACAGCAGAAGGGGTCGCAACCCGGGCCATGACAAAAATATTCGAAGGCGATCGCAGGAAAATACGCAATGACGCGGTCGCTTTCGCCCTAAATACGGCTATCGAGCTTATCGGGCGGCGTTGATCGCGTCGCGCGTCGCCCGCGCCGCCAGCGCTGCCGCTTCACGCCAGTCGTCACCGCCGCTTGCATACAGGATCGCCCGGGACGAATTGATCATCATCCCGGTTCCGCGGCTATTGGCGCCTGCCTGGACGGTCGATACTATGTCGCCGCCCTGAGCCCCAATGCCAGGAATCAGAAGAGGCATATCGCCTACGCGTGCGCGTACCTTCGCGATCTCGTCGGGGAAAGTGGCGCCTACAACTAGCGCGCACTGACCATTGGTATTCCATTTATCAGCTACTAGTCCCGCGACGTGAAGATACAAAGGAATATTGTCTTTGGATTCGATGAACTGCAGATCGGATCCACCCTTGTTCGATGTGCGGCACAGGACGATGACGCCTTTGGTATTCCAGGCCAGGTAGGGCTCGATGGTATCAAAGCCCATATAGGGGTTAACGGTTACTGCATCAGCTTGATACCGTTCGTACGCCTCACTGGCATACTGTTCTGAGGTAGAGCCAATGTCTCCACGTTTAGCGTCCAGGACGATGGGCAGTTCGGGATGGTTTTCGCGTATGTAGTCGCACAAGGCCTCAAGCTGGTCTTCAGCGCGCTGGGCCGAGAAATAGGCGATTTGCGGCTTTACGCCACAGGCATACTGAGCCGTAACGTCGACAATAGCGCGACAAAACTCGAATATCGCATCCGGCCGGCCTTGGAGCTCTGCCGGAAAACGTTGCGGATCGGGATCAAGGCCAACCATAAGCATGGAGTTAGAGGTCGTCCAGGCGTGTTCGAGTTTTTGTGTAAAGGTCATGAGCGTGTACAGAGTTTTGTATGTTGACTACGGTATCAGAATTTCATTCGCCAGATGTGCGAGCCAATAATGCATAGCCATACGAGGCCGCAAAATATTATAGAAAGCATTACTGCTGCACTGCCCAGATCTTTGGCTCGACCTATCATCGGGTGATGTTCGACGGTGATCGTGTCGGCGAGTGCCTCTAGCGCCGAATTCACCAGTTCAATGATCAATATGAGGATCAGGGCACCAATGAGAAGTAGCATTTCCCCGATACTGCGGCTGATCCAGACAGCAACGGGAAGCAGGAGAACAACCAACAGAAGCTCTTGTCGGAACGCAGCTTCGTGCTTGAATGCGGCGGCCAGCCCTTGGGCTGAGTATCGTGTGGCATTAAACACGCGGCCCAAGCCGCCTTTGCTTTTGTACGGTGAATTGTTCTGGGTCATGGATCGATATTATGCCTGTTAAACGGTAGTTGACCGTCCGTAGGACGGAAAGCCTACATCGGTTTTCTTACAATTCAGCATGCTAAGATGCGCGCTTGCGATCAACCCAGAGCCCAGGCGGCCATCCTTGCGTTTTCGGGGTGCTGCGGCGTCCCGCGCCCATGACACGATTTTATCGAAGTACGAACAGTGTAACCGTGCACGACGTAGCACGAGTGGCCGACGTTTCGGCGATCACGGTGTCGCGCGCGCTGAATAATCCGGATCAGCTTTCGGCTACGACCCTGGCACGAGTACTTAAGGCGATCGAGGACACTGGTTACGTACCGAATTTGCTAGCCAAAGGTCTGAATGCGAACAAAAGCGCTCGCCTGGTCGCTGCCTTGATACCGACCTTGTCGGGACCGATTTTTTCCGAAACGATACAGGCATTGACGCAGAAGCTAACCGAACACGGGTATCAACTAATTCTAGGCCAAAGCGGCTACGACGGCGACTCCCAGGAAGACGCCTTGTTGAATGCACTGATTGGCCGCCGCCCCGATGGCATCGTATTGACCGGTGTATTGCACTCCGACCTTGGTTGCAAGCGGCTCAAGGCATCGGGTATTCCTATCGTGGAAACTTGGGATTTAAGCGACAACCCGATTGATATGCTGGTCGGGTTTTCACACGAGCAGGTCGGCGAGAGCGTGTGCGAATTTTTTCACCAACGCGGGCGTCGGCGTCCTGCCTTGCTGGCGGCCGAGGATGCTCGTGCGCAGCGGCGCAGCGATGCTTTCATCCGTCGCGCCGTCGAATTAGACATGGGACCAGTGCGACTTATCTCTTTGCCGGCTCCGACTACGCTGGCGATTGGCCGGGGCGGCCTAAAGGACCTGTTGGCCGTTCATCCCGATGTGGATAGCATTTTTTGCAGCTCCGATATGTTGGCTTTAGGCGTGCTGACAGAAGCCCAGGCAAGAGGCCTGAAGGTGCCCGAACAATTGTCCGTCGTGGGCTTTGGCGATCTGGATTTTGCGGCAAGTCTATATCCCGCATTGACGACAGTTCGGATCGACGGCAAGGCTATTGGCGAGCAAGCAGCGCAATTCATCATTGCGCGCGCCGACGGCGTGGATCTGGACCGGCACATTGTCGATATTGGTTTCTCTATTATGGAGAGGGACAGCAGTTAAGGCCTGCTCTTGATAGGGGAAAACCATAGGCTGGTTTCTCTTGAGGTTTCAAGTTGGTAAGTTAATATAAGTGAAAATGTTAACGTTAACAATAAAGAGGAGACCTCATGAAACTAAGATACGTTCTTGGTGCATTGCTGCTTGCCACCAGTGGGCTGGCTCATGCGGCCGATTACCCGACGCGTCCTGTGACGATAGTCGTGCCATTCCCGCCCGGCGGATCGACTGACAATATTGCACGAATTATCGGTGCCAAGCTGTCGACCAAATTCAACCAGCCTTTCCCCATCGAAAATAAACCCGGTGCAACCGGCTCCATTGGGGCGACACAGGTCAAGCGCGCAGCGGCCGATGGCTACACCCTGCTGGTATCGTCGCTGTCGGTGTTTGTCGTGAACCCGCATCTGCAAAAGACATTGCAATACGATCCCACCAAAGACTTTGACTTGATCACCGTTGCGGTACAAGCGCCTAATGTCCTGGTCGCAGGCCCGGCCGCCAAGGGCGGGGATTCAGTGGCAGACGTGGTCAAGTACATGAAAAAACATCCGGATGAAGTCACTTTCGCAACGTCGGGCAATGGCTCTTCTGACCACCTGACCGCTGAACTATTCTGGCAGGAAACAGGCACCAAAGGGGTCAATGTTCCCTACAAGGGCGGCGCTCCTGCGCAAGCCGACTTAATGGGCGGGCAGGTGGCATACTCGTTCCAGAACCTGAATGCGGTTATCGGGCATATTCGCGGCGGCAAAATGAAGGCGTTGGCCGTAACAAGCCAGAAGCGCTCGCCATTGTTGCCCGACGTGCCGACCATGGAAGAGGCAGGCATTAAAAACGTCGTCGTCAATTCCTGGCAAGCCATGGCTGCGCCTAAAGGAATACCTGCCGACGTACGTAACAAACTGCGCGAGGGCGTAGTCGAAGCTATGGCCGATCCTACGGTAAAGTCAAATCTCCTAGGCGTCGGATTTGAGATTGTCGGAAACACGCCCGAGCAGTTCGAGAAATTCCAGGCCGAAGAATTAGCCCGTTGGAAAAAAGTAATCGAGTCTGCAGGCATACAGCCAGGTTAATCAGATTTAGCCCAATAAAAAAGCCCTCGAAAAAAATCGAGGGCTTTTTTTCTGGGTGGCCCGGGTGCTAGACCCGGGCCGGCAGAAGGTCGAACAAGCTGGCTTAGAAGCCGCCCATACCACCCATACCGCCCATGCCACCCATATCGGGCATGCCGCCAGCTGCTGGCTTGTCTTCCACGATTTCGGCAACAGCGACTTCAGTTGTCAGCAACAAGCTGGCAACAGAAGCGGCGTTTTGCAATGCAGTGCGAGTAACCTTGGTAGGATCCAGCACGCCTTGTTCAACCAGGTCACCGTACTCGCCAGTTGCGGCGTTGTAACCGTAGTTGCCCGTACCGTTGGCGACATTGTTGACTACGACGCTTGGCTCTTCGCCAGCGTTGGCCACGATGGTGCGCAATGGAGATTCAATCAGCACGCAGAACGAGCTTGATGCCAGCGTCCTGGTCTGCGTTGTCGCCCTTGACCAAGGCAACAGCAGCGCGTGTGCGGATCAGTGCAACGCCGCCGCCAGGAACAATACCTTCTTCGACAGCAGCGCGTGTTGCATGCAGAGCATCTTCAACGCGAGCTTTCTTTTCCTTCATTTCGATTTCGGTAGCTGCACCGACACGAATTACGGCAACACCGCCTGCCAGCTTGGCAACACGTTCTTGCAGTTTTTCGCGATCGTAGTCGGAAGTGGCTTCTTCGATTTGAGTGCGGATTTGCTTAACGCGCGCTTCAATCGATTTGCCGTCGCCAGCGCCGTCGATAATCGTGGTGTTTTCTTTAGCCACTTCGATGCGTTTTGCCTGAACCCAATTCAGCCAGCGTAGCTTTTTCAAGCGACATGCCGGTTTCTTCGGAGATGACAACGCCGCCGGTAAGGATGGCGATGTCTTCGAGCATGGCCTTGCGACGATCGCCAAAGCCAGGAGCTTTAACGGCGGTAGTCTTAAGGATGCCGCGGATGTTGTTCACAACCAGAGTAGCCAAAGCTTCGCCTTCGACGTCTTCAGCAACGATCAGCAGAGGACGGCTGGACTTGGCAACTTGTTCCAGAATAGGAAGCAGGTCACGGATGTTGGTGATTTTCTTGTCGAAAATCAGAACATACGGATCTTCCAGAACGGAGACTTGCTTGTCAGGGTTGTTGATGAAGTAAGGCGACAGGTAGCCGCGGTCAAATTGCATACCTTCGACGACGTCAAGTTCGTTTTCCAGCGATTTGCCGTCTTCGACGGTAATAACGCCTTCTTTGCCGACCTTGTCCATTGCGTTGGCAATGATTTCGCCGATCGAAGCATCGCTGTTAGCCGAAATTGAGCCGACTTGTGCGATTTCTTTGCTGGTTGTGCAAGGCTTCGACAGTTTTTTCAGTTCTTCAACGGCTACGCCAACCGCTTTGTCGATACCGCGCTTCAGGTCCATTGGGTTGATGCCAGCGGCGACGTACTTGAGGCCTTCTTCAACGATGGATTGAGCCAGCACAGTAGCTGTAGTGGTACCGTCGCCAGCAGCGTCGGAAGTCTTGGAAGCAACTTCTTTAACCAGCTGGGCGCCGATATTTTCGTATTTGTCTTTGAGTTCGATTTCTTTAGCAACCGACACGCCGTCTTTAGTGACAGTAGGGGCGCCGAAAGAGCGATCCAGAACTACGTTGCGACCCTTAGGGCCCAAAGTGGTCTTAACAGCATTGGCGAGGGTGTTAACGCCACGGACGATGCGTACACGTGCGTCATCACCGAATAGAACTTGCTTAGCAGCCATTGTAAAATTCCTTACTTGATTCGATTGTAATTACAGGACTACGGCGAGGATTTCATCTTCGCGGATGACGAGAAGCTCTTCGCCATTGATCTTGACGGCTTGGCCAGCGTATTTGCCGAACAGAACCTTGTCGCCCGCTTTCAAATCAACTGGAACTACTTTGCCGTCATCGGTTTTTTTACCGGGACCAACTGCAATGACTTCACCTTGATCGGGCTTTTCGGCGGCGCTTTCAGGGATAACAATACCCGAGGCGGTGGTGCGCTCGTTGTCCAGACGTTTGACGATCACGCGATCGTGCAAGGGACGCAGTGCCATGAAGGAACTCCTGTTTTATGTGTATTGAAGAAAAATAAGCGTTGTTCAGGGTGTTAGCAGTCAACCCCTTCGAGTGCTAATTATAAGGACGAAGTTGGGATCTTCAAGGGGGAGCGCTGATCTGTTACATTTAGATGCACATCGCTCGTAGTCGACTTGCACACAGTCTGGAAGTTTTTCCATTGAGTTCGGGACTTTCGACAATAGACATTTGTCAGGTTACTCCGACCTGAATGTCACGCACGCTGAACTTTGCTGCGAGGGCTAGCGTTAGCTACGCAAATCAAAGGGGCACCTTGGTTGATGCATACGAGACTGCCGAAAAAAAGCGAAGTTAATGCTCATGCCGGTGGTGGGCGTCCGGGAAGTGCTCGTGCTCGTGCGTTATCGGTTCATGGCGGTGCCGATGTCGATGTACCGTTCCTGGCGGCACGGGTTCATCGTGCAAATGTTGATGATGTTCATCGTGCGTGTGCTCATGTTCGTGCTCCAGCATTTCGTGCGTATGAACATGACTGTGGCGCTCGGTCAGGTGCAGCCAAATCCCTAACGCCATTAACGTGCCGGCGAGAAGTAATGGCGCGGTAACCGGTTCGCCTAACGCAATGGCCAGCACGGCGCCGAAAAAAGGCGCCACCGAAAAGTATGCGCCAGTGCGCGCCGTTCCCAAATGGCGCAGGCTCACGACGAACAGCGCCAGACTTACGCCATACGAAAAAAAGCCCACAACAAGCGCTCCTGCCAAGCTTGGCCACGTGGGCCATGTTGCGCCCACACCAAACGCTAAGGTTAAATTGACGAGGCCAGCCGAAAGGCCCTTTGCTGCGGCGATCCAGGTGGAATCGGTTAGCGAGACTTTGCGCGTCAAATTGTTGTCAACGCTCCATGCCAGGCAGGCGCCAAGGACGGCCATAGCCGGCCAAAGTCCCGCGAAGCGCGCTTCGCCAGGCCAGCTCAGCACCAGCGCCCCCGCGACGATGGCCACCATGCCAAGCGCGATGCGGCGGTCAAAATTTTCTTTGAAGACGAACCATGCCAGGACCGCCGTAAATATGCCTTCTGCGTTCAGCAGCAAGGAGGCACCTGACGCCGGCATGCCGGTTAGTCCAAGCATGAGCAAAACCGGACCGACCACGCCACCGGCGCAAATCGCGGCCAAGAGCCAAGGCAGTTCGTGACGCGGTAAGCGCACGCGCGGCGCGCGCCTTAAGTGGCGGTAGAGTGTCAGTCCAACGCCGGACCCAAGATAAAGTAAGCCCGCCAGTAGCCAGGGGCTGACGCTTGCGAGCAGCAACTTGGCTAAAGGCGTTCCGGCGCCAAAAAGCGCCGCCGCGAGTAAGGCGGGCGCTACACCTGGCCGTCGCAGCCCATGCTTCCAACTCATTGCGAGTTCCTTGTGTGCTTGGCACGGCATAGATCAGTGCCGGCGTTTTTGGCGGTAATAAAGTACATCATAGAACCCGACATAGTGCGTGGTGAAGAGACTGAACGCGACGTTCGGACGTGTTAATGCTCTATATTGGCCTCTTCGGGCGGTCGCACCTTTCGAAACATGTGCAGCAAGAGCAAGTCATAGAGGATTTTTATCGCACCGGCGATGACCAGGGACCAACCGAACGTTGAGACACTAAGCAGATAACCTGCGAGAAAGGGGCTGACAGCAGATGCCAGGCTGCGGGGTACGGACGTGATGCTGGCAGCGGCGGGGCGCTCGTCGATAGGCACAACACCCATGACATACGAACTTCGCGTCGGAACGTCCATTTGGGACAGCGCGCTGCGCGCCAATAGCATAATGCACCGCCCATGCCACTGTCGGCATCAACGGAACCAGAATTAAAAGGATGTTGGAGGGCAGATGCGTAAACACCATCGTGTTTACCAGCCCGAAACGATCGGCAATTCGGCTGGCCGCTAGATACGAGAGGGCCGACAATATTCCAGCCCAGAAAAAAATCGTCCCAGCGGTCGAAATGGAAAGATGAAATTTCTCGAAAAGCCACAGCGCGACCATGGACTGCACCACAAAGCCCCCGCCGAATGCGTCCACGCTGAATAAAGCTGCGAGCGTGTAGACGATGCGTTTTGACTGCTTCAATGGGGCAGGAGATAAGCCTGGCTCGCCTGCTGCGCCAATTACTTTCGGCAGTGTGGCGTACAGCATCGCTGAGACCAGTCCCAGGACGCCATACAGGATGAACATAGCTCGCAGCGCTGCCTTCATGTCCAGAGTTGTCGCAGCCGCCATGAGGTCGGTAGTGCCGGCAAATAGCGCGCCCAACGCACCCGCCAACGATCCAATCAAGCTATAGCGCGCAAAAAGCGCGGTGCGCTGGCGCGTTGCCACGGTCCCGGAAAGAAGTGCATGTTCAAGCGGCAAAAACACACTGACGTCGCCACTTGAAGGATTTAACGTGCCGACAATCGCAATCATCAGCAACGGCCAAAAATCGGTCGCCACCGCAAAGCCAAAGCCCGTACCAGCCATGAGCAGCGCGGCCATCGTCAGCAACGCGCGGTATTGAAGGCCGTGGGCGTACAGTCCCACCAGTATCGTTAACACTCCCGACCCCAGCAGCGTGCCGGTAGCGAGTATCCCCACCTGAAGTGGGCCCATCCCCAGTTCGAGCAAATAAAGCGGCAACAGCAGACTTATATAGCCATCGGCGAAGGCCCGCAACCCTCGAATCCACAACAGACGAGATAGGATCGGCGATTTCATTTCCTGAACATCGCTTACGTGGGAATGCTAGTGAATCGGCTGCATTATCCGCAATACCGGTGGGCGGCCCGTCTTTTTCAGCGGAAAGTAGACTTCGTGGGTCGAGGAATCAACGGCCACCACATGGGCGTTCGGCCCTACAAATCCCTCACCAGCTTTGGCAAGGCCCTCGTCGCTTACTCTGAATTGCGATACTGTCCCTGATTCACTAGCGACGTACAACAGATCAATCCCAGCGTCGTAAGCCAATACATCGGGGCCTTTGCCCACAGCGAAGCGTGAAATGATCTTGCGTGTGTTTAGATCCATCACGAAGAGTTTGTCATTTCCTTCACATGCGATAAACGCCAGCCGCCTTGTCGGCTCAATTAACAGGCCGTGGTTGCCGACAGCCCCGCTAAGCGTTGTTCTTCGTACCACGCTATCGGTGCCTGGGTCGATTTCAATTAGATCCCCTGTTCCTTGAACATTGACAAATATGTGTCTGGAACCGGGATCATACTGCGTGTTACCTACCTGGCCGCCCAGTTTGATTGTGGCGACGCGCTTATTGGAACGCAGATCAATGACCGTTTCGGTGCCGCCGGTTTCGTCGGAGACATACAGCTTATGCGCTTCGGGCGCGTAAGCCATGCCGTCGGGGTAGATGCCCGCGGGAATGCGCGCGGTGATGCGTAATGTCTTCGCATCGATGGCCACCACTTCGTTTGTCTTTGTCGCCGAGACATAAACGCGGCCTAGCTCTGGGATCGCCAACACCCCATGCGGCTCACCTATACCGTTAATAGTCGCGACCACGGCCTTTGTCTTCGTATCCAGGGCCACCACGGAACTATCGCCCAAATGAGCGAGAAACATTCGTGAGCTGGCCGAATCTAGACTCATGTAGTCCCAACGCGTTGCCCGTCCCGGTAAGGGATAGTCGCCTACCAAACGCAGGAACAACGTATTTGCAGTGCCTATGCTGGTTTCGGCCAGACATACGTTGCTTCCTTGCGCCGCCGCCAGGCCCAGAAGCATGGCGGCCATGATGAGGCAAAGTGATCGCAAGAGACGCTGAATCGTTACCGCCGGGTTATCAGGATCAGTCCATTTCATGATGCGTTCCTTTTGGATGCATCGGTACATCTCGAGGCCGGACAGCAGCATGCAGTAATCCAGTGCATGCAAAAAGTGCTTTACCGATTCAGCGCAGTTGGCCCACGAGAGCAAGCAGGTTCATACTGTAGAGCGTACTACCAGAGTGGCGGCGAGTTCCACATAAACATTAGTCAAAGCCGCAGTAACATCGCCAGGCCAAGCGCTGTAGCTACCGCTGTAAAGACGACCTCTGCGAGGAAGACGCGCCCGGATAGTCCTGTATATTTCTTCGGGCGTCGCTTCCAGACTGAGAAAACAAGTGCGCCGTAAGTCAATAATATGATTCAGATAAGAGCTTCAGTCTTATTGAAGATCGACATCGGCGTCGGTTCAGTTCTTACGGGCGATCTGAATGAGATTGCCGCAAGTGTCGTCGAATATAGCGGTAGTGATCGACCCCATGGCAATCGGAGGCTGGGTGAAACTTACGCCGGCCTCGCAAAGCCGGGCATATTCAGCGTGCACATCTTCCACTTCGAAAGATGTATATGGTATTCCGTCCTGTTTGAGTGCGGATTTAAACGGCCTTACGGCAGGGTGGGCGTCAGGTTCCAATATCAATTCGACCCCGTCGGAATCGCCAGGAGAAGTAAGCGTAAGCCAGCGATGCTCGCCCATAGAAATGTCATGCTTTACCTCGAATCCCAACACGTCCCGGTAAAAGGCCAATGCCTTTGCCTGGTCGTCAACGAGCAGGCTCGTTACAACGATCTTCATAGATCTGTTCTCCATAGTGATGCGAAGCAGCTGTTTTACAAAGGCGGTCACCAGACTTTGCAAACAGGACCGGTTGCCGCAGGCTTGCCAGTCCTCAAGGATCTTGAGGCCACTCGATGATGGTAACACTCGCAGACCGCACGCGACTGCTATATGACGCTACGCCGTGGTTCACAAATAGTAAGTGCCCCGTCCGTCGATCGCTACGCCAAGCCGCCCACCCGATGCTTTTTAAGAGTTAAATTGACCGAATACCGGCCTAAGCGCATAGCGGCCTGCAAATGCGGACGACACCACACAGACCATGAAAACAGAATCGGAACCTTGCTTTGAGGCGCTTAGCGCTATCACGCTGGTCACGAGCGATATGGAACGCTCTCTGCGCTTTTATCAAGCGTTGGGGTTTCCCATGAAATATGGTGGCCCCAGCCAGGCGTTCACCTCATTCCGAATCGGCTCGTCTTATCTTAATTTGATCGCGCAAGCGCATGAGCCGGTGCATGGGTGGGGCAGGGTGATTATTTACGTTTCGGATGTGGACGCGCTATACCAAAAGGCACTGTCCGCGGGAATTGAGCCGGCCTTTGCACCCAGCGATGCGCCGTGGGGAGAGCGTTACTTCCACGTTCACGATCCCGACGGACATGAATTGAGTTTTGCGCGGCCGCTGTCGGCTCCGAATGTCAACTGCGTTTAAGCCCGTCGCGCCAGGCGATCGTTTCCAGTTCCACCCGAACAGCGTCCTCGACGGCAACCACAGGTCGCGCCTGAAATTCAAAAGCGGGCCAAGTGGAGCAGACTTTATGGACGATTAACGGATCGTCGCAGTCGACCAACATGTGCCCACCCCATTCGCCTACTCGCACTACGAACACTTCAATCTTGAAATTCGCGGGTGCCTTCCATTGAGTGAAAACCTCGAGTATGCGCCGCTGAGCATTCTCGTACTCCGTCGGCGACCCTTGTGGACGTTCGAACCAACTGATCATGTATTTCATCAGTATTCTCCTTTACTGCGTTGCAGCCGCTCATTGCGGTGCGACGCGCCAAATGGCGTTGCCCACGTCGTCGGCAACGAGTAAAGCGCCCCGGCTGTCCACAGCTACGCCTACCGGTCGACCCTGCGCTTCGCCTTTATCGTTTAGAAAGCCCGTCAGGACGTCCTCAGGCATGCCATTGGGCTTGCCGTCCTTAAAGGGCACGAATGCTACTTTGTATCCGCTAGGCGGATTTCGATTCCAGGAGCCGTGCATGCCGATGAAAGCGCCTCCGAGATAGCGTTTCGGAAGCAACGTTCCCTGATAAAAAACCAGACCCAGCGAAGCCGTGTGCGCCCCGAGTGCGTAGTCTGGTTTTATTGCCTTTTCGACCAGGTCGGGTCGCTGCGGCTTTACGCGCGCATCTACGATATTGCCGTAGTAGCTATAAGGCCAACCGTAGAAACCGCCATTTTTCACCGAGGTAAGATAGTCGGGCACCAGATCATTGCCGATTTCGTCACGTTCATTGACTACCGTCCATAACGCGCCTGACTCTCGACGCCAGTCCATGCCATTCGGATTACGCAGCCCGGACGCAAATAGGCGTTTTTCTCCACTCGGTAGGTCGATCTCCCATATGGCCGCTCGACCTTCCTCCTGATCCAGACCGTTCTCTCCTGCGTTGCTGTTGGAACCGACCGTGGCATAGAGTCGCTTTCCGTCCAGTGACGCAATGATGTTTTTGGTCCAGTGGTGATTCAAAGGGCCGGCAGGGAGGTCAGTTACCTTTTCGCCGGGCGCATCGATATGAAGATCGCCTTGCTTATATGGGTAACGAACGACTCCATCTGTATTGGCGACGTACAAATGATTGTCCACGAGTGCCATGCCGAAGGGGGATGTCAGATTTTCGAGAAAAGCCTGCTTGACCTCCGCCTGGCCGTCGCCATCTTGGTCGCGCAAAATGGTGATGCGGTCAGCGCTCGGCGTGCCGGCGCCCGCTTTCTTCATGAAGTGCTCCATCACCTTGAGCTTGAACTTTTCTTCTCGGGCGGGGCGCTTTGGAGCATTTGTTTCAGCAACCAGAACATCGCCGTTCGGAAGGACATAAATCCAGCGGGGATGATCGAGTCCGTCTGCATATCGGGTGACGCGCAGGCCTTTCGCGGCGAGCGGGGCGGCGCCTTCCGGCCAACCCACCGCTTGCGCCACATTGACGGTCGGTATAAGGGACGACTGCGGCTCAGGGAGCTGTGGATTAGATCCGAACCCGGCAGTTTCGGGCAACCGCGTTGGCTGCCCGCAAGCCCCCAGGATAACAAGAGCAGAGATGGCGCCCAGGCTGCACATAGTCCGACGCGCTGTATGGTGGGTCTCGCGTCCATGTCTCATATCGATCTCCGTGTCTTGGTTCCAAGACGAGCAAATCCTGTGCCATGGTGCTATGTCTTTTTTCTGTACTGCAGATAATTGCGCGGGGTATGAGTTGGTGAGTGTCCATGGCGGTACGCGGCACATAATCGCCCGGTCCTGGCCTGCAAGCGACGGCGACCAAAATTATCCCTACACAAGCACTGTAAAATTATCGGATTTCCACTCTGCAAGGTTCAACCATGTTTCCGCAACGACTCACTGACGGCTATAAATCGTTTCTCGATGGTCGGCTTCTACAAGAAAAAGAGCGCTACGAGGAATTGGCCGAAAAGGGTCAGCATCCGGAGATCATGATCATCGGTTGCGGCGACTCGAGGGTCGCCCCAGAAACCATTTTCGACGCCGGCCCAGGCGAGATGTTCGTGATCCGCAATATCGCCAACCTGGTTCCGCCTTGTGAACCTGATTCGGAAGGCTCATTTCACGGAACCAGTGCCGCGATTGAGTTTGGCGTCAATGCTCTTGAGGTCAAGCATATCGTCGTGCTGGGACATGCGAGCTGCGGCGGCGTAAAGGCATTTGCCGACCATGCGCCGCCATTGACTAAGCCGGATTTCATCGGAAAATGGATGTCGCAGATCGCCCCGGTGGCAGAGCGGCTGGGCCCTCCCGGTGAGGACCGTCAGGGATGGATCCGCCAACTGGAGTGGGCGGTTGTCGAGCACAGCATGAAAAATCTGCTGACCTTTCCGACGGTGCGGCAACGCGTGCAAGCCGGGCTGCTGACTGTGCACGGCGCGTATTTCGGCGTGGCGACAGGCGTACTGTTCTTGCGGAATCCGGGCAGTGGGCGGTTCGAACCTTATTCCGAAGATTAAAGGCGATCTGACCGCTTATTTGCAAGGCGAAATCAACAGTACCGGTACTGTCTCCCACACGACTGCGATTGCAGATAGCAAACTTAGCGCGCCTGCGAGCCATGGCAGGAATTCGGGGTCGCCTGCGCGCGGCATGCGTGTGCGCAGGCGCAGGTAGATCAGGGCCATCGCGAGAAGAGCAAGAAGGCTGGCCGCGGCGATTAGCCATGACGACGCCGCGATTCCCATCCAGGCGGTGCGCAGCGCTGGGCGAGCGCACGCCACTCCGTTGACCGCATAGATAAAAAGAAAGTGCACAGCCCAAATAATCGGGCCGGCTAACATGGGCAGGAACGCGCGTGCGAAGGTGTTTTGCATGCGGCTCATCCGAGGGAACGTGGAAAACAATGGATTAATGCCAAACCGATGAGTCCCTGCGCCACCGTGTAGTGCCAAATAATCATCGTACTATCGAAACTGGCACGCCGATCTTGCGTAAGCCTACCGGCCAAAGAGCGGGCAACCGTGAACAGTCCCATGAAACACAGGACCACCACTAGCAGGCCTTGCCAGCCGATGATGGCATAGACGGCAGCGGCATAGCCGCTGTCCTGAGGTCGTAGCCCCGTCTCCCACTGCCCGTAGCCTTCGACGCCGCTAGCTGTCGCCAGCATCGCGATGGCTAGCGGCAACCCCCATCGGACCAATTCCTGCCGCCCCTGCTTCAGCCGGCGAGCCAGCCATATCAGTAGCCCGCTACTCAGAAGCAAAAGCGGGGCGGACATCAACGCCCGGTTTATTGGCGGAAGTCTGCCCGGGTCGGGCCACACTTCCGGCGATACCGTCCATAGGAACAGATAGGTGAATAGCAAGGAGCCGAATATGCTGCCGCATACCATGACAAGGATTATCATCGCCCACCACGAGTGAGAAGCGCTTCCGGTGCAATATACAGGCAGGCGTAAGCCACCGCCGATGTCGACAGGTGGGTGGTTGGGTCCGGCGTCGGCATCCCATAACCATCGTAATATCATGGCAACGGCGAGGACCCCAGAGGCCGCTGCAAGCGCATTCATCTTGAACGTCAGTAGCAGGAAGAAGCCTGCAGTGCCAATGGCCGCCAGTATCGGAGACCATCCTGGTCGAGGAAGCTGAAGCAAGTACTCAGGACGGGCGTCTAGCGGGCTGGTAACAATGGTAGAGCGTTCGCCGGTGGGCGCATTCGGCAGGTAATAGCGTCCGGCATCCACGTCGGCGGCGAGATTTGGCTGGTCCCACAAAGGCTCGCGGCTCGTTATGAGCGGTATGCTGCGTGCGCCGTGGTGGTCGTTTGGCAGCCATTCCAGGGTGCCCGCATTCCATATATTGCCGGCATTCTGTTTTCCCGTCGGTCGAAAATTGCGTACGAGGTCCACTAGAAATATCAGCACGCCGGCAGCGATCATGTAGGCGCCGATGGTCGAGAGCATGTTCAATGGGCCCCAGCCATAACCGTCCGCATACGTATAGACGCGCCGCGGCATGCCTGCAAGGCCGGCGATGTGCATGGGGAAGAAACCCACATTAAAGCCGATGAACATCAGCCAGAACGACCAGAGTCCGAGCCGCCGAGATAATGCACGTGCGCTCAAGAACGGCGCCCAATAGTAGAAGGCGGCAAAGAGCGGAAACACCATCCCGCCAAATAAGACGTAGTGCAGGTGAGCGACAATGAAGTAGGTGTCATGAGCTTGCCAGTCGAAGGGCACTACTGCCACCATTACTCCGGTAAGCCCGCCCAGCACAAAAATGAAAAAGAATCCCAAGATAAACAGCATCGGTATCTTTAATGGCCGTAATTGAACCGCGGCGGCTATGGTGGCGATCCATGCAAAGACCTGGATTCCCGTAGGCACGGACACTGCCATGCTGGCGGCAGAGAAAAAGCTCAGCGATAGCTGTGGAATCCCGGTGGCGAACATATGGTGGACCCACAAGCCGAAGCTCAGGAATCCTGTGGCTACCACCGCCAGCACGATCAGTCGATATCCGATTAGGGGGCGGCCTGTCATGGCGGGGATAATCGTCGACACCATCCCGGCCGCAGGCAGGAAAATGATGTAAACCTCGGGATGGCCGAAGAACCAGAACAAGTGCTGCCACAGTAGTGGATCGCCACCCCTGTCGGCAATGAAAAACGGCAGGTCAAAGGCACGTTCCAGTTCCAGTAGTCCCGTACCAACGATGACGGCCGGAAACGCGATAATCACCATGCCCGAAAATATCAACATTACCCAGGCAAAGATCGGCATCTTGTCCAAAGCCATGCCGGGGGCGCGAGTGCGCAGTATGCCGACTGCCAGCTCAATGGCGCCGGCGATCGCCGATATCTCGATGAAGCCGATGCCTAGCAACCAGAGATCGGCATTGACTGCTGGCGAATACACGGAACTCGTCAACGGCGGGTACATGAACCAGCCTCCGTCGGGCGCCAGCCCGGCAAAGATGCTGCAAAAGAACACGATGCCGCCAACGGCATAGGCCCAGTACGCATAGGCAGACAGGCGAGGAAATGGCAGGTCACGTGCACCGAGCATATTGGGTAGAAGCAGGACTGCCATCGCTTCAACTGCCGGCACAGCGAACAGAAACATCATCACTGTTCCGTGCATCGTGAATAACTGGTTGTAAAGATCATGTCCGATCAGATCATTGTCGGGTACAGCCAATTGGGTGCGCATCACTAGCGCAAGCACGCCAGCCAGCAGAAAAAACAATAGCGCGGTGCCGATATAGAGCAGCCCAATGAAGTTGTTATTGATCTCGGTAATCGCACGCCACCCCTTCGGGCGTAGCCAAGCGCGCTGCAACTGCTCGAATTCGCCCGCAGGGCGCGGAAGCGGATTGGGGAAATTTTGCCCCTTCCTTGCTAGGGCGTCGCCGGGCATCACTTGAGGCTTTCCATGTATTGCGCCAGGGCTCTCAGACCCTCTCCGGAGAACTGATTGAAGGACGGCATTTGATTACCTGGCTTGATGTGCTGGCTGCCGGCGATCCAACCAGCCAGTGAACCGACGTTGTTCGGTAATGCTCCCGCTGCCAGTGAATGGCGGCTGCCGACATGCGTGAGGTCTGGACCGAGAGAGCCGGTGGCCTCGGTGCCCCTGATTGCATGGCACTGGGCGCAGGCTTGCATGAAATGCTGCTTGCCAATTTCAAGCTGGGCAGTAGTAGGGCTTTTTGCCGGCTGGCCCTGCAACGCCAGCCACATTTGGAAGTCGCCGGGAGTAAGCGCTTCAACATGAAAGCTCATCTTTGCATGTTGGGCGCCACAGTATTCTGCGCACTGCCCGCGAAAGAGTCCTGGTTCCTGCGCCTGGACTCGCAACCGGTTCTCGCGGCCCGGGATCATGTCCAACTTACCCGCCAAATTCGGCACCCAGAAGCTGTGAATCACATTATGTGACTTCAGTACCAGGTCTACCGGCAACCCGGATGGGATGCGGATATCGTTGGCAGTCTCAAATAGCGGTTGGCCGTCATTGTCCAGATAACGTACTCGCCACCACCACATCTCGCCGATAACTTCGATTCGAAGCGTTGGTGGTGTCGAAGTGTGCATGAGCGAGGAAGCTGTATTCAATGTATAGAAAAGCAAGGCAGTCAAAACCACGACAGGGAAAGCGATACCAGCGCCAATAATGACCCAACGTCGGCCTAGTAGTGCACGCAAGCGTGGTGGGCCGTACAGTGCGAGCGTGAGCATTACCATCACCAACAAGAATATCCCGGCCGAGCCGATAAACATTGTCCAGCCTATTTCGGCGATGCGGCCTGCATCATGGGCTTTGGGATCGAAGGCCGACTGCACACCGCGTATTGGGTAAGGGGCAGCCAGTGCAGTGAGGGTGGTTAGATTGCTCAGAGGTGACATGTGTATGATAAAAAAGGTGGTTGCAACATATGACTTTGCCGCCGATGTTTAATACGCCGGCTACGTTGTTAGCACTTTGCGTACCAGGCTTGCATCTATGAAGATGGCAAAGGACGAACTTGTTGCGGTTTATGATGCTTGGCAAAGGAGTTGCTGGGGCTACACGAACCGGGGGAACAATATGTATAGGTGCGGCGCTCTAGTCCTTGCGTTTTTTCTTGCCGGTTGCGGCGAACGGGCAAAACCGCTATTTCTTCAGCCGCAGGTCGGCCAGCTTATTGGCGCTGATAAAGAACGTGGTAAGGAACTTATTGCCGACTATGGCTGTATTGCCTGTCATTCCGTTCCCGGCGTCAGCGGGCCCGCGACACAGGTCGGGCCACCACTAGACAAGATGGCTTTGCGGGCATACCTTGCTGGCCTTTTACCCAATACGCCTGGCAACCTGGTTAGATGGTTGCTTGACCCGCCCGCTGTAGATCCGCGTACCGTTATGCCTAATATGGAATTAAGTGAAGCGGAGGCCAGGGATATTGCCGCCTATCTATATACCATCGACTGAATGCAGGGGTGCCGACAGATGAAGACATGGACGCGTATCGCGGGCATCACCATCGCAGCATCCCTTGCAGCGACTGCATTGCTGGGAGGCATCGTCGTCTACAGTGGCTGGTACGACGTCAGTGCTACCCATCAACATACCGCGCCGGTATATCAATTGCTTGAGACGGTCTTGCGACGCTCGGTAAAGCTACGAGCTGCAACCATAAAGGTTCCGTCACTGGATGACACGGCGCGTGTTCAAAAGGGCTTTCAACTTTTTCGGGCCCATTGCTTGCAGTGTCATGGTGCGCCAGGTATCGCGCCGAAACCATTCGCGCTAGGGCTAATGCCTGCACCCGCATCATTAGTAGGCACTGCCAGAGAATGGCCGGCGGCTGAAATTTTTTGGGTGGTCCGGCATGGTGTCAAGATGAGCGGCATGCCGGCATGGCAGTACCGAATCGACGATGACGCAATATGGGATGTCGTGGCGTTCCTGAAAGTCCTGCCGAGCTTGTCACCGGCTGATTACAGCGACTGGGACAAACAGCATACCCCTGTGCCGGCACAGTCGCCACAGATTCCAGCAACGGCGCCAGTGGCGAATCAGCGGCTCGGCGACATTGCGGCCGGACGACAGGCACTGCAGCAGTACCTGTGCGCAACATGTCATGTGATCCCGGGAGTTGTGGGGGCAAATCGCCATATAGGCCCGACTCTTAGTGGTATTGCTGATCGCCAGTACATCGCCGGTGTGCTGCCTAATACGCCAGCCAATATGGTGCAATGGATACAGAAGCCCAACGCGATCGCACCCATGTCAGCCATGCCGGACCTGGGCGTGACCGAAAAAGACGCTCGTGACATTGCCGCTTTTCTTTATACGCTTGGTAAGAAGGAATAGCGAATACGGTATCGGTGCGACAGATTCGCTTAAGGAAAAATCATGTTAGTAAATTTGTTTGATACCTTGCCCCTGGATACGACACAAGAGGCCTTCGACGAAATGCTCAATGTGCCCGGCCTGCGTATTGAACGCATCGTATCTCACGGCCAAGCAAGCCCCCCTGGGTTCTGGTATGAACAGTCCTGGGATGAATGGGTAATCGTGTTGAAAGGGGAAGCTAAGCTGCAGATCGAAGGGGAAGAAAAGTTGCTGCAGCTCGGGGCAGGCGACCACTGCTGGTTGCCAAATGGTTGCAGGCATCGTGTGGTTTCTACATCGCTCGATGGTCCCACGATCTGGCTGGCCTTTCACCGGCAAGTCATCCCCGCCGCTGAGCATGCTGATCACAGCTGACAGCAGCTTGACTGCGCGAGACCTACCGACATGCCTCCGCTATGAATGCGAATGGGCGAATGCCATCAGCGATCCGGAAGTATTAAAGCGCTTCCGTAGCTTTGTTCAATGGCGACGGCACCCGCGACTGCATACAGAATCGCCATATACAATATCGGTATCAAGGCGAGCCCATTCCTCGAGGCTTGATTGAAACGGTAAAGTAGCTGTGACTTATTCGGTTAAAGAGATTTTTCTTACCCTGCAAGGGGAAGGTGCCCAGGCGGGGCGCCCAGCAGTCTTCTGCCGATTCTCAGGCTGTAACCTATGGACGGGTCGTGAACAGGATCGCGCCACGGCACAATGTCAGTTCTGCGATACTGACTTTGTTGGCACAGACGGCACCTTGGGCGGCAAATATAGAACTGCGGACGAACTGGCTGACCTGATCCAGGCCACTTGGGGCGGGAATCCCAAACACCGCTTTGTCGTGTTCACTGGCGGCGAGCCTTTGCTTCAGCTGGACGCACCATTGATCAATGCGCTTCACGAACGCGGCTTTGAAATCGCGGTGGAAACCAATGGAACGGTTCTGCCGCCGCCGGGCATCGACTGGCTCTGCACCAGTCCCAAAGCGGGAACCGAATGGATACTTCGCCAGGGCCAAGAGCTTAAGCTGGTGTTTCCGCAACCCGGGATAGATCCGGCCGATTTCGAAGATCTGCCCTTCGATGAATTCTGGCTGCAACCAATGGACGGACCTGACCAGGCGGCCAATACTCAGGCGGCGATCGAATATTGTCTGGCGCATCCGCGCTGGCGTCTGAGCATACAAACTCACAAATTAATCGGAATTCGATAGCATGTCCCGCGCACTTGTACTTTTTTCTGGCGGCCAGGATTCAACTGCATGCCTGGCTTGGGCTTTGGACCGGTATTCAAAGGTTGAAACCGTGGGCTTCAATTACGGCCAACGGCATGTCGTTGAAATGGAATGCCGGCAGAACGTTCTGGACGAATTCAAGAACCAGTTTCCTGATTGGGCCGGGCGTCTGGGCGATGACCATGTACTCGATCTTAGTCTGCTGGGTCAATTATCGGACTGCGCACTTACCGCAGAAAAGCAAATTGCATTCGCTAACAACGGCCTCCCCAACACCTTCGTTCCCGGGCGTAACCTTATCTTCCTGACTTATGCCGCAGCGCTGGCTTATCGACGCGGTATTGATGTCTTGGTTGCAGGGGTGTGCGAGACCGACTATTCAGGCTATCCGGATTGCCGTGACAACACGATGCAAGCGCTGCAACTGGCTTTGAACTTAGGAATGGAACAACGCTTCCGTATTGAAACGCCTTTGATGTGGCTCGACAAGGCGGCAACATGGCGCCTTGCCGAAGAAATTGGTGGAAAGAAACTGGTCGCCTTGACACAGGAATATACGCACAGCTGTTACCTTGGGGATCGTTCCGTTCGACACGACTGGGGCTATGGTTGCGGCACCTGCCCGGCATGCGAGTTGCGCGCTCGGGGTTACGAGCAGTTTACTGCGCAAGGTGGGCTCAACGATGACTAGCATTACCCGCAAGCTCGAGTTCGACGCAGGTCACCGTATACCCGATCATCGCAGTCAGTGCAGGAATCTGCATGGGCACCGCTATGTGCTCGAGATTACTCTGGAGGGCGAGGTGATTGCCGCGCCCGGCGAATCCGACAACGGAATGGTGATGGATTTCTCAGAAATCAAGGCAATCGCCAAGCAGCATATTGTCGACTGCTGGGATCATGCCTTCCTGGTGTTCCGCGGCGATACCGCGGTTGTTGATTTTCTTGAGTCTCTGGGAAACCACAAGACGGTCATCATCGACAGCATTCCTACTGCCGAAAATCTGGCACACCTCGCGTTCGATACTCTTGCGCCCGAATACGCCCATAAATTCGGCGGCAATTTGCATCTAAGCCGGGTGCGGCTGTACGAAACACCCAACTGCTGGGTCGACGTTGTGGCCTAGTCGGCAGCCCTGACTTTCACACGTAGCGCGGCCTGGTTCGCCCGTTTGCGGGCTGCGTTCACATCGTCGTCATAGGCCAGGGCAACGCCCATGCGCCGTTTCTTGAAGCTTTCTGGCTTGCCAAATAGTCGCAATTCAGTCTGTGGAATGCGCAAGGCTTCGTCCACCCCTTCAAAGACCACGTCCCGCGCGTCGAGGCCGCCGTATATCACTGCGCTCGCGCCTGGGCTCTTGATCGCGGTGCTGACCGGCAGGCCTAGAATGGCACGTGCGTGCAATTCGAATTCGTTCTGCCATTGGGTAATCATAGTTACGAGCCCGGTATCATGAGGACGCGGACTCACCTCGCTAAACCATACTTCTTCGCCTTTAACGAACAGCTCGACGCCGAATATGCTTTGACCGCCAAGATTATCAGTCACGCTCTGGGCGATCTGCCGCGCTTTGAGCAAGGCTGCGGGATGCATAGGATGGGGCTGCCAGCTTTCTACGTAATCTCCGGCGACCTGAGTGTGCCCGATGGGTTCGCAGAAGTGGGTTTCGATCTGGCCATTCGCCCCACGCGCCCGCACGGTCAGGAGCGTAATCTCGTAATCAAAGTTGATGAAGCCTTCGACAATGACGCGTGCGCCGCTGACACGTCCGCCAGCCATTGCATAGTCCCACGCGGACCTCACATCTTGGGGACCGTCGATCTTGCTTTGGCCCTTGCCGGAACTGCTCATGGCGGGTTTGACGACACAGGGGTAGCCGATGCCGTCGTCAATTGCCGCCTGCAGTTCGCTTAAGGAGTCGCAAAAGCGGTAGGGGCTGGTAGGAAGCCCCAGTGTTTCAGCGGCCAGTCGTCGAATTCCTTCGCGGTCCATTGTCAGGCGCGCGGCGCGTGCATTGGGAACCACGCGTACTTTTCCGGCGGCCTCTAGACTCTCAAGAACTGAGGTCGCAATGGCCTCGATTTCCGGTACGACGATATCCGGCTTTTCCGACTCTATGAGCGCCTCGAGTTGTACCGGATCGCTCATCGTGACGGTTTTGGCATGGTGAGCGACTTGATGGCCTGGTGCATTCGAATAGCGGTCGACCGCGATCGTTTCCACCCCTAGACGTTGCAGTGCGATCAGTACTTCCTTGCCGAGCTCGCCGGATCCCAGCAACATTACTTTGGTGGCAGACGGGGATAGCGGGGTTCCAATAGTGGTCATATGGCACTCTCTAGGGCGGGTAAAGTGTAAATTGTACGTTGAGCTTTGGAGTCGCGATCTACAATCAAACGATGTTTTCTTTACGGCAAGGTGGTCACCCATAAGTCGAAAAAAGGAGATGTAAATGTACAAGCATATTCTGTTACCCAGCGACGGCTCCGCGGCATCTGAAGCCGCAATCCAGGCAAGTTTTCAGCTTGCCCGGCAATTAGATGCCAGGATAACCGGGCTGTATGTAATCCCGGACTTTCACACGTTTACTTATAAGACCGAAATGCTGGAAGACACTCGGGCTCAATACGATAAGGAAAGCGAGATGGAAGCCAAGAAGATACTGTCCTATATTGATCAAATGGCTCAAAAAACCGGTGTTAGCTGTCGCACGACCTATGTCGTATCCGACGATCCCTACGACGCCATTATCCAGGTAGCCAAGGATAACCAATGCGACCTGATCACCATGGCATCGCACGGTCGAAAAGGGATAAAGGGTCTGCTGTTGGGAAGCGAAACGCAAAAGGTATTGATCCATAGCCGCATACCGGTGCTTGTCTTCCGGGAATAATCCACCGCAGTCGACACCCAGCAGCTTAGCTTTGTGTCGGGCCTACCAAGCGCGTCTTCAACCGAACAGCCAGGCCTTCGGCTCCTTGCCGCATGACTTGATTATGGTTCCATGTGAACAGTGGTCTTGCGACAGGCCCGAGCAGTCTCATCCACGTTCGAGTCGTGCGAACGCGCCATTCATACCGTACGACGGTAACGGGCGACTCGTCCGCAAAATACCAGCAACCTGTCCCTTCAAGCTCTCCGGTGGCAAGCCCTTCGAGAACCTTCAGCGGTACCGCGCGCAGAACGCAGATATTGAAAGTCAGGCGATAGGGAAGATGGCCTTTCCATGTGAAGCGCCATAATGCTCCGATTCCTTCGTGATCACCTGGTTCGATTTCATCGACTTTTTCTACATTCTTCCACCACTGGGGCCATTCGGAGCAGCAGAAGATAGCATCGGACACCTGCGCCAGAGGCGCTTCAATGCGCCAGATAGTGACGAATCGAAACTCGGCCATGGGTCAGTGCTCAAAGAAGCGAAGAGGAAAATCGGGGTCGAGAAGCAGATCGCTCATTTCGACCTCTTCCAGCAATTGTCCTCTAACGTTGTAACTTGCCACCTTTATGGGGAAGCTCGTTACTGAATCCAGCCACAGCTGGTATTGATGTATCTCTCCCAACGAATACTCGCCGTTCCCTTTGATATCGAGGTGCATGGCATTTTTCCCATTAATCGACTCGGTGCCGACAATCTCCGTCTTTCCATGGGACTGCAGTATCTCGATATTCTCGAACAGCGAGCCGACGTCTGATCGATCGATTTGCTGCCCCGACGAACTCCTGATTAAGCGGTTATCGGGATCCAGCGTAAATGTGGGCGAGTGCTGATAGCCGAATGGCCAGAGCTTGGCTTTTTTTTGGGTTGGGTCGTAAATGAGTACGGCGCCTTTGAAGGGCTTCTCGAAATCGACCCGGACGTAGCCGGGCTTCTGGAATGAGTACAGCATGACGTCGGTGCTGCTACCATTGCTGCTCTGGACCTTCATCTGGTAGGAACTGACTTGCTGGTAGCGCTCAATGGCGCTCTGGAGCGGGTCTGTGGCGCCCGACAGGAACAACGAGACCATCAAAAGTTCTCCGAACATAATGATTCGATGACCCGAATGGCATCTACCAGGACCGGAGGCCCGGCGAATTTAAGAAGGAGCTACGTATGATGCTTAGCTTAGCAAACATCGCTCCCAAGCGTCGTTCACAGGCTGGTTGGTCCGGGCAGCGGAATGATCCAGCTATGATATGGCCTTCTGTCGTTGCGGGGATACCTGTAACTACTACCGAAGCCAAAAATTATAAGAATGTCGACATGACCTCTGCCGAGATTATTGCCCAAAAGGCTCCCGCTAATACGGCCAAAAAACGACTGGCCGGACAGCTCTTGCTGGGTCTTAGCCTGATGCTTATTGCATTCAATCTACGCCCAGTCTTTCCTAGCCTATCGGTTCTGCTGCCCGAAGTCATCCGACAAATCGGCCTGTCATCATCGGGCGCCGGCTATCTGACCACTTTACCGGTATTGTGCTTGGGTTTGTTCGCTCCTTTCGCGCCCGGACTCGCTCGACGAATCGGCCCAGAACGCACCCTGCTGATTGCCTTGTTCCTTCTAACGGCGGGAACTGCACTACGCGGCGTGGGCAATATCTATTCACTGTTTGCCGGAACGGCCATGGCTGGTGCCGCCATCGCTATCGGAAATGTTTTGCTGCCCAGTGTTGTCAAGCGCGACTTTCCCAGGCATGCGGCACTGATGACGGGTTTGTACACGATGGCCTTATGCGGCGGCGCAGCGTCGGCCGCCGCATTTACCCTGCCTATCGCCGGTTGGTTTAACGAATCATTGTCTGCTGGCCTTGCGTTTTGGGCTGTCCCCGCAGCGCTGGTGGCACTGATTTGGGCGCCCCAAGCCTTGCGCAGCGCTCGGGGTCCGGGTCGCGCCGCGCATCGTCCAGGTGGTTTATGGCGCGATCCTTTGGCATGGAGCGTGACGCTCTTCATGGGCTTGCAGTCGGCTTTGGCGTATTGCCTTATGGGGTGGCTGGCACCAATCCTTAGGGACCGAGGGCTAGATGGTCTGACAACAGGATTGATCGTTTCCGTGTCCATTATGGTTCAGGTTGTCACCTGTTTGCTCGTTCCTCCGCTCGCGGTTCGATGCAAAGACCAAAGACTTTTCAACGTCGTGCTGGGATTCATTGCCGCTACGGCCTTGCTCGGCCTTCTTTTTGCGCCGCTCTCTACGGTCTGGGCATGGGCGATTTTGCAGGGCATAGGGCAGGGCGGACTCTTTGCCATCGCAATGACAGTTATCGTGCTGCGGTCCCCCGACCCTGTGGTGGCCGCTCAGCTGTCGGGAATGGCCCAGGGGGTCGGCTACTTGCTGGCCGCTTCCGGGCCTTTATTAATAGGACTGTTGCATAGCATGACTGGCGGTTATAGTGCTTCAGGATGGGTGTTTGCAGCCCTGGGCTTAGGCGTGGCTGCGAGCGGCTGGCAGGCCGGACGCGCGGCTTATGTAAGGCCGCATCGGCGTTCCTGAAATAAGCCGCTATCAATTCAAAAGGGTGAAGAATGATTCAATCCAACATAACTAACCGTCGCATTGTCCTGGCATCGCGTCCTCATGGTGTACCGACTAAAGACAATTTCCGGCTAGAGCAGGCCCCGGTACCAGAGCCGAAAGATGGCGAGATATTGCTGCGCGCGGTTTACCTTTCGCTGGATCCCTATATGCGAGGACGCATGAGCGATGCGCCATCCTACGCGGCGCCGGTGCAGGTCGGTGACGTGATGGGCGCAGGCACCGTCAGCCGGGTCGCTGTCTCGCGTCATCCCAATTACGCTGTCGGTGATTGGGTGGTAGCGCCTGGGGGGTGGCAAGACTACGTTCTTTCCGATGGAACCGGGTTGACTCGTCTGGGAAGTAATCCCGATCATCCCTCCTATGCATTAGGTATATTGGGCATGCCGGGTTTCACTGCCTATATGGGACTGCTCGACATTGGCCAGCCAACGCACAATGAAACCCTCGTCGTGGCGGCATGTACCGGCCCGGTCGGTGCCACAGTTGGGCAAATCGGAAAACTAAAAGGTTGCCACGTTGTCGGTGTGGCGGGTGGCCCCGAAAAATGCCGGCACGCTGTGCAGGTGCTGGGCTTTGACCATTGCATCGATCACAAGGCGGTAGACTTTCCTGAGCAGTTGGCCAAGGCCTGCCCGGGTGGTATTGATATTTATTACGAGAACGTCGGAGGCAAAGTGTTCGATGCCGTGCTTCCTTTATTAAATACATCGGCGCGAATTCCGGTGTGTGGATTGATTTCCTACTACAACATGACGTCGCCGCCCCAGGGTCCAGATCGCCTGGCGCAGTTTATGCGTACTGTTTTGACCAAACGGATAAAGATACAGGGCTTTATTATTTTTGAAGACTATGCGTCGCGCTACGAGGAATTCGCACAAGACATGAAGGCCTGGCTGGCTTCCGGACAAATCAAATATCGCGAAGATCTGATCGAGGGCCTCGAGAACGCGCCAGACGCTTTTATCGGCATGCTGGTGGGCAAGAATTTCGGCAAGGTTGTCATACGCGTCGGCAACGATGATAGCCTCGTGGCGTAGCGGGATAACCGCGGGCGGTTGAAGCTGATATTTCCTTACAGGGTACCGATTCCGCGCGCCATAAGAGCCGCGCACAGTATCAGTGCGGGCAGTGCGGCCAGTTCCAGATAAATGGTCACTCGAATCTTTCGCAGTTTATCGGGAGCAACATAGGGAGCTCGGCCCGCCTGCAATGTGTGTTTCCATGACAAGAATTCGCGCGTCGGAAAAATCGACAAGATGCCAATAATGACGAATAGCGTCAGTTTCGCCATGAAGGGAACACTATTGAGGTAATAGCTGGCCCCTTTGCCAAAGTAAAACACACGCAATAATCCTATGACCAGCACCGCTGCGGCGGACATTCCAAAGATAAGGTCGGCGCGTTGCAGTTTACGGGCGATCGACGTAGAAAGGGTTTCCCGTATCAGTGCTAACTCGATCGCCAAAGCTGCCACTAACGTGAAGGCGGCAATATGATGCAAAAAAGCGAACAACGAATTCATGGCACGCATCCTTGGATATTGTTGACAAGCTTGTGCAATATAAATCGAGTCCGCCTCAAACAGTGTGCTTCGTTGCTCAAACGCGAAAAATCGTCATGGCGTTCCAGATCTATGGGATAGTGTATCGACTTGGGACGTGGTTCAGCACTGAGGGTATATGGCAAAGAAACTGAGCAACCTCTTTTTTTCTACCGTAAAACGCATCGGGCGAATGCAGCGGCAAGCGCTCAAGCTGGCTACGCGGCCACCCGTCAAACGTGTGAAAGCCAAAGCCGCCAAGGCAGTCAAAGCCAAACCCGCAAAAGCCGTCAAACGGCCTCGCACTGCTGCTGCCCGGCGACCGCTAGAGCCGGTTCCAGCAGGGTCCGGCACATGGCAGAATTCGACTTTCAAAACCTTACCCTCTTCAACGGATCTGCTGGGACGGCTGGCATACTCTTTATATAGGCCTGTCACACAGCCGACCAATGGCATGCCATTAGTGGTGATGCTACATGGTTGTCAACAAACTGCCTACGAGATGGCCTTAGGGTCACGAATGAATAGATTGGCGGACAGCAAAGGTTTCGTGGTGCTGTATCCGCAGCAAAGCAAGCGGGTCCAGGCTATGCGTTGCTGGCGGTGGTTCCAGCCAGATGGTCCACATGGCTGTGCTGAAGCCGACTCCATTGCCGATCTGGCTTGCGACATCGTGGCTCGGTACAAGCTCGATGGGAGCAAAGTTTATGTGGCAGGATTGTCTGCCGGGGCGGGCATGGCAGCACTGACAGCATTGCGCAGGCCAGACGTTTTTGCTGCGCTTGCAATGCATTCGGGTGCAGTTCTGGGTGAGGCGCATAACTCGGCGACTGGGCTGCAGGCCATGCGACGCGGAACCTTGAAAGATCCATTGAGCCTCACGCCGCAAATTATTGACGATCACATTGGGTTTCCCGGGATGCCCGCCATGATTCTTCATGGGCAACATGACCACGTGGTGGCGCCACGCAATGCACGGCAACTGACACAACAATTCGTGCATATAAATTGGGCGTTGACGGATGGCCGCCCGGTCCTGGATACCGGAATATCGCGTCGTTCTGTGGCGATAGTCCGCCATGTCGATCCGACGCCCAGGAAAAGTGTGATGGCAGCGGGCACAAACCGTGAATATCTGCGCGAAGACTATATCCGTGGGCGTAAAGCGGTTGTACGTTTATGTTTGATTAAATCAGTCGGTCATGCCTGGAGCGGCGGGGATGGCAAACTTAAATTCAACGCCAAGGACGGCCCGAAAGCCAGCGCAGTGATTTGGCAATTCTTCGATATGCACCAGCGCCTTCTCTAACTTAAGCACCAGCCCCGTCGGTGGCAATCAAGACCAATATGGCAGTGAACGAGCGTTGACCCTGTTGGATATAAGCTTCGTGAGCCTAATGGCTCAACTTTGATGCACGGTTCGTGCACCAAACTGAGGAATCCCCCATTTCCAGCCTTACTTTTCAGTTAATTCTATATTGCATTCTGGCACAGGCTTTGCGTAAGCATGGATAACCCTTTTCTTCCTTGAGGAGTTTAATCCATGAGTAAGCGTTCTCTTTTAGTATCTGGAATAGTCCCGGCTTGTGTTGGCATCGCCGCGATGAGTCCGGCGCTTGCCCAAACGAGCCCCGATTCTGTTGCTCCGTCCGATTTTACGGTTAGCGCAAATGTGACCTTGGCCACTCAATACCGCTATCGTGGCATTATGCAGACCAATAACAAGCCCGCCATACAAGGCGGTTTCGATCTTGCACACTCCAGCGGTTTGTACATAGGAAACTGGAATTCAAGCATCAGTTGGCTAGACGATTCAAATCCTGATGTGTCCGCGGCGGTGGAAATGGATTTTTACGGCGGCTATAAGGGCACAATCGGCCATGGCGTCACCTTTGATGTCGGCGCCTTACATTATTACTATCCGGGCAGCTATCCTGGCGGTTATACCAGCCCGGATACCACTGAACTCTACGTGGCGTTGGGATACGGCCCCATCACAGCAAAATACTCGCATTCGTTAACCAACCTATTTGGTGTGCCAGATAGTAAAAACAGTCAGTATTACGATTTGAGCGGAAAGTTCGATACTGGCGTGTGGGGACTGGCTGTGAATGCGCATGTGGGTTACCAGAAGGTGCGAAATCTGGATGACGGCTCGTATACCGATTGGTTATTGGGCCTTAGCAAGGACTGGGGCCACGGTTTTACGACCACATTGGCCTACATCGATACGAACGCCAAGGAGAACGTCTATACGAACACCAAGGGAAAATACACGGGTCGCTCGACCGCGTTGCTTACATTGACCAAGAGCTTTTAAGCAGCCGTCAGAATAGCGATATTGCCTACTTAGGTTGAAAACTAGCCTGCAGTCCTCATGTATCTTAATTGGGGCATGACGGCGGCGGGCTTTTTGCATTTAAGTTAGAAGCTTATAGCCAAAACTAATCGCGTATATAAAAACTATCAATTATGGAAAATGATAGTTATGGCCTATACTGACGTTGTGCTCAATTTTTAACCACCAAAAGGAATTCACAAATGTCCCTGATCAACACGCAAATCAAACCTTTCAAAGCAACGGCATTCCACAATGGCAAGTTCGTTGACGTAAGCAATGATTCAGTGGCTGGCAAATGGTCGGTGTTCGTTTTCTATCCCGCCGATTTCACTTTCGTATGCCCGACAGAATTGGAAGATCTGGCTGAACAGTATGCTGAATTCCAAAAGATTGGCGTTGAAATTTACAGCGTTTCCACCGACTCGCATTTCTCGCATAAAGCATGGCACGATACGTCCGCCGCAATCGGGAAGGTACAGTACCCCATGATCGCCGACCCCACCCATGTTCTGGCCCGTAATTTCGAAGTTCTGATCGAAGAAGAAGGCATGGCACTTCGCGGTACTTTTGTTGTGAATCCTGAAGGCGAGATCAAAGTCATGGAAGTGCACGATAACGGGATCGGTCGTGTCGCCAGCGAACTTCTGCGCAAGGTCAAGGCTGCTCAGTATATTGCCGCTCACCCAGGTGAAGTTTGTCCCGCAAAATGGGAAGAAGGCGCCAAAACTCTGACTCCTTCACTGGACCTCGTTGGCAAGATCTAAGTTTCACTTAGCTATTCCGCTTGCGATAAGCAGGTAGTTAATACGTACCCGCTACGCCCTGGCCACGAGCCGGTGGCGTGGCATCTTCCCCGAATCCTCTTATCATGAAGGTCGATACGCTATGTTAGATACAAACCTCAAAACTCAGTTGAAATCCTATATGGAAATGGTCTCGCTGCCTATCGAGATCATCGCCTCGCTCGACGACAGCGCCAAATCGCGGGAACTACGCGAATTGCTGCAAGAGATCGAACTGATGTCTGACCGGATCACGCTAACAGAACGTAACGACGATAATGAACGCAAGCCTTCATTCAGTATCAATCGCAGCGGCACGGATATCCGCGTACAGTTCGCCGGTATCCCAATGGGACACGAATTCACGTCGTTAGTGTTGGCTCTGCTGCAGGTAGGCGGGCATCCGATCAAGCTGGACGAAGCGGTTGTCGAACAAATTCGCAATCTTGATGGCGATTACAAGTTCGAAACTTATTTTTCGCTGTCCTGCCAGAATTGTCCTGACGTGGTGCAGGCGCTTAATACCATGTCGGTCATTAACCCACGAATTCAGCACGTTGCGATCGACGGTGCGTTGTACCAAGACGAAGTTGAGTCCCGTCAAATCATGTCGGTACCGACTATGTATGTAAATGGCGAAGTGTTCGGGCAAGGCCGCTCCAGTGTCGAAGAAATACTCGCCAAGCTTGACACGGGCGCATCTAGTCGCAAGGCGGAAGAACTCAGTGCCAAGGAACCGTACGATGTACTCGTCGTTGGCGGTGGTCCCGCTGGCGCCGCCGCAGCGGTTTACGCTGCGCGCAAAGGGATACGTACGGGGGTGGTTGCTGAACGCTTCGGCGGCCAGGTGCTCGATACCATGGCGATCGAAAACTTTATTTCCGTGAAGGAAACTGATGGGCCGAAATTTGCCGTCGCTCTTGAAGAGCACGTCAGGGCATACGATGTAGACATCATGAATTTGCAGCAGGCCACCAGTCTGGTGCCAGGCAAGCTTATCGAGGTAAATCTCGCAAATGGCGGCGTACTGAAAAGCAAGACCGTTATTCTGTCGACGGGCGCACGCTGGCGCGAAATAAATGTGCCAGGCGAACGTGAATACCGTAACAACGGGGTGGCCTATTGCCCACACTGCGATGGGCCGCTGTTCAAAGGTAAGCGCGTCTCGGTTATCGGGGGCGGCAATTCCGGCGTTGAAGCTGCGATCGATCTTGCGGGTCTGGTCAAGCATGTAACGTTGATCGAATATGGCGACACCCTGCGCGCCGATGCGGTGTTGCAGCGCAAGCTACACAGTCTGCCCAACGTTACCGTGATCAAATCGGCATTAGACGACCGAAATTCACGGCGATGGCAAGAAGGTGAATGGTCTGTCTTATAAAGATCGCGACTCCGGCGAAATCAGTTCGTGTCGAACTGGAAGGTGTGTTTGTTCAGATCGGACTGGTGCCTAATACCGAATGGCTCAAGGGCACGCTGGCTTTATCCCGCCATGGCGAGATCGAAATAGACGCCAAAGGCCAAACCTCTATTCCCGGCGTGTTTGCCGCGGGCGACGTCACCACGGTGCCCTACAAGCAGATCGTGATCGCCGCTGGCGATGGTGCAAAGGCAGCGCTCAGCGCATTCGATCACTTGATACGCAGTTCGGTAGCCGATGAAGAAGACGAGGCGGTCGCAATCGAAAGCGAAACCGTTTAATTAATGGCACCGGATGGTCAGTGGCTGGATTCGTCCAACCACTGACCACCTAGTATGTCCTGGCATATTTCGATCCACGCTCGAGCTGCATGCGATAAATAGCGGCCATTCCAAATATGGGCTACTTGCCACGGGATTTCAGGATCTACAATTCTTGCCAGCGCCAGACCCTCGGGGTTCAGCTTCTTGACGAATGGTTCGGGCAGCATGGCCACGCCCATGCCTGCCTTTGCCATGGCTGCTGTCCAGTCCCACTGGCTGCTTTGCGCGGCAATCTTCGGTTCAAAGCCGGCGCTGCGGAATTCGCGGTGCAAACGGCGCGTCAGCGCGAAGTCATCTTTTAACAGTACCAGCGGCGTATTGCGCAAGGCCTCCAGCCGTATGGTGTCTTTCTTGTGACGGAAGGCCCCGGCTTCTCCGACTGCCCACACTGCATAGGACGCTACTTGCACTGATACAAGGTCTAGAGCGGGGTCCGTCGGCATTATGCTCATGCCAATTTCAAGTTCTCCAGCCGCCACCTGTCGTTCAATCGTCTGACCGGTATCTTCATGCAGCGTCAGATTGATATGGGGATATTTTGCACGGAACGTCTTCAGAACCGGAGTAAACAACAGGTTGATCATTGGCGGAATGCCCACATGTAAAGTGCCTCGGCTCAAAGCCTGCGTCTCGTGAATTTCCTTCGTGAGCCGCCGCATGGCGGCCAAGACATCCTGAGCGCGCTCGTACATCACACGCCCTGTATCGGTCAGGATTAGCTGACGTGAGTCGCGAATAAGCAATGCTTCGCCGACTTCACCTTCCAGCTGTCGAATCATTTTGCTGATAGTCGATTGCGTTACCTGTAACGATATGGCCGCCTCCGTGAAGCTGTTTAACTGTACGGTTTCGACAAAATAACGTAAAGATCGTATGTCCAAAAGATGTCCTAATGCTGGGTTCTGGTCATGAATAAAACGACTGGATTCAGTGATCTTTATTCATATTATCGATGATAACCTTTACTCATTATTAATAACACGGTGCAGGAAGTCTTGGTCTGACCCCGTAAACGCTGCAAGAACCACCAGTTACGGGGTAGGAGGTGACCTGGCGGTCCACTGCTCGCCGTGCACGTGTACAACTAGAGAAAGACATGTATAAGGACAGAATTCGCCAGCCCGGTCTGGAACAAAAAATAATGTCAGCCCGAGACGCGGCGCGTCTATTCAAGAATGGGATGACAGTCGGCATGAGTGGCTTCACCAGGGCCGGTGATTGCAAGGCTTTGCCCGATGCTCTGGCCGAGCGGGCCAGGCACGAAGACCTGAAGCTTACCCTGATCACGGGTGCGTCCCTAGGTAATGACAGCGACGGCATGATGGCGGATGCAGGCTTGCTTGCTCGCCGTATGCCGTTCCAGGCTGACGCTAGCTTGCGTAAAAAGATTAACGCCGGCGAGGTCATGTTTATCGACCAGCATTTATCAGAGACTGTAGAGCAACTGCGGGGGCATAATCTTCAGCCGATTGATATTGCGGTGATCGAGGCTGTTGCCATCACAGAGACTGGCGGAATCGTGCCGAGCACCTCGGTGGGAAATTCCGCCAGTTTTATCGAGCAGGCAAGATTGGTAATCGTTGAACTGAATCTTAGTATGCCTTTGTCGCTCGAGGGTTTGCATGATATTTATATACCAGAGTCGCGGCCCGGACGCAGCCCGATACCCATCTTGGCGGTGGATCAGCGTATAGGCTCGCCCGCGATCTTCATCGAGGCGGAGCGGCTTGCTGGTATTGTCATTACAAATTCTGCCGACAGTCCTTCGACGATATTGCCGCCCGACGACGATACCCAGGCGATTTCGAAGCATGTCATAAGCTTTCTCGCTGACGAAGTCGATGCAGGCCGTCTTACGAAATCTCTTTTACCTTTGCAGGCTGGAATCGGGACCATAGCCAATTCCGTATTACACGGTTTGCTCGACTCCCCATTCGAAGGCATGACAATGTATTCGGAGGTCTTGCAAGATAGCGCGTTCGAACTGCTGGACTCGGGGCAATTGGCTTTTGCGTCGGCGTCGTCCATTACCCTTTCCGAAAAAATGCACCAACATTTTTTGGATAATCTCGAGCGCTATCGTTCTCGATTGGTGTTGCGACCGCAGGAAATCAGCAATCACCCGGAAGTCGTTCGCCGGATAGGCCTAATCGCCATCAATACAGCGCTCGAGTTCGATATTTACGGCAACGTGAATTCCACGCATGTTGGTGGCACCCACATGATGAACGGAATAGGCGGATCGGGCGATTTCGCGCGTAATGCTCATTTGTCCATTTTTGTCACTAAGTCTGTCGCCAAGAATGGCGAGATATCCAGTGTCGTACCCATGGTCGCTCACGTCGACCATACCGAACACGATGTCGACGTGGTGGTCACTGAATGGGGTCTTGCCGATCTTCGCGGCCTGGCGCCTCGCGAACGAGCAAAATTAATTATTGAACGCTGCGTCCATCCCGACTACCGAGATGAGCTTCATGACTATTTCAGCCGAGCATGCCTTCGTGGCGGGCACACTCCGCATTTACTAAAGGAAGCCCTTTCGTGGCACGTGCGCTATCAAGATAAGCAGTCCATGTTGCCCTGAAGACGAAATAGTCTAGGTACAATCGTTCCATAGTTTTTTAAATTATGGGGATGCATTTCGCGATGGGTAAAAAAATTAGGATTGGAATCGTCGGTTACGGAAATCTTGGCCGCGGGGTTGAGGCCGCCATTAGACAGAACGCCGATATGGAACTTGTCGGCGTGTTTTCCCGACGAGACCCAGCCAGCGTCAGGCTGCTGCAATCCAACGTGCCGGTGCGCGCGCTCGACTCCATTGGCGAATATCAAAACGATATCGACGTGCTTGTGCTCTGCGGCGGTTCAAAGAACGATCTGCCTGAACAAGGTCCCGCCTTGGCCGCGATGTTCAATACGGTTGATAGCTTCGACACCCATGCCAAAATCCCGGAATATTTTCAGGCCGTGAATCAGGCGGCCGAGGCCGGTGGTAATACCGCACTGATTTCGGTCGGTTGGGACCCCGGTTTATTCTCGTTGAATCGCCTTTTCGGAGAGGCGGTTCTGCCACAGGGCCAGACGTATACGTTCTGGGGCAAGGGGCTTAGTCAGGGGCATTCGGATGCCATACGGCGTATTGCCGGTGTCAGAGGTGCCGTGCAATACACGATACCGGTGCCGGAAGCCGTAGACCGTGTGCGCAGAGGCGAACTCCCCGAATTATCTACCCGTGAAAAACACACGCGTGACTGTTATGTTGTGCTGGAGCCCGGTGCTGATCGGGAAACGGTTGAACAGGCCATCATTACGATGCCCGACTATTTTAACGACTACGATACCTCTGTTAGTTTCATCACCGAAGAGCAGTTAAAACGCGACCATGCGGCGATGCCGCACGGAGGGTTTGTTATCCGCAGTGGCACGACGGCAGAAGGCACGCCCCAAGTCGTCGAATATTCGCTCAGGCTGGATAGCAACCCGGAATTTACTTCCAGCGTTTTGGTTGCCTACGCGCGAGCCGCCTTCCGGCTTAATCAACATGGTATAGCCGGCGCAAAAACCGTATATGACGTGGCACCCGGATTGCTGTCACCCAAGACAGCGGCAGAATTGCGCAAGGAATTACTGTAATCAAATACTGACCGTATTGCTTGTCATTATTGCAGGGACTACGATGTTCCTGCAATGATGACGCCTGCCGTTGTTTTGATATTCTGGTGTCGAATCAAGGGGAAGGAGCATGCCGCGTTATGCAAAAATAATTCTGTGGGTATGTTTTAGTTTGTTCGTCGCAATGGTTCTGGTCGTGGTGCTGCTAAGCACCCTCAACTGGAACTATGCAAGGCCTTGGATTAATCGGCAGGCTTCCGAACTGCTGGATCGGCCGGTGCAAATACAGGGCAACTTATCGGCTAGCTGGTTGCGTCCCCAAGGACAAGACGGTTGGCGTGGTTGGGTACCATGGCCCGAGATATCCGCCGACCAGATCGTGGTGGGCAACCCCAAAGGTAGCCGGCTTACAAGTAATATGGCCGAGGTCAAGAATATCACTGTCGTGATCAATCCATTGGCTTTGCTGCATCATACAGTTCAGATACCGCGCTTGCAGGTGAAAGAGGCCAACGTACTGCTGGATCGCGACGCACAGGGCGTCAATAACTGGACTCTAAAGAAAGACGAACCGGAAAAGGCCAAGTCAAACTGGACGTTCGATCTTGAAAAGGTAATGCTGGAAAAGGTCAACGTGCAGGTGGCCGACGAGGCAAGCCAGCTCGCTCTTGATGCCGAGCTCGATAGCCTTAAAGAAACCAGCAAAGAAGGGTACGGCATTGCGTTCAAGGCAAAAGGCCGCTACAACCAAGCTGACATAAAAGGCGAAGGACAAACCGGGGACATTCTGTCATTGCGGGATAGCAGTAACGCCTTTCCGCTCCAAGGCAAGGTCAGTGTAGGTGAAACTTCAATTGGCATCGAAGGTTCGTTGACCAGACCGCAGCAGCTTGCCTCGTTGGATGTCCGTTTGACCTTGGCAGGCGACAGCATGGCAGATCTGTTCCCGCTCGTCGGTGTCGCGCTCCCCCAAACCCCGCCCTACAGTACCGAAGGGCGGCTGATCGGTTTACTGGAAGGTGATAACGATAAATGGCGCTACGAAGAATTCAAAGGTGTTGTGGGTGAAAGCGACCTGGAAGGTACCGTCGAATATCAGGTCCGGGAACCGCGGCCCCTGCTTACCGGGGACGTTCACTCCAAGCTCTTGCGCTTCAAGGATTTAGGCCCGCTAATAGGCGCCGACACCAGCGATGTGAAGGGGGCGGGAACCAAAGATGATAAGGTAAAGCAGCCGCGCAACAAGGCCTTGCCGGTTGCGCCTATCAATACCGAAGTCTGGGCGGCGATGGACGCCGATGTCAAATTCCGCGGGCTAAAAATATTGCGAATGGAAGCGCTGCCGTTAGAGGATATCGAGGCTCATATAAAGCTGAACGACAGTGTGCTTTCCCTGGTTCCCTTGAATTTCGGCTTTGCCGGCGGGACGCTGGGCAATACTATTACTCTGGATGGTCGAGGTGAAAAGCTGCAAGCCCAGATGGTCATCGCTGCACGACACTTGAAGTTGAAGAAACTATTTCCCGGGGCCGAAAGCATGAATGCCAGCTTTGGCGAACTTCACGGCGACGCCAAGATTAAGGCTCAAGGAAGTTCGATAGCCGAGTTATTGGGCCATTCCAACGGCGAGGCCAGCGCGCTGGTAAGCCGGGGCACTGTAAGTCGTTTTTTGTTAGAAGCCGCCGGTCTGAATGTGGCCAATATGATATTGGTAAAGTTGTTCGGCGACGAACAAGTAATCTTGAACTGTGTCGCCGCTGACTTTACGGTAACCGACGGGCTCATGAAGGCCAGGTTATTCAAGCTCGAAACTGACGACACTACTGTGGACATTACGGGCACCATCAATATGCGCACCGAAGTGATGGATCTTGATATTCGTCCGGAAAACAAGACTGTGCGTATCTTTACCTTGCGATCGCCATTGTACGCAAAGGGCACTTTCAAGGATCCCGATGTGGGTGTCCAGATGGGGCCTGTTGCAGCCCGAGCCGGAGCAGCCGTGGCTTTAGGCGTTATCGCGACGCCGTTCGCTGCACTGCTGCCTTTATTGAATGTAGGCAGTAACGAAAGCAATGATTGCGCGCCCTTGGTAGACGATAAAGGTAAAAAGCCAGGCGTCAGCGTGGCGAAAGATGAGAAAGGTAAATCCGGGGCCGACAAGGCGCCGGCAGGCAAAAAAGGCAAGGCCGATAACGACCGGGCAAATTGGCCGTCCAATCAGCCGAAACCATAATGAACCGCGTCTGAACGTTGCTACAAGACTTTAATGCGTAAATTCAACGCTTTTCGTGGCGGTCGGTTTGTTCATCGTCCGGTTCATCAGCAGGGTCGTCGTGAGGACTGATATCAGTTTCTACACGCTTCAATACGACCAATATGAAAAGCGCTGCCAGCGTGCTGACAACTGCGGTGGTCTCTCGGCCCATCCCGGTCGCAATCCCGACTCCCGCCGCGACCCAGATACTGGCTGCGGTGGTTAAGCCTTTGATTTCGCCGCGATTGCTGAACTTGATGATCGCCCCGGCGCCTAAAAACCCAATGCCGGCAATAATGCCTTGCAGGACGCGGCTGGCGTCGTGAATTTCCATGCCGCTTTGCAACGGTACCAGTATGAAGATGGCTGCTCCCAGTGACACCAACATATGGGTACGGAGGCCGGCATCTTTGCCCCGCAGCTCGCGTTCGAAGCCGATCGCGGCGCCGAGAATCGTCGCCATGGTCAGGCGCAGAACAATGCGTGTGGCTTCGGCCACGTCGGGGATATCAGAAAACTCATGAACAATCGTGGTCCAGATGCTGGATGCGGTATCGATCATTTGCGAACTTCGAGCTGAGCAGAGGTTAGAATAGCAGGTTCCGGAAATTTCGAATAAGCGGTTCTACATAATGCGATTGATCATTGCGCTTTTATTGCCCTGGCTGACTTTTTTTACAATAGGGCGGCCTATTGCGGGAATAGTGTGCCTGATATTGCAGATCACATTGATTGGTTGGGTGCCGGCCGCTATCTGGGCAGTGTATGCCTTAAGCCAATACAAAACCGATAAAAAAATAGAAAACGCATTACGGCGACGCTAATTCGATATGACAAGTCGCCTTGCGCTGAACCAGATCACCAAGCATTATCCGGCAGTCATCGCCAATGATAATGTTGATCTCACCGTAATGCCCGGTGAAATTCATGCTGTTCTTGGCGAGAACGGGGCGGGAAAGTCTACCCTGATGAAAATCATTTATGGCGTGACAAAGCCCGACCACGGCCAAATGCTATGGAATGGCGATGAAGTCCATATTGCCAGCCCGGCTGCTGCAAGGCAATTGGGCATAGGCATGGTATTTCAGCACTTCTCGCTTTTCGATACCTTAACGGTTGCCGAGAATATAGCTTTGGGTTTGCCTGCCGAGACCCGTCTTGCTGACCTGGAACAGCGCATCGCCGAGACTGCTCGGCAGTATGGCCTTGATCTCGAGCCGCAGCGTCATGTGCATACCTTATCCGTGGGCGAATGCCAGCGCGTTGAAATTGTTCGGGCTTTGTTGGGTAAGCCTCAGCTGCTGATACTCGACGAGCCTACTTCGGTTCTGACTCCTCAGGCCGTCGATACGCTTTTCGATACCCTACGCACATTGGCTGCCGAAGGCTGCAGCATTCTTTATATCAGCCATAAGCTCGACGAAATACGAGCCTTGTGTCACACCTGCACCGTGATGCGCGGTGGCAGGGTGACCGGCGTGTGCGACCCTCGTTCCGAAACCGAGGCCAGTCTATCGCGCATGATGATCGGCGCAGAACCACTCGCGATATCTCATCATGAACGCACGCCGGGCAAAGCTATGTTGCAGGCACGCCGATTGTCGCTCGAAAAAGCGCACCCTTTCGCGACCGAGCTAAAGAACATCGACTTCGAACTTAGAGCTGGCGAGATCCTGGGTGTAGCCGGCGTATCGGGCAATGGCCAGCAGGAACTATTGGCCGTATTGTCGGGCGAAGATACCCGCGCACATCGCGACGCAATTGTGCTCGATGGTGTAGCCATAGGGCATCGTTCGACGTCTTGGCGCAGGGCTAATGGCGTGGGCTTCGTGCCCGAGGAACGTCTGGGGCGGGGTGCTGTGCCCGAACTTTCCCTGGCACAGAATATATTGCTGTCGCATCAGACCGCTAACACGATAAGCAAGGGTTTTATCAGAAATGGCGCAATCCAGAAGCTTGCCGGCGAAATAATTCAACGCTTCAGGGTTAAGGCGGCGGGGCCACAGGCAATTGCATCAAGCCTGTCCGGAGGCAATTTGCAAAAATACATTATCGGGCGCGAAGTCATGCGCAGTCCGAAAGTGCTGCTTGTTGCCCAGCCTACCTGGGGCGTCGATGTGGGCGCGGCCGCCCAGATACGAGCCGAGCTCATTGCTTTACGAGATGCGGGCTGTGCCCTGCTGGTGATTTCTGAAGAATTGGATGAATTGTTCGAGATTTCGGATCGTCTGGTGGTGTTGGCAAAAGGGCGGATGTCGCCTTCTATAAAGGCCACGCAGGCAAGTCTGGATCTTATCGGACGCTGGATGAGCGGCTTGTGGGAGACACCCGAGCAACAAGATCACACGGAGCCCGTGCATGTTTAAGCTCGAGCCGCGTCCGGCCCCATCGCTACTGATGTCATGGCTCTCGCCAGTACTGGCCGTGTTACTTACTATGGCTTGTGGCATCTTTCTTTTTCTTGCCGTCGGAAAAGACCCGTTGGCCAGCCTCGCCGTGTTCTTTCTGGAGCCCATCAAGGACTTACAAGGCTGGTCCGAAGTTGGCGTCAAAGTGGCGCCTTTGCTGATGATTTCAGTCGGCCTCGCCATGTGTTTCCGGGCGAATGTATTTAATATTGGTGCAGAAGGGCAATTGGTCGTCGGAGCCATCGCCGCCGGTAGCGTGATCTTATACCTTGATGATGGCAGTAATGGTGGCTTTTGGCTGATCATAGTAGCCCTTTTCGCGGGCGTCGCTGGGGGAATGTTCTGGGCCGCCATTACCGCTTGCCTGCGTGATCGTTTCAATGCCAATGAAATTCTAGTGTCATTGATGCTTGTGTACGTCGCTGAATTGTTGCTCAGCTATCTCGTGCACGGGGCGCTTATCGATCCTGACGGCTTTGGATTCCCTCAATCAAGACTTTTTTCTGACGGCTTTCTTCTGCCGATGATAGTTCCAGGAACCCGCCTGCATATTGGCATTTTGCTGGCGTTTTTAGCCGCCTTGCTGGGCTGGCTTTATTTGTCGCGTAGTTTCTCCGGATTCAAACTGCAAGTAGGCGGGCTTGCACCGCAAGCTGCGCGCTATGCGGGGTTTTCAGCCGGACGGTCGCTTTGGACCTGTATGTTGGCGTCCGGAGGCTTGGCCGGGCTTGCCGGAGCATCCGAAATCATGGGTCCCATAGGGCAGCTGACTCCTTCAATTTCTCCCGGCTACGGCTTTGCTGCCATTATTGTTGCGTTCGTGGGTCGGCTGCATCCGATCGGCGTAATATTTTCTAGCTTTGTGATGGCCTTGCTCTACATAGGCGGAGAACTTTCACAAAGCCGTTTGGGCATGCCCAGCGCTATCACCGGTATCTTCCAGGGAATTCTACTATTCTCACTGTTGGCGTGTGATGTCCTCATCAATAACAAATTGCGCTGGAGAAAATAATGGATGCCTGGGCACCTCTTATTGCTTCTGCAATTGTCGCCGGCACGCCGCTTATGCTGGCCGCGCTTGGTTTGCTGGTTAACGAAAAATCCGGTGTGATCAATCTCGGCTCTGAAGGCATGATGCTGGTGGCCGCCGTCACGGGATTCGCCGCAACAATTCATACGGGAAATGTTGCGGTTGGATTTTTGACAGGAGCCTTCGCCGGCATGGTCCTGGCAGGCTTTTTCGCTTGGCTGACCGTATGGCTGGGCGCCAATCAGGTGGCTACCGGCCTGGCCTTGTCCCTGTTCGGAGGGGGCGCATCGGCTTATCTGGGCATTGATTATTCTGGTAAAAGCCTGCAAGCCGATAAATATGGAATTCCGCTGCTGCAAGATATTCCTTTCTTCGGTGAGGCGCTATTTCAACATCACCCCATGGTGTATTTTTCCCTGCTGCTATGCATTGCCATCGCCTGGATGCTGAACCGCACGCGCGCCGGTCTAATTTTGCGATCGGTGGGCGAGTCACCGACATCGGCGCATTCGCTGGGGTACAACGTGCGCCGCATCCGCCTCGGGGCGCTATTGTTTGGGGGCGCATGCTGCGGGCTCGCCGGAGCCTTTATGTCGCTGGTCTACACGCCTATGTGGGTTGAAGATATGGTCGCGGGGCGCGGTTGGATTGCCCTGGCCTTGACTACCTTCGCTACGTGGCGGCCTGCCAGAGTCCTGATCGGCGCTTATTTGTTTGGCGGAATCACGATTCTTACCTATCACATGCAAGCACTTGGGGTGCCTATTGCTTCCCAGCTTTTATCCATGCTGCCGTATCTCGCGACGATTCTGGTGCTGGTTCTGATTTCACGAAATGCAAACTGGATCAGGCTCAATATGCCTGCTTCATTAGGCAAAAACTTTAACCCGGACACCTGAGGATCATCATGTCTGCAAATTCAATACGTAAAGCACTATGTGCATTGGTGACAATGCCCGCCATGGCAATTTCGTCGGCCGCGATGGCGGCCGATAAAGAGCCACTGAAAGTCGGTTTTGTTTATGTCAGTCCCATTGGTGAGGCCGGCTGGACCTGGCAACAAGATCTGGGCCGCAAGGAAATGGAAAAGGCACTGGGCGATCGGGTCAAGACTCAGTACGTTGAAGACGTTCCCGAAAGCGCAGATGCTGAACGCGTCATCCGTGACTTGGCGCAGCAGGGCAACAAGCTGATTTTTACGACGTCGTTTGGTTTCATGAACCCTACTTTAAAAGTAGCGAAGCAATTTCCTGACGTCAAGTTCGTGCACTCTACCGGCTACAAAACCGCTGCGAACGTGGCGACAACGAACGCACGTTTCTATGAAGCACGTTATCTGTCGGGCATCATCGCAGGCAAAATGACGCAATCGAACGTGGCCGGTTACGTTGGCGCCTTTCCCATTCCCGAGGTCTTGCAAGGTATCAACGCCTTTACACGAGGAATGCGTAGCGTAAATCCTAATGCCGAAGTACGCGTCATATGGGTGAATAGCTGGTTTGATCCGGGCAAGGAGCGCGATGCTGCATTGGCTCTGATCGGGCAGGGTGCCGACATTGTCACCCATCACACCGACTCTACCGCGACGGTGCAGGCAGCTGAAGAGAAGGGTAAATACGCCATCGCCTATCATTCCGACATGAAAAAATTCGGCCCGAACGCACAGCTTGCTGCCGTTACGCATCACTGGGGCGAATACTTCACGAAAGAGGCGCGGGATGTTCTCGACGGTACCTGGAAATCCGATAGCACCTGGGGCGGAATCAAGCAGGGGATGGCCGCTCTCGAAGGGTTTGGATCTGCCGTGCCCGATGACCTGAAAAAGCTAGTCGCGGAAAAGCAGGCCGAGATCGTCGCCGGCACCTTGTCTCCATTTGCCGGCCCGCTTAAAGATAATCAGGGCAAGGTTCAGCTAGAGACCGGTGTTCTGGACGATGCCGGTCTGAACAAAATGAATTACTACGTTGAAGGTGTGGCAGGCAAGCTGCCCACTAAATAATAAGGTGGCACTCGGGCGCGGGGTAAATTCGTAGCTGGCAGTAAATTGCGAAGTTACCCTGGCCTTGGCCTGCCGAAAAACGGATAGGTGGGATCGGTGTAGCCCGGGGTGGATGCATGCCCCGGCGGAACCAGGCTATCGACCATGGACTCTTCTTCGGCCGTAATGTCGATAGCGACCGCAGGGTAGTAGTCTTCCATTTGCACTAAAGTTCTTGGCCCCGCAATAACCGCCGAAATATGCGGATTAGCAAGAACCCACGCCGTCGCAAACTGCCCTAACTTTATTCCTTTTCCGTCGCAGTACTCTTGCAGTTTTCGAGCGATGACAAGCGATTCTTCACGAAACTCAGTTTCCAGGATGCGTTTGTCGCCACGGCCTGCACGGCTGTCTTGTGCCGGAGCCTGGCCGGGAAGATACTTTCCGGTGAGCACGCCGCGCGCGATGGGGCTGTACGGCACGACTCCTAATCCATAATGTGCGCACGCCGGCAGAATCTCGACCTCGGGGCCCCGGTTCAGCAGGTTGTAATACGGCTGGCATACGACAGGTTGTGGCACGTTGGCCTTTTCACACAAGCGCACGATCTCGGCAATACGCCATCCCCTGAAGTTGGAAAGTCCGAACGCTCGAATTTTGCCCGATTGGATCAGGTCGCCCATCGTGCGCACAGCTTCGTCCAGATTTTCTTCGTGAAAATCGCGGTGCATATACAAAATATCGATATGGTCCGTACCGAGGCGGCCTAAGCTACTTTCCACTTCGCGCATCATCCAGTGTCGCGAATAGTGTGAATGGTTGGGCGCCTTGCTCATGATGTTCCCAAGCTTGGTCGCCAGCACCCAGTCGTTACGCTGCGCGCTGATCAGCTTACCGACCATTTCTTCACAGAGGCCTTTGCTATAGACATCTGCCGTATCGATAAAATTGACACCATGTTCGCTTGCCGAAGCCACAATGTTCCGTGCCTCGGCCAAGTCGGTCTGGTCTGCAAACATCATAGTGCCCAAGCATAGGGCTGAAACTTTCAAATTGCTGGTACCAAGGCGTCGATATTGCATTGCATTCCTTAAGCGTGAAAATGACGTGTACGCATATTACATAGTTAGGACAGTCAAAGGAATACGCTTTGCATGGACATATAGACGCCGCAGCTTATTTGAGCTCGATGCCGGCACTTTTTACGATAGAGGCATACTTATTCAGCTCGGATTGAAAATACCGGGCAGTCTCGGCGGGCGGCATCAACTGTATGGTGTTGCCCTGGATTTTCATGCTTTTTTGTACTTCGGGGTCGTTGTAGGCTTCGGTGAAAGCAGCATAAATTTGCTTGACCTTCGTTTCAGGCAAGCCTGCGGGGCCAATAACTGCGAACCAGCCCGCCATGTCGTAGTCCGGTAGCCCTTGTTCTGCAACCGTTGGCAGTTCAGGCATTGCCGCCAGACGCGTCTTGCTACCCGCGCCTACGGCCCGAAGTCCGCCGCTTTTAAGATGGGAAAGAATGGAAGGCAATGACAGCACCCCGAAGTCAACCTGGCCGCCTAAAAGGTCGGTGATCATTGGGCCCACGCCTTTGTAGGGAATGTGGCGTGCTTGCACCTTCGCCTGATCGACGAACATTTCGGCCGCCAGATGCAGTATCGTACCGTTGCCGGACGAGGCAAAGTTGTAGTCCCCCGGGCGTTTCTTCAGTGCGGCAATTAAATCTTGGACATTTTCGACGGGCAACTTCTGCGGGTTGACGACGAGCAGCAAAGGTGTCGAACCAATGACCGAGATTGGAGTGATATCGGCAATAGGGTCGAAGGGCACCGACTTGTAGACGCTGGGGAATATGACGTGGTTGTTCGATACCACGCTAAGCGTGAAGCCATCGGGAACAGACTTTACCAGCGCGGACGTCCCCAGAATTCCACCTGCGCCCGGTTTGTTTTCGATTACGACCGTATGTTTAAGCGCTTTGGACAACGCTGGGCCGGCAGCACGAACAATGGTGTCAACGCCCGAGCCAGGACCCACCGGAAGAATGAAGTTGATAGGCCGGTCGCTTTGCGCAAACGCCGGGAACGGTCTGCTTACCGCAGCTATCCCTAGCGCTGCGAGAAAGTGGCGTCTTGTTATGTTGGTATTGAATGTTGTCATTTATGTCTCCTTGGTTTTTATAGTGATGCCAATCACGAATCGTCATGCGTCCTGAATTGCTATCCGACTGCTTTAAGCTTCAACAGCTTGCCAATCGCGGCATCGTCATAGCCCATACTTGCCAGCAGCTCCTCGGTGTGCTCTCCAAGTTTGGGGGGATGTATCCGCACTCCCAGCCGTTCCCCGGTCAATGTAAGGGGTAACAGGGCCGCTCGTGCAGTTTGCCCCGCGCGCTCGCCGTCGGTAAGTCTTATTTCGGCTAAGCCGCCCGTCGCCTGTAGGTGCGGATCGTCAAACAAGTCTTCCGGCTTCACAATTGGTGCGAACGGGAGGCCATTTCTTTCAAAAATGGCGGCAAGTTCTTCTGCGGTATAGGCTGCCAGTCGGGGCCGAAGCTCTGCCAGAAGCGTCGCGCGGACGCGAACACGCTCGTTATTGGTAGCGAGCTCGGGGCGTGTCAACAGATCGTCGAAGCCCATTGCCTTGCAGAACACCTTCCACTGCGCGTCGCTTACGGCTGCGAGAAATATTTGTTCCCCGTTTTTGACGGTGAAAACATCGTAAAGCGCCCACGCCGAGATGCGCTCTGGCATGGGCGCAGCCGCTACGCCTGTAATGGCATACTGAAGCATATGCTGCCCGACAAGGAAAATATTATTCTCGAAAAGGGCGGATTGGACTTCTTGGCCTTGCCCTGTGATGCCGCGTTCGATCAAGGCGGCCATGATGCCGATGGCGCCGAACATGCCGCCCATGATGTCATTAACGCTTGTCCCTGCGCGCAGAGGGTCGCCCGGGCGGCCGGTCATGTACGCGAGGCCTCCCATCATTTGCACCACTTCATCCAGTGCTGTCCGCAATTCGTAGGGGCCAGGCAGAAAGCCCTTAAGGCTGGCATAGATTAATCGTGGATTATCAACGCTTAAGCTCGCGTAATCCAGCCCGTATTTTTCCATCATCCCAGGCCGGAAATTTTCGGCTACGACGTCGGCGCTAGCGACCAATTTATGCGCTATTGCGACCCCTTCCGGAGTATGTAGATTAATGGCGATGCTTTTCTTGTTGCGATTAAACATCGGGAAGAACCCGGCGCCAGCGCCCAGTAAGTGCCGTGTGCGGTCGCCCTCGACGGGTTCGACCTTTATAACTTCGGCACCGAGGTCGGCAAGTACGAGTCCACAGGTCGGCCCCATAACCATATGAGTAAACTCGACAACCCGCAGTCCCGTTAGTGGAAGGCGGCGGCCCGCTTTTGAGCTTGTAGCCGAATTTTTTGGGGCCTGTTCAGTCGTCGCATTGCTTGCCACGCCAGAGATGTCAGTGGGCATGTGGATTCCGAATCTTATTGGATAGAAAAAGTAAGTGAACTCGATGTCGGCTTGAATGTCTTGGGCAAGCCAGCCTGCCAAAGTGTGCCGTGCAAGGTTTCTCCGTCCAACCACTGGGCTAGCTCTTTACGCAGTGTCAATAATTGACCGATGTCGATATGGGTGGCTATACCCATGTCTTCAAGCATGAATACAAGGTCTTCAGTGCTGACATTTCCACTCGCGCCGGGTGCATGAGGGCATCCGCCTATCCCTGCCAGGCAGGCGTCAAAAGCGGTAATGCCCAACCTGAGTGCAGCGACGACATTGGCAAGGCCCAATCCTCTTGTGTCATGAAAATGCGCCACCCGGAGGCGGTTTCCGGCAATATTCAGCGCTTGAGAAAACAGGCTGTCGACGGTAGCCGGATTGGCGTAACCAACAGTGTCGGCCAAGCTTACGCGGTCGGCACCGGCGTCGAGTAGTGCCTGCATAAGACGCAATACTTCAGTGGGTTGAACTTCGCCTTGAAGGGTGCAGCCGAACGCGGTGCCGATACCGGCCTCGATAACAATTTTTGAGCCGGCGGCGTCACGCATGCTGCGTATGCTCGCGACTTCGGCGACGACCTCGTCTGGCGTCTTGCGCAAGTTGGCCAGACTGTGAGCATGACTTGCCGAAAGAGGAATAATCATAAGGTCGGCGCCTGCGTCGATTGCATCCTGGGCACCTCTTAGGTTGGGCACCAGCACAGACGCAAACAGACCGGGAAGGGTTTTGGCAAACTGCACGAGTTCGCGCGTGTCAGCAAGTTGCGGCAGCAAACGGGCCGGTACGAACGAACCCACTTCAATTTCGCGTTGACCGGCAGCATGGGCTGCGCGAATCCAATTGATTTTGTTTACGGTGGAAAGGGTGCGTGTAATGCTCTGCAAGCCGTCTCGCAGGCCTACTTCGCGCACTGTGACTTCTTTTGGCCACGAAAGCATTGAGGAGTCGTCCGAATGTTGGAAAGATGCCGGCATACTGAATTCACCATATGAAATGCGGTTAGCGCATTTTAGGTATTCCAGAAATTGTTATGATTCAATTTTAGAAGCCCTAAGCTTCCCAAATGGAATATCATGGGTCGACCTGACTATTGACTGGTTAACTACAAATGCGTGACCTGGACCTTACAACGCTGCGGATGTTCGTTACGGTATGCGATATGCGCAGCATTGCACGTGCGGCAGAGCAATCAAATATTGTCGGTTCGGCGATCAGCAAGCGTCTTGCGGCCCTTGAGGAGAACGTTGGCGTACGCCTCCTGACACGAAGGCGTCACGGGGTAAGCCCGACTGCTGCCGGCGAAACCTTGCTGCAACATGCTCGCGCCATGCTGGCAAGTGCAGAGCGCATACAGCGCGATATGGCAGCGTACTCAACCGGAGTCAGGGGCCAGGTTCGCATTTTGGCCACGGCTTCTTCGCTGGCAGAATTTTTGCCGGAAGACCTTGCTGCGTTTCTGCAAAAGCCGGACTATCGAAACATTGAAATCGACATCGAAGAGCGTCTCAGTTTGGATGTCATTCGGGGCATAAAGGAAGGTGTGGCTTCGCTGGGAATATGCTGGGACGTAGCGGACTTCCATGGCCTTGAGACGCGGGCGTATCGCACCGATCATCTGGCCGTGGTGGTTCACCCGGATCATCCACTGGCAACGTTAAAGACAATGGCGTTCGAGGCATCTTTGGATTACGAACATGTAAGCCTGTCGTCGGCCAGCGCGGTGCAGATCATATTGAAACGTCAGGCGTCTTTGGCGGGGCGCCACCTTGTAGAACGCATTTTCGTGTCCAATCTCAACGCTGTATTGCGCGTGGTTTTAGCCAATTTGGCCATAAGCGTAGTACCGATCGAGGTGGCACAGGTGTATGCCGACGCTAAAGGACTGCGTGTGATTCCTTTGACAGACCCATGGGCTCAGCGCCGTTTTGCCATTTGTTATCGCGGTGAATCATTGTTGTCGCCCGCGGCCCATTTACTGGTGGACCACCTGGCAGCGTTCGCCCAGGCTGATAGTAAGGCTTCATAGGTCGAACTATGGCCCGGGCTGCTATGGTGTCTGACTTTATAGCTTTTCGCGCGGTAATGACCATGTGCTGATGACTTGTGCGACAGGGTCGCCGCCCACTACCGGTACAAGCAGGACGTCACCGGATGCCAGTCGACCCGTTTTCAGGATGTTCGCATGGGCGAGTACCCCTCCCGGGGGCGTTTTACGTAGAAAGTTTATGCTCAGGCTGGCGGTAACCGCTTCGGGATTACCTGTCGCGCCAACAATTGCCGCATACAAAGCCAGATCGGCGAGGCCCATCAGCATGGGTCCGGCAATGATGCCACCCAGACGCTGATGCGAATTGCGGTCGGGCAAACGCAATACGGCGGTGCCATGCCCAATACTCATGACCTCGATTTCAAGCAGGGAGGCAAAGGGATGCTGGTCTGCCAACAATTGATTGAAGTCGCTGACGCTGATCTGTGACAGAGTATTCCGCAAAATAGGTTTCATAGTCCGCAGGGTAATGAGGTTGGCCGAAACGCAAAGTTGAATGCTACCTTTGCTAGTGTGCCACAGGACTATTGTTTGCGAAGGGTCATGCTTGGGCGAAGCCGTGTCGTAGTACACTTGCGCCACCATGAGCAGGCGCTTACCGTTACCTTGTTTTGCGACATACTGGCGTACCCTTTCGGGCGCGCTGTTGCTCGTATTCCTACTGCGCGCCACGATTCCCGTTGGTTACATGCCAGCGCATACCTCAGGCCCTGCGGGCCTGCCCGGCATGACTTTTTGTGTGCAGGGCGTATCGGCCGGCGCCATAAAGAATCTCGCTTTCGAGGACAAGCGTCAAGCTGAACCGGCGGTCCTTGATTGTGCCGTAGGCCTCCTGATCAGTCAGGCGGCCCTGCCGTTGACAGCGGCAGCGCTGTTTATTCCAGTTGCCGCTGATGTGCGCCCCGCGTTCCGGCTTATGGCCGTCTACATCATGCAGCTGGCGGTGCGCGGACCGCCTTTAGGGCCGCGAGCCCCGCCCGTTTTATTGTCTTGAGCAATCTTTCGATTAACTATGTAGACAATTAATTTCGGGTACTTTATGAAAAAAATATTTATCTTCGGCGTCATGGCATTCAGTGGCGCTGCGCTCGCAAATCCCTCCAGCTATGCCGACAACATGGCCAAAGCCAGCATATTGCTAGCACATGCGGGGCATGATCACGGCAAGCCTGCACAATCCCTCACACAGCAATCGGCTGCCGTGAATGCGGCAAGCGCTAAAGTGTCGAGCACACTGGCTGTCTCGAGTTGTTGGATACGTTCTTTGCCCGCACCTGCACCTTCTGGCGGTTATTTCGTCGTTCAAAATAGCGGTTCGAAAGAAGCCAAGTTGCAAAGCGCTTCGTCGACTGCTTACGGCATGGTGATGCTGCATCAGACCACACATCAAGGCGGGATGAGCAGGATGTCCGCCACGCACGATATCGCCATTCCTGCAGGTGGCAAACTGGAGTTCAAGCCGGGTGGCTATCATGCCATGCTCGAGGATCCCGCAAAGGTACCGGCGATTGGAAGCAAGATCACGATGAATTTCCTGTTCGACACGGGTGAAAAAGCGTCCGCCGAATGTGAGATAAAGGCACCCAATACCCAGGCACCAATGTCTCACTAAGCACTCGGCAAGCTGATTCTTGCCGATTCATAACCGACTCGATCTCGTCACATGTTCAGAGATCGAGTCACTATTAGCAGCCGGCTGGTTAGCGGCTGATCTGGTTGAGAAAGCTAAGAATGGCCAAATTGAATGCTTTCGGATTGGCCAGATTCATGCCATGTGATGCCAGTGGTATCGAAACGCGCGATACATCGGTAAAGGTTTGCTGCAGAATATCGATTCGGCTGATATAGCGTGCCGGACTATTGGCTCCGCCTACCAAAAGTACCGGGCAGTGCAATTGACGGACTCGTTCAAGGTCGACGGCAAGGTTGCTCTCGCGTACCTGAGAAATCAAAGTGTAGGCGTTGTCGGTAACCATGGTCTTGAACCATCCCACCATCTGTCGCCACGTTCCAGCACCGTTCACCTTATCGATGAATTGGGACAATGCCTCTTCTACCTTTCCTTGCTCAAGAAGCATGGCAACGTCCATGTGGAAGGGCGAGTCTGGCGGTTCGTTGCCTATCCTGAAGCCGGGGTCCGCCAAAGTTAGGCTGCGCACCAGCTCAGGCGCCGCACAGGCCAGCTCGAGCGCGATTTGTGCGCCACGCGAATGTCCGAGTACATGCAGGCGCTTGCCATGGCCGACTTGATGGGCAAAGGCGATCATGTCGCGAGTATGCTGAGCCACATTGAAGGATGATTCCTCGCGTTTAAAGGCTTGCGGCCAAAACCCGCGCAAGCTGGGCGCGACGACATGAAAGTGCTGGCTCAGTGCCGGAAACTGCCAGCGCCAGTAACGGTAGTCGCACAAAGAACCGTGTATAAGCAGAAGAAGTTCGCCGCTGCCCACCTGCGTGTAGTGGACCGACGAATCCTCGATGCGGGTTTGGAAGGGCACGAGCGTATGGGTAGACGGCATGAATTCAAAGTTGAATAAGGTCATCGACAAAAACGTTGGCCTGGCCCAGGCTGCACCGCTCAATGCGAGCCCGGATCAGGAAAGCTTTTGCTAAATGCTCAGGCGTTATGACCGACTGCGGTGCTCCGCTGGCCAGCAGCGTACCATTGTGCAAAAGCAGTGCCGCATCGGCATAGCGCAGTGCAATATTTAGATCGTGCAAGACGATGATAATCAGCAGCCCTCGATCGCGGACGAGTCCGTTCAGCATTTGCATGACATGATGCTGGTAGTTCAAGTCGAGCGATGCCAAGGGCTCATCAAGAAGCAGCACGCTGGGCTCATGGACCAGGGCTTGCGCCAGGCCGACAAGTTGTTTTTGTCCGCCGGAAAGCTCATCCAGGAAACTGGGACCTAAATGCTCGATACCCAAACCGGACAAGATGCCGGCGACCTTCTGCAGGGCCATTGAGGTGCTGATAGACCCGCGGGCTTTCAGCGCCACCAGAACGGCTTCGGTGACGGTAAGGTGAACAAAGTCAGGCAAGTTTTGCGGCAGATAGCGAATACTTTCGGCTCGGGTACGCGCTGCCAGCGTGGTTAAATCGACATCATCAAGCACTAACGATTCGGCATGCGCCGGGACTAATCCAGCAATACTGCGAAGCAATGTCGATTTGCCGCTGCCATTACGTCCTAGTAGGGCCACAAGCTGGCCGCCGTGCAGTGCTGGCAGCGTGGTCGCCCGCAGTACCTTATTGGCACCGAGCGTACAACTGACACCGCGCACCGTTAAAGTGGTTCTGGGTATTTTGGACGCCATGACCTATTGTATTGCTCGCCGCGTCAATGTGATGATGAAAAAAGGTACGCCCACCAAAGTGGTCACTATACCCACAGGGATAACGGTGTGCGTACTAAGAAGTTTTGCTGCCACCGAAGCGGCAATCAAGAGCGCGGCGCCAATACAGGCACTGGCCGGGAGATACCAGCGGTGGTCCTCACCCCAAAGCTTGCGGGCAATATGCGGCGCGACCAGGCCAATAAAGCCGATGACCCCTACAAGTGAAACTGCAAGCGCAGCCAAAATGCTGACACGGAGCAGGGCGCCCCTTCGCACATGTCGCGGATCAACCCCAAAACTGGCTGCTCTGTCATCGCCGAATCGCAGGGCGGTAAGCTGCCATGCGTTGCGCAAGGCAAAGGGAAACACCAAAAGCAGCGCCACGCTCATAAGCCCCAGCTTTGTCCAGTCGCTACGTTCGAGACTTCCCATCATCCAAAACACCAAGTCTTGCAATGCCGCTGAGCTGGCGGTCAGCTGAACCAGCGACAACAAGGCGTTGAAAGTAAAGACCAGAGCAATACCGAAAAGCACAATGCCCGAGGTACCTATGTGTGCGCGGCGTGCGACAGCATCAAGCAGGAACACGCAAAGCAGAGCCAGGATAAACGCATTGATTACCAGCACGTACTGAACGGGAATCATGGGTAGGTGCCAGCCAAAAACGAGTGTAAGCGCGGCTCCCAGCGCTGCCGCTGACGAGACGCCAAGGGTAAAAGGGCTGGCGAGCGGGTTGTTAAGCACGGTTTGCATTTCTGCTCCCGCCAGCCCTAGTGCGGCGCCCACCATGATCGCCATCAGTGCCTGAGGCAAACGGATCTGCCATATGATGACGTCCAGCGTTGGATCGGCTGATGAAAGACCGGACAGGGTGCGCCATAAAGCGGCCCAGCCCACTTCGGCGGGCCCCAGCGTCAGGTCTATACAGCCCAGCGCCAGAATGGCGGCCAGCAATATCGCCAGGAAAACCTTTCTTCGACGCCAGGTGCGGTCATAGGCGAGCGTGCCGGCCAGGGCACGTGTTGGCATTACTGAAGCAGCTTAAGGCGGCTCTTGGCCGTTTCGGCGGCATTAGCCTGAGGGTAATCTTTAACGATTCTTTGCAAGCTGGCCTTTGCGCCCGCCATATCGTTGAGTTCGATCTGGCTGGCTGCGATGACGAGCAGGGCATCAGGCGCTCGCGGGTCGTCGGGGCTTGCCTTGATACCAGGCCTTGCAAGCCCTTGTATGGAACCTTTGAAATCTTTACTGGCGTACATGCTGCTGCCGCGGTAGAACCGCGCTTCCGGAGTCAGCGGGCTGGTCGGATAAGTTTGGATGAAGGTGGCCAAGCTGCCGGCGGCTTCTTTGTATTTACCACCGCGGAATAAACCCATGGCTGCTTCATAAGCGGCCTGTTCCTGGGGGTCCGCCACTTGGTGGCGGTGGTACTGCCAGTCTTGTCCTGGTTAGCCCGTCTTGTCGAGTTCCGGCTTCATGCGGAGCTGTTCCAGTTTGCCCGCGCATACTGGCCATTTCGTGCTGTACGGTCTCAAGCTGGTCTGCAAGCTGAAGCCGTGCCTGTGCGGTTCTGTTCGGTAAGCTGCTTGATTTGTTCCCGCAAGTTCTAGGATGGCGCGACGCGCTTCGTCGTCGGAAAAGGCTTGCGCGGGGGCCGCAAACAGGATCGACAGCGAGAGTGTCGTGGCCAGTAGTGCGGTGCGCAATGGCATGGAATAGACGCTCATTTCAGGTTCCGTTCAAATAAAAAACGCCGCGACGGAATGCCGCCACGGCGTTACAGCTGAGTGATCAGATATTATTGCTGATAAACAATATCTGCACGACGGTTTTCAGCGAAGTCGGCTTCGGTATTACCCATGCGCTTTGGGTCTTTCTTTACCGAAGCTGATCGGCTTCGATTTGATTGCTGTTGACGCCTAACAGGGTCATCATGCGCGCAACCGCGTCGGAACGGCGCTGGCCCAAGAGCCAGGTTGTATTCAGAGCTGCCACGTGCGTCGGCGTTGCCTTCGATGCGGACTTTTTGCTGACTATGGCCAGTCAGGTAGGACGAGTGCATTTCGACCAGGCTGCGGTATTGGTCAGGGACAACGATAGCTATTGAAATCGAAATAGACCGAGCGCTGTTGAGCGAGCGGGCTTTGCGGATTAAACGGGTCCATGATTTGCCCCGAGCTGGCCGAACCTGCGCCACTGCCAGTTCCGGCTGCCGACTGGTCGAGAGGCACAGAGCTACATGCTGCCAACGTGGCAACAAATAGCGGCTATTGTGAGGCGTCTTGCGATGCGCGAGCTCATTTAAGTTCCTTTGAAAAAGAGTCACACTGAAAATTAATTGGTAAATGGTCCCCAGGTGGGTTCGCGTACTTTGCCGTTTAGCGCCGACAGTGTTTGGCGGACGCGACCATCGACCGAAATGACGGCTAAAACGCTACGACCACCTTGTACGGAACTATAAAGGATTTGCATTCCGTTCGGTGCAAAACTTGGTGACTCGTCATCGGGACCGGCGGTCAATAATTGCTCAGATCCGGTACCCCATGTTTTGTATTGCAATACGGAATGCACCATCTCTACGTGTAACGTACACCAGGTTATTTGCATCCGGCGACATGGCCGGTGAGATATTGTAACTACCGTTGAAGGTAACTCGTTGCGCATCGCCGCCCGACTACAGGCACGCTTGTAGATATGCGGACTGCCCCCGCGGTCGCTGGTAAATACTAGCGAGCCACCGTCGGGGGTGTAGTGCGGTTCGGTGTCGATAAGGGGAGAACGCATGATGCGGCGCAGGCCCGATCCATCAGCGTTGATGGTGTATATCTGCGAGATGCTGTCACGCGACAGCACTATAGCTAACTGCTGCCCATTGGGTGACCAGGCAGGCGCACTATTGTTGCCCTTGAAGTTTGCAATGGGTACACGTTGACCACTGGCCAAGGTCTGAACATAGACGACCGGCTTGTTAGCCTCGAAACTGACGTAGGCCAGACGCTTGCCGTCGGGCGACCATGCCGGTGAAATTATCGACTGCTTCGAGCGCAACATTACCTGTGGGATTTTGGCCGTCAGCATCTGCAATTTGTAACTCATAGTGTTGCCTGTTTGCAACACATAGGCGATGCGAGTCGAGAATACGCCGCGCACTCCGGTGATTTTTTCGTAAATGCGATCGGCTATTTGATGCGATATGCGCCGCAATTCTTTTTCGGTGCCAGTGAAAGCTACCGCCGTCGAGCTGCGTCTTGCGGACCGAGTCGACCAGGCGGTAGCTGATCGTTGTATTGGCCGCCTGACTGGGTGATGGAACCGTAGGCCAAGTAGTCGGCTCCCCGGCTGCGCCAGTCGTCGTAGGCGATCGGGCTTTCAGCGCTTAGGTTGGCGCCGGTGGCATTGATCAGTCGGAACTGCCCCGAACGGGTCAGGTCGGCGCGGATGACTTCCGCTATGGCTTGGCCCTTGGCGTCACCGGCGAAATCGGCGATGGCAATTGGATACTGAGTGGCGCCAACGCCGGAAATATCGACACGCAACTGGGCGTTGGCCTGCGCGGCAGCCAAAGAGCTGACTGCAGACATAAGAGTTCCGAAAGCCCATACGCGCCACAGTCGGTCGGTACGGTGGTTATGGCTGGAGTGACGGCTGGTCATATCTATGATCTCCTGTTAGTCGTACATTCGGTAGTCACCGTCAATATAGGACGGATATTTGCCGCTAGGCGGTTTCGGGAATGGGGAGCAGGCTTCGATCCCTTTCTTCACGGCCTCGTCAAAGCCGGGAATCGCCTGAAGAGCGCTGGATCACAAGGACTTTCTCAACGGTACCGATCGGAACTGAGGTTAGCTCTGTATTGTACTGTCGGGTTGGCACGCCCCTGGCGCGGTGGCACATTGGAAAATTACGCGTGGCCGTATGCAGGCACGCACCTTCGAGGCGTAGCCGTCATCGTCGCCACCGCCGCCCGCCTGATTGCGGTCGGCGGAGCCACCCGGCATGCCTGCCGCGCCCAGTGCGTCGCCGCGCATGGCGGCGCGGATGGCGTCGCGCTTGGCTTCTGCGGCTTTGTCAGCGGCAGCCTTCTTGGCGGCATCTTCTTTGGCCTTCTTCTCGGCAGCTGCTTTCTTTTCAGCGGCGGCTTTTTCCGCAGTGGCTTTTTCAGCGGCTTCTTTGGCTTTTTTCTCGGCAGCAGCCTTTTCGGCAGCGGCTTTCTCGGCGGCTGCCTTTTCAGCAGCTGCCTTTTGGGCTAATGCCTTGCGCTGCGCCTCTTCCTGGGCTTTTTGTTCGGCGGCGGCCTTTTCAGCAGCCTTTTCTTTAGCCTTTCGTTCAGCCGCGGCAGCTTCCGCTTTCTTGGCTGCTTCTTCCTTAGCTTTCAAGTCGGCGGCAGCCTTTTCCTCGGCTCTCTTTTTTTCCTCGGCCTTCTTCGCTTCAGCAGCTTTTTCTGCGGCCGCTTTTTCGGCCGCTGCCTTCTGGGCAGCTTCCTGCGCCGCTTTCTCAGCCTGCTCCTTTTGCTCCCGTTCTTTGCGGGCCTTCTCGATTGCGATATCGGGGTCTACCTCGGGTTGAGGTTTTACCGCAGGAGGTGTAGGGGGGGTGGGTGGCGGCGGGGGAGGCGGAGGTGGCTCCGGTGCAGGCGGCGGTTCTGGGGTGGGCGTCGGTTCGGGCTCGGGTGTGGGTTCCGGCTCTGGCGGCGTTTCCTGAGGCTCCTCAGCCGTTTCCGGCTCAACTTCCGGCTCGGCAGCGGTTGGCGTGGTGCCATCGGTCCAAAGTTCTACCTGCACCGGATTCGGATTGCTGGGAGATGCGATAAAGCCGATCAGCATGAACAGAAACAGGAGGACATGTATTGCAACGGCGTAGCTTAGCCCCCGCCGCTCGTCTTGCTGTTCTGGAGTGCGTTCCGCTACGTTGCTAATGTGGTGTTTTTTTTGCTTCATCAAGTTGCGCAAGGTTGGCATTCTCCCCGCCAACAGGCGGGGTGATGCCTATTTTTTTAACGGTTCCGTGCTGGATTTTTGATCTACCAGCAGCCCAAGCCGGGTGACGCCACTACTGCGCAATTGGTCCATGACCTTCATGACCTGGTCATAAGGTACTCGTCCATCGGCAGCGATGACGACCGGAGTGTCGGCGGATATCCGCGATTTAACCTCGGAGACTAGATTTTCGCTTTCGATTTTCTGAAAACCGTTGCCAGCGTCACGCACTCGCAATGAGATGGATCCATCCTCGGCGATTTCGACCTCTACGGGTTTAGCGGTTACTTCAGAAGCACTTCCCACTGAAGGAAGCTCGATCAAGCCCGGCGTGATCATCGGTGCGGTCACCATAAAGATGACCAGCAGCACCAGCATGACGTCGATGTACGGCACGACGTTGATTTCATTCTTCAGGCGACGGGTGCGGCTGCTGCCGCGCGCAGAAGGCATTAGCGGACCTGCCGTTGCAAGATGTTAAGGAATTCGTCGATGAAGCTATCGAAACGTATCGACAGACGATCGATCTCGTTGGTATAGCGGTTATAAGCCACTACGGCAGGTATCGCGGCAAACAGACCGATGGCAGTGGCGATTAGGGCTTCGGCGATACCTGGCGCAACGGCGGAGAGGGTCGCTTGCTGCATTGACGACAAGCCGATGAAGGCGTGCATAATGCCCCATACCGTGCCGAGCAAACCAATATATGGACTGACGGAGCCAGCCGATGCCAGAAAGTTAAGGTGAGACTCCAGGCTGTCCATTTCGCGCTGGTAGGTAGCCCGCATGGCGCGGCGTGGGCCGTCGAGCATTGCGTCCCCGCCGCCACCGCTGTTACGTCGGGCCTTCACGAACTCAGTCATCCCTGCGTCAAAAATACGAGCTAACGCGCCATGTTCGGCGCGACGCGTAGCGACGGCCTGCTGTAAGACAGAGAGGTCGCCGCCTGCCCAGAAGTCATCTTCGAATCGACGGGTCTGTTCGTTGGCACGCTTGAGGGTGGCGCGTTTGCTGAAGATATAAGTCCAGGACAAAATCGAAATGCCGAGCAGCACAAGCATAACTACTTGTACGGGAATGCTGGCATCGATTAGTAAGGTAATCAGCGACAGGTCGCTAGAGGCTTGCATAGTTAGTTCTGAGCCTTTTCCAGTAGAGTTCTAAGTTCGTGAGTAAGCGCGGCGGGACGAAAGGTACGTGCGTCAACGCACGCGACTTGAATACTGCTTTCACACAACAGTTCGTTACCGCGCAGGGCCGATTGATCGAAAGTAATCGAGGCATGGCCAAGCCGGGTAATCCTGCTGTGAATTGCAAGCAAGTCGTCGAGCTTTGCTGGTATACGGTATTGTATTTCAACCTTCTTGATAACGAATAGCCGATGTTCTTTGGCGGCAAGTTCTGATTGGTTTACACCCAGTCGCCGTAGCCATTCTGTTCGGCCCCGCTCAAAAAACTTCAAGTAGTTGGCATAGTACATAACGCCGCCGGCGTCAGTGTCCTCGTAATATACGCGAATATCAAGCGTCGATAACGGTGTGGGTGTTTCAATCGCCATGTCTTTCGTTAGGTGGTGTGACATTCCCGCCAGCGCGGCGGCATGTAGGGAATGACGGGCGTTCGATGGCTCGAAGCACCCGGCAGGGTCATCGCTTTACAGTGAGTTTAACTGTTCAAGCGTATGGGCGAGTGCTTCTGAAACCGGTATCTTGGCGGCGGCGTCTTCGCGCCGAGTCTGGATTTCAATGATGTTTTCTTTGAGGCCACGGTCGCCTATAGTCACGCGCACTGGTACGCCCACCAGTTCCCAATCGGCGAACATAATGCCGGGACGGGTGTCGCGGTCATCCAGTATCACGTCGATTCCTTGGGCTTGAAGTTCTGCGTATAGTGTTTCCGCAGCGTTGCGTACTGTTTCACTTTTATGGAAACCCATCGGGCAAATGACCACTTCAAAAGGGGCGATGGACCTGGGCCAGATAATCCCCTTGTCATCGTGGTTCTGCTCGATAGCGGCAGCGGCGATGCGGCTGATGCCGATGCCGTAGCAACCCATTTGCAACATGGCGGGCTTGCCATCGTTTTCCAGAAATGTAGCGCCCAAGGCGTTGGAATACTTGTCGCCCAGGAAGAATACGTGACCCACTTCAATGCCACGTTGAATGGCCAGTTGTCCGCCCAGAGGATCGGGGTCGCCAGCGACGACATTGCGCAAGTCAGCAATTTGCGGTTCGGGCAAGTCGCGGCCCCAGTTAACGCCGGTGTAATGGAAACCCTCGTCATTAGCGCCGCAAATGAAGTTGTTCATGTTGGCCACTGTGGGATCGGCAATAATGGTCATTGGCTTCAGCGGGTTGACCGGACCCAGATAGCCCGGCACACAACCGAAGCTCTCGAGAATCTCGTCTTCGCTGGCAAAACGGTAGCCATTCTCAAAGCCGGGAAGTTTGCCAGTTTTGACTTCATTTAGTTCATGGTCGCCACGCAGGAGAAGCAACCACAATTTGGTTTCGGCAGGCTGGCCTTCGATTTCAGTGGCCAGCACAATTGACTTGACGGTATCTGTAAGGGGTCTGTTTAGCTGCTGCGCGACAATCTCGCACTTGGGAGCCTCGGGCGTGGCAGTTTTAATCATTGCGTCGGTGGCGGGCCCGCGTTCCGACAGCAGGCACGGCGCTTCGGCGAGTTCGATATTCGCCGCATATTGCGAATCAGGGTTATAGACGATCAAGTCTTCGCCGGTGTCGGCAATAACCTGGAATTCGTGACTGCGCGAACCTCCGATCGATCCGGTGTCGGCCGCCACGGCCCGAAACTCAAGGCCGAGGCGCGAGAAAATCCGCATATAGGCGTCGAACATGGCGTCATAGCTAGCCTGCGCCGATGCTTCATCCCGATCAAACGAATAGGCGTCTTTCATTGTAAATTCACGGCCACGCATTAAACCGAAGCGCGGGCGCCGCTCGTCGCGGAATTTGGTTTGAATATGGTAGAAATTCAGCGGCAGCTGGCGCCAGCTATGAATTTCGTTACGAGCGATATCGGTGATCACTTCTTCGGAAGTAGGCTGTAGTACAAAATCACGGCCATGTCTGTCTTTCATCCGCAGCAGTTCGGCGCCGTATTGTTCCCAGCGGCCTGATTCGACCCAGAGTTCGGCTGGCTGCACCACGGGCATTAACAATTCGATGGCGCCGGCGCGATTCATTTCGTCTCGAACAATCGCTTCGATCTTGCGCAGGACCTTCAGGCCCAAAGGCATGTAAGTGTAGATTCCACCGGCGGCCTTGCGGATCATGCCGGCCCGGGTCATTAGTTGATGGCTCTTTACTTCGGCTTCTGCAGGTGCTTCTTTTAAGGTATTGATGTGATACTTGCTTGCATGCATGGTGGGGATCTCGACAGATACGTATAATCAATGGTAATTGTATTGAATTCGCTTTGGGGTGGCCCATGTTAGACCGTGAAGGCTACCGTCCTAATGTCGGCATTATCCTCGTAAATCAAAAAAACGAGGTTTTCTGGGGTAAACGTATTCGGGAACATGCATGGCAATTCCCACAAGGTGGCATTAAATATGGGGAAAGCCCTGTTCAGGCCATGTTCCGTGAACTTCACGAAGAGGTGGGTTTGCGGCCCGAACATGTTCGCATATTAGGTCGGACACGTGATTGGCTGCGCTACAACGTCCCGAGCAATTTTGTTCGGCGCGATTCGCGCGGTCACTATAAAGGGCAAAAACAGATCTGGTTTTTGTTGAGAATGGTCGGGCGCGATACTGACGTATGTCTGCGCGCCAGCCATAGTCCGGAATTCGACGCTTGGCGCTGGAGCCAGTATTGGGTCCCGCTGGATGCTGTCATCGAGTTCAAGCGTGATGTCTATACGCAGGCGCTCAACGAACTGGCGGCAATTTTATTTAAAAGGGGGCAAGAAACCCGCTACTTGCGTCAGCGCGTGCAAAGTCATCGCGCTGCGCAATCCACGGAAAACAAGGGTCATGCGCATACTTCTAGTTGAAGACGAACGTGAAATGGCAGCATGGCTCGAGCGGGCGTTGGCTCAAAGTGGTTTTGAGCCATATCACGCGCCTGACGCGCAAACTGCCGAACACATGTTGGCAAGTTCGGCATTCGACGCGGTGGTAATGGACTTGCGTCTGCCGGATAAGCATGGCTTGGTCCTCCTGCGCGAAATGCGCACTCGTGGCGACGTCACGCCCGTGCTCATCCTTACGGCCCAAGGAGCGTTGCAGGATCGCGTGCGGGGCCTGAACCTGGGGGCCGACGATTTCCTTACCAAGCCTTTCGCGCTAGAGGAACTCGAAGCACGCTTGGCTGCGCTGGTCCGGCGAAGCAGGGGCCGAAAACCAGCCCGAATGGAATGCGGATCCCTGGTCTACGACAGCGAAAGCCGGGCGTTTTCGCTGGCCGGGGCTATTTTGCACCTGACACCGCGCGAGCATGCAGCTCTAGCGGTGCTAATTACACGTAGCGGTATGCCAGTTGAAAAAAGTCATCTATTCTCGAGGGTCTTCGAACATGATAGCGATTCCAGTCCGGACGCCATCGAAGTCGTTCTTCATCGCTTGCGTAAAAAGCTGGCGGGCAGCGACGTGCGTATTGTGACCGTAAGGGGCCTGGGTTATATGCTTGAAAGCATCCTTGATGAAGCCTGATAAATGGCGCTATTAACTCAAAAATATCGCGGCAGTATCCGATTTTGGCTGCTTATATTGCTTATTCCAGGCGTTGTGACACTATTGATTGTTGACGGCCGTAGCGATTATCAGGCTTTGAATGTTGTCACGCAGGAAGTCTACGATAGTGCGTTATTGGAACCGGCCAAGATTCTCGAAAACAGCGTTGAGTTTAATTCCAATGGCACTTTGCGTATCGACCCTCCGTTTTATGCCCAGGTAATGCTCGAGTCGCGCGCGGGCAACCGCAAATATTTTCGTGTCGAAGAAGTATTGCCAGGGACATCGAGTCTGGCTGGATTCAATGCTCAGAATCTGGAAGGAAAAACCTTATTAGGCATGCAAGGGTTGCCACGTCCTCCGACCTTGGCCGACAACGAGGGCATGCCGGTTTTCTATAATGCAATGTATCGCAACGATGAGGTGCGCATGGTTGCGCTGTGGCGCGATCTATATTACGAGGGGACCCACCGTCAGGTAATCGTGTTGGTGGGCGAAAGCGTAGACTTACGTTTGCGCACGCAGCAGAACGCCTGGAGGGAAGGCTTGTTCCGCGATGGCCGCATGCTGATATTGGCTGCCTTGCTCGTGTGGTTCAGTGTACAGCTTGCCTTGCGGCCGCTAAGCGAACTCAGGCGGGAAATCAGGGCGCGCGAGGTCGATAACTTGATGCCGCTAGATGAAAATCACGTTCCCCGTGAAGTCGTACCGCTAGTCAAGGCAATTAATCACCACATCGATCTATATCGGCAGGTACTCGACAAGCAGGCACGATTCCTGGCGGATGCATCTCATCAGCTGCGTACACCGCTGGCAATCATGCGTACGCAAGCGCAATATGCCAAACGTGAGCCAGATATCGTGCGCATGCGCGAAACGCTGGCCGCGATTATTCGGCAACTGGGCCAGACGTCGCGTTTGACGGAACAGTTGCTATCCCTTGCGCATGCAAGCCGCAACGAGATTGCACCGCAGGCGCAGGTTGATCTGAATACGCTGGCGCGCGAAGTGGTGCTGCTTTATTTGCCTTTAGCGCGCGAAAAGCACCAGGATCTTGGCTGGGCAAATAGTAGTGAAGGCGATAGTAGTGAAGGCGTCGGTGGCGTCCAGGCCATCAGACCTTGGGTATTGGGTAGCGATGCCGAGATCCATGAGTCTATTGCCAACCTTGTGCACAATGCGATCAACCATTCGGGCGACGGTAGCACCATTACGGTTTCCGCCGGGGTCACCGGCGATAAGGCCTGGGTAAGCGTTTGCGATAACGGCGTGGGGCTAGATCCTTCGCTACGCGAAAGCGTATTCATTCGGTTCGACCGTGGTGGTACGGCCCGAAAGGGCTCGCGCGGCAGCGGTTCTGGGCTGGGGTTGGCAATTGCGCTTGCCTATGCTGAACGCAATCGTGGCACGATCGTCTTGAAAGACGGCGACCCCTCCACGCATGGTGGGGTCGGGCTGTGCGCGGTACTGCAAATGCCGAGGTATTCCGCGTAGGCTTCGCACGGGCAATTATTTATTGCGCAGGCGTTTGACCAGGCTGGAAGTATCCCACCGATTGCCGCCCATTTGCTGCACGTCTGCATAGAACTGATCGACCAATGCCGTTACTGGAAGACGGGCACCGTTCTGTTTCGCTTCGTTCAGCACTAGTCCCAGATCTTTACGCATCCAGTCGACCGCAAAGCCAAAGTCGAATTTATCGTCGATCATGGTGGCGCCGCGGTTTTCCATTTGCCAGCTTTGTGCGGCACCCTTGCTGATAACGCCAAGGACTTGCTTCATGTCGAGCTTTGCGGCTTGGCCAAATGCAATGGCTTCGGATAAACCTTGCACTAAGCCGGCGATGCAAATTTGATTGACCATTTTGCATAGTTGGCCGGCACCGGAGTCGCCCAGCAACGTCACGGCCTGCGCGTAAGCGTGAATAAGCGGCTTGGCTGTGTCGAAATCTATCTGATCGCCGCCGCACATGACCGTAAGTGCGCCATTGATTGCGCCTGCCTGACCACCCGAGACCGGCGCGTCTACAAATTTGATGTTCTGCTGCTTGCCTGCTTGGTACAGCTCTCGAGCCACTTCGGCCGAGGCAGTGGTGTGGTCCACCAGAATCGTTCCGGCCGCCATACCCGCATAAGCACTGCTGTCGCCGAGCACAACGCTACGCAGATCGTCATCGTTCCCCACACAACAGAACACGATGCTGGCCCCTTGGACTGCCTCTTTGGGCGTGCGGTGCGCTTCGCCGCCAAATTCGGCAACCCACGCTTCGGCTTTTTCAAATGTGCGGTTGTAAACCGCAACAGTGTGGCCGGCTTTGGCCAAATGTCCAGCCATGGGGTGACCCATTACACCCAAGCCCAAGAAGGCTACGCGCGTAGAAGGGTGTGAGTCATAAGGCCGGGCGTTGATTGACGACATATCGTTATTCTCCGAAATTTAGTGGGTTATGCATTGCTCCGGGCAATAGATTACCTCATAAGCCATGTCTGCGAGCGACCATGGAAAAAGGCGCCTGTCGGCGCCTTTTTCTTTGTGCGGTACTACAGTCGCTTAGCCTTCTTCAACGAAGGTTTCTTCGCGTTTTTTCTTGATTGAAGGCAGCGCTACGATAGCAACGAGAACGGCAGCGGCGATCAGGAGCGACAAGGACAAGGGGCGGGTTACGAAGGTAGTGTAATCACCCCGAGCCAGCAAGAGGGCACGACGGAAGTTTTCTTCCATCATCGGCCCAAGCACCAGACCCAGCAGCAAAGGCGCGCCTTCGCATTTGAGTTTCGCCCAAACATAGCCGATAAAGCCAAAAGCTGCCGTCATCCAGATATCGAATACGTTGTAGTTCAACGAATACACGCCGATCGTACAAAATACCAGAATGGCCGGGAACAGAATTCGATACGGCACTTTAAGCAGTTTGATCCACAGGCCAACCAGCGGCAGGTTCAGGATAACCAGCATCAGGTTGCCGATCCACATCGATACAATCAGACCCCAGAAGAGTTCTGGGTGGCTGGTCATGACCTGGGGACCAGGCTGAATGTTGTGGATGGTCATGGCGCCAATCATCAGCGCGGTTACGGCGTTACCCGGAATACCCAGTGTAAGCAAGGGAATGAACGATGTCTGGGCAGCCGCGTTATTCGCGGATTCCGGACCGGCGAGCCCCGCTGGGTGGCCCTTGCCAAAGCGTTCAGGATTCCTGGACATCTTTTTCTCGAGCGTATACGAGGCAAAAGACGACAGCACTGCACCACCGCCGGGCAGGATGCCCAGAGCCGAGCCTAGGGCCGTGCCGCGAACGACTGCGGGCCACGCCTCCTTGAATTCCTGCTTGTTGGGGTAAAGCGAGCCAACTTTGCCGGTGATGTCAACGCGTTGATCCTTCAGTTCCAAGTTGGTCATGATTTCGGAAAAACCGAATACGCCCATGGCCACAACAGCAAAGTCGATGCCGTCTTGAAGTTCGGGAATGCCAAAGTCGTAACGGGCGACGCCAGAGTTCACGTCGGTACCAATCATGCCGAGCAACAAGCCCAAGCAAGATCATGCAGATTGCTTTGGGCAAGGATCCCGACGCCAGCACAACCGCGCCGATCAAGCCCAATACCATAAGTGAAAAGTATTCCGCAGGACCGAACTTGAAGGCCACTTCAGCCAAAGGAGGTGCAAAGCCCGCCAGCAGGACAGTGGCCACACAACCTGCGAAGAAAGAGCCCAACGCGGCGATGGCAAGCGCAGCGCCGGCGCGGCCGTTACGGGCCATTTGGTGACCATCTAGTACGGTCACCACTGCCGATGTTTCCCCCGGCAGCGCCACAAGGATCGCTGTGGTGGACCCTCCGTATTGAGCGCCATAATAAATACCGGCAAGCATGATCAGGCCAGCAACGGGTGGCAGCACATAAGTAATAGGCAGCAGCATGGCGATGGTGGGCACAGGGCCAATGCCAGGCAATACGCCGATCAGGGTACCAAGGACGCAGCCAAGTAGACAATACGCCAAGTTTTCGGGGGTGACGGCTACGGAGAACCCTAGCATCAAGTGTTCAATTAATTCCATTTCAGCTTCTCCTTTAATTGCCTAGAAAGCTAGGCCACAAGGGGAAGATCAAACCTAAACCCTTGATGAATGCCAGCCAGACGAACAGGACCATAAATATGCCATTGGCGACTGCAACCTTCCAGCTGAATACGTGGCTTGCCAAACTGCTGATAACGACCAAGCAGAAATACCGAGATATAAACACCCAGGAAATCCATGACGCTTCCGCTAAGGGCGACTGCCCCAACGATAACGAAGGCAATCTTCCAATCGAATTTTTCTACATGGGTCTCGTGTGCTTTAGGCGACAAGGCCGTTAGTGCAACGATTGCTCCTAGCCCAGCCAGGCATACGCCTAGCCAGAAGGGGAAGTACCCGGGGCCCATTCGAGCCGCCGTGCCCATAGAGTAGTTGGTAGCGCCCAACGCAAATCCGACGCCTAAGGCGACGAACATAATACCGGACCAGAAGTCCTGCTTATTTCTGAGCTGCATGTTGACGAAATCTCCCTGACAGCATGATAAAACTGATATTGAAAGCACTGATTAATGCTGCTTCGCGAGAAGCCATAACAATCAAGAGCCCTAAACATCAAAAGGTGAAGAATGGTAATAGACGAAGCCGCCACTGGAAACCCCGATTTGCCCTTGGTCGTTTAGGGTTTACCCTGGAGACGGGCATATTTTACAATTTGGAGTAGTAGTTACCCGAATTTTTTCATCGCTTTGAAAGAAAAATGAAAGGTATTGGAAAGAGCGGTGAAAGGTTATGATCGGATTCTATTTTTCTCTATCCAGTTTATGGCTGGATGGTTTACGATAACGCCCATGTTGCAAGATCTCGATTCTCTCGCTGCCCGTATCGGGCAAATGGTGCAGTTTGCTCGTCAGCTCCAAACTGAGCGCACTGCCTTACAGGCTCGCCTGAAAACTCTCGAGCAAGAGCGCGATGCGCTGCGCGACCAGCTCACGCGCCGCGAGGCCGACTCGTCGTCGATGAATGAACGTATCGCGATCCACGAAGCTGAACTCCAGGCATTGCGGGCCGAGGCCGAGGCCAGTCAGGCCACGCTTCAAATTGAAGCCACCCAGTACAAGTCTGAATGTGAAACCTTCAGGCAGCGCCTGGCTGCCAGCCAGGTCGACGCCGACCGGCTGCGCGTGGTTGCCGATAAGGCGCGGGAAAGCATCGATTCAATATTAATGCGCCTGCCCGGCGCATCGCAGGAGTAAAGTATTATGGAACGTATCGACGTATCCATTTTGGGCCGAGATTATTCGCTGGCTTGCATGCCTGCCGAAAAAGAAGCATTGCTTGCAGCGGTACGGCACGTAGATCACCGTATGCTCGGTGTAAAAGGATCAGGTAAAGTTGCAAGCAATGAACGCATTGCTGTCATGGCTGCAATTCAGATCGCGATCGAGCTTTTATCCATGCGTGCTCCCGACGGGCCACTAAGCAACCTTGCGTTGGGCGATTTCAAGCGTAAAATTGATGACATGAACGATATGCTGGATCAGGTAGTAGGGCCAGCAAATCAAAACCAGAATGTGCGGTAAAGTGTTAATGTAAGTTTTCGAATATTGTTTTTTTCAGTATTCAACAGTTAGTCCCTGCCGTGCTCGTGACTTGGCCATACATTCCTTGAACCAATGCTTATGGCATGCAGGTTGCTGGATTGACAAGTAGGTGTGCTTTCCATTTTATGGAAAACCCGAAGCTTGACTGAAGGCGACCACCTTGAACCCTCGGTTCCAGGATGCCGGCCTAGACGGCACAGGCGGGGCAATTATTTCAAAGCTCGTCTTCGGACGAGCTTTGTTCTTTTATAGGACCGTGAAAAATGAACTTTTCGAAACAAAAGCGCAAATGGTTGTCAGGATTCGCGTTTTGTGTCGGCGCCAGCGGTTTGGTATTGCCAGCAATGGCGCAATCGCTCGATGCGGAACCCCGCGGCGGTAAGTGGCCTCAAGCAAGCTTGCAGGCCGAGGCGGGCGCGGAAGTCTCGCAGGATACGGTCAAAATCACGCTGGCGTCAGAGGTCAGCGATAAAACTCAGGCTGCAGTGGCCAAGGCACTTAGTAATACGCTTGAAAGTGTCATGAAGGACGCGAAGGGTGACCAGAACGTTAAAGTCAGCAGCGGCAATTATCACGTGTGGCCCATGAATAATGAGCAGGGCAAGATATCGAATTGGCGCGGACGCGGTGAAATTTTTCTTGAATCCAAAGACTTTGCAGCCGCATCTGAGTTGGCAGGCAAACTGAGCGATCGCATGCCTATTGCGAACCTTGCTTTTTCGGTTTCTCCACAAGCAAGGGCGAAACAGGAAGAAGCTTTGTTGGCCCAAGCAGCCCAGGCATTCCGAGACCGTGCTGAAGCATTGACCAAAGCCTTCGGCTTCGCCAGCTATACCGTGCGGAATATCGACCTTGGTGGTGCCGGTGCGCAATATCAATCATCCCCGCGCATGATGTCCATGGCTGCCGATAAGGCAAGTGCGCCACTGGAAGGCGGCACCGAACGGGTTAGCGTTTCAATTCGCGGTTCGATATTTTTGCAGTCATCGCAATAAGGGGCCGAATTAAAATCTACGGCCGGCGACCCGTCTAACGTTGTCGAAGGCGTGGCGAATTCGCGCGGACTAGGGCCTTCCCTTTTCCGATAGTCAATTCATGCGCTATCGGGCGTATGGGGATATTTCGAGTTGCAGGGAGCCGGCCGACCTACGAGATACGTAGCTGGCCCCCTATGTTTGATAAGCAAGGATTTCTAAGCGTTTACTTAATGGTGATGTTGCCATCCTTGATGATTTTTGACCATTTGGCGGAGTCATTGGCGATTAGATCGTTAAACTCTTTGATCGTCCCTCCAAGGACTACGTTGCCTTCTTCCATGATTTTGTCGCGCAGTTCCTGAGTTGTGAGAACTTCATTAATTTGCTTGTTCAATATCTCGATAATCTCTTTAGGCGTGCCGGCGGGTGTGAGAATGCCAGTCTTGGAGGCGGCTTCGAAGCCGGGCAGCGTCTTTGCTAGCGGAGGCACGTTAGGCAACTGCGGGATCGGTTCCAAAGTCGTAATCGCCAACATATTGATCTTGGAGTTTTTCAACTGGGACATGGCTGCGGGAGTCGATGCAAAAAAAGCGTCGACCTGCCCGCCCAGCAGATCATTCATGGCAGGCGCTGCGCCTTTGTAGGGAACATTCAATACTTCGATACCGGCTTCACTTGCAAAAAAGCGGCCTGCGATGTCGCCCACCGTACCTGTGCCGGCATTGCCTACTGTTAACTTGCCCGGATTGGCTTTGGCATATTCCACCAATTCGGCTACCGACTTATACGGTTGGTCTGAGCGAACCACCAGAACCATGGGCTGCGATGCGATCGAAACCACCGGCGCAAAATCCTTGGCGACATCGTATGAAATATTGTCGTAAAGATAGGGATTAATCGACAGGTTCGAGGTCTGGCCTAAAGCCATGTTGTAGCCACTAGGCGTTGAGCGGGCGAGTATTCCCATGCCAACAGTGCCGCCGGCACCTGGACGATTCTCGACGATGATGTTCCATTTGAATTTTTCGGTCAGGGCATTGGCAACAAAACGGGCCATGGTGTCAGTGCCTCCGCCAGGCGGGAAGGGTACCAGCAGCCTAATAGGTTGGGTAGGATAGGCATCTGCCGCCTGAGTCGCTGGCGCGACGGCTATAACACCCAGCATCACCGACGTAGCGGCAACGAATTTTCGCAAGTTAATCATGATGTCTCCTGGTTTATTATGTTTATGCTTAAAGATAAAGATACGGACGCCTTATTAAGGCAGCCACTAGACAGGTAAGCCTTTTGCCCGCAATACCGCGTTAAACCGTTCAGGATCAGCAGTGCCTAGCTCGTTTGATAAACGAATTGACTCTTCCTTTTTTAAGTGCGCCTGCACGCGGGGCAACAAAGCCTGAACATCTTCCGCGGGAATACAAATCACCCCATCTGCATCGCCTAGCATCAGATCGCCAGGCCGCACCACAAGGCCTGCGCACGCTATCGGCACATTAATTTGTCCGGGGCCCTCTTTGCTCGGCCCTCTGTGGGTATGACCCTTCGCAAACACAGGGACTTTGCCATCGGCCCATTCGACCAAATCGCGGATCGCTCCGTCTATGACAAAGCCGCCGATTTTTTTGGTCAGGGCCGTTGTGCGCATCAAGCCGCCGATCAGTGCTTGCGTTAGATCTCCTCCTCCGTCGATCACAATGATGTCGCCCGGCTGCGCCATCATGAACGCTTTGTGTATCATCAAATTATCGCCAGGCCGGACTTGCACGGTCAACGCAAGGCCGCACAAGCCTTGCTGCAAATTATTGTGGTAGGCCCTCAAGCCCATAGCCCCCAGCGAACGACCCATGCAGTCGCCCGCGACCGCCACCGGAACGTCAATGAACGAGCGAATCAAATCGTCTTGGATTTTTCTTGGCATTTCGTTGATGCGATAACCCTGCGGCCATTCCCCAGTACTGGACATTTCATCTCCCGGTGATGTCATTGCTTCAAACCTTTGAAATTGACTACTTTGTCGATGGGAACAGCCCCATTTTTCAAATAGGCCAGAATGTTATTTGCGGCCGCCACCGACATTGCGCTCAGCGCGGCAGAAGTAGAACCACCGACATGAGGTGTCAGGACGACATTCTTCATACTTCGAAGCGGGCTAGACGCTGGTATTGGCTCTTCGGCCATCGTGTCGAGACCCGCCGCAGCTAATTTTCCACTTACTAAGGCCGCGATCAGGGCCGATTCGTCGATCACTTCGCCACGAGCCGTGTTAACCAAAATTGCCCCGTCGGGCAATAGTGCCAATTGATGTGCTCCGATTAGCGCATGTGTATCGGCGGTCAAGGGAATATGCAGGCTTAGTATGTCAGACCGGCCTAGCATGGTATCTAGGTCAGTCAGCAGTTGAACATCGTTTTGTAGCTGATTGGCATTCGCGTAGGGATCGTAAGCCAGCACATGCATGCCAAGAACATTGCAGAAGGAGGCTACCAGCCGTCCTATTTGTCCATATCCTACCAAGCCCACGGTCCTGCCTTTAAGCTCTAAACCATTTTGCAAACGCGACCAACGCCCGGCCCTTATTTCGCTGTCCATGTAGGGGATGCTCCGGGCCGCGGCAAGGATTAAACCAAGGGTCATTTCGGCAACCGACTGGGCATTGGCGCCCGGTGTCACAAAAACGGGTATGCCGCGCTCCGTACAGGCCTTAACGTCGATATTGCTGACGCCCACTCCGTGTTTGGAAATGACTTTCAGCGTGCTGCAGGACGCTATCGCGCGAGCTGACAATGTTGTTGTCCGGGAAATAACCGCGTCGACACGTTCCGACTTGAGTATGTCTTCAACCTCCGCGCCATCTGCATTTCCCTGCAGGAAAAGTACCTTGCAACCCTCGTTTTCCAGTAGGGCGATGCCTTCAGGACTTAACGTGCGGGCAGTAACCAAGACGGTATAAGCCATATGAGTCGATTTTTATGCGGAAGATTGTCATTAGACGCAGTTGTTGATATAACCGTCTATTCAATAATATTCATTGAACGATTCCTGTGAGTAATGAATTGAACATAGAGATACGCGATTTACGCTATTTCGAAACTATCGCCGAGCTTAAACACCTGGGTCGGGCTTCGGAAGTGCTGCATCGCAGCCAACCGGCACTGACCAAATGCGTGCAGCGCCTGGAAGTTGAGCTCGGAGCCGCCTTGTTCGAGCGAAAGGGTCGCGGATTGGAATTGACCGCGGTGGGCAAAGAGTTTTATGTAAGAGCCAGAAAAATTCGGGAAACCAACGATCGCTACCTAAGCGACATGAAAGGTTTTATCGATGGGTCGACGGGCAAGGTCCGTGTCGGCTGCGGCCCGATCACGGCAGATTACCTGTTACCGATCATTTGCAATCTAGCCTTGAAGCATGCCCCGAATGTGGCGTTGGAAATCATGATCGGCACCAATTATTTCCTGAAAGATCAAATTCGCCAGGAAAAGCTGGACTTGATTGTCGGCGCCGTGTCTAACGACAACGAGTTCGTCAACCAGGCGTTCATCAACGATATCGTCGTGGTTGCCGCAAGGAAAGGACACCCGGTATTCGATATGCCAGATTTGAGTCTGCAGCATCTTTTAAACTACCACTGGATTTTGCCGACACCGCCGGTGGAGAGCCGCAAATGGCTGGACAATGCCTTTGCATCGCGCCGGCTTACCACACCTGCTGCATATATCGAAACGAATTCGCTGCCGTCTATTCACGATCTGATAGGCAGCACCGACCTATTGTGCTTCCTGTCCAGATTAACGCTGGAGCACCCCAAGACCCGCGGAATGTTGCAAGAGGTCGCACTCGACGAAACGACAATGACGCGCCAATTGGGTATTACGTATCCACACGGGCCGTTGACGCCGGCCACTCTGCGGCTGATCGAACTGTTGAACCAACACCATTCCTCTGAGCCGGGCGGCGATAGTGCATGGAGGGCCGACACTGAAGACGCTACAAGGTAGGCGTCGCACTTGGTGCGCGCAGTGCTTCTTTAAGGCACTGTCGATGAGTACCCCGCGAAATATGTCGGCTCGAACATCCACTTCTTCAACACTTGTTTACTGAGATCTTTTTTTTGCGCTGAGCGCAAAAATAATCATGCCGGCCAGAATCATGGGCAGGGATAACAACTGGCCCATCGATAGGCCACCCGCTAGCAGGCCCAGATAAATGTCCGGTTCCCGGGTGAACTCGGCGAGAAATCTGAACACGCCATAACCCATCAGGAAAACGGCGCTGATCTGGCCGGTGGGGCGAGGCTTGCGCGCGAACCACCATACAAGGGCAAACAAGGCGAAGCCTTCTAGTCCCATTTCATAAAGTTGCGACGGATGACGAGCGATACCGTCCGCGGTTTGTGGAAATACCATCCCCCATGGCAAAGTGGTGGGACGTCCCCATAGTTCGCCGTTAATAAAATTACCCATACGCCCGGCGGCCAGACCCAGCGGAATGAGCGGCGCGACAAAGTCGCCGATCTCGAGTAAGGTTTTTTGTCGCTTGCGAGCGAAAATCAGTAGGACGACAATGACGCCAATAAGGCCGCCATGAAACGACATGCCGCCTTGCCATAAGTAAAAAATTTCTATCGGATGGGCCAGGTACTCGGCGGGTTTATAGAACAGGACATAGCCCAGTCGGCCCCCCGCGACAACGCCCAGCACACTATAAAAAATAATATCTTCCAGGTCGCGCAGGCTTAAATCAGTTTCACCATGCTGAATTCGCCACCGGCCAAGCAGCCATACGAGAGCGAATCCTATCAGATACATCAGCCCATACCAATGTATGGCCACCGGGCCGATTTGCAGCGCAACGGGATCAATTTCTGGATAGTGAAGCATGTCTTTTTTACGTCAATGAAATATCGCCGATAATACCCCGATATGGCCCCAAGCAAACCCGGCTTGGCAATAGCGTCTCCCATTTATATGTGGTCAGGTACGGTTTTATGTTTTCTCGTATGTTTTTTGCTTCCTTAGCTGGTGCGATCGGTATTGGTTTCAGCACACTTGCTGCCGCCGATAGCATAGGCGTAGATCTCGCAAGAAGTAATAATTGTTTGGCCTGCCATCAAATAGATCAGAAGCGGGTGGGGCCATCATTCAAGCTGATTTCACAGCGCTTCGCGAACCAGGAAGGGGCCCTCGATTATCTGGCGACCACTATTCGGCAAGGCGGCCGCGGCCGCTGGGGTGCTGTACCCATGCCCGCCCAACCGCAAGTCAGCCCGGCAAATGCGCAGCTTATTGCTGCATGGATCCTTACGCTTGCGAATAATGAGCTGCCGGAAAACAAATAGACCCGCGGCTACGCGTGTTCCGCCGTACTCACGGGGCGCGTGCTCCAGTTGCCACGATCCGTCAATCTGGCTAGTGTTGCGACAATAGCTAGCGTAATGAGTACACGTCCTACGAGCACCACCCATACGTCCGCGCCCAAAGCCATTAATAAAAGCGTGTCTTCGATCAGCGAATGCGATAACGATAACCACGATAAGGCCAGAAACCGGGTTCGAGCGGAAAAATTCTGCTTGCTGGCCTCTTCGATGATTAGCGCTCCGCCATAGGTGAGGCCGAGCAATACGCCAACAGTTGTGACTGGCGCGACCTGGGCGTTAAGGCCTGAGGCCCGCAACAACGGCATCATGGCCGATGTAATGCGCCGCGTGATACCGAGTCGGTCGAATGCATCGAGCGCGACAACCAGCACGGCAATAATTGCGAAGGTAAGGGCCAACGAGAACGCGGTCGCCTGTATCCATGCGAAATAAGGGTTCGAAGGACTGCCGACGATGGCATCTGATCCGCGCAGCCATTCCAGGGATACCGGCTCGGACAGAGTATTCGTCAAATAGCAGGTCCATGAGACCGCCGCGCCATATGCCAGTGCTGTACCGACTCGTAGCGCTGCCGTTATCCAAAACCCTGCTCCGGCGCGGCGCACGATAGCCTGTTCTACAGGCAGGCTATGTGCGAAAAGCATCATGGCGCAAAGAGCGCTCAGCTGCCCGGCCGTCATGTCCATCGTTCCTGCCAGGCTACCTAACGATGCCAGGCCCCCGTACATGCCGATAAGCAAGGTGGTTGCCCAGATAATTCCCGCCTCGGGCGGCAAATGCAATAAGGCCATTGCTGGAGCAAGCAGCCGTCCGGCAAGGTCGACCAAGCCAAACTCTTGCGCGACTTGCACAATGATCATGACCGGAAGCATAACCTTGCTTACGGTTGCGAACATTCTCCAGCTGCGCCGCAGCATGGCCACAAAATACGATAGCATTTGCGCTTCTCTGAGTGATAAATGAAGCGATTCTATCGGTTTCTTGTGCCCGACGCTTTACATGGGCATCCTGGCTCGCGCGGCAGGATGCCTAGGTAATTCAGTCGACGTTTTTAAGTACTCCGCGTCGCATTTGATCCAGCTCGATGGATTCGAACAGAGCCTTGAAGTTGCCCTCCCCAAAACCCTCATTGCCCTTACGCTGAATAATTTCGAAGAAAATTGGGCCGATCTGATTTTCGGTAAAAATCTGAAGAAGCAAGCCGCCTTCTGCTGCGCCATCAAGAAGAATTTTGTTGGCCTTCAGGCGGTCAACATTTTCTCCATGATCCGGCAATCGAAGATCCAGCAGTTCGTAATAGGTATCTGGGGTATCAAGAAACTGTAGGCCGGACGTTCTCAATTGTTCGACTGTCGCGTAGATATCGTCGGTGGCCAAGGCAATATGCTGTATGCCCTCGCCGCGATACAGATCCAGATACTCTTGAATTTGGCCTTTCTCTTCAGTTCCTTCTTCATTGATCGGAATCCGTATATTGCCGCAAGGGGATGTCATCGCCTTGGACTTGACTCCTGTGACCTTTCCTTCAATATCAAAGTAGCGCACTTCGCGGAAATTAAACAGGCGTTCGTAGAACTCGGCCCATTCTTCCATGCGGCCTTTGTGCACATTATGGGTAAGGTGATCGACTATTGTCAGGCCCGCGCCGATATGGTTGAGGTCCGTCTGCGCTGTTGTCGTGTCAATGGGCTCAAAGTCGACGTCATATATGCTGATGTCGCCGATACCGCCATGGCCCTGTTTCCCATGCCAGCGGTCAACCAGATAGATAAGTGAATCGCCTATACCTTTAATGGCCGGAATATTCAGTTCCATGGGGCCGCTGTGCGAATCGAATCCCCAAGCTCCGAGGTCTAAAGCGCGTTTGTACGCTTTGCCGGCGTCCTCTACACGAAAAGCTATAGCGCAGATAGAAGGGCCATGCAAACGAGCGAAACGTTGGGCAAACGAATCCGGCTCTGCGTTAATCAGGAAGTTGATGCCGCCCTGACGATAAAGCGTGACATCTTTCTTTCGATGACGAGCAATGGCCTTAAAGCCTAAAGACTCAAACACCTTTCCCAGCGCTTGCGGGTCG
>CAVPNJ010000002.1:520000-1054797 GCA_963706785.1 uncultured beta proteobacterium
ACCCACTAATGTTGAAAAATTAGGGGATGAACTGTGGATAGGGGTGAAAGGCTAAACAAGCTTGGAAATAGCTGGTTCTCTCCGAAAACTATTTAGGTAGTGCCTCACGTATTACTGCCGGGGGTAGAGCACTGTTATAGCTAGGGGGTCATGACGACTTACCAACCTATGGCAAACTCCGAATACCGGCAAGTAGCAGCGTGGGAGACAGAGCACCGGGTGCTAACGTCCGGACTCAAGAGGGAAACAACCCAGACCGCCAGCTAAGGTCCCTAACTATGGCTAAGTGGGAAACGAAGTGGGAAGGCATTGACAGTCAGGAGGTTGGCTTAGAAGCAGCCATCCTTTAAAGAAAGCGTAATAGCTCACTGATCGAGTCGTCCTGCGCGGAAGATGTAACGGGGCTAAGCCATAGACCGAAGCTGCGGATAGGCATTTCTTCGGAAGTGCCTGTGGTAGGAGAGCGTTCTGTAGGCCTGCGAAGGCAGATTGTGAAGTCTGCTGGAGGTATCAGAAGTGCGAATGCTGACATGAGTAGCGATAAAGGGGGTGAAAAGCCCCCTCGCCGTAAGTCCAAGGTTTCCTGCGCAACGTTCATCGGCGCAGGGTGAGTCGGCCCCTAAGGCGAGGCAGAGATGCGTAGCTGATGGGAAGCTGGTTAATATTCCAGCACCGTCGTAGAATGCGATGGGGGGACGGATGGCAGAAGGTCATCGGGGTGTTGGATGTCCCCGTTGTTGCACTGTAGAAGGCGCTTAGGCAAATCCGGGCGCGCAATTCAAGGGTGTGACTGGATAGGACTTCGGTCCTAAACTGATTGGAAGCTGTTCCAAGAAAAGCCTCTAAGCTTCAGTTCTACGAGACCGTACCGCAAACCGACACAGGTGGACGGGATGAATATTCCAAGGCGCTTGAGAGAACTCAGGAGAAGGAACTCGGCAAATTAATACCGTAACTTCGGGAGAAGGTATACCCCGCTAGTGTGAAGGGCTCGCGCCCTGAGCATGAAGGGGTCGCAGAGAATCGGTGGCTGCGACTGTTTATTAAAAACACAGCACTCTGCCAAGACGAAAGTCGACGTATAGGGTGTGACGCCTGCCCGGTGCCGGAAGGTTAAGTGATGGGGTGCAAGCTCTTGATCGAAGCCCCGGTAAACGGCGGCCGTAACTATAACGGTCCTAAGGTAGCGAAATTCCTTGTCGGGTAAGTTCCGACCTGCACGAATGGCGTAACGATGGCCACACTGTCTCCTCCTGAGACTCAGCGAAGTTGAAGTGGTTGTGATGATGCAATCTACCCGCGGCTAGACGGAAAGACCCCATGAACCTTTACTGTAGCTTTGCATTGGACTGTGAACCGGCCTGTGTAGGATAGGTGGGAGGCGTTGAAAGCGAGTCGCCAGATTCGCCGGAGCCAACCTTGAAATACCACCCTGGTTTGTTTGCGGTTCTAACCTTGGCCCGTTATCCGGGTTGGGGACAGTGCATGGTGGGCAGTTTGACTGGGGCGGTCTCCTCCTAAAGCGTAACGGAGGAGTTCGAAGGTACGCTAGGTACGGTCGGAAATCGTGCTGATAGTGCAATGGCATAAGCGTGCTTGACTGTGAGACTGACACGTCGAACAGGTGCGAAAGCAGGACATAGTGATCCGGTGGTTCTGAATGGAAGGGCCATCGCTCAACGGATAAAAGGTACTCTGGGGATAACAGGCTGATACCGCCCAAGAGTTCATATCGACGGCGGTGTTTGGCACCTCGATGTCGGCTCATCTCATCCTGGGGCTGTAGCCGGTCCCAAGGGTATGGCTGTTCGCCATTTAAAGAGGTACGTGAGCTGGGTTTAAAACGTCGTGAGACAGTTTGGTCCCTATCTGCCGTGGGCGTTGGATACTTGACGGAGCCTGCTCCTAGTACGAGAGGACCGGAGTGGACGTACCGCTGGTGTATCGGTTGTCATGCCAATGGCATTGCCGAGTAGCTATGTACGGAAGAGATAACCGCTGAAGGCATCTAAGCGGGAAACTCGTCTGAAGATTAGGTATCCCGGGGGCTAGACCCCCCTGAAGGGTCGTTCGAGACCAGGACGTTGATAGGTCAGGTGTGGAAGTGCAGTAATGCACGTAGCTAACTGATACTAATTGCCCGTGCGGCTTGATCCTATAACCTTGTAGGTTAGGTGTTCAAGTACCGTTCAAACAAATCAAAGTCGTCTTCCCACCCGAAGACGCAAAGGCCAGGTAAGCGCGCCTAGCGCCTTACCCGGTACCCATCGCGGCCCGTACGGCGCGTGGATAAGATCCTCCCCCCAAATTCCTTCGGCCAAGGCGCGCTGCGCGCCCCTTTGCCACGTTGTGCTTCTTTCTAGATTGGTTCTGTCGGGCATCGCCCCGCGCAGAACACCCGGTTACGCTTGACGACCATAGCGAGGTGGTCCCACTCCTTCCCATCCCGAACAGGAACGTGAAACGCCTTTGCGCCGATGATAGTGGACGTACGTCTGTGAAAGTAGGTCATCGTCAGGCTCTTATTGTAAGAAAACCCCTCACTGGGCAACCAGTGAGGGGTTTTTGTTTGCGCCAAGCTAAATAGGCGTGTGCCCGATATCAAGCTATCTCGAGAAAGCTGCTTAACATACCGACTTTATCTGGAAAGATTTTTTCTTTGCCATATCGCCACAAATGTTTAGCCGTCGGTCAGCCAAAAACAATCTGCGCAGTACGATCGCAAAGCTTAACAATCGCGTCAACTTGGGCGGTGATCGCTTTTGGCGCTTCAATCTGTTCAGCAAGCACTTTCATTATCCAGCTGGCCGTGTCGGCCGCATTCACTGCTTCTGGAAGCAGTGGTGAATCGCGCAGATCTTTTTCCGCCGCAGGAATAAGGATCTCACTACCGCCGTCGTGCAGCCACACCGCTTCGCGGGGCAGATTCGCATCGGCGACTGCTTCACCTTCAGTTCCGCGGCCTAGCAGAACGCCTGCTGGGCCCGCCGTGCCGAGCATGCGAAAATATTCTGATAATGTATCGCCATAGGCCGCGTGGGTATAGTTCACCAGCCTTAATGCCGGAGAGCGGAAGGGTTGCAGTAATTTGGCCAGGGTATGTGCGGAGTTTCTAACACCCAATGCAGCGCGCAGCGACAATTGTCCGGCCAAGGCAGGGGCAATAACATCAATAGGAGCGAATGCGAGACGGTGTTGATGCAATCCATGTTTTATAGCCATGTTGTTATACGCCGCGTCGATGCCCATCAGGCTGAGGATCTCGGCAGTAGTTATTCTTCCCGGATCGCTCAGTACGCCGTGTATTAGCACTGGGACGCCGCGCTGTGCAAGCATGGCCGCAAGCAAGGGCACCAGATTCGGTCTTTTACGAGCGCCGTTGTAGCTGGGAATAACGACCGGTGTTGCGATGTTCCAATCCAACATTTGGATGGTGTCATGCACAGCGTCCATCATCCCGGCAAGTTCCTGGGCACTTTCACTTTTAATCCGGTAAGCAATTAATATTGCTCCGAGCTCCAGGTCGCTGACGCGACCGGCCAGTATGGCGCCGTATAGAATTTGTGCATCTTGACGGCTAAGGTCGCGGCCGCCGCGGGCGCCTCGGCCAATGTCCCGGATATAGCTTGCGCAGGAGAACGGCTCTGTGGTGGTCAGCATAGTCATGATGCAAGAATAAAGTCGAATGCAGTAGCCGGAAGAAGCGCAGCGGCGTGGGTCTAATGTGCTTGCGGCAGGATTAGGGCCTTACGCTGAGAGGTCGGATAGAAACCTATCCCGCCACTTAGAAAGATCATTTTCTTTAAGTACGGTCATCAAGTGTTCGTAACGTGATTTTCTGTCTTCTAGCGGCATGCTCAAAGCCCGATTCAACCCGTCGGCCATGCCTTGCAAATCATAAGGGTTCACCATGATCGCTCCGTCTCGCATTTCAGCGGCTGCTCCAGCAAACTCAGACAATACCAGCACACCCGGATCATGAGCAGGTTGCGATGCGATATATTCCTTGGCGACGAGATTCATTCCGTCACGCAATGGAGTAACCAAGCCTACTTGAGATGCGCGAAACATCGCCATCAGTAGCCCGCGATCGTACGATCGGTTCATGTAGCGGATGGGCGTCCATGACAACTCCGTCCATTTACCATTTATGCGTCCGGCCGTACTTTCCAGCTGGCGCCTGATTTGACGGTAGCCCTGGACGTCCTGTCGTGAAGGTGGGGCGATTTGAACAAAGGTGACTTTGCCGCGGTACTGCGGGGAGGTTTCGAGCAGCTGTTCAAAAGCGTTGAAACGCTCGACTAGCCCCTTGCTGTAGTCGAGGCGATCCACGCTGACAATAAGTTTGCGGTCGAGCAAGCCTGCTTTGAGGGTGGCAAGCGGCTTGGAATGAATGGGTTCCTTGGATAGGGCTTTGACTTGTTCCGGGTGTATGCCAATGGGATACGCGCCGACCTTAGTGATGCGGCTGCCCAACCGAACCGTATTATTGGTAACGGTGGCACCTAAGCACCGCGCGGCATAATCAAGAAAGGCCTGAACATCGTTCTCGGTCTGAAACCCAAGCAGATCATAAGCGCACATCGACTCAACCAGTTGTCGATGCGGAGGTATAGTCCGGAGCACTGCAGGGCACGGAAAGGGAATGTGAAGAAAAAAACCAATCTTGTTCTGAATGCCTAAGTCTCGGCAGGCTTTCCCCAATGGAATCAAGTGATAGTCGTGTACCCATATGCGGTCGCCATCTTTTACCGTCGATGCCAATATTTGTGCAAATTTCCTGTTCACTTCCAAATACCCCATATAGTCGATACGGGTGTATTGGCTTAAATCAATACGGTAGTGGAATATTGGCCATAGCACTCCGTTGGAGAAGCCCCGGTAGTACCGATCGTAATCACGTTTTGTCAGGGGCACCGTCAAGAATTCAATATTCTCGTGGCGTTCAGAGAATGCGGTCAGCATGAGCTTGGACTCGAGCGTTCCGCTCCAGCCTAGCCAGATTCCCCCTGTTTCGCGAAGTGCGTCCAGGACTCCCACCACTAGGCCCCCGGCCGAGCTTTTGCCTTCGGTAATCGATGCGACGCGATTCGATACAACGATCAGCCTACTCATTTTTCATCCTTTATTGGTGCTGATGGCGATCGCCGCCATGCCCTTGAACGATAAATAATGTGTGCAGCCATGTGCTCAAGGCCTCGGTATCATCTAGGCGCCATTGCGCAATCGTTGGCCCTTTTCCCACCTTTATGGTTATGCCGTTCATTGCATTGACGACGGAAAATCCTGCTTCGTCGGTAAGATCGTCGCCAGCGAAGAGGGGAACGCGTCCCTGAAAAGGCCCCATGTCCATGAAACGCTTGATGGCTGCCCCCTTGCTTGCGTGGCGCGGCTTGATCTCAACCACCATTTTGCCTTCCTGCAGTTCGAAATATCGGTGATGATCTATTAGCGCATATTCGGCGAGGCGACGGACATCTTGTTCGAACTGCGGGGCGTTTCGATAATGTAATGCGACAGATAGACTTTTACGTTCGATAATTGTTCCAGGTAGACTTGCCGCCGCTTTCTCGACTCTGGCAATGATCTCCGACAACTCGTCGGGGGGCACATGAATTACTTTGATTTGCCCGTCGGGCGCCCTTAGTTCGGCGCCATGCAAGGCGGCATAAGGAAGCTGAAGTGGGGCGAGTATGCGCTGTATACCGGCTGCGTCCCGCCCCGATACGATGGCAAGGGCGCCGTTGCACGCAATAAATATCCGTTGCAGAAGTTCTATGGTTGCACTTGGGACCCTAGCCTTTTCGGGCGTGGGAACAATAGGCGCAAGCGTTCCATCAAGATCAAGGAAGACGGCGAGCTCTTCGAATGCTCGGCGCGGAAGTTCGAGGAATTCCTTAGCGACCGTATTGTGGTGTTGTCTGGGGTAGGTTGAGCTTTGATTTTCGTCCGGGAGCATGATCGAAGCCTCATCCTGCGTATTTACGCATTTACCAAACTGAACTATACCCCTTACTTTTTTCCCGACTGCAAACACTATTCGATATTTTGCGCTTGCTCGCGCATTTGCTCAATCAGCAATTTAAGATCAATTGCCGCACGAGTAACGCTCAGGGCGCTTGCCTTTGAACCCAGTGTGTTGGCTTCTCGATTCATTTCCTGGAAAAGGAAGTCGAGCCTTTTTCCTGCACTGCCCCCGTTCTTTTTGTCTTTGCGTGTGGTTGTTTCACCAGTGTCCAGCAAATGTTCGAGTTCGGCGATGTGTGAGCGTAAACGTGAAAGCTCTTCAGCGACATCGATCCGAAGGGAAAACAACGATGCTTCCTGCGCGATGCGTGCGGAAAGTTCCGGGCCACTGATTTGTGCGAAGCCGTCGGGGCTAACCGCCGTCAACGCGTCGCGCAGTTTATTCGCTATTTTCTCCTGGTGTTCCGCCAGTACCGCGGGCAGATCTTTTTCCACCTGATCGACAATCTGGGTGACCTCGCTGGCGCATTCCTGCATCATTGCTGCCAGGCGCTGCCCCTCGCGTTCCCGACCAGCTTGGAGCTCGGCAAGCGCTTGAGTGGTTGCATCGAGGCACATCGCTGACCATACCTCAGGGTCGAAGTCGGCGGCATCAGTGCTATTTGAGGCATTAAGCAGCTCGGTCAGACGAGGAGCCGCTACGTCAGGAAGTATCTCGCGGGCGAGACGGAGCTGTTCGGCGAAGGCTTGTAGGTATTCAGGATTAAGCTTGGTAGTCGCGCGCGTGTCAGTGCGCGCATAATTGACACGAATCTCCACTTTGCCGCGACTGACTGTCTGCCCAAGTTTTTCACGAATCAATCCCTCGACCATGCGCAAGTCTTCGGGCAAGCGGAAATTGATATCCAGAAACCTGCTATTGACGGTGCGAAATTCGATCGTGACGCTGCCGTGCGTCGTTTCGGTGCGCGCGTTGCCAAAAGCGGTCATGCTGCGGATCATAAGCTGGGCGTCCTATTATTTCGTAAAGTTCTTATTGTAAGCGGGCCTGCAGCGCCGGTGAATCGGCGCAATGCTTTGCCTTATGAGAGAATTCTATTCAACTGATCATCGTTTCTATCAATGGAGCTTTCCTTGCCTGCATCTACACTTTCCACCGCCTCTGGCACGACCCGTCCCACCGGGCGTTCGACAACCGAATTACGCCCCTTGACCATCGAGGTCGGATATACACGCCATGCCGAGGGGTCTGTGCTGATCAAAGCCGGTGACACGCACGTGTTATGCAATGCTAGTGTGCTCGACAAGGTACCACCTTTCTTGAAGGGTAAAGGTCAAGGATGGGTTACTGCAGAATACGGGATGTTGCCACGCTCTACCCATACGCGCTCTGACCGCGAGGCAGCACGGGGTAAACAAAGTGGTCGAACGCAGGAAATACAGCGCCTAATAGGCCGAAGTCTGCGTGCGGTATTTGATCTGACGGCCCTGGGCGAACGCACTTTGCATTTGGACTGCGATGTCCTCCAAGCCGATGGAGGCACTCGTTGCGCGAGTATTACAGGTGCCTGGGTAGCTGCTGCAATTGCTACGCGCGCTTTACTCGAGCAAGGCCATCTGGCGTCGAACCCTTTACTTGATCACGTCGCGGCAGTCTCAGTTGGACAGGTGAACGGTCGCCCTGTGTTGGACCTGGATTACATCGAGGATTCTGGATGCGACGCCGATATGAACATCGTCATGACGGGCGCCGGTAATTTTGTGGAAGTACAAGGTACCGCAGAAGGGCAGGCATTCAACCGAAATGAGCTGAATGCCCTACTTGATATGGCACAAGACGGCATTGCCCAGTTGATCGCTTACCAGAAGCAAGCGCTAGGCTAAGCTTGTTACCCGATAAAGCGTCCTACGAGCTCTGTCTGCGCTAAGTGCCACACCTTGCCTATAAGCCCCTGGCTTTCTTCTTTGGTGGCTGCATTTCGATAAGTACCCAGGCGTAATGCCTTGTCTTCGATTTCCGGGCGGCTCAGGGTGTTCCCTGGGTCGCCTTTGGGCTCGTCAACGCGGGCCGAGAATTTGCGGTCATCGGTAGTCGTTACGGTGACCTTGCCTATCCATTGCTGAGGATACGCAGTGTCTACCTCGGTATCGAGGTCCATGGTTACGAGCTTCCGGAAGGCGGCAATGGCGGGATCGTTCAGCGCTGCATCGAATTCTGGTAGACCAGCCCGGCGTTGCTGCGCAATTAGCCCAAGGACGGTCCCCATGGAAAACTTCGATTGATGCACCGACGTGGGCTCGACAACCGGGCCTAAAACATCGATCGCGCCTTGATGCACATGGGCCACTACGCCAGCGATATCACTTATCTTCAGTTGATTCGATTGCACAATTTGCAACAGGGCGTCGGCAGCAGGGTGGGTGTGGCGGCATGACGCATGGTATTTGAACGATGTCTCAAGGACAGTCCAGCGCGTGCCTAATCGGTCGGTCAGCTTTGCGGGATCGGCGTCTTGCGACATGCCAGCGCCCATGCCCTGCGGGCCTTCCAGCACATGCTGCGCACCGGTGAATCCATCGTGCGCGAGGTAGGCGGCCGTCAAGCCGTTGGTGGCCGCCTTTGCTGTATGGAGCTGCTTTGAATCGGCTGCATCTCGCAGAAATTCCCACAGCCCCGCCGCTTGTGTACCTGCCGAGCCAAGGGCATTAAGCATCTGTTCATTGTTCAGGTTCAGTAGGCGCCCGACTGCCACTGCGGAAGCCAACGCGCCCGCCGTTCCCGTTGTATGGAAAATCTTGTAATGCGAACGGCCAAGGAACTCGCCTACGCGTATTCCAACTTCGTAACCGGCTACACAGGCCACTAGCAGCTCTTTGCCGGATCGCCCTAAAGCTTGGGCCACCGCGATAGCAGGGGGGAAGACCACTGCTGCCGGGTGAAAAACCGACCCGTTATGCACGTCGTCTTGTTCCACCATGTGTGCTGATGCGGCATTTACCATGGCCGCAAACAGCGGGCTGGTGCTTCGGCGGGTGACCATGTTTTCGGAGGGGCCGCTGGTGGGCCCCATGGTGTCCGCAAACTTCGCAATAGTTTGAACGGGCCGCGCGCTGGAGCCCGCCAAAATTGAAGCCAGACAGTCGAGCATCAGGTCTTCCGTGCGCCGGAGCACTTCGGGCGGGATGTCGTCGTAAGCGAGTTGAGCTGCAAATTCTGCAAGTTCGGCACTGGGATGATTCATGATGGTTTCCCGCAAGAAGTTACAAGGGTGATATGAAGGTGCATATTCAAAATGAGCGGGGGAGTCCTAATACGTGTTCAGCAACGTACGAAAGAATAAGATTCGTAGAAATTGGGGCCACTTGATAAAGTCGTGTTTCGCGGAACTTACGTTCGATATCGTATTCGTTCGCGAAACCGAAACCTCCGTGAAATTGCAGGCACGCATTGGCGGCTTCCCACGACGCATCGGCAGCCAGCAGTTTGGCCATATTCGCCTGAGCACCGCAGGGTTGATGAGCGTCGTATAAGCGGCATGCTTCGTATCGCATAAGGCTGGCAGCCTCGACGTTGATGTGAGCACGAGCAATCGGAAACTGTACGCCCTGGTTTTGTCCGATAGGCCGGTTAAAAACGATGCGCTCTTTCACATAGGCAGATACCTTGTCTATGAACCAGTGCCCGTCGCCTATACACTCTGCAGCTATGAGGGTGCGTTCTGCGTTCAGGCCGTCCAGGATATACTTGAATCCCTTGCCTTCTTCGCCAATGAGATTTTCGGCTGGAATTTCCAGATTGTCGAAAAATAGCTCGTTGGTTTCGTGATTGACCATATTCAGTATCGGGCGTACTTCCATGCCCTTGCCAATGGCCTCGTGCAAATCAACGATGAAAATCGACATGCCTTCTGATTTTTTCTTTACTTGGTCCAACGGCGTGGTCCGGGCTAACAGGATCATCAGATCCGAATGTTGAATACGTGAAATCCATACCTTTTGACCATTAATGACGTAGCGATCGCCTTGTTTGACAGCCGTGGTTTTTATTTTGGTGGTGTCGGTGCCGGTGGTCGGTTCGGTGACGCCCATCGATTGCAGCCGAAGCTCGCCGCTGGCAATGCGCGGCAGGTAGCGTTGCTTTTGCTCGGCCGAACCGTGGCGCAATAGTGTACCCATGTTATACATTTGGCCGTGGCATACGCCCGAATTGCCACCATTACGATTAATTTCCTCCATAATGACCGACGCCTCAGTCAGCGACAGACCAGAACCGCCGTACTCATCGGGAATCAAGGCGGCAAGCCAGCCTGCTTCCGTCAAGGTATTGACGAATTCCTCGGGGTATCCGCGCTCGTGATCGATCTTGCGAAAGTATTCTGCTGGGAATTGCGAGCACAAATCGCGGATGGCATCGCGGATTTCCTGGAAGGGTTGGGTAGATTGCGGCATGGTTTTGGCGTCCGGTTTTATTACAATGGATGTTACTGTGCCTTATCACGAGCCCTTTGCCAATTCTTGCTTGCTTAAGCGGGGGTTTGCCAATTTTGAAGAGAATACTTATACATGGCGATGCACTTTGATTTGACCGATATGCAACTGATGGTCAACGTAGCGGGCGCCCAAAGCATGACTAAAGGAGCAGAACGTTCCTTCTTATCTTTACCGGCCGCCAGCAACCGTGTGAAGAACCTTGAAAGCCATCTTGGCACTGCACTTTTTTATCGCAATAGCCAAGGCGTAACACTTACGCCGTCGGGCGAAGCCTTTGTGCGACATGCCAGGATCGTATTGCGGCAGCTTGAACACTTACGCGGCGATATCCAGGAATACGCCAGCGGCGTCAAAGGTAGAGTCCGCGTCTACGCAAATACGACTGCCATGAACGAATTCATGCCCGAGATACTGGCCCAGTATCTTGCTGCTCATCCAGACGTCAATGTCGAGTTGCGAGAGCGACTAAGCTATCTGGTAGTCAAGGCAGTCGCTGACGGCACGGCCGATATAGGCGTCACCGCGCAAGCGGGAGGAGGTGAAAGCATCGAATTCCTCCCATATCGCACTGACCGCTTGGCATTGGTCACCCACATTGATCACCCGCTTGCCGGCAATACCTCTGTCGACTTCGACGAAACGCTCAGCTACGATTATGTAGGTCTGTCCGAAGCCAGTGCCATTCACGCATTCCTGTTGCAAGCCGCAGATGATCTAGGTCGCGTTTTGCGATTTCGTGTAGAGGTCAGTAATTTTGAAGCAGCGTGCCGCATGATCGCTGCTCATGTAGGCATAGGCGTCATTCCCGAGTCTGCCGCCCGTCGGTATGTGAAAGATATGCCATTAAAGATTATTTCTTTAAATGACGCCTGGGCTTTGCGGCGCTTGCATATTTGTGTGCGCCAGTTCGACAGGCTTCCTGTTTTTGCCAAGGAGCTGGTCTCCTTGCTAGTTAAAGATGGTTCGAAGGAGCACATTGATGTCTAAAGTAGTTCTGGCGTCCAACAACGCCGGCAAGCTTAAAGAGTTTTCTGCCATACTTTCCCTGGCTGGAGTCGATATGATTCCGCAAGGAGAGCTGGGCGTTCCTGAAGCCGACGAGCCGTATTCGACCTTTGTCGAGAACGCTTTAACCAAAGCCCGGAATGCAAGCCGGATTACCGGATTGCCCGCTTTGGCGGACGATTCTGGGTTGTGTGTGACAGCGCTTGATGGTGCGCCGGGGGTGTTGTCGGCCCGATTTGCCTCGTTGGACGGTGGTGAGAAATCTGACCTTGCGAATAATAGGCATCTGGTAAATTTACTAGCTACTGCCGATGATCGGTCCGCTTGTTATGTTGCCGTGCTGGTGTACATTAGGTCGGCTGACGACCCCATGCCTATCATTGCTCAGGGAACATGGTGGGGGCGAATCATTGATCTGCCAAAGGGTACCAATGGTTTTGGCTATGACGCACATTTCTATGTGCCCGACTTGGCCAAAACAGTCGCCGAGCTCGACCCCGCTGTCAAAAACCGCTGCAGCCACCGCGCTCAGGCATTGAAAGACCTGTTGCACGCGCTGCGTGATCGCACAGAGACACAATTAACCTAAATTGACCGAGACCCAGCTTGCATCCCACCTTTTCTATCGTCCCAGAAGAAAAAACCCGGAAACCCGCTCTTGTACCTGGCGTTGGCGGAAAATCGATTTTGACGAGTCTGCCCCCGTTGTCGCTATATGTCCATGTGCCGTGGTGTGTGCGCAAGTGTCCCTATTGCGATTTCAATTCCCATGAGTTGAACTCGGAAGTGCCAGAAGAGCAGTACCTTGCGGCATTACAGGCCGATCTCGAGCAATCCCTGCCTTTGATATGGGGACGGCAGGTCGTTTCTATCTTTATAGGTGGCGGAACTCCCAGCCTACTATCTGCCAACGCCATGGACACCATGCTGGCTATGATTCGCGCCTGCTTGAATGTATTGCCAGATGCCGAGGTGACCATGGAGGCGAATCCGGGGGCTGTCGAAGCTGGACGCTTTGCCGATTATGCGGCTAGCGGAATCAATCGTATTTCGCTGGGTATACAAAGCTTTAACGATCAGGCACTTAAGGCGCTAGGGCGCATACACGATAGCAGACAGGCCTGCGAAGCGATCGACATAGCGCAACATGTTGTTCAACGGGTGAATCTGGATCTGATGTACGCGCTACCGCAACAGTCGCTATTGGCCTGTGAGCAAGACTTGAAGCAGGCGATGTCGTTTCAGACGGGGCATTTGTCTTTGTACCATCTAACAATGGAACCCAATACTGTTTTCGCGAAGTATCCGCCAACCGTACCTGACGACGACGCTAGCGCTGCCATGCAAGACCTCATCACCGAGGCGACTGCCCAAGAAGGTTGGGAACAATATGAAGTGTCCGCCTATGCCAAACCTGGGCAGCGATGTTTGCATAATACGAATTACTGGGAATTCGGCGACTATTTGGGCATAGGACCGGGCGCACACGGAAAGCTGTCTTTCCACGACAAAATCATACGCCAGGCAAAGTTGAAGCAACCGAACTCTTGGATGGAAAAAGCGAGCCGCCGCGATGGCAGTCATATCGCTGAAGAACGCGTTATTGCCCCTGAAGAGTTGGGCTTCGAATATATGCTCAACGCTTTACGGTTGAAGGCAGGGGTGCCGAGCGCCAGTTTTCCGGACCGCACCGGTCTTTCCGTTCTATCGATTGCGCCCGCCGTTAATCGTGCGATCCAAAAAGGCTTACTACAGCCGGATCCTTGGCGTTTCCAAGCCACCCCGTTGGGATGGCGCTTTCTAAATGACTTGCAGGCCGAGTTTCTGGAATAAATAATGCCGAAGTCCTTAGCCTGCACGCTTGAATGCACCACAGCTGTGCGCATTGCACCATAATGGTGACCATCCGCCGCCCGTTAATGGTAAATAAAGGCTTGCGTGCCTGTAATTTTGGCACGCTATTTGCGTACATCTATATATCTACCTATTATTTTTGATTTCATTGGTTCAGGAGCCTATATGTCCACCCCGGAAGAAGTTGTCAAGCTAATTGCTGATCGTGAAGTTTCGTTTGTTGATTTTCGGTTTACCGATACGTTGGGAAAAGAACACCACCTTACTGTTCCCAGTCATTCGGTGGATGAAGAAAGGCTGGAAACCGGCGTGGCGTTTGACGGATCGTCAATAGCTGGATGGAAAGGCATCGAAGCGTCCGATATGGTATTGATTCCTGATTCCACTACGGCGCATCTGGATCCATTTCGCGAAGAGACAACTTTGATATTGACTTGTGACGTGGTTGAGCCTTCTGACCTGAAAGGTTATGACCGCGATCCGCGTTCTTTGGCCAAGCGTGCCGAAGCCTATTTGAAATCCAGTGGTTTAGGCGACACCGCCTATTTCGGTCCTGAGCCAGAATTTTTCGTTTTCGACGGCATCACCTGGAACACCGATATGTCGGGCTGTTTCGTCAAAATCAAGTCCGACGAAGCGGCGTGGTCGAGCGGTCTCGATATGGATGGCGGGAATCAAGGTCATCGTCCGGGCGTGAAGGGCGGTTATGTGCCAGTTTCGCCTGTAGACGGGTTCCAGGACATGCGGTCGGAGATGTGTTTATTGCTCGAGCAGCAAGGCGTTCCGGTAGAAGTGCATCATCATGAAGTTGCCGGCCAAGGGCAACTTGAAATCGGGACCCGCTTCAGTACGCTGGTTCAGCGCGCAGACTGGAACCAGATCCTGAAATATACAGTTCGCAACGTCGCTCACGTGTATGGCAAAACGGCTACTTTCATGCCTAAACCGATAGTTGGCGACAATGGATCGGGTATGCACGTGCATCAGTCCATCTGGAAAGATGGGCAGAATCTGTTCGCGGGGAATGGGTATGCCGGTCTATCGGAGTTCGCCTTGTACTACATCGGCGGTATTATCAAACATGCCAAGGCGCTTAACGCCATTACTAACCCGGGTACCAATTCGTATAAGCGCTTAGTGCCGCATTACGAAGCACCAGTGAAACTTGCGTATTCGGCTCGCAACCGCTCTGCATCAATACGCATTCCGTATGTCGGCAGTCCAAAGGCTCGTCGCGTCGAAGCCCGATTCCCTGATCCTCTGGCCAATCCTTACCTGGCATTTTCAGCATTGATGATGGCGGGTCTGGACGGTGTACAGAACAAGATTCACCCTGGCGATCCTGCCGATAAGAACTTGTACGATTTGCCGCCGGACGAAGATGCAAAGATCCCAACGGTCTGCGCATCGCTTGAAGAAGCCATAGCGGCCCTGGATCAGGATCGCGAATTCCTTACTCGTGGTGGCGTATTTAGCAATGATATGCTGGACGCTTATATTGAACTCAAGGCTGCTGAAATCAATCTCTTGCGAATGACAACTCATCCGGTCGAGTTCGATATGTATTACAGCATCTAAAGCAAAGGCATTACCGCCAGTGCTCTGGCGGTAATGCCGATTATTCCAGGTCATTATTATTCGTTATGTCGCTACGCGCCTCGCCAATCGCGTTGCACTGGATTGCGCGTAAGCGCGCGCCATACGGCTGCGCAGCCTGGCGTTAGCAACGTTAATCCGACCGTCGGGTTTATAAAGGCGGATCATGGACGTAGCAAATTACGATTTATTATCAACTGCTGTCTTGCTGCTAGACAGCGATGGTGTAATTGAACACGCCAATACGGCGGCGGAAGAACTATTCGGCATTTCCCGCCGACAGTTAAGGGGAACTGCCGCTTGTCAGCTTTTCGGTGCCGATGCGACCTTGCAGGCGCGGTTTCCCGATGCCATCAACGGCAAGTTTGGTATTTTGCGACAAGACCTTGTTGTAGATCGTTCAGGAGTTGCTTCGCCAATCAGCCTGGCAATCGTGCCCCTGCACAAACAGGCATGGGCCGCCCTGGTTGAGGTCCGCGTTATCGAGCATCACATACTTATCGACCGTCATCAACAACTTAGCAAAGAGCTTGCTGCCCAACGAGAGTCATTGCGCAATCTGGCGCACGAAGTGAAAAATCCATTGGGCGGGATACGTGGGGCAGCGCAACTGCTTGAAGCTGAACTTGATACGGATACATTGCACGAATACACCAGGGTCATTATTGCTGAAGCAGATCGGCTGGCAAGTCTTGTCGATCGCCTGATCGCGCCACAAGGTGAAACCCTGGAAAAGTCTCAGTTCAACATTCACGAGGTTTGCGAACGGGTGTACACACTGGTCCGTGCTGAGTTCCCCCAGCTTGATGTCGTGCGCGACTATGATGCCTCGGTCCCTGATCTGCAAGGCGATTTATCAAGGTTGTTACAGGCATTGCTGAATATGGTGCGCAATGCCGCCCAGGCCCTGACCGAGGCCGAATGCTGCCGGGCTCCGCGACTAGTGCTGCGTACCCGCATAGGCCGTCAGCTGTTATTGGCCACGCACCAAGCAAAGCTGGGCGTTATCGTTTCGATTGTCGATAATGGCCCTGGGATTCCGGAGTCGTTGCACGACAAAGTGTTCCATCCGCTCGTGACCGGGCGTCCAAACGGGACGGGCTTGGGCCTTAGTCTGGCTCAGGAATTTGTACAACAGCACGGCGGTATTATCGAATTCGATTCTCGGCAAGGTCATACAGAATTTCGAATGATTCTGCCCTTGGAGCAACCATGAAACCGGTATGGATTGTCGACGACGACCAGAGCATACGATGGGTCCTTGAAAAAGCGCTCGCAAGGGTGGCGATAGCTGCGCAAAGCTTTTCCTCTGCAAGCGAGGTCCTGGAAGCTTTCGAAGAAGGTATGCCGTCAGTTCTCGTCACTGACATTCGTATGCCGGGGCAGGACGGCTTGAGTCTTTTGAAGCGCATAAAAGAGGCGCACCCAAATTTGCCCGTCATCGTCATGACGGCATTTACGGACTTGAACAGTACTGTGGCGGCCTTCCAGAAGGGGGCGTTCGACTACCTTCCCAAGCCTTTCGATGTGAATGCGGCGGTTGCATTGATACAGCGCGCAGCCCAGCCGGCACTGAGCGACGCCCGCCTGGGCGCCGAGCGCAATACCGTTTCTTCCGATCCGGAAGGAATCATGATGCAGTCATCATCGCCTGCGATGCAGGAAGTGTTCCGTGCGATCGGTCGTCTCGCGTCATCAAGCGTAACAGTGCTGATCACCGGAGAATCCGGAACCGGCAAAGAGCTGATCGCAAAGGCATTGCATACTCATAGCAACCGGGCTGGTGGTCCGTTCATAGCGTTGAACGCCGCCGCCATACCGAAAGATCTTCTCGAGGCGGAACTTTTCGGACATGAACGGGGCGCTTTCACAGGGGCCACGCAGCAACGCCGAGGCCGGTTCGAAGAAGCTCGTAACGGTACCTTATTCCTGGACGAAATCGGCGACATGCCCTTCGAGCTGCAGACTCGCCTGTTAAGGGTGCTGGCAGAGGGCAGCTTCTATCGAGTGGGCGGATCACAGGCGATTAATGCCGACGTCCGTATCGTGGCGGCAACACATCAGCCCCTCGAGCAACGGGTGGCGCAGGGACGTTTCCGTGAAGACCTGTTTCATCGCTTGAATGTGATTCGCTTACGGCTACCACCCTTGCGCGAGCGCAAGGAGGATATACCTGCTTTGGTCCAGCTCTTCATGCAGAACAGTGCACGAAGCCTGGGAGTGCCCGTGCGCCGCCTGTCGGCACAGGCTTTGCAAGTGATGACGAATTTCGACTATCCGGGCAATATCCGTCAACTGGAAAACTTTTGTCAATGGTTGACAGTAATGTCTTCAAGTCAGCTTATCGAGGCGAAAGATTTGCCGCTTGAAGTGCTTGCCGCGGGGCACGGGTCAAATTCGCCGCCATCGGCGGAAATAAGCAACAGCAGTGTGCAGCCGGAAGCAAGCTCGTTTGTTCAGGCAGAAGCGGCGACTATGCCAGCGATCCAAAGCACTTCAATGACACCGCAGGTTTCATGGCTTTCTCTATTGAGTAGCGAGGCACACGCCAAGTTAGCGCGAAATGAACCGGCAATCATGGCGACCTTTACTCGCGATTTTGAGCGGGTCCTGCTCGAAACCGCTTTGCATTACAGCCGGGGCCGGCGCATGGAAGCGGCTCAAAGACTAGGAATAGGCCGGAATACGCTGACGCGCAAATGCAGCGAATTAGGATTGAACGAGGAAGGGGGCGAGTAGGATGGGGATCTTGACGAAGAATGATGCTTCAGCTTGCCTCGCCCCGCAAGTATGCCTGAGCCCGTTGTTCCATTAGGGCTTCTCGCTTGATGAAATCGGCCACAAAAAGACTGCTCGGATGGTGATGTAAACCATAAGGCGTATCCCACTGCGCGATAACGCCGTCTTGCATGACACCAATTCGGTCAGCGATAGCGAAGGCTTCAGCCTGATTGTGCGTAACCAGGATCGCTGTGTGGCCGGTTTTTTTCAATATGTCGCGCACTTCGAAAGCTAGGCGTTCGCGTGTATCGACATCAAGGTTCGAGAACGGTTCATCAAGCAATAAGAGTTCTGGTTCAGGCGCCAACGCCCGTGCCAAGGCCACTCGTTGTTGCTGACCGCCGGAAAGTTCATGTGGATATCGTTTCCCGGAACCCTCCAGTCCGGCGAGTGACAATAGTTCGCTGACGCGATGTTTGCGCCGTTGCCTGTGCCACCGGCGCAAGCCGAATCCAATGTTCTGTTCGACATTAAGATGCGGAAACAGGGCATAGTCCTGAAACATCATTCCTACATGCCGATGTTCGGGTTCCACCTGGGCGTCCGGAGACGAAAGGAGAGTGGGACCTAACGAAAGGGTGCCGGTGCGCAATGGTTCGAAGCCGGCGATGGCGCGCAGCACCGTCGTTTTCCCACAACCGGACGCGCCCAATAAACAGCCGATATGGCCTTTTTCCAGAGATAACGAGAGGTTTTTTACGACCGGCACCTCGCCGTCGGGCGTGTCGTAAGAAACGGATATGTGGTCTAGTGTGAGTAGATCTGGCATATTAGTGCGTTGATTTAAATTGAGTACGCGCCAGCAGGATCACGGGCAATAGTCCAGCAAGAACAATCGCAAGGGCGGCTACCGATCCTTCTTCGTAGGTTCCTCTTGCGGCTTCCGCGTAAAGCCAAGTAGCGAGCGTATCGAAATTGACCGGGCGCATCAGCAATGTAGCCGGCAGTTCTTTCATGGTATCCACAAAGATAAGCAGAGCCGCAGCCCCGATAGCCGGGCGCAACAGGGGCAAGTGGACCCGACGAAGGGTGCCTGTCGACGTTTCGCCAAGCAGTCTGGAAGCTTGTTCCAGCGAAGGCGGAATGCGAGCCAATCCAGACTCTATGCCGCCTATTGAGATTGCCAGAAAACGTATCACGTAGGCGCAAATCAAAGCAGTCGTCGTGCCCATTAGCAAGAGGCCAGGATCGGGATTGCCCAGCAATTGCCAGAACCATGACGCCAGACGGTCAACCAGAACCAAAGGTGTAAGAAGGCCGATGGCCAACACAGTGCCCGGTATTGCATAGCCTGAAGTCGCTACTCGAGCACATAGCTTAGTTAAAGTAAACGGCGCGCCATTCCTAATGGAACGTGCTGCCCAGGCGACCAAGAGCCCACAAGTGACCGTTGCGACCGTCGCTAAAAACGCGACTTTGACTGTGTTGTATCCGCTAAGCAATAACTGTTGCGAGACGGCGCCTGTGCTACTGAAATGCTTGATGGTTTCATTCAGCAAATACAGAGCGGGCGCCACAAAGCCGATAATAATCGGTAGCCAACCCAACACAATGGCAAAGACGGCTGCGCCACCTTCTATCTTTCTTGGCTGGACGGCTCGGGCGCGTTGTGTAGTGGCATAACGCTGGCGTCGGCGTCCATGGCGTTCGATAACGATCAAAACGGCGACTATGCTTAACATTGCGAGCGCAATCTGCGCCGCGCCGGCAAGATCGGAACGTGTAACCCAAGTGGTATAGACGGATACGGTAAGTGTTTGGACACCCAGAAATTCGGACGCTCCGATGTCGTTAAGCGTTTCAAGCAACGCAAGACTGACCCCGATTGCAATCGCCGGACGCGCCATGGGAAGTGCCACGCGGAAGAATGCACTGCGGCTGGATTCCCCTAAAACACGTGCAGCTTCAAGCAAGCTCGCAGCCTGCGTAGCAAACATGACGCGGGTGCTTAGGTAGACATAGGGGTAAAGCACGAAACCCAGCAGAAATATGGCGCCCGGCAATGAACGTAGGTCGGGCAGTCTGAATTCGCGCGGGCTGCTGTAGCCCAATATGTCGCGCACTACAGTTTGAACGGGACCAATAGGATGCAGAATGTCAAGGTAGGCAAACGCGACGATATAGGTGGGTACCGCAAGCGGCAATAACAAAGCCCAAGAAAGCACTCGTCGCGTGGGGAACTGAAACGCTGTGATCAGCCATGCGCTTCCAACGCCTAATAAAGTAACAAGTACTCCGACCCCTAACAGCAATAGCACTGTGTTGGCGAATGCAGTGGGGAGCACATACGATAGAAGATGCGACCAGTGTTCGGTGGTGCCGTGGAAGGCGAACCAGCACAAGGTAACGACGGGCGCCAATACGCACACCGCAATGAGGATGGCCCCTGTACGCCAGCCCAGGCCAGCTTCACTTGAAAAAAAACGACGCAAATACAACAGGGGGCGTTCCTGCAAAAGTCGAGAAAATGCGGGCGTTGAAGCCCGCATCTTTCTTGGGAAGGTTGACCTTCTAGTTATTGAATCCAACTTTGTCTACCAGTTCGCTTGCTTGTTTGCGATGCTTGGCGATTTCGGTAAGGGGTAAAGGATCTACGACCAACGGCCCAAAACTGGCTACCACCGGATCGAGCTTTACGCCTGCCTTGACCGGATATTCGTAATTGGCATTGGCATACAAGCTTTGGGCCTTGTCGGACACCAGATATTCAAGCAGTTTGACGGCGTTTTCCTTATTCGGGGCGTACTTGGCCACAGAAGCGCCGGAAATATTAACATGGGTGCCGCGGCTTTTTTCATTGGAGAAAGTAGGGCGCACTACTTTTATGGCATCGCCCCATTTGCGGGCGTCGGTACCAGGTTCAGCGTTTTTCATACGACCTACATAATAGGCGTTCGCAATCCCGATGTCGCATATGCCGCCCAGAATGTCGCGTGCTACATCGCGGTCTCCCCCGGCCGCTTTGCGCGCCAGGTTGTTCTTCACGTTACGTAGCCATGCTTCCGTCGCCTCAGCACCATCATGAGCGATCATCGCTGCAATAAGCGCCGTGTTATAAGGATGTTGGCCCGACCGTATGCAGACTTTGCCTTTCCACTTCGGATCCGCGAAAGCTTCGTAAGTGATTGCGTTGACGTCGAGGTCTTTAGCCACATAGGCGACCCGATCACGCAAGGAAAGGGTGTACCACTGGTTATCGGTGCCGCGAAGGTTCGCTGGAATGGTTTCCTTCAGTATTTTGGAATCTATGGGCTGCGTGACACCTGCCTCGACCAGATCCAGCAAATTACCAATATCGACTGTCATGAGCACATCGGCAGGAGACTTGTCGCCTTCGGCCTTTACCCGTTCGATCAGTCCGTCTTTGACGAAAACGGTGTTTACTTTCACGCCCGTATCTTTGGTGAATTCGTCCAGAAGGGGCTGTATTAGCTTGGGTTCGCGCGTCGTATACAGACTGACATCGGCTGCAGCAGCTGCCGTCGATGCGGCTGACAAGGCGGTCAGCCCAGCAAGTATCAGTGAACGAAACAAGGGCCGGAGCTCTTGGCTTAAGCGCATTAAACTTCTCCTGTTGGAATGTGGAAATAAAGACTGGGGTGTGGAAAGGTGTGTAGAAAACTTCTTAAATGGAAATGATTCTCATATCGATACCCGAAAGATAACAGAGTCTTCTGAACTATTCAATAGAGTAACCGTCTATCAAATCGCTAAATCCGTGGTTAATTCCATATTGTTTGATTCAAGTTAAAAGATAAGCGCTTTGTCGTTGTGGCAGGGATTGAATATTGACACTGACATCGTAATATCCTTGATATGCGTCCGGTTTTCGGAGGTTCTGGCTGCCAGCAGGCTAAAATCACGGCTGCTGGCTTCGGTATGCGGCATTCGCAATACATTATTTCCCGGGCCAAGGGCAACTCACTTCTGAATGTAGAGACATGGCAGCTTTTAATACAGAGCAGGTTTTGAACGTTCGTCACTGGAACGACACATTATTTTCCTTCACCACGACACGAGATCCTGCTTTGCGATTTCATAATGGTCATTTCGTAATGTTGGGGCTGGAAGTCAACGGCAAACCGCTTATGCGCGCCTACAGTATTGCCAGTGCAAATTATGAGGAAAATCTGGAGTTTCTTAGCATCAAGGTGCAGGACGGTCCGCTTACCTCGCGTCTGCAGCACCTAAAAGAAGGCGATACGATACTGGTCAGCAAGAAGCCGGTCGGTACACTGTTAGTAGACGATCTGAAACCCGCGAAGAATCTTTATCTATTTGCGACAGGCACCGGCCTGGCACCGTTCCTTAGCATCATCAAAGATCCCGACGTCTATGAACGTTTCGAGAAGGTCGTCCTGCTCCATGGCGTTCGTTTCAAAAGCGAATTGGCCTACTCTGAATACATTCAAAACCAGCTTCCCAGTAATGAATACTTTGGCGATATCGTGCGCGAAAAACTCATCTACTACCCTTGCGTCACGCGCGAGCCCTTTCATAATCAGGGCCGTATTACGCAGATGGTGGAAAGTGGCAAGCTTTCCGCCGATACTGGTTTGCCTTCGTTGAATCCTGAAACCGATCGCGCCATGCTGTGTGGCAGCCCACACATGTTGGCTGATATTGGCGCGATGTTGGACAACAGGGGTTTTGTCGTGTCGGGCGGCGTGGGGCAACCGGGCGATTATGTGATCGAACGCGCCTTCGTTGAGAAATAAAGGCGGTAGCCGTGCGGGGGGCTTGTTAATTCAAGCTATAGATGATTACACTCTGATAGTTGTTTTATTGACTTCACAGAGATTAAATCTATGGCCAAGCAAATTATTCATACCGATTCGGCGCCCGCCGCTGTTGGTCCTTATTCCCAGGCTGTGGCGATCGCCCCCGGAAAAACTGTATATTTATCAGGCCAGATCGGCCTCGAACCCGCGACAGGCGAACTGGTTTCAGAAAATTTCGAAGGCCAGGTACGCCAATCGTTCGCCAATATGCAGGCCGTTATAGAAGCCGCAGGAGGCAATCTGAACAACATCGTCAAACTGACGCTGTTCCTGACTGACCTCAGTAAATTCGCAAGTGCCAATGCCATCATGGCCGACATCATTCCTCAACCGTTTCCCGCACGTTCCACAATAGGTGTAAGCAGTTTGCCCAAAGGGGCCCAGTTCGAAGTCGAAGCAATTATTGTCATTTAATTCGATATCGGGGTGGTTGCTGTGGCGGAATTCGGCAATACCGAGAGCGGATCTGTTGTGCAGCCCGCCGAGAAGGCCACTTCGCTGATCGAGCGAAAGTTGCAACATTTAGGTTTGCGCGATCCATCCGACTTCGTCGTGCATTTGCCTATACGCTACGAAGACGAGACTCAGATCGTGCCGATTTTGTCGGTGTTTTCGGGCGCGCCAGCACAGGTGGAGGGCGAGGTAATACACAGCGAAGTGCAACTCAGGCCGCGCCGCCAGCTACAGGCCATCATCGAGGACGGTACAGGCACTCTTCTTTTGCGATGGCTGAATTTTTATCCCAGCCAGCAAAAGCAAGTGGCCGTCGGCAAGCGTATACGGGTTCGGGGTGAGGTACGCAGTGGCTTTAGCGGCTTCGAGATGGTTCACCCGAGGGTTACGGTGGCGGGAACCGCACTGCCCACTGCGTTAACGCCTGTGTACCCAACTACCGACGGTCTGTCGCAAGCCAGCTTACGGAAGGCGATCGATCAAGCGCTTGGTGTTGCCGATTTGGCCGACACCTTGCCCCGTCAAGTGTGTGATGAATATGACTTGATACCCTTTGCTGATGCGATACGGGTATTGCATCACCCCCCCGCCAATATTTCGTATTTCGATCTCATTGAACGTGGGCATCCAGCTTGGACTCGGATCAAATTCGATGAATTGCTTGCACAGCAACTGTCACTAGCGGCCGCGCGGGCGGCCCGCAGAGCGCAACAGGCAAATCCATTAAGTGGCGGCCAGGGCAAATTGGTGCAAGCATTATTGAGCAGTTTGCCTTTCACTCTAACGCCAGCGCAGGAACGCGTTATCGGCGAGATTTCGCACGATTTGTCGCGCTCGTTTCCCATGCACCGCTTGTTGCAGGGAGACGTGGGTAGCGGTAAGACCATAGTGGCTGCTTTCGCTGCCGCCCAGGCTATTTCAAGCGGGAGCCAGGTCGCTATTATGGCGCCCACCGAAATACTTGCCGAGCAGCACTTTCTGAAGTTGGTCAGTTGGCTCGAGCCTTTGGGTGTCAGCGTCGCGTGGCTAACGGGCAGCCTTTCCGCCAAGGCCCGGAAAGCAGCCACCGAAGCAATTGAGTCGGGTCGAGCCCAGTTGGTGATTGGTACCCAGGCGCTTATCCAAGATAAGATAAATTTTGCGAATCTTGGCCTCGCTATACTTGATGAACAGCACAGGTTCGGAGTAGGCCAACGTCTCGAATTAAGTCGGAAGGGGGAAGAGTCACACGGCGGCACGCTGAAGATTCCGCATCAGTTAAGCATGAGCGCAACCCCCATACCTCGCACTCTAGCTATGACATTCTTTGCCGATCTTGATGTATCGGTAATCGATGAACTGCCCCCGGGCCGAAGTCCCATAATTACTAAATTGATCGCTGACACGCGCCGGGACGAGGTGCTCAGCCATGTCATTGCAGAGGTCATGCAAGGACGTCAGGCATATTGGGTATGCCCGTTGGTGGAAGAAAGCGAAGCTCTGCAGCTGCAGACTGCCGTCGACACACACAGTCAATTGGTGCAGGCGCTGCCAGATATCCGGGTCGGCTTGATTCACGGCCGCTTGCCTTCAGCGTCCAAGCAGGAAACGATGAACGATTTTCGTGCAGGCCGTATTGATCTTTTGGTCGCCACTACCGTTATCGAGGTCGGGGTGGATGTGCCTAATGCGTCCTTGATGATTATTGAACATGCCGAGCGATTTGGTCTAGCGCAACTTCACCAGTTGCGGGGGCGGGTAGGGCGGGGGAGCCAAAAGTCTATATGTGTGCTGATGTTCCAGCCGCCACTATCGGCCGTGGCGCGTCATCGCCTGCGGGCCATGTATGAAACCGCCGATGGTTTTGAGATTGCACGGCGTGATTTGGAACAGCGCGGGCCGGGCGAATTCCTGGGGGTGCGCCAGTCAGGCCAAGAGCTATTACGTTTTGCCAGTATCGAGACGGATGCATTGCTCGTGGAGAGCGCTCAAGATGCGGCGCGCGAACTGCGAGATCGCTACCCCGAACACGCGCGCGCCCATTTACAGCGTTGGATGCGTGGCAAACAGGACTTCCTGCGCAGCTAAAAATCGCGAAAACCTTATTTTAATTACGAGACATGTCATGACTTTGACCGAACTGAAGTATATCGTCGCGGTCGCGCGCGAAAGGCATTTTGGCCGTGCTGCGGAAGCCTGTTTTGTCAGCCAGCCCACGTTATCCGTCGCTATACGCAAGCTAGAAGAAGAGCTGGGTGTAGTGTTATTTGAACGTGGCGGCACCGAGGTCGGTATTACTTCGATTGGCCTGCGAGTTGTTGCGCAGGCTCAAAGGGTATTGGAAGAGGGTGCTAATTTGCGAGAGATCGCACGCCAGGGACATGATCCCCTTGCTGGTCCATTGCGCGTGGGCGTCATACATACCATTGGCCCATATTTGCTCCCCCGCCTTGTACCTACGCAGATCGCTGCTACGCCCCAAATGCCGTTGCTGCTGCAGGAAAATTTTACCAGCCGCCTTCTTGAACTATTGCGTCAGGGCGAAATTGATTGCGCGATTGTTGCATTGCCTTTGCCCGACTCAGGCTTGACGGTGCACCCTTTATACGATGAACCTTTTCTTGTTGCGGTTCCCAAGAACCATCCGTGGACCAAGCTAAAAGAGATCGACGCCGCCTCGCTAAAAGACGAGACGATGCTTTTATTGGGTTCCGGTCATTGTTTCCGTGATCAGGTACTCGAAGTGTGTCCGGAACTGTCGCGCTTTTCGGCGTCGAGCGAAGGGATTCAACGCACTTTCGAAGGATCTTCGCTCGAGACAATACGGCACATGGTAGCAGCGGGCATTGGGGTCACGGTATTGCCGACAAGCTCGCTATCCATGCCTGGCCTGGAGAATAATCTGCTTGCATATATTCCGTTTAAAAAGCCGGTTCCTGACAGGCGTGTCGTGCTGGTGTGGCGAAAAAGTTTCCCGAGGCCCGCCGCAATTGACGCATTGATCGGAGCAGTACGCGCCTGCAATTTACCGGGGGTGAATTACCTGGGCAGTACTCCCGCCGCTGCTCTGGCCGAGATATAAAAAAGGCATTCCAACGGCTTGATATTCATGAAAAGGATGCTTCGCCATTGGGCAGCTTGCCGCACTAAACTGACCAGCGCTACATGCCCGGTTTATACGGAATTTTTGGTAATAGACAATAGAGAAAACCCTGTGGCGAGCGATGCCTTAGGCCCAGGTTTTCGGTGTATGCTTTGCTGCGTACCTTCCGGAGGCCTTATGAAAATTCATTTCACTCCCGTAGCGGCTGCTCTCGGTCTTGCTGCCGGCATGCTCTTATCTTCAGGCGCGACTGCCCAAACCATAAAAATTGCCATTGCCGGCCCGTTCACCGGGCCGGTTACGCAATATGGCACCATGGTAAAAGAAGGTGTCGACACTGCGATTGAACAAATCAATGGGGCTGGCGGTGTGCTCGGCAAGAAGCTCGAAGCGGTCTCAATTGACGATGGTTGCGAGCCCAAGCAAGGCCCGGTCGTCGCCAATCGCGTGGTCAACGATAAAATTCACTATGTAGTTGGTCACGTTTGTTCGGGCGCAACCATTGCGGCAACGAACATTTATGACAGCGAAGGGGTGGTCATGGTCACGCCTTCAGCCACGGCGCCTGCCGTCACAGACGGCAAGAATTACGAGATGATATTCCGTACTATCGGCCGAGATGATCAGCAAGGGCCGGCAGCAGCCAAATTCATTACAGAAAAGATCAAGCCACAAAAGGTCGCAATACTGCACGACAAGCAGTCGTATGGTCAGGGTATTGCCGCCTCGGTCAAGGGCGAGCTTGAAAAGGCCGGGGTAAACGTGGTGCTTTTCGAAGGGATTAATGCTGGCGATACCGACTATTCGGCGGTAATAACCAAACTTAAATCCAGCGGCGCCGACTTCGTCTACTACGGTGGCTACCACCCAGAGATGGGTTTATTGCTGCGACAAGGTGGCGAGCAAGGTCTGAAAACAAAGTTCATGGGGCCGGAAGGCGTTGGCAATCCTGACATCAACGCGATTGCCGGTGCCTCGGTGGAAGGCATGCTGCTAACCTTGCCCGCCGATTTCACACAAGACCCTTCGAACGCCGCGATCGTTAAGGCCTTCAAAGATAAAAAGCGGGATCCAGGCGGTGCTTTTCAGCTGACAGCTTACTCCGCAACCAAAGCGATTGCCGACGGAATCAAGGGTGCCGGAGCAGATGATCCGGCTAAAGTGGCGGCGTTCCTGCACGCAAACACCATTGAAAGTCCTATTGGAAAGCTTTCCTGGAATAAGCAGGGCGACCTGAAAAACTTTAAGTTCGATGTGTTCACTTGGCACAAAGACGGATCGAAGACGGTATATAAGTAATCCCGATACTGCAGGCGCCAGTGCAAGGCGCCTGCACAGTCACCGCTAGTCTAAGCTTCCGCAGCATTCCTCTTTAGTCAGGAAGGCGCTTGCCCGTAACCGCATCAAACCAATGAATGGGATGAACGTCGTCGGACCCCACTTGTACTGTCTCACCCATTTCCAGTGGGAAATCTTTGGTAAGGCCAACCGGGCATCGAAGCACAACCGGTGAGTCGCCATGGCGCCCGTGTATAAGTTGCTCGGAACCAAGAATCTCGACCATTTCAATGTCTATTGCAATGCCCGGAGCATGCAGCTTCATGTGCTCGGGGCGGATTCCCATGATCACTTCTTGGTTCGCCAAAGCGAGCGGGATCAACTTGGCGTCGATTTGAATAGCTGAACCATCCATGCCCTTGATCTGCCGATTTTCGTCTATCTGTACACGCAGCAGATTCATAGGGGGCGAGCCGATAAAACTCGCCACAAAAATAGAGGCCGGTTTCTCGAACACTTCGATGGGTGTGCCGATTTGCTCGGCATTCCCTTTATTCATGACCACCATCCGCTGTGCCAATGTCATGGCTTCGACTTGGTCATGAGTAACGTACAGACTGGTGGTCTTTAGGCGATGATGCAGCTTTTGAATTTCCAGGCGCATCTGTACGCGCAGTTTGGCATCTAGATTAGATAGCGGTTCATCGAAAAGAAATACTTTGGGGTCCCGGACAATGGCGCGACCCATGGCGACCCGTTGCCGTTGGCCTCCTGAGAGTTGTCGTGGGCGCCGGTCGAGCAACATGGAAAGCTCTAGTATTTTGGCTGCTTTATCGACTCTGCTCTGGATTTCCTGCTTGTCGAATTTTCGTATTTTTAGTCCGTAAGCCATGTTCTGAAATACGGTCATGTGCGGATACAGCGCATAGTTTTGAAAAACCATGGCGATATCCCGTTCGGCGGGTTCCAGCTTATTAACGACTTTATCGTCGATGCTGATTTCACCGTCGGTAATGCTTTCCAGTCCGGCCACCATACGCATTAGTGTGGATTTTCCGCAGCCTGACGGGCCAACGATAACAATAAACTCGCCGTCCGCAACGTCCATGCTCATGCCGTGTATGACGGCAATATCGCCGGGATAGGTCTTGCTTACGTTGCGAAAACTGAGAGTAGCCATATATTGGGTTCCAAAATCAATGTGCCTGTCGTAAAGGTTTTTGTGGTGCTTCGCTGCACGCAGCAGCTACTTTTCAGCATCGACGAGACCTTTCACGAACCATTTCTGCATGAAGATAACCACTGCGGCCGGCGGTAACATGGCTAATAAGGCGGTCGCCATCACGAGATTCCATTCGGTTACGCTGTCTCCACCGGCGATCATGCGTTTGATGCCGATGACTATCGGGTACATGTTTTCCTGGGTGGTCATGATCAGCGGCCACAGATACTGATTCCAGCCATAAATAAATTGAATGACGAAAAGAGCTGCAATGCTGGTGCGCGACAGCGGCAGCAGGACATCTTTAAAGAACCGCATGGGTCCGGCGCCGTCGATTCGGGCGGCTTCGATAAGTTCGTCGGGTATGGTTAGAAAAAACTGCCGAAACAGAAAAGTGGCCGTTGCGGAAGCGATCAAGGGCAAGGTTAGGCCGGCATAGGAGTTCAGCATTCCAAGGTCTGCGACGACCTTGTACGTGGGCGCTATCCGGACTTCAACAGGCAGCATCAGCGTAACGAAAATCATCCAGAAGAAAAACATTCGGAAGCGAAAGCGGAAATACACCACAGCGAATGCCGACAGCATAGAGATCGCGATCTTTCCAACCGCAATGACAAGCGCCATTACCGTGCTGACCCACATCATGCGGGCTACTGGAGGTGTGTTTGCCCCGTCGCCAAACAGCACGGCGCTATAGTTCTCCAGGAAGTGGCTGCCTGGCAGCAACGACATGGGTGCCTGAGCAACCTCCTGGGCGGTTTGAGTAGACGCGACCACGGTGACATACAGTGGAAAGGCGATGACCGCCACGCCAATAAGCAGAATGATGTGGCAGAAAATATCCAGATAGGGACGGCGTTCGATCATGTGTGGCCTTGCCAGATGTAAACCGAGTGTGTCAGTAATTGACCTTGCGGTCGACGTAACGGAACTGCACAACCGTAAGTACGACGACGATAACCATCAGAATTACCGACTGGGCCGCTGAAGAACCGATATCGAGCCCTTTGAATCCGGCGTTGTACACCTTGTAAACAAGGATCGAGGTAGCGTTTCCTGGGCCGCCTTGCGTCATGATGTCGATAATGGCGAAGGTGTCGAAAAATGCATAAATAACATTTACGACAAGCAGGAAGAAAGTCGTGGGCGAGAGCAGCGGAAAAACGATGGTCCAGAAACGGCGCGAGGGACTGGCTCCGTCGATCGCAGCCGCTTCTATCAGCGATCGTGGGATAGATTGCAAACCTGCAAGAAAAAATAGGAAGTTATACGAGATCTGCTTCCACACTGATGCCATGACAACCAGCAGCATGGCGTCGTGACCATCGAGCCTGGGGTTCCAGCCGATACCGGACTGAGTTAGGTAGACGGCAATTATGCCAACCGAAGGCGAAAACAGAAAAAGCCACAGCACGCCGGCTACGGCCGTCGCTACTGCATATGGCCAGATCAGCAAGGTCTTGTAGACTTGAGCGCCACGGATGACGCGATTAGCCATAACGGCAAGCAAAAGCGAAACAATCAAGCCAATACCCGCTACCAGCACGGAAAATAGAGCAGTGACTTTGAAGGAATTAAGATAGTCTGCGTTTGCAAATAGCTCGGCAAAGTTGTCCAGGCCAACAAACTGAGAAGATAAGCCAAATGGGTCTTCGATTCGGAAGGACTGCCATACCGCCTGACCCGCGGGCAAAAAGAAAAACACAATTGTGATGGCCAGCTGAGGCACCAGTAACAAATACGGGAGCACTTTATGGCTGAAAACGACGCGTTTTTCCATGGATGGACAGTCTTGTATTGCCGATCAGGCCGGTAATGAATCGCGGTCGATGACGATATTAAAAAATGGTCGCAGTTATTACATACGCGAAAACCGTGAGGAGAGCCCATGTGGTAGGGCACTACTCACGGTGGCAATTTTAGTACAGTGTCTTACTTAACGCTTTTTTCGAAACGTTCTAGTAGTTCGTTTCCGCGCTTGGCCATGTTTGCAAGTCCGGCTTCAGGCGTTACATTGCCGGAGAAGATTTTCTCCATTTCGCCGTCTTCGATTTCGCGAATCTGTGGCAAATAACCTAAGCGTATGCCCCGCGAGTTCTCGGTCGTTGTAGCGTCAAGCTGTTTCACCGCAACGTCGGACCCCGGGTTCTTAGCATAGAAGCCCGACTTCTCGGTTAGGTCGTAGCCGGCCTTGGTCACTGGTACATAGCCGGTGCCTTGATGCCATTCAGCTGCTTTTTCGGGGCTGGAAATGTACTTGAAGAATTTCGTTACGCCCTTATAGACCTCGGGCGATTTTTTAGCGAAGACCCACAGGGAAGCGCCGCCAATAATCGAGTTCTGTGGAGCGCCTTTGACGTCGGCGTAATAGGGCAGCGTGGACGTGCCAAATTCGAATTTTCCGGTTTTGATAATGTTGGCACGATTACCGCTAGACCCGGTGAACATGGCACATTTCCCCGTGGTAAACAGGGAATTCGGTGCGTCGCCACGGCCGCCGTATGTGAATGTGCCTTCCTTTGACATATTGGCCAGGAAGCTCATGTGGCGAACGAAGAGCGGCTTGGCAAGCTCGAGGCGTGCGTCCAGCCCGCCAAAGCCGTTATCTTTGGACGCATAAGGGGTGTTGTGCCACGCGCCGAAAGTTTCAAGCTGGATCCAGGCGGGCCAGGAAGTCGTGTAACCGCATTCCATCCCCGCGGCACGGACCTTCTTGCCCGCTTCAGCAACTTCCTCCCAAGTTTTGGGCGGCTTTTCGGGGTCTAGGCCGGCCTTTTTGAAGGCATCTTTGTTGTAATAGAAAACAGGGGTCGAGCTGTTGAAGGGCATCGATACCAGCTTGCCGTCAGGAGCGGAATAATAGCTGGCCACGGCGCCAAGGAAGTCAGCCGGGTTAATTGGGTCACCGACTTTTTCCGACATCTCTTGGACAGGCTGGATTGCGCCTTTGGCGTACATCATGGTGGCCGTACCCACTTCGAACACTTGCAGGATATCCGGAGCATTCCCGCCACGGAATGCAGCGATTCCGGCGTTCATGGATTCGCCGTAAGCGCCTTTGTAAACAGCATGCACGACGTAGTCCGATTGGCTTTTGTTGAAGTCGCCGACCAGAGCGTTAACACGTTCGCCCAGAGCGCCTTCCATCGAGTGCCAGAAATTGATGTCGGTGGCTGCGCTGGCGTTGCTCATGCTGGCAATGACGCCCGCAAGAGATAATGCAAAAAGCTTTGCTCGCATGAGTTTCTTCTCCTGAAGTTTACCCGGCCTGCTGGGTTTGATGGCCAAGTGCGGTGTGTAGTCTATGACCTGTTTGTTACTTTTGCGTGACTGTAACGACAATCGCTCGTTGTGGTCAATTCAAATATACCCGGCCATTGTCCGAAGACCTTACAATATCGACCCTATGACTAAAGAACTCACTATTGCATTTATCGGTGGCGGCAATATGGCTACCGCTTTAGGGGCGGGCCTGATCGGCAAGCGTTGTGGTGCTCACGATGTGCATGTCATCGATGTAAACGAGTCTGTGCGCGAAGGTTGGGCACAGCAGGGTACGTCCGTAGCTCCCGGGCCGGATGACACTTTGTCGCGTCGTCGCGTCTGGATCTTTGCCGTCAAGCCGCAGTTCCTGAAAGAGGTGGTGGAAAGTTGCCGCCCGTTTCTTCGGGAAGATACTCTCGTCATCAGCATAGCCGCCGGAATTCCCAGCAGCACCCTCGCCAGATGGCTGGGAACTTCGGAGCGTCCTTGGACGCGGCTTATTCGCTGCATGCCGAATACACCGGCCCTTATAGGGGCGGGAGCCAGCGCGCTGATGGCCATGGACGGGGCCACTGAAGAAGACAAAACAGTCGGTCAGCAGTTGCTGCGAGCAGTAGGCGAGGTCGTATGGGTCGATAACGACCAAGAAATCGATATCGTGACATCTTTGTCTGGCAGTGGCCCGGCCTATGTGTTTTTATTTCTTGAGGCCTTGATCGAAGGCGCTGTTACCCAGGGTCTTTCTCAAGAGCAGGCGCGCGCGCTTGCTCTGGCCACGGTAACGGGAGCAACCCAACTTGCCGCATTGTCTCCAGAAAGCTTTAGCCGTATTGCGCGAACGTGTTACATCGAAGGGCGGCACCACCGCCGCAGCACTGGCCGTATTTGAGAATCAACAGTTTTCATCCATTGTTCAAATGGCAATGAAGGCAGCTGCCTGATCGCGCGGCGGAATTATCAGACGAATTCTCGAAATGAAACGTATTTCGCACACGGCCTTCATGATGCTGGCTCCATTTCGAGCGCTCATGTGGAGTTTGGCAAGGCCTGCATAGGACCTCTGGTAAAGGCCGCCCTTTGATAGGGCGGTCGGGTGATGCGTTAGCGGCATGGCGCCTTGATAAGGGCTTATCCGTAGTGACAGCGACTTACAGTATCGTCAGAATACGGTAGCCGTTAGAGGCGGAAACTCAACATCATGGCTCACCGTAACGTACGTATCGCCTAAGCCGTAATAGGGTGGTTCCGCTGGGCTTCACCGGGAGATACACAGGCATGAAGTTCTAAGACGAGTCTCACCATTGGTAGTGGCCGTCAGCACGATGACTTTCGCTGGCAATGTTTATGCCGCCGCAAATATCGAAAATCGGCATTCCGCAGCCCATGACCGGGCCCGCCACTCAATACGGCGATCAAATCCAGGCGGGTGCCCTTACCGCCATCGATGCCATCAATGCCGCTGGCGGCGTCAAGGGTCAAAAGCTCGAACCGTTACTTATCGACGACGGTTGCGAACCCAAGCAGGCCGTGCCTGCCGCCAACCGCGTCATCAACTCGGGCGCCAAGTTCGCCGTCGCCCATGCATGCTCTGGCACGACGATTGCCTGCCGTGAACGTCTACGAGCAAGAGGGCATCGTCGCCATCACCCCGGGCGCAACGTCGCCGCTGGTCACCGACACGATCAAGCCGCATTATTTCTTCCGCACGATCGGCCGCGACGACCAGCAAGGTCCGTTTGCAGCGCAGCTACATTGCGCAACAGCTCAAGCCCAAGAAAGTCGCCATCCTGCACGACAAGCAGACCTACGGTTCAGGCGTGGCCACACAGGTCCGCGATAGCCTTGGCCAAACAGAACGTCAATGTGGCGCTGTATGAAGGGCATCAACGTAGGCGACAGCGACTACTCGGCCGTCATCACCAAGCTGAAGTCGCTCAATCCCGACCTGGTTTATTTTGGCGGCTACCACGCCGAACTCGGCTTGCTGCTGCGTCAGGCGCGCGAACAAGGCCTGAAACGTCAGTTCATGGGTCCGGAAGGCGTGGCCAACAAAGATCTGGTCGCGATTGCCGGCCCGGCCATCGACGGTTTGCTGGTGACGTTGCCGGCTGACTTCACCAAGCTGCCCGGCAACGAAAGGTTCTTGAGACACTTCAAGAATCACAAGCGCAGCCCGGACGGCGCCTTCACGCTTACGGCTTATGCTGCTGTGCAAATTCTCGCCGACAGTATCGATGCCGTGGGCGAAGATCCCACCAAGGTTGCCGACTACATGCACAGCAACACGTTCAATACCGCCATTGGCAAGGTCGAATACGATGCCAAGGGCGACCTGAAGAACTTCGAATTCGCCGTCTTCAAATGGGACAAGGACGGCGAAGACCGAGCAATTGACCGCATTGCTAGCCTCTCCGTCCTGGTGCTCTGCCGTTATCGCGTAGGGCACTTTTCTTTCTGTCACGGTCCAGGTTGTGTGCATTGCCAGGCTGGTCCTCCACCGGAACATCTGGTTTATGTCTGAGCTCATACCCCAACTTACCCAGCAATTCTTCAACGGTTTGTCGCTGGGCGCGATCTATGCGCTGATCGCCATCGGCTACACGATGGTCTACGGCATCATCGGCATGATCAATTTCGCCCACGGCGAAATTTATATGATCGGCGCCTATGTCGGCCTGGTCACGCTTATCGGCCATCGGCGTTAACAGCGGTTTGCCGTTGCCGTTAGTCATTCTGCGTCATGCTGGTTGTGGCCATGCTCGTGACCGGTGTCTACGGCTACGCAACCGAGAAAGTGGCGTATGCGCCGCTGCGCGGCGGACCGCGGCTTGGTGCCGCTGATTTCGGCCATCGGTATGTCGATCTTCCTGCAGAACTGGGTCGCCATTGGCCAAGGCGCACGCGATATGGCCGTGCCCGCTTTGGTAACCGGCTCTGTTCAGTTCCAGCTGGGAACCGACTTCGTCGTTACGGCTGCCGTATTCGCGCATCATGATCATCGTGGTCACGGTGTTGCTTATGATCGCGCTGACGTTGTTCATCAAGTATTCCCGCCTGGGCCGCGCCTCGCGCGCATGCTCGCAAGACTTGCACATGGCGAATCTGCTGGGCATCGACACCAACCGCGATGATCTCGTTCACCTTTATGATCGGCGCCATGCTGGCGGCCGTGGGTGGCGTGCTGATCGCCCTGGCCATTGGCAAGCTCAATCCTTTCATCGGGTTTCTCGCCGGCATCAAGGCCTTCACGGCCGCGGTGCTGGGTGGCATCGGCAGCATTCCTGGCGCGATGCTGGGCGGCGTGCTGCTTGGCCTGGCAGAAACGTTTGCGGCTGCCTATATTTCATCGCAGTACAAGGACATCGTCGCGTTCGGCTTGCTGGTATTGATTTTGCTGTTCCGCCCCACCGGCCTGCTGGGCAAACCTGAAGTGGAAAAAGTGTAATGGGCAACCACATCAAAAACGCCTTGATCGCGGCCTTTCTGGCGGGCGTGATCGTCGCGCCCATCTTTGGCTTTCAAATGGTCCGTCGTGGGCAGCTCACACCATCTCGAGCCCGAATGGGACATGATCTGTTGGCGGCATGGCCATGGTGTTCGTGTTTCAGATGATCAGGCCGCTGTTCGCTCGCATGTTTGCCGGCCAACGAGCTAAAGCGTCGCGCCTACCTGTCCTCACTGCCGCTAAGGCGCGCCGTGGCCTTATTTTCGTGCTGATCGCCATCGCCTTGGTCTGGCCATTCTTCTGCCGGCCGCGCGCACGGTCGACATTGCTACGCTGGTGCTTATCTACGTGATGCTGGGCCTGGGCCTGAATATCGTGGTGGGTTTTGCTGGTCTGCTGGATCTCGGGTTTGTCGGCTTTTACGCCGTGGGCGCCTACACCTACGCCTTGCTGTATCACTGGGCCGGCTGGGGCTTTTGGCAGGCGCTGCCGTTGGCCGGCGCCATGGCGGCATTGTTCGGCTTCGTGCTGGGCTTTCCGGTGTTGCGTCTGCGCGGCGACTATCTGGCCATCGTCACTCTGGGCTTCGGCGAAATCATCCGACTGTTGCTGATCAATCTGATCCGTTCTGACGGCGGCCCGGACGGTATTTCAGGCATACCCAAGCCCACGGTGTTCGGCTTCCCTATGACTCGCGCGCGCACCGGAAGGCGAGACGACCTTTCACGAATTGGTCGGGCTGGGAATTTTCCAACCAGGACGTGATTATCTATCTGTACCTGATGGCGCTGTGCCTGGCGTTGGTGACCTTGTATGTCTCCAATCGCTGTGATCCGCATGCCGATCGGCCGCGCCTGGGAGGCCTTGCGCGAAGATGAAATCGCTTGCCGTTCGCTGGGGCTGAATCCGACCCGCATCAAGCTGTCGGCCTTCACGATGGGGGCCATGTTCGCCGGCTTCGGCGGCGCGTTTTTCGCCGCCCGCCAGGGCCTGGTCAACCCCGAGTCGTTCACCTTCATCGAGTCGGCGCTGATCCTCGCGATTGTGGTGCTGGGCGGAATGGGCTCGCAGGTGGGCGTGATTCTGGCTGCCATCGTTTTGACAGTGGTGCCCGAAATTGCGCGCGAATTCGCCCAATACCGAATGCTGATCTTCGGGTTGGTGATGGTGTTGATGATGATGTGGCGCCCGCAGGGGTTGTTGCCCGTGAAACGTCCTCAGGTGGAGCTGAAGGCATGAGCGACGTATTGCTGAACGTATCCGGGCTTACAATGCGTTTTGGCGGGCTTGCTGGCGGTCGACTAACGTTGCGTTCGATGTGAAGCGCGATGAAGTCTTCGCCATCATCGGCCCCAACGGCGCCGGCAAGACGACGGTATTCAACTGCGTCGGCGGCTTTTATAAGCCGATCGACCGGCGGCATCATCATGGACGGCAAGCCGATCGACGGCATGCCCAGTCATAAGGTGGCCCGACACGGCCTGGTGCGCACCTTTCAGAACGTACGGCTATTCAAGAATCTGACAGTTCTCGAAAACTTGCTGGTGGCTCAGCACACCCATATCGAGACCGGTTTGTTGCAAGGCCTGTTCAAGGTTCCGTCCTACCGAAAGTCGGAGCAGGAAGCACTGCAGCGCGCTGCCGAGTGGCTGGACTTCATGGGTATCCGCCAGTTTGCCAACCGCGAAGCGGGCAACCTGGCCTACGGTCATCAGCGCCGTCTGGAGATTGCACGCTGCATGATCACCAAGCCGCGCCTGCTGATGCTGGACGAACCCGCCGCTGGCCTTAACCCCCAGGAAAAGCGCGATCTGCAACAGCTAATCGATCAGTTGCGAAAGGAATTCGACGTCGCAGTACTGCTGATCGAGCACGATATGAGCCTGGTCATGGGGGTTTCCGATCGCATTTTGGTTATGGAGCACGGCAAACCCATCACCACTGGGCTGCCGGGCGAAGTGCGTGTCGACCCTCGCGTCATCAAAGCTTATCTGGGGGAAGAATAAGTGCTTAAGCTCGAAAACATACACACCTTCTACGGTGCCATTCAAGCGCTTAATGATGTTTCGGTCGAGGTCAACAAAGGCGAAATCGTTACGCTGATCGGCGCCAACGGCGCAGGCAAAACGACGTTGCTTATGACCGTCTGCGGGTCGCCGCGTGCTCGTAATGGAACTGTCTCGTTCGAGGGTGAGGACATTACCCACGCAGCCACGCACACCATCATGCGCCGGGGAATCGCCATTTCCCCGGAAGGCCGTCGTGTCTTTCCCGAACTTACCGTGGTCGAAAATCTGAAGATGGGCGGTTTTTTCTTAGGCGCACGGGAAATCGATGAGGCGCTCGATCATGTCTATTCGTTGTTCCCACGTCTTAAAGAACGCTCAAACCAGCGCGCCGGCACTATGTCGGGCGGCGAGCAGCAAATGCTGGCTATTGGCCGCGCGTTGATGACCAAGCCCAAACTGCTGTTGCTCGATGAGCCAACGCTGGGTCTGGCTCCGCTTATCATTGCGCAGATCTTCGAAATTATCCGGACAATCCGCGAGCAGGGTGTCACGGTGTTTCTGGTCGAGCAGAACGCCAACAAGGCGCTGCAGGTGGCCGACCGCGGATATGTGCTGGAAACCGGCAAGGTTGTCCTGGCTGATACTGGAGCCAATCTGCTGATCAACGATCAGGTGCGTAAGGCTTATCTTGGAGCATGAGCCAATAAAGGTTTGAAGCCCTCGTAGCAAAAAAGACCACCAGAATGAGCAGGTGGTCTTTTTTTGTTACAGGCGAATATATCCAGGCTGGTTTTCAGGCAGGCTTAGGAAAGGCCTTGTGCCTTGACTGCCGCTTGAACCCCCTGATCCGCATCCATACGGGCGTAAAACGCGTTCAAGTTTTTCATCGAAGCAATGTCGAGCTTCTTGGCCTTAGCCCAGCGCAATAGCGTATACAAGTAAGGATCGACGATAGAGCGCGTTCCCGCAATCCATTCTTTGCCCTCAAGTTGCTTGTCAACGATAGCGAACATTTGCACCAGTTTCTCTGCTGTTTTAGAGATCAGCGATTGCTGGAATTCGGCATTTTCAGTGTAGTACCCGACGCTGAATAACATTCCAAAAGTGCGATGTAGATCGGCATTGCAGAAGCCTAGCCAACGGCGAACTTCAGCCCGTTCGCGTGGTGTGTCAGGTAATAACTTAGCCTCCGGGTGTATTTCCGCTAGATATTCGAGAATCGCAGCGCTCTGTGTAAGGGTAAGATCGCCGTCAGTAAGAACCGGCACGGCACCCAATGGGTTCAATGCCAGGAAGGGCGGTTCTTTGAGCTCGGTACGACTGACCTGCTGCAGTTCGTAAGGTGTCGCTGTCCATTCCAGCACAATATGCGAAGCTAGCGGGCATGCGCCGGGCAAATAATATAACTTCATTGTTGATCTCTCCGTAAATATGACGTGTGGAATCTTGATGCATATACTGATAAAAGCAAAGCCTCAAGGTTGAAGATGCTGGCTGAGGAAAGCTTCGGTACGCTCGTAGAATTCAAGTTTATTCTCGTCGTTATGAAATCCGTGCCCCTCGTCGTCTTTAACTAAATATTCTACGTCGACGCCACGCGATCGAAGGGCGGCGACCATTTGATCGCTTTCGGCTTTGTTGACGCGAGGGTCGTTCGCCCCTTGGGCGATAAATAGCGGGGCTTTTATTCTATCGGCATGCAAAGCTGGGGAGGCAGCGACAAGCCTATCGTGGTCGGCCGCCGGGTCGCCCACCATGGTGTACATCTTGGTGAGCAGAGGCTTCCAGTACGGGGGAATCGTGTTCATAAACGTAAGCAAATTGGAAACCCCCACATAATCTACCGCGGCCGCGTATAGATCAGGGGTGTAAGTAATGCCGGCCAATGCAGCATAACCGCCGTAGCTTCCGCCGTATATGGCAATACGTTCAGGATCGGCGATGCCTTGTTCAATCAGCCATTGAACTCCGTCGGTAATGTCGTTTTGCATATTCAGGCCCCACTGACCGAAGCTTGCCTCCCAAAATTTTCTACCATAGCCGGTAGAGCCGCGGAAGTTCATTTGCAGAACACAATAGCCTCGGTTAGCTAGAAATTGCGCCTCAGAATTGAAACCCCAACTATCTCTAAGCCAGGGCCCGCCGTGAGGGTTCACGATACATGGCAGGTTTACCGAGCTTCGCCCCCGGGGTAGCGTAAGATAACCATGTATGGTCAACCCGTCGCGAGATTGATATTGAATCGGTTGCACGGGGGCCATGTCATCTTCCGCCAGCGCCGGATTTATGTCGGCCAGCTTATCCAGCGTGCTATTGATGGCATCGTATATATACCGGCTGCCTGGTGTACGGTCGTTGTAGGCAGCTACGATGTACTTAGTTTCGTCACGCGTCTGGCTTTGCAGGGAAATTTCGTAGCCCGGCAGCTTTTCGCGCAAGCCTGCGAAACGATCAGCGCTAACCTTATCAAAAAAATGGTACTTCGGCTTCTCGGTCTGGAATAATGCTACGGTCAACACCTTACGCAAGCGTGAGTATCCTGCACCGTCCAAATCTATGCCATCGACATCAAACACAAGCTGTTCGACATCGGGTTCGTAAGGATCAATGATGACAAGGGCCAGGCAGTCGCGCCCTCGATTGCTTAAGGCATAGATAGATTCGTTATCGAAGGTGAAGAATTCCGGGCTGACCACCGTACGAAAATCGGTGGTGATAATGGGACGAAAGTCATCGTTCTCGGTATTGCGAAATAACAGCGTGCTGTGCAGTCCGTCGCTGGCTATGGCGGCACGCACCCGGCCTTGGTGGTCGGTTTGCCAACCCACGATATTCCCTGGATTTTTGGCTACCAGGGTCAAGTCTCCGGTATGAATGTTGGCCCGGTAGACGTCGAAAACTTCAGGGTTGCGTTGATTATGACTCACGAGGATATGGTCAGGATCATCGGGTAGATCGTCTTCGATACTGGCCCGTACACCTGGAAATGGAGTCAGATCCGTAAGCTGACCGGTTGCCGAATTCACTGTCAGGACATGGAAATTTTCGTCGCCCTTGAAATCTTTTTCATAGATGACGGTATTTGAACCCTTCCAAAAGAACTGGCTGATATCCCTTTCTGTTTCTTCGGTAAGGCGCTTGGCCTGTCCAACAGGGGTGCTGCCGTCCAATGCTTGCACGAAAATGTTCATGCGCGCCGCTTGTCCGTTGATGCTGGCCGGTTCCATGAACCCTAACATGGCGCCGTCGTCAGACAGCCGGAAAAAGCCGCGGTCCGGGTTACGAAAGAAGTCGTTGACCGGATATATTTTGGGCGGTTTGCTTGCGCTTGCGCTAGGGTTGATAAGGTGCAAGGGGCTTGGAAAGTAGCGGGACAATCGGTCTATCAACATAAGTGAAAATCCTTTAGGGCAGACCGCGCTAGACTACTCGTTCGCGGGCAAGAAATCCTATTACTATATCGGATAGATCGTTCCGTTGAATCCCCATAGTATTTTAAGGATGTCTTATGGCTGCACGCCCGTTGCAAGTGGTATTTCTGGATCGCGAGACCATTTCTTCACAAACGACTTTGCGTTCCCTTTCGTTCGAACACGAGTTGAAAGTGTACGGTCGTACAAGCGGGGATCAAGTCGCAGAGCGCATTGCCGACGCCGATATAGTTATCACCAATAAAGTGCCACTGCGGCAAGAAGCACTCGAACATGCCGCTAATCTGAAAATGGTGGCCGTGGCCGCGACCGGCACCGACAACGTCGATTTGTCAGCGTGTGAAAGAAAAGGGATCGTTGTCTCGAATATACGCGGATATGCAATTTCCACGGTGCCGGAGCATGTATTCGCTCTTATTTTCGCCCTGCGCCGCAGCATTGTGGCGTACCGGGAATCCGTCAAGGCTGGACGCTGGTACGACGCGCAGCAGTTTTGCTACTTTGATTTTCCGATCAAGGATTTAGCCGGTTCGACCTTGGGCATTTTCGGCCGGGGTACTTTGGGCCAGGCGGTGGGGGCAATCGGCCGCGCCCTGGGAATGAAGGTGATATTTGCCGGCCGCAAGGGCAAAGCCCATCCAGAAGACGGCTATACCCCGTTTGAGCAAGTGCTGGCCACAAGCGATGTCATTACTATGCATTGCCCGCTGAATGAGCAAACTCGCGATTTGATTAATGCTGAAGAGTTCGCCTTAATGAAGCGCAGACCAATAGTGATTAATACCGCCAGGGGCGGACTGGTGAATGAAGCAGCGTTGGTACAGGCTTTGCAGTCGGGCCAGATAGGCGGCGCCGGCTTCGATGTGACTACACCCGAGCCGCCCGAGAATAATCATCCATTGATGCAGCTTCTGGGAATGCCCAACTTTATCTTGACACCACACGTGGCCTGGGCCAGTGATGAAGCCGTGCAAAGGCTGGCCGATCAGTTGATCGACAATATCGAAGCCTTTTACAGCGGTTCACCTTGCAATGTCGTTCCGGCCCAGAGCGCGGCATAACTAGCTTTTAAAAAAGCCCCTTCGACATCCTCCATATCTTTCTGTATTTCCCGTACTTCAAGGTTCTTAAACTATGCGTATTGTGATCGCCCCTGATTCTTTCAAAGAAAGCCTCAGCGCCTCGGATGTTGCTGATGCAATAGCGTGCGGAGTTCGCGACGTAATGCCAGATGCCGATATTGTGTGTGTCCCGATGGCCGATGGCGGTGAAGGCTCGCTCGATGCGGTGCTGGCCGCTACCAGTGGCGAGCGACGCCTGGCACGTGTGCAAAATGCCAATAATCAGGTGTGCGAAGCAAGTTGGGCGTGGTTGGGCGATGGCAAGGCCTTCATAGAGATAGCTGAGGCAGCCGGACTAGAACAGATTCCCCCAGATCTGCGAATGCCGCTACAGGCCACGAGCTATGGAGTAGGACAACTGATTTCCCAGGCCATGGACGCGGGCGCCAAGCACATCGTACTAGGCTTGGGCGGTAGCGCCACCAATGACGCAGGAGCAGGCCTTATCCAGGCGCTCGGGGCCAGCTTGCGCGATGCTGAAGGTAACGAGCTCCCTTTAGGTGGGGCGGCCCTCGCGCGTTTGGCACATATATCGCTGGACGGTCTTGATGCCCGCTTGAACGACGTTCAATTTGAAATTGCCGTCGATGTCGATAATCCGTTGTGTGGGCCTCGTGGAGCCTCGGCTATCTTTGGCCCGCAAAAAGGCGCAACATCGCAGGACGTGAATCTTTTAGATGCCGCGCTTGCACATTTTGCGCAGGTCTGCATAGACCAATTGCATAAAGATGAACAAGAGACGCCAGGTATGGGGGCCGCCGGGGGGCTGGGGTTTGCAGTTAAAACCTGCATGAATGCCAGTTTCCGCCCGGGCGTTGACCTTATCGCCGAACTGTCCGGGCTGGCTGACGCCATGAAAGGCGCCGAACTGGTATTTACTGGCGAAGGCCGCATGGATGCGCAAACCTTGTTGGGTAAGACACCGGCCGGAGTCGCTCGCTGTGCCGCTCGAGACGGGATCCCGGTTATCGCTCTTGTGGGGTCGCTGGGCGACGGATATCAGGCCTTGTATAAAGCGGGAATCACAGCGGCATTCAGCCTGGTTCCAGGTCCTTTGACACTTCAGCAAGCTTACGAGCGTACGCCTGAGTATCTGCGCCAACGTGCCGGCGATTGTTGTCGTTTATGGCTCGCCGGCAGGCCAGTGAATCCATTAACCACGTCATTGATAGAAGCCGATTATCCATGAGTTCATATGCTGCACCCGATTTTTCGCTGAAGGGAAAACTGGCACTCATTACCGGTTCTACCCAGGGCTTGGGGTGGATGATCGCGCAGGCTTACGCCGCTAGCGGAGCCCGGGTGATAATCAATGGACGGGATCCGGACCGCAGTTCTGGAGCAGTGAAAAGGCTAGAGAGTCAGGGATACAGCGCGCATTCTTATGTGCAAGATATAAGCCGCCTTGAAGAACAGGAGGCGGCATTCGAGAGGCTATGCCACGACGTGGGCACGCCGGATATTCTTGTCAATAATGTTGGAATACGCATACGTAAAACGTTAGCCGAAGCAACCCTGGACGATATCCTGGAATTAATCAACGTAGATTTGATAGCAGCGGTACAGATGTCGAAGTTGGCCGCCCGCGCAATGATCCGCGCGGAAACAAAGGGACGACTGATCGCCATTACGTCCATAGCGGGAGAACTCGCCAGGCCGGGCGATGCTATTTATCCTATAGCCAAGCAAGGCTTGAGCGGCATGATACGGGCCCTAGCGGTCGAGTATGGCCCCCGTGGCATTACCAGTAATGGCATCGCGCCGGGAACGTTCGCCACTGAAACAAACGCTGCGCTGGCGAGCGATCCCATCAAAGGTCCTATTGTCATAGGGCGAAATCCCTTGGGGCGTTGGGCCAGACCAGATGAAATCTCCGGAGCCGCGGTTTTCCTGGCGTCGCCGTCCGCCTCTTATGTGAATGGCCATATTCTCGTGGTTGATGGCGGGTTCTCGATCACGTTTTAAGCTTAAGCTGCGCCTTCAGGTAGTCGACAAAGGCCCTGACCGATCGTGGTACATAGGCGCTGTATGGGCGAATAGCGTATATGGCGTTGCCAAACACCCCTACCGGTGTCCAGTTGGACAACAGCTGGCACAAGCGTCCAGCGTCCACATCATCCTGCGACGAGAAGTCGGGCAGCAATGCTATTCCTTGATCGGCCATGACCAGCTCGCGCAACGCCTCGCTATTGTTAGCACAGAAGTTTCCTTTGATGGCAACGCTATATCGTTCACTTTCACGCTTGATCGGTGCAAAGCTCCACGCTGGCGCCGCCCCCGAGCGCAAGTAATAAAGGCAATTATGTAGGGCCAGTTCGTCTGGGGATCGGGGAGTACCGTGTTCTTCAAGATAGGACGGTGTCGCAACCAGTAGCGTGCGGGAGGGGCGAAGCATCCAGGCAACATGGGTTTCGGGGACGTTGCTGGTATGCCGAATTGCCAGGTCGAATCCCTCTTGAGCCAGCGAGCTCAAGTGATCCGATAGCTCGATTTCGATTCGGACATCGGGGCATTCAAGCAGAAACTTGCCGATCAAGGGAATGATCTTCTGGCGTCCCAACGCGACAGGAGCGGTCACGCGGACGGCCCCACGGGGAACTTCGGACAAATCGCGTATGCTTTCGAAGCCGTGTTCAATGGCGGTAAAGGCGTGACGTGTGGTCTCAACCAGCGTTCGGCCAGCTTCGGTAAGCCGCACACTGCGGGTTGTGCGCTGGACCAAAGCTACTCCGCAAACATGTTCAAGTTCAGCGATGCGCAGGCTTACCGCTCCTTTGCTGACGCCAAGCCGCCGTGCTGCGGCAGTATAGCTACCGCTGTCGCCGAGCATTCCAAGCCAGAAAATATGCGACCACATCATTTCTTTCTTGTAATCCTGCATGGCGATCTTTCCTTATCTAAAACCAGATTGTCTATTAAATTAAACAATGTATCCAGCGTTCTCTTCTTGTAGGGGACCGCCTGACTGCCTATACTTTTTTCGTTCACCTCCACATAAAAGAGATAATGATGAAAGATCAGTACAGCGCTAACGCCTCTGAAAGCGTAGGCAATCCACAGCCTGCTTATATTGACAACGCAGATGTCGCCAACTTTATCAACGGCGTGGTCGTCCCTTCCAGCGGGAAACGCCGCCAAGATGTATTCAATCCGTCCATCGGCCAGGTAGCGCGACAAGTTGTTCTGTCGAACGAACAAGACGTGGACGCCGCGGTCGCAGCGGCCACGGCCGCGTCCATAGCCTGGGCTGACACGGCACCAATACGCCGCGCACGTATCATGAACCAGTTCTTGCGCTTAATGAATGAGAACAGCGATACTCTCGCAGCAATGATTACCGCCGAGCATGGAAAGGTTTTTACCGATGCGCAAGGCGAAGTTGCTCGTGGTATTGATATTATCGAGTTTGCCTGCGGAATTCCCTCATTGCTAAAAGGCGACTATACCGAGCAGGTCGCTAACGGCATCGACAACTGGACCCTACGTCAGCCATTAGGCGTTGTGGCAGGTATTACACCATTCAACTTTCCCTGCATGGTGCCATGCTGGATGTTTCCCGTTGCCATTGCCGCTGGCAACAGCTTTATTTTGAAGCCCAGCGAGCGTGATCCGAGCGTATCTATCTTTATGGCGCAGTTGTTCAAGCAGGCTGGCCTGCCCGATGGCGTTTTCAACGTAGTGCAGGGCGACAAAGTCGTGGTGGACAGATTGCTTGAGCATCCCGGCGTCGCCGCCCTGAGCTTTGTCGGATCGACCCCGATCGCTCAGTACATATACGAGCGCGGCGCACATTTTGGCAAGCGCGTCCAAGCCTTGGGTGGTGCGAAGAACCATATGATCATCATGCCGGATGCCGATATCGAACGTACGGTAGACGCGCTGGTGGGGGCTGCTTACGGTTCGGCCGGGGAGCGGTGCATGGCGATTTCAGTCGCGGTGCTGGTGGGTGACGTCGGCAAAAAGATCATACCCTTGCTGGAACAGCGCACCCGGGCGTTGAAAATCAAAGACGGCATGAATCTGGACGCGGAAATGGGACCGGTGGTGACCAAAGAAGCGTTAACGCGCATCGAGAACTATATTGCCAATGGCGTAGAGCAGGGCGCGGAACTACTGGTAGATGGCCGCGGTTATAAAGTCGGTGGGCATGAGAATGGCTACTTCATAGGCGGAACTCTTTTTGACAAGGTTTCTCCCGACATGACGATTTACAAAGAGGAGATCTTTGGTCCGGTTCTGGTATGCATGCATGTCGATAATCTGGGTTCTGCGGTCGATTTGGTCAATCGCCATGAATTCGGTAATGGCGTATCGTGCTTTACCAGCGACGGACACACAGCGCGCGAATTTGCGCGCCGGATACAGGTTGGTATGGTAGGGGTAAACGTGCCTATACCGGTTCCGATGTCCTGGCACGGGTTCGGAGGCTGGAAGCGTAGCTTGTTTGGCGATATGCATTCGTATGGGGAAGAGGGCGTACGCTTTTACACCAGGCAGAAATCCATTATGCAGCGATGGCCTGAAAATATCAGCAAGGGCAACGAGTTCAACATGCCGACTATGTAGACACCTTATAAGGCGGCCGGCATCATATAACGTAGTACAGTTATGGATGATTTCACTTTCAGATTGAGTGCGTTACATGAGCCGTCCGATTCGTCTTGCCATTAACGGCTATGGCCGCATCGGCCGCTGTGTCTTGCGGGCCCTCTACGAGTCGCCCCTAAAGGACTATTTCCAAATTGTAGCCATCAACGAACCTGCCGATCTTGCGACCATGGCCTACTTATCGCAATTCGATTCTACCCATGGAATTTTTCCCGGTAAGGTCGAGCAGGGCGCCGATTGTCTGCTTGTCAATGGCAAAGAAATTCAAGTCAGCCACGCGCGAAATCCCGAAGATGTCGACTGGGCCAGCCTGGACCTCGACATATTGCTTGAATGTTCAGGACAATATAGTGCTCGGGAAGATATCCAGCGATTCATTCTTGCCGGCTGCCCAAGGGTTCTTGTTTCGCAGCCGGGCAACAGCGCGCAAGATGTCGATTTCACTGTCGTGTTCGGCATTAACGATGAGGCGCTTTCGGGCCAGGAAATAATTGTCTCGAACGCGTCATGCACAACCAATGCCATCATTCCGGTATTGACAGCCCTGCATGAGGCCTATGGCATTGAACATGCCTTTCTGACTACCCTTCATTCGGTCATGAACGACCAACCCCTTATTGACGGCTACCATCACGCCGATTTACGGCGGACCCGGTCGGCGATGCAGTCAATTGTCCCCGTGGCCACGGGGTTGGCTCAAGGGGTGGAACGGCTGATGCCCGAACTGGCAGGAAAGATTCAGGCTAAAGCCATACGAGTGCCCATACTGAACGTTTCAGCCATCGATCTTATGGTCAAGCTTGGGCAGGATGTCGCTGTGCAAGAACTGAATGCATTATTGATCGAGTCCACCAATCGCTATCCCGGCTTACTCGCCTATTCAAATAATCCTCATGCCTCGGTAGACTTCAATCACAATCCGCATTCCGCCATTATTGATGGCAGCCAGACGCGCACAAACGGAGATGGTTTCGCCAATCTGTTTGTGTGGTTTGATAACGAGTGGGGTTTTGCGAATCGCATGCTAGACGTCGCCAAGGTATGGTCGTCACGTTTTTAGCGACTATGCCCGCCGGTACCGACGAGCGTATAGTAGTGCTGGGGCCTCAGACAGTTGCTTTTCACGAAACACGCTTAAGGAGTGATTTATGGTAGAGACCCGCACCGAGTCTGATTCCATGGGCGAAATCGATGTTCCTGCCTCGCACTATTGGGGTGCGCAAACACAGCGTTCGATCCAGAACTTTCCTATCGGAGTTTCGCGTTTCAAGTGGCAGCCGCCCATTATCAGTGCCCTGGGCATTTTAAAGAAAGCCGCTGCGCTGGCAAATAGCGAACTTGACGAACTGTCCGACAATATCACCCTTCTTATCGCTGAAGCGGCCGACGAAGTGATAGACGGCAAGTTAAACGATGAGTTTCCTCTAGTGGTTTTTCAGACCGGCTCTGGCACTCAATCAAACATGAATGCGAACGAAGTGATTGCCAATCGGGCCATCGAGCTCGCCGGTGGCACGCTCGGCAGCAAGACGCCAGTACATCCTAACGATCATGTCAATCGGAGCCAATCCTCCAATGACACCTTTCCTACGGCAATGCACATCGCCGTGGCACAGCAGCTTTCGCAAAAGCTTTTTCCTTCGGTCGGCCAATTGCGGATTACCTTGGCAGATAAAGCCGAAAGATATGCCGACGTCGTGAAAACCGGCCGAACTCATTTGCAGGACGCTACTCCTATTACCTTGGGTCAGGAAATAGGTTCCTGGGTGGCCCAGATTGACTTTGCACTGGATGGGATTCAAGCGGACTTGCCTGGAATATACGACCTTGCCATTGGCGGCACGGCCGTGGGTACTGGCTTGAATTCACATCCCCGCTTCGGCGAAATCGCTGCGGCACGTATTGCCCAAATTACCGGATTGCCGTTCAGATCGGCTGAAAACAAATTCTTTGCATTATCTGCTCATGATGCGCTTGTAAATTTATCCGCCTCGCTGCGCACGCTGGCCGGCGCGTTAATGAAAATGGCCAATGACGTCAGGTGGCTGGCCAGCGGGCCACGTTGCGGGATCGGCGAGTTGTCCATACCCGATAACGAGCCGGGCTCCTCAATCATGCCCGGTAAGGTGAATCCAACCCAATGCGAAGCACTGACCATGGTATGTGTGCAGGTGTTCGGTAACGATGCCGCTACTGCATTTGCCGGTACACAAGGCAACTTTCAGCTGAATGTCTATAAGCCCGTAATGGTTCACAATGTGCTCGAGAGTATTGAATTGCTAAGCGATGCGTGCTTGGCATTTAACGACCATTGCGCTGCAGGGATAGAGCCTAATGTCTCCCGTATCCAGGAGAATCTTGAAAAGAACCTGATGCTGGTCACCGCCCTGAATCGCCATATCGGTTATGACAAGGCAGCCGCCATTGCAAAAAAAGCTCAGAAAGAACAATCCAGCTTGCGTACTGCGGCCCTGGGTCTGGGGTACGTCACCGCCGAGGAATATGACGCTTGGATTGTTCCGATCGATATGACCCATCCCGCATAGCTCACCCGGGGCACGCGAGCCCTTAAAACAAGCGCGGAGATTTGCCATGACTTCACATGCTGAAACCAGGCCGGGGGATGTACGTATCAAGCGTGCCTACGAGAAAGCCGCTACAGGCGATGGATACCGGGTTTTCATCGATAGGCTGTGGCCGCGTGGGTTAGCAAAGCACGATTTAAAGTTTCACGAATGGAACAAAGACCTTGCTCCGAGTCCGCCATTGCGCAAATGGTTCGGGCACAAGGCAGAGAACTGGGAGAAATTTCGCGCGAGCTATCGGGCCGAACTTAGCACGCCGGAACAGAAGCGGCGCATGAAAGAAATGATCAAAGCGGCTCAAGGGCAGCCCATCACCCTGATTTACGCAGCTAAAGATCCCGAACATAATCATGCCCTGGTCTTAGCAGAGGAAATAAAGAGCCTATACTAAACTCAAGTGCAGCCTGGCTTGGCCGGCCTTTGAAAAGTTGACTCCGGTGTCGCCTGTGCGCGCATCCGCTTAAAGGCAAACTCGGGCGTTGTTACGGGGGCGTTCCGTTAAAGGAGGGCGTCATGACGAAAGCAGGATGGTTCGCTTGCAGCGTACTTCTGGGCTTTTTATGTTGTTTAGCGCAATTCTTCAATTCGGCGACCGCAGCAACATCCAAAGTCGTCGTGGTGCAAGTCGATGGCATCATCAGCCCGGCGACTTCTGACTTCCTGAACCGAAGTCTCAAACAGGCCGCAGAACAGAACGCCGTGCTGGCCGTCATCCAGCTAGACACGCCAGGTGGCCTCGACACCTCAATGCGTTCAATTATCAGGCAAATATTGGCATCGCCAGTTCCGGTTGCTACCTTTGTGAGCCCGGGAGGGGCGCGCGCAGCCAGTGCCGGGACATTCATTCTGTATGCCAGCCACATAGCCGCCATGACTCCGGCCAGTAATCTGGGCGCTGCATCGCCTGTTTCGATCGGAATGCGAGACTCATCGGGAAAGTCAGAGCCGGAATCGGACAAGAAAGCAGCTGGCGACACCATGACTCAAAAGGTCACCAATGACGCAGCCGCGTATATCCGCAGCTTGGCCCAATTGCGGGGACGAAACGCAGAATTTGCCGAGAAAGCGGTGCTGGAAGCCAGGAGTCTGTCCGCTCAGGAGGCCTTAAATGCGGGTGCGATCGATGTCATAGCGGTGAATGTTGATGAACTGCTATCGAAACTGAATGGAAAATCGATTCGGCTGGACAACGGCACTACGGTGCGCCTGAATACCGCTAACCCAGAAATCGTCCAGATTGTGCCGGATTGGCGTACTCAGATTCTCGCCTTGTTGGCGAACCCACAGGTGGCATTAGTGCTGATGATGATCGGCATCTATGGCCTATTTTTTGAACTGACGAGCCCCGGGATTGCTTTGCCGGGTGTGGCGGGGCTGATTTGCCTGCTATTGGGTCTATATGCTTTCCAACTGCTACCCGTCAATTGGGCGGGTGTAGCGCTGATGGCGGCGGGTACCGGGATGATGATCGCCGAAGCATTCCTGCCTAGTTTCGGCATGCTGGGTATAGGGGGCATCATCGCTTTTGTACTTGGCGGGCTGTTTCTCACGGACACAGGCATACCAGAGTTCGACTTGTCGATTCCTTTTCTATTTGGTTTTGCCATTTCCAGCGCGCTTCTTATTATGTTGATCGGCACAATGGCGGCTCGTGCGCATAAGCAGAAAGTCGTTAGCGGCCGCGAAGAAATGCTGGGCATAGAAGGCATTGTTAGCAGCGTCGTCGACGGCACAATTTACGCAGAGGTGCACGGTGAAAGCTGGCGGGTTCGATGCAACGAGCCGTTGTCGCCTGGGGACCGCATACGTGTCGTTGCCATGGACGGGCTGACTCTGCAGGTAACTCGTAGCGGGCCCGCTGCTGTCACCCGATATTCATAGGGGATCACTATGTTCTATAGCTTTAATATTGTCTTGGGCGTTATTCTGGTTGTGTTGTTTTTGGTGGTGTTCAATGCCATCAAAATTTTGCGCGAATATCAGCGCGGAGTCATCTTTACACTTGGCAGGTTTACCAAGGTAAAGGGCCCGGGCTTGATATTTGTGATCCCGGTGATCCAGCAAATGGTTCGCGTGGATTTGCGTGTGGTGACCATGGACGTCCCCAGTCAAGATGTCATATCGCGCGATAACGTGTCGGTCAAGGTTAACGCTGTTCTTTATTTTCGAGTTGTTGCTCCCGATAAGGCCATTATCCAGGTTGAACGCTATTTAGAAGCCACAAGCCAGTTGGCGCAGACCACTTTGCGCGCGGTGCTTGGCAAGCACGAATTAGATGAAATGTTGTCAGAACGTGAAAAACTGAATTTGGATATACAACAAATACTCGATGCACAAACGGATTCATGGGGAATCAAGGTCACGAATGTCGAGATCAAGCATATAGACTTGAACGAGAATATGGTTCGAGCCATTGCCCGGCAGGCTGAAGCGGAGCGCGAGCGCCGCGCCAAAGTTATTCACGCCGAGGGCGAAAAACAGGCGGCGCAATCTCTTATGGAGGCTGCCGAGATACTCGCAACGCAACCCTCGGCGATGCAGCTACGTTATTTACAAACCCTGACACAGGTAGCAGGCGATAAAAGCTCGACGCTTGTCTTCCCTATACCGGTCGATTTATTGTCGTCCCTGATGGGCAAGAAGCCATAGACTTCCAGACAGCAAGATGCAGCAGCATCTTATAGGGTAAGGTTTCAGCTTTTGGAGAAATGTAATGCAGATTGGGATGGTGGGTTTGGGTCGAATGGGCAGCAATATGGTGCAGCGCTTACTGAAAAAAGGGCACGAGTGCGCGGTATATGATAGCCACACGGCGGCGGCCGAGACGCTGGCCGAGATGGGCGCCACTGCCTGCGCGAAGCTTGAAGACCTGGTTGCGAGCCTGCCCCAGCCCAGAGCCATATGGCTAATGGTCCCCGCTGCAGTTGTCGACAGCGTATTGGATGATTTGGCCCCCTTGCTCGATGAGGGCGATATCGTAATTGATGGCGGTAATTCGTCGTATCACGATGATATTCGGCGAGGTCTGGCCCTGAAGGAAAACGGGATCCGCTATCTTGATATCGGCACCAGCGGCGGGGTCGCAGGCCTGGAGCGTGGATATTGCTTGATGATAGGGGGAGAGCACGATACCTTTGTTTATCTTGAGCCCATTTTTGCTGCGTTAGCCCCGGGTCCCGATACGGCGCCCATAACCTATGGACGAACACCAAGCACTGCAGATCTCGGTTACTTGCATTGCGGATCACATGGCGCTGGCCATTTTGTCAAAATGGTGCATAACGGTATCGAGTACGGAATCATGGCTGCGTATGCTGAGGGCCTTAACATTTTGCACAAGGCCAATATTGGCAAACACAGTCGCAGCGCCGATGCTGAAACGACGCCATTGCGAAATCCTGAACATTATCAATACGACTTCGACCTGCCCGAAATCACCGAATTGTGGCGGCGCGGCAGCGTAATCGGATCATGGCTGTTGGACTTGACCGCCCAAGCGCTGCAGGGAAATTCCGAGCTGGATAACTATACGGGCCATGTGTCCGATTCCGGAGAAGGGCGTTGGGCCTTGGCTGCGGCGATCGATCAGGGGGTACCAACACCGGTGCTCAGTGCTGCACTTTTCTCCCGATTCGAGTCACGCGGAAACGCCGACTACGCCAACCGGGTTCTGTCGGCCATGAGAAAACAGTTTGGCGGCCACGTTGAAAAACCCAAGGGAGGCACGATAGCGTGACACAAACCGGCGCCAGCCCCGTCGAATCAGATGCTTTGGTGTTGTTTGGCATGACGGGCGACCTAGCTTACAAAAAAATATTCCCAGCCCTGTATGACATGGTCAAAAACGGTAAGCTTAGGGTGCCGGTGGTAGGCGTAGCTTCATCGAAGCTGACCAGGGCACAATTGCGCAAACGAATTGCAGACAGCATCCGGCAAACCGGAAAAATTACCGACAAGCCCGCGTTCGATCGTTTGCTTGAACTTACCCACTATGTAAGTGGCAACTATACCGACCCCCAGACCTATGTCAGTTTAAAGCAAGCCCTTGGCGAAGCAGTTCACCCAGTTCATTACCTGGCTATTCCGCCGTCCTTGTTTTCAACCGTTATCCAGAACCTGTCCGCTTCGGGGCTGGCGACAGGTGCCCGGGTAATTGTCGAGAAACCATTTGGCCGGGACCTCGCGTCGGCAAGGCAGCTTAATGCAATAGCCTGCTCGGTTTTTCACGAAGACGCAATCTTTCGAATCGATCACTTCCTGGGCAAAGAGGCGATCATGAACATTCTTTATTTCCGCTTTGCCAATTCATTTCTAGAGCCCATCTGGAATCGAGACCATGTGGAAAGTGTGCAGATTACGCTTTCTGAAACGTTTGGAGTGGGTAATCGCGGGTCATTCTACGAAAGTGCTGGATGCTTGCGCGACGTTATCCAGAACCATTTGTTTCAGATCGCCGCCTTGCTTGCAATGGAGCCGCCTGCTTATCAAGGATATGCAGCTGTCCATGCTGAAAAAGCGAAGGTCTTTCAAGCCATGCGCCAGGTCCATGCAGACGATCTTGTGCGTGGACAATACAAGGGCTATAGGCAGGAACCCCATGTGAATCCTGGCTCGGATGTCGAGACCTACTGTGCCCTGCGTTTGTTTATTGACTCGTGGCGATGGGCAGGCGTGCCCTGGTTTTTGCGATCGGGTAAACAGCTGGCAGAAGATGCCGCGGAGGTGCTGGTGCAGCTTAAGGCGCCGCCACAGCAGTTGTTTTCCGACTCTAGCCCCGTTAATGAACGTGCAAACTATATACGTTTTCGCTTGTCCCCTCGGTCGGCTGTAGCCTTGGCGGCAAGGGTCAAGCGATTCGGCAAGGAGTTCGTAGGCGAGCAACGCGAGCTGTTCCTGCTTGATGTGGAAGGGACTGACGATATGCCATATAGCCGCTTGCTGACAGACGCCATGAACGGTGACAGGGCACTGTTTACCAGTGAAAAAGCGATAGAGGCCGCCTGGACAGTGCTTGATGCCGTTTTACGCGACCATCATAAAACTGTGCCATACGGGCCGGGCACCTGGGGGCCCGGCAAGGCCGATGAACTTGTCGCTGACTATGGCGGTTGGCATAACCCGGCACCGGGTTGAATCCGTGTGCAGCAGGCCAATGCCGGGATAATGCCTATTTGATCAGGACTACAGGTATGTCGACCAGGCTAATAACCTTGACGGCGATAGACCCTAATACGAGACCTGTAACTGAGCCCAGCCCCCGCGTTCCCATGATGATCAAGTCGCATTGTTTCTTCTTTGCGTACTCGGCTATGGTTGGTGCTATGTGGCCCACTGCGACTTCCTCGGTATAGGGCAAGCTGGCTTCGTCTAGCAGGGCCTTGGCTGGAAGCAATGCGCTGCGACCTTCGTCCTGATAGTAATCATTAATGGCTTCCGGAGAAAAGAAGCGTTTGACATTCCCAGAAACGATAGGGGGATGGACATTGAGCAAATGCAGGCTGGCACCGCCGAAATCTTTGGCTGCTTTGATTGCGGCTTTGACAGCACGGGCAGACGATTCGGACCCGTCTACCGGTATAAGTATTGTTCTCATTTATGCCTCATTGGAAGTTACTTTAACAGAGCGTCTGTGCTGCATGGGTGGCATAACAGAGGCGGCTGCTTTATATTAGAAGACACAGTAATACGTGGCATGATCTAAATCAAGGATCATGATATCAGTCGGCCGATTTAGCTGTTTAGACACCCAGCTGCCCACGCCGGCTTCATATTACATGGATAGTTATGACGACCCGGATCGAAGACTACGCCTTGATTGGAAATTGTCGAACAGCCGCTCTGGTGTCTAAAGAGGGTTCTATCGACTGGCTTTGTTTTCCGCGCTTCGATGCCGGTGCCTGTTTCGCTGCCTTGCTGGGTACCCCCGAGAATGGTCGCTGGAAAATAGCCCCTACTGCGCCAGTGCGCAGCATTACCCGGGTTTACCGCGACGATACCTTGATCCTTGAAACGACTTTCACCACCGACGACGGGGTTGCTACCCTTATCGACTTTATGCCTTCCACCTTTACGCATTCAAGCGTCGTCAGGACGGTTGTGGGAATAAAGGGCGTAGTGCGTTTCGATATGGACTTGCTTATTCGGTTCGATTACGGGCGCACGGTTCCCTGGGTGGAAACGCACCATACTCAAACATTGACGGCCGTAGCGGGGCCTGAGCTGCTGGTGTTACGCTGTGCGACTCCGCTTGAGGGCCACGGAGAAAAAACCACCTCGTGCTTTACGGTCACAGAGGGCGAACATCAAGTCTTTACGCTTTCACACCAGCCATCTCACGAACGGGTGGCCGATCCCTTCGATGTAGCCGCAGCACTAGCCGAAACCGAATACTTCTGGCACGAGTTTTCGAGCCGATGTCCCGACCTTGGCCGCTGGACAGCCCTGGTGAAACGATCGCTTCTGACCTTGAAAGCGCTTACCTATTTGCCTACGGGCGGCATTGTTGCTGCAGTCACCACATCGTTGCCCGAAAAACTGGGCGGCCAGCGTAACTGGGATTATCGTTATTGCTGGCTGCGCGATGCGACCATGACGTTGCTCGCGTTCATGAGCCTTGGCTATTTTGAAGAGGCGCGTTCATGGCGGGAGTGGCTCTCAAGATCTGTAGCGGGTAATGCAAACCAAATGCAAATCATGTACGGTCTGGGCGGAGAACGCCGGTTGCCGGAATACGAACTACCTTGGCTGCCAGGTTATGAAAACTCGCAGCCAGTTCGTATAGGAAACGCTGCGGCGACACAGACCCAGCTTGATGTATTTGGCGAGGTGGCTGACGCCATGGCACAGGCAATCGAGGGCCATTTGCCGCCGCATCCGCGTATAGAAGCGATTGCTGAAGTTATTGTTCCATTCCTCGAAAAAGCATGGAGGGAACCCGATGAAGGAATCTGGGAAATCCGCGCCGGTAAACAGCATTTCACGCATTCAAAGGTGATGGCATGGGTTGCATTTGACCGTATATCCATTGTAGCGGGCTCGATGAAGAACGGTCGGGAATTTTCAGACAATTGCCGACGCATCGCCGATGAGATTCATGCAGAAGTTTGCGCCCAAGGGTTCAATCCGGAACTGGGCAGTTTCGTGCAGCATTACGGGTCGACATGCCTCGACGCCAGTCTATTGCAAATAGCCCTAACGGGTTTCTTACCCCCCGAAGACCCACGTGTACTGGGAACCGTGGCAGCGATTGAAACACGGCTTATGCGCGACGGCTTGCTCTTGCGTTACGATAGCGAAGCGAAGGTCGATGGGCTTCCCCCGGGGGAAGGCACCTTTCTGGTATGTTCTTTCTGGTTGGCAGACGTCTACGTACTTTTGGGTCGGGATGACGATGCGCGAGCTCTGTTCGAGCGACTCGCCGGTTTATGTAATGATGTCGGTTTGCTTGCCGAGCAATACGATCCACATGAGCGTCGCATGCTGGGTAATTTTCCCCAGGCGTTCAGTCATGTGGGGATCATAAATACCGCTCTTAACTTGTACCGAACAAAGGCGCCGGCACAAAAACGTGCTCACCCAGAACCCGCGGCTCAAGCCAGCTTGTTCGGCAATAATTCTTGAGTAGTGCCCGTGACATAATTACGGTCGCTCATGTCATATTCATAGTCTATGAAAAAGCTACATCGCGATAAACACATGGAAACCATCCGGGTAAAGATTACTGGCGGCGTTCAAGGGGTAGGCTTTCGCGTCGCCACCGTACGTCACGCTCATATGATGGGTGTGACCGGGTGGGTCCGTAACGCCGAGGACGGGTCGGTCGAGGCGCTACTTCAAGGGCCTCACGACCAAGTGGACCGAATGCTGTCATGGTTAAATGTCGGTCCACCGGGTTCGCGCGTGCGTGAGGTGACCAGCTCTGAAGAGACCAGCGATCGGTATTTTGATCACTTTGAACAAATTTAATGTTGTTTCGCGAAGCTGGCGCCGGCATTCGCCGGCTTTAGTCCGAAGCCGCGTCCTTGATGATAGTGCTTGGCTGCTTTCAATGTTTTAGGCGTGCTTTTTTACCCAGGCGACATACGCGTCCATCCAGCTTTGTAGAAACTCCTTGCTTCCGCCACCAATGTTTCCTGCACCGTCGAATAGGCCCTCTTTGGCATGTATGAATGCTTCAGGTTGCCCCAATGTGGGAACATCGAGATAAGCAAGGATTGTGCGCAGGTGTTGTTGTGCCACCGCGGTGCCAATAGCCCCGACCGATGTACCAATGACGCCGGCGGGTTTGCCAGCCCAGGCGCTTTGACCGTAAGGGCGAGATGCGTTGTCGAGAGCATTTTTCAGCACGCCAGGAATCGAACGGTTGTATTCCGGCGTGACAAATAATAGGCCTTGCGATGCCGAGATTTCGCTTTTGAGCCGTTGGACCGATGGCGCCTGATTGGCATCGTCATCTTGGTTATACAGGGGCAAATCCCCGATTTCCAATCGCTTGAACGAGAACTCTGCCGGTGCCAACTTGACCAAGGCGGCAGCTAATTTGCGATTATACGAATCCTTACGAAGACTACCGACGATCACTGCGATTTGGTATTGGCTCATATTCGATTCCAAAGATGTTGAGGGTAAAAATGGGCGCATCGGCCGCTGAGAAACGACGGTCGATTCAGAATTTCATAAGTTCTTGGTAAGTTTGGCTCGCAAGTCATGTATTTCGGACTGCAGGCTTTCTATTCTCTGCAATAAATTGACTGCTAACGCAAGACCTTCCGAATCAAGTTCGAAGTCGTCCCGCAGTCGGCGCGCCGTTCGGGCCAGCACAATGCAGCTTATGGGAAAGAAATAATTTGCGGGGTCTTCATTGGCGGGCTTAATGACACCCGCATCGATCAGGTCAAGCAGATTGTCATTGGTAAGTCCCGACACTTGCACCAAATGTTCGAACGAGCACAGGTTGTCAGCATTGAGCCATATGCTCTCAGTGATATGAACGATCATGAGAAAGCTCCAGCGTACAGGCGTGAGCGGGGATCAAAATTCGATGCTTTGGCAAGTTCCGAAAACAATTCACGTTCACGTGCGGTCAGTGTCTTGGGTACTTCAATGCGTACAACGGCATACAGGTCGCCTTGGGCGCCGCCCGCGGCGGGAAGGCCACGTTTATTCAGTCGCAGTTTGCGTTCGGAAATCGTACCCGGCGGTATCGTCATTTCTACCGGGCCGCCAAGCGTGGGAATTTTCACCTTGGCGCCAAGTGCGGCTTCCCAGGGGGTGAGCGGCAGGTCTATGTACAGATCATTACCGCTTACTCGATAAAGCTTATGAGGCTGTATGCTCATGACAATATACAGGTCGCCAGACTTGCCTCCGCGCAAACCGGAGCCACCCTTTTCTGGCAAACGTAAGCGCTGGCCGTCAAAGGCGCCTTTTGGGACGTGAATCCGGAAGGTTTTTGGGTTACGGTGCAACAGCCCGTGTGCATCGTATTCGGGTACCGATACGGTGATTTCGGTTTCGGCGCCACGATATATTTGTTCCAGGGTTACCGAAACCGGTACTTCATAATCCGGCCCATGTAGGGGAGGCTGCGCCCGCCCGCGCCGTTCCGCGTGTTGCGCCGCGGCAAACGCAGCAAGCAAATCAGAAAGATCAACATCGGAGAAATCGGCCGCGGTTTCATGAAATTGCTGTTGCCATTGGCGCGGTGGTACGAATTCTTCTCCCTGAGGGTGGCGGCCTAGTTCATCATATGCTGCACGCTTCTCGGGATCTTTCAGCGTGGCGTAAGCAACAGCAATATCTTTAAATTTTTCTTCGGAGTCGCCGCCTTTGGAGACGTCCGGATGATACTGATGGGCCAGTTTGCGGTAAGCTTTTTTTATGTCGGCAAGTGAAGCGTCGCGGCTTACGCCCAGCACTTTGTAGTAATCAATGTATTTCATCAGTTTCCCGAAAAAGCTAATTGTCTCTACGAGCCAGAGTGTTCACGAGCCTGTGGCTTGTGTCAATAATACTTTTAGGGCGCCGTCGAAAGCGTGATCGCTTTTTGTGAGCAGCTTACCGGCGGCGGGTCTTAAGATGCGACGAAATACGTAGGTCGAAAACTTATTTGTTGTAGCGCGTTTTCGCGTTTGCTATGCACTGATCCTTGGCATCTCCGGACATTGCATCGCATTTTTCCTTGGCGACTTTATATTCGGCGTCCATCTTATCTTTATTGGCATCGTGGCGGCTTTCCGCGTTCTCTTTGGATTGTTTGGCGTCAGCCTTTTCCATATCCCGCGCTGCCTCAGCCTGTTTCTTGCACACATCTTTATCGTTGCCTTTCATACTATCGCAACGCTTCATATCGGCACGGTATTTTGTATTGATTTGCTCCTTGGTCATCGCCGTTGTTCCTGCGGTTTGTGCCTGGACTGAAAACACAGTTGCGCAAAGTGCGAGGGCGCTGAATATCGGTGCGAATTTTTTCATTTACATCTCCTGAATTGGCTTAAGTCTCCGAGCGCGCCTGCCTGCGCCGGATCCGTACCGCTTTCAGCAAATGGCATGCCTGCGCAAGTTATCCTGTTTCGGTGAGGGAACCGAAACTGTCCAGAATATCCTCGTTCAGGGCTTGCTGAGCTGCCTTCACGTCACGCGCGATGAGTGCGTCGAGTACTTTTCGATGAACTGGAAGGGTCAGATGAAGCTGTTGCTGTTCTTGAGGTGTCAGTTTAATAGCCGGCCCCAAGCGCAACCATAACGGCTCAATGATGCCTGTCAGGACGGGAGATTCGGCCATGTGCACGATGTGCAAATGGAAATAGGCATTGGCGCGCAAAAATTGATGAAGATTATTTTCATGGGCGGCGTCTTCCATTTCCCGATAATAATCGGCAAGCACCGCAATGCTAGCTTCGTTTGCATACTGAACTGCACGGACCACTGCAAGTCCTTCGAGCCTTAACCGGATGTCCCGTATGTCGGCAAGCTCGCGTGATGAAAGCTTGGGAACGCACAATGTGCGTTTGCCTACCAGCACGCCCACAGCGGCGAGGCGCTGCAAGGCATCACGGACTGGCATGGGGCTGGTGCCCATCGCTGCAGATAATTGGCGCAGTACCAGTGGATCGCCGGGGCGCAATTCCCCGGTGATCAACTTTTCCGTGATTTGCCGGTATACCTGTTCCTGCAATAGGGCCGGTGTATTCAGATTTTCGAAATGGTCTTTGACCATGGTCGGCAGGGTCTTATCAGGCAAATTGTGTCTGCAGCACATCGTCCAGGGTTTTTTGAAAACGGTCTACCATGTCGCCTACCTGATCAGGCGTGATGATGAGTGGCGGGCAGAAGGCGATGGTGTCTTGGATCGCACGGACTATCAGGCCGTTGTTATGAGCTTGCTCGTAAACGGCGGCGCCAATTTTTCCCAGCGGTTCGAAAGGGCGCCGGCTTTGCTTATCGGCAACCAGTTCTACGCCTGCAATAAGCCCCATACCGCGGACCTCTCCGATCAAAGGATGGTCGGAGAGCTCGCGCAAAGCCTTTTGCATGATAAGTCCGGTACTGGCTGCATTCTCAATTAGACCGCACTCTTCAATAATATTCAGGTTTTCAATGGCGACTGCAGTTGCTACCGGATGGCCGCTTGTCGTGTAGCCGTGACCGAAGGTGCCTAACGTGCCGCTATGGCTCGCAATGACCGATGCCATCGGAGGGCTGAGTAATACGGCAGCCAAAGGTTGGTACGACGATGTAATTTGCTTGGACAGAACCATGATGTCAGGTTCTATTTCGAAGGCATCCGACCCGAACAATGTCCCAAGGCGGCCGAAGCCGGTAATGACTTCGTCTGCAATGATCAGGAGGTCGTATTTACGGCACACGGCCTGGATCTTGGCCCAATAACCTCGAGGCGGCACGATGACGCCGCCGGCGCCCATGATGGGCTCGCCAATAAATGCGGCCACGGTTTCTGGACCTTCTTGAAGAATAAGAGCCTCAAGGTCGGCGGCCATACGGGTGGCGAAGTCGTCTTCTGACTCGCCTGGCAGCCCCTCTCGATAAAAGTGGGGGCAGCTTGTATGCTTCATTTGCGGTAGCGGCAGGTCAAAGTCACGATGATTGCCTGGCAACCCCGTCATGCTGGCGGAAGCAACCGTAACGCCGTGGTAGCCGCGTTTACGCGAAATAATCTTTTTCTTTTGCGGGCGCTGCAGCGCATTATTGTAGTACCACACCAGTTTGACGACGGTATCGTTGGCCTCGGAGCCCGAGTTGGTAAAGAATGCAGTCGACATCCGGCCCTGTGTATATCCGACCAGCTTTTCGGCGAGTTCGATAGAAGGCGAGTGAGACTTGTGGGAGAAGGTATGGTAGTAAGGCAGCTTCTGCATTTGCCGGTTTGCAGCTTCGATCAACCTGGGCTCGCCGAATCCTACCGCTACGCTCCATAACCCTGCCATGGCCTCGAGATACTTGTTTCCCTGATCGTCGAAGATGTATATGCCTTCGCCGCGTTCGATGATCCGTGGGCCGATTTTCTGGTGAGTAACCGCGTTGGTGTAAGGATGCAGTTGATAGTTGATATCGCGGCTTTGGGCTGTGGATAGTGTCGACATGTGAACCCCGGCAAATAGAAGAAGTTTGATATATCATATATCAAAAACTCCGTATGACTCTTATACTGGCTATGCAAAGTGAAGATTATTTTTGCCTCCGCGCACGACGCTGATCCCGAATCATGGATCAAGCCTTTGCAGGAATTGGTTCCGACCGCCACAATTCAGAACTGGAACGAGCACGGTCCGTCCATCGGAGCTCAGCTTGCTGTGGTGTGGAATCCACCAGACAGTATTTTTCTGCGCGAACGCGATTTACAGATGGTCTTTAATTTGGGTGCGGGCGTAGATGCGCTGTTTCGCCTGCCCGGATTGAAAGACGAGACGCCTGTGGTTCGGCTAGAAGATGCCGGCATGGCGGTCCAAATGGCCGAATACGCTGCATACGCATTGCTGCGGGCCTCGCGTGAATTCGACCCGTATGAAAAACTACAGAAAGCCCGTTCATGGTCTCCACAGCCCGACATCGATCGAAAAAGATGGCCTGTGGGCATTATGGGGATGGGGGTAATGGGCGCGCGCGTTGCTCAGGCTCTCGCCGCCTTTGATTACCCTGTTGCAGGATGGTCGCGTAGTGGCAAAGACATTCCTGGCATAGAACAGTTTGTGGGCCAGCAGCAGCTGCCCGCGTTTCTGGCTCGCACTCGTGTACTGATCAATACCTTGCCGCTTACCGACGAAACGCATGGCATATTGTCTCGCCAGAATTTACTCCAACTGCAGCCCCATGCATATGTTGTTAACGTGGGCCGCGGTCAACACCTGATCGAAGAGGACCTTTTAGAGCTTCTAGATTCTGGTCACATTCAGGGCGCCACACTGGATGTTTTTCGACAAGAGCCTTTGCCGCAAGATCATCCATTTTGGCGGCACCCGCGCATAACCATCACGCCTCATGTGGCTGCGGCCAGTTTGCGTCACGAAACTATCGTGCAGGTCGCTGAGAAAATAAATCGTTATTTGCGCGGCGAATCGCTGACTGGCATTGTGGTACGAAGCAAAGGCTATTAATTCCAATCGGACAATCGTATGGTCCATGCCCTTCGGGATCACGGCGAATATCAAATTTAAATGCTAGACCGAACCGGCCGCCGTATGGCCGCCGTCCAGTGGTCTCGTCCCGCGATAGGCATAAAGATTGCTGTGAGGCCATGTATCGTAAGCGCCTCCACTAGCGGACTAACCTCTACTCGGCGCAGGTTGTGGTCATTGACGTTTAAATGATGTTATGGAGAACCATATGCAAAAGAGAGAATTTCTAATCGGGTCGGCATTGTCATTAAGCGCCGCCGCATTGCTATTGTCGGGCTGTAGTACCACCCCGGCGTCCAGCGCTCCCGAAAGCGTCGCCAAGAAAGAGAAGATTAATCACGATGTGATCACTACACTGGAGCGTCTTTACAGTACGGTAGGAGGATCGCGAGAACTGGTTAATAATGCTCGCGGGGTACTTGTGTTTCCGTCGGTATTAGCAGCGGGGTTTGTCGTGGGCGGGCAATATGGCGAAGGTGCTTTGCGGGTTGACGGAAAAACCGTTGGTTACTACAGTACTGCGACTGGCTCCCTGGGTCTGCAAATCGGAGCTCAATCCAAAGCTATTATTTTCTTGTTCATGACACAACACGCTTTGGATCAATTCACTGCCAGCAAGGGGTGGACCGCTGGCGTTGATGCTTCGGTTGCCCTGATTAAAATCGGAGCCAATGGGATGGTGGATATGAACACGGCCACTGCACCGGTAAGTGTAATCGTCATGACGAATCAGGGGCTGATGGCCAATTTGAATATTGAAGGCACTAAAGTCAGTAAATTGGAATAAAGGCCAAAACTAAACAAAGCCCGGCATATACTCCAGTGTCTCGCACCGTTTTATACGGTCACTGGAGAATACATGCAGACAGCGACGCAATCGTTTCGCCAGGCGTGGATCGCTCAGGCGCGAAAGACGCCTTTTGTGGCATTAGGCCTTGGCGGGGCCACTATTGCCATGGTTTGGTTGGTTCTGGCGGGTGGATACAATGCCTTGGCCAACGTAGACCAAACCAATCTGCACTATGCGGCTTTGGGTGGCGCGGCGGGTTTTGGCGCAACGGCTCTTGGGGCTTTCTTGGCCGGCGGGCTTCGTGATATATCGGTTCGTGCGCAAGATACGATGTTGGGTTTCGCGGCTGGCATGATGCTAGCGGCCAGTTCTTTCTCCTTGATACTGCCGGGTCTGGATGCCGGCAAAACGCTGACCGATAGCGGGCCGGGCGGGGCGCTTGTAGTGGTCTTGGGCTTGACTTTAGGCGTACTGCTTATGTTGGGCCTAGATTACTTCACACCACATAGGCATGAAAGCACAGGCCCACGTGGGCCAGCAACTCAACGCCTCAACGGAGTCTGGCTTTTTGTACTTGCCATTGTTCTACATAATCTTCCTGAAGGCATGGCAATAGGGGTGAGCTTTTCCAAAGGGGATATGGACGTCGGCTTGCCATTGACAGCCGCTATCGCAATCCAGGACATTCCCGAAGGTTTGGCTGTGGCCTTGGCTTTACGTGCCGGAGGTTTATCCACGCTGCGCGCTATTTTGATAGCGATCGCTTCAGGCGTGATGGAACCCATCGGTGCACTCGTCGGAATCGGAATCTCTAGCGGACTTGAAATCGGTTATCCAATAAGTCTCGGTCTCGCGGCAGGAGCGATGATCTTTGTGGTGTCCCATGAAGTCATTCCCGAAACTCATCGTAATGGTCATCAAACTGCAGCGACGATTGGTTTGATGGCAGGCTTTTGTGTAATGATGTTTTTGGATACCGCATTAGGCTAGGATAAGGTTTCGAGCCAGCCCTCAAGGCCCAGCCGGCGCAGGGTCTCCTGATTGCGCTCATAAATTGATGCGGCATCGGGAAAGGATTCAACTGCGCGCGTAATGCTCGTTTCCCGTAGCAGATGCAAAATTGGATACGGCGCGCGGTTAGTGTAATTTTCTATGGCTTCGGGTTCACTATCGCCGAACTGATACTGGGGGTGGAAGCTGGCAATTTGAAGCACCCCTCTTAGTCGTAGGCGTTTCAATAAATGATTGGTCCGTCTCAGGAAATCGTTGTATTCCAGAAAATCGGCCAGAGCGAACGGAATAATAAGCAGTGTGGTATCCACCTTGCTAGGGTCGGCATCGCGCAAGTACAGCAATTCGGTTTCCAATTGCGTCAACAAATCTTCTTCAGCCATTGACTCGCTGACTACATATCGAATCTGTTCTTTTACATATACGCTTTTGGCAAAAGGGCATAAGTTCAGCCCGATGACGGCTCGTAACAGCCAATGCTTGGTTGCCTCCAGAACGGCGTCATCGTTGTGCTTGGAATTCATTTTGTTCTCCTGCGTACTCTCGCCGGGGTGACGGGCCAATGCCTGATGGCAAGCCAATAGTGGTCAGTGCAAATCGCCGACTTTAGCGCGCAGCCGCTTGACCTCTCCGTGCAATGTCTTGCGTTGTACCCTTCGGCGTTGCGAAGCGCGGGTGGGACGTGTAGGTTTACGTAATGCCGGTTCATGCACCGCTGCGCGAATCATCGTTATAAGGCGTTCAATCGCTTCGGAGCGGTTTTTCTCCTGACTTCGGAATGACTGGGCCTTGACGACGATGACTCCATCCTTTGACAGGCGCCGATCGGAAATAGTGAGCAAGGTGGCCTTACATTCTTCTGGCAAGGAAGACCGCCGGATATCGAAACGTAAATGAACCGCACTCGATACTTTATTCACATTTTGACCGCCCGCGCCTTGCGCCCTAATCATCGAAAACTCGATCTCGCGTTCATCGAGAAAAACGGTGTCGTATAGGTGATGCATAGGAAAGGATAGTACTGCATTAATTGCGGTCTTATCCGGACTCACGCAATGTGGGCTCGTGCTCGGTCTCGTTCAGCATTTTCTGAATATCTCCCGCCAACAGTTCATTCATGCGTGCGCTGGTTTCCTTGGTCGCCACGATGTATCGCTCTTCATCACCCCAAACTTGGGCCAAAGCTCGAAACATATCTTCGTCATGGCGGCGGAACAATCTCGCTGCACGTGCCGCCTGGAAGTCTTTGAATCCCAGTACTTTCAAGGCTTCCGCACCAAGAGTCAGGCCGGCCTCAAAGGTTTCCCTTTCAACGACATGGGCTCCTTTATCCAGCAGTCGATAGGCATGACGCCTGTCATACGCCCGGGCGAGTATCCTAAGATTCGGAAAGTGCATGGTGGCGATCTCGACCAGTTTTTCTGCCTGATCTCTGTCGTCAATAGCAATAATCAATAGCTTTGCGTCGGCGGCGCCCGCCGCATGAAGAAGATCCAGTCTGGTGGCGTCGCCGTAATATACCGGTCGCCCAAAGCGCCGTACAAGTTCGATTTGTTCGACGCTGGAATCCAGCGTCGACGTTTTGAAACCGTTGATGATCAGCAGACGGGCCGCGATCTGTCCGAAGCGGCCGAATCCTGCAACGATAGCGTCGGGTCGAGAGTTAAAGGCATCATTCTCAGGCTGGGGAACTGACGAGAGACTGACGGCGCACCAACGCCGGTATCCGATCAATGTTAGCGGCGTTAGCGCCATTGATATCGCCACGACTGCGGTAGCCATGCTTGAAAGGTTTGGGGTGATGATTCCAAGAGCCGCCGCGATGCCAAGCAGCACAAAAGCGAATTCGCCTCCTTGAGCCAACGAGACGCCGGTTAGCGCTGCTGCCCGGCTCTCAACCTGGAATGCCCGGGCAATTAAATAAATGACAAGCGCCTTGATTATCATCAGCCCAAGAACGCTAGCGCCGAGCTGCAGCGGCTGTGCTGCCACCAGGCCCAGATCGATGCCGGCACCTACGGAAATAAAGAAAAGACCCAGGAGTAAACCTCGAAAGGGCTCGATATCGCCCTCCAATTCGCGCCGGAACTCGCTGTCGGCCAGCACGACCCCAGCGAGAAACGCGCCAAGAGCGGGAGATAGCCCGACGGCCTGCATCAGCAATGCCACAGCAATCACAAGAAGAAGTGCCGAAGCCGTGAATATTTCCCGCGAACGGGTCGCGGCAATAAAGCGAAATGCCGGGCGGGTGAAGTAGCGACCCGCAACGATAATCAGGAGAACGGCGGCCAACACCGCGATCGCCTGCACCCAAGCCGGAAAAGTGGCCACGACCCCATGTGGTGTCTCAAGCGCCACGGCACCGCCCGCCGCCAACAGTGGCAGTGCAGCGAACATCGGGATGGTGGAGACGTCCTGGAAAAGTAGAATGCCGAACGCAGCCGTGCCTGCCGCCGTCTGCATAAGCCCCTTTTCCTGGAAGGTTTGGAGTACGATCGCCGTGGAAGAAATCGACAATATAAAGCCGAGAGCCAGAGCAGCCCGCCACTCAAGGCCGAAGGTGAAGCCGGCTGCCGCAAGCACCAGTCCGGTGACCAAAATTTGGGCTCCTCCTAACCCAAAGAACACGCCACGCATTTTCCATAAAATGGTCGGTCGGACTTCAAGACCGATCAGAAAGAGCATGATCACGACCCCGAACTCGGCAAAATGCATGACGCCAGTTTGATCGCCAACGAGATGCATCGCGAAAGGACCGATGACAACACCGGCGATCAGATAACCCAATACCGAGCCGAGTCCGAGACGTTTCGCTATTGGTACGGAGATCACACCGGCCGCTAGGTACACCAGGGCAAGCCATAACAGGCCTTGATATTCCATCGATATGCTCCTTAAAGGAGTTTTGCACTAATCGGGGACGTGCATTCGCTGTTCCCACTTGGCTAGTGGGATCGGCGGCGTCTGGTTCCAGATTCGCTTAATAGCGGTCCAGAGTTCGGATGTGTCGCGGTCACGTGACCAGTTTCTTGGCTCCAGGGGTTGCCATGTGCCATTGGTTTCAGTTCGTTCGGCCAAAAGGAATCGGAAAGCGTAAAAGCCTGTACCGAGCCCCATACGCAAGTCACTGACGACTAGTTGCCCATTGATATCGTCAAAACGCAGCCAATCACTTGTGAACCACCTTAAACCTTGCAGCGAGACGTTGCTTGATAATGCCTCGGCCAGATCCGAGTTCAACGGCAATCGAATAGTCTCCGCGGGAGCATGATCGAATACGCCGGTGATCGCTTCATGATAATGATCGTCCGCTGTCTTGACTACAACGCGCCATAAAAAAATATTGAAGGGCTCTGGCGTTGAGAACATGGCCCGTACGTGTACTCCTGCATCAGCTAACTGTTTATTAATCCTTGATTCCACAAGTGATTTAACGGCGATAGACAATGTCAAATAGAAGACGCAAAAGGCCAGTGTGCCGCCCAGAATGCGGCGTAGCAGCGCTTGGGGACCGTAGATCAAGCTGACCAAGACGGCGCACGTCAAGGGGAGCGTAAAAACAGGATCTATGATGAAGATGCTAGACCAAGCGCTCGGGGTCGGTTTCCAAGGCCACCATAGTTGAGTGCCATAGCTGGTGAAAGCATCGAGCAAAGGATGGGTGATTAAGGCTAGCCAGATAGCCAGAAAAAGCCGTTTGTCCTTGTAGCCATACGCAGACTGATATCGCTGAGTGCACCACGCAATCATGGCAGCGAGCACCGTTAAAACCAGCAAGGAATGCGAGAACCCGCGGTGGTTGATCATACCCGCTAGCGGGTTGCCATAGTCAATAAGGACATCAAGGTCGGGCAGAGTGCCCAGCAATGCTCCTGCAATCAGCGCTTTTCGACCATGGCGACGTCCAAGCATGGCCCCGCAAATCCCCGCGCCCAGTACTGCTTGAGTCAATGAATCCATGGCTTTCAATATCAGAGGTTGAGCCGCTATCTTAAATTAAATGCGGGCATGGCATTCGGGAACGCGGCTTGCTGGCGCAGCCATACTGAAACGACTTGAATTCAAGGGGTAGATATGTTGTCAATGCGTTCCATTTCTGAAAGTACTTACCTACGGGCTCACGTTCCCTCGCGACCTCCTGATATGCCAGATATAACGCCACCAGAAAGGCCGCCTGAGACGGAGCCACCCCGGCCCGATGACGTGCCCCCTCCTGTTGAGCCTGACCGTGGTATCGATCTGCCCCCGCGGGAAATCCCGCCCGCTGAACGAGTCTAAGTCGAGCAGCGGGAACCGTATGGGCGTGGACTGGCCAGGGCTTTTTGAATTCGGCGTATCTCCATGGGAGCTGATCGTACGCGGCACCCTGATGTATTGGTTTATTTTTATTCTGTTGCGAATGGCGGGGCGTCGGGATTTTGGATCTATCGGTTCCGCGGATGTCTTGCTGCTGGTGTTGATCTCAGACGCGGCGCAGAACGCTATGTCTGCCGAGTACAAGACGGTCGCCGAGGGGTTTGTGCTGGTGGGAAGCTTGATTTTCTGGAGTGTTCTGATAGACCGTGTGTGCTACTTCTGGCCGGCAGCCAACAAGCTTCTCGAGCCGGGCCGGATTTGTCTGGTAAAGGACGGCGTGCTGCAGCGACGTGGCATGCGACGCGAATACATCACGCGCGATGAATTGATGGCCGAGCTGCGTGCGCAAGGCATAGATAGCTTGGACGACGTGCGGCGGGCATATATGGAGTCGACCGGCCACATCAGCGTTCTTAAAGCGAAGAATTAAGGAATGCCGGCGCCGAAAGTAGACAAGACAGCCACGAATCACGGGAAAAGCTCATCCGAAATACCATGTCCGGTACCGGGGTTGATATATGTGGCAGACGACGGTCCCGGAATAACGCGCCGACGGTCGGGTGATGAATTTGAGTATCTGGATACGGAGGGGCGCAGGATTTCCGATCCCTCCATCATCAAACGGATCAATGCGTTGGCGATTCCCCCTGCATATGAATCCGTATGGATTTGCCCACTTGAGATGGGGCATATTCAGGCAACGGCGCGCGATGCTCGCGGCCGCAAGCAATACCGTTACCACAGCCTATGGAAAGACTTGCGCGACGCGAGCAAATATGATCATCTTGCCGAGTTTGGAAAGGCGCTCTGCCGCATACGACGTCGGGTTCAACAAGATATGTCGGCCAAGGACATAACTTATGAAAAGGTCATGGCAGTAGTGGTTCACTTGCTTGAATTAACCTTGATTAGGGTGGGAAGCCGCAGATACGTGCGAACAAACAAGTCTTACGGCTTGACCACTTTGCGCCGTCGCCATGCAACGATCGCCGGCAGTCGCGTACGCTTTCGATTCAAGGGCAAGAGCGGAGTGCTGCATGACGTCACCGTGAACGATCGCAGAGTCGCAAGCATGGTTAAGCGTTGCATGGAAATTCCCGGTCAAGAGCTATTTCAGTATCAAAATCCAGACGGGACCATACAAACGGTGGACTCGGGTGCTGTGAACGCCTATTTGAAAGAGGCTGGAGGGGGCGATTTCACCGCAAAGCATTATCGGACTTGGGCAGCATCGGTCTATGCAATGAACCAATTGCAGCAATGCCGCCCTGAAACAGCGGCCGCTGCAAAACGAATGCTAAACGAGGTTGTGAAGTCCACCGCCAAGCTGCTCGGAAATACTCCAACGGTGTGCCGCGATTGCTATATTCATCCTGCAGTGATACAGACTTTTCTTGATGGGACGCTACCTGCTCGCGAGAGTGTCCGGACGCCCCGAGGGCTGAAAGCCGATGAGCGGCGTTTTTTTACTTTTATTCAAACCGTTGAGGCTCTGGCGCGGCTCAAGCCAGATGAGTGACTGTAAGAGGGTCGCCGGGCATAAGACCTGCTGCATGTTCAACTTGCTGTTCGATTTTCATAGAGGATAGGCCATGAAAGCAGACAGGCAGAAGCCCAGGGCATGTTTCGCAGACCGGGCGGCGGCTGAGCAGGCTGTCGCGATGGTGAGTCCCATGGTGCTGCAGGGAATGCACCAGCGAAAAACGGGAGATAGTGGTTTTTTATATATTGTGGTCATGGATCCCGCCTCTAATAGTGCGATCGATGATTTTGCGTCAGCGATACTATATGAACACGCCTTTGGCGACACCAACAAGTGGGACGCCGATTACGCCTCGTTTGCGCGAGGCAAGGCGCAGATTAGCTGGCGTACGGGCCGCAATGGACACAGCGTGCGCGTGGAATTGCCCCATTTGTTGCGCGAAGACGACTCTGGTATCTGGGGAAGCGTGTGTATCGACGGAATAGTGGTAGGCGTAAGTGGCGGTTTTCCTTGGTATGACGAAGCGATTGCGGCTTGTGTTGCACATTGCTTCAAGGCCATTGTCAAAGAGCGTGCCCTCGCCGAACCCGAAGCGCCGTGCTTGTTGAATGCTCTCGAGCGCCATGATGTCGCCGACGAACGGTATCGGTCGTAGTGTTAACGGCTCTAACGGAGAAGCTTCATCGTCTGCGAACGCCAGGCGGGAAATACTCCGAACACTAGGAAGCGCGCTGTGGCGCTTCCGCTGGCGTGCGCTGGCCGCACTTGTGCTGCTGGTTGCCGCGAAGCTACTGATGGTTGCTGTGCCGGTTGCATTAAAGAACATTGTGGATGACTTGAGCAATCCCCAAGGCCCACTGGTTTTACCTTCATTTCTGTTGTTGGGTTACGCGGCTTTACGGTTCAGTGGCGGCTTGTTCACGGAACTACGCGATCTGGTTTTCTCGCGGGTAACGCAGACTACAGTCGCCGATTTCACCGTAAGGCTTTTTGAGCATCTTCATAGCCTCAGCGTACGATTTCATGCTAGTCGTCAGACAGGTGCGTTGGCGCGCGATATAGATCGAGGCACCGCGGGTGTGGGCTTCTTGATAGGGACAGCGCTGTTCACAGTGCTTCCGACACTTGTAGAGATAATTACGGTAGTGATTATCCTTACCGCGGGCTACCGTTTGGGATTTGCCGGCATCGTAGCCATTACTTTTATCGCTTATGGCGTCTTTACAGTACGGTATACCGAGAAACGCATTTTCTTTCAGCGCAGACTGAATGAACTTGACTCGCAAGCGAGCGGCCGGTTAGTCGATAGCTTGCTGAATTACGAATCGGTGAAGTTCTATACGAGCGCCAAACTCGAGTCCCGTCGATTGCGGGATATCATGCAAGACTGGATCGGATTCGGACTCGAGAATCAGAAGGCACTGTCATTGCTGCATATCGGGCAAAGCGGAATTATCGCCTTTGGGGTCGGAGCGGTAATGCTGCTTGCCGGACAAGAAGTTGTAAAGCACACCATGTCGGTAGGCGATCTGGTTCTGGTCAATGCCTATATTATTCAGATTTGCCTGCCCCTGAACACCTTGGGAGTGATATTCCGTCAGTCGCGCGAGGCATTGGTCAATGCCGAGAGAATGGCTGATTTATTAAGGTACCCACCCGAATCGGACCCGATTGCGCCGCTAGACTCCCTTCAGATCACTCAAGGCGAGGTGAAATTTTCCAATGTCAACTTTGCGTATGATCCTGGAAGGCCCATATTGCATGATGTGGATTTCGAGATAGGCCCGGGAAAGACGGTCGCGGTGGTCGGTGGTAGTGGCTCGGGTAAGTCGACGCTTGCGCGGCTTCTTCTGCGCTTTTACGATGTAGACAGCGGCAGTGTGTCGATAGATGGGCAGGACCTGCGTTCGGTTAGTCAGGATAGCGTGCGTTCCGTGATTGGTATCGTGCCGCAAGACACCTTACTATTTAATAACACCATAGGCTACAACATCGCTTACGGTCGGCCGAGCGCAAATCCGGAAGAGATAATGCAGGCAGCAATGAGCGCCAGCGTTCACGAGTTCATACAAAGCTTGCCAGCCCGTTACGAAACCATGGTGGGGGAACGCGGCGTAAAGCTGTCTGGCGGTGAACGTCAGCGAATTGCAATCGCGCGCGCTATTCTAAAAAATCCACCGCTCTTGATTTTTGACGAAGCGACCTCGGCGCTCGACACCCGCACCGAGCGGGCGATACAGGCGCAGCTGGACGAAATAGCTCAAAATCGGACGACTCTGATTATTGCGCATCGCCTTTCAACCATAGTCGGGGCAGACAAAATATTGGTCATGGAACAAGGCCGTATCGTGGAACGCGGCACGCACGATACATTGATGCACGCTAACGGTTTGTACACAAGGATGTGGCAATTGCAACGCCAACAAACTCGCATCCATGATGAAGGCACAAAACTCAGCACGCAGCCGGTGAATCTGGTCGCGATGGTGGCAGGCGTATTAGACGCCGTGCGACCAATGATTGTCGAAAAAAGCATCAACTTATATCCCCTGATCGGTGACGACACGGTACGTATAACCGCAGATCCCAGCGTTTTGCAGCAAGTGATTTGGGAGCTATGCATCAACGCGATCGCTGTTACGCCTCCTGGCGGTCGTATTCAATTGCAGGTCGATCGCGGCGCCGGAGTCGCGCGCCTTTCGTTGCTGGATGGCCGTCCACCTCCATCAGAGGCGGTAGCCTTGACGAGTGATGACACATGGCAGTCAACGTTGCTGCATGTCGCGCCGGACCCTGACCGGCTCACCGCCTTAATCGAAGAGATGGGGGGCACATTTGCGTTTGAGCCAGCCCAAGGCTTATCGGGCCTGGAAGTAATCATCGAGTTCCCTTTGCGCGCAGTAGCCAGCTTGTCAGCACCGACTCCGTCGGATTATGCCTTGGCTGACGCGTTGCGCGATATGCGTATTTTCGTTGTCGACGGCCAGGACGAAGCCCGCAAACTTTTGCACGACGTGTTGAATGACTATGGTGCTCAGGTTGATGTATTCGATTCCGGCAAACCCTTACTAGCCAGCCTATCGGCGAGCGATAAAAATCGATGGCCTGACGTTCTTCTGTGTGATATTTCGCTTGGCGATCCGGACAGCTATGCCGTAATCGACCAAATTCGTAGAATGGAAGCTGATCGAAATGTTACCTTGGCTGGGCGCCTGCCGGTTATTGCCTTGTCAGCTTATGCGGGCCGCGAAAATAGATTGCGCGCCTTGCTCGCCGGCTTCCAGGTCTATATAAGCAAACCTGCTGATCCTGGCGAATTGGTCGCGACGGTTTTGGGGGTAACTCGTCCACCTAACGCCCACCTTAGAAGGCCATTGTTGTCAATGTAGCGGGGCGCCTCAAGCCATTATTTTAAGATAACTCGCCTCTTTTCTACGTGCCTTGTCGGATATTGCCTTCACCACAGTTTTAGAACCGGGACGATAATGCACTAATTGATATTTGCCCAAGACTTCACTTCGGTAAAGGTGACGTCCGTCGAATATTGCCTTCGTGCTGAGCACACGCGCCAGGTAAGGAAAGTCCGGGTTCCTGAATTCATCCCATTCAGTCATCACGGCGAGAGCGTCTGCCGCGGCGCACGCAGATTTAGCTGATGACATCAGCGTGATTCTGCTGCTTTTAATTTCGTTTCTGGCGGCATTCATGGCTACGGGATCATAGGCTTGCACTCTAGCGCCCGCGGCGAGTAAAGCAGTGATCAAAGTCATGCTCGGTGCGGCACGTAAATCGTCGGTACCTGGCTTGAAGGACAACCCCCACACTGCGATGCATTTGTTCTTCAGTTCGCCGGCGAAATGGTTTGAGAGGGCCTGAAATAGCAATTGGCCCTGACGTGCATTGACGCTTTCGATACTGCGCAGCAAGTGCGCCGGTTCATTGTGTTCTTGTGCCAGGCTGATGAGCGCGCGAAGATCTTTCGGCAGGCATGATCCGCCGTAGCCCGCGCCAGGCTGCAAATAATGAGGGCCGATACGAGGGTCTGCAGCAAGAACCTTACAGACTGGTAGGATGTCGGCATCGACCTGTCCGGCAATGCAGGCCAATTCATTGACCATCGAAATCCGAGCTGCCAGCATTGCATTGCAGGCATATTTTGAAAATTCGGCACTACGTAAATTCATCCACATCAGCCGGGTTCCGTCTGGGTCAAAGGGACCATACAGTCGCTTTAGCAAGCGATGCGCGAAACGGCCGCTACAGCCAATGACAATGCGCTCTGGAGTGCGGAAATCCTTTATGGCTCGACCTTCTGCCAGAAACTCCGGGTTTGAAACTACAGTAATGCGAGCGTCGGAACCGTCAAACATAGCCTGAATCCTCTCGCAGGTTCCCACTGGAACGGTCGACTTAATCGCCAGTACCACGTCGCTGTTTAGTATTTTTCGCAGCTGAAATGCACAATCGAAAATCTCGCTCAGGTTGGCATGTCCGTCCAGAGTCATAGGCGTACCGATGGCGATGAATATCACCTGGGCATTTGATACGCCTTTAGCCAGGTCAGATATGAACGTAATGCGGCCCTCATGTACGGCGCGAAGCACCAATTCTTGCAGGTCGGGCTCGAAGAAAGGGACCTCGCCAGCGGTTAGCTGAACGATCTTCTTTAGATCTTTGTCGACGCAGATAACCTCATTGCCGACTTCTGCCAGGCATGCTGCCGTGACGAGCCCAACATAACCCGTTCCTATGATAGTGACGTTCATCAATGACCCCCATATCTTCCGACTTTCCGCTGCGGCTCATGCGCCTGCATGCCGCATGCCTGTTGGCTTGTCATGTCGGTAACAGGAGGTGGTCATTAATTTGCTGACGCGTGTAAGAAGTGCTCTTCGCTCAAATTCGCGACTGACCGGCCAAGGAATTTCAATCGCCACCACCCTATCTATCGATTGTGGAGTGGCACATGGCTTGCTACGACGCTTCTACACGACGACGGTGCCTGATTTAGATAGATGAATGGCCGTCAGATCAGGAGAACGTGATGGCAAAGAATCGGAAAAAACCACCAAGCGAATCGCGTAAGGGTTGGAAGGTGAGGGCGCGCACCCAGACACAAATACCAAGCCAGGAGAATAATCATGCCCCGGATAGCTATCGTAAGTGAACATGCGTCGCCTTTGGCAGAGCCCGGCGGGGTAGACAGTGGCGGACAAAATGTTTATGTGGCCAATGTGGCCCAGCAGTTGGCAGCGCAAGGCTATCAAGTGGATATATTTACCCGGCTGGACGACGCCAGTCTGCCACCCGAAGTGAAGTTGGACGATAACGTCAAGATCGTCCACGTACCGGCAGGTCCCGCGCAGTTTCTTCCCAAAGAGGCTCTGCTGCCCTATATGGGCGACTTCAGCTGTTTTATGCAGCAGTATTTCGACGCCCAGGGAGATCCGTACGACTTGATCCACGCCAATTTTTTTATGTCTGCTTTGGCGGCTCTGCCCGTGGCCAAGCGTTCGGGCATTCCCCTTGCCGTAACTTTCCACGCTTTGGGGAGGGTACGTCGGCAATATCAGGCAGAAGCCGACTGTTTTCCCGACTGTCGCTTTGACATAGAAGACAAGATCGTGCAAAACGCAGATTGCATCATTGCAGAGTGCCCCGAGGACAGACGGGACTTGATCGAACTATATGGTGCGGACCCGGATCATATTGCTATGGTGCCTTGCGGATTTGATTCGAACGAAATGGCACCGATGGACAAGAGCACAGCGCGTTCGCTATTGGGCTGGGACCCTAAAACTTTTTATGTATTGCAACTGGGCCGCATGGTTCCTCGCAAGGGTGTAGACAATGTCATTAAAGGTCTGGCCCGATTGCGTTCCGCCTATGGCCTCGAAGCCAGGCTTTGCGTCGTGGGAGGTGATTTTGCTATGCCTTCGGTGGAAAATACGCCTGAACTTAAACGCCTCAGGGCGATCGCTATTCGAGAAGGGGTCGAAGACTTCGTTCAATTTGAGGGACGTCGTGCACGTAGTGAGTTGCGATGCTATTACTGCGCCGCTGACGTGTTTGTGACTACCCCTTGGTATGAACCCTTTGGCATTACACCAGTGGAAGCAATGGCTTGTGGGCGGCCCGTCATTGGGTCGGACACTGGAGGAATTCGTTACACCGTCATCGATGGCGAGACGGGTTATCTTGTGCCACCGAAAAATCCGAGGGCGCTAGCAGTTCGGCTTGCTACGCTGGCAAGTGATCCAGTCCGCGCAGAGCGTATGGGATTGGCTGGTGCTCTCCGAGCGAATAATTGGTTTACCTGGGACAGAGTAGGTCGCGAACTTGCTCAATTATTCGAAACTCTGCAAACAACGCGGGCTTCATCGCTGCTCGATGCGAGTATGAAATCAAACGCGAGACTGGCGGCCTGACACTACTTTACTGGCAATCCAATAACGTTAATTCGTGGAGGACTAATGGGCTCGTACGATTTCGATAAGCTCGCTGGGCGCGTTGTGCTGGTCACAGGAGGCGGCCGGGGCTTGGGCGCCGCCATATGTACCATGTTGGGTTCCGAGGGCGCGTCTGTGGTGGTTGCCGATATAGATCGATTGTCGGCTGAGACTACGGCGAGTGACATCAATGCAGAAGCTTCCGGTATTGGCAAGGCGTTTGGTATAGCCTTGGATGTCGGGAAAGAAGCCCAAGTACAGCAAGCATTGGGTCTGACAGTTGAACACTTCGGCCGCCTTGATGCGGTCGTCAACAATGCGGGTATAGACGTCACGATAGGCATTCGCGAACTCACAGTTGCTGACTGGGACAGGGTGATACGCACTAATCTGACGGGGCCATTTTTGCTCGCCAAGTATTGCCTCGAACACTTGAGCCCTGGGGGTCATATTGTCAATATCGCCTCAACCGCGGCAAGGCGGGCGTGGCCGAATGCAAGCGTTTATCACGCTAGTAAGTGGGGCCTGATGGGCCTCAGCCATGCGCTGCATGCGGAATTGCGCTCGACTGGCGTGAAGGTATCTGCCGTTATTGCGGGAGGGATGCGGACGCCGTTTCTACTGGACCGTTTCCCGGATATTGACGCCGACCTGCTACAAGATCCGGCCAATGTGGCGCGAGCCGTAAAATTTGTGCTTACTCAGCCGCCTGAAACGGTGATTCCCGAAGTCATGGTCCTTCCGATGAAGGAGACCTCATGGCCCTGACGCCTGCTATTTTCCTGGATAAGGATGGGACCGTGCTGGAGGATATTCCGTACAACGTGGATCCTGGCCGAATGCGTTTTGCGCCGGGTGCATCGCAGGGCTTGGCTCGCCTCCGAAGCTTGCAATTGCCTTTAATCATTATCAGCAATCAGCCTGGGATTGCACTGGGAAAGTTCGATCCGGACGATATATGGGCAATGCGAAGGCAACTGGAACATATGTTTCGGCAGGTCGGTGCCTGCCTTGCCGACTTTTATTATTGTCCTCATCATCCGCAGGGCGTCGCCCGGCAGTTTACAAAAGCTTGCGACTGCCGTAAGCCAGCCCCCGGACTTCTTCGTATAGCGGCGCGCCAACATAACATCGATCTGAGGCGATCCTGGTTTATTGGGGATATTCTCGACGACGTCGAGGCCGGAAACCGAGCGGGCTGTAACACGGTGCTGCTCGATGCCGGCCACGAAACCGAATGGCTGTATACCGCTAATCGGCGCCCGGACCGAATCGAAGCTGACCTTGAGGCGGCGAGTGTGTGGATTACTGCGCAATACACTCGCTCTAGTTCAACGGTGACGGGATGAATCAATCGGATAACTGGGCTCTCGCGCGCAACATTCTATGTGTGCGTCTGGACAATATGGGCGATGTCCTGATGACGACGCCGGCTATCCGCGCTTTAAAAAGGTCCACCGTCGATCGCAACATAAGTTTGCTGACATCGAAGTCTGGTACGGCGTTGGGCCCATTCTTGCCGGATGTCGATGAAATCGTTCGGTACGATGCAGCATGGGTTAAAAATGACAGCATAAACCGCAGACACGATTACGCGATGATAGGTAACCTACAGCGTCGTCAATTCGACGCGGCGGTGATATTTACGGTTTATAGCCAGAGTGCCTTACCAGCCGCCCTTATGTGCCATCTTGCAGGGATTCCGCTGGTCCTTGCTTATTGCCGCGAGAACCCATACCGCCTTCTTAGCCACTGGGTCAAGGATACCGAGCCGGCATCAATCGTCCGCCATGAAGTGCAGCGTCAGCTGGATCTCGTCGCCACGGTGGGTGCCCGATGTAATGATCATCAGCTATCGTTTTCCACCAGGCTTGCTGATCGCCGCTCGATGCGGCAGGTATTGCGCTCGGTTGAAGTTGATCCCGATAAGGGCTGGATAGTGGCCCATTGTGGAGCCACTGCTGCGTCGCGCCGGTATAGCCCTGATCGTTATGCCAAGGCCTTTTCCCTGCTCGGTGCAAACGGTGGCACGATCTTGTTGACCGGAAGCATTGGGGAAAAACCGCTGGTTGAATACATATTAAGCCGCTGCACGAAGAGCATTCATGTCGTTGACCTTGCCGGCCGTCTGAGCCTGGGCGAACTTGGCTGCCTGATAGAGGACGCAGATCTTCTTATTTCTAATAACTCCGGTCCCGTCCATATCGCTGCAGCAGTGCAAACTCCGACAGTTGACTTATACGCCATGACAAATCCACAACATACTCCGTGGCAGGTGCCGCATCGGCTTTTGTACCACGACGTTCCCTGCAAATACTGTTATCGCAGCATTTGCTCGGAAGGCCATAATGCCTGCCTGGGCGTCGAACCCGAGGCAGTCGCACGGGCGGCACTGGAGTTGCTTGCAAAGCATTCAGGCGATACACGGAAGCCAGCTGCAGTAGCCTGAATCGATAAAGGAGACACTTCATGTTGACCTTGGGAATCAATGCCGCGTTTCATGATTGCTCTGCAGCGTTGGTTCGCGACGGGGTCGTAATTGCGGCGACCGAGGAAGAGCGATTTACGCGTGTTAAGCATGGCAAGCGGCCGGTTCCTTTTTCCGCCTGGCAGTTGCCCTTTCATGCGATCGACTATTGCTTGAGCGAAGGGGGCTGCGAACTGCGTGATGTCGATCACATCGCCTATTCGTTTGACCCTGCGCTGCTACAGCAAGATCTGGCGCCCAATCGCAATGTGGTGTTGCCCCTGGAACCATCAGCAGCGTGGCAGGGCGATAGCGGTTCATCTCCTTGGGATCCATTGTTTCTGGCCTATTTGGTAAATGCACCTCGGCAACTGGCCAGTGGTTTTCCCCACCATCTGCAAAATCGCTTTGTGAGCGATACGCTCGATCATATTCTTGAACGCTGGCGATTCGTGGAGCATCATCTTAGCCACGAAGCGAGTGCTTATCTGGCTTCGCCTTACGATGAAGCTGCTGTGCTGACGATGGATGGCCGGGGAGAACGGGCCACGACAAGCTATGGCCACTTTGGCGATGGCAAGTACGATCGCCTTAAACAGATCAATGTGCCGCATTCACTCGGATTGTTATACGAAGACGTGACGCGTTATTTGGGTTTTCTGCACTCTTCCGATGAGTACAAAGTAATGGCGCTTGCTTCCTACGGTAAACCCACGTTTCTCAATGAGTTTCGTGAGATATTGCGGCTCGACGGTAACGGCGGATATTTGCTTTCCCCCAGCCGTCTCGAGGAAAGGTTGGGACGGCCCCGGGTTCGTGGTGAAGAGTTCGAACCGCGGCATATGGATATAGCGCATTCATTACAGCAAGTCCTCGAAGACGTGGTTCTCGAAATGACACAGTGGCTGTTCAGCAAAACCCACGCGGAGTCTCTTTGCATGGCCGGAGGGGTCGCACTTAATTGTGTAATGAACTCAAAACTTGCAGAGCGAGGTCCTTTTCGCAATATCTGGATTCAGCCCGCCGCCGGCGATGCCGGCACATCGTTGGGTGCCGCGCTGTGGATGGACTTTTATTCCCGAGACGTCAGCGGCAGGAGCTGGCACATGGATCATGCCTATTTAGGACCGGGCTACGACGACGACGAGATAGAAGCATTCTTACAGCGCTCAGGAATTCGTTACCGAAGACTTGCCGATGTTGCCCAAACGACGGCGGAGTTGCTTGCTGCGGAAAAAATCTTAGGGTGGTTTCAAGGTCGAATGGAGTTTGGTCCGCGCGCACTGGGAGCTCGTTCTATCCTGGCCTCTCCGCGCGATCCACTGATGCAGGCCCGTTTGAATGAGATTAAGGACAGGGAGGATTTCAGACCTGTGGCGCCAGTAGTGATTCAGGAGGACGCGGATCAATGGTTTGATTCGAAGGGAGCAGATTCGATTGATGCGCCTTTCATGCTGTTTGTGTTCGACGTGTTGCCACAACAGGCTGCGAAGATTCCTGCAGTTCGTCATATTGATGGCACAGCAAGAGTGCAAACAGTCTCCAGCCACCAGCATCCGCTTCTATACGAATTGCTGTCAGCGTTCAAGAAGTTGACGGGAATTCCCGTGTTGGTAAATACATCTTTCAATACCAGAGGAGAGCCCATAGTCTGCACTCCCCGCGATGCTCTCGAGTGTTTTTGGACCTCTCCGTTGGATGCCCTGGTAATAGGCAGCTTTCTAGTTGAAAAACCATGAACCAACCGTCTCCTTTACTGGTGTCGGTGGTGGTTCCGACCTATCGGCGCCCCGATTTGCTGAAGCGCTGCATGAAGGCGCTATTAAGGCAGACACTGGCTTGCGACGCATATGAGATTATTGTGTGCGATGATGGGCCGACAATGGCTGCGAGACAGCTGGTGGAGTCATTGCTGGCAACTTGCGGCGAGCGACCTCGTATTTTGTATATGCCTGTCACATCGACTCAGGGTCCGGCCGGAGCCAGGAACGCGGGTTGGCGGGCTGCACATGCCTCCATTATCGCGTTCACCGATGACGATACTATTCCCGACGCGGCATGGTTGCAGTCCGGTGTGCAGGCTATGGCGATGCCCGTCGATGCCGCGGTCGGCCGAATCGTCATGCCACTTCCCGAAAATCCTTCCGATTATGAAAAGGATGCCGCCCGACTGCAAGAAGCCGAATTCGCCACTGCGAACTGCTTCGTGCGACGCAGCGCTTTGGAAAGCGTTGGAGGCTTCGACGAACGTTATACAAGTGCGTGGCGCGAAGATTCCGATCTACATTTTTCGCTGTTAAAGAAGGGTTACGCCGTCGTGGCGGCGCCGCAGGCTGTCGTCGTGCACCCACTGCGGCCAGCGAGATTCGCCGCGGGGCTGGCCATGCAGCGCAAGGTGATGTTCGATGTATTGTTGTACCGCAAGTATCCTGATCTGTACCGGCAACGAATTCGTTCAGGACCGCCATGGTTTTATTTGTCCGTTTCGGTATCGCTGTTAGCGACGGTCATGGCTTTTCTTGCCGGCTGGTACATGCTCGCGCTTGTGAGTGCTGCAGCGTGGGCGGGATTAAGTCTGCTTTTTTTCCTGCGTCGCTTGATGCACAGTTCATTTACTGCAAGAAATATTTTTGAGTTATTCGTCACCTCTATGTTCATCCCGCCGCTCTCCATATTCTGGAGGGCTGCCGGGGCAGTCCGTTTTGGCTGGGGGGTGCCATAAATATGTCTCTTCGGTTATGCGATAGGCCGCCGGCAAACGTCGCTGTTTTCCGAGCCCTGACGCTAGGCGACCTACTGTGTGTAATGCCCGCACTGCGGGCCCTTCGTCGTGCCCTGCCGGAAGCGCGGATTACTTTGATCGGACTGGAGAGTGCACGCACGGTAGTCAAGCGCTTCAGTCATTATTTGGATGATTTAGTGGTTTTTCCGGGCCACCCAAACTTTCCCGAACAACCGGCGCGCGAGTCCGAGCTTGTTGGTTTCTACGAAGCTATGCGGCTTCGGCGGTTCGATTTGGCGCTACAGATGCACGGAAATGGCACGATAGCGAATTCCATTGTTGCTGCTTTTGGTGCTCGCGAGTGGGCAGGATTTGTGCCGCTCATCGAACAGCAAGAGCCATGCAGGCTAATGGTATGGCCCGATGATCAACCGGAGGTCATGCGGTATATATCCTTGCTTTCTTACCTGGGGTTGCAGAGCCAGGGGACCGCGCTCGAATTCCCTATTGACGAGGCAGATAGGCAGGAAGCGGATCACATAGTGCGCAATGCGAAAATTGAGCTGGAGCGGACTGTGTTCATTCATCCGGGCGCAAAGCTGGCATCGCGCCGCTGGCCGTCCCACCGCTTTGCCGAGGTGGGCCGCCAACTTGCTCGCCAAGGCTGGCAGCTTGTTATAACCGGAAGCGACGAAGAGCGCATGCTTGCAAGCGGCCTGGCTGCAGACATTGGGAAAGCTGCTGTCGATATATCCGGCATGACAAGCCTAGGAGCGCTCGCCAGCCTTTTACGGCGCGGGCGTTTGCTTATTTGCAATGACACCGGTGTCTCTCACGTTGCCGCAGCAATTGGTCTGCGTAGTGTTGTAATCGCTTGCGGCAGCGACGTGGCGAGATGGGCGCCTTTAGACGCACAATTACACACCGTCGTGCACGCCGATATGTTTTGTCGACCATGTTCGTTTCCGGTTTGTCCCATTGGCCATCCCTGCGCATTAAGGGTGGATTGCGCGCAGGTTCTCGATCCAGCATTGCGATATCTCGCCCAAGGAGAAGCTCCTGAATAGATTGATCGATCGCGATCCTATCGGCCAGAAAATCGCCGATAGTAACGAACGACTGCGCGTGCTGACATGGCATGTCCACGGTAATTATCTTTACTCGTTGACTCAAGTGCCGCATGATTTTATTGTGCCTGTCATGCCCGACAATCGGCCCGGCTATAGTGCATTGGGTTCCAAAATTCCCTGGGGCAAGAATGTTCGGGAAGTACCTGCAGAGCAGCTGAAAAACGAAGAGTTCGACTGTGTGGTGTATCAGTCGCGCCCTGCATTCGAACGGGATCGCTTTAACCTGCTTAGTTCTAGGCAGAGAGCACTGCCTTGTGCGTATATTGAACACAACCCTCCGGAACCACACCCGACTGATACGACGCATTTTTTTGAACATGAAAAAGGCGTACTGATTCATGTAACGGCTTATAACGATCTAATGTGGGACTCTCCCAATATCGCTACCCGGGTCGTTGAGCATGGGGTGTTGGCTGCCAAAGGGGTAGCCTATAGTGGGGAGCTAGCGCGAGGAATTTCGGCGATCAACCATTTGCAACGGCGTGGCCGTCGGGTGGGCGCGGACGTATTCCGATGGGCCGCAAGCCATGTTCCTGTCGATTTGATTGGCATGCAGTCGGAAGAAATGGGTGGCCTCGGGGAGGTTTCCAACATGCAGGTGCCGGCCTATATGGCCAGATACCGATTCTTCTTTACGCCGATACGTTATGCAAGTCTGGGGCTTTCTCTGGTCGAAGCTATGATGGTGGGCATGCCCATAGTCGGCATCGCTGCCACTGAATTACCTACCGTCGTTATCAATGGTGTGAACGGCTATGTCGACACCAGGCGGGACCGGCTGCTTGACTGTATGCGTCAATTGATAGTCGAGCCAGACCTTGCACGCCAATGGGGTCAGGCTTCTCAAGAAATCGCCCGCTCGCGCTTCTCGATTGGTCGCTTCGTTCACGAATGGAATGAGATACTTCTGTCATTAAGCACGGCATCTTCTGGCCGGTAGCTTGATATGATTCATCGCCTTGTGCTTATGCCTTGTGCTTATTTAACGGCGCGGGCGTGATAGCCGCAAGGCGAAATAAATACAATACAAGGCAGCAAGGCCGACTAAGGTATAGACTGCGTGCGAGGCAAAGCTTCCATTACCGAATGCGGCAGCCACAAGATCGAAGTTCAATACACCCACCAAACCCCAATTCAGGCCTCCCAGTATCAGGATAGCTAGGGCAATCCAGTCTAAAACGGATATAGTGGTTATGGGAACTACGGTGTCCAGATCATTTACGGGCAAGTCTGGCGCTTTCACGGTCACTCCTTGGGTTTGCTGGCGTCGTTCATTACTTGCAGGCATTTCGATCGCCTAATTCCTTTCTGCCGGAGGATGATCTGTTCCGGGCGTCTGCTGCGGATCAACGCCAGGCATAGGGTTGCGAATACTGTCCGGCGGGTCCGAAATCTGATCCCTATCCGTCCCTGGTTTTTTGATCCCAGGCGGCTGAGCGGGCTCATCCTTTTTGGACTTATTCTGGTCTGAAAAGCGATAGTCAATTTGAATGTCTCGGGTCATTCTCATCACCTAAGCTGTAGTGTAGAAAGAATCAAGCGCGGCACGAAATTCCGTATGCTGCGCAAGGAAAGAATTGTTATATGAGCAAATCTCATGCCTACCAGATGTCTGTACTCTTTGACGGCAGCCACCCAAAGCGCGGGCTAATAGTTTGCGCTGGCGACGGCAGTATCAACCGGGACGTCAGGCTGGTAAAGTAAGATTATCCGTCTTTAAAACTGTGCAATACGTCCGAGGTGGCTTGTGGAAATAAAATGCCCGCATTGTGGTCAGCGTAACCGCGCTCCGGCCAGCAAATTTGACAATATTGTCAGCTGCGGCAAATGTAAGCAGCCTTTATTGAACCGGCCTATTATCGCCGACCCGACTATCCTATCCGAGCTGATCTCGGATAGCGCCATACCCGTCCTGGTAGACTTTTGGGCGCCATGGTGCGGGCCGTGCCGTTCGTTTGCGCCAACTTTTCAGAATGAAGCAGAAAAACAAAAAGGGTCAATTGCGTTTGCCAAGGTAGATACTGAATTGCACCAGGATCTAGCGCAACGATTCAATATACGATCTATTCCGACTTTGGCTGGCTTCTTTCAGGGAAAAGAGATTTTCCGCGAGTCAGGTGCCTTACCTCCTGCAGAATTAGGAAAAATAGTCAGCCGCTTAAAAGAACTTCCATAAGGTGAAGTAGTTTCACACTTAGCCCTGGTGTTTGATACGAGCAGTGATGGCGTCAAAAAGGCGATGGATACCGAAAGACACGTCAATGATGCTTCCGTTAAGAAAGAAGGCCGGCGACCCTTGCACCCCGCTGGCACGCCCACTGGATAGGTTTTCCTGTATCCGTTGCAGATAAATATGGTCGGCAATTTCAGCGTCATAACGCAGCATGTCCAGATCCAGTTCGGCCGCGTATCGCCGTATTGACTTCGGCTTCAGATGGGCTTGGTTCTCGAAGAGCCGGTCGTGCATCGGCCAGAATTTATCTTGCGCGGCGGCGGCTTCGGCTGATTCGGCGGCGAGTTCTGCGTTGGGGTGTGCGTCCACTACCGGGAAATGACGAAAAGCAAAACAGATGTGTTCGCCAAATTCTTTCTGCAATAGTTTGACAGAGGGGTAGGCCTGAGCGCACGAGGGGCACTCAAAGTCACCGTATTCAACCACATGGATAGGATGCTCCGGCGAGCCAATGACATGATCCAATTGTCCCAAGGCGGGTACGAGAGTATGTGACGGGGAAGAATGAGTGACCATATGATTCCCTTGAGTCGTTCAAATAGATGCCAATAGATTTATATTTAGACTGCTCCCGAATTTCGGCGGCGTCAAGCTCCGAAGCAAGCCGTTGCCTAGCCCAACTCCCACAACAAAAGCCGCAATGCCCAGGAAGGCCGGCACGCGGTTTGCTTGGGACGAACGCCTGTCCAAAACAGATGCATGCCGCGGCAGCGTCACACAAGGAGCTAAAATGCAAGATGAACAAACAAGGCCGACCAGTCCCTATACCACTGCTGTACCAATAGCGCCCAGTGGCGTGACCGACCAAAATATTAGTGGCGTTTCATGGGCCGCTATTTTCGGAGGTGCAGCAGCTGCTGCCGCTCTTTCATTGATTTTGGTCATTTTGGGATTCGGGCTCGGATTCTCCGCCATTTCTCCATGGCCCTCAAGTGGTGCGAGTGCTTCTGCCATAGGCATATCCACGGCGATATGGCTTGCGCTGACTCAAATTGTTGCCTCTGGTATGGGCGGTTATTTGGCTGGCAGACTACGCGTTCGCTGGACTGACGTGCAGAGCGATGAGGTCTATTTTCGGGATACGGCTCACGGAATGCTTAGCTGGGCCGTCGCTACCCTAGTGACCGTGGCCTTTCTTGGCTCCGCTGTGTCGGGAATCGCGAGCGGAGGAGCGCAGGCGGTCGGAACTGCTGCATCCTCTGTTGCACCCGTGGCCCAAAGCGCTATCGGGAATATGGGAAAGGAGGATGGCAGCGGTGGGCCTGTCGCATACTTCGTGGACTCATTGTTCCGGTCAGATCACCCGTCGGCGCAGGAAAATCCCGCGCAATCCCAGGGCGAGGCCACGACGATTTTCTTGCGCAGTCTTAGCTCGGGCACGCTAGATGCCAACGACAAGACCTACCTTGCCAAATTGGTGGCACAGCGTACCGGAATAAGTCAGCCTGACGCGGAAAAACGGGTCGACGAATTATTCGCTCGAGCCCGGAAATCGATTGACGAAGCGGAGACTAAAGCGCGAGAAGTGGCCGACGATGCGCGTAAAGCGGCGGCGGCAACTGCCTTATGGGCGTTTGTAGCCCTTCTCTGCGGCGCGTTCTTTGCGAGTCTTGCAGCGATCTGGGGAGGCCGGCGGCGCGACTCAGCCGTTATATAAGTTTATTGCTCGGTACCGGTAACCATAATGAAAGAGGTTTGACATGCGTTCGATTCTGCTTTTTCTACTAGGCATTCCTATTCCTATCATCATTCTCATAGCACTCTTAAACTGACTGGAGAATTTCACGGCGAGCGTTCGGCATGTTGTTTGCTAGCTGCTGCGCTGCCGCCGCTTTCCGTGCATCTTCTATTAACATCGCAGGAGCCATGATATGAACAAATCCCAAATACCAGCAGCACAAAAAGAAGTGTTGAGTCTGTTGCTTGATGACCACCGCAAGGTGAAGAAAATTTTTAAAGAATTCGAATCCGAGGGCCGACTCGGCGAAGAAAGAGGCAATGGTGAAGGAGGCCTGTACTGAATTGACCATCCATGCACAGATCGAGGAGCAGCTGTTTTATCCCTTTTTGCGCGACCAGAATCCGGACGTGTTTGGCGATTTGCTGGACGAGGCGCTGGTCGAGCATGCAAGTGCCAAGGATCTTATCGCGCAACTGCTCGACGTGAGCCCTGAAGAAAAATTATACGATGCGAAATTCACGGTTCTAGGGGAGTATGTTAATCACCATGTCACTGAAGAGGAGAACGAAATCTTCCCCAAAGTGATCTCCAAGAAAGTCGATCTCCGAGAGCTTTTACCCGCTATGAAGCAGATGAAAGAAGAGATGTTGGCCCAAGAGGTCGGATAACCGCGCTCACGATGTTGTGCGCATCGGTAGTAATGCCTGGGCCCACTTGAATAGCTCATCCAGCATCGCCTGGGCTGAGTTATCGATAAGGGCGTTGGAATGGAAGCTTTTACTTTCGTCCAGTAGGGTGGCGACTGTTGGTATCGCCACCCCTTCAACCATCGGCATCATTTTCAGTGTGGTGGCCAATTGCTTCTCGAGCTGCACGGCCCGTATACCGCCTGATACACCCCCGTAACTTACGAAACCGCAAGGTTTGTAATTCCATTCCTTATACAGGTAATTGAGCGAGTTACCGAAGGCTGGAGGAGGGCAGTAGTTGTATTCAGGCGTTACAAATACATAGGCGTCTGCCTGGGATACGCTCGCGCTCCAACGTTTCGTTGCGTCATGCTCGTATTGCTGCAATCGCGGATGATGGGGTTCGTTATAAAGCGGTAGATTGAAATCAGCCAGATCGATAAGTTGGCAGTCGAATTTAGAATGTTTAGCGGCAAACTCCTGGAACCAGTGAGCCACCGAGGGTCCCACCCGGCCGGGTCTTGTGCTGCAAATAATGATCTGAAGCTTCAGCGGCATGTCCTTCTCCTTTGAGCTGCAACCTGATTGTCAGGAGCGCAATATGCAGCTTAGCACCAATGCTATAGGTTAAACGTCCTGCATGGCAGCCGTCACGGGGCGGATTCGCATGCGGAAAAATTGTCGGGTATCTTTGGCCGTAAAGAGTGAGATGGCCGAAGGGCGGTAAAAAATAATCTGAACAAGCGGAATAAAGGACCTAAGCCAAACGTTTAACCATCGGGATTGCCACGCGGGCGCTTCATGCATTTCGCTATAGAGGTTTGCCGCGAGCGAATTTTAAGGAGACGAAGATTGGAGACCTGATGATCATACTGCACGCTAACCCTTGACTCGTAATGCGCGCCTGTCGCGCCTGCAGGAGATTGCTATGAGCGTTACCAGAATTGCTTCGGCCTTATTGATGCTAATTGTGCTGGGTCTGACCGGTGCCAAACCCCTCAAAGTAGCGGTACTTATAACACCAGTTCAGCATACTATCCTGACACAGGTAATGGGGGATCAGAATAAGGCTGTATGGCTGCGGCATCGAAAGCCAGCCTATGAGTTTCGAATCCGAGGTCGTGATTCTTTTGCCCGTTCTGCGGCGGTATGCTAATGCGCTCACCGGCGATGCAGCCTGGGCCGATGACCTGGTTCAGGACACGGTTGAACGGGCCTTATGTCGATGGGGACGATGGAGATCAAACAGTAACGTGCGCGCCTGGTTGTTGACGATACTCCGCCACATATATATTGATCAACTACGTAAACGACATGAAATCGCGACTAAAAGTGTCAACACAGACTGGATTTCGCCGGCCGCAACTGAAGGGAAAGTCGACGCTCTATATCTGCGCGATGTACAGCGTGCACTGTACCAGTTGCCCATCGATCAGCGTGAAGTATTGCTGCTTGTCGGACTAGAACAGCTTAGTTATCAGGAGGCGTCCAGCGTATTGAAAATTCCGCTGGGTACAGTCATGTCGCGTTTGTCTCGAGCACGAGAGCACATGCATCTTCTTATGCATGCCGACGACGTAAAGCAGTACCAGAGCCGCGTGCTTAGGGTTGTAAGGAGACCCCGATGAGCGACCGTTCAACTTTCGAGAAGTTAAATCCCGAAGAAGCGTATCAAGAAGCATTATCTGCCTTGGTCGACAATGAGCTGTCGCCAAGTGCACGTGCGGCATTGCTCGAGCATGCAGCAAACGATCCTCAAGCCGCAGAAAGGATTGCCCACTACCATGCCCAGAACGCCGCCTTGAGGGCCTTATTTCCATTACGGCGAGGAAAGATTTCACGTATCAGAGCGTCAGAGTGCATACCGTGGCAAAGACGAACGAGGGTTGCGGCTACCTGGATGGCAATTGGATTCTTATTGGGATTGGTCCATTGCCGTTAAGGTCCTAGTCAGAATGCTGCTGCTTTACGGCAGGTTCATGACGCGGGAGTACCGCTACGGTAAGCAAGGTGCAGATGCCCGCGCAGGCAAAAGCGTAATCATAACGGCCGCTCGCCGCCACGAATGCAGCAAATAGGGCGGGAGCGGCCATATTGGTGATATTGACCAATATACTGGATCCTGCTGCGGTCTCAGAAATTAGCTCGCGCGGTGAAAGGCGCGCTATTTCTGCAATCTGCACGCCGTTCCAGCTCGATACCGAACACCCGGCGACAAAAGCAAGTAGAAAAACAGTCCATAAGGGCCAACCCGGAGTGCTTAGGCCTAATAGCACAGTCGTGGTCGCTGAGACGACTGCAGCAACTGCCAATGTTGTGGTCGCCGATCGCATATGATCGGCGAGCCATCCCAGTGCGATGCGCCCAATGACACCGCCTGCCTGCATCACTGCAAAGACGGCGCCTGCCAGGCCAAGCGAATAGCCCAGCCCGTCGAGAAGATAAATGACCGTAAACGTGAACCAGCAGCTTTGAGCGACGGCAAACAAACTGCCGACTAAAGACATCTTGAATAATCGGGCGTCTTGCGTCAGCGATCCCAATGGCACAGTAAGCGAACGGAGTGAACGTAAGCGTAAGCGCGGAAGGCGGATGGCGGCACTCTCAGGCGGGTCGTCTATACCATTGCTCATGCGCCAGGTGAGCAGGGTGGGAATAATCACTATTAGCGAGCCAGCCACAAGGGCGGCACGCCAACCTGCCACCATGACAATGGCCGGGATGGCAAGTCCTGCTATCACTCCGCCCAGCGGGACGCCGGCCTGCTTAATTGAAAAGATGAGATTGCGCATCTCCGGTGGCGAGAACCGCTGCAGCACCTCGCTGCCCGCCGGGGTGGCCGCGCCATTGCTCAATCCCATCAGGAAACATGCAAACAGCGCGACACCGAGGCTGGAATTCAGGAAGAAAGCCATGCTGGCTGCCCCTACCAGCAAACTGATCTGCAAGGCTCGGATTCCGCCGATTTGGCGCAGCAAACTGGAGCCGAACATCAGTACGACGAGTCCGCCCAAAGAATTAACTGCAGTCAGATAACCGATTGAGCTGCCGCTCCATCCAAATTCGTCAGAAAGACCGGGAGAAATGATGGGGATAAACCGCATCAGAAAGGCCGTGGTGGTTTGTAGAATGAAAATTGCGGTGACGGGAATAAGCCAGCTTGGCGCTGCCATTGTCATTGATCGTCTCTTATATCTTTTTTTTGCAGGAGGAATTAAAGAGACTGTACTCTAACTTGAAAATGCGACTCTTGGGCGTCCAGCACGCCAGTTGTCTGAAATAGATCTATTTTAAAAATCAAGCTTCTTAAAATAGCCGGTGAGCTCAAGATAACCATGTCCGACTTTCTGTCCGTCCCGTTTCGCAGTGATGGCGCCCTCCCAGTAAACTGCTCCGGTCGTTGCTTGGCTATCGAGTTCCTGGTCGTCCATCAGTGGCGCTAATTCTAGTGTCACGTCGCCCGCCTGAACTTGCATAGCCACGGGGTAATTGGTTCCCGTCCGCGGCGAACGCCAGTGCCGCTGTGGCAAAAACCGGACCCGAGACGGAGGCAGGCTTTCTCGGCTGCCATCGGCGAGGCGGAGTGTACCGCCGGCCCAGAATTCCGCCCCTGTCTTGTCGCGGATCCGAAAGGCCATGAGCGACCCTCCATCATCAAGGTTAATTCCCGTCCAGTCCCAGCCTACGGCCTCTTGAGCCAGAACAGCCGAGGACCATTCATGGTCCAGCCATGCGGAACCGCTGACGACATCCTGTTTGCCCTGGCGGGATATGCTGCCCGACACGCGAAGCTGCGGCTGGCTATAGTAGTAGCTTGCCTGGGCCGGGCGTGGCCCTTTCCGGCTATAGCCTGATTCACCTTGCAGCAATAGCGGCTGGGTCGGCTCAAGTGTCAGGTCGAGGGAGAATCCGTTCGCCTGTATCCGGCCGCGATAAATTCCCCTTGCCCCACGCTGAAGCGACCAAGCGCCGATATGGACAGCGGTGTCGCTGGTGGCAGCATCTGCCACCCCAAAGCCCGTGCGCACTGCCCGTTGGTCATGCATCAGGGAGCCTCTTGCTGGGTCAGACAGGGCAGCATGCGCGAATAATAATTGCTTGGGTGCGAAGCGGCTGGGATTGGACTGATCCAGAGGCGGACGCGACCGGAAGAAAGTAATCTGGAACCCTAGCGACTCCCCGGTCTTAGTCTTTATCCAGCCGGTTACGTACCACCACTCGGTGCGGAAATCCGGATGAGCACCATGGTCGGATGGGAAATTGAGTGCCTTGCCCGATACCACCGCAGGATAATCCGGCAGCTTGCTTTGCGTGCGGACCACCGTCGTGCAGAGCATTCCTAAAAGCAAGCCCAAAATCATCAATGACGGCCGCATCACCAATCCTCCCGTACGGAACGCACCGCCTCGGTAGACATAACATGTCGACCGCTAATCAATGCCACCAAAGAAGCGCCCGCAATCAGGGCGAATGCCACGCCAATCAGAAGCCCCCATGGCATATGCAAAGTGATTGTCCAGTGGAAAGACTGAGGGTTGACCACGTGGATCAGAATAAATGCAATGGCGCATCCTAGGGCGAGACCTGCTGCGATTCCTAGGAATCCCAGCAAAGCCCCCTCGAGGACCAGCATTGAACCTATCTGCCAGCGCGTAAATCCTATATGCCTTAGCATGCCGAATTCGCGCGCACGTGCCATCGCTTGCGCGCTAAAGCTCACGCCGATGCCTGACAAGCCAATCAAAATCGTGATCACTTCCAACAGGTAAGTGACGGCGAAACTACGATCGAAAACACGCAGACCACGGGCACGCATTTCGCCTGCCTGACTTATCTGGATATCGCCGTGGAGACGTTGCTGCAACGATTGCTCGACAGACTCCAAACTAACACCGGATGAAAGCCACAACGCCGCATTAGTAATGCGCTGTTTCTCGCTGAAGTTAGAAAAATCGTTCAAATCGATCACGATTGCGCCGTATTGGCGGGTGTAATCGCGCCAGATACCGCTAACTGTAAACGTGAGCATACGCCCCTCGATTGGCAGGTGAATACGTTGCCCCAGGCGCAATCCGTATAGATCGGTCATGGCCTCACTAATCCAGATTGGGGGGGCATCGGCTGTACCGCGCTCCGTCGATGGATAAGCCAGCGCCAAGCTGGCTTCAGGTTTTTTTTTATCAACTGGCTTGGCGATCAATGCCACAGGAGGTAGGCGCGGATCCAGAAGGATTTTGGTGGTGCTCATGAATTCGACGCGTGCGACGCCCGGCACGGCCGCAATGGCTTTCTGATCGGCTGGGGAAAAATAGCCGGTATTGCCACTGGATGAGGCTTGAAGATAAAGTTGCGCGGGAAGTACGGTATCCAGCCAGTGCTCAAGAGAGACGCGAAAACTGGTCACCATGATTGCCATAGAGGCCATCAGGCTGAAGCTCACAAGGATGCCAGCCATGCCGATTGCCGCGCGGCCGGGTGCCCGGCTTAGCTGGGCGAACGCAAGGAATGACACTGCCTTGCGTCCCTGTGGTAATAGGCCCAGTATCCAGTAAGTGAGGCGCGGCATCGACATAATAGTCCCTACGAGCAGCAAACCGATGGCTACATATGCGAGGATGGGCAGACCGTCCAACGGCGGCGCCTGGGTAAGCGCTACGCCCAAAAGAATCATAGCGAGGGCAGGCCAAGGAGAAGTCAGCCGCTTGAGGGCGATTTCTTCGTCGCCTGCCTTGAGCGCTTGCGCTGGCTGTGCTCGCGACGCTTCCCAAGCAGGCGCAAGGCTGCCCAACAGCGAGGCTGCCACACCCAGCGCAATGAAGGCAGCAGCCACCGCGGCGTTGGAGCGTAGGGTGGCTTGTACCCCCGGAAAGTAGCCCCCGCCCAGGTCTCCACCTGCATAACGCAAGAGCGCGGCTGCGATGACCCAACCGAGTGCGATGCCGCCTAGCGCGCCGAGCAAACCTTGGACGAGGCCTTCAGCCAGCACCAGGCGAAGAACACTACCTTTAGTCATGCCAAGTGCGCGTAAAAGCGCTATCTGTGTGCGCCTCCGAATCACTGATGCAGCCTGTGCGGAAAATATTAGAAATGCACCGGTAAACAGAGCCATCAACGCGAGCACACCGAGATTGACGCGGTAAGCTCGCGATAAGCCAGCGGTCACGCGCTCGGTGTCTTCAGGCGTTAGGGCAACCACTCCAGGCGGCAATAGCGGTTCGAGTATTCGCCGGAAAGCCTGGATATCGACGCCGGGTTGAAGCTTTAGGTTAATGCTTTGCAGTGATCCCAAAAGATCGAAACGCCATTGCGCCGCGCCGATGTCCATCACGCCTAATCGCAACGCTTCATTTGTCGCCGGTAGGGTGCCAGCGACTCGTAAATCTATCGTGCTGTTTCCCACTTGCACTGTCAATGTGTCGTCAGGTTTCAAGTCGAGCCAGGCCATGGCGGCTGGCGAGATGAAGACCAACGACGGGTCTAAGTAGGCGAGGTTATTTGTCTGGCTATTTGTCGGGCGTCCGATTAAGCCCGGCGTCACGATCGCGGCCCGAAAGGCATCGATACCAAACAGCCTTAGCGACTCGCGACGCGCCGGAAGATAGGCTTCAACTTCAACCATCGGACTAGCTGCGGCCACCTGCGGCATGTTCGCCAAGCGTTCATATAGCGTTTCGTCGAAGCCGTTTCTAGGCCCGCGAATCTCAAGGTCAGCCTGACCCGTCAATAAGCGTGTGGCCTTTGAGAATTCGGCCAGGGCAGCATCGTTGACCAGGAATACTGCATATCCCATGGCGACACCGATCGCGACCGCAACAATATTGATCAGAACCCGTCCAGTATGCGTGCGTAGTTCTGTGCCCAGTAACAAGGGTAAAACGGACGAGGAGGTCCGCATCGTTAGCTTGCCGAAGTGGTGGGGTCGGGGATTTGGCTCTGATACTGCGGGACTAGTCCGTCAGCAGTAAGCAGCAAAACGCGGTCGGCTGTCGCAGCCGCTAGTGCCGAATGTGTTACCAGCAATCCGGCCGAACCCGAGGCAGCGTTCGCCTTGATCTGCTCGCGCAGCAGGCGCAGGATTTGCGTCGCGTTCTCTGCATCAAGGTTACCCGTGGGTTCATCTGCGAGTAATAGCCGTGGGCGGTGGACCAGGGCGCGCGCGATAGCGACTTTTTGGATCTCGCCACCCGAGAGTTCGCGCGGGAAGCTGTCATCGCGGCCTGGCAGTCCTACTTCCTTTAGCATGGTTGAGGCCGCCAGCAGTGCCTGGTGGTGTGCGACGCCATTCAATAAAAGTGGAAGCGCCACATTTTGGGCAACGCTTAAATGGGCGAGCACATGGAAAGCCTGAAAAACGAAGCCTATTGCCCGTCGTCGTAGTTGGGTCGCCTGATCGTCATCGAGGCTAGCCAGGTTCTGGCCGTCAAATATTATGCTGCCTGTGTCGGGTCGATCGAGGCCGCTAATCAAGTTCAGCAAGGTCGATTTGCCGACGCCGGATTCGCCCATAATGGCGACATATTCCCCGCCTTGAATCGCAAGGCTAATGTCGCGCAATATAAGCCGCGAGTGAGCTCCGTGAAAGGATTTACTTACCGAATCGAGTGCCAGCACGTTCTTTTCCATTGGATCGCGGGCTGCATTAAGACTAATGTAGACGAATTGCTATGGAAGGACTAGTGCCTAATGAAAGTCTCGGCTTTCGGTAGTAAGGGCGCCTAAGAATGATGTCAGGTCAACGAGGTGCCCGACGACAAGATGCTGTACGCCGCTGTGGGATTGCCATGTGCCGTAGGCACCGAGTAACCGTGAAGTCAGTAGTTCCCGGCGTTGGCGCTCGACGATATCGGGTCGCAGGATAAGATTGATTTGGCCCGTTTCGTCCTCTAGGGTTACGAAGACCACACCCTTGGATGTTCCCGGGCGTTGCCGCACCGTCACAATACCGCAGGCGCGCACTAGTCGGCGATCCGGTTGATCACGCAACTGTGCTGAAGACAAGAATCGCATGCCTGCAAGTTTGGTTCGCAGCAAGGCAAGGGGATGACGCCCCAGGCTTAGACCCAGGGATTGATAATCGGCGACCAGAGTTTCCCCTTCGTTAAGTCCGGGTAAGTCGGGAGTGTCGCTTTCATGGATATCGGCGTCTTTTAGCAGGCCGCGTTCGGGTGTGCTGACTACGGCTTCCCACAGGGCATGGCGCCGATGGCCGGCAAGAGCTTGCAAGGCGTTGCCGGCCGCCAGAGCATTCATGTCATGGCGTGTCAGGTTAGCGCGCCTGGCCAGATCAGCCACAGAAGTAAATGGTCGTATGGAACGGGCTTCTTCTATGCGCCAGGCGCTTTCTTTTTGCATTCCTTTGAGCTGATTCAAGCCCAGGCGTACCGCCGGGCGCGGATCATCGGCGGGCTCGAGCTGCGCTTCCCAATTGCTGAGCCTGACATCGACTGGCTGGACCACCACGCCGTGACGCCTGGCGTCTTGTACCAACACAGACGGGGAATAAAAGCCCATGGGCTGACTATTAAGCAAGGCGGTCAGAAAGGCTTCGGGTTCGTGCCGCTTGAGCCAACAACTGGCATAGGACAACAGGGCAAAGCTGGCAGCATGGCTTTCCGGAAAGCCGTATTCGCCAAAGCCCTGAATTTGTTTGAATATCTGTTCGGCAAATTCAGGCTCGTAGCCGCGGCTTGTCATGCCGTTGATGATCTTGTCGTAGAATTTTCCCAATCCGCCTTTTCGCCGCCAGGCAGCCATCGAGCGGCGCAATTGGTCGGCTTCACCTGCAGTGAAGCCCGCGGCCAACATGGCAACCTGCATGACCTGTTCCTGGAAAATGGGTACGCCCAGAGTCCGCTCTAGTGCTTTACGTACTTCCGGGCTGGGATAGGAGACTTCTTCAAGCTTTTGTCGGCGGCGCAGGTAAGGATGCACCATGCCGCCCTGAATGGGTCCGGGCCGGACGATGGCCACTTCAATAACCAGGTCATAGAACTGGCGTGGCCGCATCCGGGGCAGCATGGACATTTGCGCCCGAGATTCGATTTGGAAAGTTCCAATGGTATCGGCCTGACAAATCATGTCGTAAGTGCTTTTGTCTTCGGCGGGAATGTCCTGGAGTTCGAAGGGTTCTTGACGCTGTTCCGACACATACTCGAGCGCCCGCCGTATGACGCTTAACATGCCCAGGGCCAGAATGTCGACTTTTAATAATCCCAGGGCATCGAGATCGTCTTTGTCCCACTGCACGACACTGCGATCGGCCATGGCCGCATTTTCGATGGGCACCAGGCGACAAAGCGGCCCGCGCGAGATAACAAAGCCGCCTGGGTGCTGCGACAGATGCCGAGGAAATCCCATTAGCCGCTCGGCCAGGCTGATCCATTGTTGAGCGGCCGGAGAGTTAGGATTCAGGCCGCACTCGGCAAGACGTGCGGTCAGGTTAGCCCGCCCGTCCCAGTAGTGATAAGACTTGGCCACCGCTTCTATGATCATGGGGTCAATGCCTAATGCCTTACCGGTATCGCGCAACGTGCTTTTGACCCGATAAGTGATGACGACGGCCGTTAGCGCGGCGCGATCCCGGCCATATTTGTTATAGATGTACTGGATGACCTCTTCGCGTCGTTGATGTTCGAAGTCTACGTCGATGTCGGGCGGCTCGTTGCGTTCTTTGCTGATGAAGCGTTCGAATAGGCTGTTGCCACGCGCAGGGTCGACTTCGGTGATTCCAAGGCAATAGCATACTGCGCTGTTGGCAGCCGAGCCGCGCCCTTGACACAGTATTCGGCGGCTGCGTGCGAACTTCACAATGTCGTACACAGTAAGAAAATAGGGTTCGTACTTTAAATCGGCGATCAGGTCGAGTTCGTGTTCGATCTGTTCCTGGACAGTCAGGGGAATGCCTTCAGGAAAGCGCCGATGTGCACCGATATAGGTTTCCTGACGCAGAAAAGCGGTAGGATTCAAGCCCTGCGGGCAGATTTCATCAGGGTATTCGTATTTCAGTTCATCCAGGTTGAAGGGGCACTGGGTTGCCACTTCCAGGGTTTCTTCAAGGGTGTCACGGGGATAGAGATTGGCCAGCCGAAGCCGGCTACGCAAATGGTGTTCCGCATTGGGCGCGCGTGCGAAGCCGCATTCCTGTACGGAGGTGCGCAGGCGAATGGCGGTCAATGTGTCGTGCAGCGGCTTGCGTGACCGCACGTGCATTTCGACCTGACCTGTAGCAACCACCGGCAGGTTCACATAGCGTGCGGCAGCCAGCACAGCGGCTTTATGGCGATCGTCCTGAGTACGATGCAGCAGTGTCAGCGAGACCCAGCACCGGCCTGGAAACGTTGCTGCTGCCCATTCCGCTTGCGCCAGCAAGTGTTCGAACGACGCACCGTATTCAGGCACAAGCAGCACGACGCATTCAGGCAACCCTTGCAGATGCGCTACATGAGGGTCATCGGGACTATCGAGATCGCGAGGCGAAAGGCGATATTCGCCTTTCGCCGCACGGCGTCGCCCCAGGGTGATGAGTTCACACAGATTGCCGTAACCATGCCGCGTTTGAGCCAGGGCTACGAGCGACACGGCAGGCTTGCCATCGGCATTACGCAAGGTGAAGCTGGAGCCGATCAAGAGCGGCAGTTTCTGGTTTTTGGCTTCTACATGTGCCCGCACTACGCCAGCTACAGAGCATTCGTCGGTAATGGCAATAGCGGCATAACCCAATTCGGCGGCACGGGCGATAAACTCTTCAGGGTGGGATGCCCCCCGAAGAAAGGTATAGTTGGTCAGGCAATGAAGCTCGACGTAGGAAGGCAGGCCGGTAGCGCTATACATGTCTTTCATGCAAATAAGCCGTGTAAGAACCATCCGCTGTGGCTGCCGCGTTCTTGGTACAGCCAATAACGCGTGCCATCTTCTGCTTGCGCAACAAAATAGTCGCGCACAGCCAGACCGTTCCACCAGCCATCCTCAATGCGTTCGGGACCGCGCACAATGCGTAGCGGCGAACCGTAGAAGGGCCGATGATTTTTCAACGCCAAGGGAATTGGCGTGGCTAACAGCCAAAATGGCCGTTCGGCACCTTGCAGGCAGGGGATGGCCGCAGGCTTCTTATCGATGGGCCCCCAGCAGTTGGCGACCTCGGGACGGTAATCGGCAACCGGACTGGGATGCAGCACGTTTTCGCGTCCCAGGCGCGCCACCAATAGTTCAAGTACGCGTTCCCGATCCGAGGGGCTGCCGCCCGGCTCGGGAAATAGATCTTTAGGCGCAGACGTCATGGTTTCGGTATCGACTGCGTGCAGAGCTACGGCAATGATCGGTGCGGCGAGTTCCAGATTATGCAAACGTTCTTTAAGCAGTCGCAGAAGATGGTCAGGTTCCCAGGTGGGGGCGCCCAATGCCAGTTCCAGTTCGGTAGGCGGGCGGGCGTGGCGGCCGCGTTCGTGCTCTAGTGTCAATGCGACGCGGGTCACCGCCCGGCGGTGGGCGGTCAGCCAGCCGCAAAGTTGTTCAATCAGACGGCGGGCCACAAACAGCACGGCTTCAGCATATTCCAATCGCTCCATCAGTTCGATGCGTCCGGCGAATTCGGGCGGCGGTACGATCCATTCAAGGAGCTCGGGTGCTTGCCCATAGGCGGCATCCAGAGCCTGAAGTATGGATTTGTGCGTGCGTCGTTGCAGGCCGGCGCGAGGCAGTGCGCGTAGTGAGCCTAACGTGCTGCCGCCTATCCCTTTTAACCAGTCGAGATAGGGTCGAGCTGCAGGCAAGGCCGCGCAAGGCAGACGATCTAGTTGCCGGGTCAGCATTGAAAGACGCAAGATTCGGCGCTTGCGGCTGGACTGGCAGGTGGCAAGCAACCAGGCGCCCGTAGCCGTCGGAGCCATTGATATGCAACTGGTGAATGCCAGGGCTTCGAGCGTTGCCTGAACTTTTCGGAACAGGGGCCGGATTCCGCCAAACAGGCTCAGGCTGGCTGAGACGTCCAGTAATAACGTGTCGTCGTCAGCGAGCGCCACTTCAGGGGTGTATTGCAGCAGCGCTAGCGCGATTTCGCTGACGGCGCGGGCATCGGCATGGCTATCGTGTTGGGCAATGGAGGCGTGAGGGCATAAGGTGTTTACGCCACCGCTGCGCATTCCCACTTGCACGCCAGCCCGTGCGGCTGCCGGCGAGCATGCCCTGACCTGATCGTGATCAAGGATGACCGCTGGTTCAGTGCGCCAATTCGGGCATAGCATGTCCAGACTTACGTGCGACAGATGCACGCCTATCCATAATTGCATGATCAAACTCGGAGAAACGGGTTTCGGGATAAAGCTGCAGCTTGATAGGACCTTCGTGCGTGCCACCACGGCGTTTCAAAATTGAAACGTTCAGCCCCGAGGGAACGGGCTGTAGTGCCAGACGTAATGGTGCAGGTGAGGTTTGCTGAGACGCAGCCAATGGACGCATCAAGACAAATAAGGTGTTGCCTTCCTGGGCAGCCAGTTGCAGGCGGCGCAGTGATTGGTTGCGTACGGCATCCTGCCACAGCAGTACGGCAGCAAATGCACCGCTGCGTAAAACTTGTTCCGCTGTCCATAAGGCGTCGGCAGTTCGTCCGGGCCGCGTCCAGAGCAGACATGAAAGGAGACCTCCCCAGCTTGACCATGCGGATGCCTGAGGCAAGTACGGCGGCTGTACGAGTACAACCGGTCGTTCACCAAGACGGAGCAGAGCGGGGCGCAGCAGTTGGAGTTCGCCTATCCCCGGTTGTTGTACAAGGATGTCGATCAGGTTACCCAGGGGCCATCCGCCGCCGGGTAATTCTGCAGACACTGCGGCGAAGCCGGTGTCGATATAGTGTCCCGGCGAACGGGAAAGCTGTGAAGCCCGCCAGAGCGCGGGATGGATGCGTTCTGGTTCGGAGGTGATGGGGTGCATGGTGAGATCCTCCAGCAACAATACTGTATAAATAAACAGTATATAGCTTCCGGACGAATAGCGGAATTCTGTACAGGGGCACATAAGTTGCTATGCCTTCAACTGCCTTGTGCCGGATTACATCTTTAAACGGAGCCAATGAATGCCTACGACAGCGGATATTCTGATTGAAACCTTGATTGATTGGGACGTGAAATTTGTCTTCGGGCTTCCCGGCGACGGTATTAACGGCTTTATGGAATCCCTGCGTACGCGGCAGGACCAGATTCATTTCATTCAGGTCCGTCATGAGCAGTCTGCCGCCTTTATGGCATGTGCCTATGCAAAATGGACCGGAAAATTGGGTGTGTGTCTTGCAACGTCTGGACCAGGAGGTACAAACCTTCTAACCGGTTTGTACGATGCCAAACTGGATCAAGCTCCAGTACTAGCCATTACAGGCATGCAATATCACGATCTGGTCGCAACGTTTACACAGCAAGATATCGATCTGACGCGCGTGTTTAACGATGTCGCTGTTTTCAATGCCCAAGTGACTGATGGCGCGCATATGGAAAATATGGCGGGCCTGGCCTGCCGGTCAGCCTTATCCCGACGTGGCGTTGCGCATCTATCGGTGGCTAACGACGTGCAAGAGCAGAATATCGATCAGGCTGCCCGCTCGAAGCGCAATAAGCCCGGACATCAACCTAATGACTGGTTCGAAGGCCGCCGGCTTCCTAGCGATGCCGAACTTGACAAGGCTATTGAGATATTGAACGGAGCGTCCAAAGTGGCAATACTGGCCGGCCGTGGAGCACTCGCTGCACGCGCAGAGCTTGAACGTACGGCTGACCTGTTGGCAGCGCCTGTTGCCAAAGCCCTGCTTGGCAAGGCTGCGTTGCCGGACGATCATCCTTATTCCACGGGGGGAATAGGGATTCTCGGTACGCTGCCTTCGCAAATAACAATGGAACAATGTGATGCACTACTGATTGTTGGCTCGTCGTTTCCCTACATTGAGTACTACCCCAAGCCCGGTCAGGCACGCGGAGTGCAAATTGACCGCGATGGCCAGCGTATCGGCTTGCGACATCCGATCGAGGCCGGTCTGGTGGGCGATGCTGCGGAAACCTTGCGTAGGCTGAACGAGCGCCTGACACGTAAAGAGGATCGAAGCTTCCTGCAGCAGGCGCAAACTGGAATGGCCCGATGGCGTGAATTGATGAACCTGTCCGAGACAAAAGATCAGACCCCGCTTAAGCCGCAATTGATAACAAAGGCATTCGGACGTCGCTTTCCTGACAATGCGGTGCTAGTGACTGACTCGGGACAGAACACGGAATTGGGTGCACGCCACATTGACATGCGCGACGGCCAGGCTTTTGGCGTTTCCGGAACCCTGGCTTCTATGGCTTGCGGTTTGCCGTATGCCATTGCAGCCGGTATTGCTTTCCCAGGAAGACCAGTTTTTGCCATAGTGGGCGATGGCGGGCTGGCGATGCAACTGGGGGAATTCTCCACTGCCGTGCGCTATGGTGTCGCGCTTAAAGTGCTGGTCATCAAGAACAGCATGCTTAATCAAATTGCCTGGGAACAAATGATGTTTTTGGGTAATCCACAGTTCGGTTGCGAACTGCAGCCCATTGACTTTGCCAAGGCTGCCGAGGCCATGGGCGGTCGCGGATTTACCGTCGAGCGTCCCGAAGATGTAGAAGCCGTGCTTGATCAGGCATTTGCGGTCGAGGGCCCGGTTATTATCGAAGCGGTCGTCGACCCTTACGAGCCCATGATGCCGCCGAAAATGCCAGCTGACTACCTGGCTCATTTTAAAGCAGCCTTGCCGGAGACCCCGGGTCATGAGCGCATTCAAGCAAATGTAAATCAAGAGCCGCTTCAAACCTTGATGAATGGAGACGCAGCTGTTCCCTCTCTATCCGGCGGGCCCGAACGACACTAATGCTAAGCCCGGAAAAAATCTACCAGTAACTTGACATTCAGCACAACGATAAGGATGGCAATACACCAAGCGAGGATGGAAATGCTTCGCCCGATCACAAGATTGCCCATCAGTTTTCGGTCGGACACAAAGCTTACTAGCGGAATGACGGCAAAGGGCAGTTGCATTGACAAAACGACTTGGCTGAATATCAATAATTTGGCCGCACCGCTCTCGCCATATAGACTGGTCACTGCAATGACAGGGATGATCGCCAGACCACGCGTTAACAAACGGCGTGCCCACGGCGGAAGGCGAAGATTCAAGAAGCCCTCCATGATGATCTGGCCAGCCAGCGTAGCAGTCACCGTAGAATTAATTCCTGAGGCAAGCAGCGCCACTGCAAATATTACCGAGGCAAATTCGACGCCCAGCATGGGCGAAAGCAAGTGATAGGCTTGCTCGATTTCTTCAACGTCTGTACGGCCAGCCTTATGAAAAACCGACGCAGCGGTGATCAGGATAGCTGCGTTGATGAATAGGGCGAGCATAAGGGCGATGGTACTGTCGGTTACCGCCCAGCGGATGCCTTGGCGACGACCTTTCTCGGTCCGCGAATAGGCGCGCGTCTGTACGATAGACGAGTGTAGATACAGATTATGGGGCATGACTGTGGCGCCGATTATGCCGATAGCCAGGTAAAGCGCGGCAGGGTCCATGACGACCTGCGCCTGCGGTAAAAAGCCGTGAAGCAATTCGGCCATATCGGGTTGTGCCAACACCATCTGAATAGCGAAACAGCAAAAAATGACAGCGAGCAGGGCAATGACAAACGCTTCGAGCCAACGGAAGCCGAAACGCATCAGCAGCAGAACAAGAAATACATCGGCGGCCGTGATGGCGGCGCCCCAAATAAGCGGAATACCAAATAGCAGATTAAGCGCGATGGCAGTCCCGATGACCTCGGCCAGATCGCAAGCGATGATCGCAATTTCACAAGCCAACCACAATACGATGCCCACAGGCCTGGAGTATTGCTCGCGGCAGGCCTGGGCCAGATCGCGATCAGTCACGATGCCCAGCCGCGCCGCCAAACCCTGCAGGACTATGGCCATCAGGTTGGATAACAGTATGATGGACAACAAGGTGTAGCCGAATTTCGATCCACCTGCCAGGTCCGTTGCCCAGTTACCCGGGTCCATATATCCGACCGCTACCAAATAGCCGGGTCCAAGGAATGCCAACAGACGGCGCAGCCAATGGCCGTGCTTAGGAACCGGTACGCTGCCGTTCAGCTTACCCAGACTCAAGCGTAACCCTTGTGGGGCTGATCGCTGCTGCGGATCTGTGTAATAGGCTGAATCTTTCATGGCGCAGGTCCACAAGGAACAGAACCAAGAATACACCTTGAAAGTATGCGTGCGCTACTTTGTGACAGTAAACCGAAGGACCGCATTATTGGTTGTGCGGCTTGCCGTTTGACTATCAAGCGACTAGGCTAAACAGTATGAACATCTTGTTGGTTTCGACTATTGCGCTTTTGGCAACTGGGCTATGGGCTTGGCTGCCAAGGTATCGCTTGAAACAGGCAATTCGAGCCCCGTTTCCCGACCGTTTAGTAGCAGTTCTTGAAAAGAATGTTCCGGTTTATTCAAAAATGCCCGTCGAGCTTCAGCTGCAGCTGCAGGGCTTGGTCAAGCAGTTCTTACACCAGAAAACTTTTTACGGTTGTGGCGGCCTGGAGATAAACGATGAAATAAAGGTGACGATTGCCGGCATAGCTTGTTTATTGCTGTTGAATCGGAAACCTCGTGTTTATCCGCAATTGAACTCTGTTCTTGTTTATCCATCTGCCTTCATTGCTCCTAGAACTGAGATCGAGCCGGGCGGGGTGGTGACATACCATAAAGAGGGACTGCTGGGCGAATCATGGGGCGACGGCCGAGTGGTCCTGGCCTGGGATGAAGTCAAGGATGATGCAAGCAATTTTTCAGACGGGCATAACGTTGTTCTGCATGAGTTTGCACATCAGCTGGATGATGAAGCGGGTAATGCCGACGGTGTCCCCATTCTGGGAAAGCGGTCAAGCTACCAAAGGTGGGCAGCAGTGTTCTCGCGTGAGTATGCGGCGCTGCAGTCAGCCGCCCTTCATGGTGACGAATCGGTCCTGGATGAATATGGGGCGACGAGTCCGGCTGAGTTCTTTGCTGTCGTAACCGAAACGTTTTTCGCGAAGTCATCACAACTGGCTGAACATCATCCCGAGTTATTTGAGGAACTTAAGAATTATTATCGGGTCGATCCACGAAGCTGGCAATAGTACGGTTTTTAAGAAGATGTGCATGAAGGTGTTGTTTCCTTCGCCATTTGCAGCGGTAGCGGGTCCTTATTTGTGAAGACAAAAAATGCCATCAACAACGCGCGGAGCAAAGCCCGAAACGTCGCCAGACATATGGCTAGATAAATTGGGCCCGGGGCTGATTACCGGTGCAGCCGACGACGACCCAAGTGGCATCGCAACCTATTCGCAGGCAGGCGCGCAATTTGGTTTTAGCATGTTATGGACGTTGTTCCTGACCTATCCCCTGATGGTCGGCGTTCAGGTGATAAGCGCCAAAATAGGACGGGTAAGCGGACACGGACTAGCGACCAACATTCGCCAGCATTACCCGCGGTGGCTGCTCTATTTCATTGTCGGGCTATTGCTTGTGGCAAATACTATCAATATCGCTGCTGACCTTGCCGCAATGGCCGATGCTTTGAATTTGTTAGTTGGCGGTCCGATCCATTTTTATGCACTGGGTTTTGGCGCCGCATCGTTGTTATTCCAGATAATTGTTCCTTACAAGCGCTATGTCCGCATTCTGAAGTGGCTCACTCTTGCGCTCCTGGCGTATGTCGCCACCGTATTCGTCGTACATGTGCCGTGGGCACAGGTACTGAAAAATACCTTCCTGCCTCACTTCGCGTGGAAAACCGAATTTGTCACTACGGTGGTGGCGGTATTCGGCACAACTATCAGTCCCTATTTATTCTTCTGGCAAACCTCTCAAGAGGTAGAGGAACAGCGGGCAGAAGTAAGGGCTGCTCCGCTCAGGTATGCTCCAGAGCAGGCTTCCAGTAATTTTCGACGTATCAATGCCGACACGTTGATTGGTATGGGATTTTCGAACGCTGTCGCATATTTTATTATCTTGACCACTGCGGTGACGTTGAACTTGCACGGCATTACCGATATTCAATCGTCCGCACAGGCTGCGTCAGCATTACGCCCCATTGCCGGTGAGCTGGCTTTCGGGCTATTCAGCGCCGGCATCATTGGTACTGGCCTGCTCGCCGTGCCAGTGCTGGCGGGCTCGGCCGCTTATGCAGTGGCGGGAGCCTTTAACTGGAAAAACAGCCTGGAATTAAGACCGTCGCTGGCCAAAAAGTTCTACAGCATCATCGCTATTTCCACCTTGGTCGGGGTGACAATTTGCTTCGCGCCAATTGAGCCGATTAAAGCTTTGTATTGGAGCGCTGTAATTAATGGCGTTATTTCCGTTCCTATCCTGGTTGTAATGATGCTGATTGCGGCACGTTCAGACGTAATGGGACAATTTGTTATCAGCCTTAGGTTGAGGGTATTGGGCTGGCTCTGCGTTGCAGTGATGGCGGCGGCCGTAGGGACAATGTTTGCAACTATGGGGAATTAACAGGCCAATCAATCTTGTGTTTTCCCTCTGTCGCCCGATGCCGTGCGTCGTCCGACGAGTGCAGGTAGGTGTTGGTCGTACTGATAGACTCGTGCCCCAGGTTATCGCGCACGTATCGTAGATCTACTTCATTGTTAGCCATACTGGATCCGGCCGTGTGGCGCAACCAGTGAGCAGAAGCTTGTTCTAGGCGTCGGGCTTGGGCTTCGAACTGGATTCCTCGCGCGCGAAGGCGCGCTGCCGCGGCTTTGAACACTTCTTTGACCATCGAGTGGACGGCAGCACGAGTAAGGCTACGAGGCTGGCGTCCAATAGGTAATAGAAGGGGGGTAGTTTCTTCCTGTATGGGGAAAGGGGGGAATCCGTTTTCACGACGGTACGAGGCAAGCTCGCCCATCAGTTCGCTTGTGGCCGGAACAATTCTAGTTTTGTCGCCTTTACCCGTAATTTCCAGCCACCAGCGATCTTGCCCGCCGCTATCCCGCCGGCAGAAGAAGTTGCCCATATTGTTTTGCGTAACTTCGGAAATACGTAGCCCGCATAAGTACAACAAGGAAAACAACCAGCGCAGTCGAAAATAACGTTCGCGCTGGCGGGGTGTATCGCGGGGCATGACCTCGATTGCAAGTTTCACTTCTGTCCACGCGTCATCGTCAAGATAGCGGGTAACGCGAGGCTTCGCTTTACGGTTTCGTTGGCGCGACAGCGACAGGGGGTTTCCTGCCAAATAGCCGGCGGTCACCAGCCAGGCAAACATTGTATTCAAGATAATAATGGCCTGGCGACGGCTTGTGGGCGCCAATGGTCCGGCGAACGGACGCCAGTCGGGATGAGCCCGTGCCACCTTTCTTCCACGCGGCATTATCCATTGGGCCGCTGGCTGTGGATCGACCAAAAAATGCTGATACGCAAGCAAATCTTCGTGTGTCAATGAAGATATCGGTTTGTGTAGAACAAGGGTGGACCAAAGCATTAGCCTTTCGGCTTCTTTACGGTAATTGCTGAAAGTGGCGGGTGTATCAACAAAACGTGCGAGCCATACCTTTATGGCCTCGATGTCGGTATCGGCGGCAATTTGTGGACGGTTTCCCAGAGCGCGGTTGATGCCGTACCGGCCGTCGACAACCTGCGGGCTCGAAGGCGAAATAGACGCGGCAAGTTCAATCTCGGAACTTTGTTTAGGGGTTCTAGGCATTGCTCGATTAGTTTTGGTTTTTCTACTGCCCGATTATATAGATTTTGACATTATAAGGATAATGTCAAATAAGAGTGTGTGTTTGATTAAATATACAACATGATACGTAGTATTATTAGATAAAAATACTTTATGGAATTTCATAATGGCCACCGATATCGTCAACGAAGCAGCGCTTGCGCGCGATATAGAAGAACTCCGGGAAAGGTTTACTAATACGCAAGAGCTTTATCGCGAGGTGTGTGCCCTGCTGTTCTTTCGGTATGGCATTACGCCCACGGCGAATAAGCTTTATCAGCTGGTACGAAAGGGCAGCATGAGCGCTCCGGCGGATGCGCTTACCAAGTTTTGGGAAGATCTAAGGGAAAAGAGCCGCACGCGCATAGAACACCCCGATTTACCCGAAGCCTTAAAAGCTGCCGCCGGTAGTCTGATCGCAGAGCTTTGGGGCAAGGCGCAGGCAGCCGCCGATGATTCGTTGGCTGTATATAAAGCTGAAGCCCAGGAGCAGGTTGCCCAAGCTCATGCTCAAGTGGTCCAAAGTGAAGCTAAGGTAGACGCTGCCAACGCGGATCGCACTTTGGCGTACACGACCCTCGAATCAATTAAAGAAGAATTGAGTCGAACGCGGCGGCATGTCGCAGCCCTTGAAGAAAGGTCGGCAACCGCCGAGACATCCCGCATTTCTTTGGAAGCGTCGCTGGAAGAGGCCAGAAAAGAAAACAGGGCGCTAGTGCAACAATTAAACGAAGGTCATCAGAAATTTTCTGCTCAGATCGATAAGCTTCGAGCCGCGATGGAACTTGCCGACGAGCGTTCCAGGTCAGCCGAGAAACGTGCGCTGCTGGACATCGATCGCGAACGAATTGCTGCGACCCGGCTGCGCAAAGAGCTAGAGCAAAATAAGGTTGAATCATCAAAAATCGCTGAACGTCATCGTAGCGAATTGGATTCGATTCAGGACCAGCTGGGCGATCTCAAGCAAAAGAATGGTCAGCTGCAGGGCATGCTGCAAGCGGTCGGCGCCGAGCGCGACCTCTCAATCAGCGAAAGCAATCAGTTGCAACTTCAGCTTAGCGATGTGGGCGCGCAGGCAGCGGTCTTGAAGGCGCGGGAAGATGAATGGCGTCGCAAGGCGCATGAGCTGCAAGAACTTCTTACGGCTGCAACCAGAGTGAGCAAAAATGCGCCGCGCCGTCGAGCGACGTCCGCCTCGTAGGGGACACAGTCATCTTGTGGTTTCGTTTTTCTAAGCACGCTGGGACAGTATTGTGTTGCGAGCAGTAGACGTTGCGTAAAACTAGGCTGCTATTACAAATTCGTGGGGTGGCTGGACTCGTAATTCAGTAAGGCTATTGCCAAGACCTTATCGATGCGCTTTTCATCCATGTCGACTACCTCGAATCGCCAGCCTTCCCAACTTACCTGATCTCCAGCCGTGGGAATACGGCCTAGCAGCAACATGATCATCCCGCTCAGCGTGTGATAGCGTCCCCTTTGCTCTTCCGGGACTGATTTAAGCTGAAGGCGATCTTTAAGTTCTGGAATGGGAATGGTCCCGTCCAGTAACCATGAATTATCGTCGCGCTGGACGGCCCACGCGTCTTCTACGTTACTGGTCGTGAATTCACCTGTGACGATTTCAAGGACGTCTTGCAGGGTCACGACGCCTTCGATCTCACCGTACTCGTCGATAACAAATGCCATTTGCATATTATTGGCGCGGAACTGCTCCAGCAGTTCCATGCCCGTCAAGGTTTCGGGAACGTACAGGACAGGGTGCAGATTAACTGAGAAGTCAGGGGCCTGGCCTTTTGCCACGCAGGCTAGCGCCTGCTTGGCGTGGATGACGCCAAGCATATTGTCGAGGCCGCCTTCACAAACCGGGAACCGCGAGTGCTCGGACTCGATCAGCTGGCGCAAATTTTCTTCAGTGGGTTGCGTGATGTCGATAAACACCACATCTGAACGCGGGACCATTAACGACGCGAGCCGACGGTCGTCCAGACGGAACACGTTGCGCACCATATCGTGCTCGTGTTGTTCGATCACGCCAGACTCCGTACCTTCTTCCAGAATGGCGGAGATCTCTTCTACGGTCACGTTAGGTTGAGCGTTTTGCTTGATGCCGATGAGTCGTAGTAATACATTCGTCGAAATACTGAGCAGCGTGACAAACGGGCCAGTAATCAAAGCCAATACTTGTATGGGACGGGCAACCAGTCTGGCGACACGTTCCGGATTAATTTGTCCAAGGCGTTTGGGCACCAGTTCACCGACCACGATGGAAAAATACGTGACAGCGATGACCACTGTGGCGGTTGCTGTGGCGCTTGCGGTGGCCATCGTCATGCCTAAGGAATACAGCTCCCGGGAAAGCGGTGCAGCCAATGCTGCCTCACCGACGATACCGTTCAATATACCGATTGAGGTGATGCCAATTTGAACCGTCGAAAGAAAATGCGTAGGATTTTCGCCTAGTTTAAGGGCTATAGAGGCGGGTTTATCGTCTTCCGCAGCCAGTTTCATCAGCCGGGCCTTGCGGGAGGTAACTAGCGCGATCTCCGACATCGCGAAGACGCCGTTCAACACGATAAGGCCAATCAATATCAGAATTTCCATTTAAGGTCTCTAAGTTTCCTTGTACAAGCACATGGGTGGGGCGCCGCGTGACAAGGAGGGCAGTTCAGTCGTGCCGACCCACACGGAGGCATATGTCGGACGCTTCTTAGGCTCATGATACTCACTTGAAAGAGAATTGTGGACACTCGTCGATTCACTAAATAATTCAAGTTATAGCTGCAGGCTCGCGGTACTCAATACGAGCATAGGCATAAAAGCAGTAGATTTCTCGACCCCGGATGACATAACTCAATTGTTCAGCAAACAAATAGGTGGCGATTCGGTGGGTGTCGGCTTTTCGGCTTTAACATTGCTCCTATCAAGCTTAGAGCGGTCTAATAGTGATAGCGCTGGTATGAACAGTAGAAAAATACTCATTGGTGTGGCGGGGTTGGCCGTAGTTGTCGCCGCCGCTTTCGTCTATAGCAGTTGGAAAGATTCCGATCCTCCATTTATTGATCCGTCAAATCAACGGCTAGTGATGCAGGGCAAACAGGTTTATGTTAACTACTGTGCATCATGTCATGGCGCAGAAATGCAAGGGCAGCCCCGCTGGCGTGAGCGAATGCCTAATGGTCGATTGCCCGCGCCGCCTCATGACAAAACCGGACATACCTGGCATCACCCCGATGGGCTGCTCATCGACCTCATCGAAAACGGCTTGGTCCCGGGAAAAACTGCACCGTCGGGCTATGAAAGCGATATGCCTGCTTACGGAACCACTTTATCGGAGAGCGAAATTATCGCCGTACTGGCGTATATCAAAAGCAGTTGGCCGCCTACAGTGCTCGATGCACAAAAGGAAGTGACGCGGCAACAGCGTCGGCAGTAACTTCGAACGCCATGACTCCGCGTTTCCTGTATTAATTTAACCAGAGATTCTTATGAAAAAATGGATATTGGCTGCCGCACTCGCCGCAGTGTCATCTGCGGCGCAAGCCGCCGACGCGCTTACGGTCTACCAAGATCCGAATTGCGGTTGCTGTTCCGGCTGGGTCGAGCATATGCGTGAATCGGGTTTTGAGGTGACGTCTATCAAGTCATCCGATATGTCTGGCATCAAGAAAAAACATGGGGTCCCACTGGAACTTGGTTCGTGCCACACCGCAATCGTCGACAGTACGGGGCAGGTTATCGAAGGTCACGTACCTGCAAACGCCGTGCGCAAACTGCTGGCGAACAAGTCGCTTAGAGGGGTGGCTGCGCCGGGAATGCCGTTAAATTCGCCGGGCATGGGTCAAATGGATGGCAATCTTGTCACCGTCGACTTCGACGGTAGACCGTTTTCGAAAGACTAAAGGTGTCGGGTGTATGGTCTGTATCAATTTTTCACAAATTTGAATGTCGCGAAGAAGAGTGCGGCATCATCGCTAAATGCCAGTAACTCGATCTAAATCGCCTAAAAGTCGCTATCTTCTTGAAAGCTGTCGATAACGGACGCCTTGTCTGGTCGTGTTAAAAGCCCATACCATGCCGCATGGACAATTTAATTCAAGACATTCAAGCCCAGTTGGAGTCGTTGCAAGCCGAAAATTTGCTGCGTAAACGTCGTGTGGTTGACGGTCCTCAGGGTCCGCTGTTGCAGGTCGATGGGGAAACCTACCTTGCCTTCTGCAGCAACGACTATTTAGGACTCGCGAATCATCCCTCCATTCTCGCCGCTGCACATGCGGGACTAGATCGGTTTGGCGTCGGCGCCGCTGCATCAGCGCTCATCAGCGGGCACAGCAGGACAATAGAGGAACTCGAAACGGCGTTGGCGGCGTTTGTCGGTATGCCTAAGGCGCTTTATTTTTCGAATGGTTATATGGCGAATATGGGCGTAATCCCGGCTCTGGTCGGCACCGGAGACGCCATATTCTCAGATCGTTTGAATCATGCCTGTCTTATCGATGGGGCGCGTTTGTCGCGCGCTGAAGTTTTTGTATATGGGCATGGCGATTTGGCTGAATTAGAAGGGCTACTTGCTAAAAACAAAAGCCGCCGCAAACTTATCCTTAGTGATGCAGTGTTCAGTATGGACGGCGATATTGCACCACTGCCCGAGCTGGCGGCACTCTGCGAGCAATACAACGCCTGGCTGCTGGTGGATGATGCCCACGGTTTCGGCGTGTTGGGACAAAACGGTCGCGGTAGTCTGTCTCATTTCGGTCTAGCGTCGCAGCGAATTTTGTACATGGGCACGCTGGGCAAAGCGGCCGGAGTCGCGGGCGCATTCGTGGCCGGCGATGCAATACTGGTAGATTGGCTGGTGCAGCGGGCTCGCACCTATGTATTCACCACCGCCAGCCCGCCCTTGCTGGGTAACGCATTAATGGCTTCCCTTGCGCTGCTGGAGTCCGACAATACGCGACAACTGCATTTGCGTGGGCTGATCCGGCAGTTGCGTGAAGGGCTTGCAGATTTACCGTGGCGGTTATTGCCCTCACAGACAGCGATCCAAGCGTTGGTGATCGGGGATAACGCACTGGCGCTTGATTTGATGCAGGGCCTGCGCGAACAGGGAATTTGGGTGCCCGCAATCCGACCGCCTACGGTTCCCGAAAATACCGCCAGATTGCGAATATCGCTTTCAGCGGCGCATACCTCTGAACAAGTTGCGCGTCTTGTCGCAGCCTTGAAGATCCTGGCTGAAAGACACCTCCGTGCGGCATCCACGTGGCAGTCGGATATGGTTAAGCGAAGCTTGAAAAGCGTCTGGCATCCTTGTACCCAGATGCAGCACCACACTACGGTTCCCCTAGTTCCGGTCAGCCATGGCAAGGGTGCCTGGCTATACGGAGCTGACGGAAAGCGGTATCTCGATGCGATAAGCTCGTGGTGGGTTAATCTTTTTGGGCACGCGAACCCTCGGATTAATATGCAGCTTAAAGATCAGCTAAACAAGCTCGAACACGCCATGCTCGCGGGGTTCACGCACGAACCGGTAGTTCAGTTGTCCGAGAAACTGTCTGCGAGGACCGAAAATGCTCTAGGACATTGCTTCTATGCATCGGATGGCGCCTCGGCAGTCGAAATCGCTTTGAAAATGAGCTTTCACGCTTGGCGCAATGGCGGCCATGCCTCGAAGCAGGAATTTGTTTGTCTGAAGGGCAGTTATCACGGCGAAACCATTGGTGCGCTCGCCGTCACGGACGTCGCTTTATTCCGCGATGCCTACTCGCCCTTGCTGCAGCGTGCCCATGTGGTCATGTCGCCCGACGCACGTGGGGCTAAGGATGGCGAGACGGCCGCAGACGTGGCGCGTCGCGCCGCTGCGGCGCTAGAAGCCTTGTTCCAGCGGCGTGCCAAGCATATTGCGGCGCTTATCGTCGAGCCATTGGTGCAGTGCGCGACGGGAATGGCTATGCATGATCCCATTTATTTGTCGGAAGTGCGTGCCTTATGCGATCGTTATCAGGTTCATCTGATCTTTGACGAGATCGCTGTGGGTTGTGGCCGCAGCGGCACATTTTTCGCCTCAGAACAGGCTAAAAGAGAGGATGGAAGCTCCGTCTGGCCTGACCTGGTTTGCCTGTCGAAAGGCATTAGCGGCGGGTATCTGCCCTTGTCGCTGGTAATGGCGACCGAGCGCATCTATCAAGCCTTCTACGACGCCGATACGGCGCGCGGTTTTCTGCATTCGCATTCCTATACGGGTAATCCGTTAGCTTGCCGAGCGGCACTAGCGACACTGGAAATTTTCGAGGAAGACGACGTATTGAATTCCAACCGCAAGCGGGCTCAACGCATTACGACAGCATTAAGGCCTCTGGCGAATCATGCGAAAGTACGTCACTTTCGACAATGCGGGATGATCTGGGGATTTGACGCGATGATCGACGATTCCGGCGCAGCAGATTTTTCACGACGTTTTTTCGCTAAAGCGCTCGAGAACGAGCTGCTGCTGCGACCCATAGGTCGCACGGTTTATCTTATGCCACCGTATATTCTTGACGATGGCGAATGTGACCTTCTGGCAGCACGCACCGCTGAGGTATTCGAAAGCGTGATGCAACATGGCTAGATCTGTGCAGGGATATTTTATTTCCGGGACCGATACAGAAGTCGGCAAGACCTTGGTGGCCAGCAGTCTGCTATATGCCTTGAGGCATACAAAAGTTCGTGCAGCTGGCATGAAGCCTGTCGCTGCTGGGGCAGAATGGCGCGAAGGCAGATGGCACAACGACGACGCCGATGCCTTGGCGGCACAAGCCAGCGTGGAGCTATCCGCAGAACTATCCACGCCATATTTATTTCGGCAGCCAATAGCGCCGCATATTGCTGCCGCGCTAGAAGGAAGAACGATAGCGCTGTCACATATATTGGACTGCTACGAGCAGGTTGCCCAGCGCGCCGATGCAGTAGTGGTAGAGGGGGTAGGAGGCTTTCGGGTTCCATTAACGCAAACAACCGACACCGCTGATTTGGCTCAGCAACTTGGTTTGCCGGTGATCTTGGTCGTGGGCTTGCGCCTGGGCTGCATCAGCCATGCATTGCTGACCGTAGAGGCCATTTCCGCACGCGGATTGTCCCTGGCAGGATGGGTTGCCAATACCGTGGATGCTGATATGCCGAGTATTGATGCCAATGTGGACGCGCTTGCATCACGAATAGCGGCGCCTTTTCTTGGCACAGTTCCAAGGTTCTCGAGCGATTCCGATTTGAATTCGGGCTTGGCCGCCATGGCTGCAGCCTGCCTGGATTTTTCGTGCTTACCAGGATGGCCTGTTCCCTCGTAAAGTCAAAGACCTACCTTAGTGGATATTTAATAGATGGAGACAGCGGGCGTAAAGACGCATCTGCAGCGCTGACTCGGCCGGGATCGTCTGGTTAACCGTTAAAGATTTACCGACGACAAACTAGCTTTATTAACGGCGGTGGTTCCCGGACACACGGCCAAGCGTTGCCAAGGCCTGTTCAGTGTGATCGTTCCATACGTGGCCATAGTTCAGGCGCAGGCAATTATTGAAAGCTGGCGTGGCTGAAAATATAGGTCCGGGCGCAACGCTAATGCCCAAAGACATCGCATACCTGTGTATTTCCAGTGCGTCGGCATCGGCGGGCAGTTCGACCCATAGGCAATACCCGCCCGATGGACGGGTGGCTCGTGTACCTTCCGGAAAGTAATGCCCCAATGCTTGGGTAAAGAGCGCCTGCTGGCTGGCCAAGACGTTTCGTAGCTTGCGAAGGTGTTTGTCATAACCGCCTTTTTCAAGATAAGCCGCGATAGCCAGTTGAGTCGGCGTTGCAGTGCTAAGGGTGGTCATTAATTTGTGTCGGGCCACTGCCTTGACAAAACGCCCCGGCGCCGTCCAGCCAATGCGATAACCCGGCGCCAGGCATTTCGAAAACGATGAGCAATGCATGACGAGCCCCTCGGTGTCGAACGCTTTGGCCGAAGCGGGCCGCTTCTCGCCGAAATAGAGTTCTCCGTAGACGTCGTCTTCGATTAGAGGAATTTGGTGGCGGGTCAATAACTGCACCAGCTGCTTCTTCTTTTCGTCAGGCATCAGGCTGCCCAAAGGATTTTGAAAGTTCGTCATCAGCCAGCACGCCCTGGGGCGATGGCGGGTCAGGGCGCTTTCGAGTGCGTTAAGGTCTATGCCTTCGCGGGGGTGTGTCTGCACTTCAATGGCTTCCAGCCCCAGCCGTTCAAGCGATTGCAAGGCAGGGTAGAAGGTGGGGGATTCGACGACTACGGCGTCGCCGGGCCGCGTGACGGCTGCCAGACACAAATTCAAAGCTTCCAGCGCACCGTTGGTAATAATGATTTCGTCTGGATGGACGTGCAGGCCTTCGTTTAAGTAGCGCAGGGCGATCTGCCGTCGCAAATCGGCGTTTCCTGGCGTTACGTCGTCGATGGCGCTCCAGGGATCCATTTTCTGGATGGTGGAAGCCATTTGGTGTCCTAGCCGTTCCATAGGGAAGAGCATGGGGCTGGGAAAGGCTGAGCCCAGCGGAACGGCTGCGTGGGAGAGGGTGGATTGGAATACGTCGAATACGCGTTCGCTAATGTCTAAAGAAACGGCGCCGTCTTGAGGGTGCGACGGGTGGTCGGGCTCAGGCGGAAATTGCCGTGCGCTCGAAGTGACGTAGTAGCCGGATCGTTCGCGCGCCCGAATAAGGCCCTGCGCTTCCAGAAGGTAATAGGCTTTGAAGACAGTCGAAGGACTTATCTGACGGCTGGTGCTGGTTTCGCGCACGGACGGCAGACGATCGCCGGCTTGCAGCACCCCAGTGTGTATGGAGTTGGCGATTTCGCCCGCCAAGGCTTCGTAGCGTTTCACGTAAGAATCCGATGCTTTATCTTTTGTTGTTGGGATTGATTTCAGACAGTGAAAACTGATCTGTATTTTTATAAGTTTGTTGTATTTTTCAGAGCTGTAACGATTTTAGTTCAAAGCCAGGGAAATACTAGGGTTTTTTTATGCCTGCGAGAGTCAAGTTCCCATCTGATATGGTATTTTCTGCGAATTCTGATTTCTAACGTTTTGATCTTATAGGGTAAACTCTTATTTGCCGCAAACTGGAAACCGCTTATTCGCGGCCGCTTGTCTGAAAACAGAAGGAATCTCATGAACCCGACGGCCTTATTACTGGCTACTTTTATTTTGTCTATGGTGGGGCTATTTGGCTTCATATGGTCGTTGCGAAAAGGCCTCTTCAACGCCGAGTCCACTGGTGCGCGCACGATATTCTCGCGCGGCGAAATCGGTAAAACCGAAGAGCCCTCGGCTAGCGCCCAACAACGTCGCGACTTGCAAGGAGTCACTGACGCTAACGAACCCGACAGTACCTCGCAAGTCGGCGTCTCTCCCACTGAGATCGCCGCGCGCGAGGCCGCCGATCGCTCAAGCGCCTTTCCCGCTTACGTGCTTTTTGCCTGTGCAGCTGTTTGGCTGGTAGTGGCGTCAGCCGCTGGATTGCTCGCCTCCGTAAAGCTCCATGAGCCGGATTTGCTCACGAACACGGCCTGGCTCACATTTGGCCGACTGCGCACCATCCACCTGAATGGCGTGGCGTACGGCTGGGCACCCATGGGGCTGCTTGGACTCGCGATCTGGCTGTTGCCGCGCTTGCTACACACGCCGTTGCAAGGCGGCCGCCTGGTGATTTTGGGGGCCGCTCTTTGGAACGGTGGGTTAATTGCTGGCCTGGGCGGACTTGCCGTAGGCATCAATGCCGGCATGGAATGGCTTGAAATCCCCTGGCAAATCGGTGGATTGTTCGCTATTGGCGGAATGCTGATGGGCTTGCCTCTGGTGTTTATGCTGCCGCGGCGCAAGGTTCACCATTTATACGTGTCGGTTTGGTATATGGGTGCGGCGCTGTTTTGGTTCCCAATCTTGTATATCGTGGCCAAAATCCCGGGGCTGCACTTCGGCGTCGAACAGGCCACCATGAACTGGTGGTTCGGGCATAACGTGCTGGGATTGTTTTACACGCCAATGTCGATTGCCATAATTTACTACCTGCTGCCTAAAATCATTGGACGTCCGGTACGCTCGTACAACTTGTCTTTGCTAGGCTTCTGGACCTTGGCGTTCTTCTACGGGCAGGTTGGTGCGCATCACTTGATTGGCGGTCCGATTCCCGAATGGCTCATCACGCTGTCTATCGTTCAAAGCGTCATGATGATTATTCCAGTTTTGGCCTTCTCGGTTAACCAGCACATGACCCTAAAAGGGCACTTCAGCGCCCTGAAGCACTCGCCCGTATTGCGCTTCATCTTTTTTGGCGCTTGCATGTACACCGTGGCGTCAGTGCAGGGCTCGCTGGAAGCATTGCGGTCTCTGAACGCGGTTACGCACTTCACGCACTTTACCGTGGCTCATGCTCATCTGGGCATGTATGGTTTTGTGTCCATGGTGATCTTTGGCGGTATTTATTTCGCGATGCCGCGCGTCGTCAACATGCCATGGCCCAAACCGGCACTTATCTCTTGGCATTTCTGGTTGGTTGTCGCAGGTTTTGCGACCTACATCCTCACGCTTAGCACCGGCGGTATCCTGCAAGGCTTGGTTTTGCTTGACCCTGCGCGCCCGTTCATGGACTCGGTTGCCGTGACTTTGCCGTGGCTTAAAGGCCGTTCGATTGGCGGCGCCATGATGACTTTGGGACATTTGATCTTTGCCTACCATGTGGCCCTGATGATCATACGCTCAAGCTCAGTGCCGTCCTCGGTGCAGGCAACCAGTCCCGCCGCCGCCCCTCAACAGATTACTGCCTGATAAATATGGAAAACGAACGTAAACTTATAGTCGGTGCGATGGTGACGCTGTCCTTGGCGACAGCGGCGATGATTGTCGTGCCTTTCATGCAGCTTAAAGATGTGCCCGCGCCCGCGGCGCTAGAGCCATACACCAGCGAGCAGCTGCGCGGACGTCAGGTATATATGTCTAATGCATGTATATCTTGTCACACTCAGCAGCCCAGCACTACGGGCGCTGGCATCGCTGACGCAAGCCGAGGCTGGGGACGCGCTTCGGTGGCGGCCGACTACCATTACGACAGCCCGCCCTTGCTCGGCACCATGCGCACCGGTCCAGACCTGTTCAATATCGGCGCGCGCCAGCCTAGCGCTGACTGGCAATTGGGCCACTTGTATCAACCGCGTGCCTACGTTCCGGGCAGTGTCATGCCTGCTTATCGCTATATGTTCGAGGTAAAAGACCCTGAGTCTGTGGCGAAGGGCGAACGTGTCGTTACGTTGCCCCCTGGCACTGTGGAAGAGGGAAAGGTAGTCGTTGCTAAGCCCGAGGCGTTGGACCTGGTGGCTTATTTGTTGGCCCTGGACCGCACCTATACCGTCCTTTCGGCGGAAGAGGCCGAATGGGCTGCAAGCCGCCTCGCTCCCGAGCGCCTGCCTCAAAAGGCTGCCGATGAGACCGACACCAACGAATCAGGAAACACCAATGAGACCAAAACAAACCCGTAGTTCCGAGCATGCCGACCCCAAAGAACTGTACAACCCGGTACCGCGCGTATTTCTGGGCCTGATTGTCGGCCTTATCGGGTGGGCAATTTATTACATTCTCAATGCTGACCCCACCGGAGTAGCTTCACTTGGCGATCGTCGCGTTCCCGCGACGCTCGCGGCGGGGGGCGGTGCCGGCGAGGGTAGCGTAGTCGACGGGCGCCAAATTTACACTACCACCTGCCAGGCTTGCCACCAAGCCACTGGGCAAGGCCTGCCGGGTGTCTTCCCGCCCTTGGCCGGTGCGTCCTGGGTGACTGGCGACGCCAATATTCCCATACAGATCTTATTACACGGATTGACCGGGCCAATCGAGGTTAACGGCACCACCTACAATGGCGCCATGCCGGGTTTCGGTGCGCAGTTGAATGACGCGCAAATTGCTGCGGTCCTTACGTTTATTCGGGCAGAGTGGGGCAATACCAGTCCTGCCGTTGACGAGATAACCGTCAAAGAGGCAAGGGCGGCCACGGCCTCCCAGGCAGAACCCTGGAAGAATGTTGACGACATTCCTGCTGCGGACGCGGGCGGTGCACCGCCTGCCCAAGCATCGTGACTCATGGCATCGCCCGAACGCTTGCCGCTATCGCTGTCGTGATGGCGTTGGGGCTTCTGGCGCTGGGCGGGGTGACGCGCGGATTCGCCGCCGTCACTGCCGATGGGGTGCGCCGTATCGATCTCGAGCGCGCACCGCGTACCTTGCCGGCTTTATCGATGATCGATCAGACCGGCAATGCCTTTTCGCTTGCTGATTATGGCAAGGCATCCCCTTACACGACCTTCCTTACGCTGGTGTACACACGCTGCCATACCATCTGCCGAACAAGTGCATCCGGTTTGGCTTTTTTGCAGCAGGAAATCCGTAGCCGGGATCTTGAAAACCGCGTGCGTCTTCTGACATTAAGCTTTGACCCGTTCAACGATACGCCAGCTGTATTAGCTGAATATGCAAACGGTTTAGGGGCCGACGCATCGCTGTGGCGCTCCGCTACGGTTGGTGCGACAGCAGATTTAGAGGCTATGCTGGGCGTGTTCGATATCGTCGTGATCCCTGATGGGCTCGGAGGATATTCGCATAATGCCGCTCTGTTTCGTATTGACGAACATGGAAAGCTGGTCAAAGCGTATGATATCGACCGCCCAGATTTGGCTTTAGCCGACTATTTATACAATAAGCCGGAGCAGTAACCATGCGTCTGATCAGTTCTCGCTATATTGCATGGTTGCCGGGTTTGTTACTGGTGGCAGCAGCGGTATTGCAGCCGTGGCTGGAAGCCAGCATGGCCCGCCATATGGGGCTCGAATTCCCGCTTCTATTCATTATTGGCTGGCTAACCGCCTTAATCGCGGGCCGCCGATTTGCGCGGCTGATCGAACCCTGGAACGCCAAAGGGCTTACAGCACTTGTGTTTACCGCCTTGGTGACTGCGTTCTGGATGGTGCCTGCAGCGCTTGATCTCGCAGTGCTCAATACGGGTGTGGGTTTAATAAAAGTCCTTAGCTGGCTTGTTGCGGGAATGCTGATGGGCGCCTCGTGGCGCCAAGCCGGTGTGGTAATTCAGGCGTTTTTTATCTTCAACTGGTGCTGGATGACCGTCGCCGTGGGTTTGATTTATCAGGAAGCCCCGCAGCAATTATGCAGCGTCTATCTGGTCGACGATCAATGGAACGCAGGTGCTTTCATGGTATTTTGGGCGATAGCCGTATTTATACTTTGGTTACCCGGGGCGATAAAATCGAGCAATCTGCTCGGCGATAACGATGGCCCGCCGAAAATTCGGAGCATAGACTAGAACGTTTCTGCCAAGCGTTCTTTATTAGGTGGCGGCATCGTGTACTGCAAGACAATTCACGAAATACCGCCCCGTAGTGGTTCACGACAGCATGTCTTAGCTGCGTAAGAGGGCCTCAGGATAAAGGTCAGGGCTTCAATTGGTCTCGGATTTCGCCGTCTTTGTGGGCATCACTATGTACGTTGACATAAAGATTGCCCGCTTTATATGCCTTGTATTGCGCGTCGGTCAGTTTGGAATTTGCGGGAACCATCCATTGGTTGTCGCCTTTTTTCTCTAAGGTGATGATCGGTGGACCGTTCTTCCCAACGGGCCCTTGATGGATGTGCGCCACGGTGCCGACGATGCCTGAGGTTGTGACGCTACCACTGACTGCCTTATTGTTGCCAATGGTGATCGTGCCGTTGCCCTTGGCCGCAGTCGTTACAGCGGGAACTTCATGGGTACCACTTAACATTACCTTGCTTTGGGCGGCCATGGCTACGCCATAGTTAACACTTAAACCGCCGATGATTACTGCGCCTGCCAGAATCGACAAGCGAGACTTCGAAAGAATCGACTTTGTACTCATATGATTACTCCACTCGAGGTAAAGGCCCGCCGCTAACGTTGGAGGCCGGTTGGGTCTCGACGAAAAAAATAATAAGCATTTTCTATGCCCAATCCGATTTCGCAGAAAACCGCGAATTCGGGGGCGTCTTCGATCAGCGGTGAGAATTGCATCTGATCCGGGAACGTTGCCTCGCGGACATCGGGCACCTCGACATACTTTTCGTTGGCGCGGAGTCTGCGACATGGCTTTCGTGCCAGTCTCTCTACTTATAGCTCGGAGTCTCTGAGCCCCGGCATGGGGTTTGCACCGCAGTATCGTTGCACACGATAAATGGAGTTGTAGATTCATGCAGGCCCTTCGTCAGTTGTTAAAGCGGATACGTGCCAGTCTTCAACAAGACGAAGTGCGAATTCCGATTCAGACCGCCTCTGCAGTCCTTATGGCGTATTTCGCAACCAGTTTCATGAATCAAGAGGATGTTTCGTGGGGCGTGTTTTCGGCGCTTTTTGTGGTTCAAGCCAGCGTAGGCGGGACGATAAGTGCTGCACTCGGGCGTATTGCCGGTGCTATTTTAGGTGCGATTATTGCCGTTGCATTGGTGAAACTATTCGGCGCCTACGGCTGGGGTACGCTTATTGCCCTGTTGGTGGGCGTAGCTTTTATGAGCTTTCTGACGGCAAAATGGCCGCTGCTTGCATACGGGCTTGTCACTGTCACCATCATTGCTGTGGCGCCTGATTTTTATGTCGTGGAAGGTGCGTTCAAGAAGGTGCTGGCAATCGCAATAGGATCGACCTGCGGAATGGTAGCGGCGTTTGCGGTGTTCCCGGTTCTCGCGCGGCGTACCGAGCAGCAGTATTTGGCAGCGGCACTACGAAGTTGCGGGGCCTACACCCTGGAATGCACTGCGTGCCTGGTTGGTGATAAGCCGAAAAAGAATAGGGACGCACAGGACGTCATACAACGGTCAATCGAACGGGCGCGCCTTATGGCGCGCGAAGCGCGCATCGAGGATAAAACACCGGCAATGGGATTGAGTCCCTTTTCTCGAACGCTGCTTCCCGAGATTGAGCGTTTCGGCTACACGCTTACCCTGGTCGATCGATTCAGTGATAAGCCAATTTCAGACGGGCTATGCCGCGTTCACAAAGAAGCGCTTCTGGAGCTCGCCAATACAGTCAAAAAATCTTTGGAGAAAATTGCCGACGCCGTGGAGGCTGGTGAAGTTTGTGAGGAAATTGATGACGCATGGCAGGCGTATAAAGTGTTTTCCGAACGCGTGGACGAGTCCGTCGAGCACGAGCGCCTTTCTATCGAGGATAAAGAGCACATGATGTCAATAAAAAGCTCATACGGCTCTGTGCTTTCCAATATGACCAGATTGGTTCGGGAAGTTCAGGGAAACGCCTGATGTTTACGTGGGTCGTCGCCGCATTTCGCTGATTGCGTTCTTCGTTGAAGATGCGCAGGGCAATGTTGACTGTCGCAGTATAGCTCTAGCCATTCCGATAGCGCGGCTGGTATTAGGTCAGCAACTCTTCCTATGTCGATCGCAGCGATCAAGGTGCAAGAATTGATGCACACCACGATATCTGATCTAGTAGTGTGCGGTGCTTGGCCGCACTCTAAGGTTGCACAGAGCGGACCGATACGGATTCCCTAGGAAACGAGCAGACGCCGCTCCAACATCTTGTCTTACCGGTTCGGTCGCGACTACGCCACCTTGCGGCTCGGCACGCGATCCAGATCCAGAATGGGGCCGCTCGGAACTATGCCGTTGGGGTTGATACTGTGATGGCTGCGGTAATAGTGCTGCTTGATGTGATCGAAGTCGATCGTGGCGGCAATGCCGGGCCATTGGTAAAGCTCTCGGGTATAGCTCCACAGGTTCTCGTAGTCGGCCAGACGTTTCAGGTTGCACTTGAAGTGGCCGTGGTACACCGCATCAAAGCGAATCAGCGTGGTAAACAGGCGCCAGTCGGCTTCGGTAACGCGGTCGCCCAACAAATAGCGCTGCCGGCCCAGTTTGATTTCAAGCTCATCAAGATAGGCGAAGAGTTTGCCGACTTCCCGCTCGTATACTTGCTGATCGGTGGCAAAGCCGACTTTGTAGACGCCATTGTTGACGGCATCGTAGACCTGGGCGTTGATGGCGTCGATCTGAGGTAGCAGCTCCACCGGAGCGTAATCGCCTTCACTGGCGCAGATGCCGTCGAAGGCGGAATTGAGCATGCGAATGATTTCGGACGATTCGTTGCTGACAATGGTGTTGCGTTCCAGATCCCAAAGCACTGGCACCGTCACTCGGCCACTGTAGCCGGGTTGCGCCCGCAGGTATACCTCGTACAGATAGTCCGCCCCGTCGACCGGGTCAGCCACTACACCCGGACCGGATTCGAAGCTCCAGCCGTTTGCCCCCATGTAAGGGTTGACGACGGACACGCTGATCATCTGTTCCAGGCCTTTCAGCGCGCGCAGGATAAGGGTGCGATTGGCCCAGGGACAGGCCAGCGAAACGTATAGGTGGTAACGGCCGGGCTCGGCCCGGAATCCGCCGGTCCCGCTTGGACCGGCGCTGCCATCGGGCGTGACCCAGTTGCGGAACTGCGCGTCGCTGCGCACGAAACGTCCGCCTGTGCTCGCCGTGTCATACCACTGATCATGCCATTTTCCGTCTACCAAAAGTCCCATGTCGATTCCTTAGTTTTCAAAGCCTCGCATCTGCCGGTTCCCCCGTTCATCGTCCAATCCGTCGAAAAGGGGGATTCAGACGGGCTGGCTTTACTCGGTAATGGCTTCGAGGGCGATGTCGAGCGTCACCTCGTCGCCGACGCCGGGCGCAAACTTACCTGCATTGAACTCGCTGCGCTTGATCACTGCCGTCGCGTTGGCGCCGATCGAGTCTTTCTCTAGCATCGGATGTGCGCCATTGAAGAACGACGTTACAGTCAGGATCACCGGCTTGGTAATGCCCTTGATCGTCAGGTCGCCTTCAATGCTGGCTGGCTTATCGCCTTCAAAGATCACTTTGGTGGACTTGAAGGTAGCGGTTGGGAACTTGGCCGTATCCAGGAAGTCGGCGGCTTGGATGTGCTCGTCGAACAGATCGAAACCGGTGTCAATGGATTTCATGTCGATGGTCACGTCGACGTTGGCCTGCTTGGCTTCTTTGTCCAGCACGACCGTACCTGTAGTCTTGTTAAAGCGCAGGATCTGCTTCGACATGCCCATGTGGTCGTACGAGAAGCGCGGGAAGCTGTGGGCCGGATCCAGCGTATAGGTTTGAGGCGCGGCCATCGCCTGACCAGCGACGAGCGTGGTAAAAGCAAAAGCAATGGCGGAAATTTGAGTGCGTGTCATGGTATCTATCCTTTAGATCTATGGGTTGGTTAGACCACTAGTTTCGGGGTGCGGCGAGATATTCCCCTGTCATCTCATTGATGCAGTTAGTTTAAAAGATCCTAATAAATGAATAAACCACCTAAATAGGCATACACTATTCATATTATTGAAACAATGTGAGTATTCGGATAGAGGAAGTGCAATGGATCGTTTGGTTTCAATGCAGGTCTTTGAGCGTGTAGCCGACGAAGGGGGCTTTGCGGCAGCCGCCCGTGCCATGGACATGTCGCCTCCGGTGGTGAGTCGTCTAATTGCCGAGCTGGAAGGGCATCTCGGCGCACGGCTATTCCAGAGAACCACGCGGCGGGTATCGCTCACGGAAGCGGGCGAAGCCTATCTGGCTCGCGTTCGTCAAATTTTGCAAGACATTGAAGAGGCTGATGCCATTGCAAGTGCGCATACAAACGAACTTGCCGGCCGCTTGCGGGTGCATACGGAGCCGGTCCTGGCAAGTTACGTGATCGCTCCATTGCTGTCGGCGTTTCGCGAGCGTCATCCTGGTATTGTGGTTGATTTAGAGGTTGAGGCACACAGAGACCCGCCCATCGAGGACTATGACATTACCTTGCTAGGTGTCGATATGAGTTTTAACGCCGATATCGTTGCCCGGAAAGTCATTGAATCCGAAGTCATACTGGTTGCCTCCCCGGCCTACGTGAAACGCAAAGGGATGCTTAAGGGACCCCAGGATTTGGTGCTGCATGATTGCCTACGCCTCAGGCCGCCCCATGGGCCGCTAAGGGGGTGGCGCATGTGGCGTAAGCCAAGTCCCGATAATGTCGTCGAAATGAATGTCGATCCCGTCCTCATTGCAAACCATACCGATACATTGCTACGTGCCGCATTGGACGGCGCCGGCATTACATCAGTCGCGATGGACATCGTAGCGCCTTACCTAACCCGCGGCGATCTAGTTCGAGTGCTAAGTCCATGGATCACCGGGCGGCTGGCGATGTATGCGGCATTGCCCAGTCGCAAATTCATTCCGCAGCGATCCCGCGTGTTCTTGGACTATCTGGTCGAGCACACCCGCGAGCAAAATGACGAAGCGATGAGGGTGTGCACAGTTGTTTAGATATTCAGCCTATGCGGTGCCCGCCCAGCGTAGTTGTATTCTGCTCCAATGACCCCGTAAACGTGATCGCCATACAGGCCGGCTACGCTCCGCGATGCAGGTTTTTGCCCATAAGGTCAGGTATCATCCTTAAGAACAAAAATACCTAATCTTGGAGACAAACCCTATGAATTCATTTGCACTTCCAGTGCTGAGTTTTTCGCTGCTCGCTTATTGCGCGGGTGCCTATGCCGTCGACGCCAAAAGGGATGAATTCTTTTGGCTCGGGGAAATGAACAAGGCTACGCTGGTCATTAATACTGAAGAAGGTTTGATCGAAAAATCTGTAGCGCCGACGTTTGCAGCAGGTATCGAGAAGGTAATCGCAGCCGGTAACCAAAAGGGCGCCAAGAGGCCGTCTACGGTAATTAGTTTTGAGCCGCTGCTGATACAGGCTGCGGGCCCAGAGATCACGCTGTTGCACGCTGGCCGCTCTAGCCAGGACATGCATGCCACTTATCGTGCGGCTATCCTGCGCGACGATTTGCTCTCGCTTGCCCAACAGCTGCACCAAACCGGCACTACGCTGGTGGCCTTGTCGGATCGTCACAAAGAGACCATTGTTCCTAACTACACGAACGGTGTGGCAGCGCAACCCAATAGCTATGGGCATTACCTGCTTGCCCATGCTGCAGGGCTGCAGCGGGACGCCCAACGCATACGTGAAGCCTACACACGCATAAATCGCTCCGCCATGGGCACAACCGTGTTGAATGGCACGAGCTGGCCGCTTAACCGTGAGCGCATGGCGAACTACCTTGGTTTCTCAGGTATTGTCGAGAACGCCTACGATGCATCCCAGATTTCATCGATGGAACATCCCGTAGAGGTCGGCGCTGTAGTCACCAGCGTCGCGCTGCATACAGGCCATTTTGTCGAAGATCTCCTGACGCAATACGCGCAGCCGCGTCCATGGATCTTGTTAGAAGAGGGTGGCGAAAATACCTATGTTTCCAGCGCGATGCCGCAAAAGCGCAATCCGGGGCTGCTTAACAATACTCGCAGCAACGCTTCCACTGCCCTTACCCTGGCCTTTGGTCCGGCGATTCAGGCACACAATATTACGCCAGGCATGTCCGACCCCAAGAGCGCAAAAGGTAATAGCGCGATGGTGCAAAGCGCCGTCAAGGCGCTGGCTGATTGGGATCGTGTACTGAAGGCGCTAGTAGTGAATCCCGATCGCGCCCTTGAAGAGCTTAATGGCGACTGGACCGCCTCTCAGGAGCTTGCCGATGCGTTGATGCGTAACCATGGATTGCCTTTCCGCCTTGGCCATCATTTTGCATCGGAAGTGGTAGGTCACGCCAAGAAGCACAATATTAAGCCACTTGAGTTCCCGTATGCCGAGGCGCAGCGTGTTTATGCCGAAACGGTTAAGGGTACTGACTACCCGAAAACGCTCCCCATGAGCGAGACGCAATTCAAGGAGAATCTTGATCCGGTAATGATAGTCAAAAATCGCAAAACAAGTGGCGGCCCGCAACCGGCCGAAATGCAGCGTATGATCGCCGCGGCTAAAGCGGATCTTGTTGCCCAACAAAACTGGATCAATGACCAACGCAATAAAATCACGACGGCGCTCGGGCAGCTGAACGCCGACTTCGACAAATTGGGAAAGGCCAAATAACCGTTGCGCAAGATGAGCTAAAGGTGACCTGGCGTTATGGGTGCCTGTCGGAAACTGTTATCTGTGGCCGGACTTGAACCTCCGGCCCGGATTTAGTTGATTCTGATATCCGCTTGTTTGGCAAGCGCTTTCCACATAGGCACTTCTGTCTTTACGACTTGATCCAGTTCTGCCGAGGTACCTCCAATAGCGACGGCTCCCTGGGCCAGAAAAGCGTCGCGTACTTTCTGGTCCTTGGCCGCCGTCGAAACTGCTGCCTGGACCTTATCGACAATTGCCTGAGGTGTATGGGCCGGCGCGAACATAGCGTACCAAGAGTCCACGTTGAAGTCTTTGATGGTCTCCGATACCGACGGCACGTCTGGAAGGACGGGAGTGCGGTCCTTGGTAGAAACAGCCAATGCTTTCAAGCGACCGCTTTTGACATGCTGCGTGACGGAGGGCAGGGAGACCCATAGTAAGGGTATGGTTCCGCCCAATACATCAATCGTTGCTGGGCCGCCGCCCCTATACGGAACGTGGGTGAAATTTAGTTCTGTCTTCATTTTGAAGAGTTCGCCCGCAATATGGCTGGGGGATCCAGTTCCGGCCGAACCATATGGAATTGCATCGGGTTGCTTCTTGCTGTATTCAATCAGCTCAGCCAGAGACGATGGTTGGAATGCTGGATGAGCCACTAGAATTTGAGGCGCCGATGCGACCATCGATACTGGGCTGAAATCACTTTCAGTATTAAAAGGCAAGGTGGTGTAAATCGCGGGATTGATGGTGTGCGAAGATAAGGTGATCAACAGTGTATAGCCGTCGGGCGCTGCCTTGGCTACTGCTGCAGTACCGATGGTGCCGCCCGCGCCGCCTTTGTTTTCCACGACTACCGGCTGCCCCAGGATCTTGGATAAAGGGTCCTGCAAGATACGCGCCGCCACATCGACGCTGCCGCCGGCAGGATACGAGACGATCAGGTTTATCGGTTTTTTTGGAAATGAATCTGCTGCACCCGCGGCCAGCGTCGGGGACATGGCAATGCACCCCAAAACTGCAGCAATAACAGCGGCACGCCGCGTCACACGACTAAACACCAGACGGCCGTTCGGGTGGGGATTGCTTGTAGCGATAATCATGGTGCGTCCTCTTTCTGATTATGTAGGGACACGGAAAGCATTCGCTTTCTATGCTTCTGCTAAAAAAATCGGAGCTAAGGCACCATTCTATGGGTACTCAACGAGAAAAAGTTGATTCTGTAATACAGAATGATAATGAGTAAATGCGTTCAACAAACTGCGACGTAAAGCCTCCGCCGGCACGCTATTAAACACTAGAATGGCGAGCCGCGAGATTTGAGTCCGATAGCGCATTCGTGACATAATAATGGTTAGCCAATTTAGGGGATGGTATTTCATTTTGAGTTCTACGCCTTTGGATTGAACCACTTATGTCTGAGGATTAGGATGAAGGAACAGCTGGCCGTTGAAGGCCCTAGTAAAGTCAGCCTGCGTGCTGCCACGGCCGAAGCACTGGAAGATGCTTTGATGGCCTTAATTGCTTCCCCGGACTATGGCCCTGGGGCGCGCTTACCGACAGAGCGTGCCTTGGTCGAACGCTTCGATGTCTCGCGCGGCACGGTTCGGGCTGCGCTGGCGCGAATTGAAGGGCGTGGCGATATCGTGCGTATCATGGGCAGCGGCACCTATGTGGCTGATCATGCTGCAGCGGGCGACGGTCCTGCGGGTGGGGGTGATGCCAGCCCGCAAGAAATTATGGAAAGCCGCATCGTCATTGAACCGCGCATGTTGGCGTTGGTAGTGGCGCATGCAAACAACGCCGATATGGAAAAGATCCGCCAGGCGCTATATGAATCTGAAGCGGCTACTACCCATGATGCCTTCGAAATCTGGGATGCCCGTTTCCACGAGGCCATCGCGCAAGCCACTCATAATCGGCTGGTGATTCAGGTCTACCAAACGATCACGGCGGCGCGAAATTTAACGGAGTGGGGCGAATTGAAGCGGCGCAGTTCTACGCCGGAGCGACGTGCGGCCCGCCAGGTAGAGCATCGCGTCATCTTCGAGGCGCTGCTGGCTCGCGACGCAGGACGTGCGCAAAAAGCCATGGACGAACACTTGGGCAAGATCAATTACGAACTATTGGGGTTTGGGTCTTGACTGCGGCACAGTGCTCGCTTTGACTCGTAGGCCGTCCGACGACGTTGCGGTTGATGTGTTCATATCAATTCAATCCAGGTCACCGTGGCCGGTGCGTAGGTGGTCTGACAGGCCGTGCATGGCCGCCTTTATGGTTGCCATGCGCCCCATCGTTTCTCGCTTACACCTTATTCCAGTTTAAAGTCGGTGCTGCGCACCACAGCGCCCCAAACTTTGGCTTCGTTGACCAAATACTGGCCTAGCTCCTCGGGGCTGCTCAGCCTGACATCTACGCCGGCATTGCCCAGGGTGGTTACGGCTTCGGGCGTGCTTAGGCCCTTGCGCACCGCGCTATTCAAGGTGTCAACGATATCTTTTGGCATTCCGGCTGGCCCAATCAAAGCCAGCCAGACGAGGGCGTTGTAGCCTTTGACGCCAGCTTCGTCCAAGCTTGGCACGTCCGGCAATTGGGCCGAGCGCTCGAGGCCTGTCACGGCAAGGGCCTTGAGCTTTTTGGTTCGTACATGCGGCAGACCATTGGAAACGGCGGCGAAACTGACGTCGACGAATCCGGCGACCAGGTCCTGCATGGCTTGGGCGCTGCCTTTATAAGGCACATGCACCAGCTTGGCGCCGGATTCGGTCAGGAAATGCGCACCCATCAAATGCTGTGCACTGCCGTTACCGGAAGTGCCGTAATGCAAGGGTTTGGTGCTTCTCTTGGAAAGGTCGATTAGTTCCTGGACGTTGTTGACGGGTACGTTGGCGTTCACAAACAGTACATATGGGCTATCCGCGATCAGGGCGACCGGCGTGAAGCTTTTGATAGGATCATAGGTCAGGTCTTTGTACAGAAGGTGGCTGGTGACGTGGTTCGACGAGACCACGGCCAAGGTGTAGCCGTCGGGCGCTGCTTTGGCTACGTAGTCGGTGCCTATGGTGGAGCCCGCGCCGGCTTTATTTTCCACAACAAAGGACCCGCCGAGTATGGTTGTCAGCTGCTGGGCCATGACGCGTGCGGCGACATCGGTAAAACCGCCCGCCGCAAAGGGAACCACTATCTTGACGGGGCGGTCTGGATAGGCAGCTTTGGCGTTGTGGGCAGGCAAGCCCATAACTGCCACCATGCTCGTCATAACCAGGGCTTTACGTATGGACCGCATTGTGGACACCAAACTTTGAACTGCTTGCTGCAATTGGGGCAACACCCTGGCTTGCTGACGCCAGTGCTGACGATGGGATTTGAGTCGGTCGGGGTAATGCATGCTATGTCGAACGAGCATTGCTGTCTCCTATTCGAGATACCGTCGGGCGGCCTCGTGGGGTGGCTCCTGGTTGACGTAGGCCCCGCCCGAGCCGAGCTTATCTCGATACTTATGGCTCGAACGAGTTGGCACGTGGTTGACATTCTGACATAACTGGTTGATCATTTCTAGCAATTGGTTAATCAATATGGGGGCGGATGAAGGTAGGGGCATTGAAAGTGAACGGCGACGTCATCGAGACCGGCACGTCGGTGGGGGCAGGAATAGATTCAATCCACCGTGATTCTTGCAGGCGGGCTGACACGGTCAGCGTCACCATCGACAAGCTGTTCGAGTTCGCCAACAGCATTGAATAAATGGATCGGAATTCAAAGAAAATATGCTGATAAGCAGGGAATTATGACGATTGAGCGTTTTTCAACAGTCAGCTACGGCTCGGCCCGTATTGTTCATGTGCCGGTGGTGCGCGCGGGGAATTGGGTTTTTGGCACCGGCCTGCGAGCGGTGGACGAGCTAGGCCGGCTCGACCAAGGCGTGTTGCGGCCCGACCGGCCACTGGATACCCCGCCCAAAGCAGAGCGCGAGGCCGCCTTCATCTTCAAAGCAATGCAGCGACAGCTGCAGCAGGCGGGCACCGATCTGTCCCGCGTGGCGCGCTTAGATCAATACTACCCAGATTGGCGCGCCGTGGACCCCTATCATTGCGCGCGCAAAGCCGCCATGAAGGGCAAGGTGTCGCCAAGCACCTCGGTGCTGGTTGACGGCTTGTTGAACACTGATGCCGACATGGACATCCAGGTTATGGCCGCCACTTCTGATAGCGGCTTCGAAGTCGCGCCAGTGGTATCGCCGACGCTGGGTGCGCCGGCGGAGTCTGGCTATAGTCCTTGCTTGCGCGCTGGAGACCTTATCTTTGTTGCCGGTCAACTGGCACGTGACAGCACTGGCAACATTGCTCCTCAGGCGCGTGTACCGGATACGCAGTTGTGGAAAGGCACCCGCATCAAGCTCGAAGCGGACTACCTGATCCGCGAAAGGTTGGTGCCGGCCTTGATTGCTGGTGGCAGCGAGATGAGCTTGATACTCAAGGCGCAGGTTTACCTTAGCCATGAGGCCGATCTGCCCGCGTTTTGGCAGGTTTGGGAGCGGGCCTTCGATGGCAAGGTACCGCCAACCACAATTGTCCCGGTCAGGCATCCCGCCTTCGGCACGCGCGACGCCACGCTAGAGGTCAATGTCATCGCCGCGCATTCCAGCGCGCGCGAAAGGGTGGTCGATATCGACTGCGATGTCGAACTGATCTGCCCCAATATGCTGGCGGCGAGGCGTTTCGATGAATTGCTATTCTGCTCTGGCCTGATGGCCCTGGACCGAGATGGCTTGGCTCCGTCCGCCAAGGTAAGCGCCGGCACTCCTTATTTCGATGATTCCACCGGCGCGCAGATGGCGGATATTCTCGAAAAAGCTGCTCGCATCTTTGCAGCCGCGGGCAGTGATTTGAATAATGTAGTTCGTGCCTTGCATTTTCAGACTGACTTGTCGACGTTCAGTAACGCCTATGAGAAATGGCGCAATCTAATCGGTGATGTCGGGCTTCCGTTTTCTTCGGTCCAAGTCAATCCGTCGCTCTTTGTTCCCGGCGCGGAACTGATCGTCGATTTGATCGGTTATGTATCTGTACCCACAAAGGAGTAAGCAGTGTCTGAGACAATTCAAGCAATAGCCATGCAAAGCCAAGATCACTGGTCGCAGAAGGACGGTACCCGCCTTTTCCTGAGGGAAAAGTTCATGGGTGATCCGACAGAGTGCAAGGGCATTATTTTGTTCGTGCACGGTTCGTCCATGGCTTCCACGCCGACTTTCGACCTGCAGGTGGAGGGTCGACCAAACTCGTCCGTTATGGAGTATTTTGCGCGCCTTGGGTACAACACTTGGTGTGTGGACATGGAAGGCTATGGCCGGTCCACCAAGGATCGTCGCAATAATTCGGACATCGCGACCGGCGCGCGCAATTGCGCACAAGCGGCTGAATACATTGCCTCGCTGCGTGGTGACACCCCACTGTACCTTTATGGCATTTCGTCGGGCGCGCTTAGGGCGGCGCTCTTTGCGCAGAACCATCCAAATCGCGTTCGCAGGTTGGCGCTGGACGCCTTCGTGTACACCGGAAAAGGCAGCCCCACATTGGCCGACCGTCGCAAAAAGTTGCCTCAGTTTAAGGCTTCTATTACGCGGCCCATAGATCGCAAATTCGTTCACTCAATATTCGAGCGCGATCACCCGGGCACTGCCGATCCGCGCGTAGTGGACCGCTTCGCCGACGAGATCCTGGCGCTGGACGGCGAAATGCCGAACGGCACCTACGTGGACATGTGCGAGAACTTGCCGGTAGTGGACGCATCCAAGATCCTGGCGCCCACCATCGTCATGCGCGGAGAATACGACGGTATCGCATCGATGGAAGACTTGCTGGACTTTTACGTGCAGTTGCCCAATTCCGATAAGCAGTTCGCCATCATGCCCGGCATAGCGCACGCCAGCTTCCAACAAAAGAACTACATGCTGGTGTATCACTTATTGCGCTCTTTCTTTGAGCAGCCAGATCCGGTGTATAGGGCTTCGTAAAAGGCAGTGGCAGCCTTACATGTCGATAGGGCCTGGCGCACAAAGCCCCGGCCCTTGGTCAATTTTGGTTGCCACGTTTCAGCCTGAGATCGCAATCTCTTTATGTTGGCGTAGCCTAAGCCTCTTGCATGCCGCCGCATTCTTTCAAGCCGGTGTGCCGGCAGAACTTCATTCTTGAGTCGAATAAAGTTCAATACCTCGTCCATTCGGCCTTGCCATACCTTCAGTTCAACTGGAACTTTACAGTTGACGCCACCTATTCCGAGCCGGTGTTATCATCAATAAAACTGGTCTCTTAAAGGAGAAGTAGCGTGAAAGGCTTTGTACAGAACATCGAAAAACTCACCGTCGAGAACGACAATTTCCGCAAAGTGCTGTATACCGGAAAGCACATGCAACTGGTTTTGATGACCTTGCAGGCCGGCGAGGAAATCGGTGCCGAGGTGCACGAAGGCCATGATCAATTCTTCCGGATCGAAGAAGGGAAAGGGCGGGTCACCATCGATGACAACGACTTTGAGGTGCAGGACGACGACGCCATCATTGTACCGGCCGGCGCACGGCACAACGTTATAAATTCCGGAAGTGCGCCGCTGCGTCTCTATACGTTGTACGGTCCACCCGAGCACCGCGAAGGCGTCATACATCCTTCCAAGGCCGACGAAAAAGAAGAACATTTCGACGGCACGACCACGGAATAAGCTTTGGGGGGGCCGCACTCGTATGTGCTGCCCCCGGTTCCTTCGCACCGGTGCGCCAATAACACTGTCGCCATTACCTTCGACGGAGTATCTGGCGGGCTTCTGGCAAAGCCATGAGCCCGCCCTAGAGCAGTTTTATTCCGTCAGTGTCAGTCCGGGGAGAGGTTGATCGTAGTCTCGGTATTGGCTTGCACTGCGTCCTTGGAATAGACCAACGGGAAATATTCTCCGCTGACCCATATTGGCGCCAAGTCCCGGTAGTGCTTGCTGTTGACATTTCCCGACTGCCCGGGGGTGTTTATGACTTGCGACGCATCCCAATTTCCGACATCCAGGATCATTCGATAAGAGGCGCCTGACTGCAACTGAAAGTTCTCGTTGTAGCTGGCCGCCAGCGGCGTGTATGCGGATCCAGCCAAGGGCCATTTACCCACATTGAACCTTTCTTTATCCGCCTTATCCAGTATGGGGCTCAAGGGATGGGTAAATACCGCCTTGTGCAGCTCGCCCCATTGCCAATCCTTGGGATCCGGTCCCAGTTTTTCCTTGGTTTGGGCAACCGCCTGTTTCAACGACCCCGTCAATACCGTATCGCGTGCTTCCGTGGATAGCCAGCCTTCTGGTTTTTCCAGCACTTGTATGACTCTTTCTACGTCGCCCTGGCCCACCAGCCTCGCAGCCTCGGGTTCTAATGCAGCCTGTACCAGGGCCTTCCTTAGATGTTTGCTGAACCATACCTCGAATAATGCCGCTTCGGGACTTTCAACCGCCTCGTTACCGTCCCAGTTCTTAAGTAGGTTCACGCCTTGTCGGGTTTCGTCATCGGTAGGTTCGGGAACGTTTTTCAGCAAGGCGACCAGACGTACCGCGGGCAGTGAAGTGGTATCCAGTTGCCAGGTTTTTGAATCCTCTATTGAAGATTTATCGTTCTTTCCTATCAAAACCTTCAGGCGCTTGGCGCGGGAGTCGTTGCTCCATTCATAGCCGATGGCCTTCCTATAGGCGGGATGGTCCGGGGGGATATTGTTCTCGTTTGCCGTGACGATATAGCCTTTCTCGGGATTATGCTCGGACGGCAATTCATCCATGTTTCGATAGTCGGCCCACTCATAGCGGCCATCGCCCGGTACGGGAGTCAGGCCGTCCCAGTTTGGTCGGTTCACGGTAAGCCCGCCCGGCATCCATGCAATATCGCCGTTCTTGTCGGCGAAGACCTGGTTTTCGCCAGGAGCGCCCCAGCGATTCATCGCCGCGCGGAACTGGTCCCAGTTTTGGGCGCGCATGTAGTCCATCGATCCAAAATAAGGAGCCATGCCGAAGTCCAGCCAGGCGGCACGCAGGGCCCATGCCTGGTTCTTGGCGTCGTCTTTGTATAGCAGCGGGCCATGCCGGGTAAAAACGATAGTTTCCTTGCGGGGGCCGCTTTCGCCCTTCACTTCGATGTCCTCAGTGATCACCTCGAACGGCTGCCAACGGCCTTTGTATTTGTATTCGGATTTATTGTCGGGGTTAAGTTCATATCCATAGACGTCTTCCTGATCCATATAGAAGCGGGTCAGCCCGAATCCTATGGTGCCGTTATGACCGATGGATATGCCCGGCAAGAACGGTTCGCCGGCTCCAATGACGCTTAGGCCGGGAGCGTTCAAATGGCTTATATAGCGAAGGCTGGGTGCTCCATGGGACCGGTGCGGATCGTTCGCCAGGATAGGCCGCCCCGTCGTCGTTCGTTCTCCGGCGATAACCCAATTGTTGGATCCGAAGCCGCGGGCGGTATCGCTATTGAAGTCGATGACGTTATAAAGCGAAGTGAGATTGATATTTTTTTCGGTGGTGGCTTTAATGGCTTCTTTCGAGAATTTGGGCGTCGCCGTGGCCAAGTCATAGGCTTTCTTCAATTGGGCGAAGGGCACGTCGCACGGATCCAATCCTTCGGCGATCGTAGGGTCGATATTAGGCACGGTTTCACGACGCAGCCAATCGACGCGGACTGGATCCTTTTTAATTTTGCAGAACACTTCTGCCCGGTCAATTTCGTTTTTTGCATTGAGGGTGAGGCCATGGTGTCGGATACGGACGATATCCTCAGCCTTCCATTTGGACGGCTTATAGCCCAGCATTTGAAATTCTTCGGGCAGCAACGATGCATCTTTTTCGGTCTGGTCAATATAAGCGTTGACTCCTGCAACGAACGCCTCCGCTACTCGTTTGGCGTCGGAGCCATAGGCCAGCCATTCCCTGTACATATCGCCACGGAATAGGACAGCGCGTGCCATGCGGTCGCCCTCAACGTAAGCGGGCCCAAAATCCTTGGCCATTTCGCCAAGTCCGCGTTTGCGCCAGGTGTCGATCTGCCATAGCCGATCGCGCGCGGCCATGAAGCCCTGTACGTAAAAAGCGTCGTAAAACGTATTGGCATAAATATGCGAAATACCCCATTTATCAATCAATACGGTTGCGGGTTTCTCGATGCCCGCCGTTGTATAGCTTTCGTCGCTGCTGCCTGACGTTTGCGCGTAGACGGTGCCCGCGCCGGCGGCGGTAAGTCCAAGGCTGATAGCCCAGGCTAAAGCGTGTATACGATGTGTCCTCACGGATGCTCCCTTTTAACAGTGACAGTGAATTGTTGTTATCTTTTGTTAAAGGGAAGGGTGTCACACAACTTAACAATCGTCTTTGACCTTCTGTAACGATAGTTTGTTATTGTTTTCAGAAGCCGATGAGTTACACAATATATAGACGTTCTGCCTAGGGCTTTCTTCTTACTAGTATGAAGCATGTCGCGATTCCGCTCGGAGCGATCACGCGGTGTCAATGCCACCATTTTTTTATGGCATGGAGGCCTTCTTCAACTCCGCCCATCTGGCGAGGAATCAGGGACAAAGCTCTGTAGCGACGGATGCTGGTTCAAAAGAGCCCCGATTAAGCGCAGGTTGTCAGCCACATTACATTAGCGAAGTTTTCCTCTCCGGAAGTTTTGACGACTCCTCTTTCAGATACATGGGAAGCGATTCTCCGCATCTTTCCGGGATGAAGCGACAGGCGCTTCATTCGCCAAATCAATAATCAGCAGTAAAGCGATCTCGTGACAGGTAGGCTTACGCTGCCAAGGGGCAGCGTAAGCAGTGAACTACTGCGCCTCTTGTTGGATTTTTTCGCCTCCTCGCTCGATATCCTGGCCTGCGCCTTTCATCGTGTTACATCCGGCCGTCAAGGCGGCGATGGCCAACAGCATCGGTAACCAGACATTTTTCTTCATCGTTATCTCCCTTCGAATAATGATTCATTACTTAATGACCCGCCGGGGTAACCTCGCCGGGCGCTTAAAGGTCCCTGGCAAGTAGCGGGCCAGCCCCGAAGCGGCTGATGTCAGCTTTCCGAGAAAAAGGGTAACCGCGAAGGAGCTGATGCAACGTTCCGGGCGGCCTCCTTAAGTTCGAGGGCCGATGGCTGCCCGTGATCCCACGCGCTGTCTTCCTGCCATAACTGACTAAAACCTGAATACATGGATGTCTAGACAGATCCTGCAAAACTCATTTGTTGTGCTCGGCAGCCAGGTTGTTATTCAGCGACGCCGCTTCGGAGGAAGTGCGGGCAGCGGGGTACTGGCACTACGAATCCTCTTTAATTTCTCACCGATACCTACAAACAATCATGAACGCCAGAAAACATAAATATAAGCGCATCTGCAACGAAGAGTCGTCGATACCTATTTTTTCCCGTGATTGGTGGCTGGATGCCACCGCAGGCAGTAATGACTGGGACGTTGCGCTGGTAGAGGAGCAAGACCATGTGTTGGCTTGCATGCCCTATCTGCGAAAGAAGAGGGGATGCCTCAACGTATCGACGACTCCGCCGCTGACTTACTGCTTGGGGCCATGGATACGCCCCGCCAAAGGCAAGCCCACAACCGCCACTAGCAAGCAAAAAACTGTGTTAGAAAAATTGATTGAACAACTTCCGCCTTTCGACCATTTTAAACAGGAGCTGCATTACACACATACCAATTGGCTGCCTTTTTACTGGCAAGGATACGACCAGACCACCAATTACACTTATCTACTTCCATTGCTACGGGAGGAATCTGCTTTGTGGGACGGACTGCAAGATAAAGTGAAATGGGAAATTCGTAAAGCGACCGGCCGGGGCGAACTTTCCGTCCGTGATGATCTGCCGGTGACCGAATTCTTTCGTCTTAACAAGTTAGTTTACGAACGCCAAAAGATATCGCTTCCGTATTCTGAAAACTATGTTGCTAAGCTGGACGAAGCCTGCGCCGCGCATAACCGGCGCAAGATCTTCATGGCGCACGATAAGCAGGGGGCTCTTCACGCGGGCGTTTATGTGGTCTGGGATAACGAGAGCGCCTATTACCTGATGGGGGGAAGCGACCCGGAACGACGCAATAGCGGGGCAATGAGCTTATGTTTGTGGGAAGCCATCAAGTTTGCGGGGACCGTGACCCAGCGCTTTGATTTTTGTGGGTCCATGATTAAGCCGGTAGAACGATTCGTCCGTTCTTTCGGCGGCGTTCAAACACCCTACTTTACCGTATCAAAAACACCATCAAAGCTGGCTGCCACACTTCTGTTCGCCAGATCGGTCATGAATCCGCGCAGATCAAGCGGTCGCTCGCCTAAGACAGGATAAAAGAGCAAACAACGAAACGCTTGTTTTTCATGATGATGGTTGTTAACAAGCAGTAGCCAAGCAGTAGTCAAGAGGTTGACTACCTCCCTGACTGTACTGGCCAGGGTCTGACAGAGAGATGTCACGGTCATTACAAAATAGTAATGACCGTCGTGTATTCTTGCTTAATTATTATCTGACTCAAGATATGAGAAAGCTTAGCCTTATACGGATTTTCGGAGTCGAAGCGCGTTAAATACGACTGAAGCCGAACTCAAGCTCATGGCCAGGGCGGCGAACATGGGGGAGAGCAAAAGACCAGTAAGTGGGTACAAGACTCCTGCCGCTAGTGGCACGCCCAGCGCGTTGTAGACGAATGCAAAACCCAGATTCTGCTTCATGTTTGCGATCGTTATTTCCGACAAATGACGTGCGATCGAAATACCGCGCAAGTCGCCTTTGACCAGAGTGACTTGCGCGCTGTTCATCGCGACGTCGGTTCCCGTTCCCATTGCTATGCCAACGTTTGCTTTAGCGAGGGCAGGGGCATCGTTGATCCCGTCGCCCGCCATTGCGACGATCCGACCTTCCGCTTGGAGCTTACTGACAAGATCGAGCTTGTCTACGGGTTTTACCTCGCCATGGACTTCGTCAATTCCCAGTCGTTCGGCGACGGCTTTGGCCGTTGATACGCCGTCGCCGGTTGCCATGATGACGCGAATGCCTGCCGCCTTGAGTTCATGCATGGCTTCCGGCGTGCTTTTTTTGATTGGATCTGAAACGGCCAACAAACCCGTTAATTGGCCATCTACAGCCAGATACATCACACTTGCCCCCGTTCTCCGTAGCGAGTCAGCGGTACCGGCCATCAGGGTGACGTCCACGCCTTCCTGATCCATGAGAGCGGTATTGCCCAAGGCAAGCCTTTTGCCATCGACCTGGCCGCGCACGCCAATACCGCTACCCGATTCGAAGTCGTTGACTGCACTCAAAGCCAGACCGCGCTCGCGCGCCGTGTTCACGATCGCGTCAGCCAAGGGGTGTTCGCTACCCTGATCCAGACTTGCGGCGAGACGCAGCACTTCGTCGCCGTGCAGGTCGCCGACAGCAACGGCTTGCTCGAACGCTGGCCGACCCTCGGTTAACGTGCCTGTCTTATCGACGATCAAGGTATCGACTTTTCGGAAGTTCTCGATGGCTGCCGCATCGCGAAACAGAACGCCGTGGGTGGCGCCACGTCCGGTGGCCACCATAATGGACATCGGGGTAGCCAAGCCCAAGGCGCAGGGACAGGCGATAATCAACACGGCCACCGCGTTAATCAAGCCGTACACCCAGCTCGGTTGAGGTCCAAAAAGGCCCCAAACTACCAGCGTAATCACCGCAATGGCGACGACGGCCATCACAAAGTAGCCGGCGACGAGATCGGCCATGCGTTGCATGGGCGCGCGCGAGCGCTGCGCTTGCGCCACCAACTGGACGATTTGCGAGAGCACGGTGGCAGAGCCTACTTTTTCGGCCCGTATCACCAAAGCCCCCGCGGTATTCATCGTCGCACCGATTACCTTGTCGCCCGGGCGCTTGCTGACCGGAAGAGATTCCCCCGTCAGCATGGACTCATCCAGCGAACTGGCGCCTTCTTCGACAACGCCGTCCACGGGGACTTTCTCGCCCGGGCGCACCCGCAAGCGATCGCCTTCATGAACGTGAGTCAGCGGCACATCTTCTTCAGTTCCATCCGAATTGATCCGACGAGCTGTTTTGGGCGCGAGCCCGAGCAGCGATTTGATGGCAGCCGACGTCTGCGAGCGCGCCCGCAGTTCGAGGATTTGGCCAAACAGGGTCAAGGAGATAATGACCACGGCGGCTTCAAAGTACACGGCCACGCGACCCATGGACATAAAGGTTTCAGGGAAGACGCCCGGCGCCAGTGTCGCGACAACGCTATAGCTGAAAGCGGCCGCCGTGCCAAGGCCAATGAGCGTCCACATATTTGGACTGCGGTTGACGACCGATTGCCAGCCGCGAGCGAAGAACGGTTGTCCCGCCCATAACACCACCGGCAGCGACAATATCAGTTCGATCCATGTTTGCGTCGCCATGCTGAACCAGCCTAATTGGTGGCCAAACATGGCAAGAACTGTGATAACAACGGTAAATGGCAACGTCCACCAAAAACGGCGGGTGAAATCGTTCAGTTCGGGATTGTCGTCCTCCAGGCTCGGCATCAGTGGTTCCAGCGCCATGCCGCACTTCGGACAACTTCCCGGGTGGTCCTGTCGAATTTCCGGATGCATGGGGCAGGTATAGATCGTGCCCGGGGCCGGGGGCTGCAGCGCTATTTCACTTTTATTTTTTTGCGTGAGGAATTTATCCGGGTCGCTATTGAACGTCCCCATGCACTTTGCACTGCAGAAATAGAAGGGCTGTCCGTCGCGCTCAACATGGTGCGGCGAACTTTCCGTCACTTGGACACCGCAAACCGGATCAGTGAGTCTGGGCCCGGTAACCGGCACCTCTACATCGGGGTGGTGGTGACGGGGGTGATATTGCTCAGAGTTCTTTGGCGTCATGACGAGAACGATTTTTCCGCGAGTAAGCTTCCGGTGCAGTCCCTCTACCGGGAGATGGCCGATGGGAGCGCGACCGGTGAAAGGTTCATCATGCCATAGAGGCATTTCTAAACGCCAATTAGCCTTCGCGTGCATTACATTTTTGTCATGTAGCGCGCGGCCCAGTGCCCCGTCTCGTCGCGATATTCGCGGAGCCTTGTCGGCGGCACTTTGCCCTTACGCTCGAAAATAGGTGAGGGACCGACATCCGGCGGAATCATGCAAGCCCGTGCCAGACGAGGCACTCAGGCAGTGCCTTCCGAACGGCCCGCTAAGAAACGCTGCGATTATTGAGTAGCGGGAGGCGTCTCAAATTTATCGGCATACTTCATCATAATATCGCCCATGGCACGCATCATTTCGCCATGCATTTGCATCATGACTTTGCCATTAGGCCCACTTGACGGGCCCATCATTGGGCAGCTACCCATCATCCCCATCATGCCGCCTCCCATCATCCCGCCTTGCTTCATGTGTTCCTTTTCAGAATAGGATTTCGCGGGCGCCTCGGCGCCCATAGAGGACGCGGCGCCTCGCATCGGCATGGGCATTTCGCCGCTAGGATTAGCGGCCATCGCTGTGCCACTCAGGTTCAACAAGAGGGCGGTAAGCGAGGTTGTGAATAACGTTGCAGTCTTCATGAGCATCTCCGAATAAAAAATACACCTTGGCGGTGCAAGGAGGGTATTCGCATGGGCGGGCGAATGAGACGTTTAGCTTATGCGCGGAGGCGGAGCGGTCATGTCGAGCCTGGTCGAATTAAAGAATTGAGCGAGAAGAAGGCAGTATGGAGCAACCCTCATAGTTAAATAGTGTAGGTTATCGACTGACGTGGTGCTACGATGGTTTACAAACTTTATAGCACCTGAGCTCTAGAACGCGAACGGTAGACAATCGGATATCGGAAAGCCGAGAGAAGACTTGAGAAAGTGACTTAGGCAAAATGCTTATCTGGATATTAGATACCCAGATAAGCCTGCCGCACGTTAGGATCATCGATCAACGCCTTGGCGAGCCCACTTTGCACGATATGTCCGGTTTCCATGACGTATCCGCGGTCCGCCACCGACAACGCGAGATGGATGTCCTGCTCCACCAAGAGCACGGTCATGCCTTCACGTTGAATATTGACCAGAATCTCGACTAACTGTTCTACGATGACCGGAGCCAGTCCAAGACTCATTTCATCGACCATCAACAGGACAGGTGCAGCCATCAGCGCGCGGGCCATCGCACAGAGCTGCTGCTCGCCACCCGACATACTGCCTGCCAATTGACGCCGCCGCTCGGAAAGTCGCGGAAACAGAGCATAGGTTTTCTCAAGGTCGCGCGCTACGGCGCCCTTGTCGTGGCGACGATAAGCGCCCATTAGCAGATTATCTTGTACTGTCATGCGGTCGAAGAGTTGCCGCCCCTCGGGGATCTGTACCATGCCAAGGCTAAAGGCCTCATCAGAGGTGGCGCCAGATAGTTGATCGCCATTCAGGATAATGCTGCCCGAGCAGGGCAGAACACGAGACAGGGCGCGCAGCAACGTCGTTTTACCGGCACCGTTACTGCCGACCAGCGCGACGATCTCGGCGCGATAAATATCCAGACTGATATTGCTCAGCACAGGCATCTGCCCATAGCCTGCAGTCAGGTTCTGGACCTCTAATAAAGGAAGTGGCGTTGTTGTATCGTTCATGCGCGCTTCTTTCCCAGATAAGCCTGGATCACAGCCGGATCAGACAATACCGTGTCGGGTGTTCCCTCTGCGATTTTTTCTCCATGATGCAGCACGAGCAGGCGATCCGACAGGCTTTTGATCGCTTTAATAACATGTTCAATGACCAAAATGCTAATGCCCTGGTCCCGCACCTTGCGGATAATGTCAATCAACTCATCAATCTCCACCAAATTCAAACCCGACATGACCTCGTCGCATAATAGAACCTTGGGATGCATGGCCAGGGCCTTGGCAAATTCCAGGCGCTTTCGTCCAGGGCCGCCCAGCGCATCGGCACGTTGATCGACAGCCTTACCCAGCCCGACAAATTCAAGGCAAGCTCGGGCCTGTTCTCGGGCCACAGGCAATTTCGTATGCTGGCCACCGTGTCCAAAAAGGGCGCCCACCGCGACGTTATCCAGGACTGACAGACCCGGAAAGGGGCGCATGATCTGAAATGTGCGGCCAATACCCAGGCGGGCGCGACGGTAGGCGGCCACCGACGTGATGTCCTTATCCTGGAACCAGATCGCTCCGGAGCTTGGGTCCAGTGTGCCGCTGATCAAACTGACCAGCGTTGTTTTGCCAGCACCGTTCGGCCCGATCAATCCCAGGATTTCTCCCGGCGTGAGCACGAAACTGACGTCGTTGACGGCGATCAGGCCGGCAAATCGGCGTGTGACATGACGTACCTCGAGGATAGCGCTCATAAGCGATGGGTCCGTACGTTTTCAATAAAATAACGCCAGCCCGTCTTGTGAAAACGATGAAATATATCGGCCAATCCACGTGGCATGAACACTACCGCGGCGACAATCACCACGCCAAAGAACAGGCCCGCGATGCTGGTAACTTCACTGGACAGAATTTCAGAAATGCCTGACAAGGCAAATGCGCCCACGACAGGGCCGAAGATAGTTCCCGCTCCGCCAAACACGGCCATAATGATCATCTTCACATTAAGGCTGATGTCAAACGCGCTTCCGGGGTCCAGAAAGGTGATCCAGTAAGTATGGATGCCTCCGGCCAGTGCGGTAAAGAGTGCGGAAAGCACAAACGCCAGCACCTTATACAGCGTCGTGTTGACGCCCATGACCGCTGCCGCTTCTTCGTTTTCACGAATGGCGATCAAACCGAAACCCAGGCGGCTACGCGTTAACCAGGCTATCGTCAGAGTGGCCAGCACCAGCAAGCCCAGCGATAATTCATAAAACAAAGGGTCGTTATTGAGCGGCGGCAGCACCAGACCAATGTTGCGACCAGCCAGCTCTACATTAGAGACGATGGCTGTCATGACCTGCGCCAGCGCCAGGGTGGCGATGGCGAAATAATGTCCCCTTAGTCGCAGCACGGGCAACCCAAGCAGCACTGCAAAAGTCACTGCCATGACAGCGCCAAAGGCTAAACCGACGCCAAAAGGCAACTGCCACTGCACCATTGCGATGCCCACACCATAGCTTCCCAGGCCATAGAATACTGAATTACCAAACGATGCATAACCGGTGTAACCACCGATGATATTCCAGCCCTGAGCCAGCACAGCCAGCAGCAGGGCGTTGATGCCGAACTGAATCAGCACGTCGGAAGCAAACCACGGCACACCAGCCAGTACGGCGAGCAAGACGAGCAATCCGGCAATGCGCAAGACCTTCATGTCGTTTTCCCAAGCAAGCCGCTAGGGCGCACGATAAGCACCAATACCAAGATACCGAAGCTGGCCACATCGGAAAAGGTCGGGCCAACATACAGCGCAGTCAAAGATTCCACTATGCCCAGAAACAAGCCGCCCACAATCACGCCCAGCGGGTTTTCAAGGCCGCCAATAATGGCGATGGCGAAACATTTTGCGGTGAGCGTGGCACCGATATAGGGATTGATCTGTGACACGGTGCCATATAATCCGCCAGCCGCGCCTGCCAACGCCAGGCCCAGCCCGAATGTCATGGCATACAGATGACGCGGCTCGACCCCATACAGGCGTGCAGCAACCAGATTTTGCGCCGTGGCGCGAATGGCCCGGCCAAGTCGGCTATGCAGCAAGAAAAGCCACATTCCAACTGTAAGTGCCACGGCTACGGCAAAGGCGGCGAGCCGAACGATAGGCAAAGTTACGGGCCCCAGTGTGAAATTGGTGCCCGCATAAACCGGATTAATGGTGCGAAAATCGGCTGAAAATATAAGCTGTGCCAGATAAGTCAACACCACTTCCAAGCCGAAAGTGATGAGCAGCGTATTGAACATGGGCGCACGCACAATCAAATTCAGCAGCCCGCGCTGTATTGCATAGCCCAGTGCGAACATCATCGCGGCCGTGACCGGCAAACCAAGAAAAGGGTCGATACCGACATTCATATACAACAGCCACGACACATAAGCACCGACCATGATGAAGGCGCCGTGGGCCAGGTTCACAATATTCAGCACGCCCCACACCAGTGCGAGGCCCAGCGCCATCACGGCATACAGTCCACCCAAAAGTATGCCGTTAACCAGTATTTGTGCGAGCAAGTCCACGGATTTTTCTCCATGAAAATAGGTAGCAGCTAGTGGCGTGCGCTCCAGGCAGGCATGGGGTATTTAGGTTGGTTGATCAAGCCTTTGGCGCCATAGATTTCCACAAGCTTATCGCCCTGAACCTGCACCACAACCTGCGGAAGATTTATTTGCCCGTTCTTGGAGAAGGCGACAGGCCCGTAGAGCGTGTCGAGCTTGATCTTTGTCAACTCATCGCGCACCTTCTGTGGGTCGGTGGATCCGACGTTCTCCATGGCCTGTACCAGCACCTCGACATCGGCTACACCCGACGCAGCATGGTAATCAGGGTTATAGCCGTACTTTGCCTTGTATTCTGTCGCAAACTTCTGGGCGTCGCCGAACCAGCGATCCTTAAGTTCAGGCGAAGGCAACCAGGGCGTCATACCAAATGCATAATCGGCATCGCTGCCCAATGCCTTGCGAAAGTCCTCGCTGGGCACACCCACGGTAAAGGAATACAGCTTGGGCGCAACCGCCAGGCTCTTGGCCTGCCGCACGAAGTTCAAGATCTCGGTTTCATGCCCGGCCACCAGTACAACGTCAATCTGCTTGCTTTTGATTTGTGAGAGCAGGGTGTTGAAGTCGCTGTTATTGGTGCTGTAGCGCTCGTCCATCGCAATGTCCAAGCCTGCCTCTTTCAGCATGGGGCGCGTACCCTGTGCCACCGACACGTCGAACGCGTCGTCGGCGTATAGCAAGGCGACGGTTTTTGCCGCTGGCTTGAGCTCTTTAAGCATGTCGATGGTACTGCCAAAGTAGTTGCTGGCAGGCGCCAGGGTTCCAAATATATATTTGAAGTTACGCGCAAAAATTTGATCGGACGCGCCACCGCCCTGAACCATGGGCACCTTGTATTTTTCAGATACGGCAGAGTCGGCAAGGGCAAAATTGCTGGCAAATGGGCCGAGCAATAAATTTACTTTGTCTTGGGAAACTAATTGAGTGTATTGCCGCACGCTAAGATTAACGTCCGACTGGTTATCATAAAGCTTGAGAGCCAACTTATGAGTCTGGTCTCCGATTTTTACGCCTCCGGCGGCGTTTATTTTATCGACCGCTATCTGGTAGGCGTCACGGTAGTATCGTCCGGTGTTGGCCACCGGCCCGGTCAACTGTATTGATGCACCCAACACGATGTCTTGGGCATGTACAGCCCCGATCGGCAAGGCGGTAAAAAGAGCAAGCGTCAGGCTGGATAGAAGCAGGGATGTGTTCCGTAACATAACGTCGTCTCCTAAAAGAACTCCCTCTATTACCCAAAGTCTCCCTGCAGCAATGATAGTCTTTTATAGCGTGTCTGGCCTCCGTAAAATAGACTAAACAAAATCAGGTTCAACTCCCTTGAAGAAAGCGAGCCGACTCATTAACCATGGTCCGACGATCCTGGTGTCAGCGCGCCATGTCGATCTCCCGAAAACCCGGCCGCACAGCCTACGTGCGCGCCACTTTGCGCCCGGAGTGCATGATCCACTGGGCCGCAGGCTGCGGATCACTTAAAAGTGCTGGAACGCGAGCAAGTCCTGATGCGCAGCGACGACACCGGTTTTTGCGCGGCAACTGTAAACCATAGCTGGCTCGAGCGCTCGAGCATTATGAAGTCCAAAATAACGCTCCTTGCATCGTATTTAGGTACGCATAATGTGTATTATGTAAAGTCATTGATTTAGAAGGCTGTTCGCGAATGTACGCGTCTGTTCAATTAAAACTATGCGTATATTTCAACTAAATTCTCACCTTCAGCTGCTGACTGTCCATCTGTTGTCGAACTCCATTCAATTTGATATATACGTCACTCAATTTGAATTTGAAAGTGAGAAGAAGCCCGCGAACTAAGCCTGATGTCGAACTTCATTCAATTTGGTCAGAACGCCGTCCGATTTGGTCCTGAATTGGCGTCTTGATGAATCAAAAGACAGCGGTCTTTTAAGAGCCTTACCGTTTCCGAAAGTCCAATCTGGGCGACACGACCCTATTGGTCGGTGACCTCGGTCTGCTCAGTGCCGGAACGGACATTCATGTTACGGCAATCGGGGGGACCCGGTGCAGCTCGCTCTCATTGGCGGACGGCCGGCGCAAGGCGAGATCCTGTTCTCCGGGCCATTCGTCTTTAAATAAGTGGGCATTGCACCACCCGACAGGCAGTGCGAAAATGGTCGAAACAAAGGGGCGGGCGTCCTAAGACGAACTTGAAAGCCCAAGCGGATGCGCTCGGTGATCGGAGTCTGGAGGCATGTCATGTACCGCATTGTCCCGCCCTTTCTTGGCATGATCTGCCGCGTTCTGGCGGTCGCCGCGCTGCTGCATTTGGGCATGGCCCATTCGCAGGAAGGCCCCTCGGCAGCCAGCATCGGTGCCGACGGCGTGCAACGCGTCACCATCCTCGGCGGCAGCTACTTCTTCCATCCGGATCGCATCACGACGCGCGCCAACGAGCCGTTGGAAATCAGCATCAGCGTCGAGCCTGGCATGATCCCTCACAGTTTCGTGCTGGATGGGCCCGACGGCCGGCACTTGGTCAACGTTGAGTTGAGCACCAAGGCGCAGATCATTCACCTGAGTTTGAAGGCTGGCCACTACGTCTTCTACTGCCCCAATAGGCTGTTTTGGCTCAAAAGCCATCGCGAGCGGGGCATGGCCGGCGTGATGGAAGTGCGGGGATAGCGAATGAGGTGGTGGCTGCTGACCGCGACACTTCTGACCTCCTTCGCCATGGCCGAAACTCTGACCGACGCCCTCACCCGTTTTGACGCGCTGCACAGCTACCAGGTCACACTGCGTTCGACTGCGACCTCGGGGGATCGACAAGTGATCCGTTACTTTTACCGCAAGCCGGGCTGGGCCCGGATGGATTTCGTGACGCCGCACAGTGCCGCCGTGCTGGTCTACTCCCCGGACACCTAACGTGCGCGCCTATGGCCTTTCGGCCTGCACCACTGGCCGACGCTGGACCTTTAACCCGACGACCCCCCTGCTGCGCGGCCCGCAGGGTCGCCGCGTCGATCGTTCGGATGTGGGCGTGCTGCTGGCCGACGACAACTTGTTGCTACACCTGCCGCAGCGTGCTGCCGCTGCGCCTGATCTTCGTCGCCCGGATCACTCGAGTGGCCCCGCAACGGCTGATTGAAGGCCGGGTCGAAGGCGAACTCGTGGGCGTCGGCCGCTACGACTTCAACCATTGCGGGGGACTGACTACGGTCAGCGTCGACAGGCAGGTGCATACAACCAGTCGCTGGCTGAATCGGATGGGGCCGTTGGCGGCGCCCTTGTTGCGATGGAATCACGACCGGCTGATGCGCAACGGCGGCCGGGGGGTTGGCGCGCGATCTCGCCCGCCGCCTGGACGTGTAAGGGCACGTACATCGTGATACCAAAAGGCACTTGCCACAGGGCTTAAGTGGGCGTCCTATTTCAGATGTGGTGGCCGCCAGGCCCAGGAAGCCGCGGTCCAAGCTGGACAAGTTATGCAGTCGGTATGACGGGGCTGCCCGCCCTTCCCCATAGCGAGTATTTCAACCAGGAGTCCTCCATGAAAGTCAACCCCGTCGTATGGTTCGAGATCTATGTGCAGGACATGGCGCGTGCGCGCCGGTTCTACGAAACCGTATTCCAGTGCAAGCTGGAACCCATGGCCGCGCCCAAGGGCGAGCTCAGTACAATGGAAATGATGAATTTCCCGATGGCGATGGACGCGCCGGGGGCCGCCGGCATGCTGGTGAAGATGGATGGTGCGCCGTCCGGCGGCCTGGGCACGTTAGTGTATTTCGCGTGCGAAGACTGCGCCGTGGAGCAATCGCGCGTCGGGCAGGCGGGCGGCAAGGTGTTCAAGCCCAAGTTCTCGATCGAACCCCACGGCCACATCGCCTTGGTGAGCGACACCGAGGGCAACAACATCGGCCTGCATTCCATGAAATGAAGCGCGCATGGTAAAGCTTATCGCAACGCCATAACAGGCTTCGCAACGAATGCGGTGCGTGGATAGTTGTAGACCGGGCCGGGAGAGCCAGACTGCTCGATGTGGCCGCCTCGCATGACGATGATATTGTCCGACATGGCCAACGCCTCTTCCAGATCGTGCGTGACGTAAAGCGAGGTCACACCAAGACTGTGCTGCGACTCCAGCAGCTCGATACGCATTTCCGCACGCAGCTTCGCATCCAGGTTGGACAGTGGTTCGTCGAACAGCAACGCCTGCGGCAAAAAGGCGCAGGCCCGGGCCAAGGCCACGCGCTGCTGCTGTCCGCCGGATAACTGCGACGCGTTACGGCTGGCGTAGGCCTCCATCTTCACCAACGCAAGCGCCTGGCCGACCTTTTTCTTGATTTCGGCCGCGCTTTTGCGTCTGACCCTCAGGCTATAGGCGACATTTTCGAAGACTGTCATGTGCGGCCAGATCGCGTAAGACTGAAAGACATCGATAGGCCGCGCTGCTCCGCCGGCAGATTCATGCCCCGCGCCGAATCGTACATGGTGCGCCCGCCGATGTGGATCGCTCCCCCGCTGGGCCGCTCCAGCCCGGCGATGGCCCGCAACGTAGTGGTTTTTCGGCAGCCGGACGGCCCGAGCAGCGACCTCGAGCAAAGTTAAGCAGATCATGTCCGACCGAGCATAGCACTGGAAAATTTCGCGCACCATACTGGATACAGTAAGCCGCCCCTCGATTCCGTATTGTTAGGATCTAGGCAGCTAAACATGGTTAAATTACCTGGATAATCCATTCACTATCAATATAAATACCTCTTTACCGTATGCGGGACAGGCGGACAGACAATTCCAGACATGAGTCAACCTAGCTAGATTCAATCCATTCAGAGCCAATAATGCTAACCATCGCGATCGTAAATTTCGCAGTTGTGATGACGGCCGTGGTTGTTCATTACGAGTTCTTATTTCGATTGACTATGTTTGCCCCTGTGATGAAAGCTACACATCGATTCAGAATTGTCTTTGGTGTTTGTGGAGCGCTCGTCGCACACTCGGTTGAGGTGTGTATATTTGCCGTTGCCTACTATTTTATGAGTCGGGCACATGGTTGGGGTCTTTTAACAGGCAACTTCGACGGCAGTATATTGGACTGTGTCTATTTTTCGTTCACTACGTTTACGACTTTAGGATTTGGTGATATAGAGCCCATCGGCGCGCTAAGGTATTTAACAGGACTCGAGTCATTGACCGGACTGGTACTCATCTCTTGGACAGCCTCTTTCTTGTTTGTTGAGATGCAAAGGTATTGGCATCCGCGTTAGCGTAGATATAAAGCAAATTATTAGGAACATCCAGACCAGCGCCGATACGGCGCCTATGGACTCCAGTGCCGATCGCGGACATCGGGCGTATCTGCGCCAAAAGGCGATTGAGAACATGAGTGAATCTGTGTAATCTTCCACCATAATCTATCTGTTCCGGGGCTTTCTTGCCCATGCGCCTTAGCATCTGGCTTCTCGCGATAGCTGCCTTCGGCCTGTCGACTACCGCGTCGGGCCAGCAGAACTTGCGCCTGAATCAGGATGATTTACAAAAGCGCGCCAACGGTGTTCTGGCGCTGATGTCGTTTTCCATCGTTCCCGACATCACGACTAGCTCTTTGAGGATTGACAGCGGCGGTGGATCGACCACGGGGTCGAGTGGGTTCTTAATGACTCAGCTCGGAGGCGGCGACACGTTCTCCGATTCCTTCCCCGTCTACTTGGAAGGCGTGCTGGCCGCCAGCCGCTACGATCCGACCTTCGTGGCCACCCAAGGCGCGGAGGAGCGCCGCATTCGGACTAAATGGAACAGCATTTCTGCCACTGGCGGTATAGGATGGGACTTCAAGCTGACCGACGAGTTGAAACTGCGGCCTATCTTCAATTTTGCTCTCGGCACTGTTGCCAGTGACTTGAGCGTGGCTAGTTGGTATACGGGGCGCGAGACTGGCAAGGATATTCAGTTCCTGGACCGGGGCTCGCTCAACGCTTACGGCCTTGGCGGATCGGTAATGCTGGATTATGAGCACTATCGGCCGGGCTATGAAGTCGACGTAGAGCTGCGCTATTCCGACATCCGGCTGCAGAGTTTCAACAGTTCCGCCGCCGTACGCGGTCACGCTACGGCACAGTCTGCGAATCTTTGGGCGCGTTACCGGGCCCCAACCGGAATCGTGCTGCTGCAACGGCCCCTACGTTATGTGCTGGAGCTGACGCATTCCGAATTTCTGGGCGATCAACGCGGCATTCTGGGTTTTGATCGATTGACCTCGGTTGGGGTCGGCCTAGAGCTCGATTCCAGCGCGTACAACATGATCATCACGCGTACCCGCCTCGTGGGGCGATACGTATTCGGAAATAATATATCGGGCTTTTCGGTTGGCTTGGCGGTTAGTTTCTAGGTAAGCCGATCCGCAATGTTAAGTGCTTGACACACCTTGTCAAGCGAGTATTCTTCCATAGTACAAGCTAGGTATTATTCACGTACTAGTGCGATTCTTGGTGGTATGCCCAACTGATTGACTTTCCTTGCAGGAGACGTCTATGAAGCGGGTACTAAGATTGATTTTTGGCGCCGTTTGGACTTGCTTCTTATTGCTCGCCTTGCAACCGGCCTATGCGCAAACCAAGCTGGACAATGCACAGCTTGATCAGCTGTTGGCGCCGATCGCCTTATATCCCGATGCCCTGCTGTCCCAGGTTCTTATGGCTGCCACTTACCCCGACGACGTAACCGCAGCGGCGGCCTGGTCTGCCAGCCACACTTCCCTGTCAGGCGATGCAGCCGCCAAGGCCGTGGAGAATGAGTCGTGGGATCCCAGCGTAAAGTCTCTGACTGCTTTTCCTTCGGTAATCGATTTAATGGGCCGGCAACCCCAATGGACTCAATCCTTAGGCGATACTTTTCTGGCGCAGCCTGAAGATGTAATGAAGTCGGTACAACGGTTGCGGGCCCAAGCAAAGAAAGCTGGCAATCTGGAATCCGGTAAACAACAGAAAGTTGTGACCGAAACCAGCGGCAGTTCTACTATTCTGAAAATTGAGCCTGCTAATCCACAGGTCGTGTATGTCCCTACGTATGACTCCACTACCGTCTATGGGCCCTGGCCTTATCAGGGGTATCCCCCCTACTATTACCCTCCTCCGCCGGGGTCGGTATTCGGTAGCGCGCTGGTGGCTGGTGTCGGTTTCGGTTTAGCGGTGGGGGCTGTAAATTCCCTTTGGGGAGGGTTTAACTGGGGAAGCAACGATGTGGACATCAACGTTAATCGATATAACAATATCAACGCCAACAACCGTATTAACAGCAACAACGCAAGAGCTAAATGGGAACATAACGCGGCCAACCGTGGTAGCACGCCTTATCGCGATCCCACTGTTCGCAATCGAAACGAAACACAACGCCAGGCTGGGCTGAACAACCGCACTCCAACTGCGCAGTCACGCGATGTTGCACGCGATCGCGCCTCGCAGAGTGTGGAACGGCAGACAGGCCAATCTACCCGTGGAACCGGGACAACAAGGCAACGGCAAGATAGTGCCGGGAGTCCCGGTGGTCGAAGCGACGCCAGATCAAACACGGGTACCGGCAATAACCGTAGCGCTGCTGATCGTCAAAATGCAGACAGGGTGGCAGCGCAGGACCGCTCGCGCGACATGAATCGGAGCTCCGCCGTCCGCGACGCGGGTAACGGCGAACAAGCGCGCCAACAAAGTCGTCAAGGCCAGACGGCTCAGACTCGCGCCAGCGGGCCTTCCAGCGCCAGTCGGCCCTCCTCCAGCGCAAGCCGGCCTTCTAGCGCCAGCCGGCCTTCCGGTGGCGGCGGCAGGTCTTCCGGCGGCGGCCGGGGTGGTGGTAGGAGGTAACAACCGTAATTACTCATCGGGAGCCTGTCATGCCTTTGGTGAAGATATTTGCTCGTCTGCTGGTTATTGGCGCTCTATTGTCGTGTAGCTTGCCTGCCGCAGCGCAAGCGCGTTTTTCCACAGCCACGGAGGCCACAGATGCGCTCGTCGATGCTATCGCGACCAGTGATGACGACGCACTGGCACGCGTCCTAGGTAAAAACTACCGTGCATATATCCCTCAGCAAGGTGATCAGGACGATATTCGCGCCTTTTTGGGAGCTTGGTCTCAACAAAGGCAAGTCATTACCGACGACGCGGGACGCGCATGGCTGGAGGTGGGGGCTACGCACTGGCGCTTGCCAATACCTGTCGTTCAGTCTGGCAAGGCCTGGCGTTTTGATACCATTGCCGGCGGTGCCGAAATACGCCAGCGCCGAATAGGACGCAACGAACTGGGTGCGATCGAGACCTTGCGTATGCTGGAACGGGCTCAAAAAACCTATGCAAAAAGCCAGGGACAGTACGCCGAAAGGATAGTCAGTCGCCGCGGCGCTAAAGACGGACTTTATTGGCCAACGGGCGACGGGGAAGCTGCCAGCCCCTTGAATTCGGATGCCCTCGTCATGACCCCTGGTACGCCGGTCGACGCCTCTTATTTCGGCTATCGATTCAAGATAATACCTGCGTCGGGCTCTTCAGGCTTTTCGATTATTGCGTGGCCAGCCGTTCACGGAGAAACTGGGGTACACACCTATATGGTGGACGAGAATGCTGTCATACGGCAAAGCATTACGCGGGCAGGCGCACAGAGCGGCACAATTCCGCAATCCGAATGGCATCCATTGGATAGTCAATAAGCTGGCCACTTTCTAGCCGCCTTGTGGCTGCTGCTTAGTCGAACTCATATACCTAGCCATCTCCCCTTCCCATCACGGAATTTCTATTTTCGTGCATGAGGATCTTTCACTTACTGAGCACCTTCCATTTACCGTTACTCTTGCAGAAAACAGCCTCGGTCGCGTTGTACGTCTTTTGATGCCGGCTCTCCACGCGGGCTTTGCGGCAGCCGCTTCGAACTTGCGGGTCTTTCATCGGTGTAATGCTGCCGCCATTGCCAGCACTGGGGTTTTCCCATGTGACCGGCACGCCGTCCATACCATTATCGAGCGCCTGGCTCAGAGCCTTGGACAGCAGATCCATATCGGCCTGCTTAAACTTGGTAATCGGGGTGTCTCGAAGGAAACGAAGGTCCGATTGTCCGTAAACTGGCGCAAAAGCGCCGGCCAGAATCGCCGTCATGAGCAGTAACCATTTCATGCGTAATCTCCTGTGAACGACCCGGGCAAAATGGCCATATTTGATTGAGCCTTGCTGCGGTCTGCCCCAGTCTGGATACTTTCAGTTCGAAGTATTTCAGGTAAAACCATTTGGCGTCAACAAAATGCTGCCTCGGTTCAGTAGCTTAGGCCACCAACTCTTCGTTGGTTTCAGCCCGGTAACACCACCGGTTATAGACGCCTTCTTTCATACGGGTCGAGGTCGACGGGGTACACCAATGGCGCATTCCAGAACGCTGCGATCCCACTTGCCCAGATCGGCCGCTGCCCGGTACGTACTCTCAAGAAAGGCGGTTAAGGCAACTTCAGGATCGGTCGAGCGCCGAACTGCCTCATAGGGCAGCACGAACTCGCCAAGGTTCGTATCGAAATAGGCCGCCTCGGGTTCTACAGTGGCGTTGGAGAAGCTTGGCTGTGATGGGTAAGCGTAAGAGTAAAAAGCAGGAAAGTTGACGCCGCCGCCGCCCGGCCAGAAGCCCGCCGAGGAGACTTCGTGGCTGTAGGCCTCGCGGGTGACATTATCGGGTAGCCCCGCAACGCCACCCGGATGTAGCGGCGCCGATCGCCCGGAGAAGCGGGTGACTGCGAGATCAAAGCTACCCCAGAAAAGATGAACAGGACTGACCTTGCCGAGGAATGAAGTCCGGAAGCGCTTCAGCACGCGATCTACGTTGGCGCACGCATGGAAGTACCGGGTCACCGCGTCCGCATCGTAGGGCCGTTCGACATGATCGTCAATAAAGGGAATCGGGTCGGGCACCTCGTTCGGGCTGCGGTGAAAATCTGTTGTTGCCCCGAGTTCGCGCAGGACTTCGATATACCGCGCGTGAAAAGCCGCGACTGACATCGGGGCGAGTTCGAATCGGGCTGTTCGTCCGTCGTTTGCTGAGCCGATCAGGGCGTGCTCAATGAGATCGAGCATGATCTCAACGTTCCCGGCGGCATCGGGTACGGGCGAGGTAGTGAAGCCGCGCGCATTGACGTAAAGGGTCGCATGCCAGGAGTGATTTACCCACGGCGTACGGGCGAGCCGGTACTTGCCCAGGATCTGCGTATAGAGATGCAGCGCAGAACAGGTATCGCGCCAAGGCGCATAAGGAATCTTCGGCCAGGCAAATGTCATATTCGTCAGTTGTCTCGTAGAATATAGATCAGGCTGCGGCTCACGACAGCATTATTCGTGCCGACATGGATCCCTAGTGCGCGCAGGCGCCCTTCCGGATCCGACTGTGAAATATTTCCATACCAAAATGTGACTGGTATAACCAACGTGGTGGCGCAATAATACCGTCGTACATCTTGCATCAGGCCGAATGCTCGGCTGCGGGCCCATTTGTAATGCACAGCAGCGCATAACTTTCACAGCCAATTCGTATCAGCTTGGATGGCGCTGGCAAACAACCATAAGTTCTGTCAGGGAATGCTCATGGGAATTGCACGCTCGATTTTCTCGGTGTCTGTCTTTTTGGGACTCGTAGCGTGTGCAAGTCGGCCAATTAATGTGCCTATTACGCAGGTCGATCCACAAAACGGCTACCGTCCCTATCTTTCAATACCAAAGCGTCAGAATAACGATCAATCTACGCTAATGATATTGTCGTTCTCCGGTGGCGGAACCCGAGCCGCGGCGTTCTCTTACGGCATCCTGGAAGAACTTCGGCGAACCAAAGTTGTGGTCCAAGGTCAACGTCGCCGGTTGATTGACGAAGTCGACATCATTACCGGCGTATCGGGTGGAAGCTTCACCGCCCTAGCCTACGCCTTGTACGGCGAGCGATTATTTTCGGAGTATGAACAGCGGTTCCTTAAGCGAGATGTGCAGGGAGCGCTGATTGCCCGTTTCATCAACCCGTTTAACTGGTGGAAGTTTATCGGAGGCACAGCCGGGCGCTCAGAGGTCGCCGCTGAATACTATGATGAAATTCTGTTCGAGGGCGCGACATTCGGCGACTTGCTCGATAAGCCCGGCCCGGCCGCCCTGGCAACGGGCACCGATCTCTCGAGCGGATCACGCCTCATCTTTTTTCAAAATGACTTCGATCTGCTCTGCTCTGATCTGAACAAAGTGCGCCTGTCGCGTGCCGCAGCAACCTCGTCGGCCGTGCCGGTCGTGCTGTCCCCGGTGACGTTCAATAATTATGGCGGGACCTGCAATTTTCAGTACCCCTTATGGGTTGCGGATGTTGCCAGTCCCGAAACCCGGGCGCGTCCTTCTGGGCGAGCATATCAACGTTATCGCGAAATGCAAAATTTTCAAAACAGCAAAGAGCGCCCTTATATCCATTTGGTCGATGGCGGCGTTTCCGACAATATCGGGGTCCGCGCCGCGCTGGAATTTCTTGAGGAAATGGAAGCAAGTGCAGCCTACTCGGAGCACCTCGGCTTTGGCGATTTTCGACGAGTTATTTTAATAGTCGTTGACTCTAAATCGGCGCCACGCACCGATTGGGATAAAAGGGAAAGCCCGCCCGGGTTCGTTACCCAGCTTTTGCAGTCCACGAATGTACCGATCGAAAAATATTCCTTCGAAACGGTCGAAATTATGAAAGATATGGCCGAAGTCATGTCATGGAAGCGCGAATTGAAAGTTGCGCAGGCCCGGCTCGCAGGTTCAAGCGAATCGAAAGCCGAAGCGAGTGTACCAACACTCTCTTTAGAGGTGATTGCCGTGAGCTTCGACGAGATCGATGATCCCGAAGAGCGCGCATATTTCATGGAACTGACGACAAGTTTTTTCCTGCCTTCGGAAGACATTGACAGGTTGCGTAACGTTGCGGGCCGACTTCTAAGAGAGTCGAAAGATTACCAGTCGGTAATCCGCGCTTTTAACGCAAATCCTAAAAAGTGGATTACAGTGAAGCAATGAAAGCAACTGCTACAGCGGAGACCTCCGCTGAGCCGCAAGAAGTCGCCTCAGCGAGGGCGAATATGCGCTATTCGCCGACGCGGCTACTAGTTCCGGATCGCCTAAACCAGCGCAAGTCCGCCTGATAAAGGCTATTTTTTGGGAGCGGCCACTTGCACAACTACTGCTTCAACGTACGTGGCTTCGACCTGATTGCCAACTTTGATTTCTTTCATTTGTGCGGGATCTTTGACGACCAACTCCACCGTGTGTTGAGCGCCTCGTAAGGTAACAGTCTGTGCCCGAGGATTGACCGCGACCACGTCAGCTACCATACGAACCGTTTTTTGAACGGTGCCACCCGGCTTCTGGCCAGGCTCGGAACGGATGGATTGCATCGAATCTTCACGTTCGCGAATGCCGGTGCTCTTGACCTTACGAAGGTTTAACGCAACGGCCTGGACATAAGTCAGTGTTACCACGTCACCAACCCGAATCTGATCTACGTTTCTGACGTCTTCACCCAGATTGAAAACAACTTCATTGCCTCTCGGTCCAACGATGGTGACGACACGTTTTTTCGTGTCTATCGCTGTTACTTTACCTTGTGCTTGAATCGATCCACCCGTTGCGGCTTTACCTGGCGTGCTCGCACTGGGCATAGTGCTCTGGGGGCTGGTTTGCGAGAAAGCGCCGAACGATGTGGCCAACACACCAGCGCAAAATAGGACAGAAAAATGGTTCTTAGTCATTTGATAATCCTTAACTCATAAAGGGGATAAAACGATATAGCGCTTACGTGTGTTGTTGTTGCTGACGTCTGCCGAAACGTTGAGATAAATAATATCCGTCGACACCCCCCATTTGCCCTTCGGGCCTCAGCGCTGAACATAATGGCGAAGTCGTATGCTTTATGGCTTATATGCCAAGCATGAAGACTGTCCCTATATCAATGTCCCTATATCAATGTCCCTATATCAAGTCACTATTTGACGGTGTAGCCACGCCCCTGAAGACAGGCGCTTTGAGCGTTGGCGAAGGCGCTTTGCTGATTTTGCGAGGCCGCAGCATTTTGCTCGTTCGCCGCTGAATTGCTGCGCCGGCTATGGCCACGTGCGGCAACTGCACCTGCCGCCGCACCCGCACCCGCCTCGTCGCCAACAACCTCGCCGACGACCGCCCCTCTGGCTGCACCGCGAACCCCAGCACCCCGAGTTACCCCTGTTGCGCTTTCGGGCGATTGCGAAGGTGCTTGTGAGGAAGATTTGGCTGGGTCGAATCCCGTTTGATTGACGGCCCAAGCGTAGCACTGCGACTCATCCGCCTTCTGCTGCTCGGCAGACTGACCCTTTGCCGGGTAGACATACTGTGTAGCTTCAGCAAGGGGGAGAAACGTTATTCCAAATAAGAGAGCAAAAATCATTGATGAGTTCATTTGCTTGCCTCTGTATCGTATCGAATTAATATAGTTACAGCGCCCATACACAGCTCCATTCCATGCTAACTATTTAACCAGGTAGCTCCTAGTTAATTTGTGACACCACATGCAACGAAAGGCTTAAGCGTCAAGGCCCGCATTGCGCGCGTGGCTGCGTTGTTCTACATCTCGATCCGACCTTCATCCAGGTACCGCGGGCCGGATTAATAGGTTCGGAATGAAAAAGTCACTACAACGACTCTTACGGCAATAATGATGTAGGCAAAGATCAATCCCAACTTAAGAATTGTGGGATACCGCATTTTGCTTAATTGGTTGATGCCATCCAGTAGGCTTAGAACAGTTAGTATTAAAGCAATGGCAAGAACCCCGTAACCGAGCCAACTCTGTAAAGTCGAGCCCACAAGCATTCCAGCAGGGTTGCTTAACTGAAAGCTGCCGGCTGCCAGCAGCAGCGTACACATCAATAGGTTTCGCAGATGCTCGAAAATCAGTTTCATGTTGTCGTGCTCAAACAAACTGCTTAGTGCTTTCAACATAGGCTGCTCGAAATTACGAAGGGTTTGATATCACTAAGGCGCTGGCGACTGGAAGGCTCCTCCTAACGCTAAATGCAGATTAATGCGTTGTATCAGCCGCTCAGCCGAGACCGCCTCCTGATCGCTACGTGCGCGATTAAGCTGCAATTCCTGCTGCAAGACGTCGTAGGTATCCACTTGGCCTACTTTCTGCTGAACACGCACCAGTTCAACAGCTCGTTCGTAATCGACGACTTGCGCACGTAGCGCCTTTTGTCGCTCCGTCAAGGAAGTTTCTGCAGAAAGCGCGTTTTCCACTTCGGACATGGCGCGCAAGATAGTTTGCGTGTACTTCACTACAGCTTCTTGCTGCTGAACGGTCCGGATCAGCAATACGGTTCGCCGTTCCCCACCGGTAAATAACGGCCAGACCAGCGCAGCGCCAATGGGATACAGCACGCTTGGCGAGGAAGCAAATTCAGTTATTCCTTTACCTACGCGACCGATGCCGCCGAAGATGGAAAGCGCAGGCAGCCGCGCTGCGCGCGCTTCCTGTACCCCAAAAAACGCCGCCTCAAAATGCCTGCGCGCAGCAATCATGTCGGGGCGACGTTCAATAATGCTCAGCGGTGTCCCCGTCGCAGGCAACGCAGGCACGTCGGGCAATCCACGCATAACGTTTATAGTGGCTGCTGGGTAACGGCCCAGTAAGGCCTCAAGCCCACGCAACGCGGCAAGATGAGATTGCGTTAGACTTTGCATGGCATCGATATAACTTTGACGCTGCGCTTTCACGAGTACGACATCGTGCTCCGTGGCCTGTCCGACCTGCCAGCGCGTGTTGACCAGTTTAAGCTGTTGCTCGCTATCGGCAATGGCGCTACGGGCTAATTCAAGCTGCTGCCCTGCTAGTACAGCAGTTAGCCATGCACGCAGGGTTGCCGCTGCCAACGATTGGCGTGCATATGCATAGTCGGCCGCTGCTGAATGATAGTCAGCCTCGACAGCTTTTCGCTCGGCACGCGCACGACCCCATAAATCGATCTCCCAATTGACCAATAAGGCGATACCGTTAGAACTGGCGGTTGCGCCAGGTGTGAGTTCGGTTGCATAGCGCGCGCCGACGCCAACGGTGGGCATAAGTTTGCTGCTGGCAATACCGACTTGCAGGCCCGATTGTTCTACCCGCAATGCTGCAATGCGCAAGTCTGGATTGTTGGCTAGCGCTTCGTTGATCAGGGCCTGGGCCTCGCCTTCTGGGCCGAAGCCGAGCCATGCCGGGTCGAATTCAGCGGCTTTGCCAGCGCTGACCCAGCTTTCAGGCAATGGGGTTGCCGCCAAAGCCTGCCGGGTGATTTCGGCGTCTTGCGGCGCTGTCAAGTTGGCGCACCCGACCAGACCGAATGCCATCATAATGGCAAGGCCGCTCTGATATAGTTTCCGGACGGCCGTATCTTTCATGAAAGCGCCTTTCAGTGCAATTTGAAGATGAGGTAATCAAGCTTGCTGGACGCGCGAAACATAACTTTGCGAACCAAATGTATTGGACTAAGGTGGTTTGTATAAATGGCGGCTATGCCACGAGCGCCCATGGGCAAGTCCCATTTCTCAGGATCCGTGACATTAATACGCACGGCATACTGCAACGGAGCTTGATCAGGCTGTCCTTGAACGCCTCCGGTCGGCAATGTGCCGCTAGTCTGAAACTGACCTTGTGCAGTAGCCCACACTATGGAATCTACGGTGCCTTGAATAATCTGGCCAGGACGGGCTTGTAGCGCAATTTCGACCGGATCGCCCGGCGCTACGTGGGTGAGTTGATTTTGGTCGAAAAAGCCAATCATACGTTGACTGGTTTCGACAAAGCTCATGACAGGGCGCAACGGCAGCGCCGCCGCATATGAACCAGGACGCACTTGCAAGTTGATGGCATAGCCTTCATCGGGAGCGAATATCACCGTCTGTTCAAGCTCCCAGCGTGCGGTAGCCAATTGAGCTCTGGCCTGGGAAACCGATGATGCCTCTCCGTCGACCTGCGATGCCAGCATCAGCCTGATGCGCTGTTCTTCGGCCCTTGACGCCAGCCTTGCGGCTGTCAATCGTTTTACTTCAGCTGAATATTGCTCTACATCGTAGCGCTTGCCCGCACCAGCTTTTGAGAGGACGCTGGCCTGCCCGAGCCGAATTTTGGTCAAATCAAGCTGCGCTTGTGTCGCAGTCGTGTTTGCCCGGGCGGCATCCAGTTGCGCATCCAGTTGCAATGCATTTGCCTGCACCGTTACCAGGTTTGCTTCCAATGCCTTGATTTGGATCTCGAATGGCTTTGGATCCAATCTAAGCAGGACTTCGCCTTTACGAATCAGGCGGTTGCCTTCTATCGGTACTTCCACCACTCGTCCGGTAACACTGGGTACGATCTCCACAACGTAATTGGCGACGCGCACCTGCGAGCTAGTGGGAGCAACGACGTTAAGTATGAAGATCAGAGTAACGATCCCCGCAAGGCCAATGGCTACCACGCCAACCTGCGACTTGATATTCCAGGGCAACAGTTTAAGTTTGATAAAGATCAACCAAACCAGCCCAGCGTATATCACTGCAATAATTTCAAGCATATGTGCCTTAACTAATTTCAGGAGCTAGGGCTGCCGTGTTGCTACTTAATCACCGGGGGGAAATATTCCGAGTAGTTATCAAGCTAGCCTTTAGGGATGCGACTTCGGCCTCGAGGTGGGCGATCCTTTCTTCCGGCGTAAGCGAAATTGAAGCAGGGAGCGAAGGCGGTTCTACCCCTATTTGCTTGTAGTAATCGTCGTGTTTATCGCGGCCGTAGGCGAGTTTGTAGCCGACTGGTTTAACGTATGCCCATAACCAGGCCACAGGCCAAAGCAGGCCGCCGAACGCAAGCGATAGCAGACATAGGGTATTTATTGCTTCTTTTTGGGGATGCTGCCGTTTTTCAGCAATGACCTCTGGCATTACATGAACTTTCCAGAACAGCCAGACGACGACTATCGGCACCAAAACAATGACGACCCACACAAAGATATCGGCAATAGCATTAGCCGTTTCGCCACTAAACCCATGTGAGGTCATCGGTGTTAGTGCATAAAGCAAAGCTGGCAAGAGGATTCGGACGCATTTCATAGTAACGGCCCTAAGTGCAACAGCGCTTGCTCATTCAACCCCATTGCATTGATACGTGTGCAGTAGTAACCGCGACACTGGCAAGCGATATTTGGTGACATCAAAGTATAGCTTGCAGCCTTTTTGGGCGCTATTTTTTTTTGCAAAAGCTTTATGTTTTGTGGCTCGTACTAAGTGATTCATTAGCGCAAATCGGCTCGAACAACAGCGTCACGCCAACTAGTTTGACGATGCACGCAGACCCTTTCAGCCCATCACAGGCGCCTGCTGATGCCGGCCGGGAGCCAAGTAACTTGTCAAGCATGCGTCAGCCTATTATCGTGCACGAACTCACAGGGCTGCAGAGCGGAGAAGTATTCGCCTCCATTGCCGGCTTGCTCCTGAATCGTTTTGAGACATTGCCCGAGGTTGGCGCCGCGATAGAATTGGAGGGCTTGCGTTTTGAAGTGCTGGAGATCAGTAACCGGCGTATTGCGACGCTCGATGTGAAGCGTGCGGAGGTCCGCCCGCTTTCCTGAAAGGCTTTACTGGCCTCCTTACCGGCAGGATAAGAATGGGCGCGCATATCATGAACCGGCTGCGCAATGCGGCGGCAAGTTTGCTGGGGCGGGTGGTCGATGTGCGGCCGCACGAACTACGTCCGATGCTGCTCGGCGCCAGCTGGTTCTTTTGTCTTTTATTCGGCTATTACCTATTGCGGCCCTTACGAGACGCGTTGGGGTTACTCGGCGGAACTGCCGAGTTGCAATGGCTCTTTACTGCCACCTTCCTGGTCATGCTTGCGATGGTGCCATTGTTCGGTGCCATGGTCAGCCGGCTTTCGCCGCGTCGTTTCGTATCGCTGGCTTATCGGTTCTTTACCGTTAGCATCCTCATTTTCAGCGCCTTGCTTGCTGCAGCTGTAGAAAACGCCTGGACTGCCCGATTTTTTTTCGTCTGGATAAGCGTTTTTAATCTCTTCGTTATCAGCGTTTTCTGGAGCGTGCTCGCCGACTGTTTCAGTAACGCCCAAGGGCGGCGCTTGTTTGGTTTCATAGCCGCCGGAGGTACCGCCGGTAGCTTTGTCGGCCCCGCGGTCGCTGCGTCCGTCGTCACAATCCTGGGCCCCGTTGCATTAACTTTGTGCGCTGCATTGTCGCTCGAGGTTGCATTGCAATGCTTCCACCGCCTCTACCCCAAACCAGATCAAGTTATATCAACGGCTGAGGGCGACATCGACCGGAAAATTATTTATCGCAATGGCAACGCCATCGGAGGCGGCTTGCTAGGAGGCCTTCTGCTCATTGTGCGGTCGCCGTATTTACTGGGAATTTGCGCTTATCTTCTTCTTCACTCGGCCGCATCGACTTTCCTTTATTTTGAACAAGGACGCATCGTGACAGAAGCATTTCAAAATACAGCTGAGCGAGCGCGTTTTTTTGCGTCGGTGGATTTCGGCGTTTCTGTCTTCACCCTGGGCCTGCAATTGTTCGCTACCGGCAGACTGATGCCGCGGTTCGGCGTAGGCGTTGCGCTGATCACACTGCCGGTTATTACCGCGATTGCATTCGGCTTGGTGGCCATCTGGCCAACGGTGGCGGTCCTTGCCATTGCACAGGTCGCGCGACGCACGCTTGACTATTCCATTGCACGTCCTGCACGTGAGGTGTTGTTCACCGTACTCGATCGCGAAAAAAAATACAAAGCCAAGAACGTCATTGATACCGTTGTCTATCGTGGCGGCGACGCGCTAAGCGGTTGGATATCTACTGGACTTACCGCGATGGGTATAGGTTTTGCCGGCATTGGACTGATGGGAATCCCGCTGACTTGTTTATGGGCCGCTCTTTCTTTATGGTTATCGCGAAATCAAGAAAGGCAGGACAGTTCGGCGGCTCAGGGAACAAGCACAGCGAAAACCTAGGCTTATCAAAGGAGACAATTATGCTCGAATCGTCCTTAACCGTTGGCAGGGCAATGACGCGGGCGCAATTCTTGCATATTTGCGCGCAAATGACAGTAGCTGGGCTGCTTTCAAAGACTAGTCAAGCGGTATCCGGCACGGCCACGGCAATGGCTTCCCGCCCTATTCCATCCACAGGCGAATTGTTGCCGGTGGTGGGCTGCGGGACGTATCGAGGCTTCGACTATGCACCGGGCAGCGTCGAGTACTCGCGCCTTGCGCGGGTGATCCACGCTCTTCTGGAAACGGGCGGGAAAGTTATCGACACTGCTGCCATCTACGGTCGGGCCGAACGCAGCGTGGGCGAGATACTTGAAAGCCAACGTTTGCACCGCCAGATCTTCCTGGCGAGTAAGGTCTGGTCCACCGGCCGCGAACCCGGCTTGCAGCAAATGGAGCGATCCTTGAAGGACTTGAAAACAGACAAACTGGATCTTATGCAGGTGCATAACCTTGTCGACCTGAAGACCCAGCTCGCCACTTTGCGTGAATGGAAAGCGAATGGGCGCACGCGATATATTGGAATCTCGCACTATGCTACTTCTGCTCATGACGAGGTTGAGGCAGTTCTACGATCTGTGCCGGTCGATTTCTTGCAAATTAACTATTCGGTCGAAGAGCCTGCAGCTGCAAAGCGTCTCTTGCCGCTTGCCGCGGATCTTGGCGTAGCTGTGATCATTAACAGACCCTTCGGTGGCGGCGGCCTGTTGGGCCATTTGCGGAATAAGCCTCTACCCGTCTGGGCAGCAGAAATTGGCTGTCGTAGTTGGGCTCAAATCCTGATCAAGTTTGTACTGACTCAACCAGCAGTCAACTGTGTGATTCCCGGTACTGGAAAACCCGAACATATGTTGGACAATGCAATGGCCGGTGTGGCGCCGTTTCCCGAGCCAAACTTCTGGATCGAACGCCAGGCGGCAATAACCGCCTAAGCCTTAGATGCGTCACCGAATCCCTTTGATGTGCTCTTGCTATGCCCTACTGGCTGTCCAGTTTGCCGTCCGGGGCCCTTCTATCTTGCCGTTCATGGTCTTCCCATTGACGTTCCCGGTGTAACGCACGCCTTTGACCTTGAAACTGATATTGTCCCCTAGCAGACGCCCTTCCGAAATAGGTTGCGTGCCAAGAGTGCCGGTAATCATTTGGTATTCCTGACGAAGTTGTAGTACCTCACTGCCAACTCGCCATGAGCCTTCTACCTTCGCTGGGACGATCCACAGCAGCGCAGTACACCAGTGTCTGCAGTTATCAGTAATCGTAACGGTGTCGTCGGGTTTCCAGTCGCCCATTGTGAACGAGTTGGAAACAATTCGAGTTCCGGGCCGAAGACCCAATAGCCGTGGCCGCAACTTGATGTTGAGCGATGGCAGCAAGAACATGGTAATAACCTGTGCCTGGGACAGGTCAGTTTCAAATAAATCTGCCGTGGCAAAAGTAGCCTTATCAGCGATGCCGGCCTTGACTGCATTCTTGCGGGACAGCGCAACCAGGTCGGGGTTGTACTCGATTCCATGTGCTCGTATACCGCGCCGAGCCGCGGTCATAACTGTCCTTCCATCGCCAGAACCTAAATCTATCAAATAGTCTTTAGGCGTAGCTTTGGCAATATCGAGCATTTTTTCCACAAGACTTTGTGGCGTAGGTACCCAAATAACATCCTTACCCTCTTGGCCTTCACTCGGTTGGTACGTAGCTGTTGCGGGCTGCGCCATCACGGGCGTTAGTACCATCAAGCTAAACAAAAGGGAAAAAAACGCGCCGCTTAAGACGCCGCAATGCGGAAACGTGGGAGTGACTGGGGGGCTGATCGCGGAATCCAATGATGTATGCATGATTATCTTCCTTCTGAATGGTGGGAAATCTCTGCATTCATTATGTTGCCCGTTTTCGCCCATATGCTGCATAATCCATACAGCCTTCGGGCGCGTTGCACAGCAAAAACATCAGCACTGCTCAATGACCACAAACAAGGGGTTGCTGCATGACGATGAAATCGGCGACGAACTTCAAGGGCATGGCAACTAGCATGCCCAAGGGGACACAGCATGGCCACTGATGCCGCCAGCGAACGTTCCGCGCCTGTACCACATAAGGGTGAATTAACCGTCCTGGATGCTGTTGCAGTATTGGTAGGCGTCGTCATCGGTATTGGAATTTTCGGTTTCCCTCCCCTAGTAGCCCAATACACTAATTCCCCGATCGTCTACATGGGATTATGGGGCGCGGGTGGCTTAATCATGCTGGCCGGGGCTCTGTGCTATGCCGAACTCGGGTCTGCCTATCCGTCTGCCGGAGGCGAATACCATTATTTATGCCGGGCTTGGGGTTTACGAGTCGGACTTCTTTTTGCATGGGCGCGATGCACCGTAATCCAGACAGGCGCAATTGCTGCAGTGGCTTTCATCTATGGCGATTATGCCCAGCAGCTATTCGACCTTGGAACGCATGGCGGGTCGATTCATGCAGCACTTAGCGTCATTGTGTTGACCGGGCTCAATATCCGCGGAACACGCGAATCGAAGCAAATGCAGTTGATATTTACGACCTTGACCGTCGCTGCACTGGGTGCTGTCGTGCTGGCAGGTCTATGGGCTGACCCCGAACTGGTTCCCACTGCACCAATTCCAGACGTTTCTAATGCTGGCTGGCTGGGCGGGCTGGGCATGGGTATGGTGTTCGTCTTGCTGACTTATGGCGGTTGGAACGAGACTGCGTATTTGTCTTCCGAACTGCGTAATCCCGCTAGAGACCTGCGCCGCGTGCTGGTTCTAGGCTGTTTTATTGTCACCGTAATTTATTTGCTGATAAACCTGACGTTCCTTGAGCTATTTGGAATGCAGGGCTTACGCCAGAGCCAGGCCATTGGCGCTGACGTTATGCGATTGACGGCGGGCCCTTACGCAGCCGTCGCCCTTAGCATTCTTATTTGTTGCACAGCTGTCAGCACCATCAATGGCACTATTATGACCGGTGCGCGGGTGTATTACGCCCTGGGGCGTGATCTGCCCCGCTTACACGGGTTGGGAGTATGGAGCGCACGCGGGCAGACACCCGTGCGGGCTTTACTGCTTCAATGCGCCATCACACTCGCGTTAATCTTATTCGGTGCCCTTTCAGACAATGGCGTGCAGGCAATGGTCGCCTACACGGCGCCCGTCTTCTGGTTGTTCATGATGTTGGTCGCCTTGTCGGTGTTGCGCCTGCGCCGAATCGATCCTGATCACGTGCGCCCATTCAAAACGCCGCTGTACCCCCTCACTCCGGTACTCTTCGCGTTAACCTGCGCAGGGCTGATGTGGGCGAGTACGCTCTATGCGGGCGCATGGGCAATTGTTGGATTATTTGTCCTAGTAGTGGGTATTCCTGCAGTCGCCCTCGTGCAGCGCATCAGCGTTGCGCCGTCGTCTTAATGGTAGGCAACAGCAGCACCGCGCTAACACTGTCTTTCAGGCGCCGCCAGGCCATTTGAATCGGACAATACATAACGGAGCCCGCCATGATATTCCCTTTATTTTCAACTTCTTATAGGAAGGTCATTGGTGTTCTGTTCATCGGAGTTTTATTACTTGGCCTAGCTCTTTGGGGTTTCGCAGGTGTCAGCCACGCGCAGACGGCCGTCGATCCGCACGGCTCGCCTAACGATTTCGTTCAAAGCATAGGCAATAACGCGCTGAACGCCGTAAGGCAGGATTCTGCTGCCAAACAGGGTAATCTGCACCGAATTAATGAACTAGTAGACCAATATTTGCTGCCTTATGTCCATTTCGACAAAACCACGCGGTTGGCGGCTGGCCCTCATTGGCGGAAATTGACACCGCAACAGCAAAAACAATTAGTCTCAGCCTTTAAGGGGACTCTGCTCCGTACCTATGGTGGCGCTCTTGCAGACGTCGACAAAATCGCTGGCTTGCAAACCTTGCCGTTTCGCGGTGATCCGAATGCAAACGATGTTGTTGTGCGCTCGACATTCACAAAACGCAATGGTCCGGCCGTCGCGGTTGACTATCGACTGGAAAAAACGCCGGATGGATGGAAAATTTACGACGTGAATGTTGAGGGCATCTGGTTGATTCAGACTTACCGGAGTCAGTTCACGCAACAAATTAATCAAAATGGTATTGATGGCCTGATCGAAGCGTTGAATCAAAAAAATCAATAATTACAAGCCTTTAGGTTTAGATGTTTGCCCCCTTTGCCCAGGTGCTGAATCAGATCGTTCCTCGTCCTGGGCACGTCAATTGCTACGCTCAGCTTTATGACAGCAAACTTGAAAAGTGCACTTGATATCGCCTGGGATGCACCGTCTCGCCAAATATTGCTTCGCCAATATGCTGAAGTTCGAGCGCATAGCCTAGACCGCGCAGCGCCTTTATCCGCGGAAGACCAGTGCGTGCAATCAATGCCGGATGTCAGTCCCACAAAGTGGCATCTTGCGCATACGACATGGTTCTTTGAAGCTATGTTGTTGCGTACTTTCCTTTCCGGTTATCAGCCATTCGATGAACGTTATTTTTATCTCTTCAATTCTTATTATGAAGCTTTAGGGCCACGTCATCCGCGTTCACAGCGCGGTTTACTGACGCGGCCGTCATTGAATGAGATCTACGAATATCGCGCCTATGTCGATGCGGCGATGCAGGCCCTGATTGAGAACTGCGATGATAAACACTGGCGACAGGTTTGTTCTTTAGGGCAATTAGGCTTGCATCATGAGCAACAGCATCAAGAGTTGATGCTGACGGATATTCTGCACGTGCTGTGGTGCAATCCTCTTCGACCCGCCTATCAGACAGGCGATATCGCTGATTTATTGTTACCCGCTCGCGCGAGTGCTGCTCCTCTTGTCAAGTGGCAGCAATATCATGGCGGAGTGACCTCAATAGGGCACAACGCCCCGGTAAGTGAAGAATTTTCGTTCGATAACGAGACCCCGCGCCATGAAGTGTTATTGCAGCCTTATCAATTAGCAGATCGCCTGGTAAGTTGCGGCGAATATGCGGAATTTATTCAGGACGGGGGTTATCGCCGACCTTCGTTGTGGCTTTCCGATGGGTGGGCAGCAGTGCAGTCGCAAAAGTTGACATCGCCTGAATATTGGACGAAGGACGCGGACGCCGATGATCCCAACTGGCAAATTTTCGGATTGCATGGACTGCAGCCCATGGTCCCTTCCGCACCCGTTACCAATATTAGCTTCTACGAGGCGGCCGCATACGCCGAGTGGACCGGCGCGCGCTTGCCCACTGAATTCGAATGGGAGAACGCCGCGACGGATACGCGCATGAGACAGATGGCAGGCTATGCTTGGCAGTGGACCAGGTCTTCATATGATCCTTATCCCGGTTTTCGGCCTTCCGCGGGAGCTGTAGGAGAATACAACGGCAAGTTCATGGTCGGACAATTGGTTTTGCGCGGCAGCAGTTACGCCACCCCGGGGGGCCATGCCCGTCCCAGCTATAGAAATTTCTTCCCACCCCAGGCGAGATGGCAGTTTTCCGGTCTGCGTCTGGCTAGCGACCTTAAATGATGATCTTAAAAAGTTTAGCTCCAAGTGCAACAGCCTTTGCCAGTGAGTCAGAAAGCCGTGCGCTTACTGCCAGTTTTGAAAATGACTTGATGGCGGCGCTTGCAATCAGGCCACGCTGTCTGTCCCCTAAATATTTTTACGATGAAACCGGCTCTGCTCTGTTTGACCGAATTTGTGAGCTGCAGGAGTACTATCCGACGCGAACCGAGATTTCCTTGCTTTCACGGCACGCATGCCATATCGCCGAACAGATCGGTCGTCATGCGGAGATTGTAGAGTTCGGCGCCGGATCGATGCAGAAAATACGCATTCTGTTGGACGCGATACGCGCACCTGCGCGCTACTTGCCGGTTGACATCTCCGGGACCCATCTTGCCGCATCGGCATGCGCGCTGCGACGCATTTACCCAAAGTTGTCCGTTCTGCCAGTTGTGGCAGACTACACCGGCGCCCTGAACCTGCCTGACATGGCGGATACTGCCGCTAAACGCATTGGATTCTTCCCCGGTTCGACAATCGGAAATTTAAGTCCCGAAGAAGCTTTGGCATTTCTAAACAAAGCTGCCGGAGTATTGCGTGGCGGTGCCCTGCTTATTGGCGTTGATCTGGTGAAGGAGCCTTCGCTGCTACACGCTGCCTACAACGACTCCAAAGGTATTACTGCAGCTTTTAATCTTAATTTGCTCGTGCGGGCCAACCGGCAACTGGGTGCAAACTTCAACATCGAGCAGTTTTATCATAGTGCCTTCTATAATTCTTCGGCTCAGCGCATAGAAATGCACCTAATGAGCCGATGCGCACAGCAAGTGCGTGTTGGCGGGCAGTATTTTGTTTTTACCGAAGGTGAAACTATTCACACTGAAAACTCGTATAAATTCACCATCGCGGGTCTTCAGGCACTTGCTAAAAAAGCCGGTTTTGAACCGGGCCCGGTGTGGACCGATGACAGAAAACGGTTCAGCCTGCACTGGCTTGAAGCTCCTGCTTAAAGGCGCTTGGTTCGCGCTATCCCAGTTCGCCACTTACGATGCAATTGTTTCGGCCGGCTAGCTTGGCCTTGTGCAAGGCCGCGTTTGCGCCGTGCAGCAAGGTCGGCATGTCGAGTCCATCTTGCGGATAACGCGAGACCCCGATGCTGACGCCTAGAATGATTTCAAGACCTTCTATTGCGAATGGCTTGGCCATCTGCCCAGAAATCTTCTGAGCCACGATTAGCGCAGTGTCCGCTTGATTAGTGTTGGGAAGCAGAATGGCAAAAGTATCGCCCCCGAGTCGCGCGACGGTGTCGGATGCTCGTACAGTGGCGCTCAAGCGTTCAGCGAAAAGCGTCAGTAATTGGTCGCCAACCGTGTAACCGTAGACTTCATTTACGGAGGTAAAGAAATCCAGGCCGATTGAAAGCAAGGCTATATTGTCACCATTGCGTTCGGCGAGTAAAAGCGCCCTGTTGCCTCGCTCGATGAGCAGCGCCCGGTTTGCCAGGCCGGTTAGAGGGTCATGCAAAGCAGATTTTTCAAGGCGCTCTTCGTAGAGGCGGCGTGCTTGAAGGAATTGACCTACATCGTTGCTGATTGCGGCGAATACGTCGTGCGCGTTGCTGTCGAGTTCATGGACCGATGTACGGAAAAGTTCGATCACACCATATATGGTTCCATCGCAGGAAAGTGGAAACGCCATGGCGTTGCGCAATTTCAGGGCGGCGGCTGCTTTTCTTGAAGAGAATCTAGAGTCCGTAAGCAGATCGTCGATCCATGTAAGCGCTCCGGAATCCATGACAATCCCCGGCAATCCCCCGCCCTCATCGAAAGACGCGCTGCGGCTTTCGTCCAGGAAGGCCGAGATTTCAGTGGATGGCTTATGCCACTCGCATTGATAACTTGGAAACCCATTATTGACCAGCCAGGCGATTCCTATATCCCAGCCCCCGCTATTGGCGATTTTCCCTAGAACTTCCGAGAGGGCAGCTTGAGTGCTTCCGGAACGGGCCAGAATGGTGGCGATCTCGTACTGAAGCCTTAAAACCAAAGTGCTATCAGCCTGTATCGTGGCGATAAAATTTCGAGCCAGAGCCATTGCTATTCCATGCCTAATAGGGGTTGCGTCACATGTCTCGACCTGGCGTCAAGGAATATTTGCCTTGTCGTCTATGAGCGATTTTCAGTGGCCTTATTATATGTCTAGTTGTCAGAACTTGTTTCTGCCCGGCTTTAAAGTAAGTCGTCTCACGATCTGTACCATTTAAGTCTCGCGGCTCCTGCTGGGTTTTCATCGGAGGCTGCGGTATTACCCAATTCGTGCCAATACAGATTCTGCGTCACCGGCTTTGTTCCCAAAGCTCTTTATATTGCTTTTGGTTATATGCACCCGCCTGATAAGTCTTATGCACTCGCTGTCCCCACTGTTAATGTATCGGTTTAATTTAGCAAGAGCGAAAAGTAAAAATGTTTGTATCAATAAAAATGCTACGTCGCCGCGTTCTGCAGATATCGAGTGCCGCAGTGCTGGGCTCCGCAACACTAATGTCCAATATCAGCGTTGCGGCTGAATGGCCCGAACGTCCGATAACCTTGCTCATGGGTTTTGCCGCTGGTTCGGGTGTAGACGTTATTGCGCGCGGAATTCAAGGCCCGCTCGAGAAAGCCCTGGGTGTGCCCGTTGTGATCGATTATCGATCAGGCGCAGGCGGTAATCTAGCCTCGGGGGTGGTGGCACGCGCAAAGCCCGACGGCTATACGCTTTTGTTGGGTACGGCGGCAACACATGGAATCAATCCGGCAATTTATAAGTCACTGCCATTTGATGTTGAAAAAGACTTTACGCCTATTGCTCCACTTATTGACGTATCCAACGTACTGACTATTAATCCGAACGTGATTGATGTCAACTCGGTGGCAGATTTCATTTCCGAGGTAAAAGCCAATCCAGGCAAATACTATTTCGCCTCAACGGGTGTCGGCACCGGTACTCAGTTGGCGTTCGAAGAATTCAATGCGCGCGCCCACCTAAAGATGGTCCACGTGCCGTACAAAGGCGGACCGGAAGCGTTGCAGTCGGTCGTCAAGGGCGAAACGTGTTGCATATTTAACCAGGTGCAAACGGTATTAGGGCAATACAAGGCCGGAACAGTTCGGTTGCTCGGGGTATCTACCGCGGAGCGGGTCGAAGTCGTGAAAGAGGTCCCGACCATCGCCGAATCGGGCTTGTCCGGATTCGACAGCTTCATTTGGTTTGGTCTGTTCGGGCCCAAGGATATGGATCCTGCAGTTGTCGGCAAAATAAACGCTGCAGCAACTCAGGCGTTGCAGTTGCCGGAAGTGGCCGAGCGGCTTACCGCAACGGGCAACAGGATTCATACGTCCTCGCCCGAGAAGTTTCGTGAAACTGTGCGTCAGAACCGTCTGAAGTGGGCTGAAGTCGTCAAGGGCGCAGGCGTAACGCCGCAGTAATCAATAAGCGCCGATCGGCACGCCGGAATTGTTCAGGTAAGTGCCGGTGCCACCTTTGCAGCCGGTTCCGGCCTGTCAGGGGAGCTTCGATTGAATACTGCAATCGCAGTTCCCAGATGCGCCGCCCGGTTACGCAATCCATCTGACGTGTCGGCGGACTCGGCCACCATGGCGGCATTGCGCTGAGTTGCCTGTTCCAACTCCCCTACCGCCGTATTGATTTCGCCTATACCGTTTGACTGTTTATCGGAAGCGTGGCTGATGTCGCCGATAAATATTGATACTTGCTGCGTCTGCTCGACAATATCGCGCATGACGTTCGCCGCTTGTTCAACAAAGGATTGTCCAAGATTTATCTGAGCGACGCTATTTTCGATCAATGTCTTGATCTCCTTAGCTGCATCAGTACTGCGCAAGGCCAAATTGCGCACCTCGGACGCCACCACTGCAAAACCGCGTCCTTGCGGCCCCGCTCGAGCCGCTTCGACTGCGGCATTCAGGGCAAGGATATTTGTCTGGAATGCGATGCTGTCGATCAGCGCGATAATGTCATAGATTTTGTTGCTGGAGGCAGAGATGGTATCCATCGTGCTTGCCACCTGATTCATTACTTTACTGCCATTAGTCGCCGCTAGACTCGCTGACGTTGCCAAGCGGGTGGCCTCGTTGGCCGTGGCCGCGCTGTTGCCCACGCTGGATGCAAGCTCTTGGAGTGAAGCGGCAGTTTGCTCTAGATTGGCTGCTGTCTGGCCGGTGCGCGTATTCAAGTGTTCGTTACTTCGTGCGACCGCCTGGCTTGCCATTTCGATGCCCCAGACTTGCTCATCAACATCATCCACTAGCGCCTTCAGATTTAATCCGGCCTGATTTATGGCTCGTAAAATGAAACCGATTTCGTCGGTCCGTCGCATATGAAATTGTTCTGCGGGCTGTCCGGCAGCAAGATGCTGCGCCTGCTTGAGCACCGTTTTCAGTGGACTGTTGATTTGTTTTTCAAGCCAGATCGTAAGCAATACCGCCAGAATGGTTTGTGCTCCGCAAAGTGTCACCGTCTGCGTAAACGAAAGCTGCAGTGTCGATATAATCGCTACTGCCAGGGCCCAGCAGCTGAAGACTCCCCCAGCGAGGCGCGCTCGGACCGACATGGTTTTCATCCGTGAAAGCCAACCCATCCATCCGGTGCGCACTAAAACCCCCCAGCGAAAGTCGACCTTTCCTTGAGTACCAAGGCGAAACTTGGCATATAAGGATTCAGCGCTTTCCACTTCGGCCAATGACGGACGAGTTCGCACTGAAAGGTATCCCACCACTTCATTGTCCCGCATGACGGGACAGGCATTTGCTCTGACCCAGTAGTGGTCCCCATTCTTTCGGCGATTTTTGATCAATGACGTCCATGCTCGACCACTTTTTAGTGTGCGCCATAGGTCAGCAAAGGCCTCTGGCGGCATGTCTGGATGTCGCACCAGATTGTGCGGCTGACCTCGTAGTTCCGCGCGGTCATATCCGCTGACCTCTACAAACGCAGAGTTAGCATAAATGATGTGGCCTTTGGTGTCAGTGACGGACATCAGGGTGGCATCGGGAGAAAATTCGTAATCGTTTTGGGTTACCGGCAGGTTGTTGCGCATGATGGGCCTGATGAAACATATCATTACTACAATGTGCTGATTCTGCTGTCAGCATTCACCGAAGGCAACGTGTTTTCCACATCGGATATGATAAAAATCAATGAAAATCATAATCATGGCTCAAATATATTGCACCGCAATGACGCAGTTGCACATGCTTTCCATGACGCTCAGAAACTTGATAACGATCAAGGAATCGATGCGTCTTTGCGCATAGGGCCGCCAATACGCGATATAGTTGTCCTCAGGTCGACGTTCGCAGTTTCTTTTATCGATTCAATTCCGGAGATTCATCATGTTAGCTAAAGTCACGTTCGCCGCGTTGTTGTCAGTTATGAGCCTACCTGCCCTGGCCGCCAATTGTGAAGCCACAATCGAGGCTAACGACGCTATGCAGTTTAATACCAAAGAAATGACGATAGACAAAAGCTGCACTAAATATACCGTTCATCTCAAGCACACCGGTAAACTCGCCAAAGCCGCCATGGGACATAACTGGGTCCTGACTAAAACGGCGGACAAACAAGGTGTTGCTACTGACGGCATGGCTGCCGGCCTCGACAAAGACTATGTCAAGCCCGATGACGCACGTGTCATCGCACATACTAAAGTTATCGGTGGCGGTGAATCCGACTCAGTCACGTTCGATACCTCCAAACTTGCTGCGGGCGAAAGCTACACTTTCTTTTGCTCTTTCCCAGGACATTGGGCCGTCATGACTGGTGCTCTGAAACTAAGTAGCTAAGTAGCCAAGCAGGTCTTGTGGCATAAGGGGCGCATCAGCGCCCCTTTGCTTTTCGGTCGAGTCGAACAGGCAAAGAATCGACAATGTGGCCGTTTTAACAATTGCAGCGCTTGACGCTAACGCCGTTTGAAATCGTATTTAAGACTATTGCGCAGCCGATGCGGGTGAATTTCAAGCCGTCAAAAAATATGGTGGATTCCGGCTATGAAGCGCTTAGTTGTGCCCTGCCCTTGTACTATTTGGTTATCGAGCGAATACCGTCTGGCCATCCCTGCCGCGGTATACAAACTGGTCCGGGTGGACAGCTTATATACATATCCCAATGTTGCCACCTGCCCATTCCGCGCTTTTTCCCCATTTTCCCACGCCCAATCGGGATTAACCAAAGACCACTGCGCCAATACGGTTCCCCTTGCACTAAGCGGGATTTCCAGGCCGATTAAGTAAGCATCCAGACGTCCACCATTGGCGAACTCTGGTGCTCCCAAACCGAGTCCCAAATTCCCTGGGTCCCCGCCATTCAGTCCAACATAGCCATTTTTCTGGCGGCTCCAGGCAATTGATGCCCTTGCAATTTCAAAGTCGTACGATACGCCCAGCTGCCAGGCTTCAGGATTATTAGCATCAGCAAGCACGCGGTCGGACAGCATGGTCTTGTCCCAGGTAAGAGTCAGTATCATCGGACCCCGTTCGTATTGCAGTGCTGCGCTATATGCCGGAGACTTGCTACCACTGGTCTGGTCGCCGGTAACATCGAAACTATGGCTTGCTCCGAACCGCAGCCCTGCCCATTCCGGACTGAGAAAGCTGATCGCATTGTTTATTGAATAAGCCTCCGACGCCAGGAAAGTGGCATCCATTCCCATCTCACTCCATGATGCTATTTCAAAGTCCTGGGCAAACTCTCGAGCGACAGTGTGTTGACGGCCGAGCCGGATTTCGCCAAATCGTTCGTTTGCGAAACCCAGCCATGCAGTCCTGCTAAAAAGACGGCTATCGTCCGGTAAGTTGCCCGTTCGATTATCGATATCGGTCTCGAGCTGAAAAATCGCTGCCCAACCGCCTGTAAGTATTTCGCGGCCCCTAAGCCCAAGTAATGAATCTTCCAAGCCGCCGGACACAAGTCCTGTTGATTTTCTTTCGACGCCACCGGGGTCATGCGCGTGGGTTGAACTGAACCCCGAGTCTATAGCACCATAAATAGCCAGGCTTGATCCGCCTGTATCTAGTTCAGCTGCGTAAACCCCGCAATAGCCTGTAAATAAGACAGTTGCCCACAATAATCTGGCTTTCATGTGTATGCCCTTAGGTTAGGGCCCGGCGCAGGTCGCATGGTGGCCTCAGACTTAAGGCCTTTTAACGCTGATTTCCAAGCTTTGGTAGAAAGCCGCCAAGTTTTCAATATCCGTGTCGGTAAGCGATGCCACCATTAAGGCCATCATTTCGTTTTTTCGGTCGCCCGACTTGAAATCTCGCAGTGCTTTAATAAGGTAAATTTGATTCTGCCCTGCTAAATTCGGGGCTTCGGGCAGTGTAGCGATGCCAATCGGGCCGTGGCAAGTAGCGCACTGTACCGATTTAGCCCGACCGGCGCTAATGTCGGCAGCTGCTGCATAGCCTGCCGACACTAGCGTGCCCAGCACAATAAGTTGTGTCGGATATTTTATATATACACTGAATCTACTTTTGATCATATGAAATACGGTAGATAGCTCCGGCATAATCGTCTGACACCAGCATGGATCCATCAGCCAGCATTGCTACGTCTATTGGCCGGCCAATGTATTCATTGTTCGACGACAGCCATCCGTCGGCAAACACCTCGGTTTTATCAGCGGTGCCATCTTCTTTCAGGCTGGTGTACATGATCCGCGCGCCCACGGGTGTCGTTCTATTCCAGGAGCCATGTTGCGCGGAAAAAATGCCGCCCCTATATTTTTCAGGGAACATTTGTCCAGTGTAGAAGCTCATACCCAGGTCGGCCGCGTGAGCCACCATTTCTACTTGTGGGAAGACGGCATTTGCTGGCGGTTCAGCGTCCTTGAACTCAACGGTTCTTATCTTTCCTCCACCATAGTAAGGGAAGCCAAAATGCTGACCCATCTCAGTCGCCCGATTTAGTTCCCCGGGCGGAATATCGTCGCCCATGCCGTCGACCTGATTATCGGTGAACCATAAGGTTTTGTCCCTGGGATTGAAGTCCTGGCCTACTGAATTGCGTACTCCGCGAGCGAAGACCTCGCGGTTCTTGCCGTCGGTATCCATTCGGATAATGCCCATCATGCCGTTGGATTCGTATAGTTCCGCTTTTTCCTTGGACGGTACATTGAAGGGATTACCTAAGGTGATGTAGAGTTTGTTGTCGGGCCCTACCCTGCACGTGCGTGCGCCGTGGTTAAAACTTTCTTCTGCGACAGGCACCAGTTCCCCTTGCGGAACGACAATGCCAGTGGCGACGTCGGGCCCTTCATAGAAGAACTCCGCCGCCGGATATACCATGACGCGATTGTGTTCGACGCTATAAAGCATGCCGTCGCGTGAAAAACAAACGCCATTGGGTATTTTCATGTCTACCGATGGAGCAAATCGCTTGACGTCGTCGGCCACACGGCGCTTTGTCCTGTCGGTCACCGACCACATCTTGTTTTTGCGGGTGCCGACGAACACGACACCGGTAGAGGGGCCCACCGCCATATGTCGCGCATCGGGCACCATCGCATATAACGAAATCGAAAAACCTGGGGGCAGCTTTATGTTTTTCAAGTTGCTCCGGATTGCGTCTGCATTCTCGCCGTTTTGGGGAACTGATTCTATCTCCAGTGATGCACCCGTGGTGTTCATTCTCATGAGCTTATCGATGTTATCTTGAGCCAATGCGGCACCGGCTATGGCGCCACACGCAAGACCTACTACAACCGTTGATACACGTGTTCTCATGTTCATTTGGTGTCTCCTGCGTTATAAAAAGTTATGCATTCTTCAACCCTCCAGCACAGTTGCTGATCCTACACACTTTCTATTCGAGAACATTTCGGCTATTTATCCCAGGCCACGGAAAACAATATCGGCCTAGATTTTTTAGGCTTTAGAGCTGCAGCGAACCGCTAGGTCGTACGCCGTATAATGAAAAGTTGGCGCGAATGATCGCCATAAAAATCTTAGCGATGGAACCCCATGAAGAAAACTGATCTGGAAAAGAATAAAGCAACGAAGATAGTAGAGAAAATGAAAAAAGGCCCTACACCCGATCGTTTTTCGGGCGACTCTTCAAGTGGCCTGATAGATCGCCGGGAACAGCGCAAGCTGGATCAGGCACAAGGACTAATTTCGTTTCCGGTAAAAATCAAGCAAACCCTGGCCGACGAAATTCGTGCGCAGGCGACGGCGCAAAATGTCAGTACAAATGAGGTCGTTGGTACGTTGCTAGAAAAAGCATTGAAGGCCTAATCGGCTGCGGTCTGCCCCTTATAAGGTGGGCTGGACCGCAGCTAATCGGCTTATGAAGAATCGGCAGTCGAATGTGACGCCCAATGACACATCGAGAAACTAGGCGTTTGACTTCTGGCTCGACAACCGGTTCCGCGTCAGGCTGGCGACATCTTTGAGCCATGGCTGCCGCGTCCAGTGATCTTTGGTGTAGCGGTTTATTGCTTCCTGGTACGTAAGCGAAGATCCGATGGAATCCAGGTTTTCGATAAACATTTTGTGGTAGCGTTCAGCCAGCTTGAATGTCGTATTAAGGCTGCGACTGTGGACAGTCAGGGCTTGAATGTCGATGGTAATGTGCGACGTTTCTGGATTGGCTGAGTCCGCCATCAGCGTCTGGACATCGGCGTCGCTTAACATGATCAGCAGTAGCTGATTGTTCATTGCGTTGGAATAGAATATTTCCCCAAAGCTGGTGGCAATAATCGCCTTGATCCCATACTGTTGAAGCCCCCATACAGCATGTTCACGACTTGATCCACATCCGAAGTTGGAGCCCGCAACCAATATTTTGGCTCCGCCATAGGCGGGCTGGTTTAAAACGAAGTCGCTACGAACCATTCCATCAGGATCGAATCGCATGTCGTAGAGCAGGCCCTTATCAAGACCGCTTTTATCGATGCCGCGCAAGAATTGCTTGGGCATGATTTGATCGGTGTCTAGATTGGCGTAAGGCAAAGGCGCGGCGATGCCGTTGATGATCAAGCTGTCATTCATAAGCGGCTCCTGATTCTGCAAGCTTGCGAACGTCTGTTATAAACCCCGTCAAGGCAGCTGCCGCCGCCATCGCCGGGCTCATTAAATGGGTGATCGCGCCACGCCCTTGCCTGCCTTCGAAATTACGATTCGTAGTCGAGGCACATCGCTGCCCCGGGCCAAGGACATCATCGTTCATAGCGAGACACATCGAGCATCCCGGCTGTCGCCATTCGAAACCCGCCTGTTTTAAGAGATCTGCGATGCCTTCTGCCTCGGCTTGATCTCGCACGGCACCAGAACCCGGCACCACCATCGCTCGGACCCCTTCGGCTACTTTGTTGTTCCTGACAATATCCGCCACTGCGCGCAGGTCTTCTATTCGGGCGTTGGTACAGGACCCGATAAATACATGCTGCACGCGCACCCCTTCTAGAGAGGTTCCGCTGGACAGGCCCGTGTATCGCAGCGCATTTTCTGTAGATGCATCCGGATTGCCGTCTTTATTCTCGTGCGGCCATGGTACAAGGCCGTCGATCGGGATGGCCTGGTCGGGACTGGTGCCCCAGGTAACATAGGGGGCGACATCGCTGGCATCAAAGACGTGTTCGCATTCAAACACCGCTGATGCATCACTTCGCAACGTAGCCCAATAAGCTAATGCCTGCTCGCGCACAGGTCCATCGATATCGGGCGCGCGGGAAAGCACGTAGTCGATGGCGAGCGCATCAGGCGCAATCAGTGCTCCTCGAGCTCCGGCTTCAACCGCCATGTTGCACAAAGTAAAGCGCGCTTCAATAGACAGGGCCTCGATCGCTGAACCACAGAACTCGACAACGTAGCCGCGAGCCCCTTGGGCGCTGATGCGGCTGATAATCATCAGTATCAAGTCTTTGGATGTTGCGCCGCGGGACAAAATGCCGTCAACGCGGATTCGCATGTTTTCTGCCAAGCGATACACCAGCGTCTGGGTAGCCAGCACATGCTCCACTTCCGACGTCCCGATTCCAAACCCCAGGGCACCAAGTGCTCCATACGTGGTGGTATGGCTATCACCGCACAGTACGACCATGCCCGGGCGTATCATGCCATGCTCGGGTGCGACAACATGTTCTATCCCTTGCAGATGATCATTGGTGTCGAATAAAGGGATGCCGTGGCGTTCGCAATTACGCTTTAGATTACTGGCCTGCAGGGCCGACGCCGTATCTTCGATTACCCGGATTTTGACAGGGTGAGTCGGGATTATATGGCTTACTACTGCCACATTCTGACCCGGCGCGGGCACGCCGCGTCCGCGCTCATGCAGACCAGAGAATGCCTGAGGGCTGGTGTATTCGTTCATTAAATGCAGATCTGCGTAAAGCAATACATTCTGGCTATCCAGCTGTACTACCTTATGCGAATCCACCAGCTTCTGGTACAAGGTACGCGCAGTCATTCAAAGGTCCTGGTAAGGCGGTATATGGTTTAGTCGACTTTGATGCCATTGGCAGCGATAAGCTTCGACCATTTTTCCAGATCATTGACCAGCAGCGCCTTGGCCTCGCTCGGCGATGACGGCGCAGGATCATAAGCTTCCTTAATCATGCGTTCTTTCAAAGCTGGCAAGGCCAGCGCTTGATTCAACGTTGCATTAAGTTTGTCGATAATTGCCTGCGACGTTCCGGACGGGGCGATCACCATGAACCAGGTTTCAAAGCTATAGGCGGGAAGCCCGGCTTCAGCGATAGTGGGGACGTCGGGCATCAGAGGCGAGCGCTTTGGTCCTGTAACCCCTAGGGCGCGCAGCTTTCCGCCTTGTACTTGGGGCAAAGCGGCGGACAGCACTGGGAAGCTCATTTGTACATGGCCGCCGATGGTGTCAAGCATGGCAGGACCACCTCCGCGGTATGGGATGTGTGCGATGTCGGTTTTGGAGACCGACTTGAATAGTTCCGCGGCCATATGGAAAGTGCTTCCGCTACCCGCCGAACCGTAAAGTAATTGGCCCGGCGCGGCTTTGGCGGCCGATACGAGATCAGCGACTGATTTGGCGGGTAAATCGTTATTAACGACCAGCATGTGCTGTGACGTAGCCACTGTGCCGACGGGCACGAGGTCTTTTAACGTGTCGTAAGGCATCTTCGCATAAAGAGCTGGATTGATCGCCAGCGATACCGTCTGCAAGCCCACGGTATAGCCGTCAGGCTTGGATTTGGACACGACATCTACGCCTATGTTGCCGCCTGCGCCCGAGCGGTTCTCGATGATCACTGGCTGACCCAGTGTCTTGGCCCATTCGTCTGATATCAGTCTTGCAGCGATGTCGGCACTTCCACCTGGAGCGTACGGCACAATCAATTTGACAGGTCGTTCCGGATACGACTGGGCGGTGCAAACCATGGGCAACATGAGTAAGGCGCTGCATAGTAGGCGGCGCGCTGGGACAAACGAGGACATAGATGGTCTCCTGGAATTTTTATGCATAACGCAGTCTTGCAGTTACGAGGCCAATGATAATATGGCAAGCCGAGCTAATAATGTCGATTAAGACACTACATTAGTTCCTCTCACGACCGAATAAAATCGGCGTACCCGGTTTAACCTAGCTGAAAGAATTATGGATTCCGTTTCCGATCTTAATTTCTTTGTGCTGCTGGCCAAGTATTCCACCCTGGCACGAGCGGCCCAAGAACTGGGCGTCACACCTCCTACCGTCAGCAAGCGGCTCGCAGCGCTCGAGCAAAGGCTGGGCGTTCGGCTGATGAATCGCACGACGCGCCGGATTGGGCTCACGGCCGAAGGCGAGGCGTATCTGACCGAAGGAGCAAGGTTGCTCGCAGAGCTGAATGTGCTCGAGCAAACTGTTGCAGGAAGCAAGGCAATTCCGCGCGGACTGCTCAGGGTTCACGCAACGCTTGGCTTCGGACGCCGCCATATTGTTCCGGCGGTATCGCGATTTATCCGGACCCATCCAGAAACCGAGGTTCAGCTTCACTTGAGCGACAGGCCTGTCAATCTTGTAGAGCAAGGCATAGATGTCGCGATAATATTTGGAGATATTCCGGACTCTCGCTTCACCATGCGCACTATTGCGTTCAATCGACGCTTGTTATGCGCTTCGCCCCGTTATTTGAAAGAGGCAGGCGAGCCTAACCGCCCTTCGGAACTGTCATCACATAGTTGCATCATTATCCGTGAAAGCGACGAGACCTATGGTACTTGGCACTTGGGACAGGGTACACGCGTAGAAACAGTCAAAGTTCGCGGTCGCGTCAGTACAAACGACGGTGAGTCGGCGCTGTCCTGGGCCCTGGATGGGCATGGCATATTGTTACGTTCTGAATGGGATGCTGTACCTTATTTAAGGTCGGGGCGGTTACGACAGGTCCTACCGGGCTGGACGCTTCCTTCGGCTAACATTATGGCGGTGTACCCTACCCGGCAGAATCTTTCGGCACGTACCCGCTCCTTTGTCGATGGCCTGACCGATTGGTTCGCTGCCCAGCGGACAATCACCACCTTGTCTGATAGCAAATGGTAAGCGGCCGTGCGGTATCGCATTGCCGATTATTTCTGCATTCATTGTCCCTGACTTTGCATCACCATGATTCCCGCAACATTGATTTTTTTGGCGACCCTAACGCTTGTTGTTTGGCAACCCCGGGGGCTGGGCATTGGATGGAGCGCATGCATCGGTGCTGCTACCGCTTTGCTTACCGGTGTGATCAGCGTCGCTGACATTCCAGTGGTCTGGCAGATTGTATGGAACGCAACCGCTGCTTTCGTAGCGATCATTATCATCAGTCTTTTGCTCGATGAGGCTGGGTTTTTTGAATGGGCCGCACTGCACGTCGGTCGCTGGGGCAAGGGTAATGGCCGACTGCTCTTTGCGCTGATGGTCTTACTGGGCGCAGGGGTCTCGGCCTTGTTTGCGAATGATGGAGCGGCCCTTATCTTGACGCCTATTGTTATGGCTATGTTGTTGGCGCTGGGTTTCGGCCCGGCAGCGACGCTCGCCTTCGTGGTGGCTGCGGGTTTTGTTGCCGACACCGCTAGCCTACCGTTGGTAGTGTCAAATCTGGTAAATATCGTTTCCGCCGATTTTTTTGGAATCAGTTTTGCGCGCTACGCCGCCATCATGCTGCCTGTTGGCGCGGTATCGGTGGCAGCTACCCTGTTTGTCTTGCTGGTTTTTTTTCGTGCCGATATCCCGGCCAGTTATGATGTGACCCGATTACGGCAGCCAAGAGAGGCAATTCGCGACCTGCACACATTCCGCGCTGGCTGGGTCGTGTTGGCGATCCTGCTTATTGGATTTTTCGTGCTGGAGGGATTCGGCATACCGGTAAGCGCAATCGCTGCAACAGGCGCTTTAGCCTTGCTTATTGTCGCAGCGCGAGGGCATGTTATTAGTACTCGCAAGGTTATCCGGGAAGCACCGTGGCATATCGTGGTTTTCTCACTGGGTATGTATTTGGTCGTGTATGGCTTGCGAAATGCGGGTCTAACCGAAATGATAGCGATCTTATTGAACCGACTGGCGGATCAAGGCATCTGGGCAGCGGCCTTGGGAACGGGTCTGCTAACGGCGCTGTTGTCTTCGGTCATGAACAATCTGCCAACCGTCTTGATCGGCGCCCTTTCAATCGACGCTAGTCAGTCAAGTGGAGCGGTAAAGGAAGTCATGATTTACGCCAACGTAATAGGCAGCGATCTGGGCCCAAAAATAACCCCAATTGGCAGTCTGGCGACCTTGCTCTGGCTTCATGTACTGGAACGGAAAGGAATAACAATTTCCTGGGGCTACTATTTTAAAGTGGGCATCCTTTTGACCATACCCGTTTTGGTCTTGACCTTGTCAGCGCTAGCGCTGCGCCTGGCTGCGTGACCAATAGCCAAAATCGCGCCGGCAATCAATGGCTTCGTTTTGCCAGATCGTCAAGTATCGGGCAGTCGGGACGGTTATCGCCGTGGCAGCAGTCCGCCAAATGCTGTAATTGGTCACGTATGGACTTCAGTTTGGAAATATCGCCGTTTAATTCGGCAATATGCTGGCGCGCAAGCTTTTTGACATCCCCGCTTTTTCGGGTGGTGTCTTGCCATAGTCCTATCAGTGTTTTGATGCGCTCCAGCGAAAAGCCCAAGTCTCGCGACCGCTTGATAAAGCGAAGTGATCCGACTTCCCTATCGGAATACTGCCGGTATCCGGAATCGGTTCGTTGAGTCGGTCCAATGAGGCCTATGCTTTCGTAATACCGGATCATCTTGGCTGATACACCAGATGCTATTGATGCCTGGCCGATATTCATTCTGGTGTCCTTGAGTTCTTACCTGCGGTATGGATACGATGACTTGACATTGCTAGTGTTGGAACCTTTAAGATATTCCTTTAAAGCCGGGTCTTGCAAGCACTGCACCGGTATCTTCACTTGGAGTAACCAATGCTGGAATTTGAAGTAAACGACATGACCTGTGGTCATTGCGCAGGCGTCATTACCAATGCAGTTAACGCCATAGCGCCTACTGCCGAGGTAGAAGTCGATATCCCCACACATCGAGTCTGGGTAAATGGGCCAAGCAACGCCGACGCTGTCGAAAGCGCGATTCGCGATGCGGGCTATGCACCCGTCAGAAAAAACTGACGAACTAGCCCGTCGACTTCGCCGGGCTAATTCTGGGGCGCTAAACCCGTTCATCGTTTGAATTTTCTTAAACGCAATGCATTGCCCAGCACGAATATGCTTGAAAAGGCCATTGCGCCAGCCGCGAACATCGGCGAAAGCAATGTGCCATTAATTGGATAAAGAACGCCCGCAGCTACCGGAATCAAGGCTGTGTTGTAGGCAAATGCCCAGAACAAGTTTTGTTTGATGTTGGTGAGCGTAGCCTGGGATAAGGCGATCGCCTTCGGCACACCCCCCATGTCACCAGACATCAGCACCACATCTGCCGCCTCGATGGCAATATCAGTCCCTGTTCCAATGGCTATGCCGACATCCGCCTGAGCAAGCGCGGGTGCGTCGTTGATGCCGTCGCCTACATAAGCGATGACACCGTACTGTTTTTTTAAGTGTTGAACAGCCTCGACCTTTCCGGCAGGCAGAACTTCCGCAATAACCTCATCGATTCCCAATTTACGGGCGATTGCATTTGCAGTCCTGCGGTTGTCACCGGTGATCATGGCGACTTTCAGACCAAGTTGCATGCAAATTGCGAATGGCCGCTGTGGTGGAAACCTTGATGGGATCTGAAACGGCTAGCATTGCGGCCAGTTTTCCTCCGATTGCTGCATATAAAGGCGTTTTGCCTTCATCGCCCAGGCGGATTGCCGCAGCTGCAAAGTACGACACATCAAAACCAAGCTGGGTCATGTAGCGGTCGGCCCCTATTTCAACGCGGTTGCCTTCAACGCTCGCCCTTACGCCGTAACCCGTTATCGATTCGAAGTTGTCAGGCGATGTCAGCGCGAGGTTCTCGGCGGTTGCGGCGTCGACAATGGCCTGCGCTATAGGGTGCTCGGATTTGGCCTCTACCGAAGCAACGTTGGCTAAGACTGTTGCGCGGGTAAAGTCCGCTGCCAGAAACAAATCAGTTAACTGCGGTTTGCCTTCTGTGAGTGTTCCGGTTTTGTCCACCGCCACCACCCTGGCGTCTTTAAGAAGTTGCAATGCTTCTCCACGACGGAAAAGTACACCCATTTGTGCTGCCCGGCCGGTGCCCACCATGATTGAAGTGGGCGTCGCTAAGCCCATAGCGCAGGGGCAGGCAATGATAAGTACCGCTACGGTGTTCACCAGAGCTAAAGTCAGGCCCGGGTCAGGCCCGAAAACCAGCCACACAATAAATGTTAACGCCGCCGCAGCCATGACCGCCGGCACGAAATACATGGTGATGCGGTCGACCAATGCCTGTATGGGCAGTTTCGCGCCTTGCGCCTGCTCGACCATTCGTATGATCTGGGCCAAAACCGTATCGCGGCCGACTTTAGTTGCCCTGAAAACGAGTACGCCGTTCTGATTGACCGTGCCGCCCGTAACTTGGTCGCCTTGTTTTTTTTCTATGGGGACGGGTTCGCCGCTAATCATGGACTCGTCTACAAAACTGACACCACTTTCGATTTGCCCATCGACTGGCAAACGTTCGCCAGGACGCACCTCGACAAGTTCACCGGTTTTGAGATCGGCAATCTCGATTTCGATGAATCGTCCATCACGGAATGCATGCGCAGTTTGCGGTTGCAGGCCGACCAGCCGTTTTATGGCTTCGGAGGTGCGCCCTTTTGCCCGTGCTTCCAGATAGCGGCCCAACAAAATAAGCGTGACTATGACTGCAGCGGCCTCGTAGTAAACATGAACCGTGCCAGCAGGCAAAAGTGCCGGAATAAAGGTGGCGACGACCGAATAAACATACGCGGCGCCTGAACCCAATGCCACCAAAGCATTCATGTCGGGGGCACCTCGCAGCAAAGAGGGAGCGCCGCTTGCGAAAAAAACCCGACCGGGCCATATCAAAACTATAGTGGTCAGTACGAACTGAAGAATCCAGCTAGTCCGCGTGCCGATTGTTGTTGCTATTAGGTGGTGTACGGCTGGAAATAGGTGCGAACCCATTTCGAGTAAGAACACGGGCAGCGCGAAGATCAGTGCTACAAGCAAAGACTGCTGCAATGAAATCAGCTCGGCTTCCTGTCGAGCGGCCACCTCGTCGTTATTGCCGTCTTCAATTATCGTGGCTTTATAACCGGCAGTTTCCACTGCCTTAATTGCCGCCGCCGCATCCGGGATTCCGATAAAGGTCAGTTCGGCCCTTTGTGTAGCCAGATTAACATTCGCAGTCGTCACGCCCGGGAGTGCTTTCAGTGCACGCTCCACCCGCCCTACGCACGAGGCGCAAGACATGCCTTCAATATTAAGGCTGGTAGCGAGATCCACCCGAGGCGGCACGGAAGGCGCAAGAGAGGCCATTTGGGAATTCCTAATCAAGTGAAAGACAAAGCACGGCAGGCTTGTGCAACTATAAAGCTTCCTATGATGTCAGGGTCAAGACATGTCGCAGCTTGCTCTGGCGCGAGGCGCAAATAGCTGTATTTGTTTCAAATTCGGCCTTGATGTCCAGGTACGCCATTTGCTACCCATAAGAACTTACACACAATAACGGGAGCACGCTTATGTTACGTACCGTAGATAGTTTGAATGGGTACACCCTTCAGGCCACCGATGGCGAATTGGGCAGCGTCAAAGAAGTGTATTTCGACGACGATAAGTGGGCCATTAGATATCTGGTTGTGGAGACCGGCTCATGGCTCTCGAGTCGCCAAGTGCTCATCTCGCCCTATTCCGTCAAGGAAATTGATGAAAACGACGGTTTAATTCTGGTGTCGCTGACCCGCGACCAGGTAAAAAATAGCCCGGATATCGATACACATCAGCCGATTTCACGTCAACTTGAGGGCACGTTTTCGCAGTATTACGGCTATAGCAATTATTGGTCTGGCCCCTATCTGTGGGGGGCGGCGGGTTATCCCGAGTTTCCCTTGCAAGAGCCCGGTGCTGTGCCGCCGGGACGCGAAGAAGTGTCGGAAATGGCCACTTACAAGGCCGAGCAAACCGGCGACAGCCACTTGCGCAGCAGCGACGCAGTCAGCGGCTACCATATTCTCGGCACCGATGACGAGATTGGCCACGTAAAGGATTTTATCTTCGATGACAAAGATTGGGCCATCAGATATTTTCTGGTAGATACCCACAATTGGTGGCCAGGGGGAAAGAAAGTTTTGCTCGCAACGCAATGGATCCAACGTATTGATTGGACCGACTCCACCGTACAAACTAAATTGACTCGTGAGCAAATTAAGAACAGTCCTGAATACGACGAAACACTGCCACTGGATCGATCGTATGAGGCCCGGCTACACGACTTCTATGGGCAGAGAGGTTATTGGGACTGAGGTACAGCGACTCGCGGGGCGTCTTTCCTTGGTTCGCCGGCGCTGGCTTTTATCGCTAGCGCCGCAGTCTTCTTTAGTGTCGGGGTGCCGGCGGCCCAGGTTTTCAAGGGCTCAATTCGCGCCGGTTCCGAACGCTGAACTAAGCCGAAAGATCCGCCACCGATCAAGGGCGGTGGGCTTACGACTGTTGCTGGCGCCCACTTTCCTGCTTTCCTCGCCCTGACCAAATAGGATTGCCGCGTGTTTGCGACTCGGGCGGCAAGATATAAGGTTCCGTCGATTACGAGTAATGCGGGAGTCGAGGCAATATTGTCTGCAATCCTCAGCTTTTGCGCCTGTTCCCATAACCACAGTGTTCCTTCTCTTGACCCGACTGCAGCAACGGTAATCGCTTGCTTTTCATTTATTACGACTGTTGGCCGGCCAACATATGCTAGACCAAGATCAGTCGGCATTGTCCAGCCGCCGCTCGCGAGTCCCGGCGCCGACTGCACCATATGCTGCATATTGCCGGATACCCGGTCTCGCACAAAAAGCTCGATAAGGCCTTCGGAATTCAGTATGGCGGCCAGGCCTCCGCTGCTGCGTGAAGACATTACTGAGTGCCAAGGACTCCAGGTCCCGGGTTCTTCATGGTTCGACGAAATAGGTAGGCTCGACGCGGCAGCCTTCAGCACTATCGAGCGGTTCAACGCATCATTTTTAATTGGCGAAAAAGTAGTGACCCAAATGGTGCCCCCCCAGTCGACGGTGAAAACCGTCGGCGCTCCGTTGTTATCGGCCGCGATCGCAGCCTCGGCAAGCGCACCAGGCAGCGGTGGCAGCATTCGCCAATCTGCCCATTTAGAAGTCGTTTGGGTCAAGGGAACGGAATAATGAAAGAAGCCATCATTCCCCATGGCAATCGCCATTAAGCTACCTTGTGTAGAGACCACTGGCAACGTTGTCAGGCGCGCGCCTGTCACCATATGCCAGCCTGCCCATTTCCCTTGTGCATGCTGCGTATTAGTCCAGACCAAGCCGGTGGCATCTCGCGCGAAAATTCCATTGCGCCCGTCGCGATAAGTAAACGCTGCGATGGGGTCTGCTGTACGCCCACCCAGCGTGGACCAAGCCTGCGCCTCGCTTTGCCAGACATTGGCAGCACGGTTGCCCTCTCCGACAGCGAACAATGAATAACCACCTTCTTTGTCTCGCAAGATAACAGGTGCTACGTTATTGCGTGATACGTAGTAGCTGCGGCTTACCCACGCGGCTGCGGGCCCGGCCGGTTCCAGACAAAGAGCGCGGTTGGCGCAATACCGGTAATCATTCCAGGCGTAGTGGCGAAAAGCTTGTGTCTTGCCCTGGGTTTCTCCGGGTGAAAGATTGGCCTCCCTTTCCTGGCTTGGATAGTCCACGTAAGCCACTTCGGCGAAAGTCCCTCGTTCAAGCGCAATGGCTTCTCGCACCAATCGAGCGCTGGCAATGTGATCGGGATGATCGTGACCCGCACAGCGCCAGCATAGATCGGCGTACGGAATCGTAATGCTGTCATCCATATGGCGGACAGTGGATGGCTGATATTCTTGAATGATTTGCTTGATGACCGCCACCAGTTCTGCCCGGGTGTAGTGCTCTACCGCCGGGCCCAGCGATTCGACCGAATTTCCGGGTATCGATTCGACCTGGCTCAAGGGCGTGAGGCTACCCCAGCCCTTTCCTAGCCAAGGATCTTTCAGCCGCATGCTCAGCAACTGAATCCGTTTGTTTCCATTTAATGTGAAGCGAGCCAGGCGATGTGAGCCCGTCGTATTGAAATCTTCGGTCCAGATATTAGGCTCTTGGGCCATATAGGCATATGCGGCGCGAACTCCCCGTTCGCGTCCCAGCATATAAGCCTCGCCTTCGCCTCGATCGCTTGCCGTAAGGTATACAACGTGCACGCAGCCGCCGGCATCGATGGCGGACGAGATGTCCGGATTCATGAATAGCAGATCATCGTCCTGGTGAGGAATGAACACCAGATCTTTAATGCCGTTACATTGAACCAGCGAGGGTCCGGCCCAGACCGTGCCGGCGCCGCAGGCCACTACCAGCATGCAAAACCATTTAATCAGTATTGGAATGGCTTTCAAGGGGAACCGGGAGGATAAAGAACTGCAATTTTATTCCTTTTTGAACAGGATCTCCATTTCTCGGCGAACTTTGTAGGCCTCTGTGTTGCTGTCTATGGCGACGTCGTCCCAAACAACGCATTGCCCTTTTTTTACGGGACGTATAAGGGCGAGGTTATGAGCCAAGCCTAAAGGTAAGCCGCCTAGACTGGTGGAGGTTTCCGCCGGCAGTAGTTTCCCCCAGACCGTATAGCCCCCCTCGCCGTCCAGCGTTTCTCCGGGCAACAAGTCGCGCTTGGCGGTGGCGACGACGTCGGCCACCCATCCTGTCGCCACTCCTGTTGCTTCGCCACGCAATGCCACCGATGCCACCGACATGCCAACTTCCAGTCCGATAAGGTGCCACCGTTTATAGAGCGTAAAGTAACGTCCGGTGGGATCGGTATGCGCGTTGTATTCTTCAAAACAGTTCTTAATATAGTCAGTTTCCGCTTCGACCGTCACCCAAACGCCCATGCGAATATCGTATGGAATCTCGCGACCGTCGGGCTCCAGCGAGGACACCACTTCTACCATGCCCTTACGCTCGAGCACGCCGCCTTCGCTGATCGGCCGTGTCACGAAGGGAATGTCTTCGACGCTGGCCGGCGGATATAACAAGCCATGCGATGGAACGGACAAGCCGGTTGCATTGGCTACCGCGCAGCTTTCGATCGAGGGTTTGGATCCATCCAGAAAACTATTGAACATTTTAGGATTGAGTCCGCCTCTAGTTGCCTGATCCAGGCTAAGGCCGTAGTAGCCCCAGACCGTCTCCGGGGTCGACTCAACAAAATGAGGCAGCCACTTATGACCGCGACCCGCCGCGACTACTGGAAATCCGCAGGTGCGGGCCCAATCAACCAGGTCGCAAATCAGGGCGGGCTGATCGCCGAAGGCCATGGAGTAGATAACGCCTGCCTGCTGTGCTTTGCGCCCGAGGAGCGGTCCGCAAAACGCATCGGCTTCGACCGTGACATTGACAACATGTTTGCCATGGGCGAAAGCTTCGAGGCAATGCTCGACCGCCGCGATGGGATTACCAGTACATTCGACAATGACGTCAATTTCGGGCAGGCCGACCAGCGCTTTCCAGTCGTCGGTAATCCAAGTGCTTCCGTTTCGGATGGCATCCTGGGCCGACTGAGCCGCTGATTGTTCTGGCTGCCAGCCTACGCGAGCGAGGTTCACCTTCGCTGCTGCCGGAGACAGGTCGGCAATTCCGACCAGATGTACGCCTGGCGTTTGCGGTATTTGCGCCAGGTACATGGACCCAAACTTCCCGGCGCCGATGAGGCCCACCCTAATGGGATTATTGTTAGCGGCGCGCTGTTGCAGTTGCGTGTAAAGGCTCATGTAGTCTCCATCCTTGGGGATTATTGTGTGTTTTTGTTTTTTATAGGGGACGCCAAGTGTACCGCTGGTTCGGGCAGACCCGTCCAGCTTAAGGTGTAGGCGGAGCCTCTGCGTACATTGCCCACCAGCGCAGGACGGAAACAGGCCAGATTAGTGCCCCCCTTATGTCTGACGCTGGGATAAACAATACCCATTGCGCCCTGCTCAAGCAACTGAACCGCCAGTCTTTGTGAAGCGACATAGCTTACTGGGTTCAGGCAGGTTTTAAAGCCCGAAGCTGTACGCAAGTCGTGGAATTCGGCACTGAAATCAGCCAGCAGGACTTGGTAGCTTACGGTGTCGTTGAAAAAATCGATCTCGGCATATTCCACAATCTTGTGGAATATGACTTCGGCCAAGGCCGTTTCTACATCGAACGCGCAATACCAGGCACCGCGGGCGCCTGTATTGAAACGGCTTCCCTCGGGTCGAGGGTATGCGTACGCTGCGTTGACCATACGAAAATTCGGCACGCCAAATACCAGTTCGTCGATACCGATGCCTGGCATGGCGCCGCGTTCGGCGGCCAGTCTCTGGTTGGTGGCATTATCGAGATCGAACAGATCTTTAAGATGTTCCGGGCTGTTGGCCAGCGGCGAGAGTACTGAATCTTCCTGATTGGCGAATCTTGAAGGCAGCAAGCGGCAAGTGTCTAGTTGACGAATAAGCGAAACCGGCGGGGTACGCATTCTACATTCCGCCGCGACGCGCATCAAGCAAGGCGCGCACCGTTTGCATAGCCAGCAGACCGCCTTCTTGCATATACCGTAGCGGGGTTTTGCCGCCAAAGATAATGTTGCGATTCGGCAGGCTGACCCAGCGGTCTGCAAGTTCGTCGCCGTAAAGAATATGTAGAGCCTTGTAGATGCCCAGTAAATAAGAAATCCGCGTGATCCGGTCTACTTCCAGCACCCGACCAGGTTTTTTCTTCCATTCATAAAAAGCACTGCTTGAAACGCCGCCTAGGAGAATGCAGGCTTCTTCATCACGCAGCTTCCAGGCCTGAGCCAATTTGAAAAAGCCCTGGAGTGCTGACTTGGATAAGCGTTCGCGTGCGGCCTTGTCATTCAGGTCAATGACGGCAGCTGGTTCGAATCGACTAAGCGGGTATGCATAAGCGAGGCTCATTTTATTTCTCCAGTTACGGATATTTTATTCTCCGTATGTGGACTTTGCAAGGGCGCTCCATCAGTTTCGGGAGACTGCGGGCTGCCAGAACGCTGAACCGATGCTGCTTATAAGCAAAAACATTATGCCCTGTGCTTATTAACAATGACCAAACTATTCGTTCAGTTTTGCCTTTATCTCTTTAGTCTGAATTTTTATGCTTGCCAGGGTGTTCGTCACCTTTCCCTTTGTCGCCCGCGAACTTATCCCGCTGATGCAGTCTCAGGGCAGCGAAGAAGAGGAGGCGGCGCTCGTATTGGGGGCTTCCGAATGGCAAACCTTCTGGCACGTTACACTTCCGAATATTAAATGGGGTTTGCTGTATGGCGTCAGATCCTTTATAACGAATACAATTTTTCAGCGGCGTTTGCTGTAGCGTCTTTGTTAGCGCTTTTGGCACTGGTTACGCTCGCCCTGAAATCCTGGGTTGAATGGCGCGCCCAAAACGAAGTGCATTCACCCTCTGCGCAGGAGCATTAAATGAGCATCGAAGTACGTAATATTCACAAGCGGTTCGGAAACTTTGTCGCCCTGAACGATGTTTCCCTGAAATTTCCCGATGGCAAGCTGACTGCCTTGCTGGGGCCCTCGGGTTGCGGAAAAACGACTTTGCTGCGCATTGTCGCCGGTCTTGAAGCCCCTGATTCGGGCCAGATACTTCTGGACAACGAAAGCGCAACCGACCGCCATGTGCGCGAACGCCAGGTGGGATTTGTATTCCAGCACTACGCCTTGTTCAAACACATGAGCGTCTTCGAAAATATCGCGTTCGGCTTGCGTGTCAAACCACGCAAGGATCGCCCCTCGGAAGAGCAGATACGCGCAAAAGTAATGCGATTGCTCGAACTGGTACAACTCGACTGGCTTGCAGATCGCAAGCCCTCGGCGCTATCCGGAGGACAGCGTCAGCGGATAGCCCTCGCGCGCGCCTTGGCGGTAGAGCCACGGGTGCTGCTGCTCGACGAACCTTTTGGCGCCTTGGACGCCCAGGTACGTAAAGAACTGCGACGCTGGTTACGGCGCTTGCACGACGAACTGAATGTCACCAGCATTTTCGTAACGCACGATCAAGAAGAAGCGCTTGAAGTGGCTGACGAGATCGTGGTCATGAATCATGGCAAAGTTGAACAAACAGGGGCTCCCGCAAACGTGTATGACCACCCTGCTTCGCCTTTCGTCTATGGTTTCTTAGGAAATGTGAATCTATTTCACGGACGAGTTCATAACGGTCTGATTGAAACGGGTGATACTGTCTTCGAAGCACCCGGCCATCAAGACGCCCAAGATACGCAAGGGACTGCCTACGTACGGCCGCACGACATTGAAATCGAACGCTATACTGCCGAAGCCAAAGGGCTGGTAGTTAGCCTCCAACGAGTGCATGCCATAGGTCCTCTTGCGCAGCTCGAGCTCAAGCGCAACGACACAAACGAGCTCATCGAAGCCGTGATATCGCAGGAACGCTTTTCACAATTGCAACTTAAAGAGAACGAAACCTTAGTGATAAGACCGCGTCAGGTCCATATATTTCTGGAGCAGGCCGCCTAAGCCCTGCCGGCGCCTAGCTCTAGTTAAATATACGCGTTGGGATCAATTGATGATCCTAACGCGTAGTCAACAAGACTCCGCCGATAATGATGGCGACGCAGCCCAGCCAACGCATCGGGGATACCTTCTCTTTTAGTATTAAAAATCCGGCGAAGGTTGCCATCATCATGGACATCTCGCGCAAGGGAGCCACCACGCTTACTTCGGCCCCTTGTTGTAATGCATATAGCACCAAGATATACGCTAGTGGCGACAAAATGCCGACAGCCAGGGCAAGCCCCCATTTCCCGCGCATCTGTTCGCGCACTCGTGCACGCCTCACCCAGGTCGAAGGCGCCATTAATAAAGTGCCGCCGCACGCTGATAGCCAATCAAGCAAAACCGGCGCTACCAACAGCACCTTGACGCTATAGGCGTCGGTCAAACTATAAGCTGCGATAAATACGCCAATCAGTAGCCCCCATCGGATTCCGATCCAAGCTTTAGCATATGCAAATTGTCGCCAGTTCCCTTGGGTAGCGATCAGCAATATGCCCCCCACTACACTGCAAATGCCCAGTGCGCCCGATAGCGAAGGAACTTCGGATAACCACAAGAAGGCTCCTATACTGGCCAGTAAAGGACCGGTGCCGCGCGCGACCGGATACACAACTGAAAGCTCCGCGGCACGATAGCCTCTTAAGAGACAAATGCTATAGCCCAGATGCAGCACACTCGACATAGCAATAAAAGCTACGACCAACCAGCTCCAAGCCATGCCGTCGTTCCAGAAAATGTAGGCCACCCATGGTGCATACACAATCGTGGAGCAAAGCCGATATGCAAATACGAAAGATGCGCCCGCTACGGCCGCCTGCTTGGAAATCAGATTCCAAGAAGCATGCAAGGCGGCTGCGATCACCACCAGGAAAAGAGCCTGAGCGGTCATCTGGAGGGCACTACTTTATGCCGTCGCCATTTTTGGATTTCAAAGAATCTCTTCCACGACGGTAGCCGGTCTGCACAGGCGCGTCCCCTTATCTGTTACTACAAAGGGCCGATTCATGAGGATGGGGTGTTCTGCCATTGCATCGAGCAACTGGTCATCTGTTACCGCCGAATCATCGAGTTCAAGTTCCACATATAAGGCTTCTTTGCTACGTATGGCTTCGCGAACTGAAAGTCCGGCATCATGGATTAGCCGGGCAAGGGAATCTCGTGACAGAGGAGTCTTCAGGTATTCAATAACCTTGACTTGGACGCCACGGTCTTGCAAGATTTGCAACGTAGTGCGCGAGGTGCCGCAACGCGGATTATGATAGATCGTAGTCATTGCAATAAGTCATATTTTTAGAAGACTTAACATCTTAGCCTACTCAATTGTGCTCCGGGAGCCATCATGAAGTTAATTCGATCAGTTGCTGCAGCATCAGGTGCTCTACTGGTAATGGCAAGCACCGTTTCGACAAACGCCAGTGCCCAGTTAAAGCCAGGAGCGCAGGCGCCTGACTTTACTCTTGAAGCCACGCTTGCGGGCAACGCATACCCGTTCTCATTGGGCGAAGCATTAAAGAAGGGCCCGGTTGTTCTGTATTTTTATCCGGCCGCCTTCACCAAGGACTGTACTATCGAGGCACATGACTTTGCCGAGGCAACGGATGAATACAAGCAGTACGGGGCCACCGTGCTGGGGGTATCGGCCGACAATCTGGATAAGCTGAAAGAGTTTTCGGTCAGTGCCTGTAGAAGCAAGTTTGCCGTGGGGGCCGACCCAGACGCAAAAGTTATAAGGGCATACGATGCCAAAATGGCTTTTATGCCCAATATGGCCAACCGCGTGTCTTACGTAATCACCCCCGACCACAAGGTCTATTACGAATACAGCAGCATGAACCCCGACGATCACGTTGCCAATACCATGGCCGCAGTCAAAAAGTGGGCTGCAATGGTAAAGTAAGTCTCATCGTCGGCCCTAATTAACGTAAACCTCATGACCTCCTTCTTCTCTTTTTCCGCCCGGGCACTCAATGGTGAAAGCATAGATCTGTCAAGGTTTAAGGGTCAGGTGCTTTTGGTGGTCAATGTGGCGTCAGAGTGCGGCTTTACTCCACAGTACCACGACCTCGAAGCCTTATATCGGGAATACGGCGAGCGCGGTTTTGCCGTGCTGGGTTTCCCCTGTAACCAGTTCGGAAAGCAAGAGCCGGGCAGCGCCGAACAGATCGCTGATTTCTGTAGTCGCGACTATGGCGTTACTTTTCCAATGTTTGAAAAAATCGACGTCAACGGTTCTAAGGCGCATCCCTTATTTGTCTGGCTGAAAAGCGAAAAGGCCGGATTATTGGGTAGCCAGAATATCAAATGGAATTTCACTAAATTTTTGCTTGGCCGCGATGGCCAGGTACTGCAGCGTTATGGCTCAATCACAAAACCTCAAGCATTGCGAAGCGACATCGAACGAGCGTTAGCATCCCAGGCCTGAGCTTTCCAGCATAAACGAACAAGGACCACAATGATTGACTTACATTACTGGACAACTCCCAACGGGCACAAGGTCACTCTGTTTTTAGAAGAAACCGGCTTGCCCTATAAGATTTTTCCGGTAAATATCGGTAAAGGCGAACAGTTCAAATCCGAATTCTTGAAAATTGCTCCTAACAATCGTATTCCGGCCATCGTCGATCATGCTCCTGCGGATGGCGGCAAGCCCGTTTCAGTCTTCGAGTCCGGAGCCATACTGCTTTACTTAGCCGACAAAACCGGTGAATTTATTTCGCCTACTTTACGCGGCAGGGTACAGGTATTGCAATGGCTATTCTGGCAAATGGGTGGGCTTGGACCTATGGCTGGGCAAAATCATCACTTCAATACATATGCCCTCGAAAAAATTCCGTACGCCATTGATCGATACGTCCGCGAAACGGCCCGTTTGTACGGCGTGCTGGATCATCACCTGGCAGACCGGGACTTCATCGCAGACGATTACTCTATCGCCGACATGGCGTGCTATCCATGGATCGTCCCGCACGCACGGCAGGAACAGGATCTGAATGACTTCCCGAACCTGCAACGGTGGTTCGAAACGATCAGGGCCCGCCCGGCCACGCAACGCGCCTACGAACTGGCGGCAGAAATCAATAGCACCCCGTCAGTTCACGACGAGGCTTCACGGAAAATTCTTTTCGGCCAGGATGCCTCCACCGTTAAATAAGCATGATGAAACCTTCGATTCGACAACTGCGTCTGGCGCTGATTACCGGTTCCTTTGGCCTGCTCGCAGCATGTGCCAGCGGCCCTTCGCCGAATATTTCACTGATCCCTGCCGAGACCGCAGAACAGACCAGCAAAGAGGGTCTGTTTACACAGGCAGTTAAATGGGAGCATAAGAAACCAGGCTGCAGTGGGGAATGCCCTACCTTAAAGCTTGACTCTGTTGTTTTTCCGGGCATAGAAAGACTGACACAATTGGTCGATCACGCTTTAGCTGTCATGACCGGCGTCGGTAATAGCGGAATGCCGCCATATGACACGATCGCCGAGTACGAGCAGTACTTCTGGAAGACGGCCGCTCCGCGCGACTCCGTGTTGCTGGCTGCCAAGACTCGCTACCGAAACAAAAACCTGACGGTGGTGGAATTGAACACCTGGCAATACTTTACCGGTTCGGCCCACGGAATTTCCGCTACGCAATTTCTGAACTGGGATAACGCGTCAGGCAAAGTGCTTGGTTTAGCGAACGTTCTGCAGCCTGGAAAAACAGATGCTTATGTTGCAGCGCTTAAATCGGTACATAGTCAGTGGCTGGCCGCCAACCCCGACGCCCAGCGCGATCCGCAAGCCTACGCGCGTGTATGGCCGTTCCAAGTAAGCAATAACTTCGGCTTTTCAGATCAGGGATTGATCGTTAAATACGATTCTTATCAAATTGCACCGTATTCGTCAGGCCAACCCGAGCTGCTAATTCCTTACACCGCCCTACAAGATATCTTGCGACCGGAATACTTGCCAACTTGATCCGGCCCGTCTATGCACAAGCATTTCCTGGGGCCGTCCTCGTTTGCCGTGTCCAGCCTTCGAAGGCCAACCGTACTTATTACCGAGCCTGTTTGTCGTTGAAACGGTCCAGGTCGAAATAAGGTGAAGCCTTCGATCCATTGGTCGACGGGGTCGTAACTGCCCCTGGTTTTGTGGTTTTCGGGGGGGTGGAAGCGCCCGCATCCAGATCGGTAAGGTCGACTGCCTTGATATCTGTCGTACCTGGCGTCTGGCTACCGCCTTGCGAAGCGCCACCGGCCCGGTCTGTGGGACTTGCCGTTCCGGCGCTGTTCTGCTGTCGGAGAGCGGCTCGCTGCTTCAACACTTTGTCTGTCAATGCATCCAGCTTCGCCGCGAGCGCCTCATGTTTATTGTTGCGTGCCCAATCGGCAGCATCCAGCTTCTGCAAATTTTGTGTTGTGACCTCGGCACCGTGCTTCAGCAATAACTGCACCATAGCTTCGTTCCCAGAATGCGCAGCCATCATCAAAGCTGTAGTGCCATCCGGGGCCGGTGCATCGATGATGGCTTTATTGGCGATAAGCATTTTAGCCGTGTCGACTTTGCCGGTCGATGCCGCATATTGTAGTGGCGTCCATCCCAAGCGATTAACCATGGCCCCTCGGCGAATTAAATCCTGAGCCCGTTTTGTCTGCCCAAGCACCGCCAAATACATCAAAGGCGTTTCGCGATTGATATTGATGGCATTCAATGAAGTCTTGCGGTTTGCCGCCAATACATCGTAAACGTTCCAGGCCCCGTCGCGGATTGCCTGCATGATGGCGGGTTGCCCCTTGGAGCTAAGCTCGTTCGGATCGGCTCCTTGCGCCAGCATGGTCTTCACGTTTGGTGCGCGATCGTTTGCAATATGGACCCACCAGCTTGAGGGATTGGCCGCATAGGAGGCTACCGAGAGTAGCACCGCCGCGCAACCGAGGCCTAGGCGGCTGAGCCTGGATAAAGAATAGAAAAGACTTTTCATAGCGGGCCCGGAAATGTAAGTGACCGATAAATTCTGCGAGTGAACCGATCCAAGAAACCACTTTAAATAATTTAGTTTAACTAGATCGCTAGCTAGAATTCACTTTAAACAAACCACTCTAAAGAATTTACTTTAAATAAGGTGGTTTAACTTATCTGTTTATCTTGCTGAAAAGATTGAAGAAATTCTCGGTTGAGTGTCGTGCTACGGTAGCGACTGGGATGCCACGCAACTCGGCGATTTTCTCAGCCACATGCATTACGTACGAAGGGTCATTGGTCTTTCCCCGATGCGGAACTGGCGCCAGATAGGGCGAATCAGTTTCAATAAGCAGGCGATCAAGGGGCAGTTTTTTGGCGAGTTCGTGGAGCTCTTCCGCCTTTTTAAAGGTGACGATTCCAGATAACGAGATATAAAAATTCAGATCCATGGCCGCCTGAGCGACTTCCCATGACTCCGTGAAGCAGTGCATTACACCGCCAAATTCGTCTGCGCCCTCTTCTTTCATAATGCGTATGGTGTCTGCACTTGCCGAACGAGTGTGAATGATAAGGGGCAAGCCGCTTTGGCGACTGGCTCGGATGTGCGTGCGGAAACGATTTCGCTGCCATTCCAAAGGCTCGGATAAACGAAAATAATCCAGGCCGGTTTCGCCTATGGCAACCACTTTGGGTGATTCTGTCATGTCGGCCAACTGCTGGACCGTAGGCTCGGGGGTGTCTTCATAGTCCGGATGCACGCCAACTGAGGCATACAGGTGGGAATGAGGCGCGACTAGGTCCATTAGCCCTGGCCAGTTCGGGAGGTTCACGCTTACGACCAACGCATGGCTTACCTGGTTTTTCTCCATGCGCGCAAGTATGTCGGGCAAGTTTTCGGCCAATTCGGGGAAGTCAAGGTGACAGTGAGAATCTACGTACATGATAAGTTGCTTATGTCGGTCGATTTAGAAACAGGCGGTGCGGCGCGGTACCGCGGTTACAGTGTAGCTTTTTTGGCAAAGCTACATGGCCCTGCCGCAGGCGAGCACCAGCCGTTGCAAGGTTGCGTGCACCAGTAGTTTTGCATTAAGCGGGTGCGAAGCTGTGGCACGCTGCTGTGCCAGCCATTTAGCCGTGTCGGCCAGGTCGGCGAGCGATGCGTGATCGGCTGCAAGTTGCGTCTGTTTTTCCAAAGTCGGAAAATAGCGTACTGGCACGCTCGACGCCGCCAGAAGCAAATCAAGAAGGAGTCGCTGTAAATTGTCTATCCATAGTTCCGAGGGCATTTTTTCCAGTTGGTCGGCTATGGGGCCAATATCGGGGGCCCGACCGCCCGCTAGCGGAGAAATCAATTGAGACAGCCAATCGGGGCAAGGGTTAGTGCCGGATCTGGCCAATTGATCGGCCAGCAGTGGTGCACCGCCGGCAGCAGCAAGCCATTCTTCTGCCCGGCTCACTCCTTGCGCTTTCAACCAGGCCGTGCTTTCTGATTGTTCAGGCACTGGCAACGGGAATCGCCTGCAACGCGACACAAGTGTCGGAAGAAGTCGGTCGGGGGCGTCGGCCACCAATAAAAACACGGTATGTTCCGGAGGCTCTTCAAGAACCTTCAGCAGTGCATTGGCCGATATATGATTCATCGACTGAGCGGGATATAGCACCGCGACTCGCCAGCCACCCCGGTGGGTAGCGGTGTTGAACCATGAAGTCAGACCTCGTAGCTGCTCGACGCGAATGTCTTTTGATGGGGCCTTCTTGGGGGCCGGGCTTATCGTGTCGCCGTCGTCTTCGCCGGCATTTGCAGACGCGCCCTCTTCAAGGGCCACCGCTTCAGGACGTATACGACGCAGGTCAGGATGGTTGCCACTCGCCAGCCAAAGGCAAGCTGCGCAATGACCGCAGGCGATACCCTTTACCGGCGATTCACACAACAGGCTAGCCGCCGCAGCCAACGCAAATTGACGCTTGCCTATGCCCGGCAAACCATGAATCAGCCAGGCATGAGCGAAGCGATCACGCTTGCTTAACCAGGAAGTGGCAAGTTGCTCTTGCCACGGAAGAAATCGTGCCAGATCGCTCATGGCCTTACGCCGGCCTGATAGCTTTGAACCAGTTCATCTATTTGTCGCGAGATCCCGAGGCGTACGGTCTCGATGGGCAGTGTGGAATCCACGATGCGCAACCGCTCGGGAAACTTCATTGCGCGGTCATGGTAGGCACGACGGGTTCGCTCAAAGAATTCATTTCCCTCTTGTTCAAACCTGTCAAGATCCCGGCTACGCGCCAAACGTTCTCGGGCGACAGCCAGCGGCACATCGAACAACCAGGTTCGATCTGGTTGAAAATCAGCGTGAACCCATTGCTCGAGGGTGCTGATCGATTCAAATCCCAATTCGCGTCCACCGCCCTGATAAGCGTAGGTGGCGTCGGTAAACCGGTCGCAAACCACCCACGAACCGGCAGCGAGTGCCGGCTTGATGACCGTTTCGATGTGCTCGCAACGGCCCGCAAACATCAAGAGGGTTTCTGTCCGCAAGTTCATGGGCTGTGTCAGTACCAACTGTCGCAGCTGCTCGCCTAATGCCGTACCTCCGGGTTCGCGAGTAGACACGACCGACAGGCCATGTTGCTGCAGCTGTTCGACCACCCACTTAATATGCGTGCTCTTTCCAGCCCCGTCGACACCCTCAAGGGTGATAAAACAACCTCGCTGAATCGACATCAGTTGCCTCGCCCTAATATATATTTAGACACTGCGCGATTATGATCGAGCAGATTCTGAGAAAACTCGCTCGTGCCGTCGCCACGCGACACAAAGTACAGAAATTTATGCTTTTCAGGATGCAGTGCAGCCATCAGTGCGGCACGTCCCGCATTCGCGATGGGCGTAGGTGGCAGTCCACCGCGAGTGTAAGTATTCCAGGGGGTGTCGGTCTGCAGGTCTTTCTTGCGGATGCGCCCCTGATACGCCTCACCCATGCCATAGATTACCGTCGGATCGGTTTGCAAAGGCATATTCAGCCGCAGACGATTGATAAAAACGCCCGCGACGCGATCACGGTCGGAACTAAGGCCGGTCTCTTTTTCGATGATGGATGCCAGTACCAGCGCTTCGTAAGGCGTTTTAAGTGGCAACTCTGGGTCGCGCTCGGCCCAGGCGGTATCAAGCAGCTGTTCCTGAGCATGATAAGCACGGCGCAAAATATCAAAGTCGGTGGATCCCGGATTAAAAATGTAGGTGTCCGGATAGAAAAGGCCTTCTAAACTGCTGGCAGATGAACCCAATCTGCTTAGCAATTCGTCATCGGTTAGCGTGGTCATAGTCTGGCGGACGCGAGGATTCTCGCGCAGAGCCTGGCGAATGCGTTGGTAAGTCCAGCCCTCGATCAGGGTAATCTGGGTTTGCGACATATCGCCGTTTGCCATTCGCTCTAGCAACAGGCGCGGAGTATCGCCACGCAACGCTTCATAGGCGCCAGCCTTCAGTAATTTGTCGCGTCCGGTCAGCCGCGCCAGTATCACGAACGCGTCTTCATTAACATGGATGCCGGATTTGTTCATTACTTGTGCTATCGAGCGTGGACGGCTGCCTGCCTCGACAATGTAGTCTACCCGTTCGCTGTCCATGGCGACCGGATGCTCTACCCAATACCAGGCGGCCGCACTGAGCCCCGCAGCAATAATAGCGGCGAACAAAAGCAGATATAAGATAAATAGTTTAAGTTTCGTCATTGAACCAAAGTGTAGTCCAGCAAACACGTACGTTTTACTGGGGAAAAGATCAAGCCTTGGAAATCCATGGGAATCTACAGCATGATTTCTCGAAGCCCGTTATCATAATCGCTACCTTTGTCTATGTCTCTTGTAGCGAGTTCTGTTTTTTTCATGAACAATTCATCAAGTTTTGTTGCGCCCTTAAGTGATCTTGCCGTTATCGAGATCGCCGGGGTCGATGCCGCCAGTTTCCTCCATAGCCAGTTGACGCACGACGTAAATGGTCTAAGCTCCGATCAAGCGCGCCTGGCCGGCTACTGCACTGCAAAAGGACGCTTGTTGGCCAGTATGGTGCTATGGCAAAGCCCTGAAGGCGAGATTCCCTGCTTTTATGCGATTGTCAAAGCGGATATAGCGCTAACCCTTATAAAGCGGCTTTCGATGTTTGTACTGCGCGCCAAGGCCAAATTGCAGCTTACCGAAAGCAAGGTGCTGGGTATTGCCGTGAACATGTCCTCCGTTAACGAACCTGCAGCCGATGCAATCCCGCCGCAAGCCGGTACGTTAGTCAAAGAAGCTGAAATCCTGTCCGGAGAGCCGCAGACTTGGGACGTTGCACGAACCACCGGCGGAAGTTGGATTTGTGCGCCATCAGCCGATCCTTCGATCGTGCGCTGGTGGTTCATTGCGTTGCAGTCTCACAGCGTGACGTCAACGCTCAGCGTCGACCTGCCAACTGCGGCCCCCGAGGCGGAACGCTGGCATGCCGGTGACATTGCGGCGGGATTGCCCTGGGTGGTAGCGGCCACTCAGGATGTTTTCATTCCGCAGACGCTGAACCTCGATTTGATAAATGGCGTCAGCTTCACCAAAGGATGCTATCCGGGCCAGGAAGTAGTGGCTCGCAGCCATTACCGTGGCACCGTAAAGCGCCGTATGGCATACGGCATTGCCGAAATCAACTCTAACTTCTCTGTCGAATCGCTCCCCGGGTCCGACATCTACAACTTCCATAATCCTGCAAACCCCTGCGGACGCATTATTAACGCGGCTCGCTCTGAGGGTCTGCATGTTTTGATGGAAGTGCAGCTGTCCGACTTGGATAACGCTGAATTTCGCTTGGCTCAAGCCGATGGCCCCGTAATTCATTTAGCCCCTCTGCCTTACAAAATAAAGGTAGAAGATTAAGCCGCGATGCGTTCAGGCGTTTCGCTTGAAGAGGTTAACAATACTGGAAAAATCCAGAGCACCATTCCCCTGGGCACTATGCATCGAATATAAGTTGCGCGCGAGTTCTCCCAAAGGTACGGAAGCCCGGGCATTTAGGGCGGACTCTGCCGCAAGACCGAGGTCCTTCAACATGAGGTCGACTCCGAATCCACCCGCATAGCCTTTGGCTGCCGGAGCATTGTCCATGACACCTGGCCAGGGGTTATATAGTTCGGTCGCCCAGTTGCGCCCGGAACTCTTGGCGATGATGTCAGACAGCACTTTGGGGTCCAGCCCGTTGGCAACCCCGAGAGCAAGCGCTTCGGACGTGCCGGCCATTAACACTCCCAACAACATATTATTGCAGATCTTTGCGACCTGCCCCGCCCCGGCTTCGCCCGCATGGAATATGTTCTTGCCCATCTTCTCGAGATAGGGCCTGGCGGCGTCGAGGTCGCCGGCGTCGCCGCCCACAATAAACGTAAGGGTACCCGCCACTGCGCCACCCGTGCCGCCCGATACCGGGGCGTCTATCATGCGGATGCCCCGCTGCCTTGCCGCATCCGCAACCTTGCGGGCGGATTCCGGCGCGATGGTGCTGCACTCGAGGACCAGGCTTGAGGGTGGGATATGTTTCAGAAGCCCTGAGTCCCCCAGGTATAGCCCTTCTACATGCTTGCTGGCGGGCAGCATCGAGATAACCACATCGGCATCGCCGACTGACTGTTCTGACGAATCAGCCTTACGGGCGCCGGCATCCACTAAGGTTTTTATCGCGGCGGGTACGAGGTCGAACACCACAAGCTCGTGTCCTGCCTTGAGCAGGTTCAACGCCATTGGGCCGCCCATATGGCCCAGACCAATAAATGCGATACGACTCATTGTTGTCTCCTTTTTTTGGTATTCAATGTTGTCTTGAAAGCCCGGCTATTCAATTAGGCATTGTCTGCCCTAGATCGGCCAGTGGATGAGCTTGGGTAGCCGGCCAGGGTTGCTGGAAGAAACGCTGGACCCAGACATCGGTCGCCAGTTCAAGTGTGGCAGGCTTCCAGTTTGGCTGCTTATCTTTGTCGATTAATAGAGCTCGTATGCCTTCTTGGAAATCGCCTTCGACGCCGCAATGCAAGGAAACAATGTATTCCTGGCGGAATGCCTCAGCAAGCGACAAAAGTCGCGTGCGATCTAATAAGGCAAAACATAAGCGAGCCGATCCGGGTGAGCCGGCCCTAAAAGTATCGGCTGCACGCTTCAACCAAGGATCCGCGTTATCGGTCCAGCCTATAACGTTGCTGCAGATTGCGTCGAAATCCGTCCCGTCGCAAGCCTGCCTTATCTCGCTGTAGTGGTTTTGCAGTGGCCCTTTCGGCCATTCAGAATGCGGTTGGTGCGCAAGCAGTAGCCGGCGCAGCCTGACATCGTTATCCTTTCGCACTTCTGACCATTCTGACCCTTGGATGGCTTTGATTAGCTTTGTCCATTGGGCAGACTCAAGTCTGTAATCTGCTAAACCTAGAAAGTAGCAATCGCTGGCCCCTAGTTGGGCCCCTGTCAATCCCAGAAATAATCCTGTACCGCCCGGTAGGCGTGCGAGCATCCATGTGCCGCCTACATCGGGGAACAAGCCGATAGAAATTTCCGGCATGGCAAAGCGCGTAGTTTCGGTTACGACCCGGTGGCTGGCACCCATCATGAGGCCAGCACCGCCGCCCATTACTATGCCATTACCCCAGCATAAGATCGGCTTGGGATAGGTATGTATTTGATAGTCCAGCCGGTATTCGTCATCGAAGAACTGCCGGGCATGGGCATTATTCCAAGCCTCGCCACTCTTGTTTTCTTGCATGGCCTGGTACAAACCATGTAAATCGCCGCCAGCGCTGAATGCTTTGTCTCCGGCTCCTTTTAGAATAACTAGAGCGATCGATCGGTCTCGTTCCCATAGGCTTAGCTGTTCAGCCAGAAGATTGCACATCTCGAGCGACAAACCATTAAGTGTTTGGGGGCTGTTAAGGGTCGCTACGCCAACCTTCAGCTTGGCCGCCGTATCGAGAACTTCAAATAACACCGGAGAGTTCATCGGATGTCGGCTCCTTTTTCGATTAATTGCCGCGCAATGATGACTCGCATGATCTCGTTGGTGCCTTCGAGGATTTGGTGCACCCGGGTGTCGCGTACAAGGCGTTCCAGGGGATAATCTTTCAGATAGCCGTAGCCGCCATGAATCTGCTGAGCATCGAGGCAGACCTGAAAGCACAAATCGGTTGCCAGCCTTTTCGCCATTGCACAATAGGTCGATGCTTGCGGATCACCTTCATCGAGCTTGGCGGCGGCAAGGCGCACCATTTGGCGTGAGGCCACAATACTGGTGAGCATGTCTGCCAGCTTGAACTGTAGGGCCTGGAAGGTGGCCAGAGGCTGTCCGAACTGCTTGCGCTCGTTCAGGTATAGACGGGCGGCTTCGTAAGCGCCTTGGGCCGCTCCGACCGAACACGTGGCAATGTTGATACGACCGCCGTCCAGGCCTTTCATGGCGAACTTGAAGCCTTCGCCTTCATTGCCCAATAAGTTCTGGGCGGGTATCTCGGCATTGACGAAGGTTACCGACCTGGTCGATTGGCTGTTCCAGCCCATTTTGTCTTCTTTACGGCCATAGGTAATGCCCGGGGTGTTGCCGGGTACGACGAACGCGGAGACGCCGTTAGCCCCCGGCCCGCCAGTGCGGGCCATGACGACCAGCACGTCGGTATCACCCGCCCCTGATATAAAGGCCTTGGCGCCATTGAGCACATAGCTATTGTCGCGTTTATCTGCCCGAGTCGATAACGAAGCGGCGTCGGAACCGGAGCCCGGTTCGGTCAAACAATACGACGCTAGCTGTTGCCCCGACACCAGCCCTGGCCCCCAAGTTTCACGTACGGTTTCGGTCCCCCATGATCCGATCATCCAAGCCGCCATATTATGGATGGTCAGGAACGCCGTCGTGGAAGGATCGTGCGCTGCCATCTCTTCAAACACCAATGTGGCGTCCAGCCTGGGCAGGCCCAGTCCGCCGATAGATTCAGGCGCATAGATCGCGCAAAAACCCAGCTGCCCGGCGCGCTCGAACGCGGACCGCGGGAATATGCTTTCGGCATCCCACCTGGCCGCCTGGGGAGCCAGTTCCCCTACAGCGAAGTCGCGGGCCGCTTTGGCGAACGCTTCTTGTTCGTCGCTTAGACGAAAATCCATGATCTTGTCTCCTTCGGGTGTGTCGTTGGATCCGATGCTTTACGACCGGTTTATGTTTTTATCGTTTCCACCATAGCGCGTTACGAATTATCTTTTTGTCATACGCACGACAATCGTTAGTTTCAGGATTCGATCAGGCCCGCTGCAATTTTAGCTTTGCGCCGTTTGGGCCGATTCTTTGGCTTAATCATAAAGGCCTCGCGGTGAACGGCTCGGCGGTGCCGTGATTCCATAGGGTCGAAGGTCAACGGGCGGTAAATTTCAAGCCGATCGCCGTCAGCCAGTACGCGATCCAGGGTGCAGACTTGCCCGTAGATTCCAACTGCTAGCGCATCTTGTCGATACTCGGGAAAGAGCTTTTCAAATTCGCTGTCAGCAAGCGCGCTTGCAACGGTGGTCCCTACTGGCAAGCGCAAACTTACCTGCCAGACGGAATCAGGCTGAGCATATATTATTTGCACCGCCATGGTGCCCTTTTCCTCAGACATTACTCTCCGTACACCGCTTGCGCGCGTTGGGTAAAGGAATCGATAAAGCTCGTGGCAATTCTATTGAATATAGGGCCTACTACTGCCTCTAGAGTACGGCTGGAAAACGCGTATTCCATAATATAGACAACCTTGCATGCGTTTTCCGCGAGCTCATGGAACTCCCAGTTGCCCGTCAGGGTCGAGAAAGGACCATTGACCAGATGAAAAGTAATCAGCCGGGGATATTCATGATCGTTGCGGGTGGTGAATGTCTGCTTGATACCCGCGATGCTAATGGTAATGGATGCCTCCATGCCTTTTTCGTCGTGCCTATGTACTATGGCACCACCGCACCAGGGCATGAATTCGGGGTACTTGGCTACATCAGCAACTAGATCGAACATCTGTGCACGGCTATAGGGAACTAGGACGGAACGTTGGACTGTATGCATTGAAAGTAGTTAATGGATAGAATGTATTGATTTTACAGCCTACTATTAAATTGATTCATGAGCATTGTCGACAACCGAAAAGCAACGCACGATTACTTCATTGAAGACCGCTACGAGGCAGGTCTTGTGCTTGAAGGTTGGGAAGTAAAAGCCATACGCGCCGGTCACGTGCAGCTGAAGGAAAGCTACGTTATTGTGCGGGACGGCGCATTATGGATCATCGGGATGCACATCAGTCCGCTCCCTACCGCCTCTACGCACATCCATCCCAATGCTACGCGTACGCGCAAGCTATTGCTTCACGCTGAAGAGATCAGCAAGCTCATCGGCAAAGTCGAGCAACGCGGCTATACATTGGTTCCACTTAATCTGCATTACAAGAATGGGCGTATCAAGCTGGATTTTGGTTTGGGACGCGGCAAAAAGCTGCACGACAAGCGCGACGTAGCGCGCGACAAAGATTGGGAACGCGAAAAGCAAAGGATAATGAAACACGACACTCGGGCGTGACGTTCTACCGTTGCGCCTTATTTATCCAAGACTGAAGCCCTCGTGTTTCAACAGCGCCAGTTTCCGTTCCAGGCCACCGGTATAACCAGTCAGACGTCCGGTGCCTGACAACACGCGGTGGCAAGGAATAATGATTGCGATGGGATTCTGGCCGACGGCAGTACCGACCGGCCGCCCATGCTGGGGGCTAAGTCCGGCGGAAAACGCCACATCGCCATAAGACACATATGCACCGAAGGGAATGTCGAGCAAGGCGCGCCAAACTTTTTCCTGAAAGACGGTGCCTTTAGGCTGCAAAGGCACCGTGAACGCCTTGCGGGAACCCCGAAAATACTGGGACAGTTCTTCCCGCGTTTGTTCGAAAACAGCGATGGCGGTATCGGGCGTGTTAGTTTGCATCAGTACCATAGGAATGGATTCTGACGCTACGCAATGCACATTGCCGATTGCTTCGGTAGGATCGGGCCCTAAAGCGTTTTCAATCGGCCCGACGGAATCGAACAATGGACCATCCCCGCTTATTTTTCTTGCGCGCAGAAGTCTTAGTGGAAAACCATTAAGCACTCCGTCTGCCGGTCTCCGTGTGTGATCCAACGGCGTAGGTAAGCCAACCGGCTGAGGACTGTCTTTTTGATCTGAGAAATATAATCCGTTTAGGTGGCTGCCATTGCTGCAGACCACCATGTTGCCCAATAGAGACGACATCTGCGCGTAGTACGTCATGCCATTCCTCTACTTCAGATCAAAAGAGTCCCACCATTTTAGTGCAGCTTTACTCGGGGAGCACCTCGTTTCATCAGTATTCTTCCCAAGGCTAAAGCGCTTGTGCGCGCCAAGCCCAAAATGGCTAAGTGATGCATTAAATGCAAGCTCATGTACATCGTCCTGGCCAGCAGGCCTTCGACGAACCAGCTTTTTCCCGAAAGAACGCCCATCAGGCTGCCCACGCCTCGACTGTGACCTACAGAAACCAGAGAGCCGTAGTCCCGAAAGCGAAAGTGGCCTTGTTCGAATTGCAGTCCTTGTATGCGCCGAGTCATCACAGGCAGAAGGAAATTGGCCTGTTGATGAGCAACTTGGGCGCGAGCGGGAAGAAATCGGGTGGTGTCGTCCCATGGCACTTGAGCGCAATCGCCCATGACGAAGACCGCGGGATCGGCAGTACGCAAACTTCTATCAACGACAAGCTGATTAATCCGGTTGGTTTCAAGGCGCAACTGCTTAAGAAAAACCGGTGCTTCAATACCGGCCGCCCACACACATAAATCGACAGGATATCTGACGCCATCTGCGTCGTATAAAGCATCCGGCTCGACCCTTGCAACCCGGACGGAGGTTTTCACCTGTATGCCCCGGTCAATCAGTAATTGCTGTGCCGCGGACGACATTTTCTCGGGTAAAGCGGACAGTATGCGGTCGCTGCCTTCAAGCAGGGTTATCTGGATGTCATTTTGGGGATCGAGGCTGTTGAGCCCATAAAAAATGGCGTCAGCACAAGACTCACGTAGTTCAGCTGCAAGCTCGACGCCAGTTGCTCCGCCGCCCACGATGCCTATTTTTAGGACGTAATCCGCACGCTCGGTCTTCTTTTGATTAGCGGTCACTAACTGATGTAGAAGTCTAAGGCGGAACCGCTCTGCTTCGTCGGTGGAGTCAAGCGCAATAGCGTGCTCAGCGGCCCCTGGTGTGCCGAAAAAATTCGATTTACTACCGACCGCCAGGACCAGGGTGTCGTAATGCAGGTTGCGAGCAGGAAAAATTTCGATGTTCTGATCGGAGAAAACCGGTTTAAGCTGTATAAGCCGGGCATCGCGGTCGACATGTGTGACTTCACCGAAAATGAAGGTGAATCCCTTGTCTTTGGCCAGCATGAAATACGACAAGCCCTCGCGATGGATGTCTAGCGTGCCGGCCGCGACTTCGTGCAGAGAAGGCTTCCATATGTGGTCGCCTGCTTTATCGACCAGAAAAACATGTTCAGGTCCGAATTTTTTGCCCAGCTTGGCTGCCAGTTCCAGCCCGCCGGCCCCGCCACCCACGATAACCACTTTGTGCGATCCGGTTTGCTTCATTTATTTTTGCTTCCTTTCTCGCATAAACATTCAAAAAATCCTTCCTTCACCACCCGCCGCCCAAAGCCTTGTATAGCGTAACGTGATTACTGTTCTTTGTCAGGCGCAACGTAATTAGATCTTGTTGTGCGGCGTAGAGGCTGCGTTGTGCATCAAGGACGTTCAGGTAACTGTCGACTCCGCTGCGAAAACGTGCATCGGATAAGGCATGATTGTCGGCAGATGCGTCGACCAGCGCCATCTGCGCTTCCAGCTGATCGTCCAGGGTTCCGCGTTGCGCCAGGCCATCGGCCACTTCACGAAAAGCGTTTTGGATCGCTTTCTCGTACTGCGCCAACGCGATATCACGGTCGACCTCTGACACTTTTAAGTTGGCGCGATTACGGCCGCCTTCAAAAATGGGCAGATTAAGCTGCGGAATGAAGCTCCAGAAGCCACTTCCGCCGTCAAACAATCCGGATAAGGCACTGCTCGCGGTTCCGGCCGAGGCCGTTAGGCTGATGCTTGGAAAGAACGCCGCCCTTGCCGCCCCGATATTGGCATTTGCGGCCTGCAACAGCTTTTCAGCCTGCAGTACATCGGGACGCCGCTGCAAAACGTCGGAACGGTACCCCGGCATTGAGCTTAGCTAAAGTGACATTGTCGTCATTTTGAGATGTTGGTAGAAGTTCGTCAGAGACATTACTTCCGACCAATAAAATTAGCGCGTTTTTATCCTGCGCAACCTGGCTTGTAAATCGTGCGACGTCAACTCTTGCAGACTCGACTAAAGTCTGAGCCTGTCGAAGATCCAGCATTGATGCCACGCCAAGCTGGTGGCTACGGCGAGTCAAGGCATATGACTTCGTCCTGTTTCCGAGCGTTTGCCTGGCGAGCTCCAAGCGTTCCTGGTCAGCACCCATCGTCAGATAGGCGTTGGCAAGTTCCGCTATAAGTGAGATCTGCACTGTATTGCGCGATTCCCGAGTCGACAGGTAGCGTTGCAAGGCTTCGTCTTTAAGGCTGCGCACGCGTCCAAAAAGGTCGATTTCGTATGCACTCATTCCCACACCGGCACTGTACTGGCGGCTGATACCGGCTTCACCGCTAGGGGTAAGGTCGGCAGGCATACGTTGGCTCTGCCTGCGCCCGATATGCCGATTGAGGGAAAACTATCCGCTCTTTGGATCTGATATAGCGCACGAGCCCGTTCAATGTTCAGGGCGGCAACACGCAAGTCGCGATTATTCTCCAGCGCAATGGCAACCAGCTCACGCAGGTCTTCATCGACGATGAACTGTTTCCAGTCAATGTCAAAGGCCATAGGCGCAGCAGTTTCGACAGACGCCTCGTAGGCTGGCCCGGTCGGCCAGCCAGCCGCGACTGGCATAGCCGGTTGTTCGTATTTGGGCGCCATGCTGGCGCAGCCAGCCAACAGTAAGGCAGCCGCTATAGTGGTTAAGGATAAGCGATTCATGTCAGGCCTCGTCAGGCTGAGTAGCAATTGAAGGTTTTGCCGTGGCGTCGGGTTGTTTACGGGACACCAGCTTGCGCACTGCCACGAAGAACATAGGGATGAAGAAAATTCCGAGGAAGGTCGCGGCGATCGTACCTCCCAGCACCCCGGTTCCGATGGCGTTTTTGCTGCCCGAGCCTGCGCCAGTAGATATCGCGAGTGGCAATACCCCTAGCCCAAAGGCAAGCGACGTCATCAGAATTGGCCGCAATCGCAGCTTGGCTGCCTTCAGCGCTGCGTCGACTAAACCCATACCTTCGTTCATGAGATCCCGAGCGAACTCTACAATCATGATTGCATTCTTTGCAGCCAATCCAATCGTCACTAGCAGGCCAACCTGGAAGTACACATCATTCGACATTCCGCGAGCGCCGGCCGCGACGAGCGCACCCATGATGCCTAATGGCACGACCAGCATCACGGCAAAAGGAATCGACCAGCTTTCGTATAAGGCAGCAAGGCATAAGAACACGACGATTAACGAAATTGCATAGAGAGCCGGAGCCTGGGATCCCGACATGCGTTCCTGATAAGACAGACCCGTCCATTCAATACCAAAGCCTGGTGGTAGTTGAGCCGCAATTTCTTCCATGGCGGTCATGGCATCGCCTGAACTGACCCCGGGAGCAGGCGCGCCTTGGATTTGCATGGCGGGAATACCGTTATAGCGCTCTAGCCTCGGTGATCCTGACGTCCAATATGCACTGGAAAACGCCGAGAATGGGACCATCTGGCCATCCGCGTTACGTGCATACCATTTTTGAAGATCCTCAGGCACCATGCGCGAGTTGGCCTCGGACTGAACATATACTTTTTTAATTCGTCCCCCATCGATGAAATCATTCACATAGGATCCGCCCCAGGCGGTCGACAGGGTGCTGTTGATCTGGTCCATGCTAAGGCCCAATGCCCCGGCTTTAGCCTGGTCGATCTCGATCCGGTACTGTGGCGTGTCATCCTGTCCGTTAGGCCTGACCGCCGAGAGTAAGGGGTTCTGCGCGGCAAGACCAAGCAATTGATTGCGTGCCTCGGTCAGTTTCTCGTGACCCGCACCCGAACGGTCTTGTAAATATGCGTCAAATCCACCGGCATTGCCCAGTTCTATCACCGCGGGCGGGGCAAAGGCAAAGACCATTGCATCTTTTATTTGAGACAAGGCACCCATAGCTCGGCCCGCGATCGCTGCCACGCCATTTTCTTCCCCGGGACGATCATCCCAAGGCGTCAGTTTTACAAATCCCAAACCGGCATTTTGCCCAGCACCGGCAAAACTGAAGCCCGCTACGGTAAATACCGATTCGACGTTATCCTTTTCATTCTCCATGAAGTGGGCCTCCATCTTGTCGAGCGCCGCAAGGGTGCGTTCCTGTGTGGCTCCGGCAGGCAACAATACTTGTGTAAACAGTACGCCCTGATCTTCATCCGGCAGGAAGGAGGTTGGCATCCGGACGAACATGACCGCCGTGACCGCAACCAGGGCAGCATAGATCAACAAGTAGCGGGTGCTGTGAGTCAGCATGCTTCCCACCATGCCTTGATACTTATTGCTGCTGCGGTCGAAAGTCTGGTTGAACCATGTGAAGAATCTGCCGCGTTTCGCGTGCTGGCCCTTGGCCACTGGCTTGAGCATCGTGGCACACAGTGCCGGTGTGAGGATAATCGCAACCAACACCGACAATCCCATCGCCGAGACAATGGTGATGGAGAACTGGCGATAGATTACTCCGGTGGATCCGCCAAAAAATGCCATGGGTACCAGCACTGCGGAGATCACCATACCAATCCCCACAAGGGCACCTGTGATCTGATCCATGGACTTGCGGGTAGCTTCCAAAGGCGACAGGCCCTCTTCGGTCATTAGCCGTTCGACGTTCTCAACCACCACAATGGCATCGTCGACCAGCAAGCCGATGGCGAGCACAACTCCAAACAGGGTCAGGGTATTGATGGAGAAGCCGAAAGCGCTCAATATGCCGAAGGTGCCAAGCAGGACCACGGGAATAGCGATGGTTGGAATCAGCGTGGCGCGGAAGTTCTGCAGAAACAGATACATCACCAGGAAAACCAGGATCACGGCTTCAATCAGGGTGCTGACCACCCCACTGATTGACACTTCGACGAACGGCGTTGTATCGAACGCAATCACCGCCTTCATTCCCGGCGGAAATGATGGCTCCATTGCCTTAATCTGAGCCTTGACAGCTTCCGCCGTGTCCAGCGCGTTCGCGCCTGTGGCGAGTTTAAAACCCAATCCTGCTGTGGGCATTCCGTTATACCGGGCAACGATGTTATAGCTCTCGCTACCCATTTCAATTTGCGCCACGTCGCGCAAGCGGACTGCCGCGCCTTCCGGTGTAGAGCGCAGGAGTATCTCGCCAAATTCCTCGTGGCGTCTGCAACAGGGTTTGCGACGTGATCGTGGCGTTGAGTTGCTGGCCTGGAACCGATGGCGTCGCACCAAGTTGCCCGGCGGAAACTTGGGCGTTCTGTGCCCGTATCGCGCTCACGATATCCGCAGGGCACGAGACTGTAGCTGTAAAGTTTATTTGGATCGAGCCAGATTCGCATCGCATACTGGCTGCCGAACACTTCCAGCTTCGCCCACACCCTCGACGCGGCTCATCGGGTCGCGCAGATTGGCAACAGCATAGTCGCCAAGGTCGGTAGCGCTCATGCTGCCGTCTTCCGATATCAGCCCGACCACCATCAGGAAGTTGGCCGTCGATTTGGTTACCTGAACGCCTTGACGTTGCACTTCCTGCGGCAACATAGGGGTTGCGATCGCCAGCTTGTTCTGTACCTGAACCTGAGCAATATCGGGATCGGTACCTGCCTTGAACGTGATGGTCAGGCGCCATGCGTCCGGAGGAATCGCTGGTCGAGGACATGTAGTCCATGCCATCGATACCCTTCATTTGCTGCTCGATGACCTGGGTCACCGTATCCTGCAAAGTCTGCGCAGACGCACCTGGATAGTTCGCGGTGATGCTGACTTGTGGCGGCGCAATAGCGGGATACTGCGCGACGGGCAAGCTTAGATATCGACAATCCACCCGCAAGCATGATGACTAGCGCGATCACCCATGCAAAGATCGGGCGATCAATAAAAAATCGTGACATGTGTTACTGCTCCGGGGATTTAGTTGGCTGCTTGAGCGTCGTCGGATGAACTATCGATGCTGGCTAAGTCAGCGCCTTTACTGGCTATTGGAGCAGCGATTTGACGGTTCAGCTGCGCGGGCATTTGCCCCAGGCCGCACCTTCTGCACGCCCTCGACAATCACTCGCTCTCCGGCATTGATGCCATCGTCAACCAGCCATTGGTCGCCTACAGTTCGTGATGTCTTCAGGATTCGGGCCTCGACCACGTCTTCCTCATTCAGGACAAGCGCTGTAGCATTACCTTTGGCATCACGCGTCACCCCTTTCTGCGGCACCAGAATTGCACCGTGGCGCACGCCCTCTTCCAGGACCGCGCGTACATACATTCCGGGCAGCAGGTGCTGCTCGGGATTGGGAAAGACCGCACGCAGCCTTACCATGCCGGTGCCGGTGTCCACGCTCACGTCCGAGAATTGCAGCTCTCCAGGGTGGGCATACAGCGTCCCGTCTTCGAGCACCAGCTTCACGTTCGCCTTGCCGTCTTCCTGAACTCGACAAAGAACCGGAAGCCAACGCTCGACGCAGACGCATCAGTTCAACGCTGGACTGCGTTACGTCGACATAGATGGGATCCAAGTTGCTGAATCGTTGCTAAAGGACTGGCTTGATTCGCTGAAAGCAGTGCACCCGGCGTGATGCTGGACTGGCCAATACGTCCTGAAATCGGCGCGGTGACGCGGGTGTATCCCAAGTTGATGGCAGCCATATCGAGTGCCGCTTTAGCAGACGCAACATCGGCTTGAGCCTGCAGCATTTCAGCGGTGGCGCGGTCATTCTCCTGACGGCTGACCGCATCAATCTTGACGAGTTCCTTGTAGCGGCTCGACGTCTGAGACTCGCGCCACTTTCAAGTTGGCTTGCGCCTTGGCCAGTGCGGCCTTGGCGCTGTTGTGATTCGCTTTATAGGTTGCGGGATCGATTTCGTATAGCGTGTCGCCTGCTTTTACGTCACTGCCCTCTACAAATAATCTTTTCTTCACGATCCCACCAACCTGAGGACGGACCTCCGAGACCATGAACGGGCTGGTCCGCCCTGCCAGCTCGCTTGTCAGCGCTACGATTGCTCGGCCTCAACCGTCACGACATTGACCTCAGGCACCGAAGCCGGCGCCGCTTGCGCCGCCGGTTCGCCGCAACCTGCAGACTATCATTGCGCTGGCCAAAATCGACAGAGTTAGCAAGAACGGGCGACGCGAATTTGAATTCATAGAATCTCGGGGGTGGAATATTGGGGAAAAGGCTGTAACCGCTCACGGAATCGAGGGTTAGCATAGAGAATTTATAACCGTACTGTACGGTCAGTTTAAGCTTGACAAAAGGGCTCTGTCAAGCAAAACTGTACAGACCAGTCCAATTATGTGAGACTTAAATGAGAACGAAAAGTGAGGCACGCCGCGATGCCATCATGGAGACTGCGGTGTCGGTGTTCAGGGAGGTCGGGTTTGATGCCGCATCGATGTCCCAGATAGCCGCGCGCGTTGGCGGATCAAAGGCGACGCTGTACAACTATTTTTCTTCAAAAGAAGAATTATTGCTGGCCGCCCTTCTGAACTCCGCCGATAAGTACGCGGACGACGTCATGGACTTGGTGAAGACGTCCGGGAATTTGGCGACGCAGTTGCATCGTTTCGTTATGTCGCTGCTCAAGCTGATCAATTCCCCGGACACCATCCAAATACTGAGGGTCGCAATTTCAGTAGGCGGAACGTCGGACATCGGTCGTCAGTTTTACGAACTGGGAACGCATCAGGTTTGGATCGAGATTGCCGCTATCTTGCGCCAGGAAATAAAGAATGGCACCCTGCGCGATGGCGATCCAGACATGATGGCCATGCTATTGCGTAGCCTCTGCGACGCTGACATGACACGCAACCTTCTAGGTGCCGGCGTAGCGTTAAGCGATGAAAATGCCGAACGCAAATCACAATGCATTGTCGATATTTTCTTGCGTGTTTATGGTGCTGAAAAGTAAACAAAACGGGCGCCCCGACAGTTATCGGAGCGCCCGTTCGTATTTGTGCAACGTGCTGACTTGCAGGTCAATGCATCGATCTGCGTATCAGCCGGTCTGACAAAATAACTGAGCTTTACTGGGCGAGACGCTGCCAAGTATCGACCACAGTATCCGGATTCAAGGACATCGACAGAATGCCTTCATCGCGCAGCCATTGGGCGAGATCAGGATGATCGCTTGGGCCCTGACCACAAATACCGACATATTTTCCAGCAGCCAGGCAAGCCTTGATAGCCCGGCTAAGCATGAACTTGACAGCATCGTCGCGTTCGTCAAAGTCGGCAGCCAGCAGTTCCAGCCCGGAATCGCGATCCAGACCGAGTGTCAGTTGGGTCATATCGTTGGAGCCAATCGAGAATCCGTCGAAGTACTCCAGGAACTGTTCGGCCAAAATCGCATTTGACGGCACTTCGCACATCATGATCAGACGAAGACCATTTTCGCCACGCGCTAGACCGTACGTGGCCAGGAGGTCAACCACTTTGGCCGCCTGCGGCAAGGTCCGGACAAACGGCACCATGATTTCCACATTGGTCAGACCCATGTCGTCGCGAACCTTCTTCAGTGCTTCACATTCCATTTTGAAGCACTCTTCGAATTCGGCCGACACGTAGCGTGACGCTCCGCGGAAACCCAGCATTGGGTTCTCTTCTTCGGGTTCATAACGCGACCCCCCCACCAGCTTGCGATACTCGTTGGACTTGAAATCAGACAAACGAACAATGACAGGCTTGGGGAAAAACGCCGCCGCTAGTGTACTGATGCCTTCGGCGAGCTTCTCGACATAAAAGGCACGCGGACTGGCGTAGCCTCGTGCTGCGGATTCGACCGCTTTTTTAAGGTCGGTATCAACATTCGGATAGTCGAGCACTGCCTTGGGATGCACATTGATATTGTTGTTGATGATGAATTCGAGACGTGCAAGGCCCACGCCATGGTTCGGAATTTGCGAAAAGTCGAACGCCAGTTGGGGGTTGCCCACGTTCATCATGACCTTAAGGCCAATATCAGGCATTTCGCCCCAGCGAACTTCGTCGACTTCGGTTTCGAGCAGACCGTCGTAAATTCGACCTTCATCGCCCTCGGCGCACGAAACGGTGACTTCCTTGCCTTCGGTCAGCACATCGGTAGCATTGGCGCAGCCCACGACAGCCGGTATGCCCAGCTCGCGCGCGATGATCGCAGCATGGCATGTACGGCCACCGCGATTCGTCACGATAGCGGAGGCAAGTTTCATGACGGGTTCCCAATTGGGGTCAGTCATGTCAGTTACCAAGATATCGCCGCGGCGCACTTGGTCCATTTGCGAAATATCGCCCACCACCCGCACTTTCCCAGAACCGATCTTCTGACCGATAGCGCGCCCAGTAATAAGAACCTCGCCCGTCGCCTTCAGACGATAGCGTTCCTGTACGTCGTGATGGCCTTGCTGCGATTTGACGGTTTCGGGACGTGCTTGAAGGATATAGATTTTACCGTCGATGCCGTCGCGACCCCATTCAATGTCCATGGGACGCTGATAATGCTTTTCAATAATGACAGCATAACGTGCAAGTTCGATGACTTCATCATCCGTAAGCGAATAACGATTGCGCTCGGAAACAGGAACATCTACGGTGCGCACCGCATGGCCGGTCGTTCGATCGGTGTCGAATTCCATTTTCAGCAGCTTCGAACCGATACGGCGGCTGATTACAGGGTAATGTCCTGATGCCAGCGTAGGCTTGAATACATAGAATTCGTCAGGATTCACAGCGCCCTGCACGACAGTCTCGCCAAGGCCATAAGACGACGTAATAAATACAACGTCTTTGAATCCCGATTCTGTGTCGAGCGTGAACATTACACCGGCCGCGCCGCGGTCGGAACGAACCATGCGCTGGATTCCCGCCGACAATGCGACATCGCCGTGCGCATAGCCCTTATGCACACGATATGAAATGGCCCGGTCGTTATAGAGCGATGCAAAAACGTGGCGTATCTTTTCCAGTACTTCGTCGATACCGACCACGTTCAAATACGTTTCTTGCTGCCCGGCGAACGATGCATCGGGCAAATCTTCGGCGGTTGCCGATGAACGCACAGCAAAAGAGCCATTGCCGTCAACGTCAAGCTCGGCGAAGGCACCACGAATAGCCTGCTCGAAATCGGCAGGAAACGGGGTGTCGATAATCCATTGGCGTATCTCGGCGCCCGCGTTCGCGAGCTCGCGCACGTCTTCCGAGTCGAGCGCGAGCAAACGCTCAGCGATACGCTGGTCGAGTTTTGTGGATTTGAGAAAGTCACGAAAGGCGTCAGATGTGGTCGCAAACCCGCCTGGAACGCGGACTCCAGCGCCTGCCAACTGACTGATCATTTCACCGAGTGATGCGTTTTTACCCCCTACCGAGTCGACATCCGTCATGCGGAGCTGCTCGAAAGATACAACATACGACATAAAGTCACCTTTAACTATAGAAGAAAGCTTGTTTGCTTAAAACGCAGGGGTAAGAAAACGACCTGTTGTCCGAGACCCTTGGGACGCACACCCTAAGCAAACCAGCCTTGCCTGCTGGTAAGGCGACTGTTAACCTTGCGATTGTACCGTTTCCGGCATCTTCTGCATTAACTATTCCATGACCACTCCCCTTATCGAGCGAACTGTATTCGTTGTCTCAGACAGCACAGGCATTACAGCCGAAACTTTCAGCAATTCCGTGCTCTCCCAATTTGAGCAAATCAAGTTCGAAGCGATACGTATCCCTTTCCTTGACACCATCGAAAAAGCTAAAGCCGCCGCACTGCGCATCAATCGTTGTGCAGACGAGCAAAACGCCCCACCGCTGGTATTCAGCACCTTGGTCGACCCCGAGATCGCGCTAACGATTCAATCTACAAACTGCACGTTTCTGGATCTCTTTGGAACCTTTGTCCAGCATATTGAGACGGCATTGGGCATGAAGTCCAGTCATTCGGTAGGCCGTTCGCATATGGGCGGCTTATCTAAGCAATATAACAATCGAATTGAAGCCATCAACTTCAGCCTTGCGCACGACGACGGACAGTTCATTCACGGACTCGAGCAGGCCGATGTGATTCTCGTGGGCGTGTCGCGCTGCGGTAAGACCCCCACTAGTCTTTATCTGGCAATGCAATACGCTGTGAAGGCTGCGAACTTTCCACTGATTCCCGAAGATTTTGATCGCGGCATGCTGCCCGCTACTCTGGCGCCGTATCGCAACAAGCTATTTGGCTTGTCGATTCAACCCGCCCGCCTTGCCGAAGTCCGCAACGAACGCCGGCCCAATAGTCAGTACGCATCTATCAAGCAATGCCGGCACGAAGTCGCGGAAGCCGAGCGCTTGATGCGCATGGAAAACATTCCATGGCTGTCCACGACCACCAAGTCTATCGAAGAGATTTCCACAAAGGTGCTCGACGAAGTCGGACTGGATCGCCGTATTTATTAAACTTTTCGTGGCGACCCGGCATCCATCTAGTTTGAGTGCTGGCGTCGTTGCTCGAACAAACAGATCCCGGCCGCCACCGCTACGTTCAACGACTCGACCCCGGGGGCTTGAGGGACGAAAACACGCATTTCCGCCACCGCTAAAAGCGCGGGGTCTACCCCCTGCCCTTCGTTACCTAACAACCACGCACACGCCTGCGGCAGTTTCGTCTGGTATAAGGAACGCGCTCCTTCCAGCGCCGTGGCGACCAACGGTATCGCAAGCCGTTTTTGCAAGGCAAGTAGATCTGCGTGTTCGTGGATGGTCATTACGAAATGCGCGCCCTGGGCACTGCGCAGGACTTTTGCCGACCATGCCGACGCGCAGCCCGCCGATAGGTAGGCTTGGGTAATGCCGGCAGCTGCTGCGGTGCGTAGCAAGGTTCCCACATTGCCAGGATCCTGAATTCGATCCAGCCATAAGCTGGTATTGCCTATGCGTTCCGGCAGAGCAGGAACGGGAACAGCCACGACGAAGCAGACTCCCTGCCCATGCTCAACCTGCGACAAGGCCTTAATTAGGCGTGGCTCGCAAGAGAGGCACAATCTGGCGTCAATGTTTTGCGCAAGCGATTTTAATTCAGCATTATCGTCCAGCCGGGCGGCATCGAACAAAGCCTGTTCCGGTGGGCCGATGTGCTCGAGCCAGGCTTGGCATAGATGAATGCCCTCAAGGACAACATGGTGTCCACCATGGGCAGAGTCTTCACCAAGCTCGCGTTTTCCGCTAGCCAGTCTCAGTGCTCGCTTGTACACCGGATTATCGCGTGAACTGATGTGCTTCATATAGGTGTCTCTTGATCAATTCGCTGAATCGGAAAGCAAAGAGCGCATGGGCTGCGCCGCGTGTCGAAACAGGCTACGAAATCAGTAAGCGTCTAACCGGAGCGAAGCTGCGTCGATGGGCTGGACATGGCCCATGGCTCTCGAGCAGTGCTAAATGCAAAGCCGTGCCATAACCCTTGTGCTGATCGAAAGCGTAGTCGGGGTAGGCCTGGTGTAAAACCAGGCACTCAGCGTCGCGTGCGGTCTTTGCCAGAATGGATGCTGCGGAAATGGATGCCACTGTAGCATCGCCCTTTATAACCGTTTCTGCCAGGCAGCCCAGCCCGCGTGGCAGACAATTTCCATCAATCACCGCCTTATCGGGCTTCAACGACAAGCCATCGCACGCGCGGCGCATTGCCAGCATGGTGGCTTGCAGAATATTAAGACTATCGATTTCTTCTACACTTGCACTGGCGATGGACCACGATAAAGCGTAGCTGCGTATCTCGATAGCGAGCTCATCGCGGCGCAAAGCGGTTAGCTTTTTCGAGTCATCCAGGCCCTTAATAAGGCGGGCGGGATCAAGTATGACTGCAGCAGCGTATACCGGACCGGCCAATGGTCCTCGGCCAGCCTCGTCGATACCTGCCACATGTACTGCGACTGGCGCAAGGCCACGAAAAAGATCAGACTGCTCCACGGCTAACCTGCTCGATAATTGCTTTTGCCGCTAGCCCGGGCGTATCGCGCCACAATGAGTCGTGCATGGCGGAAAAACGCTGCTCAAGCTGTCGGGCGTAAGGCTTATCGGTCAGAGCCTTCCAGGTGGCTTCGGCCAATGCCTGCGGAGTAGCTTCATCTTGGAGTAATTCAGGCACTACGAATTCGCCGGCCAGCACATTGGGCAGTCCAACCCACGGTACATAAGGTCTGGCCTGACCCGACTTCCATTCCATTAAGCGTTTCATCATGGGCGACAGCACATAAGAAATGACCATAGGACGTTTAAACAAAGCCGCTTCAAGAGTCGCTGTGCCGCTGGCTACAAGGACGGCATCGGCTGCTTGCATTACGTTCCATGCTGCTGGTCGCGCATCAAACCAGCTATCCGAAGTTGTATCGCGTGTGGAAGGTGACATTGAAGCGTCGCTGCCGAAGGCAAAGGCCGCTGCGCCTTGCGCACCGGTTTTAGCTTGATCAATGATACGGCAATTTGGGATGGGATGCGCCTGCAGCATTGCCTGAAATTCGGCTCGGCGTGCCGAATTGACCATGGGAACCAATACTTGTAGTTCGGGGTCTTGTTTAGCCAGTATTTGCACAGCTTGCAAAAGGCGTGGACCCAACAGTTTAATTTCCGATGCCCTGCTGCCGGGCATCAACGCTAATACACGAGCCTCGGCATTGACATTCAGGTAGCGGCGCGCGGCCGCACGATCCGGTTCCATAGGAATAAGCTCGGCCAACGGATGGCCTACATACGTAACCGGAATGCCTTCTTTCTGATAAATCTGTTCTTCGAATGGGAATAGAACTAGCATATGCGACACGGCCTTGCGTATCTTGTGGATGCGTTCATAGCGCCAGGCCCATATTGAAGGCCCCACAAAATGCACCGTCGGTATGCCGGCTTGTTTCAATTGTTGCTCAAGGCGCAAGTTGAAATCGGGTGCATCGACGCCCACAAACACATCGGGGCGCTGTGCAAGCCAGTGCTTTTTTACGTTGGAATAAGTCGATAGCAGGCTGGGAAGGCGCTTAAGCGCGTCGACATAACCAAAAACAGTTAGCGCATCCATAGAGTGCAAGGTCTGGAACCCTTGTCGGGCCATGGCCGGCCCCCCTATGCCCTCGTAGTGGCTGTCATCAGTGTGGCGTTTGATGCCTTGTATGACTCTGGCAGCGAGCAAATCGCCTGAAGGCTCGCCCGCCACCATGCCAACATGTAAAGTCATGATCGCGCAATGCCGCGGGTAGAGGCTGCAAGGAAATCTATCATTACCTGTAACGGTTCGTGGGCTAGCGGCCTTTGTTGCTGCAAGGCTTGCATTTGCTCGCACGCTTCTTCAACTTTGAGCTTGCGTCGGTACAATAACTTATACGCTTCTTTCAGGGCCGCAATTGCCTCTGGGCTAAAGCCGCGCCGATTAAGCCCTTCGGAGTTTATGCCGACGGGCCGAAATGGATCTCCGGCGCCAAGAAGAAATGGAGGCGTATCCTGGCGAAGCGTGCTGGTACCGCCCACCATGGTGTGCGCACCGATCCGTACGTATTGATGTACGGCGCACAAGCCGCCAAGGATTGCCCAGTCGTCAATATGAACGTGGCCGCCAAGTTGGACACCATTCGCAATCACGGTATGGCTACCGATCTGGCAGTCGTGCGCGATGTGTGCATAGGCCATGATCCAGTTGTCATCGGCTACACGAGTAACGCCTACGTCTTGTGCAGTACCCGTATTAAGGGTTACATACTCACGTATCGTGTTGTTGTCGCCGATCTCGAGACGGGTAGGTTCTCCACAATATTTTTTATCTTGTGGCATGCCGCCAATTGAACAAAATCGATAGAAATTGTTGTTGGCGCCGATAGTGGTGTAACCGTCGACAATGCAGTGAGGTCCGATGATGGTGCCAGCACCTATGCTGACGTTTTCGCCGATGACGCTATAAGGGCCAACACTGACATCGTCAGCAATTCGGGCTCCGTCCGCGATTACGGCCGTAGGATGAATAAGGCTCGCCATTGCTAATCTTCCAAAACACGAATTGCACACATGATTTTAGCTGAGGCGACTAGGTGGCCGTCGACTGTTGCCGTGGCGTGGTATCGACAGATGGATCGGCTGATTCGGTCGGCAATGACCTCTAGGCGCAGTTGGTCGCCTGGCACGACCGGCCGGCGAAAGCGCGCGTCGTCGATGCCGACCAGGTAGTACGCCATTTTCTTGTCGGCGGGCTTTACGTCATTGTCTTCGAATGAAAACAGGGCCGCCGCCTGTGCCAGGGCTTCAATGATGAGCACTCCGGGCATGACCGGATGATGGGGAAAATGACCTGTAAAAAAGGGTTCGTTCATCGACACGTTTTTAATGGCCACTATGCTCTTGCCGGGTACCATTTCAATGACACGGTCAACCAACAGCATCGGAAAGCGATGCGGCAAGCGCTCCATGATTTGTTTTATGTCGAGTTCCATCTTAGATATATCCTGCGTGCTTGAATCGTACGAAGTACGACTTCATGGTTATTTTGCGTTTTTTTCGAGGGCCATCAAACGGCGCCGAAACTGGGCTAGTTGTGACAACACTGCGGCGTTGCGCTGCCATTGGCTGTGCTCCGCGTACGGGAACACACCGGTATAGTGCCCAGGCTTGCTGATATTCGAGGTAATCGCGGTGCCGCCCGATACGTGGACGTCATCGGCCGAGTACAAGATGACCCGACAGCATCGCTGCGCCCGCTATGGTACACCGTCGGCCTATGGTGGTAGAGCCGGCCATGCCGACGCACGCCGCCATGGCTGTGTGATCCCCGATTCGTGTGTTATGACCTATCATGATCTGGTTATCGAGCTTTACGCCATTTCCCAATACCGTATTCTCGAGGGCTCCGCGATCGATCGTCGTATTGGCACCGATTTCTACATCGTCGCCAATCAGCACACCGCCAATCTGGGCGATTTTCGCCCAGGCACCGGGCTTCTTTATGAGGATCAGGAGCAAAACCAAACCCGTCGGCACCCAAGACTACACCTGAATGGAAAATGGCCCGATTGCCGACCGATACGTTGTGATAAAGGGTCACGCGTGCGTGCAACAGACAGTCTTGGCCCAGTACGGAATTCACACCGATAGTGCAATGCGGGCCCAAACGGGTACCCTGGCCTATGGATGCGCCGTCTTCAATCACGCAATAAGGTCCAATGCTCGCACCTGGCGCGATATGGGCCGACGCCGCGACGATGGCCGTGGCATGAATACCGGTTTCCAGCCGATCGATCCGGTGTCGGTCGAACCACTGCGCGAGCAAGGCAAACATTAGGTATGGTTCGCTGCATAGCACAACATGGTAGGTGTAGCTGCCCGGTTCGAGGGTATCGTACGCTGCCTTGGTCATAATCGACAGCAGCCGCCTTGCATTCGAGCAGCTGATCCCGCAGCTTGGGATTCGAGAGGAAGCTTATTTCTGCCGGACCTGCGGAAACCAAAGACCCAATGCCCCTAATTCGGGGCATTGAATTGGTGCTGGGGTTTACCGGTATGCAATCCAGGCCGATGGTGTTTGCTTCGGCCAATAATTCATGCAGTGTTGGCGCCTGTTCAGGAGCTAGCAATACCGGCATTGATATTAGCCACCCAAAGCTTTCATCACCTGATCGGTAATGTCGACTCTAGGGCTGACGGTTACCGCGTCTTGAACGATCAAGTCGTAGTTCTGCTGTTCAGCGATCTTTTTGATAGCGGCATCGGCTTTTTCGACAATGCTGGAAAACTCTTCATTGCGACGGCGATTGAAGTCTTCCTGGAATTCGCGGCGTTTGCGCTGTAGATCGGAATCAAGGTCGGCCAATTGGCGTTGCCGTTTCACGCGATCGGACTCAGACAAGACCGGAGCGTCTTTGTCGAATTTCTGTGCCTGAGTACGCAAACTATTTGCGAGCTTCTGCAATTCGTCGTCACGGCGCTTGAATTCGGCTTCAATCTTGGCTTGTGCTGCCTTGGCAGGTTTGGAGTCCCGCAGAATACGCTCTGTGCTCACGAAGCCAATTTTGGTTGACTGGGCGTAGACAGGTGCGGCCACCATGGCGCTGGCGCCCAGTGCTGCCGATAGAACCAAAGCACGATTACAACGGCTAATACTATGGGCTAGAGCAGAAACTTTTAAAACTAATTGAGACTTCATGAAAAATCTACCTTGCAAAGTAGCAGAGATAAAAAAGCTATTGTGCCATTAATTGGCATGAATCAGAAACCTGTACCGATTTGGAACTGGAAGGCTTGTTTGTCGTCACCTTCTTTCGCATTGAGGGCGCGCCCGTAAGATAGCTGCAGCGGTCCTAGAGGCGATTGCCAGGACAAACCGATACCGGCAGCGTATTTCCATCCGCAAGGATCTTCAGACTGGTTATTAATACCGCGGGCGCAAGTACCTCCGCTGGTATTGGCTACTTGTCCCGCATCGGTAAACAGGAACCATCGCAAAGTGCGGTCGCGCGTTGCGCCTGGGAACGGAAGGTATAACTGTACATTACCTACTACCCGGCGTGATCCGCCGAGGTAATCATTGGTAAGCGTGTCACGCGGTCCTAAGGATGCACCTTCGTAACCGCGTACCGAACCGATACCGCCACCGTAGACATTCTTGATGACTGGGAACGCCTTGTCACCATAGCTTTTGCCCCAGTCGGCCAAGGCGTTGAACGCCAAGGTGTAGGAACGTCCTAAAGGCAGATAATACTGCTGCTGCGCGCTTAACATGTAGTAGCGCAGATCCATGGTGGATACGTCACCGGACAGGCGTGTGTAGCTGCCTTTTGTCGGTGCGATGGCGCTGTCGCGCGTGTCTTTGGACCAACCCAGGTTAAAGATGACCGCGTTCGTCGATTCGCCGTATTCCTTGACGAAATCTTGGTAAGCCTGCGGCGTCGTCAAAAGGTTCAGCTTGCTAAGCTTGTTGTGCTCGAACGTCACCCCGGTGAACACGCGGTCAGTTTCAGATATTGGTACACCGAAATTCAGGCCAGCGCCAGAGGCGGTGACTTCGTAGTCGCCGAAGCCATTGGCACTATCGTAAGGTGTGGTGCGGCGATAGTACAGCGATGTCGTCTTGCTGACGCCATCTTTGGTCCAGTAAGGATCGGTGTGCGAGAGGATGGCCGCCCGATTCGTCTTGCTGGTATTAACCTGCAAGGACAATGTATTGCCGCTGCCGAAAATATTGTCCTGGCTGATACCGGCCGACAAGATGACCTTGTCGGTTGAGCCGTAACCTACACCAAGATTAATCAGCCCGGTCGGCTTTTCTTTAACATCGACGTTTACGTCGACCTGATCTGGCGAACCGGCTACCGGTGCGGTGCTGACATTGACGTCATTGAAGTAGCCGAGGCGGTCGACGCGATCACGCGAGGACTTGATGCTTGCCGAATCGTACCAGGCAGCTTCCTGCTGGCGCATTTCGCGACGTATGACTTCGTCGCGAGTGCGCGTATTGCCGCCGATTTGAATTCGACGGACATACACACGACGGCCGGGATCTACATAGAACGTAAGATCGGCCTCATGAGTTTCGCGATCAAGCACGGGATTTGGGTTCACGTTGGCGAACGCGTAACCCAAAGCTTCCTAGATAGTCCGAGATGGCTTTTACCGTTGCGTTGGTCTTTGCCGCCGAGAAGGTTTCGCCAGCTTGCGATACTACTGAGAGGCTGAATTTTGTCCTCTAGTCCTAGTAGATCACCTGCCAGCTTCACGCTGCGCAGTTTGTAAGGTTGGCCCTCGTTCACCGTAAGGGTAACGAAAATATCCCGCCGGTCCGGCGATATCGTCACCTGGGGCGGCTCTGACGAATACTCGAGATAGCCGCGGTCTAGGTAAAAGGACCGTAGACGTTCTGTGTCGCCCTCAAGCTTTTCCCGAGAATACTTATCGGTACCCGTATACCACGTCATCATGCCGGAATCGGTGAGCTCCATCTCGTCCCGCAAAGTGCTTTCAGAGAACGCCTTGTTGCCAACTATATTTATTTGTTTAATCTTAGCTAGGTCGCCTTCGAAAATATCGAAGCTTACCCCTACCCGATTCCGAGGCAAGGGAGTGATAATCGGATTGATCTCGACCCCGTACTTGCCCTTGGAAAGATATTGCTGCTTAAGTTCAAATTCGGCGCGTTCCAGCATGGCTCGGTCAAACACACGGCCTTGGCCGAAACCGACTTGACTCAATGACTTCGTGATACTTGGGGCATCGAACTCGCGCATGCCGTTGAAACTTACCGAAGCAATCGTCGGCCTTTCTTGCACCGTGACGACCAATACATTATTGGCCGTGTCAATTTTCACGTCACTGAAAAAGCCGGTGGCGTACAAACGCTGGATAGCTTCGCTTGCCTGAGTTTCAGTGAATTGCTCGCCAACTTTGACCGGCAGGTAGCTGAATATTGTGCCCGCATCAACACGCTGAATCCCATTAACCTGGATATCCCGCACCACAAACGGTGAGAACGCATTTGCGAGGCTGGGAATAAGCAGGGCCGCCAGTAAAACCGGCATGGCGCGCTTGGCAAAGGTGAATTTCCGGCTAAACGACATCCTGGACGATCCTTGGGCGAATTAATGGTGGAAGATTGTAAGGCACAAAGCTTGTAAGATACAAAGCCTTCAACTAAATAGGCGTGAAAAATCATTGAAAAAAGCTAAACCCATGAGGCCAGCCAGCAGCCCTAGTCCGATGCGCTGGCCGTTTTCAAGCCATTTTTCTGGTACGGGCTTGCCTCGCACGGCCTCAAGCACGTAATACATAAGATGGCCGCCATCTAGCATGGGTATGGGTAGCAAATTCAAAACGCCGATACTAACACTGATCAACGCCAGGAAACCGATGTAAGCAGATAGTCCGAGACGTGCAGTTTGGCCAGCATAATCGGCAATAGTAACCGGGCCGCTGACATTGCGCAGGGAAACATCCCCCAGAACCATACGCCACATCATCTTCAAGGAAAACCAGGCTGTATCAATGGTGCGGAAAATGCCTTTTTCCAGACTGTCGAGAGCGCCATATCGGACTGTCACCATAGGAAAGTCGCCGCCGAGCATTACTCCGATACGGCCTACTTGCGCGCCATCTGGCGCAGCTTCGGCGCGAGGGGTAATGGTAAGTGTCAGGGGCACCGCATTGCGCAATACCGTGATTGGTAGAGGTTTGCCCGGATTTTTCTGAATCTCGGCGACCACCATGCCCGACGAGGGCTCTTTCAAGGATCCCAGAGCGACGACAATGTCGCCGTTTTGCAGTCCGGCCTGTTCTCCGGCGCCGCCCGGGCTTACCTGGTTGACCAGTGGCCTCGGCATTGCAAGGTTCAGGCCGGCCTCAGCCATAAGGTCGTTGCCGTCCGGTTCGATTGTGCCGGGAGCCAGCCGTAACAGGCGTTCTCTGGCCAGTCCCGAGGCGGTATCAACCTGCACACTGACTTCTCCGCCACTTGTCAATACATCTAGCAAGTACCAGCGGGCCTCACTCCAGGACTGAACTTTCTCTTGATTTATCGCAGTTATACGGTCACCGGACTGGAAACCCGCTTGCGCTGCCATGGAGTTGGCCGGCGGTGCCGACAGAATAGCGGCCGGCTCGTTCGAGCCAAGAAGACCCAGAGCGGTGTACAACAATACCGCAAGAACAAGATTGGCTATTGGCCCTGCCAGCACAATGGCACTACGTTGCCATAAAGGTTTGCGATTAAATGCCTCATTGGCTTGCGTGGCTGAAGCGTTGGGCGGAGGGTCGTCGAGCATTTTGACGTAGCCGCCCAACGGTATGGCTGATATGGCCCATTCGGTACCATGGCGATCTACGCGACGGGCAAGCACCTTTCCAAACCCGACAGAGAAGCGCAGCACTCGCACCCCGCAACGGCGCGCCACCCAATAGTGGCCGAGCTCATGAAAGGTAATCAACACCCCAAGGGCAACGGCAAAGGCGAGCAAGGTGAAGAGCATGAAATTCCTGAAAAAACCGCTCAGAGCCTTTGGAGAAGGCAGAGTTCCGAAGCAATGCGTCGGGTATGGGCGTCGAGCGCCAGCACATCATCGAGCGTATCAAGGCCCGAAGCCGGCATACCTGTGATTCGATCAAGACAGGATTCGATGACACGCGCTATTTCAGTATAGCGAATTTGCTGTTTTAAAAAACAGTCCACTGCAATCTCATTAGCTGCGTTCAAGGCGACGCATGCTGCCTGGCTGGTTCCCAGTGCTTCAAAGGAGAGTCGCAAACAGGGGAAGCGCTCAAAGTCAGGTTCTTCGAAGTCCAGCCGTCCCAACGCGGTAAGAGCGAGCAGTCCTACACCGCTATCGATACGCTCGGGAAATCCCAAGCCGTACGCTATGGGAGTACGCATATCGGGCTGCCCTAATTGAGCCAAAATTGATCCGTCTTCGTATTCGACCATCGAGTGGACCATACTTTGCGGGTGTATGACGACCTGAATTCGGCTGACGGGCATTGCAAAAAGCCAATGCGCTTCGATGACTTCAAGACCCTTGTTCAGCATGGTCGCCGAATCGACCGAAATCTTTGCGTCCCATGCTCCAGTTAGGATGAGCGCAGGCTTGGTCGGGAGTAACGCCGGCCAGTTGATCCAGGGCCGTGGTGCGAAAAGGCCCTCCCGACGCGGTTAGCAACAGGCGTCGAACCCCTTTGGCAGGAGTTGTCGGCGCCGTCGCTCGTCCCGTCGTGAGGCATGCATTGGAAAATCGCGTTGTGTTCGCTATCAATGGGCAAGAGCTCGGCCCCGCTTTCGCGTACCGCCTGCATAAATAGGCCCCCGGCTGCTACCAAGGCCTCTTTGTTGGCAAGCAAGACCCGTTTACCAGCCTTAGCCGCAGCAAGAGCGGCGGGCAATCCTGCTGCTCCGACTATTGCTGCCATTACCGTCGTAACGGGTGCCTCGGCTGCCGTGTCGGCTAAGGCTTGTTGCCCTACCCTGATCTCGGGAACTGCCGCTGGCCCGGCCCAGGCCTGCAAAAATCGGACGCGGGCGGCATCGTTCGGCACGATTACCACCTTGGCGCCAGTTTCCCGAGCCTGCACCGCTAATCTTTCGATGCGGCTGAACGCGCTGAGAGCATAGATGGAAATGGTTTCACGGTGTCTGGATATGACGTCCAGTGTATTTTCACCGATCGAGCCAGTAGAACCCAGAACGCATACCTGTTGTACCTTCATCAAAGCCAGACTCCGGTCAGTAGTAATGCGATCGGAGCCACGGGCAATAGCGCATCGATGCGATCATAGACGCCTCCATGACCGGGCAGCAATTGGCTCGAATCCTTTACACCGGCACGACGTTTCAGTAAAGACTCAAACAGGTCGCCGACGATAGAAATGGCGGCAAGGAAAACAGCTAAGGCCAGCACCAGCCACCATGGCCATTGCTCTGACAGGACGGCGCCAAAACTACCAGGCCAGTATGCCGTTGCAAGAATCCATACGGCAGCGCCCAAGTACGCCGCCCATAGCACCTTCCCAAGTCTTTCCCGGACTTACTTTAGGCGCGAGCTTATGCTTGCCGATTGCCTTGCCCGTAAAGTAGGCAGCGATATCGGCGATCCAGATAAGCGCCAGCAGGGAAACCAGGAACCACGCGCCACGCGTCAGGAACAGTTGTACCAACGCAGCCCACACTGCAGCAATTGCAAGAACACCGAATATGCTCAACCAGCTTCCGCCCGAGCGCTTTGAGGCATGGCCTTGGAATACCATGCCGGAAGCCATGAATATCCACAGAAGAGCCACCACGGGAAGCAGTCCGTGATTGATAAAAGATTGAAGCTGAAGAGACCACTGAGCGGGGTTTGGCGCCAACCACTGGTATGCCACCGCCGATAGACCGACTGCCAACAAAATGGCGAGCGTGACTGGGGCTGAAGTAGGTTGACTGGGCCAGGTAAGCCGAAGCCATTCCCACAAAGCGCAGGCTGCGAGGATGGTCAGCAGCACAACAAGCGGCCATGGGCCAGGCGCAAGCAACGTTCCCAGCAATACAGCAAGCAATACAATCGCCGTAATGACGCGTTGCTTCAACATAGGAACTCCCGTGTTCAGATTCGTTTTGCCACCTGGGCGCTGGTGCGCCCAAATCGACGTTCCCGGGTACGATACCACTCGAATGCGGCTTCCATTTCCGGGGCACCGAAATCGGGCCAATAGTCATCCGAAAAATAGAGCTCAGTATAGGCGAGCTGCCAGACTAGAAAATTGGAGATTCGTTGTTCGCCGCCGGTACGGATAAAAAGGTCGGGCTCGGGCGCATAGGCCATGGACAAGTGTTCGCTTAATAGCGATTCGTCTATGGCATTTGGGTTACTGGCTAGTTCGGGGCGCGCGAGAAGCAAGCGTCGCATGGCCTGAAGAATATCCCATCGTCCGCCATAATTTGCGGCGATAGTCAGATTGAGGGCATCGTTGTGCTCTGTTCGTTGCTCGGCCAACCGTATCAGGTCGCGAAGCTTGGGTTCGAACGGCGACAGATCACCCACAATTCGCAGACGCACGCCCTGCTGTTCGAGCTTGCTCACTTCTTTTTCGAGTGTTTGAATGAACAGTCGCATAAGCAGCGAGACTTCGTCTTTCGGCCGCCGCCAATTTTCGGAACTGAAGGCAAACAGTGTTAGATACTCGACGCCGAGCTTACCGCAAGTTTCGACAGCGCGCCTTACTGCCTGCACCCCGCGTATATGCCCGGCGGTTCGCGGCAGAAAGCGCTTAGTCGCCCAGCGGCCGTTGCCGTCCATGATAATGGCAAGGTGGCGCGGGACGTCTGTACAATCAGGTACAGCCAGAGTCGTGCTGCTTAGCATGAGGAATATTCCGGCATCGGAGACGGTACTAAACCGTCATGATCTCGGCTTCCTTCTGTATGACCATCTTATCTATTTCGGCGACATGCTTATCGGTAAGCTTCTGAACGTCTTCTTGCATGCGTCGCTCGTCATCTTCCGAAATTTCCTTGTCCTTGACCAATTTTTTAAGAGTATCGTTGGCATCGCGACGCAGGTTACGTACCGCGATCTTGGCGTCCTCGCCTTCGGTGCGGACTACCTTGGTTAGGTCGCGACGACGCTCTTCGGTAAGGGCGGGCATAGGCACACGGATACTGTCACCCATCGAAATAGGATTCAGACCGAGATCAGACTCGCGTATAGCCTTCTCGACTGGGCCGGCCATGTTTTTTTCCCAGACCTGCACGTTGATGGTGCGTGCATCGACAAGGTTTACATTAGCGACCTGGCTGATCGGGACGGGTGAACCGTAGTATTCAACAGTCACGTGATCGAGTATGCCCGCATGAGCGCGACCGGTGCGAATTTTCGACAAGCTCAGCTTGAGTGCTTCAAGCGACTTGATCATTCGAGTTTCGGTCGATTTTCTGACCTCAGATAGACTCATTACTACTCCTTTATTCAAACGTGTACCAACGTGCCTTCGTCTTCGCCGGTCAAAGCGCGTTTAAGAGCGCCTGCCTTGTTGATCGAAAAAACCTTGATGGGGAGCTTTTGATCGCGACATAAGGCGAATGCTGTGGCATCCATGATTTCGAGCCGGCGCACAATTGCCTCGTCGAAACTGATGCGGGTATACCTGGTAGCGGTGGGATCCTTGTTTGGATCGGCGCTGTATATACCATCGACCTTGGTGGCCTTAAGAACGATCTCGGCGCCGATCTCAGCACCACGTAGCGCCGAGGCAGTATCAGTCGTAAAAAAAGGATTACCGGTTCCGGCGGCAAAAATGACGACTTTACCCTCTTCGAGGTAGCGTAAAGCCTTGGGGCGAATATAAGGTTCGACGACTTGATCGATGTTCAGGGCTGACTGCACGCGAGTGTCGATGCCGCGATGTTTAAGAGCATCTTGAAGTGCAAGCGCATTCATGACGGTCGCCATCATGCCCATGTAATCGGCCGTGGCCCGATCCATGCCCTGAGCTCCGGGAGCAATACCCCGAAAAATATTCCCGCCACCGATCACAATTGCCAGTTGCACGCCCATGGCGGCTACTTCGGCTATTTCTTCGGTCATGCGCAAAATCGTTGCGCGATTGATCCCAAAGGCGTCTTCCCCCATCAGCGCTTCGCCGGAAAGTTTGAGAAGAACGCGCTTATACGATCTGGTGGTCATAGGTAGGATCCTAGGTGAAACAGTCCAACGAAAGTGTAAGCCAGAGTCGGACTTACGCGGTTGCGCAAGTCCAACTTTTTACTTAACGAGAATCAGGCAGTGCCGGCGGCCGCAGCGGCGACTTCCGCAGCAAAGTCTTCAGACTTTTTCTCGATGCCTTCACCGACGACATACAAAGCAAAGCTGGAGATCTTTGCGCCCTTTTCCTTGAGCATCTGCTCAATGGATTGCTTGTCGTTTTTAACAAAGGGCTGTGAAAGCAATGTGACTTCTTTCAAAAATTTCTGGACTGAACCCTCGACCATTTTGGACACGATTTCCGCAGGCTTGCCAGACTCGGCAGCTTTTTGTTCGGCAACCGAGCGCTCTGCGGCGATATCGGCAGGCGAAACACCATTGGCGTCGAGCGCCTTTGGCTTGGTGGCGGCAATGTGCATAGCCACGTCTTTGCCGACTTCGTCAGGACCTGCGAAATCGACCAAAACGCCGATTTTTCCGCCATGTACGTAGCTGGCAAGCTTATCAGCCGTTTCGAAACGCTGGAAACGACGTATGGAAATGTTTTCGCCGATCTTGCCGACCAGTGCTGCGCGGGTCGACTCGACAGTGCCTTCGCCCATAGGCAGCTCTGCAAGGGCGGCCACGTCGGCGGGATTCTTTTCGGTGATGAGCTGAGCCACGCTATTGATGAAGCCGATGAAGTCATCGTTCTTGGCGACGAAGTCGGTTTCGCAGTTGACTTCAGCGACAGTGCCGCTCTTGCTGTCAGGAGCGATATACAAGCCAATCAGGCCCTCAGCGGTTACGCGAGTCGATGCCTTGCTGGCTTTGTTACCCAGTTTAACGCGGAGAATTTCTTCAGCACGGGCCAGATCGCCGTCGGCTTCGGTCAGTGCTTTTTTGCATTCCATCATGGGCGCGTCGGTTTTCTCGCGCAATTCTTTAACCATAGATGCGGTAATTTGAGCCACTTTTTTTCTCCAGTTCACTAAAACACACCCCGGCATAGCCGGGGCAGGTGCATAACGATGCAATCGGCCGCCCTGCTTGTGACAGTCAGCGGCCGGAACCCGGACTAAAGAATAGTCGGGCACAACATACGCTTATTCGCGCTCTTGCTCGACCTCGACGAATTCCTCGTCGCCTTCTGCAATTTCTTCGACAAGACCGTTAAGGTTCTGTTCGCGGCCTTCCAGCACAGCATCGGCCATACCGCGAGCATACAACGCAATCGCTTTGGCCGAGTCGTCGTTACCCGGAATGATGTACTCAACGCCGTCTGGCGAGTGGTTGGTATCGACAACAGCAACCACTGGAATACCCAGAGTCTTGGCTTCGGCGATGGCGATCTTGTGATAGCCGACGTCGATAACGAACAGAGCATCTGGCAAGGTGTTCATGTCTTTGATGCCACCGATTGCCTTATTGAGCTTCTCGAGTTCGCGATCGAACATCAAGCCTTCTTTCTTGCTCATGCGCTCGGTAGCGCCATCGGCAAGCTGAGCTTCCATTTCTTTCAGACGTTTGATTGAGCTTTTGACCGTTTTGAAGTTGGTCATCATGCCGCCCAACCAACGGCTGTCGACGTAAGGCATGCCGCAACGTGCAGCTTCAGCCGCGACCAGTTCGCGGGCTGCGCGCTTGGTGCCCACAAACAGTACATTGCCGCCGCGAGCGGCGATCTGGCGCACAAACTTGGCCGCTTCCTGGTATTTAACGACAGTTTGTTCAAGGTTGATAATGTGAATCTTGTTACGGTGACCGAAGATGAACGGCGCCATCTTGGGGTTCCAGTAACGGGTCTGGTGACCAAAGTGGACACCGGCTTCAAGCATTTCGCGCATTAACGACATAATATTCTCCGAGGGTTTAGTCTTGTGCCAAGTCTGCATTCGATGAAAGCTGCGTATATAAACGCATTCAGTACACCAAACACCCTGTGTTAACCAGGCACGCGATTTTGGAATGACAAGAAAAGCTGCTTTGGGCAAGCTTTATAATAGGTGCCCCGTAAAGCCTTTCTGATTCACTCCTTTCTTAAAGGAAATTTAAGAAAGCCTATAATTCTACTATTTTTATCACACCTAATTCAAGTTGCCATGAGTCCTCTCGTTACTGATCCCACGGATCTCGACAAAATGCGCGCAGCCTGCCAGGCCGCCGCCGCCACCCTCGACTTCCTCGCACCGCACGTCCGTGCGGGTGTCACAACTGGCGAACTGGACCGTTTGTGCGTGGATTTCATCACCAATGAACTCAAAGTCGAGTCAGCCACCGTGGGATATGCGCCGCCCGGGTACACGCCTTTCCCCGCGGCGATCTGTACATCAGTCAATCATGTGATTTGTCACGGCATTCCCGGTGAGAAGACGCTCAAGAACGGTGACATCATGAATATCGATGTCACGGTGATCAAGGACGGCTGGTTTGGCGACACGAGCCGTATGTACTACGTCGGCGAGCCTTCCATATTAGCCAGGCGCCTTACCGAAACGACTTACGAATGCATGTGGTTGGGTATCGAGCAAATTCGTCCAGGCGCAACGCTCGGAGACATCGGTCATGCCATCCAGGTCCATGCTGAAAAAAATGGATTTTCCGTGGTGCGCGAGTACTGTGGTCACGGAGTCGGTCGAAAATTTCACCAGGATCCTCAGGTCTTGCATTACGGAAAGCCAGGTACCGGCGTTAAACTGCAGCCAGGTATGATTTTCACCGTTGAACCCATGATCAACGCCGGGCGCAAAGAAATTCGTACGCTTGCCGACGGCTGGACCGTCGTCACGCGCGACCATAGCTTGTCTGCTCAGTGGGAGCACAGCATCCTGGTGACTGACACCGGCTACGAAATTCTTACTGTTTCAGAAAAAATGCCCGCACCACCTCCATTTATTTCGGTGGCCTGATTCCCTTCGACAGAAACACCTTCTACAAAAACAATATGCATGCGCCAACCGTAACTCTGTTGCGCAGCCAGTTGGCGGAAAGGCGTAATGAAGCAATACGAGGTTTTCGCGAAAGGCTGCGCCCCGAACTTCTGCTCACGGCATTGCGACGGATCACCGATCAGACCCTGCGTGAACTCGTGCGATTGCATCCGCTTCCCGCTGGAGCAGTGCTTGCGGCGGTAGGCGGTTACGGACGTGGCGAACTCTACCCCTATTCGGACGTAGACGTTCTTATATTGCTGCGCGAGCCCCCCGGGCCAGGCGACACTCTCATGATTGAATCGCTGGTCGCAGCGATGTGGGATCTCGGCATCGAGCCGGGCCATAGCGTCCGGACCATAGAAGATTGTCAACGCGAAGCTGCCAACGACATCACGGTTGAAACCGCCCTGATGGAAGCACGTTGGCTGGTGGGCGACAAGGCATTGCTGGCGAGTCTAGGTGAAGTCATGCGCAATCAAATGGATGTGCAAACCTTCTTCCAGGCAAAACGCGCCGAAATGCAGCAACGCCATGCGCGTCATCAAGATACGCCCTACGCGCTAGAGCCGAATTGCAAAGAGGCTCCAGGGGGCATGCGCGATCTGCAAGTCATCTTGTGGCTCGCCCAGGCAGCGGGCCTGGGGCGCACGTGGCGCGAGGTCGCCCGCACCGATCTCTTAACAGCCACTGAGTTTCGCGCCTTGAGGCGTGCCGACATGGCGTTTAAACGCCTGCGCATAGAGCTTCATTTACTGGCTGGCCGTCGCGAAGATCGTGTGCTGTTCGATTTGCAACCCGCTCTTGCGGCAATCTATGGGTTTGAGGCGGTTAAAAATCGCCGGCCGAGCGAAATACTGATGCAGCGGTATTATTGGGCTGCGCGGGTGGTCAGCCAACTTAGCACCATTCTCTTGCAAAGCCTGGAAGAGCTTCTGTTTCCGTCTCCGGATGCCAGAGTGCATATCATCGATGATGATTTCTGCATGGTGCGTGGACGGCTCGACATTCGGCGCGAGGACAGCTTCGAACGCAATCCCGCCCTGCTGTTTCGAGCCTTTCTGGTCATGCAGGAGCGTCCGGAGTTACTGGGAATGTCGGCACAGACATTGCGCGCCATGTGGCATGCCCGGCGCCGTATCGATTCCCAGTTCCGGCAGAATCCGGTAAATCGCCATCAATTTATTCAGATACTGCAACAACCGCGCGGAATTGTTCACGCCCTGCGGCGCATGACGATGTTAAATATATTGCCGCGCTATCTTCCGGTGTTCCGGCATATTGTCGGCCAAATGCAGCACGATCTTTTCCACGCTTACACTGTGGATCAGCACATACTGATGGTGGTGCGCAACTTGCGCCGCTTCACGATGCCAGAGCATGCGCAAGAGTATCCGTTGGCCAGCCAATTGATCGCCGATTTCGATGGAAATTGGCTGCTTTATGTCGCGGCTCTTTTTCATGATATTGCCAAAGGCCGGGGCGGCGATCATTCCGAACTAGGAGCGATCGACGCAAGGCGTTTCTGCCAGGACCATGGTATTGAGGGCGATGATGCCGAACTCGTTGAGTTTTTGGTGCGGCAACATTTAACGATGTCTATGGTTGCCCAGAAAAGAGACCTTAGCGACCCGGACGTCATTCGCGATTTCGCCTATTGTGTACGAGATGAGCGACATCTTACCGCCTTGTACTTGCTAACGGTCGCCGACATCCGGGGCACCAGCCCAACGGTATGGAACTCCTGGAAAGGTAAACTGCTTGAAAATTTGTATCGATTGACACTGTCTGTCCTGGGCGGATCGCAGCCCGACACCCGGACGGTGCTGGCCCAGCGCAAAGAAATTGCGGCCAATGAGATTCGGCTGATGGGCCTGCGCGACGAAAGCCGTGAAGCTTTCTGGAGTCAGCTGGATATTGCTTATTTTTTGCGCCATGAGGCCAGTGAAATCGCCTGGCATACGCGCCACCTTTATTATCGCGTGAATTCACCTGATCCGGTGGTCAAGGCCCGAGTAATCGGGCAAAACGAAGCGCTCCAAGTAATGGTCTATACACAGGACATTAAAGAACTCTTCGTTACGATATGCCGCTATTTCGATCGGCGCGGCTTAAGCATTCAAGATGCCCGCATTCATACCACCCATCACGGTTGGGCGCTTGACAGCTTCGTTGTTCTTTTACCCGCACACGAGAAAGATTTCCGCTCGCATGCGTCGTTAGTAGAGCATGAACTGAACGAGCGGCTAAGACAAGCCCCCGACAAAACCAACGAACGCACTCTCGGTTTTACCGAGAAGCGAACCGGCTCGCGTCGCTCCAGAGTCTTCCCGATTATTCCCAATGTCGAATTGCAGCCCGATGAACGCAGTACATCGTGGCGTTTATCCCTGACGGCATCAGACCGGCCCGGATTGCTCTACAGTCTGGCACAGGTATTTGCGGCGCATTCAATTGACCTGAAGATGGCCAAAGTTCTTACATTGGGTGACCGCGCTGAAGATATATTCATCATCGAGGGCGATGTTCTTGGCCACCCCAGAGCCCAGCTACAATTTGAACGCGATATTCTTGCTACGCTCGACAGTGCCAGTCACTGAATTTCTCTCTCTTTTACCTTGAAGTAGAGCAATATGGCCTTTAACGATCTGGTAATAAACTTCGGCCGCAGCTTCCTGTTCGCTCTGGCGACTTTGCTGCCGATACTGAACCCGCCTGCAGTCGCGCCCATTTTTCTTACCCTGACCGAAGGGGCAAGTACCAACGCAAGAACCCAACTGGCTCAGCGGGTGGCCATTAATATATGCCTGATGCTGGCAATCGCAATGATTGCGGGCAACTTAGTATTGGTTTTTTTTGGAATTTCTTTACCGATTATTCGTGTAGGGGGTGGCCTGCTGGTTGTCGCAACCGCATGGCGGCTGGTAAGCGCTTCGGACTACGATGCGCAACATGCGCAAAATATGGCTGAAGCTTACACATTCGATCAGGTGCGGTCCAAGGCATTCTATCCTTTGACCTTTCCCATGATTTGCGGTCCAGGCGCCCTTTCGGCAGCGATCACTGTAGGCGCGACCTTGCATGCCGAAAGCAAGGCGGATATCGCTCTAAACCTGACTGGTTCTTTAGTAGCCATCTCCGTTGCCTCATTGGTCGTTTATTTTTGCCTTAAGTTCGCCGCCCAGTTTCTTTATAAATTGGGCTCGAATGGGACGGCCGTATTGATGCGCCTGTCTGCATTTATTTTATTGTGCTTGGGGGTCCAAATTATGTGGGACGGTGCGCGCGAATTATTGCTGGGCCTTATGCGCGAGGCCGCCGCTATGGGTCTTTGATCACACCGCGTAAAGGATTTCATTACGGCACATCGGGACGAAATTCACATCGTCGCAAATCTTTAACCATTCCACAGGACCTTTCATGACGAACGGTACATCCAGGCTGCTGCACATTATTGCCCTTCTCTGCGTCGGCGCCGTAGCGGTCGCCTTAGTTTCCCAACATATGTTTGACATGCGGCCTTGCGCTTGGTGCGTTTTCCAGCGTTTTATTTTTCTGCTTATTGCCGCCGTTTGCTGGCTTGGTCTTTTGTGGGGCCGGCGTTGGCCTATCGCCAGCAAAGGTGCTGCGTTGGTGGCCGCCGCGCTTAGCGCAGGCGGCGTAATTGCCGCATGGTACCAATATTCCGTCGCTGCAAATATGTTTTCCTGCGACATGACGCTCGCCGACCGTTTCATGGTAAGAAGTGGACTGGATGCCAACATACCCTGGCTATTCGGAATTTTTGCTACATGCATGGACGCAAAAGTAAGTTTTCTCGGGCTCGAGTATGCACTGTGGGGTCTTGGGCTTTTCGTTATCACGGGCATCCTGGCCCTGGCAGCGTTAATGCTGTCAACAAAGAAATAGCATGCCTGGCACTCAGCGGCATGTCGTCATGTCGCAACCGTGCCTGTTGCCATAATAGCCTTCATAGGATTACAAACTGCATAGATAGAAAGGTTTTTTGCCGTTCAGCACGGAAGCGCCTACGCTGGGAAGAATCGGGCACGACTCTGGCTCTAATCTCGCAAAAGGTTAAATATGAGCTTTCATTCGTTTCTTCGTGAAAATGCTGCCGACGAACTTGATCAGCGGCTACATGCGGCCATTTCACGCGTCACGGGATCACTGTCGCCAACGTTGGCCCTTATAAGCTTTATAGACTGGGCGACCCACCTGGCTGCAGCGCCAGGCAAGCAGCTTGAACTAGCAGAAATGGCGATAGCACAAAATCTGTTGCTCTCGCAATATTTTCATGGCGTAGTGGCCGAGGCAATGCCCTCGCTTCCCTGGCTGCCCCCACAGTCAGTTGGTACTGCCCAAACTCCCCAGTCAGACTGGCGTTTCGCGGCGGCTGAATGGCAGAATTGGCCCTATAACTTGCTGTATCAATCGTACTTGCTGTCCGAGCAATGGTGGACAGAAGCGACCACCGATGTACGGGGACTTTCGCCGCATCATGCGCATGTGGTTGGCTTTGCCGCTCGAGAACTCCTTAAACCGTTATCTCCGCGCAACTTTCTGGCGACGAATCCACAATTACTGAAGCGCACGCTTCAAGAGCGCGGCGCCAACCTTGTGCGAGGCGCCATGTTTGCAATGGACGATTTTTCGCGGCAGGCGGCACACCGAGGGCCCTATGGCTCGGAAAATTTCGCCGTCGGACAAAACATAGCTGCGACACCGGGAAAGGTTGTCTTGCGCAATACGTTAATGGAGCTTATTCAGTACACACCAACAACCAAAAAGGTTCATCCCGAACCGGTGCTGATTGTTCCTGCCTGGATAATGAAATATTACATTTTGGATCTGTCGCCGCATAACTCGCTGATCAGATTTCTCGTCGATCATGGCTACACCGTGTTCTGCATTTCATGGAAAAATCCCGATGTAACACAACGCGATATGGGGATGGACGATTATGTCGCGTTGGGTTTGGACGCCTCGCTACAAGCCGTCAACGCCATCGTGCCGAAAAGAAAAGTTCACGCCTTAGGCTACTGTCTTGGCGGCACTCTGCTTAGCATTGCCGCAGCATCAATGGCTCGCGATGGCGATGAAAGGCTGGCAACGATATCATTGTTGGCGGCTCAGACCGACTTCAGCGAGCCTGGAGAATTATCCCTTTTCATTGATCATAGCCAGGTAGCATTGCTCGAAGCGCGAATGGCTGACGCTGGCTACCTTACGACCGAGCAAATGGCTGGAGCCTTCGAGCTGTTGCGGTCGGATTACCTGGTGTGGTTGCCCTTCATCGAAACGTACCTGATGGGCGAGCGCCATCCCGTAAGCGACCTTATGGCGTGGAATGCGGACGCGACGCGCATGCCCGCCAAAATGCACTCCCAATATCTCAGCCGCCTGTTCCTGAACAACGATCTCGCGGAAGGCAGATATCCGATGGGCGGTAGCCCGGTAGCCCTGACCGACATCCGAGTCCCCATATTTTGCCTGGGCACTGTGACCGACCACGTCGCTCCATGGCGCTCTGTTTTCAAGATTCATCTCCTCACGCGCGCCGAGGTCACCTTCGTTCTGACTAACGGAGGCCATAATGCCGGCGTAGTTAATGAACCCGGTCACCACGACCGTCATTACCAAACCCTGACACGCAAAATTAGCGACAGTTATCTAGGACCCGAAGAATGGTTGCTCGCAGCGCCTAAACACGACGGCTCTTGGTGGCCGTGCTGGATAGCGTGGCTCAATGCCCGCTCAGGTTCCTTGGTTGCACCCCCGCCAATAGGCGCTCCACAACAAGGTTACGGCGAAAGCGGTTCAGCACCGGGCCGCTATGTTTTGGAAAAATGATAAGGGGTTAATCATGTCGACTCATCGCACAGCGCTAGTTACCGGGGGAATGGGATGCCTCGGAGAAGCCATTGCCAAGGCTTTGCACGATGCCGGTCATACTGTACTGCTAACCCATTCCCCAGGAAAAAAGGAAGTCCAGTCATGGTTGGCTTCGCGAGCACAGGCTGGGTACGACTTTACGGCTTATCCCGTAGACGTCACCAGTTATGACTCGTGTGCAGCCTGCGCGGAACTGATCAGCGCCGATGGCCAAGATGTCGATATCTTGGTGAACAATGCGGGAATCACCCGCGATGCGACGTTCCGTAAGCTTACCCCGATAGACTGGGCCGCAGTTTTGCGCAGCAATCTGGATTCGGTCTTCAATATGACCAAACCATTTTGCGACGCTATGGTCGAGCGGGGATGGGGTCGCATCGTTAATATTTCCTCGGTCAATGGTAGCAAGGGAGCTTTCGGGCAAAGTAATTATTCCGCTGCCAAAGCTGGCATCTACGGCTTTACGAAATCGCTGGCGTTGGAAGTCGCCCGCAAAGGGGTTACTGTAAATGCAGTCTCACCAGGCTACTTGGATAGCCCTATGGTGGCGAAGGTACCCCAGGATGTGTTGAAATCACAAGTGATCACCCAAATCCCCATCGGACGTCTGGGACAACCGTCAGAAATTGCCGCATTGGTTGCGTTCATATGCAGCGATTCGGCGGGCTTTATGACCGGTGCGAATGTAGCAATGAACGGCGGACAGCATATGTATTGACGATTGCGGTTCAGCGCGAATTTAAATCACCAGCGACGCACCCTGCCCGTGTCAATATGCACGAACTGGTCCGACGGATAGAATCCGACCCCTCCGGCCTGCAAAGATAAGGCTGCGTCGCGTAATTCGGCAAGCGGTACACCGGGCAAACGTACATCGATCGCCTTACCGTCCATGTGCAAGCTGCGTTTGGCCACCCCACCACCTCCGGTCGCACGTAGACGATTATTGGTCGCAGGACACCGATAGCCGGATATCACTTGAAATGACTGACGGGCGCTAAGTGACAGAGTAATCTGGTGAAGAATGTCGAACAATTGCGGGTCTATCGTACCAACATCGCCGGTGTAATGATCGCGTAAAAAATGGTTTAGGCGCTCAAGTGCAGTGGGAAGATATCGGTTTCCACGGGCATAAACCAACGTGACTTTCTCGCGCGTGTGGGTGTGGTCCAAAGCCACGCTGCGTGGCGAAGTCGTAGCGAATGCGCGTGACGCAAATGGCAGGCTTCCGCCAGCCAACGCCAGTTTCGCCGAGTTTCGAAGGAAAATGCGCCGGGAAGGCGCAAACAATTTAGTCATAGTAGATAAGCGCTGATGACGCCTCATGGCATCCTCACCTGTCAGCGAACTAGGGTTGAATAAGAATTAGCCCGAATTCGCTGGCTTAATGCTTTGTCCAGCAGATCGTCATGGCCGTATATATCCGGGAAAAAATAAACCTTATCATTCTTGACCACTACCGTGCTGTAAGCAATCAATACGGGCAACGGCTGATCAAGGCGGATCGTTCGGGATTTTCCGCTATGCATGGCTTCAAGGATCCGCTCTTCCGTCCATTTGGGATCATCATGCAGGACAAATTTCGCCAATGCGACCGGATTCTCGACCCGGATACATCCATGGCTGAAGTCACGGCGATATTGATCAAAAAGCTTCGGAGTTGGGGTATGGTGCAGATAGATATTCTGGTCGTTCGGAAAGATAAACTTGATATCACCCAGTGCATTGTTCGGTCCTGGTCGCTGGCGTATACGCAACTCGCCCCGCTGAAGCGCGTCAAGACTCTCGCCACTCAGCCCCTTTATTACTTCGCCGCGAGCCGACACCAATTCAAAACCTTGTCGATAAAAATAAGCTGGGTCCCGGCGCAGGCGAGGGATGGTTTCGGAGCGCGCAATCGATCGCGGCACGTTCCAATATGGACTGAATTCGATGAAACGCATCTGCTCGTTGAATACCGGCGTACGTGTGTCTAAGGCCCGACCGACGATAATCCTCATTTCTGTTACAACATTCTGGTGACGTTCCTGTACTTCATAGGCACGAAGAACGAATTCTGGAATATTTACGATTATCATGCGCGGGCCCTCAATAACTGGCGTCCAGCGCAAACGTTCCATTGTTAGTTGAATTTGACGCAGACGCTGCGCGGGTGTTTGGTTCAGTTGCTGGAATGTTGCATTACTGAGAATGCCGTCCGGTGGCAGGCCATGGCGCTCTTGAAATGCGCGGACACCATCGATTAGCGTCCCTTCATAAGCTGGCGGTGCAATCGTTCCAGGAGGCAGATCGCCTGTCGCGATAAGCCGGCGCACCAATACATCGATTCCCGCATAGGTCTGGCCCGGCGCCACCTTCCCTTGTAAAGGGGAAGCGAGGTCGGCAAGCCAGGCAGAGTGACCGACCAGGCCGCTGTAGAAAACCAACGCCTTTCGCAGGCTCTCGTACTGAGGTATTTGCGGTGCTGCCTGTCGGACCGCGACAGTCAGGTCTCCGCTTATGACAGCATTCCTAAGATAAACCGCTGGATCGAAGTATCGCGGTTCAGGGCGGGTGAATTGCTGAGCCTGACGCGGGTCGAGTCTGCCATTGTGCAGATCAGAAAGGTAGCGCTGCATGGCAGCGCTTAATGCAGCTTCTAATTGCACGACCGCCGGTTCCGGCAAAACCGCGCCGCGAGAGGCGGACCTAACGCCCAGATCTAGCGTTGCGGCGTTGTAATCGTCAGGCTCCAGACCATCGAGCTGAGCAGTGCGGAGGATATCTACAGCTTCGAAAGCCTGGGGTGTCGGCCGCCCTTCGATAAACCACAAAAAGGCTTCCTGCGCCACGACACTGTCTGAACAAGTAACGACAAAGACAGACAACAGTAGTGGGAGCAACCTGGAAACCAATCTATAGACGAAACCCAATTGCGTCTCCCTAACGTTTATGTAAGGAGTGTGAGACGCCTTACATTTACTGTTCGGCTGAGCTGGTCGCCATTTCGCCTGCAGCCGGCCGCAGTCCCCGAGTCAAACTTAGGCGTTCAAGATACGCTGCGTCGATGTCGCCTGTAACGTAACGGCCGTTGAAGCAGGATGACTCAAAATCCTTCATTTTCGGGTTTAGGTCCCGAATTGACTGCTCTAAGTCAGACAATTCCTGGTAAACCAAGCCGTCCGCGCCTATCTCGCGCGCGACCTGTTCGGTATCCCGCCCGGTAGCAATAAGTTCGTTTTGGGTCGGCATGTCAATCCCATAAACATTCGGAAAGCGAACGGCGGGTGCCGCAGACGCAAAATAAACCTTATTGGCGCCGGCCGCGCGGGCCATGTCAACGATTTCCCGGCTGGTTGTACCGCGCACGATCGAGTCATCGACCAATAATACATTTTTGCCCCGAAACTCCATGTCGATTGCACTGAGCTTTTGGCGTACGGATTTTTTGCGCACCGCCTGGCCCGGCATAATGAACGTTCGACCAATGTACCGGTTCTTGATGAAGCCTTCCCGATAGCTTAGATCTAATCTAGCCGCAAGTTGCATGGCCGATGGACGGGATGAATCCGGAATTGGCATTACGACGTCGATCTCGCCCAAACGTAGTGTCTTGGCCACGTTATCGCCCAGATATTCACCCATATTAAGGCGCGCATCGTAGATCGAAACGCCATCCATCAGCGTATCGGGACGGGCAAAATAGACGTACTCGAATACGCACGGTGTCAGTGCAGGATTGTCAGCGCATTGGCGGCTGACCATATTGCCGTCCAGATCGATGAAAATGGCTTCGCCGGGCTCAACGTCGCGCACGAGTGTGAAGCCGCAGCCGGTCAAGGCGACAGACTCGGAAGCGAGCATCCATTCAGTGCCGCTGCTAGTGGTAATCGAACCCAAGCATAATGGCCGAATGCCATACGGATCACGGAAAGCGACCATTCCGTAATTGGCGATCTGCGCAATGACGGCGTACGCGCCCTTGGCACGTCTGTGCACCGACGATACCGCGGCAAAAATTGCGTCTTCATCGAGTGAACCGCCGTTGGCTGCTAACTGAAGTTCATTGGCAAAGACATTCAACAGCACTTCGGAGTCGGAGTTCGTATTGATATGGCGCCTATCGACCTTGAACAGTGCTTCCCGTAATTCGCGCCAGTTGGTCAAATTGCCGTTATGGACAAAAGTAATGCCAAATGGGGCATTAACGTAAAAAGGCTGCGCTTCGTCGACACTATCGCTGGAGCCAGCAGTGGGATATCTTACCTGCCCCAAGCCGCAGTTACCTGGCAAAGATCGCATGTTGCGCGTGCGGAATACATCGCGCACGAGACCATGCGCCTTGTACATATTAAAAAACTGGTCGTGCGAAGTCGCAATTCCGGCAGCATCCTGGCCGCGGTGCTGCAGCAACAGAAGACTATCGTAAATCAATTGATTTACGGGGCCGGACGCAGCGACACCAACTATTCCACACATTTTTCTGTTCCTGTGAGTTCGATCAATAGGGTAACCATGACGCCAGAGATGGCGGCAATAGCAGTTTGATTTGCTGAATGCTCATTACCGCCGTCCGCGACAAGCGGGCATCTTGCCACCATGTTTCTTTGGGCAAGTCGGTATAACCGGCAAGGCCAACCAGTACAAGCACCACCAGTGCACCGCGCATCAACCCGAACATGGCGCCAAGGCCGTGATCCGCGGGAGTAAGTCCGGTTTTTTTGATTAGCGTGCCCAAGGTGATGTTCACAAGACCAACCAGCAATAACACGATCACAAATACTGCGCCGTAGGCAACGCCGGTACGCAATAAAGAGTTTTCAATATAGGGGGTCAGCCATATCGAAACAGTGGGCCCCCACCAGATGCCTGCAAGAAATGCGACCACATAGGCAATAAGCGAGAGCACTTCCTTGACGAGGCCCCGCAGCAGACCCAGTAATGCTGACACCCCGAGGATTGCCAACACGATATAGTCGAAACTGGTCACTTAGTGGAGATAAATCCGTTGTCGTAACCCAGCGCACGTAGACGAGCTTGGGCGGCCTGAGCTGCTTCACGTGTAGGAAAGGGCCCAACGCGCAAGCGATACGTTGTCTTGCCGCCAGACACTGCGTTCTCGACATAGGTGTTGGTCACGCCCGCCGCCACAAGTCGTTCACGGCGAGTCTGAGCATCTTTGTCGCTGGTGTAAGCCGCGATCTGCAGGGTGAAATTACCCTTGCTGGCTGGCTTCGTCGACTTACTTGGGGTGCGGCCTTCCAGTAATGCAATGGCGACTGATCCGTCGTCGGTACGTTCCGCAGCAGCCTTGGGTTCTTGCTTGGCTGCCGGTTTCTCGACAGCTTTTGGCTTTGTTGCGGGTTCGGGTGCAGTAGCTGAAGGGACGGGTGGCGTTACGGCGGACACGCCCGTGTCGGGCTGAACTGATGGGGTTACATCAGGCGCCGCGCCTGTGGTGTTGCCTACGTTCTCGCCTGTCACGGGCCCGGGGGCAGTAAGGTTGACGCTTCCTGAGTGATCTATTGCAGGCTGCGATGGTGTTGCCGCCATGTCTACGTTGGCATCGGGCGCGGGGGGCACAATAGCAGGAACCACAACAGGCGTGCCGATCTGGTCGGGCGGGGCTGAAGAGTCGAACAACATTGGGACAATAATCACTGCAGCCAAGACCAGTGCTAGCGCACCGATCAGCCGGCGGCGCGCACGACCACGCAGCTCGCCAGCTTGCGCTTCGCTGGATTGAGATGAACGTGATACCGGGCGTCGCCCGGATCCCGTGGCGGACTCGTTACGTGAGAACAATCCCATTGAGCAAAAACCTATTTTGGTGAACTCTGACTGCAAAGCGGACGGGTACTATGCGACTTTGCGCCCCAGCTCGCTAAGGACGGGGCCAACGGTCGAAAAAGAACCGAATACAACAATTCTATCATTGTCGGAGGCCTGTTTTCGAGCTGCTGTAAAGGCATGTACCGGATTATCAAAACTTGATACGGTGACTGAGTCTAGCTGTACCGATGGAACGATTCCAGGGCGGACGCCCGGTTTGTGCGGAGCGTTGCCCTGGCCTGCTGATTCATGTGACGCACTTTTGTATTCTTGCACCGGAGCTATGGTTTTAGCCGTAGATGAAGTCACCACTTGACGCACTATATCGGCAAGAGCCTCGCCCGACATACCACGAGCTCCCTCGACACCCGCGCAATACCAATGATCTACTCGGTTCACCAGTTTACCGATGACACCGGCTATATCTTTGTCGTTAAGCATCCCGACCACCGCATGGGTGTAGGGGTAATATGCCATACCATCCAGATTTTGCCCGAGTGCAGCTGCGGCATGCGGGTTGTGGGCGACGTCGAGAACAATAGCGGGGTTGCCCGGAATAATCTGCAAGCGTCCGGGCAATGAAACTTGTGCAAGCCCTATGCGTACCGCCTGCTGGGGCACCGCCAATTTCGGCCGCAAAGCCTCGAGTGCCGCGAGCGCAGCGCTTGCGTTCAATAACTGATTGGCACCGCGCAGGGCGGGATAAGCCATTCCGCTGCGACGTTGCGCACGACCGCCATAAGCCCATTGGAGACGGTCCCCGGAATAGTTGAAGTCTTTTCCAAAGAGCCAAAGGTCGGCTCCGATCTCGGCTGCGTAATCGATAAGAGTCTGTGGAGGTACGGGGTCGGCGCATATGGCTGGACGCCCCGAACGGAAAATATGTGCTTTCTCCCAACCTATCTGTTCGCGTGTGTCGCCAAGGTAGGCGGTATGGTCGATATCCACGCTGGTAATAATGGCGCAATCGGCGTCAACCACATTAACGGCATCAAGACGCCCACCTAAACCTATTTCCAGTACCGCGACATCTAGTTTTTGATTTTCGAACAGAATCAATGCTGCTAACGTCGTATATTCGAAATAGCTCAGGGAAATATCGCCCCGTGTAGCTTCGATTTTCTGGAACTGTTCAATGATTTGTTGGTCGCTGGCATATTCGCCGTTCACGCGTATCCGCTCGTTGAAGTCGACGAGATGCGGAGAGGTATAAAGCCCTACCTTATACCCTGACGCCAGCAAGATGGCTTCTAGCATGGCGCAAGTGGAACCCTTGCCGTTGGTTCCACCAACCGTAATCTTGACAAACGGAAGTTGCAGATTTAGCTTTTCGGCGACTGCGCGAACCCGATCAAGACCCATGTCGATAGAGGTGCGATGCAGGGTTTCCAGATAAGCTAACCACTCTTGCAGGGTGGAAGAATTGCTGGGTTCAAGACGAGACATTTTGGACGCTTATAGAAGTACCGACGGCAGACGCTAATGATAACATTTATGGAGGCGCCCTATTCCCGATAAACCGCAGCGGTCACACCGGTATTTTGATGCCGGACCTCAATAAATATAAGGCCCGGCATCAGCAAACCGGCGCTTACTTGCGGCGCACCGGAGGAAGATCAGTGCAGCTGCCTTCCGCCACTTCTGCTGCCATTCCTATCGACTCGCCTAGTGTTGGATGAGGATGAATCGTCTTGCCGATATCGACGGCATCGGCACCCATTTCGATGGCCAATGCCACTTCGCCGATAAGATCTCCCGCGTGAGTGCCCACGATGGCCCCGCCAAGAATCCGACGAGACTCAGCATCGAATAAAAGTTTGGTGAAGCCTTCATCACGACCGTTGGCAATCGCGCGACCCGACGCCGCCCATGGAAACAGCCCTCGTTCGACAGCGATACCTTCTTTTTTGGCTTCGTCCTCAGTAAGCCCTACCCATGCCACTTCAGGATCGGTATAAGCGACCGAGGGGATGACGCGGGCGTCAAAGAAACTTTTTTCGCCGGCAATGACTTCAGCAGCGACGTGACCTTCGTGTACAGCCTTGTGAGCCAGCATGGGCTGCCCGATAATGTCGCCAATAGCGTATATATGCGGTACGTTAGTCCGCATTTGCTTATCAACCTGTATAAAGCCGCGCTCAGTGACGTCGACGCCAGCCTTGTCGGCGGCGATTTTATTTCCATTAGGAACACGGCCCACCGCCTGCAAGACCAGATCGTAGCGTTGAGCTTCCTTAGGTGCATTCTTGCCTTCGAAAGTTACCCAGATGCCGTCCTCGCGTGCTTCCGCACCCACCGTTTTGGTGTCGAGCATGATCTGATCAAAGCGCTTGGAGTTCATCTTTTGCCAAACCTTCACCAGGTCGCGATCGGCGCCTAACATCAGGCCGCTTTGCATTTCGACCACATCCAGGCGGGACCCCAGAGCTGAATAAACCGTGCCCATTTCAAGCCCGATAATGCCCCCGCCAACAATCAGCATTTTTTTTGGGATGCTTGACAACAACAAGGCGCCAGTAGAGTCGACGACACGACTGTCGTCAGGTAAAAAGGGCAGCTTGACGGACTGGCTACCCGCTGCAATGACCGCAGAAGCGAACTTAATGGTTTGGATGGCGCCATTGGCATCCTGCACCGAGAGATGGTGAGGATCAACGAATTGGCCAACGCCAGTGAGCACGGTCACCTTGCGAGCGCGCGCCATTCCGGCAAGACCTCCGGTGAGCTTAGAGACAACTCCATCTTTATATGCCCGTACGGCGTCGAGATCGATTTTTGGCTCGGCGAATGTGATTCCGTGTGCCCCCAATGACTTGGCTTCTTCGAGAACGGCGGCAGTATGAAGCAAGGCCTTGGACGGAATGCATCCTACGTTAAGACATACCCCACCCAATGTGGAATATCGCTCTACCAGAACGACCTTCAAGCCAAGGTCTGCAGCGCGAAAAGCGGCGGAATAACCACCGGGGCCTGCGCCCAGCACCAAGACATCGAACTGAGCGTCGGCAGCTCCGGAAAAACTTGCTGCAGATGAAGAGGGAGCAGTACTGCCGGCCGCTGCAGCTGGCGCAATTGACTGCGACTCAGGCGCATCGGCCTTTACCGCGGCGGACGGTTTGCTTACCGCAGTTTTTTCGGTACTGGACTCTGTCTCTGTTGTCTCGATTTCGACAATGGGCGAACCTTCTGTCACCTTGTCTCCGACTTTGACTAACAAGGCCTTCACCACTCCAGATTGCGCAGCCGGAATTTCCATGGAAGCCTTATCGGACTCAACGGTTATAAGGCTTTGTTCTTTCTGAACGTTATCGCCCACGGCAATCAAAACTTCGATAACTGCGACTTCGTCCACGTCGCCGATATCGGGCACTTTCAATTCAATTGTGCTCATATCAGCTCCTATAGCGCGATGCGTCGAAAGTCGGCGAGTAAACTGCCCAGATAAGCATTGAACCGCGCAGCCGCCGCCCCATCGATGACCCTGTGATCATACGATAGTGATAACGGCAACATCAGGCGCGGCAGGAATTCCGAGCCGTTCCATACCGGCTGGTGCGAGGAACGCGAGACGCCCAATATTGCCACTTCAGGCGCATTAATAATGGGAGTGAAATTCGTTCCGCCAATACCCCCTAACGACGAAATCGAAAAGCATCCGCCCTGCATCTGAGCGGGCGACAACTTTCCATCGCGTGCCATTTTGGCTAGGTCTGAGGTTTCAGTTGCAAGTTCGAATATTCCCTTCTTGTCTGCGTCACGGATCACGGGCACCATCAAGCCGTTGGGCGTATCAGCAGCAAAACCAATGTGGTAATACTGCTTCAGTACCAGATTATCGCCATCAATAGACGCATTGAACTCCGGAAATTTCTTGAGTGCCGCCACGACAGCCTTAATCAGGAAAGCCAGCATTGTGACCTTGATCCCCGACTTCTGATTTTCTTGGTTGAGCGTCTGGCGTAAATCTTCAAGCTCGGTGATATCGGCGATGTCGTTGTTCGTGACATGAGGAATCATCACCCAATTGCGATGCAAGTTGGCGCCTGATATTTTCTTGATGCGCGATAAGGGTTTCGCTTCGATAGAGCCGAACTTAGCGAAGTCTACCTTGGGCCATGCCAATACATTAAGACCCCCAGCCGCGCTGATGGCTGCGGACGGCGCAGCTACAGCACCGGTTGCCAGCGCTTGTTTCACAAAACTGCGAACGTCATCGGCAGTGATGCGATTCTTGTCGCCAGAGCCCTTGACCAGTGTCAAGTTCACGCCCAATTCACGTGCAAACTTACGGACCGAAGGCGACGCGTGAGGCAAATTGCGCAAAGGCACGTCTGTATCGGCAAAGGCAGCGGTGGGTGACAAACGCTCTGGCGGAACAGAAGCCAACTGATTGGCGCCGCCCGGCTCTGCATCATCCGGCGCTGGAGTCGGAGCCTTCGATTGGTTTTCGGCCTCTGCAGCCTGGTCGGCACGCGGTGCTGCCGCTGCCGCCTCTTTTGTAGAGGCTGGTGCTGCGCTGGTCTCGAGCTCGAGAATGTCGGACCCCTGGTTGACCTTATCGCCAATCTTCACTTTGATCGCTTTCACGACACCGGAGTGCGATGAAGGAACCTCCATAGACGCCTTGTCTGACTCGACCGTGATAAGGCTCTGGTCAACGGAGACCGAGTCGCCTACTGCCACCATGATTTCAATGACTTCAACATCAGTTGTGTCGCCGATATCAGGTACCACCACCGTGGCAGAGCCTTTAGGGCCCGCGGCCGGAGCTGCCCCGGCCTCAGCACTGGCTGCTGGAGCGGCCGCAGGGGCGGGTTGCTGTGCCCGCCCAGCCTTGCCCTTCGAAGGAGGAGCTTTCTGTGCCGTATCGCTGGCGCCGGCTTCCTCGATTTCAAGAATAACCGTGCCCTCTTTTACCTTATCACCTAATTTGACCTTAACGGACTTGACGACCCCGGCTGAAGAGGCCGGTATTTCCATCGAGGCCTTGTCTGATTCGACAGTAATCAGACTTTGTTCTTTGGCGACGGTGTCGCCTTCGGCAACCAATATCTCGATGACGTCCACTTCACTGACGTCGCCGATATCCGGAACTTTTATTTCGGTGTTCGTGCTCATTGTCTTCCCCCTCAAGCGTGATGCGGATTGGCTTTATTTGGATCAATGCCATATTTCTTGATGGCCTCGGCCACCTTCGCCATGGGCAACTTGCCTTCATCAGCAAGGCCGCGCAATGCCGCCAACACGACAAAATGCCTATCCACTTCGAAATGCTCACGGAGTTTGTAGCGGAAATCAGAACGTCCGAAGCCGTCGGTACCAAGCACGCGCAATTCACGGCCTTTAGGGATAAATGGACGGATCTGATCGCCGTACGCCTTGACGTAATCGGTAGACACCACAATCGGGCCCGTGGTGTCCTGCAAACGCTGAGTTACAAACGGTACTTGCGGCTTCGAATCTTCCGGATGCAGCAGGTTATGACGTTCGCAATCCAAGCCATCTCGGCGCAATTCAGTGAAACTTGTCACGCTCCAGACATCAGAGCCAACGCCCCAATCGCTTTGCAACAAATCCTGTGCTGCCAGCACTTCGCGCAAAATGGTGCCCGAACCCAATAGCTGCACGCGCAGCTTGCCGTCTCCGGCCGATTTGAATTTGTACATACCGCGGATGATGTCGGCCTCGTCACCGGGGTTTAGTCCCGGTTGAGCGTAGTTTTCATTCATGACGGTAATGTAGTAGTAGACGTTCTCCTGATTCTCCACCATGCGTCGCAAGCCATCCTGGATGATGACGGCGAGCTCGTGACCGAAAGTGGGATCGTATGAAACGCAGTTCGGAATTAGCGACGACATAATATGACTATGACCGTCTTCGTGCTGCAGGCCTTCCCCGTTAAGGGTCGTGCGCCCTGCCGTGCCGCCCAGCAGGAAGCCGCGCGCCTGCATGTCGCCCGCTGCCCAGGCCAGATCGCCAATGCGCTGGAAGCCGAACATCGAGTAATAGATAAAGAACGGGATCATGATCCGGTTATTCGTCGAATACGACGTAGCGGCAGCGATCCATGAACTGAACGCACCGGCCTCGTTGATACCTTCCTGCAGCAACTGACCACTTTCCGTTTCACGGTAATACATCACTTGGTCTTTATCGACAGGTGTGTACTTTTGCCCTTCTGGCGCGTAAATACCGATTTGGCGGAACAAACCCTCCATGCCAAACGTGCGGGATTCGTCGGCCAGAATAGGTACGACGCGCGAACTGAGATCTTTGTCGCGCAGCACTTGGTTGAGTATCCGCACGAAGGCTTGGGTCGTAGAGATTTCACGCCCTTCCGCCGTGGGTTCAAGTACTGCCTTGAATGCTTCGAGCGCAGGCGCTTTCAGATGCTCGTCGGCTTTTTCGCGGCGTTTCGGCAGGTAACCGCCTAGCGCTTTGCGTCGCTCGTGCATATATTTCATTTCGGGCGAATCGTCGGCCGGCTTGAAATAAGGAAGATCTTCCAGCTTGTCGTCGGGCACCGGAATATTGAAACGGTCGCGGAATTCGCGCACAGCGGATAAATCGAGTTTTTTCTGCTGGTGAGATGGATTCTTGGCTTGACCCACGTGGCCCATGCCATAACCCTTGATCGTTTTAGCAAGGATGACAGTCGGCTGCCCTTTATGCTCGGTAGCGGCTGCGAACGCTGCATAAACCTTATGGGGGTCATGACCACCGCGATTCAGGCGCCAGACGTCTTCATCGCTCATGCGGCTGACCATTTCAAGCAGCTTGGGGTGCTTGCCGAAGAAATGCTCGCGCACAAATTTTCCGTCGTGGGCCTTGTATGCCTGGTATTCGCCGTCGACGGACTCTTCCATGATCCGGCGCAAGATGCCTTCTTTGTCCCGGGAAAGCAATGGATCCCAGTATCCGCCCCAGATCAGCTTGATGACGTTCCAGCCGCTGCCCCGGAAGTCGCCTTCGAGTTCCTGAATGATCTTGCCATTGCCCCGTACAGGGCCGTCCAGGCGCTGCAGGTTGCAGTTGACGACGAAAATCAGGTTATCGAGCTTCTCACGTGAGGCAAGACTGATGGCACCCAAAGATTCTGGTTCGTCCATTTCGCCGTCGCCGCAAAAAACCCAGACCTTGCGGTTGCTGGTATCGGCAATACCGCGTGCATGCAAATACTTAAGAAAGCGAGCCTGGTAAATGGCCATCAAGGGGCCTAGGCCCATCGAAACGGTGGGAAATTGCCAGAAGTCTGGCATTAGCTTGGGATGAGGGTAAGAAGGCAAACCTTTACCACCGACTTCCTGCCGGAAATTATCAAGTTGGTCAGCGGTCAGACGCCCTTCAAGATAAGCTCGACCATACATGCCTGGCGATGAATGGCCCTGGAAATAAACCAGGTCTCCGCCGTGATCCTCGGATTCGGCATGCCAAAAATGATTCTGGCCGCAGCCTATCATGGTTGCCAGCGATGCAAACGAGGCGATATGACCGCCTAGATCGCCGCCATCCGGAGGATTATGGCTGTTCGCCTTTACCACCATGGTCATTGCATTCCAGCGAACATAAGAACGAATCCGCTCTTCCAGAACCAGGTTTCCTGGATGAGCGGGCTCAAGTCCGGGCGGGATCGTATTAACGTACGCTGTATTCGGCGAGAACGGAATATGTGCGCCAGAGCGGCGTGCCAGATCAATAAGACGCTCGAGCAGGTAGTGAGCACGCTCAGGTCCTTCGCGATCTAATACTGATTCAAGTGCTTCCAGCCATTCCTGCGTTTCAAGGGCTGCGTCGTCGACGAGACCTGCCGAAGCGTGCGTTTGATCAAGAGAGGACATCAGGTGTCTCCTGTTTAAATTATTGAATCCGAACACTGACAACATGTGACCGTTGTCCCCGTTATACCCGATAGGCGGCCATTTCGGACATGAGCTTGCAAACAGCGTAAAGCTGAAGTGGACTCAATTCTAGGAAAGACCGTCAATATGTTCAAGCAATATTTCATTTTATGATATGACTTTTTATAATGTGAAATATTTACAAGCTCGTTACGGTTTAGAATAGTGGATACCTCTGTCCGCAGTTAAGTAAGAGTCATGGCGAGCCATTCTAAAAAATCCCTGATCCCGACCACGTTCTACGACCAGGCCAATCACGCCCGCCGCGGATTCTATTGGCTGACGCCCGCTATCGTCCTGGTTCTATATCTGTGCGTAATGGGCGCATTCATTTGGCTGCAGCGGCTGCACAATGACAGCGTTATGTTTGTGACCATCGACCAGGAAACGCGCCAGCAACGCCTGCTTATGGTGGTTGTGGCTTTGTCATGTGTAATCGTGCTTAGTCTATTGGCATTGTGGCGCTATACACGTTTTCGCACTGCGGCTGAAGCAGCATTAATTGCCGAAACCGGGTTTCGCCGCGCCATGGAAAATTCCATGTCAACCGGGATGCGTGTGTTCGACATGCACGGGCGCATAGCCTATGTCAATCCAGCCTTCTGTCGGATGATAGGATGGAATGAAGCCGACCTTATCGGCCGCACGACTCCCTTCCCTTATTGGCTCCCCGGCAGGCACGCTCAGCACCAAGAAACCCTCGACCTTCTTTTATCAGGTCGGACTCCCAGCAGCGGTCTCGAGGTTGAAGCGCAACGACGCGACGGATCCCGATTTACCGCACGCATGTATGTTTCCCCCCTGCGTGACCCTAACGGTGAGCAAATTGGCTGGATGACGTCCATGACGGACATCACCGAACCCAAGCGAATCCGCGAGGCGCTTACCGCCGCCCATGAACGATTCATGACCGTGCTGGAAGGCCTCGACGATGCGATTTCGGTGGTTGCCGACACATCCGAGGGGCTTGAGCTTTTGTTTGCAAATCGGACATACCGACGCGTCTTCGGAGCGCAGTCCAATGGGCATAGCGAGCTTCTCGGGGGAAGGTTGGGCCGGTTTACTGATGAAACCGTCGAAATCTTTTCGGCTTCAGCGCAGCGCTGGTTCGAGGTTCATCATCGGATTCTGGCCTGGACTGACGGACGCCGGGTACGTCTGCAAGTTGCCCGCGATATCACCGAACGACGCAACCATGAAGAAGATTCCAGGGTTCAGCAAGAAAAGATTCAACTGACCAGTCGCCTGACTACGATGGGCGAAATGGCATCTTCGCTGGCCCATGAGCTGAATCAACCCCTTACCGCCATCAATAACTACAGCATGGGCGCCGTGGCCATGCTTAAAGCGGGCAATACTCAGCCACAACGGCTGCTCGAGGCACTAGAAAAAGCGGCCCAGCAAGCAGAGCGCGCCGGTAAAATAATCAGCCGCATTCGCGAATTCGTCAAGCGCAGCGAACCGCGCCGCCAGCGTGTTCCCGTCAGCCGCATACTGGACAATGCAATTGGCTTTGCTGAAATCGACGCTCGCAAGCGCCAAATCGATATTGAGGCCCGCTTGCCGGACGCCTTGCCCGACGTCATGGCCGACCCTATCCTTATTGAGCAAGTATTATTGAACCTGCTTAAAAACGGTGTCGAAGCAATGGAAACCAGCGACTACCACATTCTCCATGTGGTGGTGAGCGTCCAGCATCCGCTGATAGAGATCGCCGTCATTGACCGCGGTCATGGGCTGCGCGATCCGGAACGTTTATTCGAACCCTTTTACAGCACCAAGTCGGAAGGCCTGGGCATGGGGCTTAATATCTGCCGTACTATTATTGAATCACACCACGGCCGTCTATGGGCGACTGAAAACCCAGATGGCGGCACCATTTTTCGTTTTACCTTGCCATGCGCGACGCCTCAGGCGCCAAGCACGACACACGATACCCAGGAGTTGCATGCATGACTACACCTCAAGCGCCGAGCACTATTTTTATCGTCGATGATGACGAAGCGGTACGCGACTCCTTGCGATGGCTGCTTGAAGCCAACGGTTATCGGGTCAGAAGCTTTAGTGGTGCAGAGGAATTTCTCAATGCCTATGAGCCCGAACAGGTTGGCGTATTAATTGCCGACGTTCGTATGCCGGGCATGAGCGGCCTTGAGCTTCAGGAAGAGCTGATCGCACGGCAGGCGCCCTTGCCCATCGTGTTCATTACCGGCCATGGTGATGTTCCCATGGCCGTGACCACCATGAAGAAAGGTGCGGTCGACTTCCTGGAGAAACCTTTTAATGAAACCGATTTGCGTACCATTGTTGCGCGCATGTTGGACCAGGCAACCGAGCGAGTAACGCAGGCGCAGGCGCAAAAGAACCACCAGGCGGTCTTAAGCCGCCTGACTGCGCGCGAGCAGCAGGTGCTCGAGCGCATTGTCGCAGGTCGTCTTAACAAGCAAATCGCGGGTGATTTGAATATCAGCATCAAGACAGTAGAAGCGCATCGCGCCAATATTATGGAAAAGCTCGAAGTAACCACCGTAGCAGACTTAATGAAAATCGCTCTTACCAAAGCTGAGGGCACGGCATGACAGCACGCCTTATCGACGGTAAGGCGTTGTCGGATGCCGTGAAAGCCGACGTCGCGCACCGCGCTATCGCCCTGAAGCAACAAGGTTTAGTCCCGGGCCTCGCCGTCGTACTGGTCGGTGAAGATCCGGCCTCGCAGGTATATGTACGGAATAAGGCCGCCGCCTGCGAAAAAGCTGGCTTGCATTCCAGCGTCATACGTATGGAAGCCGACGTCACTGAGCAAGCTTTGCTCGATGTGGTCGACAGGCTTAACAACGACCCTGCAGTACACGGAATTCTTGTGCAACTGCCGCTGCCCAAGCACATGAACTCGAGCAAAGTGATAGAGGCAATCTCTGCCAGCAAAGACGTAGACGGCTTTCATATTAGTAATGCCGGGCTGTTGATGACAGGCCAGCCTTTGTTTCGTCCATGCACACCATATGGCATCATGAAAATGCTGGAATCGGAAAATGTCGCCTTGCGCGGCGCCGAGGCAGTGGTTGTAGGGGCAAGCAATATTGTAGGGAAGCCGATGGCCATGCTACTTTTGGCAGCGGGTGCCACTGTGACTCTATGCAATTCCAAGACGCGCGATCTCGGAGCCCAGACCCGTAGAGCCGATGTGTTGGTGGTCGCCACAGGCAAGCCTGGAATGGTTACTGGCGACATGATCAAACCTGGCGCCGTCGTCATAGACGTGGGTATCAACCGGACGTCCGATGGAAAGCTGGTCGGGGATGTGGACTTTGAATCCGCCAAGGCGGTAGCAGATGCCATAACGCCCGTGCCCGGTGGAGTCGGCCCCATGACGATCGCCATGTTATTGGTAAACACGCTGGAAGCTGCTGAGCGCAGCGCAAAGCTCACCGTTAAAGAACACTGAATCTTGCAATGACAAAAAATCCCCTGTTGGTTCCCATTCTTTCCCTAATCGACTATGCAAGCGTCAAGCCGGACCATATTCAACCAGCCATTACGACCCTCATAGACGAGACCCGCCTGGCAGTCGAGCATGCGGCCGAAGCAAGCCTGCCGGCGACCTGGGAAGCAATTGTGGACCCACTGGAAGATGCGTCAGAAAAATTGTGGCGCGCATGGTCCGTTGCCGGCCACCTTAATGCGGTCGTCAACACACCGGAATTGCGCGCTGCCTATAACGAATGCTTGCCCATCGTTACGGAGTTTTCTACGTGGGTTGGCCTGCATACGGGCCTGTACGAGCAATACAAACGTTTGAAAGCGTCCAGCAATTTTTCTCGGCTCGCCCCCGTACGCCAACGCATCATTGACCTGGCGCTGCGCGACTTTCGTCTTAGCGGTGTGGAACTGGTTGGCGTTGAGCGCACACGATATGCCGAGATCTCGGACCAGCAGGCGCAGGCATCACAAAAGTTCTCTGAGAACGTACTCGACAGCGTCGATAAATGGTCCCTGCACGTCACTGACAGGGCAAGACTGGCCGGCTTGCCCGCCGATGTTATCGAAGCGGCAAAAAAGGCAGCGGAAGCTGAACAGCTCGAAGGCTGGAAGCTTGTCCTTAAAATGCCTTGCTATATTCCCGTCATGCAAAACGCGCACGATCGGAGCCTTCGGCATGAGTTGTATCGTGCGTACGCCACGGTCGCGTCCGAGCAAGGCGAGCCCTCCCTGGATAATTCACCCTTGATTGAGCAATTGCTGGCCCTGCGTGCTGAAGAAGCGGCTTTACTGGGCTATGGCAGTTTCGCCGATTTGCGCCTCGAAACCCGCATGGCTGACGACGCAACGCAAGTCGTGGACTTCCTGCGTGAACTGGCGCGAAAGGCAAAGCCCTACGCAACCCGAGACCTGGCCGAGCTACAAGAATTTGCACGTCAGAAGCTGGGGTTAAGCGCGCTAGAGCCATGGGACATCGCCTTCGTTTCGGAACGGCTGCGTGAAGAGCGCTATGCTTACTCAGAAGAAGAGATCAAACAGTACTTTACCGAGCCGCAAGTTCTGAAAGGCCTGTTCCATGTCATTGAAGAACTGTTTAAAGTGAATCTGCGTCCCTCGGATGCCCCGACCTGGCACAGCGACGCGCATGCTTTGGAAGTCAGGGCCGCGGACGATACCCTGCTCGGAACTCTGTATATCGACCTCTACGCACGCAATGGCAAACAAAGCGGAGCCTGGGTCGACAGCGAACGAAATCGGCGAAAACTTGCAGGCCTTATCCAGACCCCAGTCGTCTATCTTACTTGCAATTTCTCGCGTGGCCAGAATGGAAAGCCAGCCCTTCTGACTCACGATGACGTGATAACACTGTTCCATGAAAGTGGCCATGCTTTGCACGCCCTGCTTTCACAAGTTGATGAACCCGGCGCCTCCGCATTTGCTAGCGTTGAATGGGACGCTATAGAGCTGCCCTCACAGTTTATGGAGAACTTCTGTTGGGAATGGTCTGTCGTTCAAGCCATGTCGTGTCATGTTGACACCGGCAAGCCGCTGCCTCGCGCACTGTATGACAAGCTTCTAGCTGCTCGAAATTTCCAAAGCGGCATGCAAATGTTGCGTCAGGTCGAGTTTTCGCTCTTCGACATGAGCATCCATCATCAAGCGCAAGGTCTGTCCATGCAAGCTGTCATGGAGGCGCTGAATACCGTGCGGCAAGAGGTCGCAGTTCTCTTTCCACCATCGTGGCATCGATTCCCGCATAATTTTTCCCACCTTTTTGCGGGTGGTTACGGAGCGGGATACTACAGCTATAAATGGGCGGAGGTGCTGTCAGCTGATGCCTATGCCGCATTCGAAGAAAGCGCAATTGCTGGGCCTGAAGGCAGTCGGGAAACATTGAACGCAGCTACTGGACAACGATTTTTGAAAGAGATCCTTGCCGTCGGCGGCTCGCGGCCCGCGGCAGAATCCTTCCATGCCTTCCGGGGACGACAGCCATCAATTGAAGCCCTATTGCGCCATAGCGGATTGGCCGAAGCCGAACCTCACCTATAATGGTGGCCTGCAATCTATGCTTTGTAATCGGCTCTGATTGAGCAAGATTTTATATGCACACGTTTATTCGTTACATCGTCGCCGCTATTTGCGCTTGCATGTTGGCAATTCCGGCTATGGCGCAGCAGGCAACTGCCGTTCATAGCGTCAAGGGCTTCTTGCCCGACTTGCGCTTCGCCCTGCAAGCCGCGGGGGGTAAAACCCTTACCGAGGAAGCATTCAAAGGTAAGACGGTCATACTATTCTTCGGCTATGCGAGCTGTCCGGATGTCTGCCCAACGACTATGGCTCAGCTTTCACAGGTCATGCTGAAGTTGGGCGACGACGCCAGCAAAGTCCGAATTTTGTTCATCAGTGTTGACCCGCACCGGGATACGCCAGAAATTTTGCAGGCTTACGTTAACGCCTTCGACAAGAATGCCATAGGCCTGACGGGAACCGAAAAGCAAGTGGCAGCCGTGGCACGACGCTATCGCGTCGCATATCAAATCGAAAAGCCCACAGGAAACGACAAAAATAACTATGAAGTCGCCCATAGCCGCGGTGTGTATATGTTCGATGAGCAAGGCCATGCCCGATTACTGGCGGCGGATACTGAATCCGTCGAGGCCTTGACCGCAGGGGTAAAGTCGCTTATTCCTTAGTTTAAGTGATGTTTACGCACTCGCTTTCCTGGCGTACGCTAGCAAGCTCGGCCTTTAAGAATTCGGCTTCTGCGCCGCGCAGTGCCGTTCGCAAGCCTTCTTCGATTACCGGATGATAGAACGGCATGCCGAGCATGTCGGTGATCGTTAGTTTTTGTTGTAATGCCCATGCTAGCAAATGAGCAATATGCTCCATTGCGGGGCCCGCCATCTCGGCGCCTATAAAGCGGCCGCTTTCCTGGTCGGCATAGACTCGCAACTTACCCGCATTCTTGAGTATTACGCGCGAACGTCCCTGATCTGCAAAATCTACCTCGCCAAACACGACGCCTTTGGCGGGCAAGTCTTTAAAGCGAACTCCCACCTGGGCGAGCTGTGGATCAGAAAAAACCACGGCCATCGGCGCCCGCCGCTTTCCGGGTTTGACGTCAGGATAAAGCGCTGCATTCCGGCCCGCAATTCGGCCATCATCGCTCGCCTCGTGAAGCAAAGGCAATACTCCGTTGACATCGCCGGCGATAAATATTGGTGCGCAACCCAATTGCAGCGTCGCGCGATCGTAGGCGGGCATGCCCTGATCGTCCAGGACAGCAGACGTGTTTTGCAGATCAAGCATTTCGATATTCGGCCGTCGCCCGGTGGCAACCATGAGATAGTCGAACCTTTCGGTTACGACACTGTCACCAGCAGTCTGGTAGCTGATCTCGACGTGATCGCCGACCCGATGCGCCTTGATAATATTTGTACTCAGGCTTAGATCGAGCTCGGACTGAAAGGCGGCCAAGGCACTGGCGCGAACCTCTGGATCGCTAAGCCCACCCAGACTGGCACTACGGTTTAACAAGCGAACCTTGACGCCCAACCGAGCCAGCGCCTGCCCTATTTCCAGACCTATTACGCCCACTCCAGCAACCAGCACTCGATGCGGCAAATCGTTCCAGGCGAATACGTCGTCATTAACAACTACCCGGTCGCCTAATTCCTTGTACGCTTTGGGCACCACAGGCGTCGAACCTGTGGCAATGACGACACGAGATGCCTGTATTTCTGTGTGATCGTCTATATGCAGTACAGTATCCGAAACAAAACGGGCGTACCCGCGCACTTTGTCTTCGGAGGGGATGTTATCTACGCTTTCAAGCACAAATCCGACAAAACGATCGCGTTCGCGTTTGACCCGTTCCATCACCTGCATTCCGTCAACGCGGACTTGACCATCGATATGAATGCCGAAAGCAGCGGCTGAAGCAGCGTTGTGTGCGGCCTCGGCCGCTGCAATCAGAAGCTTGGAAGGCATGCAGCCGACGCGAGCGCAAGTTGTGCCGTAGGGCCCGCCCTCGATCAGGATGACATCAGCGCCAGCTGCTTTGGCCGCACGGTAGGCCGAAAGTCCGGCCGTGCCAGCCCCTATAATGGCTACATCTGTTTTCCGTTTATTCATGAGCGGATCCCTTCAGGTTTTACGCGCCCGCCCACTCGCTTACGAATTCATGAAAGTCCGGGCGTTGTGGGGGACCCAGTTTTTGAATAGGCGTGCCGATGGCCAGGTATCCCAGAAAGCGATAATCCAAGCTGTCGTAGCCCAAGGCTTCGTTCACTTCATCAACATAGGTTCCTAAGCCGGTGCTCCAGAAGGCACCATAACCCAGCATGTAGGCGGCATTAAGCATGTTCATGACAGCGGATCCTACCGCCAGCAAGCGTTCTTCTTCGGGAATCTTGGTGTTGGAGTGATCCAGATGGCATGCTATGGCGATCAACAACGGCACCTGATCTATCCAGCGCCTGGTATTCGCTTCTTTTTCTGGCGTAAGCGGTACTCCGGCTGCCTTGATAGCGGGAATGGCAAACTCTGCAAACTGCGCAATGTGTTCGCCGCGGATCAATGTAAAGCGCCAGGGCTGCAAACGTCCGTGGTCGGGTGCCGACATCGCCGCTTGAAGTATCAAATCGAGCTCGGCTTCGTTGGGGCCCGGCGCTTGTACAAATTTAGTGGATCGTCTTGTTAACAAGTAATCGATCGGTGCAACTGACATCTTCGGTCCTTATTTAGGAGGCCGCTCTTGCTGTAAGCATGAGGGCCTTCATATCGCGAATTGCCTTCTCCCAGCCGTCGAAAATAGCGCGAGCAACGATGGCATGGCCAATATTAAGCTCGGCTATACCGGGCATGGCGGCAATGGTTTGAACGTTTTCATAATGCAGGCCATGGCCAGCGTTGACGCGCAAGCCCTTGCCTACAGCCAGGCCGACTCCGGCGCGCATGCGTACGAGTTCAAAGTCGATTGCCGCTGGATCGACAGCCTCTGAGTAAGCTCCGGTGTGCAACTCGATGACACGCGCACCTGTGTGTGCGGCGGCCTCGATCTGGGAAGCGACAGGATCTATGAATAGCGAAACACGTATCCCTGCATCGTGCAATTGCGTTACCGCGCTTTTCACGGTATCGAATTGGCCGACTATGTCGAGTCCGCCTTCGGTGGTTAATTCTGTGCGCTTCTCTGGCACCAAGCATACATCGTGAGGCAGAATCCGGCAGGCAATGGCCAGCATTTCGGGAGTGATGGCGCATTCCAGATTCATGCGTGTGCGCAATAAGGGGCGTATTGCGGCCACGTCGGTATCCTGTATATGGCGGCGATCTTCCCGCAAGTGCAGGGTAATGACATCGGCTCCAGCATCTTCAGCACGTATGGCAGCAGCAACTGGATCGGGATATGTCGTAAATCGCTGCTGGCGCAATGTGGCGACGTGGTCAATATTTACCCCTAGTTCGATCATCTTAGCTGCACTCCGCCTATTTTCTGTTCAGACACTCTAACGCTGCATTATCGCCTTTTACCTAGACATTGTCTTTCCGCTACGTGTGCCGGTTGCAACGCCCGTTTCCCGCCCCGCCGCGGACGGTGTAGCGGCAGCCACTGAGCTTTCCAACCAGCCTCCGCCCAATGCCTTGTACAGCTCTACGCGATTCGCCAAGGACTCGAGACCGGCCTGGAAAAATGCTTGCTGCGTGGTGTACAACGCGACTTCGGCGTTTTGAACTTGTAGAAAACTGTCTATCCCGGTTTCATAGCGCAATGTGGCCAATTGCAAGGTTTCGGCGGCTGACGCTTCCAGAGCACGCAAAGCATCGAGCTGATTCGAATAGGTTGCTTCGCCCGCCAGCGCGTCGGCGATCTCGCGGAATGCTGTCTGGATCGTTTTTTCGTACTGAGCTACGGCGATGTTGTTACGCGCTTCGGCCAAATCTAGATTTTTGCTCACACTGCCCGAAAAGAGGGGCATTTGTATTTGCGGCGCGAACTGCCAGAAGTCGTTGCCTGAGCCAAATAAGCCACCTAGCTGCGGACTGGCAAAACCCAACAAGCCAGTGATCGATATATTGGGAAAGAACGCTGCGCGGGCCGCGCCGATGTTGGCATTAGCGGCAAGCAAAGCGTTCTCGGCACCCATGATATCGGGACGACGTTCCAGCAGATCGGACGGTAAACCCACAGGGATTGCAGCCAACAACTGATCGCGACCGAACACGGCGGGAGCAGGCAAATCGGCTGGAATAGGCGTCCCAAGCAGTAACTGCAAAGCATTCAGCGCTTGGCTTTCAGTGCGACGGATAGTGGCCATATCGACACGCACAGTATCTAGCTGGGTTTTGGCCTGGCTGAGATCTAGCGCGGACGCCACCCCCGCATCATAACGAGCCTTAACCAGTGCGTAGGTGTTTTGGCGTGATTCGAAAGTCTTTTGCATCAAGCCTTCGAGTTGTTGCGCGGTACGCAGGCGGAAATACGCCTCGGCTACTAGCGCAACCAAATTAATTTGAACGGTGCGGGAAGCCTGCGCAGTAGAAAGATATTGTTGGAACGCGGCTTCAGACAGGTTCTTCACGCGCCCGAAAAAATCAATTTCGAACGACGTCAAGCCGACGCCAGCTTGGTAAAGGCGGCTAACGGATTGAGTGCCGGGAACGCGAACGTCTTCCGGACTGCGTATTAATTGCCCGGTGGCGCCAACGCCTATGGCCGGCAATCGATCGCTATCGACAATGCCATACTGCGCTCTTGCCTCTTGGACACGCTGTACGGCAATCCGCATATCTCGGTTATTGGCCAGCGATAGACTAATAAGCTTTCTGAGCCGTGGGTCACGGAAGAATTCACTCCAACCAAGATCTGCGCTGAATTCGGCGTTTGGGGCTATCGCCTGCGCGCTTTTTGGTCCGCTGTTATTGACGGCATTCTGATCCGGATACTGACCCGGTACCGGTGCTGCGGGCCGATCATACTTCGGGGCCAGCGAACATCCCGCAAGCGCAACAGCGATCAACGCCGACAGAACCGTTCGTCGGCACACAAGCCGGTTCATGGCTGGCCTCCATCTTTGGTAGGTTGAGTAGGCGGATGCAGCGTAGACCCGTGATGCACGGAAGTCAGAGGCGCCATTTTTGCGTGGCTGCCCAGCAGCTTAGGCTTGGTTTTGAACAAGGTTAATACCACAACAAAAAAGGTCGGAACGAAAATCATGGCTAACGGCGTCGCGGCCAGCATCCCCCCCAACACGCCGAGACCGACCGCGTTTTGGCTGGCGGAACTTGCACCGGTGGCAAAGGCCAGCGGCACAACGCCCAAGATAAAGGCGAAGGAAGTCATTAGAATCGGTCGAAAACGGAGACGGGCGGCTTCGACCGTCGCGTCGATGATACTGCCTCCCTGGGCATAGGTATCTTTGGCGAATTCGACAATAAGAATTGCATTCTTTGCCGCCAGTCCTATCACCGTGATCATGCCCACCTGGAAGTAGACATCGTTCGACATGCCGAGTGCGGATACGAGCCCCACGGCCCCGAGCATCCCCAGCGGCACCATCAGCATGACTGAAAGCGGAATAGCCCAGCTTTCGTACAAGGCAGCCAGCAGCATGAATATGACTAGCATTGCCAAGCCCATCAGAATAATCGACTGACTTCCCGCTTGCTTTTCCTGATATGACAATCCGGTCCATTCATAACCGAAACCCGTGGGCAATTCTGCAACCAGCCTTTCCATCTCGGCCATTGCTTCACCAGTAGAGTACCCAGGCGCTGCAGAACCGCCGAGCCGGATGGATTCGTAACTGTTATAGCGAACGACTTGAACCGGGCCTTGTTGCCAGTCTACCTTTACGAACGAGGATAGCGGCACCATCTCGCCCTGCCTGTTACGTGCGTTGAGTTTCATGATGTCGTCGGCATTCATGCGGTGGTCCTGTTCGGCCTGCACCCACACGTTCTGAATCCAGCCCATGTTGGGAAACTTGGCAACGAAGGCCGACCCCAATGAGGTGGAAAGAAGTGTAGCGACTTCCCGGAAGTCGACGCCCAACGCTGCCGCCTTCTCGCGATCAATGGTAAGTTTGAGTTGCGCGCCAGGCCCCAGACCTGTGATACGGGTGTTAGCCAACACCGGACTTTTCATTGCCAGTTGTAGCAGTTGTTGAGTTGCGGCATATAACGCCTCCTGACTCTGACCCGCTCGATCTTGCAAGCGCATATCGAAACCCGAAGCATTTCCCAAGGAAGTAATAGCCGGCGGCACGATCGCAAAAACCATAGAATCAGGCAAACCAAAAAGCAGATTCTGCGTTGCCCTGCCCGCTACTGCCTGGGCTGAATTTTCTTTGGCCTTACGTTCCGCAAAGTCTTTTAGCGGTACGAATGCCAAGGCGGCATTCAGGCCATTACCGTTGAAACTGAAGCCCTGCACAGTCACAATATTTTCAGTTTCGGGCTGTTTACCGAAATAATCTTCGACCTTTTTAATAACTTCCATCGTACGGTTGCCCGTCGAACCCGAAGGAAGTTCCATGTTGACAATGATGTAGCCCTGATCTTCCTCGGGCAAGAACGCAGTAGGCAGGCGCATATACATCCAACCCAGCACCAGTACCAGTATCAGATAAACGATCATCAGGCGACCGCCGCGCCTTAGGCTGCGCTCGACCCAGCCCTCATAACGGCTGGTTACCCGCTCGAATGAACGGTTGAACCAGCCGAAGAACCCCTTCTTTTGTTCATGATGACCTTTAGGTACGGGCTTGAGTATCGTGGCGCATAAAGCCGGCGTAAAGGTAAGGGCCAGGAAACCGGAAAATAGGATCGATACTGCCATAGCAATCGAAAATTGGCGGTAAATAACACCTACCGAACCGCTCATGAACGCCAACGGAAGAAACACGGTGGCCAATACAAGGGTCATGCCAACGACGGCGCCGCTAATTTGCGGCATCGCCTTCTTGGTGGCCTCTTTGGGCGATAACCCTTCTTCCACCATTATTCGCTCAACGTTCTCGACCACGACAATGGCGTCGTCGACAAGAATACCGATAGCCAGCACCATGGCAAACATCGTCAGCACGTTGATTGAAAATCCCAACGCTAGCATTACGGCAAAGGCCCCAAAGATGGCAATCGGAACCGCCAATGCGGGAATCAACGTATAGCGGACATTCTGCAGAAATACAAACATAACGATGAACACGAGCACCATCGCTTCAAGCAGAGTATGCACCACTTGTTCAATCGATATTTTGACGTAGGGCGTTGTATCGTAGGGAATTGAATATGTGACGTTCCCCGGGAAGAATTTCTTCAATTCTGCCATACGCTCTTTGACGCCCTCTGCTGTCGATAGAGCGTTGGCATTGGTGGCCAACGATATAGCAAATGCAGCGGTAGGCTTGCCGTTCAGGCGGGCGCCGAATTGATAATTGTCTGTACCGATTTCAACGCGAGCAACGTCGCGCACCCGCACACTGGAGCCATCAACGTTGGACCGAAGAATGATATTTTCGAACTCTTTGACATTGGTAAGCTCGCCATTGACCACTATGGGCGCGGTAACCCTTTGTGCGCCCGGATTCGGTGGTGAGCCGATAATACCTGCTGAAACCAGGACGGTCTGCGCTGCGACAGCGGCATTGACTTCCGCCATGCTGAGCTTGTAACCCGTCAATTTATCGGGATCGACCCAGATACGCATGGCACGCGGCGCTGCAAAAAGCTGGAATTTACCCACGCCCGGAACGCGGGAAATAGGATTCTGCAGGTTGCGCGTAACGTAGTCGGCTAGTGCTGCCTGGTTTAGCGTGCCGTCTGTTGATGAAAGCGCTACTACCATCAAAAAGCTGGCACTGCTTTGACTAATTTTAAGCCCTTGTTGTGTTACCGGGCCGGGCAGTTTTGCAGTGATGTTCGAAATTCGATTTTGTACGTCTACCTGAGCCAGATCGGGATCTGTGCCTGGTGCAAAGGTAGCCGTAATCTGCGAACTGCCATACGAATCGCTGACCGATTCATAGTACAGCAGGCCGGACGCCCCGTTCAGTTCATTTTCAATAACGCTGGATACCGAGTCCGCTACATCTTTGGCCGATGCCCCAGGATATGTAGCCTGAATGGAAATGGCCGTGGGAGCTACTTCGGGATACTGCGAAACCGGGATATTGGTAATCGCCAATACTCCTGCCAATGAAATGGCCAGGGCAATTACCCAGGCAAAAATCGGCCTTTCAATAAAAAACTGCGCCATGCGTGCTCACTCAAAAAGCATTTAACCTTGCGGGCCATTAATACGGCCGAACAAGCAATTCGTCTAACCCTTAGGAGCCGGGTTGGTGGAAGGGGCGTCTTCAGCCTGCTTGTTGCCTGACCCAGCATTAGGGCCCGGAGCTGGCGAACCGCCTTGTGCAGCAGAAGATCCTGCGCCTTGCTCGGCTGCGGCTTGCTTCCAAGGGATGCCTTGTACGGAAGCGCCGGGCCGGATCTTCTGGAAGCCCTCAACTACGACGACGTCGCCGCTGCTTAGACCCTTCGTTATCATCCATTCCCCGTTAATACCGGGTCCGACCGACACAGGAACAACCTGCACTTTTCCTTCTTTGACCAACATCAGACTGCTACGGCCGTCGGCCGTACGTTGCAAGGCTTGCTGCGGGACCAGTAATGCTTTTTCGTCAACACCTTGCTCCAGCTGTACACGGACGTACATGCCGGGTAATAAAATTTGATCGGGATTTGGAAATTCGGCTCGTAGATTTACTTGGCCCGTTGTGGGATCGACCGTTACGCCGGAAAACAACAATTCCCCGGGTTTGTCATAGATTGAACCGTCCTCGAGAATAGCTTGCGCTTTAGCTGCTTCCTCGCTGGAGCGTTCGAGTTCGCCACTCGCCAGCGCGCGCCTGAGTTGGGCCAATTCGGTCGTGGAGCGGGTCAGGTCAACATATACCCTGTCGAGTTGCTGGACCGTCGCCATTTGTGTCGCGGCACTGGCACTGACCAGAGCTCCTTCAGTTACCAGAGACTTTCCGATTCGTCCCGCAATAGGCGACACGACTTTGGTGTAGCCGAGGTCAATATCGGCAGTCTGCAGTGCGGCCTTGGCCGCGGCGATTGCGGCATCGGCCTGCCCCGCTGCCGCCATGGCGTTGTCATATTCTTGACGGCTTACTGCGTTCGACTTGATTAGTTTGGCATATCGCTGTGCCAGTAAGCGTGCGCTCTTGGCGTCGGCCTCGGCACGTTGCAATTGCGCCGCGGCTTGTGCCCGTACCGCCCGATAAGGGGCTGGGTCTATCGTAAACAATAGCTGACCGGCTTTTACGTCGCTACCTTGTTTAAAGTTGATTTCATTGACGATGCCGGTGACGCGAGCCCGGATCTGCGCGTCTTTGATGGCTTCGACCCGTCCAGGCAGTTCGACGGTGACTTCGGCTGGGGTAGCTTGAACGGTTACGACGCTGACCGGCACTTTCATGTCGCCCATCGCCGCCTGTTGTGGTTTCTCCCCGCAAGCTGCAAGAAATAGAAGCGAAGAAAGGGCGACAACCCGGACTTGCTGCCCGTAAGGCAGGCTGGTGATCAACATTCGAGGGACTCCTGTACAGCGGATTGCACTGCAAGCACAACTGTGACTATTCTGATTTTTAGTAAAGGCTGAGTATAAAGCGAAAAAGATGACGAAAAGTTGTCAAAACCGGCTTTTCCGCGTATTAAATGGCACGTTGCTTGCTGCCGCGCTGGACGGAACCTTAATGCAGCGAAACGCGAGGAGCTCATGAAAATAGTCAATTCCCGTACTTATCGGACACTTATCCCGGCCGTAGCGGCAATTGTTTTAAGCGCTTGCGCCGGTAGCCCTCACCCAAAGGCCAACGCCGACTACACTGATGACGCCTCAATCAATGCAAAAGCTCAAGCGGCTGTCATCGCGGTCCCAGGTATACACGCCGATAATATTCAGGTGAAAACGCAGGACGCCGTCGTAACCTTGCGCGGCACAGCTGCGAATTCGCTCGCCGCACGCAACGCCGTGCAGGCCGCTCGGCAGGTCGACGGCGTAAAGACCGTCGACTATGACATCAAAGTGTCTCCTGAATAGCTAAAAGTTTTTTTCCAGATCTGGACTCACCAAGGGATCGAAATCTTCCCATTTCCCTTGATTCCAGCGGCCTAAGGCCCGCTCGACTTCCACCCCGCCTGCGTCGCGCAAAATGGCAGCAATATGCTTTTCGTGCTCGGGCGATGTATGCACCGCCAGCATCACGCCCGACTGACGTCCCCCGTGAGTACGGACGTCTTCCGCGTCTTGCGGCGTTTGCCGCGGGCGGGCACGGCCCAGCGAATACATCGCGCCGGCCAACGAACCAATATAAGCTCCGGCGCCCGCTCCGCCAATCACCGGCAATATCGAATCGGTAAAGGTGAACGTGATGACAGCGCCAATAATGGCCCCTACCAATCCTACCGCTGCAGCACCGGCCACAGCGGTATAAGGCGCACCCCTCGCGTCAGGATCGGAAGCCATATCGCCCCCTAGCGGGTAGCGGTCATGCGCCCCGGCGGGATTGACAAAGAATGTATGCAAAGCATCTTGTGACACGCCGAACTTCATCAGCGCCATTGCCGCATTTTCAGCAGCGTCGAACGTTTGAAAACGAGCGGCTACGATCAATGACATGGCTTCCCCCCTTTTCAGGTATGAACAGCGCTGGAACCAAGCGCGGCGATATATAGGCAGCAATAACTATGCCCTTTTAGTACCCCGCCTGTCAGGGCTCACTTCCTTTGTTGGATGGTCTATCTTCGCTTCAGCCCCCAAATACCATGCGGCCGCCAGAAGCAGCGGTCCCAAATAATATATCGCTCGATAAGTCAACAAAGCGCCAAGCATCTCGCCCTGACCCATAGCATCGCCCGCCAATAACGCAATAAATACCGACTCCGTGACCCCCAGACCGCCCGGAATATGGGCCAACGCCCCTGCAATCGAGCTAATAAGCAGAGTTGCCAGGACCATCTCATAGGGAATTTTTTGTTGGAAAAGAACATAAACGATAAGACCCATCAGCGACCAATTGAAAATGGCCAATGTCACTTGGATCACGGCAAGGGAAAAGGAAGGCAGTTCTATGGTGTGCCCTAAGACAAGCCATGAGCGGGTACGTGAAAAGGCACAAAGCCCAAGATAGAAAACGCCCGCCAACACCATGACGGCGCCTATTAACCGTAAGGGCCCATTGTCCAGCTTCCAGCTTTGGGGAAGCTCAACGATACCGAAGGCGAACAGCAGGCCCGCAAGCAATGCATAGCCTATCCAGTTAGTCGTTAGGCTCAGACCCCAAATTCTCATGATGACTCCTTGAGGCAGGCCCTGTTTGGAGTACAACCTTATTCTTAGCCCTACACCGCCAACGGGAGCACCCAGGTTCAGGGTGAATGCATAACTGATGAAACCGACCATCATCGACCGCCACCAGGCAAGGCCATGTTCTGTGTACCATTTGCCCAAGACATCAAAACCGCTGTACGTAATGTAGCTGACGGCTGTGATAAGTCCTGCAATCCACAACGCACGGCTCGGCAGTTTATAAATGGCGTCAATAACTTCGTTCCAGTCCACCTTGAGCATGGCTGCGCCTAGAAGCCCCAAGACAACGATCAGAAAGCACGCAATCAGGATTTTACGAAGAGTGACCCAGTGAGATTTGACCCAGTCCTTCAAGCTACCAGCCCATGAGATAGTCATGATTTCCCCTCACTGGCTGGGTTTGTTGGCGGCCGTATTGACATAAGGGGCGCCTTCCTGGCTGGAAACCAGCCGGCCCAAGCGGGGAAGCGACGCAAAAAATGAAACACAAATACGCCCACAAAAACCCGCTGAATTTTGCGGCGCGGCGGCGTGAGGCGTTTCATAAGCTGGCAATGATCTTGGATCAAAGCGTCGAGTCTGTGTTGAAGATGGGCAGTGAAGGCGCTGTCATGAACAACGACGTTTGCCTCGAGGTTCAATGCCAGACTTAGAGGGTCGAGATTGCTAGATCCGACGGTCGACCAAGTTCCATCTACAGTGGCCACTTTGCCATGAAAAGGCCGCTCGCAATACTCGAATATTTGCACTCCGGCCGAAAGCAAATAATCGTAAAGCATGGTGGCTACGAAACGCGCTATTGGCATGTCGGGCTCTCCCTGTAGAATCAGCCGGACCCGAACGCCGCGTTGGGCGGCCTTGCGCAAATCTCGCAAGAAGCGATACCCAGGAAAAAAATAGGCATTTGCGATCGTTATATCGTGTTGAGCTGCCCTTATCCCTATTCGATAGTGCTGTTCAATATCGTTCTTATGATGGTCGTTATCGCGAAGCACCAAAGCCGCTATGCTCGGGCCGGGGGGTACAGCATCATTGGTAGTCCGTCGGCGAAAGCTACTCCACGAAAAACGCGGCCGCACCGGCGATAACGCCTCAATAACGAAACGGCCGATCTCATCGACTAAAGGCCCTTGAACCATAACGGCATAGTCCTGCTTCGCTGTCGGTCCATAATCAGCCAGATGGTCCGCGCCGAAATTGATTCCGCCGACAAAGGCGATTAACCCGTCTACCACGACGATTTTACGGTGTAGGCGCCGGAACAAATTCGTGCGCATACCCAACCGCCTGGGTCGAGGGTCAAATACATGCAATCCGACGCCTTTTCGCGTCATGCCCCCGATGAACTCATCGCTAAGGTCGGCAGACCCGTATCCGTCGACGGTGATGTCTACTCGCACGCCGCGTTCGGCTGCATCGATTACGACCCGCCGAAGTTCGCTGCCCACCTTGTCTTCAAAAAGTATGAATGTTTCCAGTATTACGCTGCGCTTGGCATTTCGGATGGCTTCGAACACGGCGGGGAAAAACTCCTCTCCGTTTTCAAGAAGTTTCAAGGAATTGCCCGATGTCCAGGTAACTGTCATAACCTGACCTCGGCGGCAAGAGGCGCATGATCAGACAAATGCATCCAGGGCCTGGAAGCCAACGCCACCGGCTTGTAATGGGCAAAATTACGTACGTAGATGCGGTCAAGACGAAATAAGGGAAACCGGGCGGGAAAGGTACGCGACACTTGTCCGTGCGCCTCGGCAAATACCTCTTTCAATCCGTTGATACGCATCAGGGTCTTCTGGCCCTGCAAGCGCCAGTCGTTGAAATCGCCGGCCACAACCAGTGGTGCCCCGGGGGGAACTTCGTCTTCCATTAAACGGCGAAGGCTATCGAGTTGAGCGCTGCGATGCCTTTCATGCAAGCCCAGATGTACACACACTACGTGTATCAATATGCCTAGACTAGGCGGCCTAAGTACGCAATGCAATAGTCCCCGTTTTTCGTGCGTTCCGACCGATATATCGGTATTGCCATACTTGGTTATCGGAAATTTCGATAGCAGAGCATTCCCGTGATGTCCGTGTGGATAAACCGCATTGCGCCCATACGCAAAGTCTTGCCAGATTGAATCGGCGAGAAATTCATACTGACTGACCGCCGGCCAGCGCGCTAGGCGTAAAGCATGGGCTTCGTGGGCTCCTAGCACTTCCTGCAAAAAGACAATATCGGCGTGAGTGGCTCGGATGGCGTCCCGTAGCTCGTGGAGAATGAAGCGCCGATTAAAAAAGGTGAAACCTTTGTGGGTGTTCACCGTCAGGATTTTAAGAGTCTTACGAGAATCGTCGATAGTCATTGTCGCCCACGGAGTCGGAGTGACTTATTCCAGCAATCAACGTGCCTGAAAAACTTATCCTAGAAGCAGCCCATCGTCTGAAATGGTTTCACCGCGCACTCGCTCGAACATCCGCAGCAAATCCGGAACATCCAAACCCTGACGTTCATTTCCCGACACGTCCAGAACCACATTTCCCTGATGCAACATGACGGTGCGTTCACCGACATCTAGAGCCTGCCGCATGCTGTGCGTAACCATCATGGTTGTGAGCTTGCTTTCTGCCACGATACGCGTGGTAAGCCCAAGAACGAACTGCGCCGTACGTGGATCCAGTGCTGCCGTATGTTCATCCAACAATAATATACGCGACGGCTGCAAGGCGGCCATTAATAAACTTACCGCCTGTCGCTGCCCACCAGAGAGCAGACCGATACGGTCGCCAAGACGGTTTTCAAGGCCTAGGCCCAAGGTGGCCAGCCTGTCACGGAACTCACTGCGCATGCTGCGCTTGACGGCAATGGAAAGATCGCGGCGCTGACCGCGGCTGTAGGCCAGCGCCAGGTTCTCTTCGATGGTCAAATCTTCGCACGTACCCGCCATTGGGTCCTGGAATACACGGGCGACCTGCTTCGCCCGTACCCATACTGGCTGATTCGTGACGTTCTGATCATCGATAAAAATGGACCCGCTATCGACAGACAAATCCCCGGATACGGCGTTGAGAAGCGTAGACTTGCCGGCACCATTTGATCCAATCACCGTCACGAATTGCCCGGCAGGAATACTAAGCGACAGGCCCCGCAACGCCTTAGTTTCAATTGCCGTCCCTGGGTTGAAGGTGATATTTAGATTTTTCGCATTCAACATATCAATGCCCCCCGTTCTTGCCGCGCAGGCGCTTCTTGATAAGAGGAATTACTAATGCGAAAGTTACCAGCAGCGCTGTGACGAGATTGAGGTCTTGTGCCTGCAAGCCAATGAAGTCTGCATTCAAGGCCAGTGCAATAAAGAATCGATACAGAACTGCGCCAACAATAACCGCCAGCGTGACAACGTACAGTTTGCGCGAGGGCATGATGCTTTCGCCAACAATCACCGCAGCCAAACCAATCACGATAGTTCCTATGCCCATCGAAATATCCGCTCCGCCTTGCGATTGGGCAAACAGAGCGCCCGCCAGCGCACATAGTGCGTTCGAGATTGCCATACCAGCCAGCAGCATAGTACCCGTGGCGACTCCTTGCGATCGCGCCATTCGAGGATTGGATCCCGTCGCTCTCATGGCGAGCCCAGTTTTCGTCGAGAAAAACCAGTCAAGTGCAAACTTGATTAAGACAAGCAGAACCAGCAACATCAGCGGACGGGCAATATAATCGCTGACGCTTTCTGGCTGCAGGACAGTAAATACCGTGGGCTCGGAAATCAGCGGCACATTAGGTCGCCCCATCACGCGTAAATTGATGGAATACAAAGCGATCATCACCAGAATGCTGGCCAGCAAATCCATAATCTTCAGCTTCACGTTCAACAAGCCGGTAATCATGCCGGCGAAAGCGCCTGCAAGAGTAGCGATCAAGGTTGCACTGAAGGGGTCCATTCCTGCGCTGATCAAGGTGGCTGCAACTGCTCCGCCCAACGGAAAGCTGCCGTCAACGGTTAGATCGGGGAACCGCAGCATTCGAAAGGAAATCAGAACACCCAAAGCAACGAGGCCAAATATCAGACCTATCTCGAGCGCGCCCCATAAAGAATATAAAGACATGTTCTAACCAGTGTGGGCAAAAAAGAAACAGGCGGGCTGGGTGCGACAACCCACCTGTTTTATCGACGTCTATATTTTAATTGATAACTTTTGAGGCCGATTTGAGAAAGGCATCGCTTAGCGTGACACCTTGCTTTTTGGCGGCCGCACGATTTACATAGAGTTCAAGTTTGTCGCTTGTTTCAGGAGCAATCGTACCGGGCTGCTGACCTTTCAGGATCTTGACGACCATTTTTCCGGTCTGCGTTCCAAGATCGTGATAATTAACACCCAACGCCGCAATCGCACCCCGTTTGACACTGTCAGTATCGGATGCGATCAAGGGAATCTTTGCATCGTTGCCCACTTTTACCAAGGCCTCGTACGCCGAGACGACGTTATTGTCGGTGTTGGTGTAAATAACGTCGACCTTTCCTACCAGACTGCGCGCGGCAGCACCGACATCCACGGTACGAGCCGCGGTTGCTTCAACTAGTGACATTCCTGATTTCGGCAACAGCTCACGCAACTGCTTGACGACTACGACTGAATTTGCCTCGCCGGGGTTATAGACCATTCCAACCCGCTTGGCTTCCGGGACAACCTTGCTAATCAGTTGCACCTGTTTTTCCAGTGCCAGACTATCGGAGACGCCGGTTACGTTGGTGCCCGAGGGCTCCATTGATTTCACCAGTTGGGCAGCAACGGGATCCGTAACAGCCGAGAAGACAACGGGAATGGTTTTGGTGGCGGCTACAACCGCTTGGGCCGAAGGCGTTGCTATGGCAACGATCACATCCGGCTTATCGCCTACATATTTGCGGGCGATCTGCGCGGCAATGGCAGTATTGCCCTGCGCTGTCTGAAACTGCCATTTAAGACTTTTGGACTGAGTGTAGCCAGCCCTTTTCAGTTCTTCCTGGACGCCATCTTTGATGGCGTCCAGTGCGGGGTGTTCCACAATGGACGTTACTGAAACCGATTGCGCAAACACTGCAGTGTTTGCGACTAAGCCGGATACCGCAATCGCACCAAACGCGAGCCTGGCAGACTTGCTGAATTTCATGGAGACTCCCTCGAGGTTATTAGCGACGGCATGGTCTTGTGTCGCGGATCGACGTAAGTCTAACGCGTTACAGAACACATTGTCTCGAAGGGATATCCCTGCAGGCAGGCCATTTTTTCAGACTAAATTTGCCCTTGGCGGTAAATAGCTACACGGCGACGCGACTCGCGGTTTCATGTTGCGCCAATAAGGCTCTAGCCCATCTGCGCGCGGGTAGTCCGTACACTGATTCCACCTGTTCGGCGCGCTCGAGCAATTGCCCTGTCGACACGTTTAATAGAGGCCCCTTGAAGGCCAATACCACCCGGTTTCCTGCATCGATTTCTGGAAGTTCCAGCACACGACCCTTAAATGCCTTTCGGATGTTCTCGAGATTAGGCGGAAAACTTGCGTGGTCGCCAAATAAATTGACCGTCATGATGCCGACATCGGACAAGGCGCTGTAGCATCCCTGATAAAACTCCAAGGAGTCGCGCACGGGCCCTTGTGCCTGCGCATCGTACAAATCCACCATAAGTGCCATGTACCGGCCTATATTCCTGCGCTTCTGCACCCACACCGCTGCGTCGCTGTGGTCTATGACCGAGCGAGGCGAGTCGGGCAGGCGGAAGTAAGCCCTGCAGATTGCGGTTACCTGTGGGTTCCATTCAGCGGTCTCGACGGACGCCGTAGTGTTCTTCAATATATAGCGCAGAAGCGAACCGGCGCCCAGGCCCATAATGCCGATATCATCGGCTTTGGATGGTTCAAGGAATAAGAGCCATGCCATCATTTGCTGGGTGTAGGCCAATACCAGTTCGTTTGGCCGGCCCACCCGCATGGCGCCCTGCACCCATTCGGTACCGAAATGTAAGTACCGCACCCCATCAAGTTCAGATAAAGTGGGCTCGTCATTAGCCCACGGTTGAGTCTCAAACACGTTCGAAAATGGCGGCAATACCCTGCCCGCCTCCTATACACATAGTGACAAGAGCATAACGCCCCTGGATACGTTCCAGTTCGTGCAGCGCTTTGACCGTAATGATTGCCCCTGTTGCTCCGATAGGGTGTCCCAAACCAATTCCGCTTCCGTTTGGATTCAGCTTCTGGCTATCGAATCCGAGCTCTTTACTGACCGCGCAGGCTTGAGCGGCAAAGGCTTCGTTCGCTTCAATGACATCGAGCTGTGCGATGCTAATACCGGCCTTCTCGAGCGCTATGCGGGTTGCAGGTACCGGGCCGATTCCCATGTATTTAGGATCGACCCCGGCATGGCCATACGAAACCAAACGCGCCATGGGCTTCAGGCCGCGAGCCCGGGCAGCATTGGCGGTCATGAGGAGCACTGCCCCAGCGCCATCATTCAGGCCCGAGGCATTGCCTGCGGTGACCGTACCGTTTTCTTTTACAAAGACGGGTCTTAGAGCTGAAAAATTCTCGGCTGTCGCACCGACACGTACATGTTCGTCCGTATCGAAAACCACATCGCCCTTACGCGTTTTTTGAACGATGGGGACAATTTGAGATTTGAAATAACCTTTGGCTATGGCCGCCTCGGCACGCTGATGGGACGATAGAGCTAGAGCGTCTTGATCTTCGCGCGAGATGGCATATTTCTTCGCAACGTTTTCAGCCGTTACTCCCATGTGGATTTTGTCGAATGGGTCAGATAATGCACCATTCATCATGTCGAGCATCACGCTGTCACCCATTCGGGCGCCCCATCGCTGGGAAGGAACTATATAAGGCGCCCGGCTCATGCTCTCGGCCCCAGCGCCAATGGCGATTTCCGCATCACCCAACTTAAGCGCTTGCGCGGCCGATATTATTGCTTGCAGTCCGGACCCGCACAGGCGATTTACATTAAATGCCGGGGTCGACTCGCTCACTCCGGCATTTAGCGCTGCTACCCTGGATAAATACATGTCTCTTGGCTCGGTATTGATGACATGTCCGAAAACAACATGCCCGACATCGGCCCCCGAGACATTGCTTCGCTCGAGAACAGCGCGCACGACTGCCGCGCCCAAGTCACATGGCGGCACGTCCTTAAGGCCCCCGCCGAAATCACCTATTGCGCTGCGGCATGCTCCGATAACGACTACGTCTTCCATGTTGTGTCTCCTGATTTATAACAGCATCTTGCGGATACTGAATATTAACGCGCTATTAACGTCCATAAAAAAAAACGGCAGGAATTAATCCTGCCGCTGGCCACGGGTTATTTTGACCTTTAACTGCGCGATTCCTTCGCAGGCGTCGGCTGCTTCGCGTCTTCGGTTCGTTTCACGTGTTCGTCGCGGTCGACTTCCGGAGCCACCCAGTTAAGAGGTTCGATTACAAAAGGTTGCTTTTTCTGGGTCGGTTTTGTTGCCATGCTAGCGTTCTCCTTTGTGCATTACAAAAGGCGCACCCCGCGCCTTCGTACTCTTATAGGGTACTTCATTCCTGCAAATAAAGCCAATTAGCTCAAAGACTTAGGCTCAAAGGAAAGCTTCGCTGATACACTATGACCCGCCGACCTGGCACTGTTTGACCACAGGCGCAAGCATTATTTCGCCTGATACGACGAAAGCTGAATACATAAAATGAAACTTGCGACTTGGAATATCAACTCTTTAAAAGTCAGGCTTCCACAGGTCCTCGATTGGCTTGCTGCCAATCCGGTCGACGCCTTGTGTCTTCAGGAACTGAAGCTGCCTGACGAAAAATTTCCGTTGGATGCCTTTCAGGAAATAGGATACCAGGCTGCCTGGGCTGGCCAGAAGACTTACAACGGAGTTGCTATCGTCACACGTGCCGACGGTAGCGACGTGCAACGTAATATCCCGCTATTCGAGGATCACCAGCAGCGCATCATCGCCGCAACGCTTGACAGCCCCATAGGCGATATACGCGTCATAAGCGCTTACTGTCCTAACGGTCAATCCGTCGGTAGCGACAAATACGAATATAAGCTCAGGTGGTATGCGGCATTACACGCTTGGCTGAACGATGAACTTGAACGCTACCCGCGTCTGGCAATCCTGGGTGATTACAACGTGGCGCCCAAAGACGAGGATGTGCATGATCCTATGAAGTGGATCGGTGAAGTTCTGGTGTCCGAGGCCGAGCGGGAGGCGTTCCGCTCTTTGCTCGATCTGGGACTTTCTGACGCATTTAGGCAGTTCGATCAGGAAGAGAAACTATTCACGTGGTGGGACTACCGTCGCTTTGCATTCCGCCGGAATGCTGGTCTGCGTATTGATCACGTGTTGCTGTCAGAAGCGTTACAGCCATACTGCAGCGCTTGTGTGATCGACAAGGCGCCTCGCGCGAATGAACAACCCTCTGATCACGCGCCGGTTGTTGCGACGCTTGATCTTGGTAGGCCCGAAGCGACCTGATTAGTGTGTCAACCACCGTTCCTATCTTTACCGCAGGGAACATCCCGCACCATTGGAATGTTGCAGCAAGGTATTGGTATTAACATTTCGACATGGCGTTCGATGCATCAGCTGTTAACGTAACGCAACTTGAATGAGATAGGTTCTGAATGATGCTTCGAGCCCTAGCGCTGGGTCGCGCCCGGCGGGTTTCCACATATCTTAAATCGATTGCTCCTGGAGTCTTTTTCCAGGAGCTATGCAATCGGCCAGGCGCTATTGGCGCCATATGTCCTAGTTCTCGATTTCTAGCACGCCAGATGGCCAAGCAACTTCCGGGTTCGAATGATGGATTAATCATTGAGCTCGGAGGTGGAACAGGCGTGATAACCCGTGCGTTGTTGGATCATGGAGTGGCGCCGGAACGCCTTAAAGTCATTGAGTTTTCAAGCCCCTTCGTGCAGCGACTGCGGGAGCGCTTCCCGCAAGTCGAGGTCATACATGGAAATGCTGCCGACTTGATTCACCTGATGCCACGAAACGTTAAAGTACAGGCTATCGTCTCGAGCCTGCCACTCTGTTCCCTGGCCGAGCCCATTACCCAGTCCATCCTGAAGCAATGGCGTGTATTACTGCACGACGGTGGGGTTGCCATCCAATTCACGTACAATCTTGGATTGCCTAAGTGGCGCGCCTCCATATTAAGCCACCAAATAAACTCGAAAGTGGTCTGGGCGAATTTGCCCCCGGCCAACATTAGTACCTTTTCATTCAAATCAGCCAAACTGCCCCACCCAGCCAATGAATGCCCATAGTCACATAGTAGATACACTGCAACAAGGCGTCATCTTGGACGTCAGCATCGAAGATCTTCATTTTCGTGCGTATGTGGTGGTCAGTGAACCAGATATCAACTTGGTTGCCGACTTCGTGCCCCCAGAGCAATTCGAACAGGATGGTGATGTCCACGTCGCCGGCATTAGCCACCCAGCAGAGGTACGCGAGCAGATTCAGGACATCACTTTCAATATGAACCCCGGCGATGCGGCCGTATTCATGTGTGGCGACCAGCAAACGTATCTCGATGCGCTTGAAGAGCTCGGCCAAGGCACCGACGCAATCGAAAACTAGCGAAAAGCACGGCGAAGTGCTGACATTTGCCGCCGCTTTCTAAAAGGTCAGCCATAATCCGCAGCAGGCGTAAGACAAGCGAAGGATCTCCGTCCGGCGCTGTTCAATTGTTACTATCAATATTCATGACATTTTCATCTGGCAATATCTTTATGATTGTGGCCCCCAGCGGGGCAGGAAAGTCCAGCTTGGTCAACGCGTTCCTCGCAGAAGATCCAAGCCTGGAGCTCTCGATCTCGTGCACGACCCGCGCACCTCGTCCCGGCGAAGAAGCCGGCAAACATTATCGTTTCGTCACTACCGACGAGTTCACGGCGATGCGTGATCAGAACGCCATGCTGGAATGGGCTGAAGTCCATGGCAACTATTACGGCACGCCACGCGACCGCATCGACCAGGCGCTCGAGAAGGGCAACGACATATTGTTGGAAATCGACTGGCAAGGCGCCCGGCAGGTACGTGAGCACTATCCGCAGGCGGTGGGCATTTTTATTCTGCCGCCTTCAATCGAAGCTCTGGAAATGCGCCTGACGAATCGGGGGCAAGACGCGCCTCATGTAATTTCACGCCGATTGCTCGCTGCCGGCGGGGAAATGTCGCACGTATCAGAGTGTCAATATGTTATTATTAATCAAGAATTTAGCACCGCATTGCTACAACTTGGGCAAATTGTTGCAGCAACACGTTTGCGCTATGCTACTCAAGCCGTCCGCAATGCCGACCTTTTTTCACAGTTAGGCATTAGTAAAACTCCTGCCTGACCTCCCATAAAAACATTTGCTTATAGGTTTATCATGGCCCGCATTACTGTCGAAGACTGTCTGGAAAAAATCCCAAATCGTTTTAACCTGACTCTGGCTGCTACTTATCGTGCACGCGAGCTGGCACAAGGACACGAACCACGCATTGACAGCAAAGACAAACCCACTGTGACAGCTTTGCGTGAGATCGCCGCCGGCGCTACGGGTACGGAAATGCTGCGCAAAGTCCCGACCTGATCTCACGGGGCTAGGCTTATGGCGTTTACCAGTCTTCGTGGTGCTTCATCCGGACTTCTGGCCGTCCTGAAGAAAGGTACACGCCTGCGCCGGGGCAAGCCGCCAAAGACTGCGCCACTTGGTCTTGCCGACGCGCAGCCGAACACAATCGCGTCGCTCGCTCCGCTTACACAGGTCATCAGCCACTACCTAAGTTCGAAAGACATTGAACGGGTCAAAGAGGCCTACCGATTCGCTGATCAGGCGCATCTGGGCCAATTCCGGGCTAGCGGCGAACCGTATATCTCGCATCCGATTGCCGTTACCGAAATCTGCGCCGGATGGAAGCTCGACGCAGATTCGCTCATGGCTGCCCTGCTGCACGATGTCATTGAAGACCAGGGCGTTGCCAAACAAGAACTCGCTGAAAAGTTTGGCGCCGACGTCTCCGAGATCGTCGACGGGCTGTCCAAAGTTAGAGCGGCTAGAGTTCGCCACTAAAGCAGAGCAGCAAGCGGAAAGCTTCCGTAAAATGCTACTGGCCATGGCGCGCGATGTACGCGTCATTCTGATCAAGCTGGCCGACCGCCTGCACAATATGCGCACGCTCGGAGCGGTCAATGCTGAAAAACGTCGCCGTATCGCGCGTGAAACCCTGGAAATCTATACTCCCATCGCGCATCGCCTGGGGTTGAACGCCTTATTCCGCGAACTGCAAGATCTCTGTTTCCAGGCAATATATCCCGACCGCTACCGCGTATTGCATAAAGCAATGATGGCGGCGCGTGGAAACCGACGCGAGGTGCTCGGAAAAATATCCGACTCCGTGCGCGTAGCGTTACCAGCAGCTGGCATTGAAGCCGAAGTCAGCGGGCGTGAAAAGTCGCTGTTCAGTATTTACACGAAAATGACAGAACAAAAAAAGTCATTCTCCGAGGTACTGGATATTTACGGATTCCGGGTCATAGTCCATACCCTGCCAGAATGTTATCTGGCCCTCGGTACCCTGCATCAGCTGTATCGCCCCGTACCGGGTAAGTTCAAAGACTATATCGCAATCCCTAAGCTAAATGGATATCAGTCCTTGCACACCACTCTGGTGGGCCCCTATGGAACTCCGGTCGAGTTCCAGTTCCGTACCCGCGACATGGATCACGTGGCCGAAGAAGGCGTTGCCTCTCACTGGTTATATAAAGAAGACAACGTTACGCTTAACGACTTGCAAAAGCGGACTCATCAGTGGCTACAGTCGCTGCTGGACATTCAAAGCCAAACCGGCGACTCGGGCGAATTTCTCGAGCATGTCAAGGTCGACCTGTTCCCAGACGCGGTATATGTTTTCACTCCTCAGGGCAAGATTATTTCACTGCCCCGAGGCGCTACGCCCGTAGACTTCGCCTACACAATCCATACCGATATCGGGAATCAGGCCGTTGCTTCAAAAATCAACGGTGAATTCGCTCCGTTGCGTACCGAGCTGAAAAGTGGGGACGCCGTCGAAATCATTACCTCCCCCGCTTCGCGACCTAGCGCACAGTGGCTTAACTATGTTCGGACAGGCCGCGCCCGATCCGAAATCCGCCATTACTTGCGCACCGTCAAACTTGAAGAATCGGTTGCTTTTGGCCAACGCCTGCTAAATCAAGCGTTCGATCAACTACACCTGCCCCATCCCGCTGACGACGATCCCGATTGGGATAAACTTGCCAAAAGCTCTGGCGCCACATCTCGCGAAGAAATCTTGGCCGACATCGGGCTGGGAAAACGTTTGGCAGCAGTGGTGGCACGTCGTTTTGCGCCGGAAAATGCCTTTCTTGCAACGACAGCGGCTGCATTTGACGAACTGTCTTCTGTTACGAGCGCCCCCATTCTTATCCATGGCAACGAAGGCCAGGCGGTTCAGCTCGCGCCGTGTTGCGGCCCCCTACCCGGCGATGCCATTATCGGCGGCATCCGGCTCGGGCATGGCCTGGTGGTACACATGGAAGAATGCGCCGTCGCGCAGCGGCAACGTGCACGCGAACCAGAGCGCTGGATTCCTGTCTTGTGGGATAGCAACACTGCGCGCCACCTTTCCACCCGGCTTGATGTCACGGTAGTCAATGAAAGGGGCGTCCTGGGCCGTCTTGCAGCCGAAGTGACCGAGGCCGATTCCAACATCATGCATCTGACCATGCAGGACGATGCCGCGGCGACAGGCATCCTGCACCTCACAGTCCAGGTCGACAGCCGCAAACACCTAGCGCAGGTCATCCGGGCAATCCGGCACGTGCCTCAAGTGCAAAAAATTGTACGAGTAAAGGGCTGACGAATTCAGCTATGCGGTGACTAAAAGTCGCCTATTGCATAAAACCGGTCAGCGTTCGTCTACACCATGGTTAATGCCCACACCGTTGCGCCGTAAGCGATCACGCCGCTTAACGTAGACCAGGCGATATCGCCTGCCAGTCTTTTACCTGCAACCACTCCGATCAGACCCATAACGATAGGCAACCCGTTTTCAACCGTTGCCGCGGGGGCCAGCATGCTTATAAATGAAGTCACCAGTAAGGCGACAATCGCCGATGGCCCGATAGCATCGAGTGCCTTGCGCAGCCTTTGATTGCCATGCGCCTTTTTGATGCCCCGTTCCTGCCACAGCATAGGTAGGAATCGTATTAAGAAAGTGCCGCCACCGCTAAGCACGATTACCCACAACAACGTCGAATCATCCATTGTTAGCTCCAACGCTTTAAGCCCGACGACCGCTGAGCAAGGCTCCAGCCGCCATACCAGCCACAATTGCGCTATAGGCCGGTAATATCGACAAGCACAACACTGTCGTCACGGCGGCGCCGCCCAGCACATATGACGGGACCACGCGCCGAATTTCGAGTAACAAAGCAATAAATAGCGCCGGCAATACGAAGCCCAGCGTCTGCATTAATATTGCCGAATTGCGCACCAATCGTGACCGAAGAAGGCGCCAATTGCAGTGCCGCCTACCCAGGCAAGATAGGCGCCTAGCTGCAATCCAAGATACCAAGATTCGCGGTTTTCAGGTGGCTGTTCCGCCAGCCTGCTGACAGAAGTGGCAAATACTTCATCCGTAAGTCCGGCCGCCAAAAAAAATACTGGCACGCTGCGCTTGGAAGGGACCAGCCGGGATAGCACCGCCGGTCCGTAGAACAGGTGACGCAAATTCATCAGCAGGACGATACCCACCACACTAAAGGCAGCCGTTCCACTTGCGACGAGACTGATCAGTATGAACTGGCTCGCACCCGCATAGACCATAATCGACACGAGAACGGCCAACCAGGGCGAGAAATCGGCATATACCGCTGCAAGGCCAAATGATATTGCAACAGGAATATAGCCGACGGCAATCGAAATACTTTCTACCAAGCCGCGAAGGAACGGACGCTTCACGGCTCGTCAGGGCTTAAAGGCATTGATAAAGATCGCTGGATCGACGCGAACGTTATTCAGGCTTATGTTCCAATGAAGGTGAGGTCCCGTCGCGCGGCCAGTGGCACCTACCCTACCAATGACTTGTCCGCGTTCTACCAGGTCGCCCCTTTTTACGTCAAATTCCGACAGATGACAGTACATACTGATAAAGCCCTGCCCGTGATCAATGAATACTGTTTTACCGTTGAAGAAATAGTCGGCGACGATGGTGACGATGCCATTGGCTGGAGCCTTGATAGCAGTACCTAGCGGGACGGCAAAATCAAGTCCGGAATGTGCATTGCGCTCTTCGCCATTAAAAAATCGCCGTAATCCGAACGGGCTTGATAGCCGCCCGCTGACCGGTCTGTCTAGAACAACGTTGCTGGGTGTCGCCTCTCGGAAATTCTTATAGGCGTCAATCTGCTCTTTATATTCGCGCTCGAAGCGGCGTGTTTGTTCCGGATCTGGGTTAACTTGGCTTTTATTCTTCAAAGTAATGTGTTGCGCCTTGTAGTTTTTTTCACGTACAAGAAAACTTTCTTCACGCGCACCACCCTTCGTATCGACTTTAAGCAATTGGCGGCCTGGCGACGTTTTAAGATCGACGCCGACAATAGCGATCCATTCCTGATCACTATCACGCAAGACCATTACCCGCTCTTCTTTATAGAAGACGCGAGGCGCGGTTGGCGACTGTCCCAAAGCCACTACCGCGACACCTCCGGGTACCGGCTGATTCAGTAAACGGCTTATATAACCTTGTGCGCTCGCAGACATCGGGCTCAATAAAATCATGCCCAATACAAGCGCCCAGCTTCGCATAAGAATTTGTTTCTTCATATAGACCAGCATTTCCTGGCAGAATCTCGATGTTAAATTTTTCAGGTGGTTACCGCTTACGTCGCCAGTTGCAAACTAGCACACCCGTTACCGCGATGACAAAGCCCACCAGCTGAACCGGGCTCAATCTATCGTTGAAAAGAAAATAGGCTTCAATCGCCGCCAAAGGCGGAGCCAGGAACATCAGCGACGACGCGGTAGCTGCCTGACCTCTGCGCACTATCCAGACCAACAGCAACGTTCCAATTCCGGACAACACAAACGCTGCCCACAGCAAAGATACCCATAATTCGGCTGACCAAATCCAACGGCCCTCCCCCAAAATCCATACAAATAGACCAGTAAAGAACACCGATCCAATGTTTTGCAAAGCGGCAGAAACGCGAATATCGACTTTGGATATCGATGTCTTCTGAAGGATAGTGCCAAATGTAATCGACAATATGGCAAGCAAGCCAATCAGCAGGACCGCAATCGAAAACGAATCATGGGCACTCCTGCCGAAGGTCGGCTGTATAACCAAAAAGACACCCACCAAGCCTAACACAAGGCCAAGCCAAATCTTGCGCGTGGGTATCTCTTTGAGTATGGGGATGGCCAGGAACGCCGTCATCAAGGGCTGCAGTGCCCCGAGAAGAGCCATAATTGCGGGCGGCAGCCCTCCCGCAATCGCCCAATAGGTAGCCGATAAATACAAACCCTGCAGCAATATACCCGCGAATAAGTGTTTAGGTATTTCGCGCCATGGCGGCCAGGGTAGCCTGGCATATGACACTATTGCCGTAAACATAGCTGCTGCGAGCAGAGTCCGTACCAGAAGAAACAAGGTTGGATCGGCATAGGGCACAATCGCCTTTCCCACAATGAAGCCGGTAGACCAGATAAAAACAAACAATATCGCCAACGCTACCATCTTCAGGCTCGCTTCCGTTTTAACAGCTACTTTCGGTCCTTAAATCAAGTCTCAGCCTGGCCGTAGCCCCCACCGCCGGGTGTCTCAATGACAAACATATCGCCCGGAGCCAGCTCAATGCTATCTTGCGGACCTAGCGATATACGGCCACCGGCTGCGCGTTCGACGTAGTTCAAGCCCAACATGCCCGTCTGTCCGCCGGCAAGCCCGAACGGAGGATACACCCGATTATTAGACAGTATCGCAGCGGTCATAGCTTCCAGGAAGCGAACTTTTCGCACACCGCCATCGCCGCCGCGCCAAAGTCCAGCGCCTCCCGAGCCACGCCGAATTTCGTATGACTCAAGCCTGACCGGAAAACGCAGTTCCAATATTTCAGGATCGGTCAGGCGCGAGTTCGTCATATGGGCCTGAACCACGGAAGTGCCGTCAAAGCCGCCCGCCGTTTCAAAAGGCATACCTATACGTTCGGGCCCCGCGCCCGTGCCGCCGGACACCGTTTCGTAGTACTGATATTGCTGGTTCCCGAAGGTGAAATTGTTCATGGTCCCCTGGCTCGCGGCCAAAACCCCCAATGCCCCGTACAAGGCATTAACAATGCACATTGACGTTTCCACATTGCCGGCGACGACAGCAGCGGGTGGATTGGGCTTTAGCATGGATCCTTGCGGCACGATAATTTCGAGCGGTTTCAAGCAGCCTGCATTTAAGGGAATATCGTCGTCCACCAGGGTTCTGAATACGTACAGCACCGCCGCTACCGCAATGGACTCGGGCGCGTTGAAATTATTTTCTAATTGTGGAGATGTATCCGAAAAATCGATTGTGGCACTGCGGTCTTCGTGCCTTACCGTGATCGATACCCGTATATGCGCGCCATTGTCCAAAGCGTAATCAAATTTGCCGTCACGTAAGCGTGTAATGACTTTGCGGACCGCTTCTTCGGCGTTATCTTGCACGTGCTGCATATACGCAGCGACCACGTCCAGCCCGAACTGATCACACATATTCAATAATTCACGAGCGCCTTTTTCGTTGGCAGCGATCTGTGCGCGCATATCGGCCAGGTTTTGATCGGGATTGCGCGCTGGCCATGGACCCGATCCCAATATCGCCCGGGCTTCAGCTTCACGAAAAATGCCGTTGCCTACTAGCTGGAAATTGGTGAACAGAACGCCCTCATCGTCCACCGTTTTCGAATTCGGCGGCATTGAGCCCGGGGTCAGCCCGCCAATATCGGCATGATGTCCGCGCGAGCCAACATAAAACAGGATATTGACCCCTGCCCGGTCAAATACCGGCGTAATGACAGTAACGTCTGGCAAATGGGTGCCACCATGATAGGGATCATTGACCACATAGGCATCGCCCACACGCATCCGCCCCGCATTTTCTCGCATCACCGTTTTAATGGATTCGCTCATGGAGCCCAAGTGAACCGGCATGTGCGGAGCGTTGGCAATCAGATTGCCCTGTACGTCAAATATTGCGCAAGAAAAATCCAGCCGCTCTTTGATGTTCACTGAATAGGCGGTGTTCTGCAAGCGGACGCCCATTTGATCGGCGATCGACATGAAGAGGTTATTGAATACCTCGAGCATGATGGGATTGACCTGCGAGCTCACTTCCATTTGACCGGTTAGAGTCTTTAGACGCGTCAAGACCCAATGGTTATCAGGCGTCAGCCTGGCCTGCCATTCCGGCTCGACCACGATGGTCTGGTTAGGCTCAGAAATGATCACAGGGCCGTCGAGCACATCATCGGCCTGCAAGTCTGACCGCTCATAAATGGGTGTGTCGCGCCATGCACCAGCACTGAACATGGGCCGAACAGCACGAGGCCGAGGCAGCCCGTGACGATTTGATAGAGGAGCCCCGGGCTCTTGAATCTGATCACCCGCAATGCTCGCTTCGACAGATATCGATTCTACGACAAGGCGTCTATCCGGCATCAAGAAAGAATAGCGCTGACGATAGGCGCGTTCGAACTCCTCTTGCATAGCGGGGACCGAATCGGAGAGCAATACGTCGAGGGCAGTGTCAGTACCTTCATATTTCAAGTGCACGCGGCATACATTTTGTATAGTGGTCTGCTGTGTCTGCTGCGTTCCCAAACCTTGCGATGCTTGCTCGGACAAGTCCGAGCTGTATGCCTGGAGCGTGCCTAAAAGGCCTTCCCCTAACACCTTCTCAACAGTTTGCTGACGTATTTCGATCTGATCCGCCAAGCCCATGCCATAGGCCGAGAGCACGCCTCCGTAAGGGTGAGAGAAAATTCGGGTCATGCCGAGGGCGTCGGCTACCAAGCATGCGTGCTGGCCGCCTGCCCCGCCGAACACAGTCAATGCATAAGTTGTGACGTCGTGTCCCTGCTGAACGGAAATGCGTTTGATAGCCTCTGCCATATTGCCGACGGCTATGGAGAGAAATCCTTCAGCCAGGACCTCCGGGCTCATGCTGCGTCCGGTCGTGCGAGTGACCTCTAGTGCCATATCCTTGAATTGTTGGCGTACGGTTTCGACGTCGAGCGGCTGATCAGCTTGAGGGCCAAATACTTTAGGAAAAAAATCGGGCTGTATCTTGCCCAGCATCACATTGCAGTCAGTAACGGCTAATGGACCACCGCGGCGATAACAAGCCGGGCCCGGGTTGGCGCCCGCCGAGTCCGGCCCCACCCGCAGACGAGCGCCATCGAAGTGCAGGATAGAACCGCCTCCGGCCGCCACTGTATTGATGCTCATCATGGGGGCTCGCATACGAACGCCAGCCACCTGCGTCTCGAATTCGCGCTCGAACTCGCCCGCGTAATGAGAAACGTCTGTAGATGTTCCTCCCATGTCGAAACCGATAACTTGTTTGAAGCCGGCGCGCTCGCTGGTGCGCGCCATACCCACGATGCCTCCGGCAGGCCCGGACAAAATTGCATCTTTACCGCGAAACCGATCCGCGTGAGTCAAGCCACCGCTTGACTGCATGAACAACAACGGAACGCCTGGAAGTTCAGAGGCCACCTGCTCGACGTAGCGCCGGAGTATGGGCGAAAGATATGCGTCGACGACAGTCGTATCGCCGCGCGAAACGAACTTGATCAACGGACTGACTTCATGTGAAACCGATACCTGAGTGAAACCGAGCTCGCGAGCAATTCGTGCCACCGAGAGCTCGTGATCGGATCGGATCCAGGAATGCATCAAGACGACTGCGACTGCTCTTACGCCACTATCGTAAACTTTCCCCAACTGCTCGCGTACCGCATCCAGGTCGGGCGCTTTAAGAACTTTACCTTGGGCGTCCAGGCGTTCGTCGATCTCGACGACACTTTCATACAATAATTCCGGCAATACGATGTGGCGATCAAATAGTCGCGGACGATTCTGATAGGCAATACGCAGTGCGTCCCGGAAGCCGCATGTCGTCACCAGCACAGTTCGCTCGCCCTTGCGTTCAAGCAAGGCATTCGTGGCTACGGTAGTTCCCATTTTCACGCATTCGATCTGCGCAACAGGCACGGCTTCGCCTGTAGCTACATTGAGTATACGTTTTATGCCTGCCACAGCGGCGTCGGGATACTGCTCAGGATTCTCAGACAGCAACTTCGTAGTGATGATATTCCGATCAGGATTAACCGCGACGATATCTGTGAAGGTACCGCCACGATCGACCCAAAATTGCCACTTCATCATGCTTCTCCGCTATACGATTACGCGTCGCAAAGCGACCATGGCTTTGCAACGACGCTAAAAGGTAACGATTAGAACGTACTTTGCTGACTCCAAGCAAAAATTGAAGCAGCTCCTTACTAGGAATAACCCTGAATTAGGCGCTAAATGGAATGAACGTCGAAATTACCACACTACAATCGGCGGCTTGTGTGCTGTTCTTGTGTGACATTTCCAACTAAGGATTCTCAATGAAAAAGACGCTCGCTTTATTAACAGCAACCAGCGCCGCTGCTTTCGCTTTCAACGTTCAAGCTGCAACGAAGTGGGACTTGCCCAGCGCCTACCCTGCATCAAATTTGCATACGCAAAATCTAGAGCAGTTCGTGAAAGACGTCAGTAAGTATTCGGATGGCCAGCTGCAGATCACGCTGCACAATAACGCCTCGCTGTACAAGGCACCTGAAATCAAGCGAGCCGTTCAGGGCAACCAGGCGCAGATCGGGGAAATCCTGCTTACAAACTTCGCCAATGAAGACCCCATTTACGCATTAGACGGCTTGCCATTTTTGGCAACTGGCTATGATGCCGCCTGGAAACTTTATCAGGCGCAAAAAGAATTACTGAACAAGAAGCTCGCGACCCAGGGAATGACAGTGTTGTACACCGTCGCATGGCCACCCCAAGGCATCTTCGCCAATAAAGACATCAAGACGGTCGATGACCTGAAAGGCGTGAAGTGGCGCGCTTATAGCCCGGTTACGGCCCGCATCGCCGAATTGGTAGGTGCACAGCCCGTTACCATCCAGCAGTCCGAACTGGCTCAGGCGATGGCCACAGGCGTCGTTAACGCATTCATGACGTCGGGCTCGACCGGATGGGATACCAAAACATACGAGTACATCAAGAAGTTTTACGATACTCAGGCCTGGTTGCCTAAGAATGCAGTAATAGTGAATAAAAAAGCTTTTGACGCGCTAGACGACAAGAGTAAGAAAGCGCTTCTCCAGGCGGGCGAAGAAGCCGAAAAGCGCGGCTGGGCATTGTCCAAAGAAAAAACTCAATGGTACCTTGATAATCTGGCGAAAAATGGCATGGAGATCGTCAAGCCCAGCCCAGAATTAATGCAAGGCCTTGATAAAGTCGGTGCCACCATGTTGAGCGAATGGATTCAAAAAGCAGGACCCGATGGACAAAAAGTAATCGACACATTTCGGGCAAACAAATAAACATGCGTCGTTTCCTTGATAAGCTTTACCAGGTATCGGGCGCGTTGGCGGCAGTATTCATGGTTGGCGTACTGGTAGCGGTGGTCATGTCCATCACTACCCGCCAGCTTGGCGTACACGTGGGCGGCCTCGACGCCTACGCAGGGTACTCTATGGCTGCCGCCGGCTTTCTCGCGTTAGCGCATACATTCAAAAGCGGAGAGCACATACGTGTGACCCTTTTGCTTTCGGCTTTGTCGAAAAAAGGCCGTATGCGGCTCGATATTCTCGCGCTGCTTGTCGCCTGCCTGATCACTGCGAACTTGTGCTGGTTCAGTGGGAAGCTAGTCCTGGACTCTTTCTCTTACAACGACATCTCTACGGGCGACGACGCTACTCCTTTATGGATTCCGCAGGTTGCCATGGCGATAGGCACGTTGATCTTTTTTATTGCAGTGCTCGACGAAACTGTACGGCGCATCCGCGGTATTCCCGAGGCCGGTCAAGGCGAAGAAGCGCACCATGAATGAAGCACTAGTAACAACACTGTTGGTTTTATCCATCTTTGGTTTTCTGGCGGGAGGAGTATGGGTCGGACTAACGCTGGCGGGAGCTGCTTGGTTGGGCATGGAGTTGTTCTCCAACCGGCCTGCGGGCGACGCCATGGCCATAACCATATGGGGTGCTGCATCAAGCTGGACACTCACCGCCCTACCTCTATTTTTATGGATGGGCGAGATTCTTTTTCGTTCGCGACTTTCGCAAGATTTATTCAAAGGGCTTGCGCCCTGGCTGGATCGCATTCCCGGTCGACTGCTGCATACTAACGTAGTGGGCTGCGCGATCTTTGCCGCAGTTTCCGGCTCGTCGGCAGCCACCTGCGCGACCATCGGGAAAATGACCATACCCGAATTGACTCGGCGGGGTTATCCGCAAGACCAAATCATCGGCACTCTGGCAGGCGCCGGCACACTGGGTCTGTTGATCCCGCCGTCGATCATAATGATCGTATATGGCGTATCGGCGGATGTTTCAATTTCCAAGCTGTTCATCGCCGGGATTTTCCCCGGCATCTTGCTTGCAGGCCTGTTCATGGGCTACATCGCCATCTGGGCGCTGTTGCATCCGGACCAAATACCTCATGCCGACAAACCGCTGAGCTTTTTGCAGAAAATCCATGAATCGCGTCACTTAATACCCGTCGTGATTCTCATTGCCGTGGTGCTAAGCTCTATCTATACTGGCTTTGCAACCGCTACCGAAGCTGCCGCAGTTGGTGTGCTGGGATCCCTGTTGCTATCGCTGACACAGGGGGCATTGAGCTGGAGCGTGTTCAAAGAGTCGCTGATGGGGGCCACGCGGCTGTACTGCATGATCGCCCTGATTCTGGCTGGTGCGCAATTCCTTACGCTGGCTATGGGTTATATCGGTTTGCCGCGTGCATTGGCCGAATGGATAGCCACCTTGGGGCTTTCGCAGTTCGGGCTCATCATAGCCCTGATGGTCTTCTTTATAGTTCTAGGCTGCTTCCTGGACGGCATCTCGATTGTCGTGCTTACCATGGGTGTGTTGCTCCCTACGGTTACAGCAGCCGGCATAGACCTTATCTGGTTCGGGATTTTTCTGGTGTTTGTAATTGAAATGGCACAGATTACACCGCCCGTCGGCTTCAACCTATTTGTGCTTTCCGGAATGACCAAGAAAGAACTGCCCTATTTGGCCAGGGTATCTTTTCCGATGTTCCTTCTTATGATGGCGGGGGTCCTGCTGGTTTATGCCATACCGGAAATCGTTATCTGGTTACCCAAGCACATGACCATGTAAGAATATTCGCCTTGTAATGTCACGCAGACACCACAAGGCGGATATTGCTAGCTGACCCGACGCTTCAAGTCAGTAAAGGATATTAATTCTCCTGCAAGTGCACTGGCTGCAACGGTGGGCGGGCTCGCCAGCCACACAAGCCCAGGTCCGGATCGACCGGGAAAATTGCGATTGATGGCGCTTACCGTAACCTGCCCCGGGTTGGTAGAAACTCCTGGTCCGCAGTTCGCACACGCACCGCAAGACGGTTGCAATATGCGAGCACCTATTTTCTCGAAAACCTGATCATATCCGCGCTTTATACAATAGTCGCGCACGGCCGTCGTGCCATACTGCAAATACAGCTCCACATGGTCAGGCAATGCAAGGTTTTGCTCTAATGCCCAGGAAAGTACCTGGTGATATAAGTCGAAATCGGCGCGTTTGCCGCCTGTACACGAGCCGCCGTAGGCAATATCAATCCGTACCCTCTGGTCCAGCTGGCTTAACGCCAGGCCGCGACCAGGATCACCGGGCTGGGACACCATCGGCGAAAGCGTTGAACAGTCGATGTCGATAATATGCGCATAGTGAGCGCCGTTGTCACTATGCATCCAGGGTTCCAGACGGAATTCAACGCCGCGGCGCTCCCGGATAAATTCTAAAGTTTTAGAATCTGGAGCAACAATCCCGGTGAAACCGCCTAACTCGGCCACCATATTGGTAAGAGTAGCCCGCTCGTCGATGGACAAATCTTGGCTCACGGTTCCGGCAAATTCAAACACTTTGCCTATGCCTATGCCTTCACGAATCGCTGGCTGCGCTAACAAGTGCAAGACGATATCTTTGGCGGTTACGCCAGCTGGCAAATTACCCCGAAGATTGATCAACAATTCTTCAGGCATAGTCATTCGGACCGCTCCGGTCATGAATGCATTTGCCATGTCGGTTGTGCCAACACCAAACGCAACACAGCCCAAGGCGCCACTGTGTGGCGTATGAGAGTCGGTGCCTACGACGACCTGTCCTGGTAGTGCATAGTGCTCCGCCATCATTGCATGCGAGATTCCCGCCACGTTACTGCCATCATCAAGCAGCGCCTCTTCGTCGGTAAGGGTGCGATGCATTTTCAGATCATACTTCTGGGCGAAGATTCGCTGCGCTTCACACATCGCCACCATATTGGGAATCAGTCCGCCGCGTATGTGGGCGGGGCTGACATGCATATAAGAGGTATGGTCCTCGAATACAAGAATCGTTTCCGGCTCCCGCAAGGCTAGCGGATCGGCGTATGTGGCATTGAGCATATGCTCGCACATAGCTGTGTAGTATTCGTGGATAAAGCGCCAGTCGGCCCGTACTAAAGCACCCTGGCCAGGCTTGGGATCAGCAGGAATCTCGCAGGTCGTCAGCTGATGGCGGCCAATGATTTTTTCGAACAAAGTTAAATGACGGTCATGCTGAGTCATAGCGTGCACATCGACCTGCTGCATATGCTTCTGACCGAATCGTAATAACCCACCACTTCTGATGATGGAGGCTGCAAGCTCGTCGCGGTCTGCGACTAGTTCTTCAATACTGATTGCCTCACCGCGCTCGATACGTTCGAGAAGACTGAAATCTGTCGAAGTAAATAAGCCGATATTATCTGCGTTCTGCCTATAAATTCTTTCAAAGCTTCTGGCGATTACCAAGCGTACACCGGCGTACCGTTCTGCAGCCGGACTATGTTCTCTCGACGAGCCTTTACCGTACCGCTGCCCTCCGACCACGACCTGGACTCCGCTCTGCGCGATAGACCCCCTGCCTATGGGGAATTCTCCAGCCACCTTAAGTCCGGTATAGACGAACTGGCCCAATTTTTGATCGTAATGGGATAGTATGCTGACTGGAGTAATTTCGTCAGTCGAAACATCATCACGCAAGCCGCCGGCGTTCTCGTGACCCAGCTCTTCTCCATGTAATTGTTGCCGTATCAATTCCGGCTTTTTACATAGATAAAGGATCTTGCCAAAAACCAGTGTGCTTTCAGAAGTATTTTCCATAGGTCTAATTTTGCCTTGGATGTCAACACAACACGAACTAGCAAAGCAGCAGCACGGCCATCGAAAAATGCGATAGGGCCTTTTAGTTGTATGCCGATTAGTCTTGCAGCGCCTCGATCAGGGCCTGTACGGAACGCAGTCGGGGCGACTTACGCAATGAGTAAATATACAATTCGCGTGCCGCCCAATCTTCGGCCAGAGGCTTGCGGACAAACTTCCGAGTACCGGCATAAGCGCGCGCGGCACTCCGTGGAATAATCGTAATGCCCAAGCCCGCTTCAACCATCCGGCAAGCCGCGTCGAAGCTACTGACTTGTACTGGAACGTTTGCAGTGCCGAGCACGTCCCTGGCTTTTTGAAGCAATAAGGTGTCCAGCGAGCCCCCAGGATGCACGCCAATTAATGGATAGGCCAGCGCCTGCATAAACCGGACGTACCGCTCGCTCGCCAGCACATGCCCAACGGGCACCACTACCAATAAGGGGTCAGAAGAAAAATACCAAGATTCCAGGCCCGCTGGCACATCGATTTTCACGCCAACCCCGACGTCCGCTTTATCGTCTAGGCAAGCTCGTATGACCTCGTGGGTATCGACTTCCGAAAGTGCAAGCGTGACATGTGGAAATGTAGTCGTAAAGTTCTGGAGGCGTTCAGGAAGATATCCGATAATCGATGACATATTTGCCCACAACCGGACAGTGCCATTGACTACCCCATCAGACGCTTGAACGTCGCGCTTCAAAATTTGAATGTCGCGATCGATCTTTAGGCCACGTTCGAATACCACTTGTCCAGCATTGGTCAGTTCGATCCCGCGGGGCGATCTTACAAACAGTGGTACGCCCAGGGCATGCTCAAGATCGGAAATCCGTCGACTTAAGGCGGACGCCGCGATATGTTCCCTAGCCGCGCCACGGGCAATAGACCCTTCAGTCGCGGTGGCGACAAATAAGCGCAAACTATAAGCATCGATACGTCGTGTCATAAGCCCCAAACCTTGATCTATTGGGCTCTTGTGTATACCTGCGCCCTACCCACCCGAAAGAACGCATTGTATAAACACATTGCCTCATCGCCAAACGAGATGGCTCCCATCCCGAAAGAACTCTAGGTGTTCCCGGCGCCAATACTTAGAATCGACGCCAACGCTATCTAGTTCATCCCAAAATATTCAAAAAATGGCCAACGCTGAACCGGAGCCTATTCGTTCCTGCACACGAGCTTGTTCAAAAGGAGACAAAATTGAATCGTCGAAAACTACTTATCAGCCTGTTGACAGGTGCTCTAAGCGCGGCCGGCCCCGCATATGCCCATGCAGCCAGCTCGTATCCGGAACGGCCTATAAGAATCGTCGTCACGAGTGCTCCGGGCTCTGGACTCGATACCGTCGCCCGTACCATTTCGGCAGATATGAGTGAAGCGTTAAAACAAGCAGTAGTCATCGAAAACAAGGCGGGCGCAGCGGGCATTCCTGGAACAAAGGAAGTATTGGCGTCAGCACCCAACGGGTATACATTAGGACTCGTTTCGTCTAACCATTCAGTTAACCCCAGCCTGAACAAATCGTTGCCCTACGATTCGATAAACGACCTTACTGCAATTACGCTGCTTGGGTACGTGCCACTAGTGTTGACCGTGCCGGCAAATTCGCCCTACAAAACAGTGCAAGATCTAGTTCAGGCGGCTCGTAAAGCTCCTGATTCCCTTAATTACGGCTCGTCCGGGTCGGGGAGCGCATTGCATCTAGCCAGTGTATTACTGGAATCAAAGGCCGGCATAAAAATGATGCACATCCCCTACAAAGGGGGAAGCACACTGGTCACCGACCTGATCGCCGGCCAAATCCAAACAGCATTTCTGGCAGTTCCTACGGCTTATGCGCAAATCAAGGCCGGCACAATCCGAGCACTGGCTGTATCCACCAAAACGCGAATCGAACTCTTCCCCGATATTCCAACGTTGACTGAGGCAGGTGTCCCTAACTATGAATATCTACCGTGGATAGGCTTGGTCGCGCCAGCCGGGCTGAATAAGGATATTACCGAGCTTCTGCGCAAAACCGTAGTAGATGTCATACATCTGCCAAAAATGAAGGAGAAATTCGATGCTCAGGGATTTATACCTGAAGGGTCGAGCTCCGATGCATTCCATCAGCTTATCAAAGACGACGTTGACCTTAGTGCCAAACTGATCAAAGACGCCAAGATCGTTCCGGCCACGTGACGCTAATTTCATTGTTAACTGACTAAAGAGCGGCCGCGTAAAAAGTGGCCGCTTTTAGAAGCCCAAGACGTGCGCAGAAGCGCGCTCGATTAGCCGGGCTGCAACTGCCCCCCGGACAACTTCAGTTCGCGCTGGCACATGGCCGCCAATTTAGCATCGTGCGTTACCAGAACGAGGGTGGTCTGATGTTCTCGGTGCAAGTCGAACATGAGATCGACTATTTTGTTCCCATTCTGGGTATCTAAACTGCCCGTAGGCTCGTCGGCAAACAACAACCGCGGCTGCACCACGAAAGCCCGGGCAAGCGAGACGCGCTGCTGCTCGCCGCCCGACAAAGTTTTTGGATAATGGTGCAAGCGATCCTTCAGCCCGACGCGGTCCAGTATATTCTTGGCTGCCTCCAGCGCAGGCTTTCCCGCGAGCTCGAGCGGAAGCATTACGTTTTCTAGCGCGGTCAAATTGGGCAAGAGCTGAAACGATTGAAAAACGAAACCCACATGGGCCGCGCGCAACGCTGCACGGGCCTCTTCCCCCAATGCAAATAAATCGTAACCCAAAAGCTTTACCTGCCCGGATGTGGGGACATCCAGCCCCGCCAATAGCCCGAGCAAGGTAGACTTACCGGAACCCGAGCTGCCAGTCACGGCGACGGCCTGACCGTCGGCAACGGTGAAACTGACATTACTTAAAATATCAAGTTCGCCCGAGGAATCGCTGACTCTTTGGCATAATTGATTGACTTCAATCGAATGGATGTAATTCATGTGGATACGCTGGCGTCTTATAGTAGCGGCACTTTTATGTTGCCTGCCTTTCTCGAACGTGGCTGCGAATACAGCCACGAATGCAGACCGTAAGCCGGCAATATTGGTAGTCGGCGATAGTTTATCGGCAGAATATGGGTTACAGCGTGGCTCGGGCTGGGTTGCGCTGCTCGATCGCCACCTGTCGGACAATAAAACAGGATACCAGATACACAATTCCAGCATCAGCGGCGATACCACCAGCGGCGGCGTTAGCCGGCTTCCTGCTGCGCTAGAGCAGTATCAGCCGAAAATTGTAATCATAGAGTTGGGCAGCAATGATGCCTTGCGGGGGCTATCATTAAAGGCGACCGAAGAAAATCTGTCGAAAATGATCACTATGTCGCAGCAATCAGGCGCCCAGGTACTGCTGATCGGCATGCAAATTCCACCCAATTATGGCCGGGTCTATGCTGAACAATTTCAGCAGATTTTTGTATCGCTTGCTAATAAATACAAAATTGCCCGTGTGCCTTTTCTGCTGGATGGAATCGCGACTAAAAGCGAGATGTTCCAGGCGGACGGCATTCATCCAAACAAGCAAGCCCAACCAATATTGGTCACGAATGTGTGGAAGCATCTTGAGCCTTTGCTCGGACAATGAGCCGGTACTGAACAGTCAACCACAATACCCCGGATGCAATATTAGAATCCGGGGTGTATTCGCTTAATTTCGCGTCGTATCGCCAGCCAGGGCCTTTTCTGCATCTGGCAGTACCTTCACGTTGGCCTCAGCCCTCATGGACCTCAACACGGCTTGTTCCTCGGCACGAGCCCATGCCTGGTTCAGCTCTGCCGGCAAGGTCGCCAATAGGGCTGAGTCGGTCTTGCCGGGTTTGGCATCTTCGATACGAACCACTGCGAATCCTTGCGGACCCTTTACCCCGACATACTGGGGCAGCTTGCTTGGTCGAGACTGCAAAAGCGGCGTCAACCACTGGTTTGTCAAGGCCTTGAGCATTAATGCGGCTGATAGTAAGCGGCGTGCCGAATCGCTCGGAAACAATGGCTTGATTTGGATTGTTCTGGAAGTTCGCGAGCAAGTCGTTTCCGGCTTTCTCAGCAGCGGCAAGTGCCCTCTCTTCTTTCAGTTCTTCCTGGATATGGTTTTTTACTTTTGCAAGCTCGGGAATATGCGCCGGTGTGACGGTGCCCACCCTGACGACAACCATCGTGTCCGGCGAGATTTCTACTACGCCGGAGTTCTGCTTTTCGTTTAGCGCCTGCGAAGTAAATAGAGCCCGGCGAACGCGTACATCGTCGAGGATAGATGCATCTTCACCAGCGGAGGCAGCATTGGCGCCTACTTCGTCAGACGGCAAAAGGCGGTCGCGCGCGATCCCGGCGGCGGATTTAATTTTCAACCCCAATGCGTCCGCAGCGGGCTGCAGGCTGGTGGGGTTGTCATATACCAGACTGGTCAGACGTGTCGCCATGTCGGCAAAGCGCTCTGCCCCCAACTGACGCCGCACCTCGACCTCGATCTTGGATTTCGCTTCGTCAAAGGACTCACCCTTTTCGGCTTGGATATCGCTGGCTTGGAATACGTGATAACCGCCGGGGCCCTCAACGGCATCGGATACCTGTCCTTTTTCAAGCGCGAATACCACCTGCTCTAAGTTGGCAGGCCAGGATCCTTTTGTGATCCAGCCCAGCTTGCCGCCATCTTTGGCTGTGCCGGCGTCTTGGGATTCTGTGCGGGCTGTTTCGGCGAACGCAGGACGGGTCGGCCTTGAGCTTTTTGGAGATTTCTTCAGCTTTGGCACGGGCAGCGGCGCGCTCGTCGTCGGACGCACCATTGGGGACACTGACCTGTATATGACTGACATTCACGCGTGCAGGCTGAACATATCGCGCCTTGTTTTGCTCGTAATATTTTTGTAGATCTTCGGGCTTAGCAGCCGGAAGATTCTCCATGGCCGCGGATTCATTCAGAAGAATATATTCAGCAGTTACCTGTTCGGGAAGCTCGAGACTTTGTTTGTTTTTTTCGTACCATGCCTGAATGTCGGCATCAGTAATAACAAGGTCTTTTTCGAAATCACTGGCCGGATAAGCAGCCAGCCGAACGGTACGCTCTTCGGTCAGGACGTGTTCAATGCGATCGACAACCGTATCGGGAACGCTTGCAGTAAGTGCGATCGGCCCCAGGACGCGATCGAGCGCCAATTCCGCACGCTGACTTTGTTCGAAATCGCGTGTATTCAGGCCTGCTGACGCGAGCACCTGGTTATATCGCTCGGGCGAAAACTGACCGTTGACTTGCAGTTGGGGCATAGAAGCAATCGCCTGGCGGAGCGCCGTATCGGAGACACTGAAGCGCTCCTTTGTCGCTGTGGTTGCGATTACCCGGCGATCGATCAAGGACTCGAGCAAGACACTACGTGCTGCGGGATTATCGAGCACCGCAGGATCAAACCCGCCCTGAGTGTTTTGCTGGATTTGTTCTAGCTGATTGCGGCGCGCCTGATCGAACTCTTGCGAGGTGATAGAGGAGTCTCCGACTTTTACAAGTGGCTGATCGCCGGACACATAGTTGGAATACCCACTTACGCCAATCAATACGAAGGACGGAAGAATCAGTATCAGCAAAACGAGTTGCATCAATCGTTGATGCGTACGTATAAAATCGAACATTTATCACCCACTGACGCAGCCCATAAGGTCGTGCGCGACGGTTACATCAAAAAAGGCGACCTAGATCGCCATGATTACGAAAACCCGAGTAGAACACTAAAATTTTGCTCAGTTTACCACCACCTTCGCCCGCGCTCGCAGTGCAATTGAGGCAAGTAGCGATAAACTGATCCATTCTTTATATCGCTTGATTCATCGGATTACCAAGATGCTTGATCCTTGTCCCCACTGGCCCTATCCAAAATTGATCGCCCATCGCGGCGCAGGCCGCCAGGCACCCGAAAACACATTGTCATCCATACGGTTCGGCGCCCAGCATGGGTTTACCATGATGGAGTACGACGTAAAGCTTAGCAAGGACAAGATCGCGATACTTTTACACGACGACTCGCTCGATCGGACTTCAAATGGAACCGGCTCGGCCGCCGAAAAAACGTTTGTCGAATTGTCGCAACTTGACTTCGGTTCATGGCATTCGCGCGATTATGCCGGCGAACCGGTTCCGACACTTAATTCGATTGCCGCATATACGCAGGCCAACGGTATTCTCAGCAATATCGAAATCAAGCCATCGACTGGAATTGAAATTGAAACCGGAAGACTGGTTGCCCGCCTGGCCCAGCGGCTTTGGGCCAATGCCGAAATTCCCCCATTGCTGTCTTCATTTTCAGAAATTGCTTTGCTGGCGGCCATGGAGGAAGCACCAGACCTACCGCGGGCGCTACTTATCGAGAAAGAAGTGCCTATCGACTGGCAAAGCCGTGCCGAACGGTTGGGCTGTATGGGTTTAAATCTAAACCATAAGTACGCCACACTGGATCTGATCAGGTCAATACGAAAGGCGGGCTACACTTTGGCCATTTGGACAGTCAACGATCCTGCCCGCGCTCAAGAACTACTGGATTGGGGCTGCAACGCTATTGTTACCGACGAAATCCAGACCATCTCGCCTGCCTATTTTATTTGATCGCGTTATTTGATTGCGCCGCCACTGCCCGGATTCCACGATCTTTGATCATGAAATCCCGCCATACGGTAAAGCGGCAGTCTGCACCCCGAGGAAATATTCTTGTTTAGTTACCGACACGCTTTCCATGCCGGCAATCATGCCGATGTTTTAAAGCACTCCGTTTTCGTACACATTCTGGATCACCTGAATCGAAAGGATGCCCCATATTGGGTAATCGACACCCATGCTGGTGCGGGACTATACGACTTGCAAAGCGAATGGGCCCTTACCAACGGCGAGTTCACTGAAGGTTTGGATCGCGTTCTAGCCGCCGAATCCATGCCCGCCATGATAGCGCGGTATCTTGAAGAAGTTCAGTTTTTCAATCCGGATGGGATAGCGAACTTCTACCCCGGATCACCATGGCTGGCTCTACACGCAATGCGCAATCGCGATCGTCTGCGGCTATTCGAGATGCACCCTTCGGAAGTAGAGGTACTAAGGCATAACTTGTCGCAACAAGGTCGCGCTGCGCTGCGCCAGACGACGATATATCAAGCAGACGGCTTTGATGGCTTGAAGTCGCAGTTGCCCCCACCTACCCGCCGAGGCGTTGTGATCATTGATCCTTCTTATGAAGACAAGCAAGATTACAAAAAGACGTTAGTGGCGGTAAACGAGGGCTTGAAACGATTCGCGACCGGCTGTTTTGCTGTGTGGTATCCGCTGGTGCAACGGCTTGAAGCGCAGGAACTGGCACGCTCTCTGGAACGCCTCAAAACGCCATGGGTGCATGCCACCCTGACCGTACGCAAGCCGGCCGTCGATGGATTCGGGCTGCATGGCAGCGGCATGTTCGTGGTGAACCCGCCATGGACACTTCATGCCGAACTTGCGCGAACCCTGCCGTGGCTCCGAGACAAGCTCGCGATCGACGACCGCGCTGACTTTGCACTGAGTCAACATGGCGCGTGACGCAGGCTATAGAAATTTTTCGGCGTCTTTCAGGTAGCGCCATTGTCCAGGAGGCAGATCGCCTAAAACGATACGCCCAATGCGAACCCGTTTCAGCCCTACCACTTTAAGTCCGACCTGTTCGCACATCCGGCGGATCTGGCGCTTCTTACCCTCTTGGAGAATAAATCGCAATTGATCTTCGTTTTGCCAAGTGACATGCGCGGGCCTTAATTGCTGACCGTCTAGCGACAAACCATGATTCAGCATGGCGAGACCGTTGGTGCCGATCTTACCGTGGACTCGAACAAGATATTCTTTTTCGATTTCGGAATCGTCACTAATAAGCTGCCGTGCAATGCGTCCGTCTTGGGTCAGAACCAGCAAGCCCTGAGAGTCAATGTCCAAGCGTCCTGCAGGGGCCAGACCCCGCAAATGCCCGGGCTCGAAACGCAAGGACGATTTGTCAGCACGGTATTGAGATGCAGCGGTGATCAGCGAGGCCGCCGGGCGATAGCCTTGTTCGGCCTGACCAGACACATAGCCGACCGGCTTGTTCAACAATATCGTGACACGCCCTGTCTGACGGCGCTGAGCCTGTTTTTCGAGTGTAATTTTCTGGTCAGGCCAAGCTTTGCTGCCAAGCTCTGAAACGACAACGCCATCTACTCTGACCCAGCCTCGTTCGATATAGGCGTCGGCCTCGCGGCGCGAACAAAGACCCTGTTCGGCCATTAATTTTGAAATTCGTATTTTTTCCATGAGCAGTATTTTATGACTTTGGCGATAATATAGTTTATGGAACTCTTCCCGCCTTATTACAGCGAGTGGCTGGCATCGCCCTCACCTTCTTTTAGCCGGCAACAAAAGTACTGGTTGTTTCGTCCTGGTGCACTGACTACAGGGCTGCGCACTATTGGTGACGTTCAACTTCGCGTGGTCCGCGAGCAGCCGCAAGGACTGCACCAGACGGAAGCATGGATGCTTAAGCGCAAAGCACGTTCACCCGTGTGGCTGCGTGAAATTGTCATGTCAGTAAACGGCACGATCAGTGTATTTGCCCGAAGCTTCACCCCACTGGATGCCTCACATGGCTTGTGGCAAGGGATGCGTCGTCTGCGTAGTCGGCCCCTTGCCGATATGCTTTATCACGACCCTCAAATTACGCGTTCAGCCTTCTTTGCCTGCCGCTTGACCGATCAACATCCGATATACCGCTCGGCACGAAATCTGTTGGGAAAACAATGCCCGCCCGCGAATTGTATGCTGGCTCGATGTTCGGTGTTCTGGCGACAAGGCCAGCCTTTACTGGTAGCGGAATGTTTTTTGCCGGACTTCTGGGCTTTAGCAGCCAAATCAGCTTACGATCAGAGCCTGGGCTTGAAAGAGCTTTAGGGTCGGCATCATACCATTACATGGCATGCGAGCCGACGTCTTCAGCGCCATACGGCAATTTCGACAGGCACGCTGTCGTCTGCGGACGACACTAAAGCTGTGCCTTCTTCGATCGTGACATGCAAGGTCATGTTTCGCTTTGCCAACTGCGCAAGCGCTTCAACTTGGGTCGGACTTACTGACAGAATGCTTAGGTTTTGTACCCTGGCTACGGTGCCCTGTACGCCCTGCCACCACACCTGACTGGCGTGACCGCCATAACAAAACACCACGACGCGGTCTGACTTGCCACTTGCCTGTAGTATGCGTCGTTCATCGGGATGGCCAAGTTCGATCCAGTTCAAAATCGTACCGGTTAGATCTTTTTCCCAAAGCGACGGCTCATCGGTAGTGCTAAGCCCACGAGTAAATGCCAACCCCTCGTTGGCATACAAGGCAAACGCCAGTACCCTGAGCATCATGCGTTCGTCTGTCTCTGAGGGGTGGCGCGCTAAAGTAAGGCTGTGGCTATCGTAATAGCCGCGGACCATGTCGGCCACGTGCAATTCCAGCTTGAAAATTGTGGCTCGTAATGCCATACATAACCTTTACATCTGCTTAACTAAAAACCGACCGCCTGCCCGTCTCGACGACTGTCGCTGGCTGCCACATAGCCGCGGGCAGGATCATCGGATAAACGACATATGAACTGTCCGGCGCCGAAGTCCATATAAGGATCATGTACCGCTTTAAGAATATGCCCCTTGGCTTGCAGGCCCAGGCTCACCGCCTCGCTGATGCCTGTCTCCAAATCGAGCGTGAAATCCCGATTGAGCTTCCAGCGCGGAGCACAACATGCCGCCTGAGGCTGCTGATCGTAATCCAGCATGCGAACCACGGTTTGCAGATGTCCTTGAGGCTGCATATCGCCGCCCATGACGCCAAAGCTCATTACTGGCGCACCTTCGCGGGTGAGAAATCCGGGAATAATCGTATGAAATGGCCGTTTACCACCTTCGACAACATTGGGCGAAGCCGGATCCATCGAAAACCCATACCCGCGATTCTGGAGGCTGATTCCTGTGTCGGGCACGACCACGCCGGAACCAAAGCCCATGTAATTGGACTGAATAAACGACACCATCATGCCGCTTTCATCGGCCGCCGTGAGGTAAATGGTTCCACCCGATGCAGGCCGGCCGGGGCCGAATTGCGTAGCGCGATTGCGATCAATCAGCCGGGCACGGCTGGCCAGATAGCCGTCGTCGAGCATTTGCTCGGGAGTGACTTCCATACTGCGCGGATCCGACGCATAGCGGTATAAATCGGCAAACGCAAGCTTCATCGCTTCAATTTGCAGATGCTGAGACTCAATGGAGTCTACAGGCAAGTCGGAAACATTGAAGTTCTGCAGGATACCCAGAGCCATCTGGGCAGCAATCCCTTGCCCGTTCGGTGGAATCTCATGCAGCTCATAATCGCGATATTTCTTGGAGATCGGAGTAACCCATTGGGGTTGATAATTGCGCAAATCGTCCAATGTCATGGCAGCACCGCAGCTTCGACTGAATGCAGCGATTCTTTCGGCCAGGTCGCCTTCGTAAAAATCCCTTCCCTTGCTCTGCGCAATGCGCTTGAGGGTCCGGGCGGCGTCAGGCAATGAAAATAACTCGCCGATATGCGGCGCGCGCCCTTCGGGCATGAAAGTCTGGGCAAAGCCTGGTTGGTCCTTAAGTTCGGCTGCCGCTGCGACCCATTTCCGGTGTACGACGGGCGGAACGCTGAAGCCGCGTTCGCCAATTTCGATCGCCGGCTCGAACAATGATTCAAAAGGCAGTTTGCCGTAACGCTCATGCAGAGATGCCCAACCGGCCACTACGCCAGGCACCGTTACTGTGTCCCAGCCACGCATTGGCATTTTGGCCAGACCGTGCGAGCTAACGCCATACTTGCGTTTGAAATATTCGACGTTCCAGGCCGCTGGCGCCACACCGGAAGAATTTAAACCCTGAAGCTGTTCGCCATCCCAAAGTATTGCGAAACAGTCGCCGCCCAGCCCGCAGGATACGGGCTCCACCAATACGATTGTCGCGGCAGCCGCAATGGCAGCGTCAACGGCATTCCCTCCCTTTAGCAACATGCGCAGACCGGCTTGCGCAGCCAAAGGATGGGAGGTTGATACGACGTTGCGGGCAAAAAGCGGAGTGCGCTCGGTGCGATAAGGATTTTCCCAGTTGAACGGCTTCATATATATACCTCGACGCCCTTGACATAGCGGCAAGCGCGCACGGAAAAATTAAACTTGATCAAATGCCGACTCGCGGAATTTGGTCGCTGCGGGTGGCTTTAGAGTGCGTCGATGCCGCTTTCGCCGGTACGGATGCGAATTGCCTGTTCGACCGCCGTGACAAAAATCTTGCCGTCGCCTATTTTGCCGGTAAAGGCTGCCTTGATGATAGCGTCGATCGCGGCATCCACCATCGCCGCCGGCAACACCACTTCGACTCTTATCTTCGGTAGAAAATCAACAACATACTCCGCACCGCGATAAAGTTCGGTATGGCCTTTCTGACGCCCGAAACCCTTGACCTCGGTCACTGTGAGACCACTGACCCCGATATCGGCAAGTGCTTCCCGCACTTCGTCAAGCTTGAATGGCTTGATAATTGCCGCGACTAGTTTCATTCGATTGGCTCCGCTGTAAAGAAAAAATTATCGCATGTTGGCGAAGTCACTGCCGGCGGGCGCCTGGTACAGACGCAGCGACATTTCTGGCAAGATCGCCACCAGATGATCAAAAATATTGCCCTGAATCCTTTCATACTCGGTCCAGGCGGTTTTGTTCGCAAAGCAATAGACTTCTATGGGGATGCCTTGCGATTCGGGTTCCATCATGCGTACCAGCATCATCATGTCTTGGCGGACTTCAGGGTGCTGCCGCAAGTAAGCAAGGCCATAGGCTCGAAATGTACCCAAATTGGTCAGTCGCCGTCGGTTCACATCCATGTCTGCCAGTGTGCCCAACGCACGGTTGCTGGCTTCCAGTTCGTCGCGCTTTTCGGCAAGATAGTCCTTGAGCAATGCAAAGCGCTGCAAGCCTGCAATTTCGTCCTCGCGCAAGAACCGGACAGTGCTTGCATCAATACGTAAGGTGCGCTTGATACGCCGGCCGCCAGACTCGAACATGTAGCGCCAGTTTCGGTAACTTTCGGAAAACAGCTTATAAGTCGGTATGGTTGTGACCGTTTTGTCCCAGTTTTGCACCTTCACCGTATGCAAGGCCATATCGATCACAAAACCATCGGCGCCGGCCTGCGGCATTTCTATCCAGTCACCGATGCGAAGCATATCGTTGGATGTCATCTGCGTGCTGGCGACTAGCGACAGTAGAGTGTCTTTGAAGACCAGCAACAATACCGCGGACAACGCCCCAAGCCCTGAAAGCATCAGTAGCGGCGAACGATTGACCAAGATCGAGATGATCAAGATCACACACAATGCCCAGACGATGATTTTCGCCAGTTCCAGATAGCCCTTTATGGAACGTGTCTGCGCACGAGCGCTAGAGGCATAGATGTCCTGCCAGGCGGACAAAACCCCATTGAGCGCCATGAAAAAGAAAATCATCCCGGCGCACAGAAATACCCGGGCGAGAATGCCACCATACCTGTCATCGACAGGCAGCACACCGATATTGCCCATGAGCACGAACATCGGGACTGCATAGCTTAGATTGCGGAATACCCGGCGTCGGGAAAGCGCTTTAGACCAGTCATCATGCCCGATGGCGGAAAGCATACGGCGCGTGATGGTGGCGAGGACGCGGGCCATGACCCATCCGGTGATCACAACCAAAGCGGAAAGTACTAACAGTCCCAAAGCGACCTGCGCCCACAGCGCGTCGGGCATGTTGTTGCTTATCCAGTTTTGTCCCACCCAGTGGACCAGCGGATTATTCTCTTGCATTACTGCCTGATACCTTGTGTTGTTCAGCACTGTTACGGTCTGCGGCAAGGCCCTCGCATGCGCACAGTGAAAAAGCCCTCTAATATACCGTAACTGCCTCAAGTATTACGCCGAATCAGGAGTATGACCTTTAAGCGGGCCGCGCCGTCCCTTATAATCTTGCCACTATGCCAAAAAATACCTCTTCCAATCTGCAAAATCAATTCGCAAACAAGGCCCAAGCGTGGTCTGCCCGTTTTTCCGAACCGGTCTCCGATCTTGTCAAACGCTATACAGCGTCGGTCAACTTTGACCAGCGCCTCGCTGACTTCGACATCCAGGGATCCCTCGCGCATGCCGACATGCTTGAATCCATAGGGATCATAAGCAGTGACGACAAGGCGGCTATCGACCGCGGAATGGCCCAGATTCTGGAAGAAATCCATGCTGGTCAGTTTACATGGTCTATCGACCTGGAAGACGTACACCTTAATATTGAAAAGCGTTTGGTCGAATTGATTGGCGATGCAGGCAAACGCCTGCACACCGGGCGCTCGCGCAACGATCAAGTCGCCACCGATATCCGCTTGTGGGTACGCAACGAGATCGACATTGCGATCGATCTTTTAAGGCAGCTGCGTCACAAACTGGCGTCTCTAGCCATGCAGCACACCGATACGATCCTGCCTGGCTTTACCCATTTGCAAGTCGCACAACCGGTCACTTTCGGGCATCATCTGTTAGCTTACGCCGAGATGTTTGGGCGTGACGCAGAGCGTCTGGCAGACTGCCGCAAGCGGGTGAACCGCCTGCCCTTGGGTGCAGCCGCGCTGGCGGGTACGTCTTACCCTATCGACCGGGAGCGGGTCGCGCGAACACTGGGCTTTGATCAGGTGTGCCGCAATTCGCTCGACGCAGTCTCCGACCGCGATTTCGCTATCGAATTCTGTGCTGCAGCAGCGCTTATCATGACGCATATCTCGCGCCTGTCAGAAGAACTGGTGCTCTGGATGAGCCCTCGAATTGGGTTTATTGACTTGGCCGACCGATTTTGCACCGGCAGCTCCATCATGCCGCAAAAGAAAAACCCCGACGTTCCCGAATTGGCACGCGGCAAGACCGGGCGCGTCAATGGCCATCTGGTCGCCCTGCTCACTCTGATGAAAGGTCAACCCCTGGCCTACAACAAAGACAATCAGGAAGACAAAGAAGGACTATTCGATTCGGCGGATACCATACGCGACACGCTTACCATCTTTGTCGACATGGTAGGCGGTATACGCGTCAAGGCCGAGGCCATGCGCTCTGCAGCCTTGCAAGGCTTTGCAACAGCCACCGACTTGGCTGATTACCTGGTCAAAAAGGGTGTCCCGTTTCGTGATGCGCACGAAACCGTGGCGCACGCCGTGCGCGAATGCGAACAACGCGGCTGCGACCTGGCCGACCTACCCCTGGCTGACTTGCAGAAGTTTCATGAATTGATCGAGGAAGACATTTTCGGTGTACTGACCCTCGAGGGTTCAGTGGCCTCGCGCAATCATATTGGCGGTACCGCACCCGCGCGAGTCAGGGAAGAAGCGGAACGGATCGTCGCGGAAACCGGCACGCTATAAAGGGATGCACAGCCGGCGCCGAACGAAACAATCGGTGCCGGCCTACCGAATAATAGTGAGTAGTGCCGGTCCTACGCTGCGTCGAATACCGCGATCGATTCAACATGCCCGGTATGGGGAAACATATTGACGACACCTGCGCTACGCATACGATAGCCGCCTTCGTGGACCAATATTCCGGCATCGCGCGCCAGTGTCGCCGGGCTACACGATACATAAACGATACGCTTCGGACGCTCAGCGGCCTTTAACGCTGCCAGCGCGCGCGCAACTGCCTCGGCACCTTCTCGCGGAGGATCGATAAGAATTCGATCAAAATGCCCCAGATCGCGCAACCACTGTACATCGACCTCAAAAAGATTCAAGGTGGTAAAGCTTGTGCGCTTATCTAAACCATGTTGACGGGCTGCCTCTAGCGCACGTTCGATTAGGCTTGCACTACCCTCTACGCCGACGACGCTACTGGCTCGCGTGGCGAGCGGCAAAGTAAAGTTTCCCAGGCCGCAGAAAAGATCGGCGACCCGGTCGGAACTTTGTATGTCGAGCAGGGTTATGGCTTTAGAGATCAATACACGATTAATCGCATGGTTGACCTGGGTGAAATCTGTCGGGCGATAGGGCATGCGCAGGCCAAATTCCGGCAGGGAATAGGCCAGCGCGTCGACATCGGAAGCCTGCAGCGGGTGAATTGTTTCAGGCCCCTTTGATTGCAGCCACCAAGTCACGTTATGTTGTTCGCCAAATTCCCGCAACAACCGAATATCATTGTCATCCAAGGCTTCGAGATGGCGCAGCAATAACGCCGTCGTGGTATCGCCCACAGCGACTTCAATTTGGGGAATCCGGTCGGGCTGGGCTAGGGAACCGATCAACGCACGTAAAGGCAGCAACATACGCGATACATGTGGCGGCAGGACCTTGCATTCCTTGATGTCGGCAACATAGCTGCCCCGTCGCTCGCGAAAGCCGACCAGTACGCCGCCTTTCTTTCTGACCACGCGTACCGACAAACGAGCGCGGTATCGGTAGCCCCATGTGGGCCCGTGCAGGGGCGCCAGCACCATGGCAGGCCGAAGGCGGCCAATATGCCAAAGCGAATCTTCAAGGACCCTTTGCTTGATTGCGACCTGCGCCGCCGCATCTAGATGTTGCATAGCGCAACCGCCACATACGCCGAAGTATGGGCAGGCCGGCTCGACTCGTTGCGATGACGGTTTAACGATGCGTTCAAGGCGCGCTGTATCGAACGAAGACTTCCGCTTAACAACGCTGGCCATTACTTTCTCGCCAGGCAAGGCCCCTTCTACAAAAACAACCTTGCCATCACGGCGCGCAACGCCGCGCGCTTCAAGGTCAAGGGACTCTATGTCAAACAGTTCTAACGTCATTATTCGGGTATCCAAAGATTCAGGCCCGAATTTTGACATCCTGGCGGTCTTAAGTCGAGTCGCCAGGATGTTATCGGCGTTTGATTATGACGAAATTTTCGCCGAATCCTGTGCACCGTGATGCTGTTTGTGCTTCTCAGCGCGTTTAGCAAATTTCTCGGCGCGCTCGTTTAACCGGGCCGCAACCTTTTGCTGTTGTGTGGCGTCGAGTGAATCCCAAACCGAAAGCCATTTTTCGTTCAACTTGCTGCGTTCCGCAGAAGCTTGCTTGTGAACTTCGTCGGCCTGTTTGAGCGCGGCGCGGGGATCAATTTTCCCGCTTTTGAGCTGCTCTTGCTTTTCAGCCCTTGCCGCTTTCATGGTATCGCGGCGAGCGTTCTGATTGGCCTTTTGTTCGTCTTGTGCCTCTTTAAGTAGCTTGGCCTGGCTCTCGGTCAAGGCAAGTGAATCGACGAATTTGGCATCCAGGGGACCATAACCAGGTACCCACATCGCGGCGTCTCGATGGCCGCGCATGGATTTATGATAATCACGCGATTTATGATGATCGCCGGCCCGGCTATCAGAAGTGCTAGACGTGACATTTGTGGAAGGCTCCGACGCGGCAGTTGCAGTCGACGCTGCAGCTGACGTGGCTGCGTATGCTGCTCCGGATAGCGCCAGCGCTGCAGTCAGGGTAGCCAGCTTGATGGACACAGAGAATTTCGAGCGTTGCATAATGAGATTCCTTCGTTTGGTTGGGAGGCCCCATTGTGCAACTGAAGTCATTTCGAGTCTGTTTCACCCGAATCGAATTCTTTTCAGTCGATTTCAGGGCGATTCGCCCCACTGTGCCAGATACTCTTTCCAATGACTGGCGTCGCTGCCTTGCAGAGTGTCCCGTACCAATTGCACCTCGGCATCGTAGGCGTTCCGGTCGAGCTCGCCCTTCAGGAAACGAAAACGACAATAGACTAACCATGTGTTGACCACGTCGGTTTCGCAGTACGCCCTGACTTCGTCTGCCTGCCCGTTGGACCAAGCTTTCCATACCTGACTTCCGTCCATGCCCAGTTTGCCTGGGAAGCCACAAAGCTTGGCCAGGTCGTCAAGCGGTGCATTCGCGCGGCCGTTATATTTGGCCAGTAGATCCATGAGGTCTATGTGCCGATTGTGATAACGGCTGATGTAATTGTTGTATTTGAAGTCACGGTCATCTTCCCCCGTATCCCAATACCGAGGAGCCTGGACCCCGTGAATCAAGCTGCGATAATGCAATACGGGTAAATCGAAGCCTGAGCCGTTCCAGCTGATCAAGCGCGGCGTGTAGCGTTCGATGGTCTTGAAAAAGCCCGTCAAGAGCGCGGCTTCAGAGTCATCAGATTTGCCGAGCGTTCTAACGCGAAAACCATTGTCGTCACGAAACACGCAACCGATGACCGCGACTTTGTGCAAATGCAATGGCAGAAAGTCGTTTCCGTGCGACTCGCGCCGTGCGGCCAAAGCGGCTTCGATGACCTGATCGTCGGGGATCTCAGGCCCCCACTGGGGGTTTAGCCGACGAAGGCCCGCAGCGTCGGGTATGGTTTCAAGATCGAAGACCAGTGTAGGGATCATCGGGCGGGCAGATAGGATAGCGGGTTAACCGGTGTTCCACGGCGGCGGACTTCGAAATGTAGCCGTGGCGAGGTCGTATCGGTTTGACCTATCGAGGCGATTTTTGCGCCTTTCTTGATTTGCTGCCCTGTTTTGACCAGCAAAGCCTGGTTATGGGCGTAGGCGGTAATGAAGCCGTCGGAATGTCCGAGCAGTATCAAATTACCCAGGCCACGTACCCCATTTCCTGCGTACATGACTTTTCCATCGGCCGCGGCGTGGACCGGCTCGCCAATTGCTCCAGCGATATCGATGCCCTTGGTATTGGCATTGAAGCTTTGAATAATCTTGCCCGATGCCGGCCAAGCCCAGTTGATGGCAGACGCATCACTGGCGCGGGCGACTGCAGCGGGTTCCGCCGGCACCACAGGAGTGGCCGGTGTAACCGGTGCTGTCGTCGGACCGCTTGAAGCTGGTGCGGGGCCCGAGCTGTCAAGGCGCAAGACCTGCCCTACCCTCAGCTGGCTGGGATCACTAATGTTATTCAAGCGCGTAAGCGTCGCAACATCCATACTATTGGCTTGTGCAATCTTGTACAGGGTGTCGCCGGGCCTGACGATATAGGTGCCGCCCGCGGCCGGCGTTACAGTATCGCCCCCCGACATATCGGTTACTGGGGCCTTGGTGCTTCGAGACGCGCATCCTGCCAGCACGGTTGTCGCCACCAGGGCGGCAATTACCAGATAACGAGATGTGCGTTTCGGGTATTCAAGTATCGGAGCGGTAGACCGAAACGTCCCTGCATGCATATAGCTCTCCTGAAAGCTTAAGACTGTGTTCCCGCGCGAAGTGGGACAAAGCGAACCGACTCGAGTTCTTCACGGCGCCATGTTGTGGCACCCGTGCGCTCGATTAGGATGAGACGTTGCGCTGTCGACCCTTCCGGGGCAATTAAACGGCCCCCAATGGCAAGCTGCTCTAGCAGCGCCTGGGGAATTTTAATACCGGCGGCAGCAACAATGATGGCATCAAAAGGAGCTGTCCCGGGTAAACCTGCCATGCCGTCTCCGAACGTAAGACGGACACGAATTATTAGTTTGAGCGCCCTGAGATGATTACGTGCCAGTTCGTAAAGCCCACGTATTCGCTCGACGGCGTGTACTTCTTTAATGAATTGTGCCAATACCGCGGTTTGATAACCGCAGCCGGCACCGACTTCCAGCACTTTAACCGGAACGCGATTCTCGCATACCACGGATATCATGCGCGCTACGACCCATGGCTGAGAAATCGTTTGCCCATGTCCAATTGGCAACGCCGCATCTTCGTAGGAACGACTGGCGAGTCCTTCGTCTACGAATAAATGGCGCGGCACTGCCATCATGGCATCTAGTACACGTTCGTCCTGTATGCCCTGGTTGCGAAGGCGCTGAATCATCATGCCGCGCGATCGGTCGGAGTTCAAACCGAGATTGGCCGATGGCGATGAACTACGGATTGCCGCTACCACGGGCGTCGCTCGACCCTGCGTGAAAATGCGCGCATTACTGTTGGCAGTCGATACCCCTCCTCCGAGACTTGAACGGCCAAAACGATTGGTCGTGCCATTAGCGAAGGGAAAGGGTACTACTGGTTTACGCATATCGGCCCCGCCCAGTTCCGTACAAGCGACAATTGCTCGTAGTGCGTGAGATCTAACCTTAGCGGCGTGACCGACACGGCTAGCTGTTCAATAGCGCCGAAGTCGGTATCGTCGGCTGAATCGGATACTCGGCCTACAGGACCGATCCAGTACACAGGATCGCCGTAAGGCGTGCTGCTTTTGACCACCGGCTCGGAAGGGTGTCGTTTACCGAGTCGGGTTACGCGAATTTCCTGGATGGCTTCGTACGGTACCGCAGGAATATTCACGTTAAGGAGTATATTTCCGACCAGAGGACTGGCGAGTGTGCTGCTCGACTAGCTTGCGGGCAATTCGCGCCGCAGAATCGAGGTGTTCCCAGCCTTTCTGCACCAATGAAAAAGCGATGGCGGGAATACCGAAAAGATGCCCCTCGGTGGCAGCGGCCACTGTACCGGAATAGACCGTATCATCGCCCATATTGGCCCCGTTATTGATACCCGAAACAACCAAATCAGGCCGGAAGTCCAGCAGACCCGTTAACGCGATGTGCACGCAATCGGAAGGTGTACCGTTAACATAGAAAAAGCCATTGGATGCCTGCCGGACCGATAGCGGTCGATTCAGGGTAAGAGAGTTCGAGGCGCCACTGCAGTTGGTCTCCGGTGCGACGACGACTAGCTCGCCAAGCCCCTTTAACGCCTGCACCAATGCTTCCAGACCCGGGGCATTGTAGCCATCATCGTTGGACACCAGTATGCGCATCGCCCTTCCATTAGAATTCAACTGAACGTAGCGAATTGTACCCGGTCGTTTTGGTGTTTTGGGCCACACTCGGTAGAATCCACGCACAACTAACGGAGTCTTCCAATTTATGACAATCGCTACCTCGGGTCTACTGGCACTTGCTCTCGCATTATTTTCTTATCTGCTCGGCTCTATTTCATTCGCAGTTGTGGTCAGTCGGCTGATGGGGTTGAAAGATCCACGTAGCTTCGGCTCTAAAAACCCCGGTGCGACTAATGTCTTGCGTACCGGCAACAAGACCGCTGCCGCACTTACGCTGCTGGGGGATGCGGCCAAGGGATGGCTGGCGGTGTACGTCGCCGCTTATGTTGTCCGTCAAACGGCATTGCCTTCTGTTGTCGTCGCCGCGTGCGCCGTAGCAGTGTTCCTGGGCCATGTTTACCCGATATTCCTGAAATTCAAGGGCGGAAAGGGGGTTGCCACCGCCTTGGGCGTATTACTAGGACTGAACCCGTGGTTGGCTTTGGCTACGGCTGGCACGTGGCTGATAATCGTCTACGTAAGCCGATATTCGTCAATGGCGGCCATTGTGTCTGCGATATTTGCTCCGTTGTACTACCTTCTGGGTGGAAATGTAGCGTGGGAACTTGATCCGGCCATTGCGCTAGCCATCGTGGTAATCAGTGTAGTTCTGCTATTTCGCCACAAGGCAAACATAAGCCGGCTGATGACAGGCAAAGAAAGCCGCATCGGCGGCACGAAGAAATAAAGACAAATGCTTATTGATCGTATGCACTTTCTTGCCGTTTAAAGCTTATAGCGCCGTTGCTTCCAAGCATACATCGTGTAGATCCCAACGGGGTTTGACTGTAAAGGCGTGCCCCATATCAGCTAAGTCTACAAGTCCGGCGTTAACCCTCATGGCGGCCGCAAATGCAATCATTGCACCGTTATCAGTGCATAAATCGAGCGGCGGAAAAAAGACCTCTCCGTCAAGTTTGGCCATAGCCTTCACAAGCCGTGTCCTCAAAAGGCGATTGGCCCCCACGCCTCCGGCCACGACCAACCGCTTAAGGCCCGTCTGCTTCATGGCTTTGATGGACTTGGCGGCCAAGACGTCGACAATGGCAGCCTCGGTAGAGGCGGCCAAGTCAGCCCGCTGCTGTGCCGATAAAGGGCTTCCCGCCTTTTCTATGCCCTTGACCCGAGTAAGCACTGCGGTTTTTAAACCGCTAAAGCTGAAGTCCAGATCGCGGCTATGCAACATTGGCCTGGGAAGATCGTAAGCTGCGGGGTCGCCTTGTTGCGCAAGATTAGACAGTGCGGGGCCGCCTGGATATCCAAGCCCCATCAGCTTGGCTGTTTTATCAAACGCCTCGCCCGCAGCATCGTCCAGCGTTTCGCCTAGCAGCTCGTAAGCGCCGACGCCATCGACACGCATAAGCTGAGTATGACCGCCCGAAACGAGCAAGGCCACGAATGGAAAGTCGGGCCGGGGCACTGCAAGCAAGGGCGAAAGAAGATGACCTTCCAGATGATGTATTGGAATGGCAGGCAGACCTCTGGCCCACGCGAAAGACTGGGCCACGCTAGCCCCAACCAACAAAGCTCCGGCCAGCCCCGGCCCTGCGGTGTAGGCAACCGCATTAATATCGCCGAGCGTCAAATTGGCAGCTTGTAGTACTTCACGAGTCAGCGGCAACACCCGGCGAATGTGGTCGCGTGATGCAAGTTCGGGCACTACGCCGCCGTATTCTTCATGCATGGCAATCTGGCTATGCAAGGAATGAGCCAGCAAGCCTCGTTCTGTGCAGACCAGGGCTACACCTGTTTCATCGCAGGAACTCTCAAAACCAATAATTATCATGAATCAGTGCCTGTTGACATCAAAGGATTTTTCATATTGCCGCTAGTTTACAGCCGCCCGTGAAACAGGCTTAAAATTCAGTCGGTCGCCAGCGACAACGCTGTGATACATCGCACCGCCCTATCCTTCAGGACAAACCTATGCTTGAACAACTTTTCCGGTTACGCGACCACGGAACGACGATACGGACCGAGATACTGGCCGGCGTTACGACCTTTCTGACCATGTCGTACATCATTTTTGTCAATCCCGAAATATTGTCGAATACCGGGATGGATAAAAGTGCTGTATTTGTAGCCACTTGTCTGGCTGCCGCGCTGGGCACGTTCATTATGGCCTTCGTCGCGAATTGGCCTATAGGGATGGCGCCCGGGATGGGTTTGAATGCGTTCTTTGCCTTCACGGTCGTCGGTACATTGGGCTATAGCTGGCAGCAGGCGCTGGGAGCAGTATTTATCTCAGGGGTGATATTCATTATTCTCACCCTTACGGGCATTCGATCATGGCTTATCGCAGGCATACCGCATTCCCTGCGAGCAGCCATTGCGGCTGGCATAGGATTATTTCTGGCAATTATTGCGCTGACAAGTTCGGGTATTGTCGTAGCCGACGCCGCCACAAAAATTGCATTGGGTGACCTCACTTCGAAACCTTCGCTGTTTGCCATACTAGGGTTTTTTGTTATTGCCAGTCTGGACGCACTAAAAATAAGGGGTGCTATTCTTATCGGCATTTTGTTGGTAACGGTGCTATCCATCCTTGCCGGAGACAGCAAATTCTATGGCGTGTTTTCTGCGCCTCCGAGCCTGTCCCCCACCTTCATGCAGCTCGACATCATCGGAGCCCTGCACACTGGCTTTATCCATGTGATTTTAGTATTGGTGCTGGTGGAAGTGTTCGATGCGACCGGTACCATGATAGGGGTCGCAAAACGGGCCAACCTGGTTCAGGAAGGCAAACCAGACCGTCTAGGCCGCGCCTTGCTCGCCGATAGCACTGCCATCGTCGCAGGCTCTTTTCTTGGCACCAGCAGCACTACAGCCTATGCCGAAAGCGCTTCGGGCGTCCAAGCTGGGGGACGCACCGGACTTACCGCACTGACCATTGCCATACTGTTTCTGCTATCGCTTTTTCTTGCTCCGTTAGCGGGGTCGGTTCCCGCCTATGCCACCGCACCGGCCCTACTGTATGTAGCCGGTCTGATGCTTCGCGAAATCACAGAAATTGATTGGGCCGAAATAACCGAGGCGATTCCTGCCGCACTCACGGCAATCATAATGCCGTTCACCTATTCCATTGCTAATGGACTGGCCTTCGGTTTTATCAGTTATGTAGTGCTTAAGGCCATGACGGGAAAATTCAAGGAAATTCACCTCGCAACCTTATTGGTTGCTTTGCTATTTGTGATCAAGTACGCCTTTTATTGACCTCATATTCGCGGAATCGCACGAATGACCTAAAGGCGTTACACTAGTAACTCGACATTCTATTAAAAAAATAAGCGGCTTTTCAGCCGCTTTTTGTTTGGGGTTTCACATGAACACCATCGATTTGACCAAAGATACGTTTCAGGCGGCAATCAAAGACAGCAAGCCCTTGATTGTTGATTTTTGGGCTCCGTGGTGCGGGCCGTGCCGAAATTTCGCCCCGATCTTCGAAGAGGCATCCACCCAGCACGAAGATATAACCTTCGCCAAGGTGAATACAGAAGATCAACAGGAATTGGCTACGGGAATGAATATACGTTCCATTCCCACGCTCATGGTTTTCCGCGAACAAGTCCTGCTGTTCTCTCAAGCCGGCGCCCTGTCGGCAAGTCAACTACAAGAACTGATTGCGCAAGTAAAGGCAATCGATATGGAAAAAGTCCATGCCGAAATCGCCGAGCAACAAAACCTTGACGACAAGGACCAGAGCTAAGTTCTTTACACTTGGCGGAATCACCGGTTTGCACCGTGAAACTAACTTGATGTGGGTCGCCAATAACCCTGGCCCCGTGTGAGATTGCTGAATAGTTCGGCCAAAGCGGCTTCCTTATCGCGCGGGACGGCCAGACTCCAGCATACGCCTTTGCCATCGAACGACTCGCTGACGACACGTGCCTGAAACGCGGCCAATCGCGATTGAACGACTGCCATATCTGCGAAATCACAGCGGCATTCGACTGCAACTTCGTCAATGAGTTCTTCCTTCCCAGCTGATCGCAGGCATTGTGCTGCGACCCCTCCGTAGGCTCGTATAAGGCCACCCGGACCCAATTTGATCCCCCCGAACCAACGCACTACTAGCACGGCAACCCGATCGCATTGCTGGCCGTCTATTGCCTGCAATATTGGGCGACCGGCAGTACCACCCGGCTCGCCGTCATCATTGAAGCGGTATTCATTGCCTATACGGTAGGCCCAACAGTTATGAGTCGCCTCGGGATCATTATGATCGGCAAAAAACTGCAAGGCGTCGGCCGGAGACTTTACTGTAGTGGCGTAGGCCAGGAAGCGGCTCTTTTTGATGTCTTCCTGGTACGTGGCCGCTCCTGTCAAGGTGTAGAGCATGGAACGGGAGAATTAGACCTCAATGCCGCGCGAAGCGAGGTAATCTTCGTAAACGCCAAGATAATCGACAATTTCACCGTTAGGCATGATTTCGATGATCCGGGTTGCGACACCTGATACGAACTCGCGGTCATGCGACACAAATACCAGTGTGCCTGCATACATTTCTAAAGCAAGTTGCAAGGACTCGATCGATTCCATATCCAAGTGGTTGGTAGGTTCGTCGAGCAACATGACGTTGTGGCGGCCCAGCATAAGCCGGCCAAAACTCATGCGGTTTTTTTCACCGCCAGACAGCACGCGGACTTCCTTGCCAATATCGTCGCCCGAAAAAAGCATGCGGCCCATGACGGAGCGCATAGACTGATCATCATCGCCGGCCTGGCGATATTCGCTTAACCAATCGAATAATGTCTTATCGGACTGGAACTGTTCAGATACGTCCTGTGCCATATAGCCAATGTCGGCACTGTCGGACCATTTGACCGAACCGGTATCCGGTTGAAGATCGCCCGCCAGCATGCGCAGCAGTGTGGTTTTACCTACACCATTGGCGCCGATAATCGCAATTTTTTCGCCCGCTTCCACCATGGCCGAAAAAGGCTTTATAACTGGGTTGTCATACGATTTGCTAATTGATTCTATAGTCACCGCGAGACGATGTAAAACCTTGCTTTGCTCAAATCGAATGTAAGGATTTTGGCGCGACGATGGCTTGACTTCCACAGCCGCGGCCTTGATGCGGTCGATCTGTTTGAGGCGCGAGGTAGCCTGACGCGCTTTCGACTTATTCGCAGCGAAGCGGCGAACAAAGTCCTGAAGTTCGGCGACGCGCTCCTTGGCTTTTGCATTGGACGAAGAAATCCGCTCGCGTGCCTGAGTCGACGCCAGCATGTAGTCGTCGTAATTGCCCGGATAAATGCGCAGTTCGCGGTAATCCAGATCGGCCATGTGGGTACACACCTGGTTCAGGAAATGTCGATCGTGGCTAATAATGATCATCGTGCTTTGGTAGCTGTTCAGCACGTCTTCGAGCCAGCGTATCGTATTGATATCCAGGTTGTTAGTCGGCTCGTCGAGCAGCAAGACGTCGGGATTCGAAAACAGCGCTTGCGCAAGCAATACACGCAGCTTCCAGCCGGGCGCTATTTCGCGCATCGGCTGATTATGCTGCTCGACCGGAATCTCTAGGCCCAGCAGTAACTCACCGGCGCGCGCCTCAGCGGTATAGCCGTCGTACTCCGAGAACTTGGCCTCAAGGTTTGCCGCATGCATGTAGTCGTCTTCAGTGGCATCGGGGTTCGCGTAAATCGCATCGCGTTCGGCCATTACCTGCCACATTTCTTCGTGGCCCATCATGACGACGTCCAGCACCCGGATCTCTTCGAATGCAAACTGATCCTGGCGCAGCTTGCCCAGGCGTACTCCAGGGTCCAGCGACACGTTACCGGCACTGGCTTCAAGGTCTCCACCTATTATTTTCATAAAGGTAGATTTGCCCGAGCCGTTGGCGCCGATCAGTCCGTAACGATTGCCCTCGCCAAACTTGACACTGACGTTTTCAAATAGGGGCTTGGGACCAAACTGGATAGTAAGATTTGCAGTGGAAATCACTTAGAGGCTTCACGTAAAAAGTCAACACAACCCGGTAGTTTACCAAGTTGACGTTAAAGATGCTCTTCAAGCACGAGATGGGCCATGCCGTCTTCGGTAGCGATTCCCACTTTCCTACCTACCGGCAGCGTCGCTTTGAGCCGCACATGGCCGTACGGCAGACTTGTCACTACGGGTACTTTTACCGCGGCACGCAGCCAGGAAACAACCGATGGCAGATCAAAACCATTATCGTGTGCGCCGAGCCGATATTCATTGAAACGCCCTAAAACAATTGCATTCTGGCGCTCCAGGATGCCGGCCTGCCATAATTGGGAGAGCATGCGCTCAATTCTGAAAGGATGCTCGCCCACGTCCTCGAGAAACAAGATACCTCCGTCGATATTCGGCATGTAGGGAGTGCCGACTAACGACGCTACCATCGCGAGGTTGCCACCCCAGAGAATGCCGCGAGCATCGACGGGATCCGCATCGTCCGACTCAAAACTTAAGACTTCAAGCTCGCGTCGCATGCTTTCGGCGAATAACGCGCCGGTAAGATCGTCCATTTTCTTCGCGCCGAAATCATAGATCGCCGTTGGACCGGCAAAACTGCTGGCACCCGTCCTGGCTAAAAGAGCCAGATTAAAGGCTGTGAAATCGCTTTGACCTATGAAGATCTTGCCACTGTCGGCGACGGCTGCCCAGTCGATGAACGGCAATAAGCGACTAAGGCCATAGCCACCGCGAGTGGCCATAACGATAGGGTGTTTTTGCTTCAAGGCGCGGGCAATGCCTGCCAGCCGCTGTTTATCGGTCCCGGCAAATCGTTCGTGGACCGCCAGCGCGGCGCGATCCACCGCTGTCTTGAAGCCCAACTCAGACAGCCTTTCGCGCGCAAGCTCGAGCGTGGCTGGATCTGCAACAGCACCGGAGGGAGAGATCAAATAGATGCCGGTGGGCGATGGGTGTTCGTGATGATGATGGTGGTGGTGCTCGTCGTGCTCGTGGGAATGATCATGGTCGTGCGCCACATGCGTCATGGTTGTTCTCGTCTTGAAGCCAAAAAAAGGAAGAAGGTATAGTAATACATGCATTTCGCATGCTATTGCGGCGCGGCAGAAAGTTCCTTCGCCTTACTGCGTCGCTCACGGAAAAATTGCCTTAACAAATCCCCGCAACGTTCGGCCAGCAGTCCTCCGCTGACCGATGTCTGGTGATTCAGTTGAGGATGAGTATGCACGCTCAACACACTGCCACACGCGCCGGTCTTGGGGTCGATGGCGCCATAAACCACCCTTCCGACGCGAGCATGCAGCATCGCGCCCATACACATGGCGCAAGGCTCCAGAGTAACAAACAGGGTGACGCCCGGAAGGCGGTAGTTGTTCAGTGCGCCTGCCGCCTGTCGCAAAGCAACGATTTCCGCATGACTGCTGGGGTCATGATCGGTAATGGTTCGGTTGAAGCCAGCACCGATGATCCGGCCATCGGCGTCCAGCACCACAGCGCCAACAGGAACTTCGCCGGCGGCATACGCCAAATCAGCCTGCGCCAGCGCGGCCTGCATGGCGATTTCGTCGGCGACTGTATAAGTAGTCGGAACAATCTCAGCCACGATAAATCCGATTATTCAGGGCAATACGGCCGGCCACGCTTTCAACCGCTTCTTCCAGCCATTGGTAAAGCTCGGCCTCTTCGTCGTAACGTGCCTGATTCAGATTGGAAACCCGCCCTTCCTGGATGAAACCCCACGCACGGCTACGCTTATCGCGGTGCTTGGGATCCCAAACCCCGAAGGCGACCCCGCCAGATCGTCGAATCAGCGAAAAGCAGGGAATATCCGTATAACCATCACCCACGAAGATCATTTGCTCGAAGGGTATCCGTAATTTCTCAGGAGCAATTTTTTTATTAACTTCAAAAGGTTTGTTGCGGGATGATGGTCCAATAATCCCCTTCTGGATATGAAATAAATAACGTGTTTTATCGGTAAAACTGACAACCCGCCGCGGAAAATTGATACCGCCGCCCTGCCCGTCGTAAATAAATTCCGATGCCCAGATATCTGAAAATTCGTGTGCGATCGGTGTGTGGCGTACGACATCTCCTATTCCGCTGGATATCAGATAGAACTCGAGTTGTACTTGAGGGTGATGCTCTTTCACCATGCTGCGTAGACGAGCAAAAAGAGACTCCACGCCTGTGTGCAAAGGAAGCCGCCGCCCCCACTCGGCCAAGCGTTCTCGTGTGATCGGTCCGTGGGTTCCCGAGTTCGAGAGCGCGATTAATTGGTAAAGATAGGCGGGCACGGGATCCCAGTCTTGCTCAAATAGCAAGGGGTCGACCTGGTCCTTCCAAAACCGCTGTACGTCAACCCCGATATCGACCAGAAATCCGGACGTGCTATCAGGAGCTAGCGTATCGTCAAAGTCGAAAATCAGGGCGATAACATCGGACATACGGGGCTCTTGGAATGCTAGCCGCAGCAAAATGGCGGCAAAAACTGCAGAAAGTGTAACGCGATTGCTTAGTAGCGTTCGCACTCGATTGGGTAATCATACTGTTCTTGTTTCCCCGCCTGACGCTTTAGGCGCCGTAGAACTCGAGGCAAGATCTGCGGCAGATCTTCAGAAATAAGGCCCGGGCCGAACAATGCCGCGGCTTCTCCGTGTAACCAGACAGCCGCCGCGGCGGCGGAGAATGGTTCCATCCCCTGAGCCAATAAACCAGCAATAAGCCCGCTCAAGACATCACCGGTGCCTCCGGTGGCTAAATTGGGCGGGGCGTTGGTATTAATGATTGCGCGGCCATCGGGCGCGGCAATGACGGTATCCGAACCTTTCAAGACTACCACAGCACCGCATTGGGCAGATGCATGCAAGGCTCGCTCGACCTTACCGCCTTTATCACTGAATATTCGGCTGAACTCCCCCTCGTGGGGTGTCAACACACAGGGCCCCGCGATTGCATCGAAAAGCGATTGTGGGTCAGACGCAAAGACACTGATGGCATCAGCGTCCAGGACGCAGGCTCGGCGGGTGTTAAGTATGCGCAAAACATATTCCTTAGTTGTGCTTGATACGCCCGCACCCGGGCCGACTACCACGACGTTCTTGCGCTCATCACTTAGAACGTCGTCCAACATTTCTGCATTATCCGCAGGCCGCACCATCACGCTGCTCAGGGCGGTAGAGTAGATCGGGCAGACTGACGCAGGCGCCACCACAGTTACCAGCCCGGCACCGGCTCTAGCCGCTGCCATGGCCGATAAACGCGCAGCGCCCGTCATGGCCTCGCCACCGACAATCAAGACATGGCCCCGCTGATATTTGTGCATGCTGTAGCGAGGCCAAGGAAAGGTCTCTAGCCACATCTCGGCTGCATTCTCGAATGTCGCTGCGCCAATTTGGCCTAGTATGCAAGGGGGAATACCAATATCGGCCACTATCACTTCGCCGCACAACGCTTTGCCTGGCATAAGGACATGGCCAGGCTTCTTGCGGAAAAAGGTGACGGTGATTTGAGCAGGCGCGGCAATTCCTAGAACGTCGCCGCTGGCACCATCCAGGCCACTGGGAACATCGACCGCGCATGTAGGAATACGGCTATTTATCAGGGCCTGCAGAAAAAGAGCTGCGTCGTCCTTGATTGGGCGAGATAAGCCCGCCCCGAACAGAGCGTCGATTACCAGCCCAGCACCCGTCAAAAGTTCCAGAGAGAGGGGCTCGATATTTCCCTTCCATAAGGCGGCGCTCGTAGCGGCATCGCCGTCCAGTGCATCTACTTGCCCAAGCAAAGCCAGCGTAACCGGCCAGCCAGCATTACGCAGGTGACGAGCGGCCACAAAGCCGTCCCCCCCGTTATTCCCGGGTCCACATACCACCAGAACGGGTCTTTTGCTGAATTTACCGCCCACCGCATTCGCCACCGCAGAGCCCGCGGCTTCCATGAGGGCAATACCGCTTATTCCACCTTCTATGGCTGCTTTGTCGGCTGCCGCCATTTGCGATGGCGTTAGCAGCGCAGTCTTGAAACAGGAACTGGATATGGACATATTGCCTTGTGTTAACAGCCGGTACTGTTCGCGATTATGATATTGTGCCCCAGTGCAATCGGGAAATCATCATGCCAACTGTTATTTCGGTATCCGGGCTGGACAAAATTTACGCCTCTGGTTTTCAGGCCCTGAAAAATATCAACCTGGATATACGCCGGGGCGAAATCTTTGCTTTGCTGGGACCAAATGGCGCCGGTAAGACTACCCTTATCAGCATCATCTGCGGACTGGTCAATCCAAGCGCCGGTACGGTGCTTGCAGACGGGCATGACATCATTCACGATTACCGCCTGGCCCGTTCAAAAATAGGCCTGGTCCCGCAAGAACTGACGACCGACGCTTTTGAGTCAGTATGGGCGACTGTTAGTTTCAGCAGAGGGTTATTTGGCAAACCTCCTAATCCGGCTCATATTGAAAAAGTGCTGCGCGAGCTTTCACTATGGAACAAGAAAGACAATAAGCTCATCACGCTTTCAGGGGGCATGAAACGCCGCGTGCTGATAGCTAAAGCCCTGTCACACGAACCCCAGATACTATTCCTTGATGAACCGACCGCAGGCGTTGACGTATCGCTACGAAAAGAAATGTGGCAGGTGGTACGTTCCTTGCGGGATACCGGGGTGACCATCATTCTTACGACTCACTATATTGAGGAAGCGGAAGAAATGGCCGACCGCATCGGCGTCATCAACAATGGCGAAATCATATTAGTTGAAGAAAAAAAAGAGCTAATGCGAAAACTCGGGAAGAAGCAACTGATGCTGCACCTGGCCGATAGGTTACAGGGGATTCCATCTTCGCTTGACCATTACCAGCTCGAGATCTCTGCGGAAGGCGACGAGCTTACCTATACCTACGACACCCAACGTCAAAACAATAACATCACGTCGCTGTTCCGTGATCTGGCCGAAGCCGGCATTAAGTTCAACGACCTCCAGACTAAACAGACCTCGCTCGAAGAAATATTTGTAAATCTGGTACGGAAACCAACATGAATATTCATGCCATACGCGCAATCTATGCCTTCGAAATGGCCCGCACCTGGCGAACCTTGCTGCAGAGCATCGTTGCCCCCGTCATTTCAACCTCTTTGTATTTCGTCGTGTTTGGTGCGGCCATAGGTCACCGGATTACCGAAATCGATGGGGTCAGCTATGGTGCATTCATTGTGCCGGGGCTCGTGATGCTATCGTTGTTGACACAAAGTATATCTAACGCATCGTTTGGTATTTATTTTCCGAAGTTCTCCGGCACCATTTATGAATTGTTGTCCGCCCCAGTTTCCTACATAGAGATCACGCTAAGCTATGTCGGTGCAGCGGCAACGAAATCGATTATTCTCGCCGCCATCATCCTGGCGACAGCAGGTTTTTTTGTTCCGCTGCGAATTGACCATCCTGTCTGGATGCTGCTTTTTTTAGTGCTTACGGCTATAACATTCAGTTTGTTCGGTTTCATCATCGGCATTTGGGCTGATGGCTTTGAAAAATTACAACTAGTTCCCTTGCTGATCGTCACCCCCTTAACTTTTCTGGGGGGCAGTTTCTATTCAATCAACATGCTGCCGCCGGTATGGCAGACCATCACCTTATTTAATCCAGTGGTGTATCTGGTAAGCGGGTTTCGTTGGAGTTTTTATGGCATTGCCGATGTGAATGTTTATGTAAGCCTCGCCATGACCTTATTGTTCCTGGGTCTATGTCTGCTGATTATCTTCTGGATATTCAAGACCGGCTATCGCCTGAAAAACTGAAGCTACGGTTGCGTCCGGAATTTTTCGCCTGATACAAGGCGTCGTCCGCCATGGCAATCAGCCCTGCTGGCTCGTCATGTGCGGCAGGCTGCAGCACAGCCACCCCAATACTAGTGGTAAGCACTCCAAGCGGGGATTCCACATGCGGTATTGCCTCGCGCTGTACTGCATAACGGATCTTCTCGGCGACAACTTGCGCCCCGTCAATAGTAGTGTCGGTCAGCACGACGACGAATTCCTCTCCGCCATATCGCGCCGCTAAATCAGACTGCCGATTCGTGTTCTCTTTCAGTATGCGCCCTACTGTTCTAAGGCAATTGTCGCCAGAAGGATGGCCATAGTGGTCGTTGTACTTTTTGAAAAAATCGACATCCACCATCAATACGGCCACCGAAGTGTCGTCTCGCTTTGCACGATTGAACTCTGCCTGAATCACTAAGTCGAATTCTCGTCGATTGGCCAGCCCGGTTAAACTGTCTTCGCGCGCCAATATATCGAGCGAACGATTGGCCTCGATGAGTCCATCCTGGGCATCCCGCAGATCCTGTTCTACACGAATCTGCGTTTTCATCAGGCCTAGCAGGCGAGAGCCGAGAAACGCCAGCACAATCATGAACAAGGCGACGAAACCAATTGTTGTCAAGGACTCCTTGCGCCACTCCGACAGAATTTCTTGCTTATCCCGCGCAACATACGTTACGAGCCCATATTCTTTGATCCGGGTAAATCCAAGTAGTCGCTGAACGCCGTCGAGCACCGAATCTAATGTGGCGACTCCGTGATTGGAATCCTTCAAATATCGGGAAAACAAGCTGCCCTTGGCAATACTGGCACCCACGTCCTCATCGCGAAAAGGCCTTCTGGCCAATATAGTGCCGTCGTCCAGCAGTAAGCTGACTGCTCCGTTATCACCTATGTCGAGCGTGTCATATAACGCGTTAAAGTGCGTAAGATTTATCGTTGCTAGAGCCACTCCAGCGAAGGTGCCGTCGCGATGACTCACGCGCCGACTGACGGTAAGGATCCAATCCCCGGAAGAGCGGCTACGGAGCGGCGGCCCGATGTAAGGCTTGGTATCGGCATAGTCGCGATGAAACTTGAAATACCCGCGGTCGGAATTGTTCGCGCCCGGCGGCGCCGGTCCGTTCGAATTTACCAGCCAGCGCCCTTGGCTATCGTAGACAAATAATCCGTGCAATTGCGACAACTGCGCTTTCTGGCCCGATAACAGTTTTTCCAAACGTTGGAGGTGCGCCGCGCTCAGTCCGTCGGCTTCCAGCCTTTCGACCAGACCGAACAATACGATATCGGCCTGTTTGATCATCGCGTGGGCGTGAAGCGCCAATGCTTGCGACAGATCGAGCGTTGCGGCAGCTTTATCGTTCAGTTGGTGCTTGCGGGAAGACCAAACCGCCCACCCAACAATAAGGGCGATCACAATGCCTACAATAATCGCGCAAGTAATGGCGTAGACTGCGCCGGGAGAAAATTGGCGTCGGCCTGCAACAGGCATCTCGGTAGTCTTCGCCAACCTTGGAACCTTCAAGGCCGTACGGTCTCAAGGGCTTGCACGTTAGGATTAGTCCCGGAAATTCTCGAACTGCAGTGGCAGATCGACATCAGTTTTTTTAAGCAAGGCAATGGCGGCCTGAAGATCGTCGCGCTTCTTGCCACTGATGCGCAATTTTTCGCCATTAATTTGCGCTTCCACTTTTAGTTTGCCTGCTTTAAGTGCTGCAATAAGCTTTTTGGATACGGCCTGCTCTATGCCTTGCTTGATCGTGATCTTCTGACGCGCGCCGCCAAGATTTTCCAGTGGTGTGTCGACGTCAAGACAGCGAACGTCGATACCCCGCGCCGATAAACGGCCGCGCAAGATATCAAGCATTTGATTTAGCTGAAATACGCTGGAGGCAGACTGTGTAATCACATATCCGTCGAGCTCAAATTTTGCATCACTTCCCTTGAAATCGAAGCGTGTGGCTAGCTCGCGGCTGGCTTGGTCAACAGCGTTACTAAGTTCGTGCTTATCGACTTCAGAGACGACATCAAATGTGGGCATGTTAAAAATTCCGGGATAAAGTCCGGCACCTTATCATTAGACAATGCGGGATTGTAACAAAGGCGACGGATGACAGATTAAATGGTAAACGAAGCGGTCGGGCCTGACGACGAGTTAATACCGAAATACCTAGTCAGGCATTGGGTTCCAATGCCTGACGACTTAACTGGACACTACGTCAAGCTGTTCCGCCTTTTTGCGCAGCTCGAACTTTTGGATCTTGCCAGTCGATGTCTTGGGCAACTCGCAAAACACGACAGCACGCGGCACTTTGAAACCGGCCAGATGTTTTTTGCAATGAGCCATGATGATCTCGGCGGTCGCTTCGGACCCTTCTTTTAATTCGACGAAGGCACACGGAGTTTCACCCCAACGGCTATCAGATCGCGCCACTACGGCGGCAGCCAGAACGTCAGGATGCCGATAAAGGACATCTTCGACCTCGATGGACGATATATTTTCACCGCCGGAAATAATGATATCTTTACTGCGATCTTTGATCTTTACATAACCGTCAGGATCCATTACCGCCAAGTCTCCGCTGTGGAACCATCCCCCTGCCAGTGCTTCCTGGGTCGCCTTGGCATTCTTAAGGTAGCCCTTCATGACAATATTGCCCCGAAACATGATCTCGCCCATGGTTACGCCGTCTGCTGGAACGGCTTGCATGGTAGACGGATCCATAACGGCAATGCCACGCTCAAGGTGATAAGCAACGCCCTGCCGAGCATTCAGACGTGCGCGCTCGCCGATGTCAAGCGTATTCCAGGATTCATGTTTGGGGCAAACTGTCGCGGGGCCATAGGTTTCGGTCAAACCGTACACGTGCAGCAGGTCGAAGCCGAGGCGTTCCATGCCTTCTATCATCGAGGCGGGGGGCGCGGCCCCCGCGACCATAGCCTTGACCCCTTTGGGGATTCCTTCCTTCATGCCTGCGGGGGCGTTTACAAGCAGGCTATGTACGATCGGCGCACCGCAATAATGAGTGACACCATGTTCGAGTATGGCGTCGAAAATCGCTTTAGCCTCGACTTTGCGCAAGCACACATTGACGCCGGCGCGAGCGGCGACAGCCCAAGGAAAGCACCAGCCGTTACAGTGGAACATAGGCAGTGTCCACAAGTAGACAGCATGCTTGGGCATATCCCATTCAAGAATGTTGGAAATGGCTGCAGCAGCTGCACCCCGATGGTGATAGACCACCCCTTTCGGATTGCCGGTCGTACCGCTGGTGTAGTTCAGCGCAATGGCGTCCCATTCACTGCCAGGAAGTTCCCACGAAAATTCTGAATCACCGCCAGCGATGAAAGCTTCATAGTCAATCGCGCCGATAGGCTGCGCCGCACCCGTATAAAGGACATCGGCCGCGTCGATAACGTATATGGGCGCTGAAGACTTGCGCAAGGCTAAGGCTTTACTCATGACGGGCGCGAATTCGGTGTCGACGATGACTGTTTTAGCTTCGCCGTGGTCAAGCATGAACGCGACGGTTTCAGGGTCTAACCGAGTATTGATTGCATTTAAGACAGCGCCCGCCATAGGGACACCAAAATGCGCTTCAACCATGACGGGAGTATTGGGAAGCATGACCGCCACGGTGTCGCCTTTACCTATCCCGCTTTTTTGCAGTGCGCTTGCCAGCTGCCGACAACGCGCATAAACCTCGGCCCAATTGCGACGTAGAGCGCCAGGACCATTTCCGTGCACAACAGCTAGGCGTCCCGGGTAAACGCTTGCGGAGCGTTCAATGAATGCCAATGGCGATATAGCGGCGTAATTGGCAGTAGTCTGTGGCAGATCCTGGTCGAAAATACTGGTCATCGTGAGTCTCCTGGGATTTCTTATAAGTATGGCTGGCGATTGTCTGGATAAGGAAGATAATACAGCCGATGCAAGCGGCTATGGTTTCAAATATGAGAAGATGAATCTGACTTGAACCGCAGTGGGAATACACGACAACGAACAAGTTTTCACAAAATAAACCAAGCTAAACCAGTGCCAGCAAGGCCAAGAGAACTGGAATCAATACTGCGGTTGCAATTCCATTCAGTCCCATGCCTAAGGCGGCAAACGCCCCTGCCGTTTCATTCGCCTGAAATGCACGAGCAGTGCCTATGGCGTGACCGGCCAGCCCCAAAGCAAAGCCTTCGACCTCGGAATTTTCAACATTTAGCATTTTAAATAACGGGCTAGCTATTAGCGCCGCAGCAATGCCGGTAATGGCTACAGCAACAGTAGTCAATGAGGGCAGACCACCGGTTAACCCAGCGACTTCCATAGCAATCGGCATCGTCGCCGATTTGGGCGCGAGGGATAACTGCGTCTGCAGCGAAGCACCCAAGAATCTAGATATCGCTACTGCCGACAAGATAGCCGTCGCCGACCCCGCCACCAGTGCAACAAGAATAGGCCAGAACAAACGTTTCAGGCGGGATAGCTGCCCATACAAAGGCACGGCCAAAGCTACCGTTGCCGGACCGATAAGAAACTGAAGGAACGAAGTTTTCTCGGCATAAAGGGGATACGGCGTTTCGGTGGCGTAAAGAAAACCAATAATACATAGCACCGCCGTGATAACCGGCAATAACAATGGGTTGGCATTGGTTCGCTGATACAGGGTTGCGGCAACCGTGTAGACGAATAGTGTGAAACTCAACCAGAGTAAGGAAGAGGCGCTCAAATATGCCCAGATTTCCTGCCATATCGTAGTCATCGTCAATGCGCTCGCGACCGATTCAGCATCCAGCGAAATGCGACTGCAGTCACCACTATCGTCAGCGCGACACCGCCCACGCACGCCACAAGAAATGGAATCCACTCGTGGGCGAGCTGATCAAAATACATCATGATGCCCGCCACAAGGGGAATAAAAAGCAGCATCAGGTGCTTTAACGAGTGATGGCAAGTATCGCGGAGTCCGGTGGGAACGCGTCCGTGCACAATTAAGGAAAGTAATAACAGCAGCATTCCGATTAACGGGCCAGGCAGCGGCAAGCCTGTTACGCGGGCAATCACTTCGCCCACAATCTGCATGAAGAAAAGAACGGTAATGGCGGTCAGCATCGGCATACGGCACCAGGTCAGAAACAAACGTAACAAAGCCAGCACACTAGCACGCTTGCCAGCCAATATCCAGATGTTGAAGGCTGTCCGTACTACGTACGACCGGCAGGCGAAGCAAGGAAAAAGCAGCAACATAGCTGAAAACCATGGGCACATTCGCGAAGTTGTGAATTATCATGATCGAAAAAAAGAGAGGAGCACCGCTATTTCCCGCGCCCGCGTCATCACTATTAGCACATTAGGCACGACCCAAACATTGGCATGGGCGTCGTCTTACTATTTGCCAGCAATGCTTGCAGCACCGATGGCGCGCGATATTGGGATATCGGTGCAGCTGGTTTTTGCCGCATTTTCAGCGGCCCTGGTACTTGCTGCCTTCCTTGGGCCACTGGCGGGGCGTGGCATTGACCGATACGGCGGTCGCCCCGTCTTGATTATTACCAACATAATCTTCGCACTGGGGCTCACAGGACTCGCTTTGGCTCAGGAAGCTATAGTTTTCTTCGCATCATGGCTAACAATCGGCGCAGCAATGGGCGCAGGCCTTTACGAAGCTGCTTTTTCCACTGCGGTGCGCTTATATGGAATGAATTCGCGGAGTGCCATCACCGGCATCACCCTCTTTGCAGGTTTCGCCAGCACACTGGGATGGCCTCTTTCAGCGTGGCTCGAGCTGGAATATGGCTGGCGAACCGCGTGTATGGCGTGGGCCGCACTTCACTTGTTTATAGGGCTGCCTCTTAACGCCTCCCTACCCAAGGCTACAGAGCCAAGCGAGTATGCCGATTCTGTGCTTTCCCCGCCACACTCCGATGTCCCAATGGCATCAGCCGCAAACAAACCTCGATCGGCCGATTGCCTGGATACCGGTAGCGCGCGGCGCGCGAGCGTGCTATTGGCAACTGTATTCGCCGTTACGTGGTTCGTCAGTACGGCAATGGCCGCGCACCTGCCTCGTTTACTGCAGGACTCAGGTCTTGCCCTGGCATCCGCCGTAGCTATTGCGGCGCTGGTAGGTCCTGCCCAGGTAATAGCCCGTCTCATGGAGTTCGGGCTGCTTCGCCGCGTCCATCCGCTGCTGTCGGCAAAAGTCGCAACACTGTTGCATCCTATTGGCGCCGCATGTCTAATGTTTTTGGGAGCTCCGGCCGCTGTGCTGTTCACCCTATTGCACGGCGCAGGGAATGGCATTCTCACCATTGCGAAGGGCACGTTGCCACTGGTGATTTTCGGGCCGCAGGGCTATGGTCTGCGCCAGGGGCTGTTGATGGTTCCTGCGCGTATAGCCCAAGCGGCATCCCCATTTGTTTTTGGATTCCTGATCCAGAAATGGGGAGCGCTGTCATTATGGATTTCAAGCTTACTTGGCCTGCTGGCATTTGCTTGCGTTCTGTGGTTGACCCGAGGTGTCAAATCGCCGCGCCGTACATAAGCGAATGCCAAACGTCACCGCGACAAGACGGCTTAGCCGGCGAAGCCCCCTTTATCGAGAAAGTCTTGCTCCTCGGAGGTCGTTTCGCGGCCCAATAGCAAATTTCGGTGAGGAAACCTACCGAAGCGAACAATGATGCGATGGTGTTCCTGGGCATGTTTTCCCAGCGAAGGATCAAGACCAGCGTGCAGAAACAAAGAACGCTCCTGATCAATCAGGGTTTCTGAATGCTCGAATGGCAAATAGCAGAACAGCCTCAGCGATATTTCGATATGGCGATCGAGGCCAGCTCCAATCATGCCGGACGCGAAATACCGGGCTAATGGGTCAGTTGCAAACATGTGAGCAGTACCCCGGAAAGCGTTCCGAGGAAACTGATCAAGCAGAATCAATAAGGCCAAGGCGCCTTCAGCATCATGAGCCCAATGATCCAGTTCCCGCCGGGCCGCAGCTATGTGCCATCGCATGAATCGCTCGCGAAAGCGAAAATCGAAAGCAGCATCTTTATGGAACCAGCGAGCCGGTCCGGCGGTTCGCCAGAACCGAACGATTTCTCCTATGTGTCTGAGGTCCGGGACGCCCACTGTCATTGGCTTGGTGGCTCCTTGCGCTTCTCTGGGAACGGCTAAATCGGCGCCCGCCTGACGAGATCAGCCCCGGCCGAGGAAGGGCATGTTGGTTGCCATAATGGTCATAAACTGGACATTGGCGTCTAACGGCAATTCCGCCATGTGCCTTACCGCGCGCCCAACGTGTGCGACGTCCATGCGCGGTTCGGGCCTGACCACGCCATCGGCCTGCAATACGCCTGCGGCCATCCGATCTGTCATTTCTGTTGCGGCGTTACCAATGTCGATTTGGCCACAAGCAATATTGTAAGGACGGCAATCGAGGGAGATCGATTTTGTCAGGCCGCTTACGCCATGCTTTGTTGCGGTGTAGGCGATAGAGTAAGGTCTAGGCGCTGACGCTGAAATCGAGCCATTATTGATGATGCGTCCGCCTTGAGGCTGCTGTTTTTTCATAAGCCGTATTGCCGCCTGCGCACATAGGAACATACCGGTCAAATTCACATCGACTACGGCTCGCCAAACCGATACCGGCAACTCTTCTATAGGCACGGCAGGAGCCCCACGGCCTGCGTTATTGAATAACAAATCGAGTCGACCATATTCTTTTTCTATTTGCTCGAAAAGCTGCTGCACAGAATGTTCGTCGGTGACGTCAGTGGAAACTGCCAGAGCCCGCGCGCCATTATCCGCAGCCATCTCGCACGTCTGCTGAAGTGCGTCCAATCGTCGCCCGCACAGAACGACATGGTAGTTGTTGGCTAGAAGCTCTAACGCTACCGCACGCCCGATACCGCTTCCCGCCCCGGTTACTAATGCCACACCTGCCGTCTTATCCACTCCATCCCCTTTTTATAGTTGAACTTTGGGCCAGAATTCGGATGCCGTCATTAGCATCTAAGTATCTATACGAATCCGGCCGGAAATGTAGCAATAATACACGGCAGGCGGGGCATACTGCTCAGGCCGTGGTCTCAGCCATGGAAACTACGGCAAATGGCGGCGCCACGTGCAGACGATCGAAATTAAAGGCGCTTAGGCCGTTACCCTTCGCCGACCCAGAGACCAGCCTTGCCGCATGGCCGCTGCAGCAAAAAGAATCGCCGCGACACCAAGCCATTGCATCCATTGCAATCGATGCCCAAACGCCACCCAATCAACAATAATGGCTACGACGGGATAAATGAACGAGAGCGCCCCGGTAAGCGCCGTGGGCAGCTTTTGTATTGCCCCATAAAGCAACACGTACATCACACCCGTATGCACGGTACCCAATGCGAGCAGCGTCAACAAAGCAGTCGGCTGATGCACCGGTAAATTACCGATTTGGGCGAAAGGCGCCAATAGCAGAATACCGGTACAAACTTGTATCAGTGCGATCAAATGCGGTGGCGTTCCAGTAAGCCTTTTCACCAGTAACGCAGCTATCGCATACAAAAAAGCGGCAGCTAGCGACAACGCGATACCTAGCAAATAACCCTGGCCTCCATAACCGGAATTGCCGTGCGATTGGGTAATTGCCAGCATGCCGATGAAGGCCACTGTAAGCCACATCATTTTATCGAAGGTAATGCGCTCGCTTAGAAACAATGCACCCAGCGCTACCAACATGAAAGGCTGGGTGTTGTAGACCGCGGTCGCAATACCAATCGAAGCCCTTGAGTACGCGGCAAACAACAGTACCCAATTAGCCACAATCGCAATCCCGCTAAGCACGGCCACTCCGAAGATGGGCCAACTTAAGTAGCTTGGTCTCAGGAAGCCCAACAATGCGCAAATTAGCAACAAGGTCGCGGCGCCAAAGACGCAGCGCCAGAATACGACATCAATAATAGGCTGGGCCGAAATTAGCACGAACCACCCGATTGTTCCTGATATCAACATGGCGCCCGTCATTTCCAGCGAACCCCGTTTTACTTGTTTTTCCATCATGGCACTCCTCGGCTCTAAGACAGCTAAAGTGTGATACTTTTCCTTTTAATGATCTATATCTAAAATAAAGGAAAACCAACTGAAGGCCTTTTTTATAAAGGCTTTGCATAGGAATACTCTTCATACTATGCACGATGAAATCGACCGGAACATTATTGCAGCATTGATGGGCGATTCGCGCCTTTCATTGAAATCGCTGGCGCGCATCAGCGGTTTGTCATCGCCCAGCGTTGCAGAGCGCCTGCGTCGTCTCGAGGAAAAAGGCGTACTTACCGGATACACGGTGAACGTTGACCCCAGGGCCTTCGGCTACCTGTTGCAAGCCATCGTCCGAATCAGACCTTTGCCCGGGCAGTTGCATATCGTGGAACGGCAAATTCAAGCCACACCTGAATTTACAGAGTGCGACAAGGTGACTGGCGAAGACTGCTTCATTGCAAGACTTAACGTACGCTCAATGGAGCAACTTGATGCCATCCTGGATGGGCTATCCAATCAGGCAGAAACTAACACGGCCATTGTGAAGACCACACCGGTGAAGAGACGCTTGCCACCGCTAAGTGAACCAAATAGCACCCTCCACAGAAAATCATGAACATTCTTGCCGTCAATCGACTGTGTGGCGAAATAAGCGAAAGGTGCCCGGCGTTCACCGAATCGAGCAACAAGGGGTTGGAAATGGCATGAGAAGTGGCGTAATTGCTGGCGTAATTTCGCTAATCGCAATTGGGTTGAGCGGTTGTGCCAGCCCGGTATGGGTAGAAGGTTCGCGGAGTCCCCACACTGAAGAAATGTCTGCGGACCAATTGGGGCAGACCGACTTCAACCGGACCCTGACCATTGCCATGCGCGACAATCTAGACAGCCTGACCCGTCTGCTTGAAAAACTCTATCGACGCAATCCTTCTGAATGGCGCAAGACGGGCGCGTCGGATCTTGCTTCAGCCGTACGCAAGGGACGCAAAGCCATTATGACGGGCCAAGCACCCCCTGATCTCGGCTCCTTGCGAGACGTCGAGATCTTGTCAGTAGCGATGGACCCCGCCTATCAGGGAGATCGGGTGGGCGCATTTATATTCGGCATGGCCGACATGATCATTCGTGCCCATAACGGCAAAATTCGCTTCTATGCAACTGATGTCCTGAATGCCCAGCATGTCTACAATTCGGCCCGAAACGTAGAAGTTGCGTCGTGGTTATTGGCAACTCGAAAGAACGCGGTCGGCCAACCTCTACTGCTTGCAAACGAAGCAACTAGCCAAATCGCGAATCTAAGTTTTGAGCGGGAATTTGGCCAATTGGTGGGCAGGCTCGACCTGGTTGCCAACTTGCTGGACGAAAACCTTCGCAGGGTAGGCATCAATTACATGCAAGGGCTACTTTTATTTAACTTTCTACCGGTACGCTAATCCGTTTCAGCGCGTACTTGCTATATTGCGATATGGACGAGCTACTTCGCCGAATGTTCCACAGGACGCAACCATGGACACCGATGCCCGACTTGCAGACTTAGTACAACGCATTGCAGCATTTTCCGTAGGAAATCAGGGCGGAAATCCCGCAGGGGTTTTTATCAACAACGTCCTTCCGGACGACGTGATAATGCAGCGCATCGCCGCGCGTATAGGATATTCGGAAACGGCTTTTGCCTGCGAAACCGGCCCCGGATGGCGAGTTCGCTACTTTTCTCCCGAATCGGAAGTTCCTTTTTGCGGCCACGCCACTATCGCGCTGGGCGCTGCGCTCGCCGGGGAAAAAGGGGATGGCGTATTCGAACTGACTACCAATAATGCCAATATTACAGTCGAGGCGCAGCGCGCCGGAAACTTGATCCGTGCTGCGCTGCAGTCGCCTCCAACCCGAAGCAGCGTCATGGACGCCAAGCTCCAAGCTGACGTTTTAGCGTTATTCGGGTACACGGCCGACGATCTCGATTTACGCCTTCCGCCGGCGCGCGCCAATGCCGGCGCAGATCATCTAATTCTGGCATTGAAGACGCGCGAACTACTTAGCGCCATGAAATATGAATTGGCGGCCGGCCGCGAATTCATGAAGCAATTCGGTGTAACCACCGTGGCATGGATCCATGCCGAAACCTTTACCCGATTTCACTCCCGTAACGCTTTCGCATCCGGAGGCATTTATGAAGATCCGGCCACCGGCGCTGCTGCTGCGGCCCTCGCGGGCTATTTGCGCGATATAGGTTGGGCACATAATGGCAGGATTGATATTTTTCAGGGGCAGGACATGGGGCGTCCGTCGCATTTACTTGCGGAATTCTCCTTTGTACCGGGAAGTTCTGTCCGCGTTTCCGGCACCGCAAGGAAGATCACAGAAGATTAAGTACTATGGGTTTGCTGAATAGCATCAAGCCATCATGGTAACGGCCACATTTAGATTTTACGAAGAGCTGAACGATTTCCTGGCCCCCGAGCGGCGCCAGCGTTCGTTCGACAGCCCCTGTGCGCGAGCTGCAACAGTCAAGCACATGATCGAAGCCTTGGGCGTTCCACATACGGAAGTCGAGATAATCTTGGTAAATGGGGAATCCGTCGATTTCAACACCTTGGTGAAAGACGGCGACCGAATAGCGGTGTATCCAAAATTCGAAACCTTCGACGTTAGCCAGTTACTGAAGGTTCGCTCGGAGCCGCTACGGACCCTGCGCTTCATTGCGGATGCGCACTTGGGCGGACTGGCGCGCCTTTTGCGGCTGGCCGGATTCGACACCCTGTATAACAATCACTTTCAGGACGACGAAATCGAAATCATCGCGGCGCTTGAAAACCGAATAGTGTTGACGCGGGATCGTGAGCTGCTCAAGCGGCGTTCAATCACACATGGATGCTACGTACATACACTAAAACCAGCGCAGCAATTGCGCGAATTATTTGACCGACTGGATCTCACGAACAGCGCCCGTCCCTTCAGCTTATGCTTGCAATGCAATACGCCGTTGCGATCCGTAAACAAGGCAATTGTGCTGGATCGTATCCCCCCCACCGCCCGCCTGCTGTACCAGCATTTCAGCATCTGCGATATTTGCGAAGGCATATTCTGGCAGGGGTCCCACTGGCAACGGATGCGCGCACTGCTGGATAACACGATGGCGCGCAAATGATTTCAGATAGTTCATTCGAGCGTGAAACCGATCTGTATTGAAACCTGCCAGTGCTGCACCTTGCCTTCGGAGACATGGCCACGAGTCTCGATAACTTTGAACCATTGAATGTTACGTACCGTTTCATGCGCTTTGGCGATCGCGGTGCTGACTGCATCTTCAATACTAGTAACGGAAGAGCCGGTTAATTCGATTTGTTTGTATACATGACTGCTCATAGTATTGCTCCTTGAAGACTCACGGGAAATACGCGTTCCATGTTATGAGCTTTGCTCGCGGACTACAAGCTTAAGTCACATGTAAAAACGGACGAAAACGTCGGAGCAACATGATCAGCAGCAACGAAACGACGAAGACGAAGGAAGCGATCGCAGGGATAGACCACCAGGAAGAGCCACTTGCCCCAGGCATGCCGACCATCGCCGTCGTTCGATCCAGAACAAATATATGGATGCAGTACACCCCAAAAGTGCAAGCGGAAAGTCTGCTCAGAATTGCTGAATAAGGACGAAGCTTTACGCCAAGGCCATAGAGCACATTAAAGATACATACCGATGCCGCCATTACTAGGGGCGACAGATAATCGTAAAACAAGGCGTTGGGGGCTTCCATATGGCGGGAATAGATAAACGTGGCCACCATCGTCAACGAGCTGAAAACAATAAAAAGCCCAGCGCTGCTCCACCAATACCGAGTCCTCTCTGATTTTTCCTGGTAAATCTCGAATACATATGCGCCAAGGAACAGGTAACCCATCAACCCGAAGAACGAGCCAAGCTCATAGGTCTCCATCAAGTCTATATCGAAATCCATCACGGTCTGCACGATAGGCAGAGCCGATACGAGGACCCAGAATGCGAGAAAAAGCTGTTTCTCAGATCGCTTTGACGTCAGCCAAATATTGCGCAGAAACGGCACAAACAGATAAATCCCTAGAATGGCGTACAAATACCATAGGTGGTAAACCACGGGTCCACTTGCCAATGTCTGTAACCAATCCATCCACCCGCCATAGCTCTTACCTTGGGACGTATTCCAAATCATATAAAACAATGACCAGAACAAAAGCGGCGGCAGGATACGTGCAAAGCGTTTGGTGAAGAAAGCGGGAAGGTCCTCCTTCTTATTCAACAGCAGCACGCCCGATATCATCAAAAATATCGGTACGCAACTGCGCGTCAGGGAGTCATAAAAATTTGATGCCCACCACTGTCCATCAAATACATGAAACTGGGTAGCTGCAACATGGAGCATAATTACCATGAAGCATGCCCCTACTCTCGCAGTATCCATTCCTGCACTAAAACTACCTTTCGACATCACCCATCCTGTTGAAACTACGATAATCAGGGGCGCAGTTAGAATGCCGTCCCACCTGCTTAGTAGTAACATGAATGCGTCTTTCGTTAGCCTCGCGGTATGTCGGGCTGTAACTAGAAATGTGGGAATACAAAAGAGGCGCATCACATCGCTTAGCCGTATTGCGAAAATACCGAAGAATCAATCCCATGCGAGGTGCACTTTGAAAAAGCTTTTTATTGTTCGTCACGCCAAGTCGGATCACACTGACGCGCTACTCGACAGCGAACGGCCATTGAACGGTCGAGGAATACAAGAGGCCACTACGATGGGTCGGCGACTGGCAAAAAGAGGTCTGAGTCCGAATCTTTTGGTGTCGAGCCCTGCTGTGCGGGCACTGACAACCGCGCGGATAATGGCTCAGGATCTGGGCTACCAGCTGACTGACATCGCCGTAGAGGATGATTTATATGACGCTGAAGCAAGCGATATATTGACGGTTGTTCGCAATCTGGACGATCGGGCAAATGTCGTCATGATATTCGGTCATAACCCCGGGCTGACCGATCTGGTACATCAGTTGTGGCCGCCGATCACCCATTTGCCAACGTGCGCTGTAGCGGAGTTCAATTTCGAAGTCGACTCTTGGTCAAAAATCGGCGATGTCGCGCCCGTTAACGTGGCGCTTATGTCGCCAAAAGAACATTAAGCCGTCCATAACAGATTACGATATGGCTAGGGGCAAAAGCCTGAACATTCAAGTACGCAACTGGAACAAAAAATGATTGATGCACTAACCGCAGGCAGGCTGTATGGCGCGGCAAAACAAGGTACAGGGAAAACCGGCGAGACCTACACCACGGCGAAAGTCAAAGTCGCGGCCGGCAATGGCGATACCCTGTTGTGCAACGTCATCGCATTCGACGAAAAGGTACAGGAACAATTACTTGCGCTAGACGATGGAGATTCGGTCGCCATGTCGGGAAGTTTGACCCCGAAAGTGTATCAAGACAAAACAGGAGACACTCGGCCCACCATAGATTTGGTGTGTCATGCAGTAATGACCCCGTATCATGTGCAGCGTAAACGTCAAGCCATGCTGAATCCGGAATAACCACTGACGCTCACCCCACCTTCATCGCTCATATCCGATCCGCTATTTCCTTCAATCCCAGTCCCGGCATCAAAATGCAGGAATCATCCTCGGTTTCGAAATCTCGTGGCTGAATAGTGCTCTGGTGATTGACATCGCAAAGCGTCGCTTATAAGTTTGCGCTCATCTTCTCAATCCGCTCCATTAAGCTCAGCGCATTGGGCACAGCCTCGCCGCTCGCAGTATTGTCGAAGATGCACCATACCCTTCGCTTGCCGCGACGCGCGGCAATAATCTGTGCCGCTACCTTATCGATAAATGCTTGGTCATAGGCCGAATAATAAATTCGCGGCGCACCATGCAAGCGCAGGTACAACGTGTGGCTATCGCCTATAGGTTTTACGCCCGCGACAGGCGATGGATCGGCATGGACACACGCGATTTCCGCGTTCTTCATTAAGTTTGCAGCTGCCGGCGTGAACCAGCTTGCATGACGTGGCTCACATGCGACATCCGCATTCGTAAGGCGACGTAGCGTGGCAAAAAAAATCTGCGCTTCGGCTTGAATCAACGCCAGGCTGGGCGGAAGCTGCAACAGCAGACAACCCAGTTTGTCCCCGAGCGGAGCAATCTGATCGATAAACGCGCGTATGACGTCATCCTTTACGCGGAGTTTGCTTTCGTGCGAAATGATGCGCGGGACTTTGACACAGAAGCGAAATGCATCGGGTACGCTAGCGGCCCAACGAGCATAAGTCTTCGCAAGATGTGGACGGTAGAACGTGGAGTTGATTTCGACCGACGGAAAGACTTGAGCGTACCGTTCCAGATGAGTGCCATCCGCCGGAAAACGTTCCGCAACCTGAGAATTTAGGCCCCAACCGGCGCACCCAATGTAAACGGACGACAGGGTGGGATGGATCGCCAGGGAAGACGCTTTTGACGCTTTGTTTTCTTTCATTTTTGCTTCCGGTTAGCAACATATCAGAAAGAACTGGAATGGCAGCCAATCACCACCTATCCATTTTGAGTCAACGCGTTTCGGTCGTACCTTTATCGGAAGAAATGGCGGCGACCGCACGATCCATGCCGTTCAATACATGTTGTTTAAATGCGCTTTCCGTGCGCTCTACATCGCGCGCCGCCACGGCATCGACGATTTCGCGATGCTCTTTGTTCGAAACGTTAACGCCCTCCGGCTGCACCAGGCTGCGATGACGGTACAAATGGAGTTCCTTGTCGGTACCCAGCAGCATTTCCGACAAGCGCTTGTTGCGCGCGCATTCCACCAAACGAATGTGAAATGCAATGTTTTGACGGTAATACTCTTCGACATCGCCATTCTGGACAAGTTGCTCCATGTGCGCCACCATGGTGCGCAACTCTGCGATTTCGTCCTCGGTGGCGCGCTTCGCAATAAGACCTCCTGCCAGTTGAGCCAAGGCGCCGCGGATCTCATAGATGGCTAGCGCTTGTTCAAGGTCGACACTTCGAACAAAAACGCCGCGGTTCTTAATGACCTCGACCAGACCAGCTTGTTCGAGCTGACGGCAGGCCTCACGAATCGGGCTCCTGCTAGTCCCAAACCGTTGCGCCAAGGCAAGCTCATTGATCCGCTGACCGGCGACGAGTTCGCCATTCAGGATCATGTGCTCGATTCGCTCCCGAAGAAGCGAAGGCAGCGACGCCGACTGGAGGAATGAGAGCGAAGTCGAATTGTCGGCCGTTGGTGTCATATCAGCTGTTCAAATTGACAACGTCAATGTCGATATTGACGTCGGGCTGGCCGCACAGCCAGCTTAACTGGCCCATACAGTGCGCCTAAGAATTGGCAAAGCCGTAAATGCTGGCCGGATTGTGGACAAATACCGCTAAGCGTTCGGTCTCGGAACGCAACACGCTTAAGAGCGATTCCAGACATCTGCGATCATTCGGCTTGTCGTTTGGAGCGAAATTAGGATGTGGCCAATTCATTCCCCATACGATGCGTTCCATCCCCGCGTCCAATAGGGCATGCAATCGCGATTCTAACATTGTGAAGTCGGCTTCTCCGGCAGTGGTGCTGTAGTAAGGGGCGGCGAACTTAAACCAACCCCCTTTGCTCACGAATGTCAATAACGACGTAAATTCTGCCGAGTCGACCGGGAATTTAGGTGGTAGACGTCCTAAGTGATCTATTACCACGGGGCAAGGCAAATCCAGCAGTGCATTTACACTTTGCGCCAACACGGGACCGCCCCCCTGCACGATCAGGCTCCACCCCAGGGGCGCGATTTGTCTTGCCGTTCTGCCAATAGCGGCGAGATCAAGGGGGGCACTGTCGGGAAACAGAAAACGGACCCCGCGAACGCCCGCCAAATCGAGTTGCTTCAACGCTTGATGGCTGAGACTTTCATCCGGCATGATGATCCCTCGCGCGCGCGATAACCCTAATTTGTTCAAGGCATCGAGCAGGCAGCGCGTATCAGAGCCATATGCCTTAGGCTGTACCAAGACGAAGCGCTCGACTCCCATTGGCGCTGCAACCGCCAAGTAATCATCCAGACTAGTATTTGGATCCAGGCGATGCCCAGACAAGACAGGATATGCACGTGGATCGCCATAAATATGCGAGTGGGTGTCACATGACAAAGGTGGCAAACGAAGTGAATTTGAAGCGATCATTGACGGCCTCAAATTCAAGAGTTTGTTGATTCAACGGGCCAAACTGCCATTCCGTAGTCGGCTCGCTTGCCGCCTTGCAGAGCATAGTGACCCACAGATTTCCCGCTCGCGACAAGAGACTCGATCTCAGCCTGATAGTGTGCCGCATTATCTTGGGGGACGTAATTCAAGTGTGCGGCGTGCGCGTTGCTCCACCAGGTATCGGAGTTGTTCGAGACTCCGTACACCACGTTGAATTCCACGACTTCAGCACTAAGACAGGCATGCACAAGGGCAACGAAGTCGGGCTCGCTAAGCCAGGTGGAGAGCTCACGCGGTTCGGTCGGCTTAGGCCTTGTCGAACCAATCCGCAGGCATACTGCTTCCAATCCGAATTTATCCCAAAAATATCGCGCTGTATTCTCGCCGAAGCACTTGCTAAGGCCATAGAGGCTATCTGGGCGTAGTAACGCATTATGGTCTAGTGGTTCAGCGACCGGATACATCCCGACGGCGTGGTGTGAGCTTGCATAGATGATACGGCGAACCCCCGCGCGCTTCGCCGCTTCAAAAATGTTATAAGTTCCAGCGATATTCACCTGTAGGGTCTCGTTCCAGTCATCTACATTAAGGCTTGCGCCAAGATGCACCACGCAATCGACACCCAGCATCATCTGCCTTACGCCGTCTACATCCGTAAGGTCGCAAGGCCACAGTTCTTCGCCTTCCATGGCGGGGTCCATCGCCGCAATATCCGAGAGCCGCAATGCGCGAACCTTACCCCGCAAATATTCACGTAAAAGTTTGCCCAGCTGCCCTGCGGCGCCGGTCACCAGAACTGTCTTTTCACTGATCATATTTCTATCCTATTCCGACGCCGCCAACATGGCGGCGCCTGCAAGCAAAGTTTCCGCGGGAATCACTGCGCCTGCAGATTGTTCGCCTTGATCACGCTTCCCCAACGATCGTATTCCGACCGCAAAAATTCGGCGAACTGTTCGGGGCTATTCAGTACGGGCTCGTTTCCGGACGCGCTTAAACGCTCGGAAATTTCTTTCTGCTTCATAACAGTCGCCACATCGTTGTAGATTTTCTGGACTAGCTCCGGCGCCATCCCGGCAGGACCGTAAATGGCGTTCCAGGTAGCCGTAACGATCTCGCCCTGGCCCGATTCCGAAATAGTAGGAACATCAGGTGCCAACGCCGATCGCTTGGCACCTGTGGTCACCAATGCCTTCAGGCGCCCCGTCTCGACGTGCGGCATGCCCGATGGAATGTTGGCGAACAACACGCTGACCTGACCACCGGCCACATCGGTGAGGGCTGGCTGCTCACCTCGGTAAGGCACGTGAACACCGGAAATGCCGAATTGGGCCTTCAGCAATTCGGAAGTCATGTGCGGCGATGAACCGACTCCACCTGAGGCGAAGGTGACCTTGTCCGGATTATTTTTCGCATAGGCAATGAATTCCTTGAAATTGTTTGCCGGAAACGAGGGGTGTGTGACTAGTACGAGCGGCGACGACGCGATCACCGTGATGGGCGTCAAGTCTTTCCGTGCATCGTAAGGCGCCTTCGCAAAGAGCTGAGGTGCGACAGCAATAGAGGTTTGCGGCGAAATTAGTAAGGTGTACCCGTCTGGTGCAGCCTTGGTAACGGTCTCTGCACCTATGGTGCCGCTGGCGCCGGTACGGTTTTCGACGACAACGGTTTGCTTCCATAGCGTCGACAGTTCCTTGGCCACCAGTCTGGCGAGGTTATCGGTGCCGCCGCCGGGCGCGAGCCCGACAATGATTTTGACGGGGCGGTCGGGATACGAAGCAGCCAGGGCGGGTGCTACCGTCAGCATTCCCATGATTCCGGCCACCCCCGCGGCGATAAGCGTTCGACGCATTTGTTTCATTTTTGCCTCCCTTCTTCTTAATCGAATAAAGCTTTTTTAAGTTATATTGCCGATTGTCGACAATATCTATAAACTTAACATTCTTCCAGCAGGATTGAAACCCCGAACTATCACGGAGTAGACAAATGAACAAACCTACCATCGCACTTTTCACCGGCGACCCTGCCGGCATAGGCCCAGAAATCGTAGCTAAAGTGCTCAACGACGAGGACGTCCGTAACGCGGCAAACTTATTGATCATTGGAAGCCGACCGGTTCTCGAAGCCGGCATGCGAACAGCTGGCATTCACACAGAGGTGCTTGATGCTCCGGCAACGATTCCAGCCGGCGACCACGCCCCCCTGCTAATGAATTGGCAACACGTCGATGCCGACCAATTCGAGCTGGGCGAAGTAACACCAAAAAGCGGTCGCTTCATGCTTGATGGATTGGCATTTGGTCTGAAGATGTGCGGCAACAATATCGCCGATGCGATGTGTGTTGCTCCTCTTAATAAAGCCGGGCTGCGTGCGGGCGGCATGAATCACCCAGACGAAATGCATTACTTTCGTGAAGTGCTGAACTACTCCGGCAAGTGCGTCGAGTTCAACGTAAACGATAAACTTTGGACTTCACGGGTGACTTCGCATGTTCCCCATAAGGAAGTCAGTAGCCTTCTGACGTCCGAGCTTATCGCGAACGGCGTACAGATGTTGTGGCAAGGGCTGAAAGCATCGGGCGTTGAACAACCTCGCGTAGCCGTCTGCGGCCTGAATCCGCACAACGGTGATGGCGGCGCATTCGGCCGCGACGAGATCGATGTTATCGAGCCCGGTGTCAAGCTGGCGGTATCGCGTGGCTTCCCAGCCGATGGGCCCTTCCCGGCCGATACTACCTTTGTGCGTGCTATCAACAAAGCCAATGGCGGCGGCTACGACGGCGTGTTGACCATGTACCACGACCAAGGCCAGATAGCGATGAAACTGATGAGCTTCGGCGAGGGAATCACCGTGCATTACGGCCTGCCCATGCCGATCACGACGCCGGCGCACGGAACGGCTTACGATATTGTCGAGAAAGGCATTGCCATGTCGGGCGCCATGAAGAACGCTTTGCTTATGGCCGCGAAGATGGGCGCATCGGCGCGCGCATCCCGAGGTTAAATCATGGCTGTTTTACTTGGATGCATCGCCGACGATTTCACCGGTGCAACAGACTTGGCAGGTATGCTCCAGCAGGCGGGAATGCGCACAATCCAGATTATCGGCGTGCCATCATCCCCTCTGCCGGCCGGTCTGGATGCCGACGCAATTGTCATCGCCCTTAAAACGCGCACGGCGCCCGTACAACAGGCGATCGACGATTCTAGGGCTTCACTTAAGTGGCTGCAAGCGGCCGGCTGCCGGCAGATGTATTTCAAGTACTGCTCCACGTTCGACTCCACAGCCGAAGGCAACATCGGTCCGGTAATCGATGCCCTGATGGAGACCACCGGCGCAGATTTCACGGTCGCGTGCCCCGCGTTCCCGGAAAATCAGCGCACGGTATATAAAGGGCATCTGTTTGTCGGAAACGCATTACTCGCCGAGAGCGGCATGAGGGATCACCCATTGACCCCCATGACCGACTCCAATCTGATTCGAGTTCTTCAACGGCAATCTAAAGGCCTCGTGGGGTTAATTGAACACAGCGTCGTGGCAGCGGGAACCGAGGCTATCCGCAGCGAAATGCGGCAACTCCGCGATCGAGGGGTAAAGACGGCTATTGTCGACGCCATCTCTAACGCTGACCTGATTCAAATAGGGGCAGCATGTGCCGATTTGGCGCTGGTCACTGCCGGATCTGGCCTCGCCATCGGTATTCCGCAAAATTTCGTTGAGCAGGGGTGTCTCTCACCGACAGAACCGTCTGTCCCTACGACGACGGCAACGTTGGGCTTGCGCGCTATTTTGTCTGGCAGTTGCTCACAAGCGTCGCAGGCACAATTGCACGATCTACTCTCAAGAGGAGTTCCGGGCTTCGCCCTGGACCCTCTCGAGTTGGCTTCGACAGATGAGGCCCTCGATCGCGTTGTTAATGAGGCCATGGCGTGGGCAGCGGCGCGGCTTGAAAGTGGCCCCATCGTTGTTTATGCAACCGCGGCGGTCGATAAGGTCAAGCGGGTCCAATCGGCATTGGGCGCCGAACGCGCCGGCGCCATTGTCGAAACAGCACTTGCGGCGATCGCTCAAAGGTTAGTAGAGCTTGGTGTGCGTCGACTAATCGTAGCGGGCGGGGAAACGTCTGGCGCAGTCGTAACGGCGCTTGGTATCGAACGCTTGCGTATCCATCAGCAAATTGACCCTGGCGTGCCCTGGACGGTCAGCCTGCGCGAGCCGTCTGTTGCCCTTGCGCTGAAATCAGGCAATTTCGGCAGTGTGGACTTTTTTACAAAAGCCTGGGACTCTGCGCCCTGAACGACTTACATTGTGGTGGGACAATCAGTACGCGGGAATGGTGACCATCATTGCCGCGTACTCTCCGAGAAACAGTTCGTCGAAGCCGGCGACTACGATAATATCCATTAAGACTATGCCCAAATATGCCGCCAACATTAGCATGATGTTCAATGAGCTACCGTTTCTCGAGCGAATCGATGCGGCGGCTGCCGCGGGATTCCTTGCGGTAGAGTTCTTGTTCCCGTATGACTACAAGGCCGAGGACATCGCTGCCCGATTAAACGCCAATAACATCATTAACGTGCTGTTCAATATGCCGCCCGGAGACTGGGCCAATGGCGAGCGCGGTATAGCCGCCCTGCCCGGCCGCGAAGAGGAATTTCGGCGTGGCGTCGATACATCGATTACTTATGCACAAACGCTTGGCACGCGACAGCTACATGTCATGGCCGGCATAGTCCCCGCCGATTCCAGTATCGACGAATATCGGGCCAGATACATAGCCAGCTTGAAATATGCGGCCGCACGTTGTGCACCGCACGGTTTAACATTATTGATCGAACCGATCAATCTCCGCGACATGCCCGGCTACTTACTTAACAAACAAGCCGAAGCGCATGCAATCAGGGAGCTCGTCGGCGCACCGAACTTGAAGGTGCAGATGGACTTCTACCATGCTCAGATCATGGAGGGCGACATCGCCACCACATTCGCAAAATATCGAGACCACATCGGTCACATCCAGATTGCCGGAGTTCCCGAACGACATGAACCCGACACAGGCGAAGTGAACTACGCATACTTGTTAGCGTTGCTGGATGACCTTGATTACCAGGGCTGGGTAGGCTGCGAGTATCGGCCGGCCCAAGGAACCGTAGAAGGCCTGGGGTGGCTAAGCACCATCGGGCAGATGCGCGCAGGTGATTTTTCGAGGTAATCGCTTGGCTTTGACAGAATGTACTGTCCGCCTGCACAATACCTCTAGCTAAAGAAAGACACTGAAAAACGGCCTATCGCCAAAACGCTCAATGTGCGCCAAGCTTGATTGCTTAGAATATTGCGGCTTGGTCACCTCTCGGTGGCCTTTTTAAGCAGCATTTCATCTGCGCTTAACCGAGGATGCCCATGGTCAGTGTTTTTGAGCTTTTCCACATTGGTATCGGGCCATCAAGCTCCCATACGGTTGGCCCCATGCGTGCCGCTATGTGGTTCGCCGAAGAGGTCGTTAAAACACAATTTAACGATCCGGTTTCCCGTGTATGCGTCACACTGCATGGCTCTTTGGGAGCCACCGGGAAGGGCCACGGCACCGGCAAAGGCGTCATCCTCGGACTAAGCGGGCAATCTCCCGAGACAGTACTACCGTCAGAAATCAGCTCTATCGTCGCCGACGCCCAAGCAAATGGCCAGTTGTCCATGATGGGCGCTCTGACCATCCCCTTCGACATCAAGACCGACATTGTTTACAAAGTAAAGTCTTTGCCCCAGCATCCTAACGGATTAACCTTCCAAGCCTTCTCGAAGTCGGGAGATATGCTATTGGAACGCCGATTTTTCTCGATCGGAGGCGGCGCGGTGATCCGCGGCGAACAACAACTTGCACCCGAAGTTCAGCCTAAGGTTCCGTTTCCGTTTAATACGGCAGCCGAATTGCTGGCGCTCTGCAAGAGCAACGGCATAACGATAGCGCAGTTGATGATGGAAAATGAAAAAGCAAGATACCCAGAAGCTGAAATCAATGCGCGCCTAGATCGTCTTTGGGAGGTAATGCAGGATTGCGTGCGCCGCGGATTCGAGGCAACCGACACGCTTCCTGGACCGTTCAATGTGCGGCGTCGGGCCAGAGGCATGCGGGAAACGCTGTTAAAGAACATGAAGGGCGAGATTGATCTTCTATCCGCCATGGACTGGTTGAATGTTTATGCCTTAGCCGTGAGCGAAGAAAATGCCGCGGGCGGGCAAGTTGTCACAGCACCCACGAACGGCGCTGCGGGCATTATCCCTTCGGTACTCCACTACTACATGCACTTTATCAAAGGCGCGTCTATCCAGGGGGTTCGGGAGTTTCTTCTAACCGCTGCGGCGATAGGTACCCTTTACAAGACGAACGCGTCGATATCCGGGGCAGAGGTCGGCTGCCAGGGGGAAGTCGGCGTTGCATGTTCAATGGCGGCCGGTGGTCTTTGCGCCATCATTGGCGGGACTCCGGAACAAATAGAAAACGCCGCGGAAATCGGGATGGAGCACCATTTGGGATTAACCTGCGACCCTGTCGGCGGCCTGGTTCAAATTCCCTGTATCGAGCGCAATGCTATGGCAAGTTCCAAAGCTGTGAACGCAGCACGTCTGGCGCTTCATACCGTCGGAGAGCATCATATATCGCTGGATGCCGTAATCAAGACGATGTGGGAAACAGGCGCAGATATGAAAACAAAGTACAAGGAAACGGCCAGGGGCGGACTAGCCGTCAATATCAAACTGTGCTGATTTGAGGTCAGCCCTTCTCTTAACAAGGTGATAGGGCTCACAAGGGAAGACATACAGACCAGCTACCTCAATTATTTGAACCTCGAGGACATTGGTGATGCGACCTTACACCGTTACATTCAAAGGCACCCATACCGCTGCCGACAAACCGTTAATCAGCCGGAAGCTGGGCGCCCTACTTGCCGCCTGTGTATTCCCATTACTTACCTTGCAGGCACAAGCGCAATCCCAGCCATCTCAGAAATTTCCGAGCGAGAAAGGCGCGATCATCGTCAGCGAATTGCTCACTGACCTGAATTATCCTTGGTCCATCGCATTTCTGCCGGATAACTCGGGCGCGTTGATTACCGAAAGGCCCGGTCATTTACGCCTATGGAAATCCAATGGCATTCTTTCGGAACCTATCGACGGTATACCGAAAGTTTATGCACAGTCGCAGGGAGGCCTGCTTGATGTCGCGTTAGCGCCCGATTTTGCGCAAAATCGGCGTGTATACCTATCGTATGCGGAACAAGGAAATAACGGCAAAGCCGGCACCACCGTAGGCTACGGAATACTGTCTGCAGATGCGCGCAAGCTGGAAAACTTTACCGTCATCTTCCGGCAATCGCCCAAACTGTCCACCGGCGAGCATTTTGGCTCGCGCCTCGTGTTCGATAGGCAGGGTTTTCTATTTATCGCTCTAGGCGAAAACAATCAGCGTTCCACCTCACAGGACTTGGACAAGCTGCAAGGTAAGGTGGTGCGCCTACATCCCGACGGACGCGTGCCCGACGACAACCCTTTCGTCGGCAATCCGAAGGCACGTCCGGAAATCTGGTCGTACGGACACCGCAATCAACAAGGAGCGGCGCTCAATCCGTGGTCGGGGAAACTCTGGACGCATGAGCATGGCCCACGCGGAGGTGATGAAATCAACATTCCCCAGCCGGGCAAAAACTATGGCTGGCCGCGGGCAACCTATGGCATTAATTACAGCGGCTTAGCTATACCCGAGGCACAAGGCACCCATGTTCGCGGCACGGAACAGCCGATCTATTATTGGAAGGTGTCGCCCGCGATATCAGGCATGGCTTTCTACAACGCAAAGCGTTTTCCTGCCTGGCAGCATTCGCTATTCATCGGGTCGCTCAAGGACCATGCCCTGATACGCCTAGAGCTAGATGGCGATAAAGTCATGCATGAAGAGAGGTTACTCAAGCCGCTGGACGAGCGCATCCGGGATGTGCGAATTGGCCCAGACGGCTATGTCTACGTGTTGACCGACGCCTCCCGCGGCCGTCTTCTAAAAATAGGCCTGGAAGCGATAGGCCAAGGTGCGAAATAACGTCTTAAAATTGAAATAACAGGTCAGTGCTTAGGATGCTGACGAGCGTTTAGCCCTGCATGCGTTGTTGTCGCCGCCTTTTGCTTTTATTCTTCGATGGCGCCGTCGGCGGCATGTTTCGCCTGATATATTCTGCACGCGCTCGCTCTTGGGCGGCGGCGCGCGTCGCGCGGCTTTTTACAATAAACCTGGAAACAATAAAGGCTATCGCGAACGCCGCGATAAGTATGAGACCGCTGGACAAACTTACCATTTACCACTCCACATCCGTTCACGGCATCGCAATTCGTATGCCTGAACGCTAAACCATTTTACCTGCGACCTGACGCAGTGCGTGCTCGAATGCGTCGGGCGCTTGCCCGCCTAGGATAAGATGCCGATCGTTCATGATAATGGCCGGGACGGAATTTATCCCTTGCTCTACATAGTAACGTTCAAGCTCACGGACTTCAGCGGCATACTCATCGGAATAAAGGATTTCATGAGCGCGCTGAGCATCGAGCCCCGATTCGCTGCACAGCCTGACGAGCAGCTCATTCGCGCTGGGATTCTCGCCATCAGTGAAGTATGCCTTCAGCAGTGCATGCTTTAGTGCTAGCTGCTTCCCTTCAAGGCCGGCCCAATGCAGGAGTCGATGCGCATTGAATGTGTTGTACGTGCGCGTACGCTTATCCATATTGAACGTGAAGCCAACCTCGCGGCCTCGCGCCGTGATCGCCTCGCCATTAAGCCGCACTTGTTCCGGCGTCATTCCGTACTTGCGTGAAAGACGCTCCACCGTGTCCTGCCCCTCCGCGGGCATATCAGGATTCAGTTCGAAGGGCTGGAGATGAATCTGGACCTGGATCTCGCCGGCGAGCCTCGCCAACGCGAGTTCTAGAGAATACAGGCCCACGGCGCACCAGGGACAGGAAACATCAGAGACAAAATCGATCTTTATTTGCGCAGTCATGGCATGTATTCGGTATTCAAAAAGTTCGCTTATTTACTGCCGTTTTTTTCGACACTGGAATAGGACGTGTTGATACGAAGCAAGGCAGGCGAATCGTCAGCCTTGGAACATAGACCCGCATTGTAAGGCCTGGCCCCGCTTCGATGCCATAGGCCCGGCGATACGACGCTGCAGGCCAGACGGGGATTTATCCTAGGCCGGACGTTATTGACATATTCCGAAAAGAGAATACCATTCACAAACCGGAATACATTTGCGATTTAGAGTGACGGGCCGTTCTTGATAACACTTTGAAGCCTGTCTTCCAAGCGATCTTGCTGGAAGGCCAGCGGACGAGCCAGTACCAAAGATAAATACAATCATTCAGGAGACATTCCGTGAGACTCTCATTCCTGCAGAACAATCTGAAGTCATTTGCCGCGGTGGTCGGTACCGCCCTACTGCTAGGCAGCTACAGCGCGCAGGCCGCCTACCCGGATCACGCAATTAAGATCGTGGTTCCCTACAACGCCGGCGGCGGCACCGACGTGCTAAGCCGGGCCGTGGCGGCGGGCGTAAGCAAAGTTCTAAAGAATACGGTCATTGTCGACAACCGGCCAGGCGCCAGCGGAATGATAGGTTCCGATCTCGTGGCCCGGGCAGCGCCCGACGGCTATACGCTGGTGATGACAGCGGCCGATACTCACACCATCAACCCTCACGTCTATCCTAAAATTTCCTACGACGCGCGTAAAGATTTCGTGGCGGTGGCCCAAGTGGGCTATTTGCCTTACGCTTTAATCGTCAACCCCAAGCTGGGCGTAAGTACTGTCAAAGAATATATCGCTTTGGCAAAGAAGAATCCTGGCAAGCTGACCTATGCGTCATGGGGCGTAGGCAGCTCAAGCCATGTAGCCATGGAGATGTTGAATGTCGGCCAAGCGCTAGACGTACTACACGTGCCGTTCACCGGAGCGGCGCCAGCCATGACGGCGATCATGGGCGGACAGGTCGATGCGTTGTTTGTACCGCTAAGCTTGGCCAAGCCTAACGCGGATGCTGCCAAGGTAAGGCTGCTTGGCCTGGCGGCACCCAAGCGATTTGGCGGTGCACCCGATGTTCCGACGCTTACCGAGCAAGGTGTCGATGTTATTGCCGCACCTTGGATCGGCATTCTGGCGCCGGCCCGAACGCCGCAAAAGGCGCTTGATACATTCGCCGATGCCGTCGCGCAGGCCGTAAAGACTGACGAAGTGGTGAAGGCATTGACGGTCGGTGGCCTTGAAATCAACGTTCGAAACAGCAAGGACTTCGCGACATTCTTAATCGACGACTACACGCTTTGGGGCGATACAGTGAAAGCGGCTAATATTAGGGCCGAATAGCTGAGGCGGCTAGCCAGTGTTCTGGCTTTAGCCCGTGCCGCCCGGCAGCAAGCAAGGTGTCTATTCCAGTGAAAGATCTGTCGACCGCAGAAACCGCTACCCGACCCGACGAGACCACTCGTTCGCCTCTGCGCACGATGCAGATTCTGTACGAACTGTCCTGCGGTCGGTCGGCGATTTCTCTGGCCGACCTAAGCGTGCGGCTTAGCCTTCCCAAAACCAGCCTTTTCCGACTCATGAAAACCCTTGAGTCGGGCGCTTACGTGACCGCGGTACCGGGCGGCTATAAGATGGGTCCTGCAACCTTGAAACTAGGCGCGGCTATCATCCAAAATCGCGAGTTTCCGAACTGCGCCGTGCCTGTCATGCAACACATCTCCGAAAATTGCGGGGAAACCATTATCTTGGGGACGTTAACTGACAACCGCCACGAGGTTGTATACGCAGAAGTGGTCGACGCAACCAATCCATTGCGCTTCAGCAGTAAAGCAGGCAGCACCAATCCGCTTTATGGATCGGCAAGCGGACAAATTCTTCTGGCCTACATGACAGACGACGAACTGAACGCTTACCTTGGCTCAGTCAAGTTGGTGAAGCACGCTCCGGGTACGATCGAAACCGTCGAAGTATTACTCGCGAAGCTGGCCGAAATCCGCGCCACAGGTATTTCTTCTAGTCTTGAGGGATTGGTTGAAGGCGTGTTTTCAATCGCCGCGCCCGTGATGGATATGACCGGCAAGATTGTCGCCGGCCTGTCCATCTCGGCTCCAAGCAGCCGTGCCTTGCGACAAAAGGTCAAGCTCAAAAAACTTGCCTTGCTAGGAGGTGAAGAAATATCGAGAATTCTGGGATACGCAGGCTCCTATCCCCTGCCCGAACCAGCACAATAGCGCGTTGATCGGCTACATAATCTTCGCCATTCCCATAACGCCAATCGACAAATCAAAAAAACATGGATATCGTTTATAAGAATTCCGAAAACTTGAAGCATCGTTCCGATACCGTTATTCACAATGGCATTGCCTACATGTCCGGTGCGATACCTTGGGACAGCTCGACCGATATCGCGACTCAGGCGCAGCAGGTGCTAGCGCAACTCGACGAGCGCCTGGCCGAAGCTGGCAGCAGCAAAGACAAGATTCTTTCGGCAACCATATGGATGCTGGATGTGAACCGAGATGTAGCTGCATTTAATACGGTATGGAACGAATGGGTCGTCCCCGGTCGCGCACCTGCCCGGTCTTGCATCCAAGCCGTGATACAACGTGGCGTATTGCTGGAAATCGCCGTCATTGCAGCAATTTGACGCCCTTTCCGTTTGCTATCTGAATTCGTCTCACATACTGAGAACTCTTATGAACCAGAAAGGCGGCGGCACAATTCGAGTCGGCATTGGCGGATGGACCTATGAACCATGGCGAGGCACCTTTTATCCTGAAAAGCATCCTCAGAAGCGCGAGCTTGAATACGCCAGCCGACAGCTCACTTCGATAGAGATCAACAGTACCTACTATGGCGCTCAGAAGCCGGAGAGCTTCGCCAAATGGTACGAACAAACACCCGACAGTTTCGTCTTCTCGGTAAAGGCGCCGCGGTATGCGACGCATCGAAAGGTGCTCGCCGACGCTGAAAAAACGATAGACCGCTTCCTGACCGGCGGCTTAACACAGCTAAAACACAAGCTCGGTCCCATCAACTGGCAGTTCATGCCAAGCAAAGTGTTTGATGCCGACGATTTCGAGGCCTTCTTCAAATTGCTTCCACCCAGCATCAATGGCCTGTCTCTGCGGCATGCGGTAGAAGTGCGTCACGAGAGCTTTCAAACCGGCGAATTCATTGCCCTCGCCCGAGAGTATGGCGTTGCTGTGGTAATGGGCGCTGATTCAGAGTACCCGTTCATCGCGGACATTACCGCGCCGTTCGTCTATATCAGGTTGATGGGGACCCAGGAAGGCGAACCACTGGGTTATCCTGCGGCCACCCTCGCGCTTTGGGCCAAGCGTGCAAAAACCTGGGCCAAAGGCGCGACGCCAAGCGGCCTGCCCCATCTCGCACCAGCCTTGTCAGCTACCGGGAAGCGCGATGTTTTTCTTTATGTGATCAGCGGGAATAAGGTCTCGAATCCCGGCACGGCGATGTCGCTTATCGCGAGCATCGCCTAAACGGTGCGTGGCATTGACACAAAACCGCAGCGCAGCGAGACAGCCCTAGGCGGCGCACCCGACACCTGATTAGCGTGGGTTACTCCCATTCGATCGTCGCGGGCGGCTTGCTCGAGACGTCGTAAGTGACTCGGTTAATTCCGCGGACCTCATTGATTATGCGAGACGACACTTTTTTGAGTAGCGCATAAGGCAGCTCTGCCCAATCGGCAGTCATAAAATCGGACGTTTGCACCGCCCGCAAGGCCACCACGTAATCATAGGTGCGCCCGTCGCCCATTACGCCTACCGACTTCACCGGCAGGAATACGGCAAATGCCTGCGAGGTTAAGTCGTACCAGCTTTTGCCGCTGACTGTGTCTATGGTCTTGCGAAGCTCTTCGATAAAGATAGCATCGGCTCTACGCAATAAATCGGCATATTCGTGTTTGACTTCGCCCAGGATGCGAACACCCAGGCCTGGGCCGGGGAAAGGATGCCGATATACCATCGCGGGCGGAAGTCCCAGAGCGATACCCAGCTTGCGGACCTCGTCTTTGAACAGTTCGCGCAAAGGTTCGAGTAACTTCAGGTTCAGTGTGTCGGGTAAGCCACCTACGTTATGGTGCGACTTGATAGCCACGGCTTTGCCGGTTTTTGCGCCTGCCGATTCAATAACATCCGGGTAAATGGTGCCTTGTGCAAGCCAGCGCGCATTGGCGAGTTTGCCCGCTTCGGACTGAAACACCTCGACGAATTCTTTTCCTATGACCTTGCGCTTGGCTTCGGGATCGCTGACGCCCTGCAGCTTGCCAAAGAACTGGTCGGTGGCGTCGACATGAATAACCTTGATGCCAAAATGATCGGCGAAGGTTTCCATGACTTGCTTAGCTTCATTCAAGCGCAGCAAACCATGGTCTACGAAAACGCAGGTAAGCTGGTCGCCGATTGCCTTGTGAATAAGCGCGGCAGCCACTGATGAGTCGACCCCGCCAGACAGGCCCAGAATGACCTCGTCGCTGCCGACCTGAGCGCGGATATGTGCAACCGCCTCGGCCACGTAGTCGGGCATATTCCAATCGCGATTGCAGCCGCAGATTTCAGTGACGAAGCGAGCCAATATGGCTTCGCCTTGTGTGGTATGGGTGACCTCGGGATGGAATTGCACGCCGTAAAACCCGCGCTTTTCGTCGGCCATGCCTGCCACCGGACACGATGGCGTGGAGGCCATGAGCTTGAATCCCGGAGGAAGCGCAGTGACCTTGTCACCGTGACTCATCCATACTTTCAGCATTCCGTGGCCTTCGACCGTAGTGAAGTCCTCGAGGCCATCAAGTAATTTCGTATGCCCGTGCGCACGTACTTCGGCATAACCGAATTCCCTATGATCGGACCATTCGACCTTGCCGCCCAACTGGATTGCCATTGACTGCATGCCGTAGCATATGCCTAGCACCGGTACGCCAGCTTCGAATACCCTGGCCGGCACCTTGAGTGATTCCTCGTGGTAGGCGGAAGCATGGCTGCCAGACAAAATTATGCCTTTCAAACCCTCGAAGCCCTCGATGAAGGCATCATCAACGTCACCCGGGTGAATTTCGCAATAGACGCCGGCCTCGCGGACGCGCCGGGCAATAAGTTGAGTGACTTGTGAACCGTAATCGAGAATAAGAACGCGCTGATGCATGGCAGAAAACAGGAAAAAGAAAGCAAGGCATTAATGTAACGTATTGAGGCCGGTTTCGCTGGCGGTTATGGCCCAATACGGCTACAGTTTCGTGTAACAAGGAACCCATATGCAATCCAGGCAGTCGGCTGTCTTAATTTCGTTCTCCGGTTTTGTCGCGTTGGCCGTCGCCATGGGCATTGGGCGTTTTGCTTTTACCCCCATGCTTCCCCTGATGCAAACCGACTCAGGGCTGAGTCTCGCACAGGGGGGCTGGCTTGCCAGCGCTAATTACCTGGGTTATCTGGCCGGAGCCTTGCTGGCCGTGCGGCTACCGTGGCCGGCAACCGTACCTCTGCAGGCAGGATTGATTCTGGTGGTAGCGACAACAGCACTGATGGGCATCACTCAAAGCTGGTCAAGCTGGCTGGTCTGGCGGTTTATTGCCGGGATGAGCAGTGCTTGGGTGCTGGTCAGTACCTCGTCGCTCTGCCTTTCCCGGCTGGCAGCGCTGGGTCATCCGCAACGCGCCGGGATGGTATTTTCAGGGGTCGGATGCGGCATTGCAGCAGCAGGATTGCTATGCATGGCAATGAGCATTGCCGCTGTACCCTCCGCCTATGCATGGTTGCTATTAGGCGCAGTGGCATTGCTTGGAACGTTGAATGCCAGCAGCTTATGGAAAGGCGTAGCTATTCCGCCCTCCCCTCCAACGGCTCCAGCATCACCTGGCTTGATATCCACTCCGGCGAGCGCACGCTGGCTACTAATCTGCTGCTATGGTTTGTTCGGATTCGGCTATATATTGCCCGCCACATTCCTTCCAGCGCAAGCCAGGCTTCTGGTGGAAGATCCTGCGCTTTTCGGACTTGCGTGGCCGATATTCGGTCTCGCGGCCGCCGCCTCGACGCTGGTGGCCGGACGACTGGCGACCATGTTCCCGCGCCGCAAGGTATGGGCAGGGGCTCAGGTGATCATGGCGGGGGGCGTACTGCTTCCGGTGATATGGCCCAGCTTATCGGCTATCGCGCTGGCTGCCATATGCATTGGGGGGACGTTTATGGTCATTACGATGCTGGGCATGCAGGAAGCGCAGGCCGTGGGCGGGCCCGCCGGCGCACGTCGGCTGATGGGCGCGCTGACGGCATCATTTGCCGCCGGACAACTCGCGGGACCGATCTTTTTTAGCCTGACACACACGTATTTCGCAGCAGATCTTAGCGTCGCCCTGGGGCTGGCCGCAGCCGGCCTGGTGCTTAGCAGCGCATTACTATTAAAAAAGGCGCCGTAGCGCCTTTCTGTAACGCAGCCGGGGTCGCAACCCCAGCCTGACGCATGTACCTAATCAGCCCGATAGTTCGGCGCCTCTTTGGTAATTTGTACATCATGCACATGCGACTCGCGGATGCCTGCCGACGTAATTTCAACAAATTCGGCCTTGGTACGCATTTCCTCGATTGAGGCACAACCGCAATATCCCATCGAAGCGCGAATACCGCCCATTAACTGATAAATAATTGCGATAACGCTGCCCTTGTAAGGAACGCGGCCTTCGATGCCTTCTGGCACGAGCTTGTCGACATTATTGGCAGGATCCTGGAAATAACGGTCTGCCGAGCCGTCGGCCATGGCACCCAGGCTACCCATGCCGCGATAGGATTTGTAAGAACGGCCCTGGAATAATACGACTTCGCCCGGCGCTTCTTCGGTACCGGCGAACATACCGCCCATCATGCATGCCGACGCGCCTGCTGCAAGGGCTTTGGAGACGTCGCCCGAATAACGGATGCCGCCGTCGGCAATCAGCGGCACGCCCGTTCCTTCAAGTGCCTTTGAAACGTCGGCGATGGCAGTGATTTGAGGCACACCGACACCGGCGACAATACGCGTGGTGCAGATCGAGCCTGGACCGATACCGACTTTGACGCAATCGGCTCCGGCTTCAACCAAAGCCCTGGCGGCCGCCGCCGTGGCAATATTGCCGCCGATAACCTGAATTTTTGGATAGTTCTTTTTCACCCAACGCACGCGCTCGATGACACCTGCCGAATGGCCATGCGCCGTATCCACGACGATGACATCAACCCCGGCATTCGCCAGTTTTTCCACACGTTCTTCGGTGCCTTCGCCCACGCCCACCGCCGCGCCTACCCGCAACTGCCCTTGGCTGTCTTTCGATGCACTGGGATGTTCGGTGTTCTTGACGATGTCCTTGACGGTTGCCAAGCCGCGCAACTCGAATCTGTCGTTAACGATAAGCACGCGTTCGAGCCGATGCTGATGCATGAGGGTTTGCGCTTCGTTAAGCGTGGCACCTTCTTTCATCGTGATCAGACGCTCTTGGGGCGTCATGATGTCGCGCAATGGTAAATCAAGACGATCTTCAAAGCGCAGATCGCGATTGGTGACAATGCCGACCAGTTTGCCTGCTTCAACCACTGGCAAGCCCGAAAAACCATGCTGACGCTGCAATGCGATGGCATCGCGCACTTTCATGGTGGGGGTTACCGTTACCGGGTCGATAACAATGCCGAACTCGTGACGCTTGACGCGCGCAACCTCGCGAGCCTGTTCAGTAGCGGTGAGATTCTTGTGGACAATGCCAATTCCACCTTCCTGAGCCATGGCAATTGCCAGCCGGGACTCAGTCACGGTATCCATGGCAGCAGAGACCAATGGAATATTTAGCGTGATATCGCGGGTAAAGCGAGTGGCTAAAGATACATCGCGAGGCAGTATTTCGGAATACGCAGGGACCAACAACACATCGTCGAAGGTGAGCGCTTTTTTGATTAGACGCATAAAACAGCTCCGTGCAAAGCAAGATTATACGCGAACTTAGGGTCTTTACCTATCGCCGCTATCGATCGCGGATCAGGCGCCCTGTCGCGCGTGATCCGCGATCGAATTATTTCAACCACACGCGAGCATTCTGGAACATGCGCATCCATGGACTGTACCCGCCATGCGCAGGGTCTGCAGCGCCCTTATCCGTAGCGCCCCAGTTTTCAGGCGCCCACGACATCATGACGTTGCGCGTCACGCGCTCGGGGTGAGGCATCAACACGGTGAAGCGGCCGTCATCGGTGGTTACGCCCGTCAAGCCCTGCGGGCTACCGTTAGGATTGTAGGGATATTGCTCGGTTACTTTGCCGTAATTATCGACAAAGTTCAAAGCATTTTTAACTTGAGCCAGCGAACCTTGCGAGGCAAAGTTAGCATATCCTTCCCCGTGCGCCACGGCTACCGGAACCCGTGTGCCGGCCATACCTTGAAGGAATAGCGATGGAGAATCGGCGATCTCCACCATCGACAGTCGAGCCTCGTATTTTTCGGATTGATTGCGCGTGAAGCGCGGCCAGTGCTCTGCACCGGGAATCATGCTGGATAAAGCCGCCATCATTTGACAGCCGTTGCAAACGCCCAGCGCAAACGTGTCAGTACGTGCAAAATACGCAGCGAACTGATCGGCCAGTTGATTGTTGAAGCGTATCGTCCTTGCCCAGCCCTCGCCCGCACCCAGTACGTCGCCGTAACTGAATCCGCCGACCGCTACCAGCCCTTGAACATCGTCGAGTCGCGCCCGGCCGGACAAGAGATCAGTCATGTGTACGTCCAGGGCCTCGAAGCCGGCCTTGTCGAAGGCCCAGGCCATTTCAACCTGGCTGTTACAGCCCTGTTCGCGAAGTATGGCCACTTTGGGGCGTTTGCCGGTGGCAATAAACGGAGCGGCAATATTTTCTTGCGGGTTAAAGGAAACTACAGGAGTCAGACCCGGGTCAGTTTTATCCAACCAGATATCGAATTCGGCTTGGGCGCATTCAGGATTGTCGCGCAGCGCCATGATCCTGCGCGTTACTTCGCTCCATTGTTGACCGAGTTCAGATCGTGACCTTTGGTAGATACACTTACCATCGCGGAATATCTGGATTTCGTCTTCTTTATTCAAGCTGCCCACGACGTGCGAATGGGCTGACAAACCGACTGCACGCAACTGTTGCAATACACTATCACGCTGGGCCAAAGGTACTTGTATTACCGCCCCGGCCTCTTCGTTAAATAAAGCTTTCAGCGTAATTTCGTCACGCTGAACCGCTATTTGCTCGGGCTTTATTTTGTAATCGCCCCAATCTTCGGCCACGGGATCGATTGTTAGCATATCGAGATTGATTGATACGCCTACATGACCGGCAAATGCCATTTCGCATACCGTCGCAAGCAGTCCGCCGTCGGAACGATCATGATAGGCGAGTATCTTGCCATCGGCTGCCAATTTGCGCAGGATCGTGAAGAAGCTTACCAGGGCGGCGGCATCGGTAATATCGGGAACCGTGGTTCCGACCTGATTGAAGGCCTGCGCAAAGACCGACGCTCCTAAGCGTTGCTGTCCGAAACCAAGATCAATAAGAATCAAGGCCGTCTCGCCTGCGTCAGTACGCAACTGAGGGGTAAGCGTGGCCCGGACATCGGCAACCGGCGCGAACGCGGTCACGATTAGAGACACGGGGGCCAATACTTCGCGCGCTTCGCCGTCTTGTGACCATGCACGTTCGCATGGAGAGGGAATCTTTGCCTACTGGAATCGACAAGCCCAGTTGCTGGCACCACTCGCTGATTGCCGACACCGTATCGTATAAGGCGGCGTCCTGGCCTGCGGCACCGCAGGCGGCCATCCAGTTGGCGGATAATTTGATATTTTTCAGCGATTGAACATCGCTTGCCACAAGGTTGGTAAGTGCTTCGGCAATCGCCATCCTTCCCGAGGCGGGAGCATCGAGCATTGCAATGGGAGTACGCTCGCCCATGGCCATCGCTTCGCCGCGCACGCCTTCGAAGTCCGCCAGCGTAACGGCGCAATCCGCAACCGGAACCTGCCAAGGACCCACCATTTGATCCCGGCTGCTTAGGCCTCCCACCGAGCGATCGCCGATGGTAATGAGGAAATTCTTGTTAGCGACCGTCGGATGCCGCAAGACGCGCGATATGGCTTCGTTGAGGTCAATTCCAGTAAGATCAAGTTCGCCCCCCACACCGGCGACACGCTGAACGTCGCGCGTCATGCGCGGCGGCTTACCAAGGATGACATCGACTGGCACGTCGACAGGCCGCAGGTCGGTACGTAAGCTGGCATCGGGCGCCTCTGCCACGCCGTGCAGGCCCTCGCCGTAAGTAACACGCAGTTGGCGTTCTTCAGTGGCTACACCAACGACGGCATACGGGCAGCGTTCACGCTTAGCAAGCAGGTCGAACCGGGGAAGGTCTTCCGGCATGATGGCGAGAACATAGCGTTCCTGCGATTCATTGCTCCAGATTTCGGCCGCCGATAGTCCCGACTCTTCAAGATGCACTTGCTGCAATTCGAAGATAGCCCCGCGCCCGGCATCGTTGACCAACTCCGGAAAAGCGTTAGACAAGCCGCCAGCCCCGACGTCGTGAATTGCCAGAATAGGGTTTGCCTCGCCCTGTTGCCAGCATCGATCAATGACCTCCTGGGCCCGTCGCTCGAGCTCGGGATTGCCGCGCTGCACGGAATCAAAATCCAGTTCGGCGCTATTCGTGCCGGCGCTCATGCTGGATGCCGCGCTGCCACCCATGCCGATGCGCATGCCCGGACCGCCCAGCTGAATCAGCAAAGCGCCCGGAGGAATGGGATCTTTATGGGTCAGACGGTCATCAATGGAACCCAGTCCACCGGCGATCATGATGGGCTTGTGATATCCCCAACGGACGTCGCCCGCCGTCTGCTCAAAGGTACGGAAATAGCCCAGCAAATTGGGGCGGCCAAATTCATTATTGAAGGCGGCGCCTCCGATAGGCCCTTCTATCATGATGTCCAGCGGGCTTGCGATGCGGTCTGGCGATCCGTGCGCATCGGATTCCCAAGGCTCGGGAGCGTCTTTGAAACGCAAATTCGAGACAGTGAATCCCGTAAGACCTGCTTTGGGCTTGGAACCGCGACCCGTGGCGCCCTCGTCGCGGATTTCACCGCCGGCGCCGGTGGCCGCTCCTTGGAACGGCGCTATCGCTGTAGGATGATTATGGGTTTCAACCTTCATCAGCGTATGAACCAGCGCCGGGTGGTGTTCGTAAGTGGCGGTGGAATTCGTACGCCCCTGCATGAAACAACATTGCCTGACCGCCGCTCATAATTGCGGAATTGTCGGAATACGCCACCACCGTGCCTTCAGGTTGCGCGGCGTGCGTAGCGCGGATCATGCCGAACAAAGTATTCGACTGTTTTTCTCCGTCGATAACCCATTGGGCGTTAAATATTTTGTGCCGGCAATGCTCGCTATTAGCCTGCGCAAACATCATCAGTTCGACATCGGTGGGGTTGCGTCCCAACTGCCTGAAAGACGTTTCCAGGTATTCCACCTCGTCGTCTGACAGAGCAAGGCCCAGCGTGCGGTTGGCCTCAACCAGCGCCGCTTGACCTTGATCGATAACGTTAATGGTCTGGATAGGTTTTCCGGGCAATGATGCAAATAGCGCAGACCCGTCAAACGAGACATCCATTACGGTTTCGGTCATGCGATCGTGCAGGCAATCGGCGATTTTGGCCAATTGTGCGGCATCGATTGACTTGGATCCCAATAAGCCGCGGCTAGGAGTCAAGGTGTAGCGAATGCCGCGTTCGATTCGGCGCACCGCAGGCAGACCGCAATTGTGCGCGATATCGCTTGCCTTGCTGGCCCACGGTGAAACGGTGCCGGGCCGTGGAAAGACGCGCAATACTAATGAATTCTTGCCTTCTTTGTCGCCTGCCACCGTCGAGCCGTAGTCAAGGAGCTGTTCGAGGCGGGCCTGATCTGCAGCATTCAGTTCTGCCTCGGTCCATACATAATGTTCGAAGCGACCGTTAATGTCGGCGACAGGTAAATCAAGTTCGGCGAACCGCTGTAACAATCGCTCACGGCGAAACGAAGACAAGACCGACGAACCAAGTAGATGCTGGATAGAATTCACGATACGACGCAGGCAAAAGTAGGAAAACGGTTCATTTTACCTGCTTGTGCGCCAAGCCGGATTTGCTTTGACACATGCTGCGAGAATATCAGGCTCTAGGGATAAATGACTTCCAGAATATCTAGTTCATCGATCCCCGCGGGCGTCCGTAAAGTGACCGTATCGCCTTCGCGCGCTTTTGTCAGCGCCCGGGCAACTGGCGAAATCCAGCTGATTTTGCCCTGCAACGGTTCGGCCTCATCCACGCCCACGATGGTAACGCGAAAATCTTGTCCGGCTTTGTCGGAATAGACGACGGTCGCACCAAAAAAAATCAATTCTTTATTGGGTTGGGCCGCCGGATCAACCACTTCGGCGATCTCGAGGCGCTTAGTCAAAAAGCGCATGCGCCGGTCGATCTCGCGCAGGCGTTTCTTGCCGTACAGATAATCGCCATTCTCGGATCGGTCACCATTGGAAGCCGCCCAGGACACAATTTGGACAACGGCTGGCCGCTCCACCGTCATTAAATGTGCGAGCTCGTCGCGCAAACGCTGATAGCCTTGAGTGGTGATGTAGTTTTTGGTGCCGGCGGGAAGCCTGAGGTCCTCGGGGCCCAAATCCTCGTCATCATCGTTATCGGATTCTTTTACAAATGCTTTATTCATCAGATCCAGTCATGCCAGATAGGTTTAAGGCCGGACGGCAGCGGCGGGAGATCGCCCAAGTCGAGCCTTGTTTCTTTTGGGCTGTGAAAGTCAGATCCGCAAGACGCCATAAAGCCGTAGTGCTTCGCAACCTTCGCGTATTCAACATACTGGTCGGGCGTATGACTACCCGTGATTACTTCGATGCCAGTACCGCCAAGGCTCTTGAACTGTTCGAACAAGGCGTCGAATTGCAACGGAGATAAATTGTAGCGGCCAGGATGCGCAATAGCTGCACGCCCTCCGGCGCCAATAATCCAGCCTACGGCATCATCGAGCGTCGACCATTGCACCTGCACGTTGGCAGGCTTGTTTTCCCCCAAATACTTATCGAATACCGCCTGCATATTCTTGCAATAACCGTGCTCGACCAGGAAACGGGCAAAGTGCGTCCGGCTGATCAATGCCGGATTTGACGCAAATGCCACGGCGCCCTCGTAACTATGCGGAACGCCAAGCGAAGTCAATCGGTCGGCCATCTCGTGCGCGCGCACTGACCTGCCCTCGCGTATGCCAGCCAGCCCGGCCAGCAATCCGGTGTCGAGCTCGTTGATTCCTAGTCCAAGTACGTGAACGGTATGCTTGGCCCAGGTAACGGAAATTTCCACCCCGCAAACAAACGACATGCCAAGCGACTTAGCTTCAGCGCGGGCTGACGCCAGCCCGGAGACTTCGTCATGGTCGGTCAAGGCCCATAACTGCACCCCATTAGCATGCGCACGCGCAGCAAGTTGCGCCGGAGCCAGGACGCCGTCGGAGATTGTGGAATGGCAATGTAAGTCGACTTTGATAAACAAGTTTCCCGAGAGTTAAAAAAGCCCTGCAGAGGGCTATATATGCGACAAGCAACGCCTTAGTTTACGACGATTGACTTCCCAAAAGAAATGCCTGTACGGGATCAATTTCATCATCGCTGCGAAACGTCGGCGCATGGCCGACATCAGGCACTACATGTAAAGAAGCGTGGCGATTTCGAGCCAACATTTCGGCAGCGGCCTCGGCGGTCAGTAAATCGGATTCTTCACCACGCACCACCAAAACCGGCGACGAGATGCTTTCAAAAGCGGCCCACAATACGGCTTCAGATGCCTGCACCTTCTCTTCCGACTGATCGGCAAACGGTTCGGCAATACGTAAGTCGTAGTGCTTGGCCCATTGATCACCTTGCCGATTGAATACATAGCGCGTGAGCTCTTCCCACCCCGCCTGGTCGTGCGTGCCGAAGCCCGACGACACCGATCGCACGTAATCGACAGCATGCTCAAAGGTGTCGAACTGGATGGGCTTACCCACGTATTCGGCAATTCGGGTCAAGCCGGAAAAACCCAGCTTGGGGCCTATGTCGTTCAGTACGACTTTACCCAGCACTAGGGTTTGGTCCGCAGATAGACCGCATTCGCCGCGCGGGGGTCTTAGCAAAGCAGACACGGCCAATGTTCCGACCAGCCCCATACCGATCAATCCGCCCATCGAAGTTCCGACCCAATCCAGCTGCGCGGGATTGAGGCGCGCGATGAGCGTGAGCATATCAGCCACATATTGCGGCACGACGTAACCGCTCGCGTTAATGAGCCAGTCGGATTTCCCGCGTCCGACGACGTCGGGACACACGACGCGGTAATGCTTGGCCATCCGCTGTGCCAGGCGATCGAAATCGCGACCCGTACGAGTCAGGCCATGAACACACAGCAAGACACGCTGGTTGTTTGGATCACCCCATTCCCAATACGCCATGCGGTGCGTGCCTGCCGGACTAGAACACATTACATAATCGAGTCGAGGTTGGTGCTGGCCGCCGGCCGTGTAAGAGTCGGGCGTGTAGGATTTAGTCATGGGACACTCACTACAAAAGGGGATTTGATTGTAGCTTAGCGTTAAACATGCAAAGCATGCCCCAATGCCCTTAGGGCGGTCTCTTGTACCGCTTCGCCCAGCGACGGGTGGGCGTGTATGGTTCCGGCGATATCTTCCAGGCGCGCACCCATTTCGAGCGATTGCGAAAAAGCAGTGCTTAGCTCGGAGACCCCGCGCCCCACTGCTTGCCAGCCCAGGATAAGATGGTCCTCGCGACGGGCAACCACCCGCACGAAGCCGTCGGCCGATTCCAGCGTCATTGCGCGGCCATTCGCAGCAAACGGAAAAACTGCGCTGATGTGATCCAACCCAGCCTGTGCGGCTTCGTCAGGCGATAGTCCCGACACAACAATTTCCGGATCAGTAAAGCATATTGCAGGAATTGACGCCGGCACGAAACGGCGGCGCTTACCGCTAATGATTTCGGCCACCATTTCGCCCTGCGCCATCGCCCGATGCGCCAGCATGGGCTCGCCCGTGACATCTCCGATTGCCCAGACATTGCGCATGGAGGTACGGCATTGATCATCAATCCGAATTGCAGATCCAGTCATATCAAGCATCAGCGATTCCAGCCCAAAGCCTGCTACTGCGGGGTCGCCGCCCGACGGCCACCAGGACTTGCTCAGTTGCAAGCATGGATTCTTTACCTTCTGTGCTTTTCAAGCGCAATTCGGTATGCGATTCGTCCATGCCCAACACCGAGCAAGACAAATGCAGGGAAATTCCCAGTTTCTTTAACGCACTCAGGACCGGTTTGGCCAACTCAGCATCGTAGGCAGGCAGAATGCGGTCCTGGGCTTCTATTATGCTTACCTTAACCCCCAGCTTGCTATATGCCATACCCAGTTCGAGCCCGATATACCCTGCGCCCACGACCGCCAGTGTTTTGGGTAATTCCACGGGAGAAAGCGCCTGCGTGGAAGAAATGACCGGCCCTCCGAATGGCATAAAGGGTAATTCCACCGGCAAGGAACCCGTAGCCAGCAATAAGTGTTCGCAAGAAATAAGCAGGGGTGTCCTTGCCTCGCTTTCCGCTTGATGTATTTCGACTGTTTTGCCGTCAATAATGCGCGCCCACCCCCGAATCACCTTGACCCCGTTTTTCTTCAGAAGCGTTTCCACTCCGCCGGTGAGCCGACCTACGATCCCGTCTTTCCAGGAAATCGTTTTGGATATATCGACATGAGCCGACTGCACTTGAATGCCAAGCGGCGACTGGGCGCGATACTGGGCCAGTTTATGGAACTCTTCGGCAGCATGAATAAGTGCCTTGGAAGGAATGCAGCCTATATTCAAACAGGTCCCGCCAACCGCCTCGCCTTCGACCAGCGTAGTCGGTATACCCAGCTGTGCGGCACGTATTGCTGCCACATAGCCTCCAGGGCCGGCGCCGATAATCAACAGAGTGCTCGGAGACATGAATACTTCCTACTCTACAAATAGCAAGGCCGGGCATTCAAGATAGCCCCTTATGCGTTGAATGAATTCGGCTGCATGCAGGCCGTCTACCACACGATGATCGAACGAAGAGGACAAGTTCATTATCTTGCGCGCAACCACAGCGCCCGCGAGAATGACAGGGCGCTCGACAATTCGGTTCACGCCGACAATTGCAACTTCAGGATAATTGACCACCGGAGTGGAAACGATACCGCCAAGGGGCCCGAGGCTGGTAAGGGTAATGGTTGACCCGGAAAGCTCGTCCCGCGCTACGTGGCCGTCGCGAGCGGCGTCGGCAAGGCGCTTGATTTCGGCCGCACATGACCACAGGTCGCGGGCTTCCGAATGGCGCATGACTGGCACCATCAGGCCAGCGGGGGTCTGTGCTGCGATACCCATATGAACGGCGCCGTACCGCGTGACCACACCGTTGTCATCGTCGAATCGGGCGTTGATCTGGGGGAATTCGCGCAAGGCAAGTACCATGGCTCGAACGAGAAATGGCAGGATGGTCAGCTTGCCCCGCGTGCCGCCCCACTGCTGGTTCAATTGCTGACGCAGAATTTCGAGATCGGTAACGTCGACCTCTTCAACGTAGGTGAAGTGAGGAATGCGGCGCTTGGATTCCTGCATTTTCTGAGCAATCTTGCGCCTGAGCCCGATTACCGGAACCTCTTCCTCGTCGTCGCGCATGGCGAAGGCGCTGCGCCCCGCAATTGGCTCGTCTGACTTGCCGCGATCCAGATAGGTATCCAAGTCATTGTGGGTAATGCGCCCCGCCGGGCCGCTGCCGGCGACATATTGCAATTTAATGCCCAGATCCCAGGCCCTTTGACGCACCGCTGGCGATGCCAGCGGCTTGTCGCCCGCGGGGCGCGCTGCGCCTACGCTAAAGGGGTGATCCTTTCTGTCTTTCAACACGGCAGCGCGGACGTCGACGGCATGAACCGTTGCGACTTGGCTGCTTGCGCTTGTGGAGCCTACCAAAGTTTCCTCGCCCTCGGATCCTGCCCCCTCGGCGACGGTTTTTTCGACCGCCGCCGAGGCAGGGTGAACCTGGTGGTGCGCTGTAGCGGCGACATTGCCGCTGCCTTCGACCTCTAGCCGGATAAGCTCGGAGCCTACTGCCATAACCTGCCCGACTTTTCCGCCTAGCGACACGATTTTTCCATGAACCGGCGATGGCACCTGGACCGTAGCTTTGTCAGTCATAACGTCGGCGAGCAATTGATCTTCGACCACGCTGTCACCTGGCTGCACATGCCACTCCACCAGTTCGACCTCGGCGATTCCTTCGCCGATATCGGGCATTTTTATAATATGAATTCCCATCGTTACGCCTCCATCACGCGTCGGTAGGCGTCTGCGACGCGCTTGGGACTTGGAAAATAGGCCCATTCATGAGCGTGTGGGTACGGCGTATCCCAACCAGCAATGCGTTCGATGGGCGCCTCGAGATGATAAAAACAGTGCTCCTGAATAAGCGAAGTCAATTCCGCGCCAAAGCCACTGGTCTGTGTCGCCTCGTGTAAAACAATACAGCGGCCCGTCTTGCGGACCGAATCCACAATGGTTTCCAGATCAAGCGGCCACAAGCTACGCAAGTCTATGATCTCGGCGTCGATCCCGGATTCCTGGGCTGCCACGGCCGCCACGAAAACCATCGTCCCGTAAGTTAATACAGTGAGTGCATTTCCCTGGCGGAAAATCGAAGCGGATTCGAGCGGCACAGTGTAATAACCGTCAGGGACATTGCCTAAGGGGTGTTTGGACCACGGTACAACCGGCTGGTCATGATGACCATCGAAAGGCCCGTTATATAGGCGTTTTGGCTCGAGAAAAATAACCGGGTCATCGCATTCAATCGAAGCGATCAGCAAACCCTTGGCATCGTAAGGATTTGACGGCATGACCGTTCGCAAACCACTGACGTGAGTAAACAAGGCCTCGGGGCTTTGGCTATGAGTCTGCCCCCCGTAAATACCGCCGCCACAGGGCATTCGTATTGTCAGCGGAGCGATGAAATCGCCGGCCGACCGGTACCGCAAACGCGCGGCCTCCGAAACAATCTGGTCGGTAGCCGGATAGAAATAATCAGCAAACTGAATTTCGACGACAGGGCGTAGACCGTAAGCGCCCATGCCTACGGCAGCGCCGACAATACCCCCTTCGGATATGGGGGCATCAAAAACGCGTGCACGGCCGTATTTGGCCTGAAGACCTTCGGTACAGCGAAATACACCGCCGAAGTACCCGACATCCTGCCCGAATATGACCACATTGTCGTCGCGCTCTAGCATGATATCCATGGCAGACCGCAGGGCCTGAATCATGGTCATGCGGGTCGACTTTTGCTTGACGGAAGTATCGTCCATGATCACACCCCCGCTTGCTGACGTTGACGGCGCAGATGCCATGGCATGTCTTTATAGACGTCTTCGAACATGGTGGCGACGCTTGAGGTTTGACCCGTGGCAAGCGTGCCGTGACTTTCTGCCTGTTTTTGCGCCGCGACGACTTCCGCTTCATACTGTTTTTGGGTGCGCTGATGCTCGTCGTCTGACCAGGCGCCTATACCAATAAGGTGCTGCTTCAAGCGATCGATTGGGTCTCCTAGCGGAAATCTGGCCCAATCATCGGCCGGACGGTACTTCGAAGGATCGTCAGAAGTGGAATGCGGGCCAGCGCGATAACTAACCCATTCGATAAGCGTCGGCCCAAGGTTGTTTCGCGCGCGCTCGACTGCCCACTGCGATACGGCATAGACGGCCAGGAAATCGTTACCATCGACGCGCAACGAGGCGATGCCACTGCCCACGCCGCGGGCTGCAAAAGTCGTGCTCTCGCCGCCAGCCAGCGCCTGGAATGACGATATAGCCCACTGATTATTAATGACATTAAGGATGACCGGCGCCTGATACACATGAGCAAACGTAAGCGCCGTCTGAAAATCGGCTGCCGCCGTCGCGCCATCGCCTATCCAGGCGGAAGCGATCTTGGTATCGCCTTTGATCGCAGAAGCCATGGCCCAACCTACAGCCTGCACAAACTGCGTGGCGAGATTCCCTGAAATCGAAAAAAACCCAGCATCGGGTACAGAATACATAACGGGTAGTTGCCTTCCCTTCAGATGATCCCGATCGTTGGAAAATAGCTGGCACATCATGTCAAACAACGGCACGTCTTGTGCGATCAGCAAATTCTGTTGACGATATGACGGAAAACACATGTCGCCCTTGGAGAGCGCCATGACCTGCCCTGTGCCGATGGCTTCTTCCCCCAGACTTTGCATGTAAAAAGACATTTTCTTCTGGCGCTGAGCGATCAACATGCGTGCGTCGTATATGCGGGTCTTGATCATCGATTGAAGACCCTTGCGCAACACCTGAACGTCAATCGATTGCGCCCATGGGCCTTTTGCAGCCCCGTCATCGTCCAGCACACGCACTAGCGTGTAAGCAAGATCGGTGGTATCGATGGCCGATGTGTCTAGCGGTGGCTTGCGGACTGAACCCGCGGGAGCCAGACGAAGATAGGAAAAATCAGTGGCGTGACCAGGACGCCCAGGGGGCTCGGGCACATGTAGCCGTAATGGAGTGTGTTGTCTCATGCTTGCTTCAGAAAATGTCTTGTGGAATTTTTGAAACGCTACGAATTTTTATATGCCGTCTTGTGAACGGTTGATCCCATCATCGCCCATAACTTTCTAATCCGCAAGCATTGCCGTACAGGGAAATTCCGGATGCTAACGAGTCTGCCAATAGCGCGGCGAAAATTGCCGGTCTCCGTGGGCCAGCAAACCCTCGGCTCGCGACTGCATGGTTACCGCGCCATGCTGGTCAGTACGCCAGAAGACCGCCCCATGGTCCTGCCAGCGTTGCTCGACCAAGGGGCTGGGATGCCCATAGCGATTCCATAAACCCGCTTGCGCTATGACATGACTTGCCCCTACTGCACTGACAAACTGTTCGCTGGATGAATTTTTTGAACCATGATGGGCTGCCAACACGACGTCAGCGTAATCCAGGCCCCTGTCCAGAAGGCTAGCCTCTTGCAGAGTGCCGATGTCCCCCGGCAGCAGAACGGAATGATGTTGCCCGTGGACTCTAAGCACGCAACCATAATCGTTGCGCTGCTTACGCTGTACCGCACGGCGTCTTGCAGGCGATTTAAGCGGCCACAAAAATTCGAAAGAGACTCCATCTATATGCCAGGTCACCCCGTATTCACAAGCAGACATGGTCAATGGCATTGGCGGCACTTGGCCCGGCATCCCCAGCAAACTCGCTTCACGCCCAAGGTAATCCGCCAGACCAAACGAGCTATAGGACTGCTCTACCGGTACGGTCTCCAGTAAACTGCGCAGACCACCGGCGTGATCGATATCGGCATGCGAAACCACCAATACATCCAGTTTCCTGATGCCTTTTGAACGCAGGAAAGGCCAAATGGTACGCGCCCCGTCATCTGACGTAGCGCTGCTACGAAGTCCCGTATCAAACAACAAGGAATGACGCGCCGTTTGTATCACTATTGCACTTGCCTGGCCTACATCCAGCGCATATAGATTCCATCCCCCCTCTGGCGGCCGCACCGGTGACCACAGCAATGCTGGCAGCATAAAAAGCCAGGCCATATTGCGATATGGAATTCCATAGGGCATAACGGCAAGAAACAGTCCCAGCATCGCCACAAGGGTCAGCAACACGGGTGCTGCCGCGACGTTAAAACTGGCGGCGCGGAAATCGGCAAGCCAGACTGTTGGCACCATAATGAATTCAAGTGCGGCATGGCCCAGCCACGCAAACGCTGTGGCCAGAAACTCAAGCCCCGGAATAAAAGAGGCACCGGCCAATAACAACGATAGAGGGGTTACCACCACGCTGATCACCGGAATGGCATAGACGTTGGCGAGCGGCGAAGCAAGCGACACTTCATGAAAAATCAGCGCCAGCAACGGCATCAAGCCAACCGTGATTGCCAGCTGCAAACGTGTCGCGGTGGCCAAAAAGGTACGCCACCGCTGCCAACGCGAAACCGACGTTTTCCCCACCGGGCGGCCCCACCAGCCCGCGCTCGCCATCAGCACATATACGGCACCGAAAGAAAGCCAAAACCCGCTGGCCAAAAGCGCCCATGGGTCCAATACGACCACTGCAAAAGCCACCAAAGACAGAAGCCGGGAAGCATTCAAAGGCAACTTCAGCAAGTAAGCCAGGGCCACGACGAATAGCATCAAGAAGGTGCGTCGGGCAGGTACGCCCCAGCCCGCCAGCAGGCAATACAACCATGCGAGCACTAAAGCAGCCATGGCGCCCGCGACTTGGGCAGGAAGACGCTCTGCCCAGGCGCGATGGCGAAACCGCAGACGGCGCCATAGCGAGAAAACCAATGATCCGGCCAACGCCGCTATCATGGTTATGTGGGAACCGCTTATAGACACCAGATGTGTGATGCCCGTGCGGTTAAAGACCTGCCAGTCGGCTGCGTCGACACTGGCCTGGTCTCCAATAGCCAACGCTAACAACACTGCTCCGTACCGCTTACCTTCCAGATAGGGCTGCATCGCTGCACGTACATGATATCGGGCCCGTTGGGCGATGATCGGCAGGCTGGCCCAGGGTTCGTCGCCCATATATAACGGCGTGCCCCTGACGCTTCCTGTAGCGCGAATGCCATGCGCAAATAGATAAGACTCGTAGTCGAACGCGTGCGGATTCCTATTCCCGTGTGGACGCTTCAACGTTAGCGACATGCGCCACACTTGGCCCGGAATAATTTCCGGAAAATATTGCTTTGTATTGTTGGCAGATGAGCGATCTCGCCTGCCATATGGGCCGGCCCAGTCCGGCGCCGTCCAGGACACCTGAATGCGCGACGGTATCCCAGCAGGGATGGATGACACCACTTCGGCTTCAAATTGGCGACTATCCGGGCCCTGGCGTGGCAATGCCGCAACGCGCAACACGACTCTGGAAACCTTGTTTTCATTGCTGCTATCCAAGGTATCGGCCAGACGATATTCAGCACGCGCAATAGTCAGAAGCAGCCCCGCCAATGCCGCCCACAAGGGCAAGAGCAGACGCCAACGGTATTTAGGTGCCAGCAAGCATGCGAACGTTGACACCAGCGCCGAAGAGGCAAGCATACCGGCCATTACAGCGCGATCGGGTAGAAGGGGAAAACAATGCACGATCCCCGTCGCGGCTACGAAGGCCAATAAGCAGATACGCCCCGTCACGCTTGATCGCCTCCCAAATGGCTAAGCATAAAGGTGGCGTCTGCGGAAAAACGTCTGGTCTGAGCAAGCTTGTCCTACCGGATACTACCTATGAATATCGGCTGGCATGCGCGCGGCAGCATGCGTAGGGTCCCCACGAAGTCTTTGATATTCGGTAATCATCTCGTCGAGGTTGTTGAATAGCCTTGCGCTACCCAGTCTTTCACCTAACGGGGATCTTTTCACCATCTCAAGTACGCCCGGGTTGAGACCTACCATCCATAACAACACTCCAGCATGATCCAGTCTGATGTCGGCATCGTTCATCATTCTAAGCGCGGTGTATTCGATATCAAATACACCGCCTAGATCGAGCACCACGATTTTCGGCTGCTCGGCGTCGATTATTTGCCGCAGCTTCAGCCCGATGTTGCCCGCATTGGCAAAGAAGATACGTCCTTCGGGGCGCAGTATCAGCATGCCGGGGAAGAATTCATCGTCCTTGTGCTCGGATGAGGCGGGACGAAAGATATTGGTGTTGGGCTTGCGCCGCATGACATACAAAGGCGGATCGGAGACCTGATAAGCGAGAGCCGCAACCGAGACGACGATGGCGACAAGAATGCCTTGCAGAGTGCCGAGCAATACGACTCCGCCAAGCGCCATCGGCCACATTTGCGCAATCAACGAAAGATCGGGTAACGCCAAGGAGGGCAACCCCTCAGTCCCGCGAGCACGTCTTGCGAAGCCCACTCTTTCTGGTAATGGCGCAGCCATTCAGGCAATGGAACTTTCAGACCTCTCGCGGAAGGATTCGGCGTTCCCATGGTTCAACCCGGCTATCGCGGCGGCCTTCTAGAATTTTTCGGGAATGAACCTGAATGGGTGGCCCTTTCCGGTCGGTAGACCGTCTCGGTCGTTCTTCTGATCGGTCATGGTTGCACTCCCGAGATCGTCGAAGGGCCTTTCGGCCCGAAAATTAAGACTAACGCAAAGCTGGTATGTGTCCTTCCACTCACGTCGGCGGTTGATCCCCTCGTGCGGTTATCTGGCAGCTGTTCCCCTACGCCATGACCGATGCTCTTAATTATCCGCGTGCGAGCTGATTTTGTATAGTCGACACATGCGGATGATCTGAGCATGATTATCCTACGGAATATTACTTACGAATATCGGCTGACTTAACCCAATAAATCCGGTAGGCGGCCCAGTTACCGCGATTAGGAATGAGCTAAGAAAAACGGCTTTAAGCTTAACTGTTCAGCGCGCTGGCCAGGCGCGGCAAAGTTCGCCTGGCATTGTCCGCCGTGGCAACGATGATTTCTTCATTAGTTAAATGCCGTAGCTCGGCCAAGGTATGCGCTATGCGAGCCACTTCCGCGGGCTCATTTCTGGCAGTCGCTGCACCCGGTTCCGCCAGCCAAGCGGGGGGAATATCCGGTGCATCGGTTTCCAACACCAGCGCGTCCAGCGGCAACTGTTCGGCAAGACGCCGTATTTGCAAAGCCCGCGCGAAGGTCATGGCACCACCAAAACCCAGCGCGAAGCCCTGCTCAATAAATTGTTCGGCTTGTTGAAAGCTACCATTAAAAGCATGGGCCAGCCCGCCTATTCTTGGACGCCGGCGCAAATGCTTTAGCAGAAGGTCCTGAGAACGGCGCACATGCAGCAGCACCGGTAAACCATAACGTTGGGCCAGATCCAGCTGCGCCACATAAAAGGCCTCTTGCTTGGCCCGTATTCCGGTTTCTTTCAATGCGGGAATGAAGAAATCCAGGCCTATTTCTCCGATCGCAACAAACTTCTGGTCGTCAAGCGAGCGCTTTACTTGGCTTTCCAGCTCGACCAGATCTGCCTCTTGTGCGTTGGGGACGCTGATCGGATGGATGCCCAATGCATAACTGCCAGCTTGGAAAGAGTGAGCCAGCGCGCGTACAGTCTCAAAATTGGCACGCGCCACCGCCGGAATCACTATCGCGCGCACGCCGTGCCTGCGTGCACGTTCGATGACGGCATCCCGATCGGCCTCGAATTCATTTGCGTCAAGATGACAGTGGGTATCAATCAACATCAGTACATCCCTGCGCTAGCGATGGGTTTGTTAAACGAGTGCCGCTTACCGGCACCAGGCATTATTCCATCAGTATCAAGCAGCCGGACCTCAAACGTTCAACGGCGGCACCTCCGGATCGACCAAGCGGCCCTTATCCATTGACAATTGTCGATGCGCAAGCGATGCCAGTGCAGAATCGTGGGTCACAATAGCGAAGGCCGTACCAAAATCCCGATTCATACGAACCAGTAAGTCGAACATGCTTTCGGCGGTATTGCGATCCAGATTACCAGTGGGCTCATCGGCCAACACGCAGGCCGGCCTGGTGACCAAAGCTCGCGCTAATGCAACGCGCTGACGCTCACCACCTGATAGCTGCCCCGGATAATGATCGACACGCGCGCCAAGACCCACTTGTTCCAACACAATTTGGGCCTGCTCACGGGATTTATTTCGATTTTCGCGTCGCACAATCAGCGGCATGGCAACATTGTCGAGCGCGGAAAACTCGGGCAACAGATGATGGAACTGGTATACGAAACCCAGATTACGGTTACGCAAGTGGCTGCGCTGGGATTCGCTAAGTCCGCTGGCCGACGTCCCATTGACGAATACCGAACCTGAAGTCGGAAGGTCAAGCAAACCCAAGGTGTGCAGCAAGGTGCTTTTCCCCGAGCCAGATGCCCCAACAATGGCCACCATCTCGCCCTGGTCGACATGCAGGCTGACATCGCGCAAAACTTCAATTGCCTGCCCGCCTTCGTAATAGGTCTTGACAAGATTACGGGCGTTTATGGCGTGAGCAATCGGGGCATTAGTCATGGCGCAGGACCTCGGCGGGTTGCAGACTGGACGCACGCCAGCTGGGATATAAGGTAGCCAGCAACGACAAAACCAGGGAGGTAACCGCCACGATAGCGATATCGGTCAGTTGCGGATTGGAAGGCAGTTCGCTGATGAAGTAAATTTGCTGGGGCAGGAACTGGACACCGAGCAGGCGCTCGATAAAAGGCACGATCACATCGATGTTGTAGGCGACCAGCATGCCGAAGACGACGCCAAGCAACGTACCGACAATTCCTATCAGTGATCCTTGGACTAGGAATATTTTTGCAATCTCGCGCGGGCTTGCACCCAGGGTGCGCAATATCGCGATATCCGAGCGTTTATCCTTGACCGCCATAACCAGAGACGACAACAAGTTAAAGGCGGCCACCGCGACAATCAGCGCCAGAATCAGAAACATCATGCGCTTCTCGGTTTGTACGGCGGCAAACCAGGTACGGTTATTCAGGGTCCAATCCTGCGCCCTGACAATCGGAGGCAGGGTCTTGACGAGCTCGCGGGCCACCAGCGGGGCCTGCTGCATATCGGTGATGCGCAGTCGGACGCCACTGGTTCCGCTGTCGCGAAACACTTTAGCCGCGTCCTGGTAATTGATAAAAGCCAGCGTTGCATCGTATTCGTAGTAGCCGGACGAGAATATGCCGCTCACGGTAAATTGCCGCATCCGGGGCGTGAACCCTGCCGGGGAAATCGACCCCTGAGGGGCGAGCACCATTACGGTGTCACCCTGGCTTACGCCCAAGGTGTTGGCAATCTGGTTGCCCAGTACGATGGAAAAACTGCCTGCTTTCAATGCACCAATATCGCCGGCTATCATTTGACCGGCCAGTTCTGATACCGAGCTTTCACCTTGCGGGTCGATACCGCGAATCTGGACTCCGCTCAGTGCCTCACCACGGACTATCATTCCTTGTGCAGCAACGAACGGCGCTGTACCGGTGACATTTGGATTCTTTTCGGCAATCGCGGCAATCTCGCGCCATTGGGCCAGCACCTGTTCCGGATCCATTCCGGGAACGTAGAGTTCGATATGCGGCAACACTGAAAGCATACGGTCCCTGACCTGGGTCTGGAATCCGTTCATCACCGACAATACTATAATCAAGGCCGCAACACCCAGGGCAATTCCCGCCATCGAACTGGCTGCGATAAAAGATACAAAGCGGTCGCCTCGGCCAGCGCGGCGCTTAGACCGCGCCAGGCCTGCGTATCGCGCGCCTATCCAAAATTCATATGACATCGTTCAAGTCACCGTTTTCCATTAACACTACAATCCAGGAATGCAAATCGTACTACCTGGCGCTTTACCCGCAGCTCGCGAGGCGCGCGAACTTACTTCTTACCTGCAAGAGGCCGCGCCGACCTTGCTAAGGTGGCTGGAAGAAAGCCGAGCCACGACGATACTGGCTGATCCGGCCCAGACCGGCTGCACGCCCTACGAACAGTGGCATCTGGCTGCGCGGGGATTCAAACTGAAAGCCGGACAGAATCTTAGCGCAGGACTGGCACCCTTATGGGCCGCCACCGCGACTAACAGCAGCGAACCGGTATGGCTGGCAGAACTCGTTCATGTATCGCCTTCCCGGGATGGCGCTGCGTTGTTGCCTGCGCGCGAGCTCGTCATTACGCCAGAGCAGAGTGTAGCCTTGTTCGAATCAGCACGAAGTTTGTTCGACGACACTGACTTTACCCTGCACCCTGACAGTACAGAACGTTGGCGTATCGGGCTGCCACCGGGCTTTGCGCCCCGTTGCGCCAGTCCATCGCTGGTAAGCATAAGTTCCGTAAACGAATGGTGGCCTCAAGATATTTCTTCCCGACCCTGGCGCCGCCTACTGAACGAGCTACAGATGCTATGGTTTGAACACCCGGTGAATCAAGAACGATATAGGCAAAATCTCGTACCCATCAATAGCTTATGGCTCTTTGGCGGGGCAAGTACGGACCAGTTGAATCAGGCAGACCCCGCCGCAGCCGTTCACACCTACGACCAGCTCCTCGGGCCCAGCCTAAGCCAGGACTGGAACGGCTGGCTTCTAGCACTAAAGCAATTGGAAGCCACAGTATTTTTGCCTTTGGCAACTGGCGCATCACCTGAACTGGTGCTTACCGGAAGCGACCGAATAATAGAGGTCAGGCCTGCAGCCCTGGCTCGTTGGGCCCGATGGCTGCCCGGCAACCGACAAGCATGGAGAAAATGGTGGTCACCCCAAAATTAAGCAATCGCATCGGCGACTCCTTGGCAACACAGGCGCTCGAGGCCGCTGGCATACACCCCCTGTTGGCCCGATTGTGGGCAGCGCGTGGCGTAAGCCAACCCAGTGAAACACAGTTGATTTGGGGAGCATTGATTCCCCCGAGCAAGCTGACACACATCCGGCAGGCAGCGACCATACTGGCCAACGCGATACTCGCCCGAAAACGCCTTTTAATTATCGCCGACTACGATTGCGACGGTGCAACGGCGTGCGCGGTAGGCATGCGTGCATTGCGCAGTATGAGCGCGGTCGTCGACTTCCTGGTTCCTAATCGCTTCGAGACGGGTTACGGTCTGTCGCCGGCTGTTGTCGATCTGGCCCTGAAGCACCATGCCGGCAAGCCTGACATTCTGATAACTGTCGACAATGGTATTGCCAGTGTGGATGGCGTCGAGGCGGCGACGGCAGTTGGAATCGATGTGGTGATTACCGATCACCACCTTCCAGGAGACACGCTGCCCCAAGCACTTGCCATTGTGAATCCCAATCAGCCTGGTTGTGGGTTTCCTTCCAAGAATCTTGCCGGAGTGGGGGTAATTTTTTATCTTATGCTTGCTCTACGCGCCGAGCTGCGTGAGCGCGGCATCTATCCGCCGGACGGCGGCCCCCGCCTAGATATGCTGGCTGACTTAGTCGCGCTGGGCACCGTCGCCGACGTAGTTAAACTGGACGCGAACAATCGCCTGCTAGTCACCCAAGGTTTACAGAAAATGCGTAGCGGCCGCATGCAGCCGGGCGTTCGCGCCCTTTTCGCCGTTGCCGGACGGGAACCGCGCCAGGCCAGTGGCTTCGATCTGGGCTTCGCTCTGGGCCCACGTATCAATGCCGCCGGACGCCTTGCCGATATGAGCATAGGTATTAACTGCCTAATCACTGATGACGAAAGCCACGCTCTGGAGCTGGCGCGTCAGCTCGATGCCATGAACCAGGAACGCCGAGGCATCGAGACGACCATGCGGGAAGAAGCTTTAGCCGCTATCGAGGCTTCCAGTCCTGTCATTGGCGCAACGGTTTGCGTGTATCACCCGGATTGGCATCAAGGCGTCGTGGGTTTGGTCGCATCGCGCCTGAAGGAAACCTATTGGCGCCCTACACTGGCCTTTGCCCGTTCAGACACGGGCGAACTTCGCGGTTCAGGCCGGTCCATTCCCGATGTTCACCTGCGCGATGTGCTTGACCTGGTATCCAAACGATACCCGGGGATCATCTTGAAGTTCGGCGGCCATGCCATGGCTGCGGGCCTGACCCTTAGAGAAGACGCCTACGACACCTTTATAAACGGGTTCGACGCGGCGGTCATCGAGCTTAGCGGCCGAACCAGCTTTGACCCTGTGATCGAAACCGATGGTTCGCTGGAAAGCGGCTATGCCAATGCGGATGTGGCAGGCCTACTCCAACAACAGGTTTGGGGAGCGGGTTTCCCGGCGCCGATATTCCGCGATACTTTTCACGTGCGCCAGCAAAGGCTGCTGAAGGACAAGCATTTGAAGCTCAATCTAGAGCGCGGTCATCAACGATTCGATGCGATTTGGTTCAATCATGCCGATATGCTGCCCGAATTCGCAGACGTGGCTTACCGGCTCGACCAGAACGTGTGGAACGGCGTCACCTCGGCGCAGTTGATTATCGAATACGCATGCGAAGCCCGGAGCCGATAAAGCCGGTGAATGAACGCATTATTTCTCGGGTATCGTGGCCAATAGCAGGCCTGCTAAGGCCAGTGCGAATGCGATTATCTGCATACCGCCCAGGGTTTCACCAAGCAACAGGATGCCGACCAAGGCAGCGCTGACCGGCAGCATGACGGTAAACACGCCAGCACGCGACGCGGGCACCGATTTCAGGCCTGTCATCCATAGCCACACCGTCCAAACACTGGCCGCCATCGCATAAAACAGCAGTAGTAACCACATTGAAAACTGAACGCTTGCAAAATCAAAATGCAGGGCTGCATAGGCGCCAAAAGGAAGCATCAGTATGAAGCCCCATAAATTGATGACAGCACTGATACGCTTGGGACCCATGACGGCAGTAAGCTTTTTCCCTATAACCGCGTACGATGCTTCACATAACACCGCGCCAAACAATAGAAGCTGTCCCAGCCAAGCCTTGCCCTGAAAATTCGCCGACGGTAAACCAATCTGGGTCGGCGCGAGATCGCCCTTGGCCATAGATAACAGCGCGATGCCAAGCCCGCCGCATAAAATCGACAACCAGACGCGAGGGCCTATCATTTCTTTCAGAAAAACCCTGCTCATCAGTGCAATCGTCGCCGGAATCGCGGACATGATCACACCGGCCGACACTGCAGTCGTCAGGCTGACGCCAAACATCATGCAAATCGTGAACAAGAAGTTACCGAAAAACGACTCGAGGAAGATCAGCCCTTTAATTCGGCGCGATAGCGAAGGTTCTGTCTTTGGTTTGCGCAGCCAGCGCAACATGGCAATGCCCCCTATGCCAAAGCGCAGCCATGCCAGAAGAAAAATCGGAAATACGGTAGCCAAAGGCTTGGAAAGAGCGACGTAAGAGCCCACCAGGGACATGCTTAAAGCAAGGCATCCGTATGCTGCCAGCCGGCTTCGCGAAGTAGGCATCGTTCTTTTTGGCCATTTTCAGGTAGTACAATAGGGTTTACCGCTAGTCGACTGGCTTACTAAGCCAGTGCTCTTGGTTCGTGCACGACCTGCACGAAACCGCCGGAAGCTCTCGCATGTCCCGCGTTTGCTCGCCATCGTAAGCGGTTCCCTACTCTACTTTATATTTGACGGGCCGTGGCGCCATCTCGCTCGCCGTCGCATAACGCAAGATCTTATCGATCGATGTTGGCATGCAGAACTCCGACCCCTTGGTCGCAACGCTATTCCAATGCTTCAAAAATGACGAATACGCCGCTTGGCAATTCAAGCAGCCGCACCCGGCAAATCCGCAGCAACTGTGGTCTGGTAATAAACAAGGGGTTCGACGATGGTCGAACCCCTTGTGCCTTTGATGCACTGCTTGCACTTATTTTGCATTATTCAGCGCATCGGCTCCTTGCGCGCAGGCTTGCTGTGCGGCAGTTTTAATTTCGTCTGCGCTAAGGTCGCGTATATGGGTCGCGATAGACCAATGGTGACCGAATGGGTCTTCAATAACCCCATATCGGTCTCCCCAGAACATATCGTCGAGCGGCATAATTACTTTTGCGCCAGCGGCAATGGCGCGTTCGAACGATGCATCGGCATTATCTACATAAAGGTGTACTGATACCGGCGTTCCCTTAAGGGTTTTAGGACTCATGGCTCCGAATTGGGGGAATTCATCCATCAGCATCACCACCGAGTCTCCGATACGCACGGCCCCATGCATAAGCTTGCCGTCGGGTCCCGCCAGTCGCCCCATTTCCGTGGCATTAAATGCCCTTTTATAAAACTCGATGGCCTCGGCTGCACCGGCACAAATTAGATGCGGCGTAATCGTATTCATACCTTGCGGGATGGCATTAAGTTTGGCCGAACCATCAGGTTGAAGGTTGAATAAAGCCTTGCCAGTCTGCATATCGAATGGCGCCGAAAAATGCTCATGAACAATTTTCCATTGGCCATCGATCTTTCTAAAGCACGATGTCATGCGCATCCATGACGTTTTCAACACACCGGTCTCGTCAGTACCTCCACAATTGATCAAGCTATAGCTAAACGCCACGTTGTCGTCTGCAGAGATGTCTACGTCGCCAAGCTCGAAAACCATGGGTCCTGGGCACATGGCCAGGCACGCTTCCCAATGTTTTCCATAGGCCTCTACTCCCTTGAATTTTAGTTGCTGCACTGCATCGAATGCGACCACGTCCGGCGCATAGTTGGACATAATCGACTTTACGTCACGCAAATTTACCGCTTTGTTCCAGCTATCTAGTCTGGCCCGAATCTCACCCTGGACCGTCGTGTTCTTCACGCTTGCTGTATCCATAGTTGCTCTCCTTTTGACAAAGAGATGATCTGAACCCACCTACCAAAGCGCCTGCGCGATGTGGCGGGAGACCATCAGTAGTTAAATTAGCACTGTTTACTCCTAAATAACAAGCGTACAATCCTAATTAAATAATGCATTAGCAGACTTTTACGAATGGCAATAAAACGAAGCTACTACGATGGATGCGCAGCGGCGCACGCACTTGATCTGATCGGTGAGCGCTGGGCTTTGCTGATTGTTCGCGAACTACTGCTCGGTCCTAAACGGTTTACTCACCTGCAGGCTGGTCTAGCGGGCATCAGCCCCAATGTACTTACGCAGCGGTTAAATGAACTAGAGGCAGCATTTGTGGTGCAACGCCGAAAGCTGCCCTTACCTGCCAGTGCCTGGGTATATGAATTAACCGATTGGGGTCGAGAACTTGAACCCATCATTCTTAAGCTTGCACACTGGGGAGTTAGATCTGCGCTATTTACGCCCCCTGCTGGTTTAGGCGCAGATGCAATGATGCTGTCGTTACGGACTTTTTTTGACCCTCACAAGGCGCAAGGATTCAGCGCGACCATTAGAATCGAACTTCCCGATGATCAATTCAACGCAACCGTCGCGAACTCCGTTATTACACTAAGCCGTACAGCGCCAGGGCAAGCCGACGCGACCATACAAATTGACAGCGGCACGCTAGTCAGAATCGCCTATGGCAAAGCCGATATAGAACAGGCGCTGCTAGATGGCGACTTCAGTTTCGACGGAGACAAAATCCGACTAGCGAAATTCCTGAGCCTATTTACTCTACCCGAAGGAGCGTTAGCCCTAAGTTAACGTCCAGATGACAAGACAATGCCAATCACAATCAGCACGAATGCCGCACCGTGATAAATATCGGGCGTCTCGCCTAGAAAAGCAGATGACATCAATGCAGCAAACAAAGGCGTAAGGTTATTGAAAAAACCGGCTGTCGTTGGGCCGGCGCGCTGCACTCCCATCCCCCAGCACCGAAACGCAATAATAGCGGGCCCTATGGCTACATACATTAGGCCGACCGCCAAAGGCCAGCCCCATATAATTCGGCTTTCGGCGAAGCTCCATTCGCCAACGGCGAAAACGCCGGACCACACAACGCCAAATGATATCTGGGCAAGGAGGAAGGCGGCCCAATTGCCGCGAATCGATTGAGGATCAGTAGGCCTGCTGAGCACCCAGCTATAGAACGCCCAGACAATCGTAGCCACTATCATCAAAAGATCGCCGACGACAAAACGCAGCGCTTGGAGCTGCCGTAGATCTCCATGGCTCAGAACGACCAGCACTCCGAATATGGAAAGTGCAGCACCTAAAATTTGTTTCCGGGTGACCTCCGCATTGAAGAAAAGAAACCCGGTAAGCAACATCCAGACTGGCATGCTAGCGCCGACCAGAGTGACATTGATCGGTGATGATGTATGGAGTGCCATATACTGCAACGCGTTATACACCCCTACTCCCAGCAGACCCAGGCAGGCATAACGCTTGCGATTGGCCCATAAGCCGCTGCCATTGCGAAATATCGAGAAACCCAGGGGCAATAAGAGGCAGAACGCAATCGCCCACCGCAGGAAGTTCAAGGTAATCGGCGGTACCAGTCCGCTAATGAGCCGTCCGACGACCGCGTTGCTCGCCCATAAAAGCGGTGGAATGATGAGCAGCAATGCGGTCGAAGGGGTAAGTTTCTGATTCATGTAGCGATAGTGATGGCTGAAGCAAACGCCACAATGACTGCCGCTTGCGATTCCGATTTTAGCGAATAGATTGGTATCATGATTATCCCCCGACCTATTGCGCTTGCTACGATCTTAAAGTTTTGAATTTAAACTGTTCGAGAACATCAGATCCCGCGCGGAGAAAAGTATTTCCATGGCAGTCTTCGATATCAACCCCATAGTCAATTCGCTCAACGAAGCAAGACAGGACTGGCGTCGTTCTCAACGGCGTTCACGTGAGCCCGGCGGCCGCGAATTTCCGTCACCCCAAGCCATTACGAAGATACTCGACGACCTAAAGGGGGTGCTCTTCCCAATGCGGCTCGGGCCTCTCGACTTGCGCCAGGAAAGCGAAGACTTCTACATCGGTCATACGTTGGACTCGGCCCTACATGCCCTACTGCATCAGGTACGCCTGGAACTCCAGTGCCAAAAGCGCCATCAACACCATGACGACGACGAACTTGAAACCCGGGCAACAGCCGCGGTGCAGGCATTTGCTTCTGCCCTTCCCGACATACGTCGACTACTGGACACCGATGTTTTAGCGGCGTATCAGGGTGATCCGGCGGCACGCAGTGTTGACGAGGTCTTACTGTGCTACCCCGGCGTGCTAGCCATGATCCACCACCGTATTGCACACCAGTTCTATGTCCAGGACTTGCCCTTGCTTGCGCGCATGTCATCTGAATTGGCCCACTCGCAAACCGGCATCGACATTCATCCGGGGGCACAAATCGGGGCGAGTTTCTTCATCGATCATGGTACCGGCGTAGTAATCGGCGAAACCTCAATCATTGGTGAGCGCGTGCGCATTTACCAGGCTGTTACGCTGGGGGCCAAGCGCTTTCCTATTGATGCGAACGGAAAACTGGAAAAAGGCCTGCCTCGTCACCCCATTGTTGAAGATGATGTCGTCATATACGCCGGCGCTACTATTTTGGGCAGGGTCACATTGGGCAAGGGATGCACAGTCGGCGGCAACGTTTGGCTGATGGACGATGTCCCTCCCGGGGGCCATGTGACCCAGGCCGATTCGCAAGGTATGCGTACCTGCGATCCAGCGGCCGAGGAATGAGATCTCGCAGTGCATCGTTTTGGGCATAGAATAATCTTCGGTCCGGTCAAGAAGCTTTGTCGGATTACTTCTACCTAAAATGAATGACGGCGCGTCCCCGCCGTGGGACTCAGTCGCTCACTGGAGACAATAATGAAATTCCTTGCTCATCACGCGAGGCCGCTATTGGTGGCCGCCATATTCACCTGCATTGTCCCGACAAGCCAGGCGGCCATCTCAGATGGCATTGTGAAAATAGGTGTGCTGACCGATCTCTCCGGCGTCTCCAGTGATAACGCCGGCAAGGGAAGCGTTCTGGCGGGTCAAATGGCTATCAGCGATTTCTCCAAAGACAGAACAGTTCGCGGCGCAAAGATCGAACTAATTTCGGGTGACTCTCAAGGAAAGACCGATCTGGGCGCTTCCCTGGCGCGTCAATGGTACGACCGCGAACAGGTCGATATGATCACCGACCTTACCTTTTCGAACGTGGCATTGGCCGTAGATCGCCTGGCTGCAGAGAAAACAAAATTGCGCTAGTCACCGGAGCCGGCTCATCTACCATCAGCAACGAGCAGTGCACGCCCAATAGCATTCATTGGATGTACGACACCTACGCGCTGGCCAATTCGACCGCTAAGGCTCTATTAAAGAAAGGCCTTAAGTCTTGGTACTTCATTACTGCAGATTACGCATTTGGCCACGCACTGGAGAAAGATGCGACCTCTATTTTGAAACGTAACCAGGGCGAAATTCGCGGTTCTGTTCGCCATCCCGTGAATTCGGCTGACCTGTCGTCTTATCTAATACAGGCGCAATCGTCGGGGGCCCAGGTTATTGCACTCGCAAATTCCGGCACCGATACACTTAACACCGTTAAGCAAGCCGCAGAATTCAATATGATTAAAGACGGCAAACAGGTATTCACACCGCTGCTTTCATTAATTACCGAAATCCATGGCATGGGCCTCAACAATGCCCAGGGCATGATTTTGACCAATGGCTACTACTGGGATCAGGACGATAGATCGCGTTCGTTCGCCCATCGTTTTTTTGACCGGCATAAAAAAATGCCCACCATGATGCAGGCTGCGGTGTATTCGGCAGTGCTGAATTACCTGAAAGCAATCGATGCAGTCGACAGCGACGAAGCCGGCGCAGTGATGGCACAACTTAAAAGCATGAAAATCGAAGACCCTGTCATACGCAACGGCAGGATCCGGGCAGACGGCAAACTGGTCCACGACATGTTATTAGTCCAGGTCAAAACCCCTGCAGAGTCAAAATCGGAATGGGATTTATACAAGATCTTAGAAATAATCCCCGCGGATCAGGCATTCGCCCTCTTGGCCGAATCTCAGTGCCCTTTGGTTAAGAAAAATTAATAAACCCTCGCCCACTATCAAGGAAAAATGAAAGGCGCAGGCCGGCTCATCGCGTGGTATTCAGGGTTAGGGATGATGTCGGCACCGATGGCCATGCGATTGGACATATTAAAAAATGCGACGGTGTCGATCAGATCGAAGATATCCTCATTTGTTAATCCAAGTCCGCGCAGGAATGCGCGGTCTTCTTCGATGACAAGCTCCGGGCTCGAGGTAAGCTTCCAGGCGAAATCCAGCATGCCGCGTTGCCGTAGGTCCAAATGGGCGACTCGATAATTCATTACCAGCATTTCGCCTAGTTCCGGATCGTCGGATAACTTTCGTACCGCCTGGCCATGCGCGACCAAACAGTAATAGCAGTGATTGGCGCTAGAAACCACCACTGCGACCATTTCGCGTTCTAGTTTGGTAAGCCCCGATGGCGCTAGCATAAGCTCGTTATACATGGCCATGAAATTGCGCAGCTTGTTTGGCCTGAGACTATAGGCGGCCAGGACATTTGGAATGAATCCCAGCTTTTCGACGCATTTCTGGAAGACTGCCTGGAGGTCGTCATCCAGTTGAACGGCGTCTGGTGTGCCTAGGGCGGAGATATGATCTGGTTGCGGCATAAGGGCTTCCTGTTGATGTTTAGTTATAGGTAGACCACGATTGCGTAGGCTTGGGCTTTAGCCAATAATGGATCATAACGGCTCACGCCACAAACACACAGCCTCCCAGGGGCCTTTCACATGAGCACAACTGCCTTTCCCGGGTTTGGCGGGCCAGCCGCCAGTACCGAAGCTCCGCTTGAAATGCTGGCAGCCTGCCATATTCGTATCGAGCGGCAATGCAGTACCTTGAAACGGCTTGCCCACCATCTATCAAAGCATGGGCTCGATGACCAAGTAAGTAGTGCGGCCACGCGCATCATGCGCTATTTCGACACGGCCGCTATTCAGCATCACGCCGATGAGGAACAAGATTTGTTTCCCGCCCTCATCGATTCCATGGCTGGTTCTGACCCTATTTGCATACGCGAACTGACCAATAGCTTAATTGCCGACCACCGGCAATTAGAAGCCATGTGGTCTGATTTGAAAAGCGCTTTGGCGCAGCTTGCACGGGGTAAACCGGCAAACCTGTCTTTAGAACAAGTTGAGGCTTTCGTTAGTCTTTATGAACGTCACATTAAGACTGAAGAAGAAGAACTTATTCCTATGGCGGGGCGCCTGCTTAGCGACGCGGCCATTACCGAAATAGGTTTGTCGATGCGCGAACGGCGCGGTATTGACGATATCGAAGGGTTCTAAAGTAGACCAGGGGGTAAACTATGCCCCCTTTCGTATCAATGGCGCCTCGAAGCGCTGATGTAATGCTGCAAATACTTTCTATCACGGCACCCATTTTCATAGTGATAGGCCTGGGGTTTATTGCAGCCATGAGTCGCCTTGTGACCCGAGAACAATTACGCGGCATGGGCAGTTTCGTCATCACCTTGGCACTGCCCGCACTCATTATCAAGGGAATGGCGCAAAGCGCCATCCACGAAATCGTCAATCCCCAATTTCTTATCGCCTACAGTGCTGGCTCGCTGGCATCGTTCGCGGCGGCATTTCTTGTCTTTCGTAAACGCGGCAAGCAAAGCCGTGCCACCAGTTCCATGGCCGGGCTGGGTGTGTCGGCATCTAATAGTGGGTTCATCGGTTACCCAATCGTGGCCATGGCCGTAGGCGCGCCTGCCGCCGTCGGAGTCGCCATGGCCATTATGGTCGAAACGCTACTGATAATACCTTTGGCTCAAACTCTGGCGGAAACTGATCAGAATCACGCGACATCCCGACTGAATAACTTGCTTCAGACCGCCCGACGGCTTGCCAAAAGCCCGCTCATTATCGCCATTACAGTGGGATTATTGATTTCTCTGTTTGAACTGCGCCTTCCCGAGATCGGTCTTAAGGTCATTGACATGCTGGCATCGGCGTCAGCGCCCGTTGCATTATTTGTGATCGGCGGAACGCTATACGGCCTGAAGGCGCGCGGCCTTATGGCCGATGTTGCTAAGATAGCCCTTGGCAAACTTCTCTTGCATCCTGCTGCGATGTTCGCCGCATTTCTTCTTGTGCCAGCGATTGATCCTGCCTTGAAAACGGCAGGAATATTGTTCGCCAGTGCCCCCATGTTAAGTATTTATCCAGTATTCGGCCTGCGTTACGGCATGGAAGAGCGATGCGCCGCCGCCCTCCTGGTGTCCACTATTTTGTCATTTCTAACGATTACCTTCTGGATCGCCATATTGACTTGATATATGCGCAGTCTCACAACATCACAACGTTCATGTCGCTGCCGAAAACGCTTCTTGCTGTGTCAACCAGATGATCATGGTGACTCAAGAAAATGACTTGGGTATGTTCTGACAGCTTTGCCAGCGCCTGCAATCCAGCCTTGGCCCTCGCATCGTCATAATTGATGAACAAGTCGTCAGCGATAAACGGCAATGGTGCTGCCTTCTGCAAGTGCAAGTCGAGCGCGGCCAGGCGTAAGGCAAGATACAGCTGGTCTCGGGTTCCGTCGCTTAAGCCTGCAATTGCGACGCGAGAACCATTGCTGCGCACCCCTTCCAACACCATAGGGTCACGGTCGAAGTCGACCGCCAATCTTTCAAACGAACCCTCGGTGAGCTGTGAAAAAATCTCGCCTGCGCGAGCCAGCATAGGACCTTGCTTTTGTTCTCTATAGCGATCGATGGACCAGCGCAACAGGCGCGCCGCTGTATACACTTTAATATACCTCTCTGCCGCATCCGCCATTTGAGCCAGCGCTTCCTGGCGCTTAGCTTCTGCTTTGGCCGCCACGTCGGTACCGCTAATCGCCTCGAGATTGCGGACAGCAGCGGCCAGTTCGACAGCCAAACGCGTCTGCTCGCTTGTCGCAAGCGTAATATCGGCATCTAGCGTTTCCATTTCGGCGGCGAGCTGCGTTAAATCGGTCGCTTCAATTTCCTCCTGGATTTGTTCCCGCGTATAGCCATCACCCAGCTCAAGTAGCCTCGCCCCAGTAGCAGAGATTGCGTCAACGAGGCCGCGGTAACGATCGGACCGACTGATGGCTTTCCGCAAACTTTCCTTATCGTGGGAGCCCGACTGCTCCAACAATGGCCGGACGCTTGCGCCGGCAAGCAGGCTCGCGTCTTCAGCGTTACGTATTTGCTGGCGCACGTGATCAAGCTCTTGCGCCACCCTTGCCGCATACTCCTGAGCTTGGCGCGCCTCGGCCAATCGAGAACTGAGGCTACGGCTGATTTGAATCGGATCGCCCATTTGTTCCGCCGGAATCAAGGTCGACGCCAGTCGCCCGGCCGACTCTGCGAACATACTAAGTTCTTTACGCATGACATCGATATGCTCGACACGCCTTTGACGTATTTGATCCAGCTTGACAGAAATAAGCTCCATTAGCGTCAGCGCACTTCTCACCGAAGCGATCTGACTGTCGGCGGGCAACCCCGCCTCAAGCAATGCTGCAGACCAGCCACGTCGCCAATGCTCCATACTCGACAGCGCGGCGTCGCTTGCTTGTTGTAGATTGAGCAGCATCGGCTGTGCTTCGGCTAATTGATCAGTTAGGGCGGCACGGCGCACCTTGCTGTTTTCGGCCGAACTGACGTAATCGCCTGCCTGAATTCGAAGGACCGAAATACTGCTGGCTTCCTCTACCGATAAACCGGCGGCCATTAGTGCGTTGCGCAATAAGATCTTGATCTGTGTCTGCTTGCTTACTGCCCTTTCGAGTTCCTGTCTGGCAATTGACAGCCTCTGAGCGGCATCAAGCGCTCTGTCCTTTAGTGCCAGCCACTCGGGAAACTGACTTACGGGCATGTCGGGAAGGCCTAGATCGAGGCAGGTATTCGACCAACTTTCATCGAATTTCTGCAGGCTCGTATCGTAGGCCTGGCATTGCTTTTCGGCGTGCTGGCACTTAAGCAATTCACCTTCCAGCTGATGCTGGCGATTCTGCAGTTCGGCAGCTTCCTGAACGTTATCGAGCCGCGCATCGGCCAGCTCATCAGCGTGCTGCAGTTTTTCTTTGAACGGAGGTCCGCCGACCAAGAGCGCCACATCACCGTTCTGTATAGCGTCCCAGACGTCGTTGCGCTCTCGACGTGCCTGCAACACGTCTTCTTTCGTGATCGGATGGTGCAATTGCCGATATTGCTTGATCGCCAGGTCGCGCTCCTGCACAGCCTTTTCGATCTCGGCATGCCGGGCCTTTGCTGTTCTCAGGTCCGCCACCAGTTCCAGGCGCTGGCTGACAAGTCGGCTGACGGCCTGGGAGGTCGGGGCTTGCACAGCGGCAAGCTCGGACACGTTATTGAACCGGCTGCCCATGGCTTCCATAGCTCGATTCAGCTCACCTTCTGCCTGCGAGACCATCTCGCTCGCCTTTTGAACGGCCGCTTCCGGGTCTCCGAGCGACACGGCGTCGTGCAGCGCTGCACGCAATGCTGGCGTAACCTCTAGCACGGGCAGTGTTGAGAGCCTCGCATTTAGCGTATCGATCTCGGACTGCCTGGCCTGCACCGCTCTTCGCGAAGACTCCAATGCCTGCACCAGGCTACCGTGTTCATGGAGCAGCTCTTCGACCTGCCTGCGGCGAGGTGCAGACGGCAGGCGCGCCAATAGCGCGGGGAAGTCAGACGGCCAACCCAACTGCATTGCGGCGTCGAGTGCATCTTTCCAGAGCGCCTCCGCCTCCCCTTCGTAACGTTGGATATTCTGAGCATGGGAGCCATACCGATGTCGCAAGGCCTCGAGGGCCTCAATTTCGGGGCTTGAATCCAATATCGCCTTATCGATGCTTATTCCCGCAAGCACGTTCTCGAGCCGCGCCGCTTCCACGCCATGCGTCGCCAGCCTTTGTTCTGCTTTGGCAAGATCGAGTTCTGCAGCAGCAAGAATCGCGGCAGCATCAGCAGGAAGCTCAATGACTGCGTCAAGCTCAGCTAGCGCTCGCTCGGACTCGATCAGTGAGCTCAAGCTGGGTGCCAGACGCCGTACCCTTCTAATCTGGTTCGCCTGATAAGCAGAGTCTGATGGCGCGCGCGCTCTGTCTGAACCGCATCTTGAAGGTCTTGAACCTGTTCGTGCGCTTCAGACCATGCCCGGGTGCGTACAGTAGCGGCCTTCAAAGCAGCATTGGCCTCGTCCAGCTGCGCTTGGGCCGAATACCAAAGACGGTCCCGCGACTTTTTCGGCGCCCAAAGTGACGATGCTTCTGCTTGTAAGGCTTCATAGACCTTGCCCAAGCCCGCCACGCCCGCCGCGGCTTGAAACAACACCTGCCCGACATCGTCCTGCGCCTTGAGCATATCGTTTCCGCCTTGCACCAGGCGGGGATGGTCCAGGCCAAACATTTTGTCGAAAAATTCACTGCTGGTGGTGCCCAGGACGTTGTCGAGCAAGGAGTCCGGTAAAGGTGTGTCATCGGGCGCACGCAAGGTATTCTTGTTCCCCTTCACGCGCTGAAACTCAAGCGTGCCCTCGTCATGCCTGATTGCAGCCGCCAGTCTCAGTTCGCTTTTGGCATGAAGGAAATCGAGCGGTGTTCGGGCGTGAAATCCAAACAGCAGGTCAAAAAAAGCCTGCCGCAGCGTAGATTTTCCCGCTTCGTTCGGCCCCACGATCATGTGAAAGTCGCTGCTCGCGTACGGGAATTCGATACGGCGGTCGGTAAACTTGCCATAACGAACGAGGTCCAATGGATTGAATCGCATGGCGTTACTCTGCCTTAGCCAAATGGGCAATCAAAGAAGGTTGTATTTCGCGCAGCAGCTCAGTAAGATTGCCATTCTTGATGTCTTCGAAGAATGCAACCTGGGATCTGAGGTCGGGCGGAAGCCTTGCCAACCAGTCCAGCTAGGTCGTTTCGCAAACTATCAGTGAAATCCTGGTCATTCTCGGCCCCTTGAAGCAGATCGTATAAGTCAGCCAGCGCGTCAGCTCGTTCGCGCAAGGCCTGGCCATCTTCGACGGGCGCTGTATTTAACCTGACCTTCTCCAGCCAAAGCCGTTCATTGCCCAGTGCCGCAATCGACGCCAGGACCTCAAGGCGCAACTGCGCTTCCAGGCCAAATAGTTCGCCGTGCGCAGGAGTCTTGCCATTGACAAGCACCCTGATCGCCAACGGCATAGTCGTTTGTTCAGAAATCAGTAAACGTTCGAGGGCAGCGCCGATTGCTCTAGCCGCCTCGATGAAGGTTTGGCATGCGGAAACGTCGACGTCAAGACGATGCCAGCGCAAGACGTCGACATAGACACGCTCTACCTCCATTTCGCCGGCGGTATTGCATGTGACGAGTACTGCGCCTCGGGGTCCGGTTTCGCGTATGTGCCGACCCTGCAAGTTGCCTGGAAAAACCACAACCGACTCGCCCCGCCACATTTGATACTCGTGAACATGGCCCAAGGCCCAGTATTGATATCCCTTAGCGTGCAACTCGGCAAGACTGCAAGGTGCATAGTTGGCATGCGCGGCGTTGCCTTCTAGGGCGGTATGTAATACCCCTATGTTTACCATGCCGGGAACAGGCTCGGGATATGTAGCGGCCAGGTTCTCGAGTGTCGCGGCATCCTTGAAACTGCGGCCATGTAACGCTACCCCTACATCATCAAGGCGAAACGTCGTCGGCGCCCGACTGTCGAACAAGAAAACATTGTCGGGCAAAAGCAGTTTCTTTGTCATCTCGCTTTGTGCATCGTGATTTCCATACAGCAAATACACGCGAATTCCGGCCTTCTTCAGACGCCCCATTTCTTCGGCAAAATAAAGGCCGGTGTTGTAATCCTTCCAATTGCCATCGTAGAGATCGCCGGCTATCACCATAAAGTCGACTTCTTCATCGATAGCCAAACCGACCAGATTACTGAATGCGTCGCGTGTGGCGGTACGCAGCATTTCCACCGGAGCGTCTGGATAGGCGCTAAGTCCCATCAGTGGACTATCAAGATGGATATCGGCGGTATGAATGAATTTCACGGAATGGTCCTTATAAATCTGTTGCCCACACGGCCAGCAGCGTCGTAAGCGGGCGGCGTATCGACTGTCGCAGAGCTTACATGATCATGCCAAGTGGCGCGTACGCGGCACTGTAATAAACATGCAATGATGCAGTGCAATAATCGCCGACGCATCATAGCAATCGCCGAAGGCACGTATTTGCCATGCCTTCGCACAATAAGCAATAACATTGATCTTGACGGGCAGCGAATGACCAATTTCTTCACTCTGAAAAAGAGCTTTATTTTTTTCCTGTTAACGCTAAGCCTGCTTTCTGTCCTGGTCCTGACTGCTCTATACAACCTTAACCACAGCACAAATAATTTAAAAGAAATCGAAACCCGGCGCTATGCGGCAACAGCATTGGCAACAGAATACAAGAATGTCATTCAGGCGATGATGCGAAATGTCATGGCATTCGTATCGACTGAGCAGCCAGAGTTCCAGGAAGCCTATCTACACCAAGCGGCAATTTTGCATGGTCGCGCGGCAGATGAACATGGCATTCAAGAGCCCATGGTAGAACGCTTCCGACGGCTTGGTTTCACAGAAGCCGAGATGTCGAAACTGGAATCCGCTCATGCTCAGAGTATTGAATTGGGAAAGACGGAACTCGAGGCGATCAGCACGGCAAGTGGCCAGTTCGACGATGGAAATGGTGGCATCAAGGTCGCATTGCCCAATGCACTGATGGCCAAAGTGATGATTTTCGGCCAGCAATACACTGCCGCGGCCGCCTCTATCGCCCAAAGCATAGACGAATTTAACACCATGCAAGCTAGCCGCTTTACACAGGCGGTCCGCGAGGCGGGTGTTGCCAGCAAGATGGCATACCGCATTGCGGTGTCTACCATTATCGTGCTGTTGATATGCAGTGCGCTGGCACTGTGGGCGCTGTACAGAACAATCAAGCGTCCGCTGGACCAAGGTGTAAAGCTAGCTCAACGACTTTCTGCCGGTGACCTTAGCGCGTCAATACCCGTGAAACGCCATGATGAATTAGGCAAGTTGTTGGAAGCTTTGAATGGTATCGGCGTAGGCTTACATAACACGGTGGGCGGTGTCCGCGATCGGGCCGTCCATATCGCAGCGGCTGCACATCAAATCTCGGGAGCGAACTTGCATCTGTCGGATCGTAGCGACGAGCAGGCAGCCAACCTGCAGGAAACCGCAGCTGCGATGGAGGAGCTAAGCAGTACCGTGAGGCAGAACGCCAGTAACGCCGAGCACGCGAAAGAGCTGGTCCTGCAGGCTGCGGGATGCGCAACCCGGGGCAGTGCCACTGTCCAGAACGCCATGGAGACCATGAACGCAATTCGCCAGAGTTCGCGTAAAGTTGCCGATATCACCGGCCTTATCAATAACATTGCGTTCCAGACGAATATCCTGGCACTCAACGCTGCAGTCGAAGCGGCGCGCGCGGGCGCTGAAGGTAAAGGATTCGCCGTGGTCGCAGCGGAAGTACGGAGCCTGGCTTTGCGTTCCGCTGAAGCATCGAAGGAAATTGAGGGACTTATCGGCCTATCGGTATCGCAGATGGATACCGGAGCGAGGCTGGTCGATATGACTGGAAGTGCAATTAGCGAGATCGTGGAATCTGTGCAGCAAGTCCAAGGGATAATGAACGAGATTGCGGACGCCTCTCGGCAACAGGCCAGTGGAATCGGGCAGGTGACTCTGGCGGTCAGCCATTTAGACACCATTACCCAACAAAACCTGGCACAGGTCCAGGAGGCGACTAAAGCGACTCTTATGCAGCAGGTTCAGGCCGACGAGCTTACCGCAAGTCTTGAGAGGTTCACGCTGCGGGTTGGCAATGATGAACCGATCTTGATGCAAAGTCACGAAATCGCGTCCAGGCCCAATGTAAGACTGCAAGACCTCCAGACTGCGTAGTCTTTCCTATATAGGTTAAGGCGCCATTGGAGAGGTAGCATCTGAATTTCTTGGTTTGCTGATGCACCTGCTTTTTTTGCTGGGGTGTCGGTTTTGGTTCTTGAGGCGCCGGAGGGTGCCCGGGGGGCAGTCGGCACGGCTGGCTTGTTTCCGCGCCTTCCTCGTCCGGGCGGGCGGTGGGCGAACTCCCTGCGCCCTGCTACGCAGGCCTACGGTCAGACAGCGCCCACCGACAGCCCCCGCCCTCCCTTCGGAAGCCCGCGGCGCCCGCCTACCGCCGGCTGCCCCCCGGGCACCCTCCGGCTCATAGGAAGACGTGCCTACTAGACCGTTGCTCGCTTAGGACGGCGGTGCTTTGAAATGTCTATTTGCGGCGTGGGACTGTTGCGTCGTTGAGGCCGAGCCAAAGTGCCTCGAAGATTTAGTCTCGCGGTGGTCCGTACGCTGCAGTTCACTATGCTAGGCCGCCATCGCTAGCTTCAGACACTGACATGGACACCATGGACTTCGAAGAATGCCCAGCGTCATCAGCTTCTGGGCCCCTCAGTAGGTAGCCAGAGCCGACTAAGCTCACCCACGAAGGAGCCTGGACAAAGAATGAAGTTTCCCTTGAGCAGGTCTTCTCCGGATATGGTCCTTAAGCGCGACCAGCGATTCTTCCAAAGCCGCCGTTCTGCTATCGCCTGCGAAAGACTTGAACGAGTCAACTTCATCAAATATTAGTGTCTTGAGGCGGTATGTCCTGGGGATTTGGTATAGGCGCGCCTGCCTTTTGCACATCGGGCGGGGACATTCCTGCACATCCCAGCACAAAAGATGTCATAGTCAGAGAACCCATGGCGCCGCCCTCAACGAGCACCGCAGGAGTTTCGTTCGCAGCCACGGCCATACCGGCCAAATAAGCCAATGGAAAAAAATGTTCGGGAGTCGGTACTGCCCTACGATACTCGGCGTGCCTGCTGATATTTACCAGGTTTTGGGGATTGGTCGACATTATCTTTTGCACTGCCGAATCAAAATCTATCGCCCAGTCCAACGCTTGGTCAGGAAGATGCCAGTTGATAAGACGAAGGTTATGGACAACGTTTCCACTCCCTAAAATGAAAATCCCGCGCTCACGCAATGGGGCTAATTTCTCGCCCAGCCGAAGGTGGTATTGCAAGTCCTCGCCGGCGTGCACGGAGAGCTGCACAACCGGGATATCTGCTTGCGGAAAGACATGTGCCAAAACAGACCACGTGCCATGGTCCAAACCCCAGCTATCGTAATCGAGTGCAACATAGCCTGGCCGCACAATGTCCGCAATTTCCTGGGCCACGTCAGGTGCCCCCTTCGCGGGGTAGTCAAAATCGAACAACGCTTTGGGAAATCCATAGAAGTCGTGGATAACTCTTGGCGTCGGCATCGCTGTCACAGCGCTACTGTTAATAAACCAATGCGCCGAGATAACCAGCACAGCGCGCGGTCGCGGTAGCGCCCGCCCCAGTTCGCGCCACGCAGCAGTAAACCGGTTAGTCTCCAATGTGTTCATGGGGCTGCCGTGACCAATAAACGCTGCAGGCATTGAATTAACTGAGTTCATCGTCAATACTCCAAAAAGCGTGTCGGCGAAAAACGCAAAAGATTGACTTCCCTTACATCATAGATGAATTGCAATGGATAACCCGTGGATTCGTAGATGGCTCTATTTGCCTATCACTCCGTTTCTTTTGACATTCTTCATCAGCCGGTTCAGGATTTGACTTTGTCAATTTGATTTTTTACTTAAAATTTAGTGGTACAAAAAATGAACCGCGCCATGCCGTTGATCGCGGCATGGGCGTCGGCCTGCGGCATATATATAGCGCTAGACAATTGTCAGCGATGCCTAGACGCTCCCCAATTTGCTGACACCCACTGCAAAAGGAGTCAGTCATGGCATTTTTACTAATCAGGCACAAAGTCAGGGACTTCACGACTTGGAAGACCGGTTACGACGGTCACCAGCCAAAACGCAGCGAAGCAGGCCTCACCGAAAAATACCTGCTTCGCGGCGCAGACGACGCCAACGAGGTTGTTATCCTTTTTGAAGCGCAGGATCTCGAGCGAGCGAAAGCGTTTGCAGCGTCTGCAGACCTGCGCGAGAAGATGCAAGAAGTTGGGGTGATCGACAAGCCAGACATCTACTACCTCAAGAGCTAATGGACAACTGACAGCGAAATGCCTCACCATTTGTTGGCGCCGAGACAGCCAACGGCTTCAGCGCTAGGCGCCTACTGAATCACAAGCAGTGCTGTGGTCGCCGGCGGCCTCCGCAGCCATCAGCCAGGAAAGTTGATACTCCTGCACGTCGCGTGGACACCACCTTATGGTGCGATGCGGAACGGGCCGGAAGACGTATCAAATATTTGAACGAGGAGATGGTCCATGTCGACAGAAGACGAAGTTCGCGACGCATCAAAACGGTTTTACACCGGGTTAAACCGTATGGCCAATGGCGATGGCGGCCCACTGGCAGACATCTGGTCGCACAGCGCGGCCGTGACGGCTATGCACCCTATCGGTGGTCGGGAAATCGGCTGGGATGCAGTCAGCACATCATTTAAAAAAGTGGCTGAACAGGCCTCGGAAGGGAGGATTGAACTGAAAGATCAATTCATCCGGGTCGCAGGGGACGTGGCCTGCGAGACGGGCATCGAGCATGGGCAACTCAAGCTTGCCGGGCAGCAAGTCACCATTGAGCACCGCGTCACAAACATTTATCAGCGGGAAGCCGGAGCGTGGAAGATAGTCCATCACCACACCGATATTTCTCCGGCGATGCTGGACGTTCTCAGCCGGTTGTAATCTCTGTCAGGGCACGCGCTTTTGGCCCCATTCAAAGGCCTATGGGACGCTAGATAATTGTTAAGTTCGAAAGCAACGGTCGCGTTTTTCGGCCATGGAATTCACAAGCAAAGATCACTTCTTACGTTGGTTGACCTGCTGCTGGAAGTCTATAGCCATATTGTCGATATACTCCAGCGCGGCCTTATGTTGCTGGGACTGAAACGCTATGAGATTTTTATATTGGTCCGCTGCAATCTCAAAGGGGGCGCCTGCACTTCGCATTGACTCCAACATGGCCTGCTGTGACTGCATCACCGTTTCCCACGCGCCGTAGGCTTGTTGTGCAGCGCTTTTTGACTGCTCGAGGAAGGTTTTGGCGAGCTCAGTTTGAGTTTGATCGATCATGTAAGCCTCCTATATGGCTGACAGGTTTCCAGACCTATTGTGATATTTTGCAGTGAGAGTCGGTATCGGCCGCAGGTAAATTTCCGGTTCCGACCTATTGCCTTCAGTAGCTCACCGGAAAGCGGTCGTTCAAATTTCGAGGAACTGACACTGACGTCCGGGCTAAGGGCGTAGCCTGTCAGAGGCGTCGACCTTCACCGACCGGTTGGGCGTCCGTGTGCCCTTGGCGCCGTAGGACGACATGCGTGGCCTTCTCCGACGCTACGAATTCAACGCATTCGTATCCCAGAGCCCGCAAGTCAACCCCTTCGAACAGCGGTTCTCCCCGGCCGAGCAGGACCGGCGCGATAGCAATGTGCAGTTCATCGATGAGGCCCTCACGAAGATACTGCTGGATTGTGTCCGGCCCACCGCCGATCCGCACGTCCATTCCGGCAGCGGCCTCGCGTGCACGGTCGAGCGCCTCGCGAATGCCTCCTGTTATGAAGTGGAACGTCGTGCCGCCTTCCATCTCGATGGGGGGACGAGCATGATGGGTCAAGATGAAGACTGGAACGTGATACGGTGGATTGTCTCCCCACCAGCCTTTCCAGTTTGTGTCCGGCCAGTCCCCACGAATGGGTCCGAACATGTTCCTCCCAAGAATCCAGGCCCCAACATTCTGAAAGCCACGGGCGGCGAAATCATCGTCAACCCCGGTCGTACCGCCGTCCTTGCCGAACAAGGCCCGCTGGAACGTGCGTGTTGGGACTAGCCACTGGTGCAGTTCCGTCCCGCCAACGCCGAGCGGATTGTTGATGTCTTGATTCGGACCTGCTCCGTATCCGTCGAGCGAGATGGTGAAGCCCTCAACGCGAACTCGTGTCATCGTTTGCCTCCGTTTAGACGCCTAACTGGTAGTGGGCGAACGCTGGCGTCGGGACATGCTTATTAGTAGGGACAGATTTGCCGGGCTTAATATTGTTTTCACGACGGATAATTTCGGCGCTGTCTCGACATTACGGCTAATGTACCGGACACCGATAAATGCAGCAATCCGCATAAATTTTCGGTTTGGAGAAAGGCCAGCAATAACGCTCAATGACCGCTGGTAACCGCACAGAGTTTGTCGCCAACGACGCTATACGACCCGTGGATAGACACGCGCGATACGTACATGCCGTAATGATCTTCACTTACCTGCTCAATGGCACTAGTGCTTGATTTGGCGCCCTCCTTCCCGCTCGCAGCCCGGATCAAAGCCGACGAAATACTAGGCTGGCATTGACGCCTCCAAAACCAAAGCCGTTAGAAATCGCATATTCCGTCGATATCTCGCGGGCCGATCCGCTGACAATGTCTATGCCCTCCGCTGCCGGATCAGGCTGTACCAAGTTCAGTGTAGGAGGTGCGATCTGGTCGCGCAATGCAAGTACGGTGAATATAGCTTCCACGCCGCCAGCCGCCCCAAGCAAATGTCCTGTCGAGGACTTGGTGGCTGATACGGCAGGACCTCGAGCTACTCCAAATATAGCCTTAATGGCAGCCAACTCACTAATGTCACCTACCGGCGTGGACGTCGCATGTGCGTTCAAGTGGCCAATGAGTTCCGGTTCAAGGTTCGCCTGTTGGATTGCCAGTTCCATGGCTTGTCGTCCGCCAGCACCATCTTCGGGCGGAGACGTCATATGATATGCGTCGGCGCTCGAGCCATAACCGACCAGTTCCGCAATCGGAGCGGCGCCTCGCCGCAATGCATGCTCAAGTTCTTCTATGACCAGTATGCCCGCTCCTTCTCCCATGACAAAGCCATCCCGCCCAACATCGAACGGGCGGGATGCCTGGGTGGGATGATCATTAAAGCCCGTGGACATTGTTCTTGCGGCGGCGAATGCACCTAGGCTGACTCGATCAATGCAGGCCTCGGCTCCGCCGCACACTGCAATATCGGCTTCGCCAGCACGAATTAGGCGCGCTGCGTCGCCAATGGCCTGGGCACTGGCAGCACAGGCGGTGGCAGGTGCGCCTAGGGGGCCACGAAAGCCGTGGCGGATGGAAATTTGCCCGGCTGCCATATTGGCCAGAAAACTGGGAACCGTGAAGGGAGAAAGCCGTTTTGGCCCACGGTTATCCGTGATTCGAACTGCATTCACAATCGCACCGAAGCCGCCAATGGCAGACGCCACAATGGTCGCCGTTCTTTGGCGATCGCTTTCGGTTTTAGGTTGCCAGCCGGCTTGGTTCAAAGCCTCCTGCGCTGCAGTCAGAGCAAAGAGGCTGAATCGGTCCATCTTCTTCTCGTCCTTAGGTTCTACTGCGAGGGCCGCATCGAATCCCCATGGACAGTCTGACGTCACCATTGGAACGACGCCGCCGACCATTGATGCAATCCCTTCCGTATGCTCGTCATGCAAACGAGCCAATCCTGAATAGACCATTTAAGAGATGTCTCCATACCGTCTCAACCCCACATCCCAACGGCGACACTATACCCATGCCAGTCACAACAATGCGTCTCGTATTCAAACCATGCTCCCCAATTGATTAAAGAAGATGCGGAGCCTTAGATTGACAAAAGACGCCATACGGCAGCCATCGAAAACTCCAGGCATCTTAGAATTGTTGTTTAGTATAGGGAGGAGGTCAGAAAAAAAAATGGCACGTCGCGCCAATTTATATGCATAATGCGCCATAATTGATAACTATGAACCTATCTTGGCAAGGCTCTCTCACTGTTTCAGCCGACTTCTTGCACGGGATGCTGCACTTCATCCGCACCCATCACGGGAAAGAGGTTGCGGCGCAAGCACTGGCAAGCGCCGCCATTCCTCAGTCCCTTCTTATTCAGCCTGATGCACGACTGACGCGCCAGCAATACGTCACGCTGTACAGGACGGTGGCAGCCACACTCGATGACGAGATGCTTGGGCTGTGGTCCAGGCCAATTCGGGGTGGAACATTGAAGTACCTCATGCTCAGCTTGCTGGACGCGCCCACCGTGTTGGTAGCGTTGAATCGTTTTGTTCGCTTTTGGAATCTGCTACTGGATGACTATCGACTGCAAATTTCAACGAAAAATAACTTGCTGAGACTCGCTCTAATGGAAAGGACGCCTGGAACGCGGGTCACGCCACTTGGACATGAGCTGATGATGAAGCTGATTCACGGCATAGCATCATGGCTGCTTGACCGCGAAATCGCCCTGCACCGGGTCGAGTTTAGTTTTGCTAGGCCCAGGCATGTGGAGGATTATGCCTTTTTGTACCCCGGCCAGGTGGACTTTGATGCGGGTATGACAAGCATCTACTTCTTTTACCAAGATTGCGCAGAGGTGTTCAAACGTGAGAAGCACGAGCTATGGGCATTCTTGAAACGTGCTCCAGAAGACTGGACGTTCAGCCCACTGTATCGCGGTTCTATTACAGCCAAAGCCCGCGAGTATCTCGAGCAGAACATTGGGCAATCGGCAACGATACAGGATCTTGCGCGCGCACTGCACACGTCTGTACGTACGCTGAACCGTAGATTTTCAGAGGAAGGAACACATTTCCAGTTGGTGAAAGACGGACTCCGACGGGATATCGCGGTCCATCGGCTGGCAAACTCCAACACGGGCGTGGCGGCGCTAGCAATTGATTTGGGCTTTTCTGACGCCACCGGGTTTTGCCGCGCATTTAAAAATTGGACCGGCAGTAGCCCTACTGACTATCGTAAGGGCACCCGCCAAGGTGAGTGACGAGAAAAATACATGCCTGGGTCCGGACCCGCCTGTCGGCGACGAACAATAACGAAATCGCGACATACAAACACCGACAATGCGAAATCGACCCACAGCACAATATACCAAGCCCGGCAGCTTATTTTCTTTTCCCGCCAGCAGCTGGTCCCCCACCCGCTTTCGAAGGTTTCTTCTCGTCAACAAGACTGGCCGTCAAACGCTTATACGCCACCCCCATGTGGCTTTGCATAGCCGCGCGGGCCAACTCGGGCTTCTTACTCCGCAGGGCCTTCAAAATTTCGCGATGTTCTTGAATAGCGTCCTGCCACACCTCATTGGATTCAAAGTGGCTATGTAGCTGGTCAAACAACGGCCCAAGGCGAAAGTCGAACAAGCGCTTCACCACGTCTACCAGAACGCTATTGCCAGTGGCTTCCGCGATACGGACATGAAACAGACGGTCCGCGTCAATCGGCGCCTTCCCTGTTTGCGCCTCAGCCTCCATCGCATCGATCGCGTCGGCTATCGCATCGAATTGCGCCTTGCGCCCCAAACGCGCGGCAGTGGCCGCGACCTCACCCTCGAGCAGAGTACGGGCACGTATCAGTTCTAAAGGACCTTGCTCGCCCGATAAGTCTAGACCAGCCCTGGAAAGTGGAGGCGGTTCGCAGACATAAATGCCCGAGCCCATACGCACTTCAATGTATCCCTGGACTTCCAATGCAATCAACGCCTCGCGCAACGAAGGTCGGCTTACCCCCAACTGAACCGCCAGATCGCGTTCCGACGGAAGTCGGGAACCCACAGGGAATTCTCCTGCCAGTATCAGCGCCCGCAACTGGTCACTGATCTGCCGATAAAGGCGCTGCGGTTCTATGACCTTTATAGGCATAATCAAAGCTCACTGCTTATTTGTCTCTGTAAGGGCCTACATTTAACCACTGATTTCCCGCGGGAACTCGACACCGTATCGTTGCCCATACGGCATGAGCATAGGAGCAATGGTGGGATGTAAAGCAATGCCCCGCTGCAACTGTTCGCGTTTGGCGGCTAGGCCTCGATCACCCGGCATGCGCACTGAATCGACCCCGGGCCGAGGCGGGTTGTTTCTGCAAGCGTCGGCGATCCAGTCTGTCTGGCGCATGAATTCATCGGGGCCCGCAAATGCGGTTGGATCATAAAGCGTCATGAAAACCGTAGCGCCCCAACCTACTGGCGGATCGGCGCGCCCATGACCGGCGAGTCCACCAGTCAAGGCTTCGACAATTAGCGCAAGACCGAATCCCTTGTGTCCGGACTGTAGTCCACCTAGGGGCATGATCGTGCCCAGCGGATCAGAACTTAATACCGCCGGATCGCGGGTAGGCACGCCGCTGGCTTCCAGCAAGCATTCGTGTTCGAATTGCTGGCCGGCCTTTTGCAGACGCGAGCTCATGCCATTGGTGACGATGGATGAGGAAATATCTACCAAGAATGGCCCATCCGACGTCGGAATGCCCGCGGCAATTGGATTCGGCGTGAAGGTGGCGCGGGTCCCGCCGTGCGGCGCAACGCTCGCGACGGCGGGGTCGGAACTGGCAAGCAGAAGCACTAGGCCCTGCTCGGTAGCGCGCAGCAAGTATGCCGCCAGACAGGCTATATGGTGGCTACGCCGTATGACAAGTGTCGCACTGCCAAACTGACGCGCGCGTGGTGCCAGCGCCTCGAAGCCCTGGCGTAGCAGCCACGGCCCGGGTAATCGATGCCCGTCCCACAGTAAAGCTGCTCCGCGGTCGGACAGACACTCGGCTAAACCCGAAATGGCCATTGCACCCTTTTGAATTTCGTTCAGATATGAAGCAAGCAAGGCCAGCCCATGCGTATCGTGACCGAGCAAGTCGCCTTCGACCAGTGTCTCGGCCACTACCGCGGCCATTTCGTTTTCCATTCCTGCCGCGGTAAGTAAATTAACAGCGTACTGGTTCAATTCCGCTGCAGAATATCGATGCGTAGTCATTAGTAAGTTGCCCGTCCACCAGAAATATCAAAGACGCCCCCGGTTGAAAAAGAACACTCTTCGGAACATAACCACGCCACCATGGCGGCGATTTCGTGTGGTGTTCCAAAGCGACCCATCGGAATTTTTGACAGCATGAAGTCAATATGTTGTTGGGTCATTTGCGCGAAAATTCCGGTGCGTACCGCAGCGGGTGTAATGCAATTGACGCTAATGCCCGTGCGCGAGAGCTCTTTTCCCAATGACTTAGTCAGCGCAATCACGCCCGCCTTCGAAGCGCTATAGGCCGAGGCGTTAGGATTGCCTTCCTTGCCGGCAATTGACGCAATATTGACGATTCGACCATAGCCCCTGTTCCGCATTTGCGGAACAATTGCGCGACAACATAGAAAGGGGCCGCGTAGATTGATGCTTATCACCTGGTCCCAATCGGCAACGGGATATTCCCACACGGTAGTATTGGGACCCGTAATCCCCGCGCTGGTAACCAATATGTCGATGGCGCCGAATGCTCGCGTCGTTGTTTCGGCGGCTGCAGCCACTGACGCCTCTTGACTTACATCGACAACGACAGTTTGCGGCGTGCTTTCACTAAATGACTTCGATGCCTCTTTAAGCATTGCGGCATCGCGGTCCCACAAGCTTACCTTGGCACCCCCTTCCGTCAAGCGATGCGCAATGGCAAGGCCGATTCCAGCGGCTCCGCCGGTAACCACCGCATGTCTTCCCGAAAAATTGTAGTGATTGCGTTCTGCCACCGGGCTTCTCCTTTAAAGTCACAGCGTTGTTTTGATTTTTGCACTGCAAATGCATCACTCATTCCGGATCAACGGCCGATGCATTTTTTTATAAAACGCCCCAATACTTTCCCCTTATTGCCCTTATTACCAATACATTCCTTTTATTATTTTGGTCAATTGGCCTTACCAATACAGCTAGATTTCCATAGCTTCCCAGCCTTGTCAAGACAAAACAAACTGCCGTCCGGCAAGCCGTTAATTTGCTGCTTACTGATCTCGCTTGTATTGGGATGGAGGTTCGGGTAAGTCCTTAGGGCCATAACTGGTAATACCACTTTACCTATTTTTTGACCTGAACTAGACTGCCCTTTAGACGCGACCTTGCAAGAGAAATCCTCCGGGGGAATAACGTGGCACAAGATATCTCGATAGCAATCGAATCCATAAGCCGGCGCAATCCATCTTCTGCTGCGCTACGCCTTAATGCCAACGACGACGTCCTTATCGCCACGCGCGAGATCAAGGCCGGCACAGCACTCCCCAATTATCAGATTCTCTCGTGTGAAACTATTCCCGCGGGCCATAAGATGGCATGTCGTGCCATCCCCGCCGGTGCCCCTGTACGGCGCTATAACCAGATCATTGGTTTTGCCACCCGCGATATTGCCGCAGGTGAACACGTCCATCTGCATAACCTGGCGATGCACGCTTTTGAAAGGGACTATGCTTTTTGCGCTGACGTGCATCCTGATCAGCCTCCCAACGAATCCTTGTCGTTTCAAGGCATTGTCCGGGACGACGGCAGGGTTGCAACACGCAATTACATCGGCATAATCAGCAGTGTCAACTGCTCGGCCACGGTATGCCGGCAAATTGCCGAAGCGTTCCGGGGCGCAGCACTAGACTCCTTCCCTAACGTCGACGGCATCATCTCGATTACCCACAAGACAGGTTGCGGAATGGCAAGCAAGGGCGAAGGCATCGACCTCCTGCGCCGAGTCACCGCGGGGTACATCCGGCACCCAAACTTCGCAGCCGTGTTGTTCATAGGCTTGGGCTGCGAGTCGAATCAGATTGCGTCATTATTGGGTGCTGAAGGTCTTGTGGAATCCAATCGATTACGCACCATGACTATTCAAGATCTAGGCGGAACACGCAAAACAATAGAACACGGCATAGCCCTTATCAACGAACTTTTGCCCGCTGCCAACCGGGTCACCCGCCAGCCAGTTCCACTCAGCCACCTTACCGTTGGGCTGCAGTGTGGCGGTTCCGACGGGTATTCCGGCATCACCGCTAATCCTGCTCTCGGCGCGGCAATGGATCTATTAGTAAGGCACGGGGGCACCGCGATACTTAGCGAAACGCCCGAAATATATGGCGCAGAACACCTGCTTACGCGGCGTGCGATTTCGCGAGAAGTTGGCGAAAAATTGGTTCAGCGCATTAAATGGTGGGAAGAATATACCGAACGCCTCGGTGGTGAGATGAACAATAACCCTTCGCCCGGTAACAAGGCGGGCGGTCTGACCACTATTCTCGAAAAATCGCTAGGCGCAGTGGCAAAAGCCGGCACCAGCAACCTGTCCGATGTCGTCGAATACGCGCAACCAGTAACGTCTAACGGTCTGGTTTTCATGGACACCCCTGGCTACGACCCTGTCTCGGCCACAGGTCAGGTGGCCGGTGGAGCCAACGTCATCTGCTTTACTACTGGCCGCGGCTCGGTATATGGCTGCAAGCCCTCGCCTTCCATGAAGTTGGCAACGAACTCACTGATGTTCCGCCACATGGCTGACGACATGGACATCAACTGCGGAGACATCCTCGACGGGACTTCGACGGTCCAAGAAAAAGGCGAACAGATATTTCGCCGAATTATCGAAATAGCTTCTGGGGAACGCAGCAGAAGCGAAGAGCACGGCTTTGGCGAAGACGAATTCGCACCATGGATTCTGGGGCCAACGATGTAATTCAAACAAAAACACATAAGACAATAACCACTGGAGAGGAAATGAGCGACAAGAAACAAGCCATTCGTCGAAGTCAGGCGTGGTTCGGACGACACGATCGCGATGGGTTCATTTACCGGTCATGGTTAAAGAACAGGGGTATTCCGCACGACCAATTTGATGGCCGCCCGGTCATCGGAATCTGTAATACGTACTCCGAGCTCACGCCTTGCAATTCACATTTCCGAACACTCGCCGAACAGGTCAAGATAGGCGTATGGGAATCCGGCGGCTTTCCGCTTGAATTTCCCGTCATGTCGCTAGGCGAAACGCTATTGCGGCCGACAGCCATGTTGTTTCGCAATCTGGCCAGCATGGACGTCGAGGAGTCGATACGCGGCAACCCCATAGATGGCGTCGTATTGCTTATGGGATGCGATAAAACCACCCCTTCTTTGCTAATGGGGGCCGCGTCATGCGATCTTCCGACAATAGGTGTTTCAGGCGGTCCTATGCTTAGCGGCAAGTTTCGCGGGGGAGAACTTGGCTCTGGTACCGATGTCTGGAAGATGTCTGAAGAAGTCCGCGCTGGTCAGATGTCGCAGGAGGATTTTTTTGAAGCCGAAAGCTGCATGCATCGTTCCCACGGGCATTGCATGACCATGGGAACGGCCTCCACTATGGCCAGCATGGTCGAAGCTTTAGGCATGAGCCTGCCAGGCAATGCGGCCATACCGGCTGTCGATGCGCGCCGCAACGTATTAGCCCGGGCATCGGGCCGACGCATCGTCGAGATGGTCAAGGAAGATTTGGTCATGTCAAAGGTACTGACCCGAGCGGCCTTCGAAAATGCCATTCGTGTCAACGCAGCCATTGGTGGTTCGACCAATGCTGTAATCCACCTGCTGGCCGTTGCCGGCCGCATAGGAGTCAAACTCTCACTTGAAGATTGGGACACACTAGGTCACGATTTACCGTGCCTGGTCGATCTGCAGCCCTCAGGCAAGCATCTGATGGAAGATTTTTACTACGCAGGCGGACTGCCCGCCGTCATCCGCGAACTCCAGGCCATCATCGACCCCAGTGCGCTAACCGTTAATGGAAAAACGTTGTGGGAAAACAATAAAGAGGCTCCGAACTGGAACCGTGAAGTCATTCATGCCTATTCCGAACCTTTCAAAACGAACGCCGGTATCGCGGTGCTTCAGGGCAACCTTTGCCCGGATGGCGCCGTGATCAAGCCCTCGGCGGCAACGCCAGCCCTGCTCAGACACAAAGGGCGCGCCGTCGTTTTCGAAGATAGCGAGCATATGCACCGGCGGCTCGACGACGAATCCCTGGACGTCGACGAAAACTGCATTCTCGTGCTGAAAAACTGCGGTCCAAAAGGCTATCCCGGCATGGCGGAAGCCGGCAATATGCCTCTGCCACCCAAGGTATTGCGCAAAGGAATCACCGATATGGTCAGGGTCTCCGACGCACGCATGAGCGGAACTGCCTATGGTACGGTGGTGCTGCATGTCGCCCCCGAAGCCGCCGCCGGCGGTCCGCTAGCTTTGGTGCGCGATGGCGACATCATCGAACTTGACGTCCAGAAGCGCAAGCTTCATCTGCATGTTGACGAAGTAGAACTCACCAAACGACGGGCTGCCTGGCAGCCCCCGCAATCGCCTATGACGCGCGGCTGGGTGAAGCTTTATGTCGACCATGTACAGCAGGCAAATTTGGGAGCAGACCTCGACTTCCTGGTCGGCAAAAGCGGTGCTGCTGTCCCAAAAGACAACCACTAACTGGAATGTCATGAAAATCCTGATTACCGATTACGATTTTCCGGATCTAGACCTGGAAAAATCTCTTTATCGCGATGCAGGTATTGAAGTCGCTACTGCGCAGTGCCGTAGTTCGGCCGACGTAATCGCTGCCTCCGCTGGCTGCCAGGGATTGCTGGTGCAATACGCAGCCGTTGATGGCGCCGTTTTCAAAGCACGACCCGAGATCCGGGTCGTCAGCCGATATGGCGCGGGCTTCGATACCATCAATATCGACGACGCCAAGACGCACGGTGTATGGGTGGGCAACTCCCCTGACTATGGCGTAGGCGAGGTCGCCACGCATGCATTTGCCATGATGCTGTCGCTGCTGCGGCATATTGCATTCTACGACCGCGACGTCAAGGCAGGTAAATGGCACTTCACGTCGGCGGGCAAACTACGCCGGGTGTCGGATATGACCATCGGAATTCTTGGACTGGGCCGTATCGGTAAGCGTATGGCGCATATCAGCCGGAACAGCTTCAAACGCGTAATTGCTTGCGACCCCTATATTATCGATGGCGACTTCCCCGCATATGTCGAGCGGGTAAATCTTCCCGAACTCTTCGCACAGTCCGATGCCATCTCGTTGCATGTACCCCTAAACGCGGAAACGCGGGGCATTGCTAACAAAAAAACATTGGGCCTGATGAAGCCGGGCAGCGTGCTAGTCAATACGTCACGTGGCCCCGTAGTCGACATTGAAGCCTTGCTTGACACTCTGGACGACGGTCGCCTTGATGGCGCGGCGCTCGACGTATTGCCCAACGAGCCCCCTTCTGCGCAATCGCGCATCGTGCAGCATCCGCGGGTGTTGCTGTCGCCTCATGCCGCGTTCTACTCGTCCGTCGCCGAAAAAGAGCTAAGGCGTAAAGCCGCGCAGAACCTGATTGACTGGGCAGCTAGCGGTATCCCATCTTATGTCGTCGTTGAAGGTACGCAGCGCACCAAAGTCCGCTAACCATAAAGCAATCAAAGGATGAAGCATGGCATCAGTGCAAATTCGAGACGTACAAAAATACTTTGGGAGTACCCAGGTGATCCGGGGGGTCAACATTGATATCGAAGATGGAGAATTTGCAGTGCTGGTGGGCCCGTCGGGCTGCGGGAAATCGACCTTGTTGCGCATGATCGCCGGCCTGGAGCAAATCAGTCAGGGCGATATTCTTATCGATGGCAAGGTCGTCAACGATATGCAGCCCAAAGAGCGCGATATCGCCATGGTGTTCCAGAACTATGCTCTGTATCCCCACATGACCGTCTACGACAACATGGCATTCTCCTTGATTTTGGCCAAGTCCGATAAGGCCATGATCAAGCAGCGCGTCGACAAGGCGTCCGAAGTGCTCGGCCTTGGTTCGTTATTACAACGATATCCGCGCCAGCTTTCTGGCGGTCAGCGCCAGCGCGTCGCCATGGGGCGCGCCATCGTGCGCGACCCACAGGTTTTCCTTTTCGACGAGCCCTTATCCAATCTTGACGCAAAGCTGCGGGTTCAAATGCGTGCCGAAATCAAAGAGCTGCACCAGCGGCTGCGCACCACATCGGTATACGTGACACATGATCAAATCGAAGCCATGACCATGGCCGATCAGATAGTTGTAATGCATGACGGCATTGTCGAACAACATGGCAAACCACTAACCATCTACGACCATCCAGCGAATCTATTCGTTGCCGGTTTCATCGGCTCGCCCGCCATGAACTTCATCCCGGGAACATTCCGAAACCACCCCGCCGGCGCCCAGATCGAATTTGCCGATGGCACATGCCTGCCAGTGCCCAGAAGCGCCACTGCAGCACAGGCAGACGGCCTTAAGGTCGTATATGGTGTAAGACCGGAACACCTATCCATCAGCACGGGCGAGCCTGGCCTACGATCGGTCGTGACAGTGGTCGAGCCTACCGGGGCCAACACCGAAGTCTATTCTCGCTTCTGCAACATCGACATTATTTCGATCTTTCGCGAGCGCCACGATTTTGTCGCAGGCGACATACTAAGTTTGGTTCCTAATCCGGACCATACCCATTTATTTGATGCGCAGTCCGGCAAGGCGCTGACCAATGCGTAATGCCAAGAAAGGGAGTTTGACAATGTAAGGGTAGCGGCAAGGAACATTCTCCCAATAACCAAAGGAGTGGATGACATGACAAAACTGACAAGACGCGATTTTTTGATGTCAACGGCAAGCATTGCCGCTACATCGGCCATGGGCGGCAAAGCAATTGCGGCTGCCCCGGGCGACCTGGTCTACAAACCCGAGGAAGGCGCGAAGTTGCGTGTTCTAAGATGGAAACGGTTTGTCCAGGGGGACGAAGATCTATGGAACGCCAACACCAAAAAATTCACCGAAAAAACCGGCATAGAAGTAAGAATCGACTCGGAAGGTTGGGAAGATGTCCGGCCTAAAGCAGCGGTGGCCGCCAATATTGGCAGCGGACCCGACATTATCATCGGCTGGTTCGACGATCCCCACCAGTATCCCGACAAACTGGTCGACCTGTCTGAGCTCGCCAACTACCTTGATAAGAAATACGGCGGCTGGTATGACGTGTGCAAGAAATACGGCATGCGCGGCGACAAATGGATAGCCTTGCCATTAGGGGTAGTGGGTAATGCCCTGGTATATCGGGAAAGCCAGGTAAAAGCCGCCGGGTTTGATTCTATTCCGAAAGACACTGCCGGCTTTCTGAAGCTATGCCAAGCATTGAAAGCCAAGGGCACGCCTGTTGGTTTTGCGCTAGGCAAAGCTGTAGGCGATGGCAACAACTGGGCTCATTGGCTACTTTGGTCGCATGGCGGAATGATGGTCGACGAAAAGGGCAACGTCGTCATTAATTCGCCTGAGACCTGGGCTGCCCTTGAATATGCCAAGGAACTGTACAAAACTTTTGTGCCCGGCACTTTATCATGGCAGGATCCCTCGAACAACAAAGCATTCCTTGATGGCCAGATCAGCATGACCGCTAACGGGATCTCGGTGTACTACTCTGCCAAGAACTCGACCGATCCGAAATGGCAAGCGATGGCAAAAGACATACAGCACGCGCATTTGCCGATAGGTCCGATCGGCAAGCCAACCGAACTGATGCAGATCACGCAAATGATGCTCTTCCGGTACTCCAAGTACCCGAATGCCGCCAAGGCATATCTGCAATTCATGATGGAGGCAGACCAGTACAACCCGTGGATGCAGGCAGCCATCGGCTATGTCAGCCAATCCCTGAAGGCTTATGAGTCAAATCCTATCTGGACCGAAGACCCCAAACATACCGTTTATCGCGATGCTGCAGCCTTAATGCTGGACAACGGCCATGCAGGGCCCTTGGGAACGGCGTCTGCCGCCGTCATGGCCGATTATGTCGTGCTCGACATGATAGCGGCTGCGGCAAGTGGCTCGAAGACACCCAAAGAAGCGGCCGCCCAGGCCGCCGAGCGTGCGAAGCGATACTACAAGACGTAAAGCGCATTTTGCAGGACGTCATGGGTTTTTCCGTGTGACGATCGCCGGCTTTCATGGCGATCGTCACGGAGAATCTTCTCGAGGATGATTATGCTCTCCCGTGTATTGAATAATAGAAATTTGCTGGGCATGGTATTTATGCTGCCCACTGCCATCTTGTTATTGGCGTTTCTAACCTACCCCCTGGGTCTGGGCGTTTGGCTGGGCTTCACCGATGCCAAAATAGGGCGGGATGGCGCGTGGATCGGACTGGAAAACTACATATACCTGTCCGGCGATTCCGTCGCGCAACTAGCCTTGTTCAACACGATTTTCTATACGGCGGTTGCCAGCGTATTCAAATTCGCACTGGGTTTATGGCTGGCCCTTTTATTGAACAAGAACCTTCCGTTTAAATCGTTCTTCCGCTCAGTCGTCCTATTGCCCTGGATCGTGCCCACTGCACTGTCCGCACTCGCCTTCTGGTGGATCTACGATGCGCAGTTTTCGATTATCAGTTGGGTACTGGTCAAGCTGGGCGTCATCGACACCTATATCAACTTTCTCGGCGACCCTTGGATGGCCAGGTTCTCCACCATTTTCGCCAATATCTGGCGCGGCATTCCCTTTGTTGCCATCACGCTTCTAGCCGGCCTGCAAACCATTTCGCCTGCGCTATACGAGGCGGCATCGATCGATGGCGTTACTCCGTGGCAACAATTCCGATATGTCACCCTGCCCCTGCTGACACCAATTATCGCGGTGGTCATGACGTTTTCGGTCTTGTTTACGTTTACCGATTTCCAGCTTATTTATGTGCTGACACGAGGCGGCCCGCTTAACGCCACCCACTTAATGACCACCCTCTCGTTCCAGCGCGCGATTCCCGGCGGGTCGTTAGGTGAGGGAGCCGCACTGGCCATCATGATGGTTCCTTTCCTACTGGCCGCCATCATGTTTTCGTACTTTGGCCTTCAACGACGGGCATGGCAACAAGGAGGCGACAAATGAAGGACGATCAGAAGCACGAGAAACACGGAATGGAATACCTTCAGTCTATCCCCCAACGATGGGTGACGGTATATATTCCCCTGGCCATCTTCGTATTCGTATTGCTGTTTCCGTTTTACTGGATGGCCATTACGGCATTCAAGCCCGACGAGGAAATGGCGCTAAGTTCCGGTAATCCGTTCTGGGTGCTCAGCCCTACCCTCAAGCACTTCAAGACACTGTTTTTCAAAACTCCATTTCCCGGATGGCTATGGAACTCTGTACTTATATCTACAGTGGCCACCTTTATCTCGCTAGCCGCAAGCGTTTTCGCAGCTTATGCCATTGAAAGGCTGCGCTTTCAAGGGTCCAAACAAGTCGGACTGGGCATATTCTTCGCCTACTTGGTGCCGCCATCGATATTATTTATTCCATTGGCTGCAATCGTGTTCCAGCTTGGCTTGTTCGACACCCGGATGGCTCTGATCCTTACCTATCCAACCTTTCTTATACCCTTTAGCACCTGGCTACTCATGGGCTACTTTCGGTCCATTCCATACGAACTTGAGGAATGCGCTCTTATCGACGGTGCTACCCGTTGGGAAATTCTTATAAAAATAATATTGCCACTTTCAGTTCCGGGCTTGATTTCAGCCGGCATCTTTGCCTTTACTCTTTCCTGGAACGAATTCATCTACGCACTTACGTTCATATCATCCACCGAATCGAAAACGGTGCCAGTGGGTATCGTGACGGAACTCATCGAAGGCGATGTATATCACTGGGGCGCCTTGATGGCTGGGGCGCTGGTGGGCTCACTGCCAGTTGCCATAGTCTATTCGTTCTTCGTCGAATATTACGTCTCGGGCATGACGGGCGCGGTGAAAGAATAAACCCAGCGGCTTCACCTGGCTCGTACAGGTTAAAATATTCGGTTAGATCAAGAATCGCGGCACATGCGTGCCCAACATATTCAGGAATATTTATGGAAGCCGAACGTCAAAACCTACTTGCTGCCTGCCTAGAAGACTACGCGGAACGGCAATCGGCACTACGGGGGTATCTTTGACTACGATGCCAAGTTTGAACGCCTGCAGGTCGTAAACGCCGAACTAGAAAGCGCAGAAGTCTGGAACGATCCCGAAACACGCGCAGGAACTGGGCCGCGAGAAAAAAAGCCTGGAAAACGTCGTCCACGCCCTTAGCGAGATAGCGACAGGTGTCAACGAGGCCCAGGAACTATTCGAATTGGCCGCCGAGGACGACGATGACGCCACTCTGCTGGCCATCGAGCACGACCTCGAAGCCTTAGGAGAACGACTAGAAGATCTTGAATTTCGACGTATGTTCTCCAACCCCGCCGACCCGCTCAATTGCTTCATGGACATTCAGGCAGGCGCTGGCGGCACCGAAGCACAAGATTGGGCTTCGATATTATTGCGCCAGTATTTGCGCTATTGCGAACGTAAAGATTTCAAAGCCGAAGTGCTTGAAGAGTCCGATGGCGAAGTCGCGGGAATTAAATCTGCGACCATCAAGATACAAGGCGACTATGCTTTCGGCTTCCTGCGTACCGAAACTGGGGTCCATCGGCTAGTACGTAAAAGCCCTTTCGATTCAGCCAATGGGCGCCACACCTCGTTTGCCAGTGTATTTGTCTACCCCGAAATCGATGATTCGATCGAGATCGAAGTGAATCCCGCCGACCTGCGTGTCGATACCTACCGTGCCAGCGGGGCCGGCGGGCAGCACATCAACAAAACCGATTCAGCCGTGCGCTTGACCCACATTCCGACTGGTATTGTGGTGCAATGTCAAAATGACCGCTCGCAGCATCGCAACCGGGCCGAAGCGATGCAAATGCTCAAGTCTCGTCTGTACGAACTTGAAATGCGCAATCGCATGGCCGAGCAACAAAAAATGGAAGACTCCAAAACCGATGTTGGCTGGGGTCATCAAATCCGTTCCTATGTGCTTGATCAAAGCCGCATCAAAGATTTGCGCACCAACGTGGAAATTTCGAACACGCAAAAAGTGCTGGACGGAGATCTGGACCCATTCATACAGGCCAGTCTGAAGCAAGGGGTTTAAAATGGAAGTATCGAACGTTGCTATTGTGACAGGCGCGTCCCGCGGCCTGGGCCACGCCTTGGCTCTCGAGCTTTTGCAGCAAGACACGCAATTGATCACTGTGGCCCGCAGCCAAGATGCAGGCCTGGCAGCCCAAGCCAGGGAATCGGGCTGCTTGCTGCATCAAATACAGGCCGATCTTTCCGACCCGGATGCAGCGCAGATGGCCGCAGAGCAAATTAGGGCCAGCCTGCCCCGTTCGGCCAAACGATACCTACTGATTAATAATGCAGGTACGGTTGAACCCATCAAACGGGCGGTCGATCTCAGCGACGCAGCAGCCATCGCACATGCGTTCAATCTTAATGTCACAAGCGTGATAACGCTGACCGCCGCTTTCCTACGTGCCACGCAAGGCTGCGCAGACCGCCGAATTCTCAACATATCTTCGGGTGCAGGCCGCAATCCCACGCCCGGCTGGGGCGTGTACTGTGCCACGAAAGCGGCGCTGGATCACTATACTCAGGTGCTGCATGCCGAAAATCACGGCGTACGGGTTGTATCCCTTGCTCCCGGCGTCATAGATACAGGTATGCAAGAAAAAATCCGCCAGAGCGACGCCAGCAACTTTCCCGACGTAAAACGCTTCGCAGCCATGCATGAGCACGGCCAGCTGTCATCCCCGACGGCGGTCGCTGCCAAAATACTGCGCTACATCTCACAAGACGACTTCGGCGCTACTGTGCTCGACGACATTCGAAATTACGCTTAAAACGAAATACCATGAACGAATCTACGCCCTCCATCGTTGCCATCGACGAGAATCATCTGATTGCCGAACGCCGTGGCAAACTGGACAAACTGCGCGACACCGGCGTGGCTTACCCCAACGATTTCCGCCCCGAAAACTCCGCTGACGAACTTCATAAGGCCTACGACGAACTCGACAAAGAGGCATTGGCAGAAGTTGCCAAACAAGTGAAAGTTGCAGGACGCATGATGCTTAAGCGCGTCATGGGCAAAGCCAGCTTCGCCACAATGCAAGACAGCACCGGCCGGATCCAGATTTTCCTCGATAAAAACAACGTGGGCGAAGAACTCTATGCGCAGTTCAAAACCTGGGATATCGGCGATATTATTGCGATAGAAGGAACCGTATTCAAGACCAATAAAGGCGAACTCTCAATCCATGCGACGACGGCGCGCTTGTTGACTAAATCGCTGCGCCCGTTGCCCGACAAGTTCCACGGCGTGGCCGATCAAGAACTGCGATACCGCCAGCGCTACGTCGATCTCATCATGACGGAAGAAACGCGCCGCACCTTTGTGGCGCGCAGCAAGGCAGTCGGGAGCATTCGTCAGTTCATGCTGAATGCCGGCTTCCTGGAAGTCGAAACGCCCATGCTGCACCCCATACCTGGCGGTGCAGCCGCTAAGCCATTCGTCACCCATCACAATGCCCTGGACATGGAAATGTTCCTGCGCATTGCGCCTGAACTGTACCTGAAGCGGCTTGTCGTAGGCGGATTCGACCGTGTATTTGAAGTGAATCGCAACTTTCGCAACGAAGGCGTAAGTCCACGTCATAATCCCGAATTCACCATGATGGAGTTTTATGCGGCCTACACCGATTACCGTTGGCTCATGGACTTCACAGAGGCTTTGATCCGCGAAGCTGCGATTGCCTCTACCGGCAGTGCAGTATTGACCTACCAGGAAAGGACACTGGACCTCAGTCAGCCGTTCGATCGCCTCACCATCGTCGAGGCGATCTTAAAGTACGCACCCGGCTACACCGATGACAAACTACGCGACGAGGGCTTCCTGCGGTCCGAGTTAAAACGGCTTGGAGCCGACATCAACGGGCCGGTATTGTCTCGTGCCGGTGTCGGTGGCCTGCAGTTGGCGCTGTTCGAAGAGACTGCAGAAGCGAAACTGTGGAATCCGACCTATATCATCGACTATCCCGTCGAAGTCTCGCCCCTGGCCCGCGCCTCCGATACCATGGACGGCGTCACCGAACGCTTCGAGCTTTTCATGACAGGGCGGGAAATTGCCAACGGCTTTTCAGAATTAAACGATCCGGAAGACCAGGCAGCGCGCTTCCTGGCTCAGGTCGAAGCAAAAGATGCGGGCGATGAAGAAGCCATGTATTACGACGCGGACTATATTCGCGCACTGGAATATGGCATGCCTCCTACAGGAGGCTGCGGCATCGGCATCGACCGTTTGGTTATGCTCCTGACCGACAGCGCCAGTATCCGCGATGTGATCTTGTTTCCCCACCTGCGCCGCGAAGACTAGTACCGACTAGACTAAACCAGCAACCGCGGCCGCCCACTTATGCGCGACCGCGGGCGAGGCTATGCAGCATGCCTTGTCCGAAACAACGCGCACTGCCCGTTCTAGCAATTGAATATCGGCTTCGTGCTGGCGGGCAACATGGGGATCTTCAAAGAAAATAACTCGTTGGCAACGTTGTTCGAGCACACGTTCCGCAATTTGCGCGTCGCCGCCCAACGGTCCGCTTAGATACGGCTGTATCCAGGGCGTATCTTTCGGCCAGCCGCGAGACCAAGCCAGTTCGTTCAGCCGGCCGCTGGTTGTGCCGGTGCCTATCCGTTCGGAAAAACGCGAAAGCAGGTCGAAATTCTCGGCGGCAAACTGGACCATCTTATCTTTCAAAGCATCGTGCGCGATAAGGGCCAAGGTCTGCTTCGAAAAATCGAAAATGTGCTGCAAGGCCGGATCGGCTTGCAGTCCGGCGACGGCACGTTCTACCTCGATCCATTCAATAGCACCCATTAGCGTTGAAACAAAGGGCCGGCCATGGGTAATACACTGTCGCTTCAAAGCCAGCGCTTCGGGGAAAATCGACGAGGGATCCACGGGATCGATAAGATAGATGGCGCCATCAAGCGGGGCCGTGCCGTCGCGCCCTTCGGTGACACGGGCGACCAGCTTCATCAGACCGCCTTCCCTGCCATATGGATAACGCACGAGCCCTGCGTGCCCCTCTAGCAGACCAGATCTTTCGATCGCATCGTAAGTACGCCCTACCGTGTGCAGTTCGACACCTAGTTCGCGGATACCGGCGGCGGACTGTTCAAGCCATTTAAATACTGCCGCACCGTAGGTTTCGTGATGCAGGCGATTCGCGGCGAAGCCAAAACGTAAAGTATTGTGAACCATGCTCGTTACAGAAAGAATCCAAGGATCACTAACTATACCCGAGCATTTCAGCGGTGAACGCCTTAGTGGCCTTCCTTAGCATGGTTTACCGTATATTTCGGAATTTCGATGGTCAAATCAGCCTCGCTTACCAGCGCCTGACATGACAGGCGCGAAGTTGGGGCCAGCCCCCAGGCACGATCCAGATAGTCTTCCTCGTTATCACTGGCTTCGGCCAGCGTCTCGAAGCCATCGCGAACAATGACATGGCAAGTAGTACACGCGCAAGATAACTCGCAGGCGTGCTCGATGCCGATATGGTTATCCAGCAGTACGCGGCAAATCGATATACCGACCGGCGCGTCTTCAATAACAATACCCTCAGGGCAGACATCCGGATGCGGCAATACAATTATTTTCGGCATGGTTTAATTCAAAATTCGTAGAAGTCTATTTAATTCGGACAGCGTCGGAGTCCAGCTTGTCATATAGCTTTGATTGCTATATTTCGTTTACCGAGCGTCCCCCGAGCGCGGCGCGTATGCTGCGATCCATACGGCGGGCTGCGAATGACTCGGTTGCCTTGCTTAGGTTGTGGATCGACTTGCGCAACACATCGATATCGCCACACGCACTCGCGTCAGCCGCGTCCGTCAGGCATTGGGTGATGTCAGCCAATTCAGGTTCCGAGAGCAAATCAGCATCGACGGCAAGTGCAGCATGAACCGAGTCAGACAATTGGCTTATCGAGACCTGCTCTTCGCGCAAAGCCCGTGCTTTGGCGTCGTTATCGGCGTTACTCATGCCTTCCGCCAGCATCCGGGCGACTTCGTCGTCTGACAGACCATAGGAAGGTTTGATCGAAACCGCGGCTTCGATTCCGGTGCTTTCCTCTCGGGCGGATACATTAAGAAGGCCATCCGCGTCGACTTGAAAGGTGACCTTTATGCGTGCCGCGCCCGCCACCATGGGGGGTATGCCGCGCAGTTCGAACCGTGCGAGCGAACGGCAGTCGGTGACCAGCTCTCGTTCGCCCTGCACGACGTGTATGCTCATCGCCGATTGGCCATCTTTGAAGGTGGTGAATTCTTGCGCGCGTGCCACCGGTATGGTGCTGTTGCGCGGAATCACGCGCTCGGCAATGCCGCCCATGGTTTCAAGCCCTAGGGACAATGGCGTGACGTCGAGCAACAGCCAGTCATCACCTGGCGCGCGGTTACCCACGAGCAAATTGGCTTGCGATGCAGCCCCCAAGGCTACAACCTGATCCGGATCCAAATTGGTAAGAGGCACAGAGCCGAACAATGCAGCCACCGCGTTTCTAACGACTGGCATCCTGGTCGCGCCGCCGACCAAAACGACGCCATTTACCTGCTCGAATTCAAAACCGGCGTCGCGCATTGCGCTGCGGACCCGATCTAGACTACGTTTGATCAGCGGTTCCACCCAACCTTCGAACTCTGCCCGTGTAATGACGGTGTCGATGCTACCAAGGTCAGGAAGCTGTAGCTCGAAACGGACTTGTTGATGCTGCGTTAAGGCTTCACGTACCTGACGAGCGGCTACCAATAGAGCGCGTCGGCTACTTTTTTCGCTAGCAACAAGCTTAGAAGCTTGAAGCACGCGGTCTACAATAATGGCGTCAAAGTCATCGCCACCCAGATTTGTGTCCCCGCCTGTCGCCACAACCTCAAAAACGCCTTGGCTTAATCGCAATACGGAGATATCAAAGGTGCCCCCGCCAAGATCGTATACCGCGTAAATACCTTCCGAACCATTATCGAGGCCATAGGCGATCGCGGCTGCGGTCGGTTCATTAAGCAAGCGCAAGACATTAAGGCCCGCCAGCCGGGCGGCGTCTCGAGTTGCCTGGCGTTGTGCATCGTCAAAGTACGCCGGTACCGTAAGCACCACGCCAACCAGTTCGCCGCCCAGGGCCTGTTCGGCACGTGACCGCAAGGCTTTAAGAACCTGACTCGACACTTCTACCGGACTGAATTCCCCCTGCACGGTCTGTAGTCTTACCATGCCCGGCTCGGCGGAAAAGTCGTAGGACACCCCTTCGCGCTTCGCCTCGTCAAGAGACCGCCCCATCAAGCGTTTTACAGAGGCGATAGTATTGACGGAGTCACTGGACTGATGCCTTATGGCGTCGTGTCCTACCGCTATGTCTCCGCTGATGAGATAACGAACCACGGACGGCAGCAGGCTTCGCCCCGCCTCGTCACACAAGACTTCAGGACTGCTGTTACGCACCGCCGCCACAAGCGAGTGCGTGGTGCCCAAATCTATACCGACTGCGAGCTTACGTTGATGAGGAACCGGCGACTCGCCCGGTTCGGAGATTTGCAATAAAGCCATATTAATTTTGACGGTCGAAAAGCTCGTGGCGCACAATTTGCACTTCGTGAGCGAGTTTGTCGATGAACATCCACTCTCGGACCTGTGCTGCAGCCTGTTCGTAATCACGCTGCTCGTCGATTAGCATTGCGACGTCCTGCTTGCACATGGACTCGGCATCGGCGATGTCGCCTTCGATTTCCGCCAACATTGCTAAAGAAGCAGCGTCACGCGCATCGTCAAGCTGTTCGCGCCAGGTAATCTGCCGCATCAAGAAAGTAGCGTCCATGCGAGTGTTGCTTTCAGACTGTAAGTCGCAACCAGCCAGCTCGCATAAATAGCTCGCACGGGATAAAGGTGATTTAAGAATGCGATAGGCTTCGTTGATAGTTGAAGCCCACTGCATGACGACCCGTTTCTCGGCGGGCTGAGCATCGACATAGCGGTCGGGGTGGACCTTGGCCGCAAGAGTTCGCCAAGTGTTCTCTAGCGCCGAAGAATCCAGGGCGTACTGTCGAGGCAGGCTGAAAAGCTCGAAATAATCTTCATCCGCCACATTACACCGTGAAAGACTCGCCGCAACCGCAAGTAGCCTTTTCGTTGGGGTTGGAGAATTTGAATCCTTCATTCAGCCCTTCTCGGGCATAATCCAGCTGCGTGCCTTCGAGATAGGGAAGACTTTTAGGATCAATGAATACCTTGACTCCTAGCTGCTCGAACATTTGATCTTCAGGATTGGGCTGGTCGACGTATTCGAGCTTATATGCCATGCCGGAGCAACCAGTCGTACGCACGCCTAGGCGCAAGCCCAGGCCTTTGCCGCGTTTCTCGATATAGCGGCTGATATGGTCAGCCGCTTGTTGTGTAAGCGTAATTCCCATGATTAGTCCTGGTGCTTTTCCTTGTAATTCTGGACTGCCGCCTTGATGGCATCTTCGGCCAGAATGGAACAGTGAATCTTGACCGGCGGCAGCGCTAGTTCTTCAGCGATCTGCGTGTTGCGGATATCCATTGCCTGGTCCAGGGTCTTGCCCTTGACCCACTCGGTGACGAGCGAACTTGACGCAATAGCCGAGCCGCATCCATAGGTTTTGAAGCGTGCATCTTCGATGATACCCGATTCGTTTACCTTGATCTGCAACTTCATGACGTCGCCACAGGCCGGTGCCCCGACCATTCCCGTACCTACCGTTGTATCCGACTTGTCGAATGTACCAACATTGCGCGGATTTTCGTAGTGGTCGAGTACTTTATCGCTATAAGCCATAGTGCCTGATGTCCTTTACTTTAGTGTGCGGCCCATTGAACCGTATTCAAATCAATCCCTTCTTGGGCCATTTCCCACAAAGGTGACATATCGCGCAGCTTGCTTACCCGCTTGGTGAGCAGGTCGATGGCAAAGTCGACCTCTTGCTGGGTGGTAAAACGGCCCAGCGTAAATCGAATGGAACTATGTGCGAGCTCGTCGTTGCGGCCCAGGGCGCGTAATACGTAAGATGGCTCGAGGCTGGCTGATGTACATGCTGATCCACTGGATACGGCAAGTTCCTTGATAGCCATGATCAACGATTCGCCTTCTACGTAGTTGAAGCTGACGTTAAGATTGTGCGCCACCCGCCGGCTTACATCGCCATTCAGGTAGACCTCTTCAATCTTCGAGAGACCGTCCCAAAGGCGATCACGCAGCATGCGTATGCGCTCGTTCTCGGTCGACATTTCCAACCCGGCCAGGCGAAATGCTTCGCCCATGCCGACTATTTGGTGGGGGGCCAGCGTACCCGATCGGAACCCTCGCTCGTGACCGCCGCCGTGCATTTGTGCTTCAAGGCGGACACGGGGTTTACGCCGGATATATAGTGCCCCGATCCCTTTGGGACCGTAGGTCTTGTGTGCGGAAAACGACATCAGATCGACCTTGAGCGCCTGGAGGTCGATTACAACTTTTCCAGTGGCCTGGGCGGCATCTACGTGAAGAAGAATACCCTTTTCGCGACAGATGTCTCCGATAGCATCAATGTCTTGAATGACACCGATCTCGTTATTCACAAACATGACAGACGCTAGAATCGTATCGGGCCGCAATGCCGCGGTGAATGCGTCCAAATCGAGAAGGCCATTATCCTGAACATCTAGATAAGTGACTTCGAATCCCTGACGCTCAAGTTCGCGGCATGTGTCGAGTACCGCCTTATGCTCGGTTTTAACCGTGACTATATGTTTGCCACGCCCGGAATAGAACCCTGCCGCGCCCTTGATAGCCAAGTTGTTCGATTCGGTGGCCCCTGACGTCCAGACGATTTCTCGAGGATCGGCGTTAACCAGTTGTGCGACTTGCCCACGAGCTGCCTCGACGGCCTCTTCAGCATCCCAACCGTAAGAATGACTGCGGGATGCCGGATTGCCGAAATTCTCGTATAACCAAGGCACCATTTTATCGACCACCCGCGGATCTACTGGTGTAGTGGCAGAATAGTCGAAATAAACTGGACGTGAAGACATCGAAAAAAAACTCCTGTTCTTTAAACTGACGTTGTCGCCGTGATGGCCGCGTCGGGAGACCGGTTAAGACGCACCTCTGCTTGGGCTTGGGTCGCTTCCTGGAGAAGACGCATGCGCTGTTGATCGACCAGATCTTGTAACGACACCGAATCAAGGTAGTCCACCATTTTACGATTAAGTGTGGACCAGAGCTCGTGTGTCATGCACTTGCCGCTACTGCCATTACGACCAACATTGCAATCTTCCTTACCGCCGCAACTGGTTGCGTCTAGCGGTTCGTCGACGGCGAAAATAATATCTGCAACCGTGATATTGCGCGCAAGGCGAGCCAGGGTATACCCGCCGCCGGGGCCGCGAACACTGTCGACAAGCTCGTGCCGGCGCAATTTGCCAAACAACTGCTCAAGATAAGAAAGCGAGATGTTCTGCCGATCGCTAATTGCTGCCAGAGTCACTGGACCGCTTTGTTGCCGCAACGCCAGATCAATCATGGCCGTCACCGCAAAGCGCCCTTTAGTCGTTAAACGCATGGTGATTTCCTTGCCTAAGCCAGATGCTTGTAAAAAGTTAGCCAGCGAATTTATACCCGACTAATTAACTCAAGTATAGCAAAACGTTGACTGCAATACTAGGGTAAACAGCAGGTGCTACCCAGTTATGCGCAAAGTGGCGGCCATTTACCGAAGCCCAAAAAAAAAACCGTGCTAGCCGCACGGTTTGAGTTATGGGTTGAAAAAGTCAACTAAGCGGCCTGGTATTGAGTGGCGCGTTTACGCACCAGTTCCAATACGCCTTGGCAAGCATCTTCAAGGTAATCCAAGACCTTGCCGAAGCCTTCAGGGCCGCCATAATATGGGTCGGGCACAGTAGCCTCTTCGAATTCATTGGCGAAGCGCATTAAAAGCATAAGCTTGTGCTGGTAAATTTTGGGGCATTGCTGCTGCAAAGCCGACAAATTTTCCCAGTCCATGGCCAAAATAAGGTCGAATTCACGGAAGTCTTCGGCCGTAATCTGGCGTGCTACACAATGAGCCAGCTCGTACCCCCGTTTTCGCGCCGCTGCTTGCGCACGAGCGTCGGGGGCCTCGCCAATATGGAAGCTGTGGGTGCCAGCGGAATCTACGCCCACGGCCCCAGAGAGTCCTGCCTCGTCGATTAACCGGCGAAAGACACCCTCTGCGCTTGGCGAGCGACAGATATTACCCATGCAAACGAAAAGTACCTTAGTCATCATAGGAGAGAGTGTGAGGGAAAACCCGCAATAAGGCAAGAGTTTTTGCAAGGCCAAATACGCCTAACGGAGGGCATTGACAAAAATAAAAACTTTGGTTTACCAGTACCTTAGGAGGCTTTTTCTATGGTCGGTATACGCGTGAATTGTCCCCGAGAGCTGAGCGGGAAACTGCTGTTGAAGCGGCAAAAAATGGCAATGGCGAATAAGGACGACCGGGAAGTTAATACGTGTTATTTCCGCATATGCTTATGACAATCTTCTTAAAATGAGATCATTGTCGCAATTCTGCAACAATTTTTTTCATATAAAAAGGTTTAGGTGACCTCGATCGTTACTTTATGAAAACAAGGCCATTTGTTTCAACCGATTAAGCGCGTCCCGTGCCGCGGCTGCCTGTTCAAATTCTAGATTCTTGGCATGATCCATCATCAATTTTTCCAGACGCCGAATCTCTTTAGCGAGGGATTTGTCATCATGCAGAATATCAGGCGAAATATCATCAGCGTCGGATTTCTCGATAGGAGTCACTAGGACTCCATCTATCATTTCTCGTACTGCCTTGCTAACTCCGCGAGCCGTAATTCCATGGACCTTATTGAAGTCCAATTGCTTGAGTCGACGACGCTCGGTTTCATCCATAGCGCGCCGCATCGAATCGGTGATGCGATCAGCATACAAAATAGCTCGACCGTTAAGGTTACGCGCCGCGCGCCCCATGGTTTGGATCAAGCTACGCTCGGAACGCAGAAAGCCTTCTTTGTCCGCGTCGAGAATCGCTACGAGCGATACCTCGGGAATATCAAGCCCCTCGCGGAGCAAGTTGATGCCTACCAACACATCGAAGACGCCGAGACGTAAGTCGCGGATTATTTCGACCCGCTCGACCGTGTCGATATCCGAATGCAAATACCGCACCTTTATGCCACTTTCACTTAGATAGTCCGTTAGGTCTTCGGACATCCGCTTGGTCAGGGTAGTGACAAGCACACGATCTTTTACCGCCACACACTTCTTGATCTCGCCCAACAAGTCATCCACTTGGGTGATCGCCGGTCGAACTTCGACCTCGGGATCGACCAAGCCAGTAGGCCGCACCACTTGCTCGACGACATTGTCGGAATGTTCCTTTTCGTACGCCGCCGGCGTCGCCGAAACGAATACACATTGGCGCATACGTTGCTCGAACTCTTCGAGCTTTAATGGACGATTATCAATGGCTGACGGAAGCCGGAAGCCAAACTGCACCAGTGTCGACTTGCGCGAGCGATCGCCCAGGTACATGCCGCTGAGCTGCCCCAAGGTTACATGACTTTCATCGATAAACATCAGGGCATCTGCGGGCAGATAGTCGATCAGTGTAGGCGGAGGCTCACCCGGCGCAGCGCCAGACAAATGTCGCGAGTAGTTTTCAATCCCCTTGCAGAAGCCAAGCTCTTGAAGCATTTCCAGATCGAAGCGAGTACGCTGCTCGAGACGCTGAGCTTCTACCAGCTTGCCGTCGGACAGCAGAAACGCGACACGTTCGCGTAGTTCTTGTTTAATTGTCTCGATTGCGCGGAGTACGGTCTCGCGCGGCGTCACGTAATGAGAACTGGGAAAGACGGTAAAACGTGTAATCTTCTGCTTGATCTTACCCGTAAGGGGATCAAACATTTCAAGGGATTCGACCTCGTCGTCGAACAAGGTTATGCGAAGCGCAAGTTCGGCGTGCTCGGCGGGAAACACATCAATGATCTCGCCCCTGGCCCGGAAAGTGCCTCGCGTAAACTCGACATCGTTTCGTTCGTACTGCATTGCCACGAGGCGACCCAGCAATTCCTGGCGCCCGATCCGGTCTCCGGATCTAAGCATTAGCACCATGGCGTGGTAGTCGCCTGGATTTCCTATGCCGTAAATACATGAAACCGTACCGACAATAATCGTGTCCCGCCGCTCGAGCAAGCTTTTGGTCGCCGACAAACGCATCTGTTCGATATGTTCGTTTATGGAAGAGTCTTTCTCGATGAATAGGTCGCGCGCCGCCACGTAAGCTTCGGGCTGGTAATAGTCGTAATACGAGACGAAGTATTCAACGGCGTTATTTGGGAAAAAATCGCGCATTTCAGCATAAAGCTGGGCCGCAAGCGTTTTGTTGGGAGCCAGAACAATAGCCGGCCTTCCGGTACGGGCTATCACGTTGGCCATCGTGTAGGTCTTTCCCGACCCCGTGACCCCCAACAGAGTCTGGAACATGAGGCCATCGCCCATGCCTTCGACCAACGCCTCGATGGCCGCCGGCTGATCCCCGGCCGGCGGGTATGGCTGGAAAAGCTGAAATGGGCTATTGGGGTATTCGATGAAACCAGGCGCAGGGGCAATCATGCTGGACATATTTAGGGTAAACCCCTTATTATCACACTATTGATACCGTTCTCCATTTCCATTCTTTATTGTCCCCTTTTCATCTGAAATCATCCAAATGAACTCACTATTCGAATCAGTCGAACTCGCCCCGCGCGACCCTATTCTGGGCCTGAATGAACAATATAACGCAGATACACGCACAGGCAAGGTCAACCTTGGGGTAGGTGTTTATTACGATGATGAGGGTCGGCTGCCGCTTTTACAAGCCGTTCGTAAAGCCGAAGTCGCGCGCATCGAAGCTGCTGCTGCACGTGGTTACCTGCCAATAGAAGGAATTCCCGGGTACAACAACGGCGCCCGAACCCTGCTCTTCGGCGCAAATTCACCCCTGGTAAGCTCTGGTCGAGTCCTGACCGCGCAGGCTTTAGGCGGTACCGGTGCTCTTAAAATTGGCGCAGACTTCCTAAAACAATTGCTACCCAACTCCAAAGTAGTAATTAGCAATCCCAGCTGGGAAAACCATCGCGCGCTTTTCGAGCGCGCCGGGTTCACGGTTGATACCTATCCTTACTACGACCCGGACACTCGCGGCCTGGACTTCGCTGGTATGCTGGCGGGCCTACAGGGCTTGCCCGAGCAAACCGTGGTCGTGCTTCACGCATGCTGCCACAATCCAACCGGCGTCGACCCCTCGTTTGAACAATGGCAACAGATCGTTCAGGTTGTAGAAGACAAGAAGCTGGTTCCATTCCTGGATATTGCTTACCAAGGCTTCGGCGACGGAATTGAGGAAGACGCCGCGGTTGTCAGGCTGTTCGCAGAACGCGACATGACTATGCTGGTTAGCTCATCTTTTTCGAAGTCGTTCTCGCTTTATGGCGAACGCGTCGGTGCCCTTACCCTGGTTACCTCAAGTAAAGATGAATCCGCACGAGTGCTCAGCCAGCTCAAGCGCGTCATCCGCACTAATTACTCCAACCCGCCGACGCACGGCGGCACAGTAGTTTCTACAGTGCTTAATACGCCCGAGCTCTACAGCCTGTGGGCTGACGAACTTACCGGCATGCGTGAACGCATTCGCGCAATGCGCATTCAGCTGGTTGCGAAGCTGAAAGAGCATGGCATTACACAAGACTTCGATTTTGTTCTGAAGCAACGCGGAATGTTCTCGTACTCGGGCCTGACAGCGGCTCAAGTTGACCGCTTGCGAGAAGAATTCGGCGTTTACGCAGTAAGTAGCGGCCGTATCTGCGTAGCTGCTCTGAACAGCCGCAATATCGACTACGTCGCGTCATCCATAGCAAAAGTTCTGGCTTAACGCTTGCTCTTTTAGCCAAAGTGTTGCAAAATCCAGACTGTATATAAACACAGTCTGGATTAACATGGCCGTCAAGCTTACCGAGCGTCAGCAACAAATCCTCGACCTAATCCGTACCGAAATCTCGCGTACAGGCTTCCCACCTACACGTGCCGAAATCGCGCGTGCTCTGGGATTCAAATCCGCCAACGCCGCGGAAGATCACTTAAAAGCCCTGGCCAAAAAAGGGGCGATCGAACTTACCGCTGGCGCCTCTCGTGGCATACGCTTAATCGAAACCCCAAGCAGTAACGGCATCGCCGCCTCGCTTGAACACGCTGCCAATGCCCTTACGCAATTATTGATTCCTGTAGTGGGCCGTGTCGCCGCCGGCAATCCTATACTTGCTGCCGAACATGTCGAGCGCGAAATCGGAATCGAACCCGCTTTATTTAGCCAGACCCCCGACTACCTTCTGCGTGTGCGCGGCTTAAGCATGCGCGACGCCGGTATCCTCGACGGCGATTTGCTTGCCGTCAAGAAAACGCCCGACGCCCGCAATGGCCAGATAGTGGTGGCCCGCCTAGGTGACGAAGTCACCGTAAAACGTTTGTCTAGAATCGGCGATCGTATCCAGCTCCTTCCCGAAAATCCTGATTTTCAACCCATTATCGTGGCTCCCGACGACGAATTTTCGCTCGAAGGCATTGCGGTAGGTTTGATCCGAACGACGCCATTACATTAATGTGCTCAGGGCATATCTAGACCCTGCCATGCCCGCCGTAAAACAAAGGGACACTCCGTGGAGTGTCCCTTATCATTATCGGCCGAAAAATTACGGGCCGATACCGCGCCGCATTAGTGCTTCATCAACCCACCAGAGGTGTCGTCGGACCGCTTCGCATTGGCGATCGATTCAGCCGCCAAACGTGCGACTTCTTCGTCGGATAGCGGAGTCGGCATGTCCTGCAGTGCCACTTCCAATACACGGTCAATCCAGCGAACCGGAATAATCTCGAGATGGTTCTTGACGTTGTCCGGAATCTCGGCCAGGTCTTTCACGTTTTCCTCGGGAATCATCACCAGTTTGATACCGCCGCGATGAGCTGCCAAAAGCTTTTCCTTCAGGCCGCCAATACCGAGCACTTCACCGCGCAAGGTAATTTCGCCTGTCATGGCCACATCTGCCCGAACAGGAATTCCGGTCAGGGCCGAGACCATTGCCGTCGTAATTGCAATACCCGCCGACGGACCGTCTTTTGGCGTTGCACCTTCAGGGAAGTGGACGTGCAAATCGCGCTTTTCGAATGCCGTGTTAGGGATACCCCATTTTTGGGCGCGAGCCCGAACAACGGTGCGAGCGGCTTCGACAGATTCTTTCATGACGTCGCCCAACGAACCGGTACGCAGTACCGCGCCCTTACCCGGCATGTCTGCCACTTCAATGGTCAGCAAATCGCCGCCCACTTCTGTCCAAGCCAAACCGGTGACCTGGCCTACCTTGTTTTCTTTCTCGGCCATGCCGAAACTGAAACGACGTACGCCCAGAAAATCGCTGAGGTTTTCAGAATTGACAATAACGCGTTCGATAGGCTTTGCGTGAACCAGCTTACCGCGCGACTTAACAGCGGGATTCGTCGCAAGCATTTTCTTGACGACCTTGCGGCAAATCTTACTGATCTCGCGTTCGAGCGCACGTACTCCCGCTTCGCGTGTGTAATAACGAACAACATCCCGAACCGCGGATTCCTCGATTGTGACCTCACCCTCTTGGACGCCGTTGTTCTTCATCAGCTTGGGCAATAGATGATCAAAGGCAATATGCACCTTTTCATCTTCGGTGTAGCCAGACAGACGTATGACCTCCATACGGTCGAGCAAAGCTGGTGGAATATTGAGCGTATTGCTGGTTGCCACAAACATGACATCGGACAGATCGAAATCGACCTCGATGTAGTGGTCCTGGAACGTGTGATTTTGTTCAGGATCCAAAACTTCAAGCAATGCCGATGAAGGATCGCCACGGAAATCGGCGCCCATCTTGTCGATTTCATCAAGCAGAAACAAGGGGTTGCGTACCGCAACTTTAGTCATGTTCTGCAGGATCTTTCCGGGCATGGATCCAATGTATGTGCGGCGATGGCCTCGAATTTCAGCTTCATCACGCACGCCGCCCAGCGCCATCCGCACAAACTTGCGGTTTGTGGCACGAGCTATGGACTGACCCAAAGACGTCTTGCCGACGCCCGGAGGGCCGACCAGACACAGGATCGGTGCTTTCAGCTTGTCAACACGCTGCTGTACAGCGAGATACTCAATAATGCGTTCTTTAACTTTTTCCAGTCCGTAATGATCTGCGTCAAGAACCGATTCGGCGTTGGAAATTGAGTTATTGATACGATTCTTCTTGCGCCATGGCAAGGCAATAAGCGTATCGATATAGTTGCGCACTACCGTGGCCTCGGCGGACATCGGCGACATTAACTTAAGCTTCTTAAGTTCGGAATCTGCTTTCTTTTGTGCTTCTTTCGGCAATTGAGCTGCCGCTATCTTTTTCTCGAGTTCTTCGATATCGGCGCCATCTTCACCTTCGCCGAGCTCTTTCTGAATTGCCTTGACCTGCTCATTCAGATAGTAGTCGCGCTGGCTTTTTTCCATTTGCTTCTTGACGCGCCCACGAATGCGCTTCTCGACTTGAAGAATGTCGATCTCGGATTCGAGTTGCGAAAGCAAGCTTTCCAACCGCTCGGCCGTGCCGGTCACTTCGAGCATCTGCTGCTTTTGCTCGAGCTTCAGCGGCAGATGCGCAGAAATGGTGTCGGCCAAGCGGCCAGCATCGTCAATTCCGGTAAGAGAAGTGAGAATCTCTTGCGGAATCTTCTTGTTCAGCTTGACGTACTGTTCGAACTGCGCAACCACGGCGCGGCGCAGCGCCTCGGATTCGGCACCTTCAGTGGAGTCGGGCTCGACCGGCACAACCAGCGCCATAAAGTGCGTTTCGGCATCGCTGACTTTCTGGATACGTGCACGTTGAAGGCCTTCGACCAAGACCTTGACCGTGCCATCGGGCAGTTTCAGCATCTGTAAGATGCTTGCAGCGCAACCGATTTCGTACAAATCTTCGGGGGTGGGATCGTCTTTGCCAGCCGACTTCTGCGCGACCAGCATAATGTTGTTGCCTGCTTCCATGGCCAGTTCAAGCGCCTTGATGGAGCGTGGGCGTCCAACAAACAGAGGAATCACCATGTGCGGAAATACCACCACGTCGCGCAAGGGCAACAGCGGCAAGTCCGTGGGTTCTGAAGAAAGAATCTGGCTCGCAGACATAGTAATTTCCTTAAAATTGACCTCTAGATACAAAAGGGAAGCTAAGGCCTCCCTTTTGTAGTACTACCTGTAATTGTATGTAGTGACGATGGCCAAATTTTCAAGTCGACAACCCCGAATACCTATTTCGCCTAGGGTTATTCTGTAGAAATCCTCAGGCGGCAGCATCCTTTAATTTCTTCGGCGCATCTTGCCGACTATCGGTGGTTGCTTCGGCGTCGTCTTGGTATATGAGCAGAGGTGCGCCCTTCCCTGTGACGGCGTTTTCATCGACCACTACACGTTTGACGTTCTTTTGGGATGGAAGTTCATACATCGTTCCAAGCAAGGCCTGTTCCACGATAGAGCGTAGTCCGCGAGCTCCGGTGCGCCGCCCAATGGCACGCTTGGCAATGGCAGCCAGCGCCTCTGGCCGCACGTCGAGCTCAACCTCTTCCATCTCGAACAGTTTTTGAAACTGTTTAAGCAAGGAGTTCTTGGGCTCGGTGAGAATCCGGATAAGAGTGCTTTCCTGAAGCTCTTCTAGGGTAGCCACCACAGGCAGACGTCCCACCAGTTCGGGGATCAACCCGAACTTGATCAGATCTTCGGGTTCAACTTCAGCAAAAAGCTCGCCCACACCACGTTCGGATTTGGCCCGCACGGATGCCGAGAAACCAATACCTGAACGTTCTGTACGATCGCGAATGACCTTATCGAGGCCATCAAAAGCGCCACCGACAATGAATAATATATTGGTCGTATCAACCTGAACAAAGTCCTGGTTGGGATGCTTGCGCCCGCCCTGTGGGGGAACCGACGCAACTGTTCCCTCAATAAGCTTGAGCAGCGCTTGTTGAACGCCTTCGCCGGACACGTCGCGGGTAATGGACGGGTTGTCGGCCTTTCGGGATATTTTGTCGATTTCATCGATGTAGATAATGGCGCGCTGCGCCTTCTCGACATCGTAATTACAATTCTGGAGCAACTTCTGAACGATGTTTTCGACGTCTTCGCCCACGTAGCCGGCCTCTGTCAGGGTCGTGGCATCGGCCATGACAAACGGAACATCCAGCATACGAGCCAGAGTTTGAGCCAGTAGCGTTTTACCTGAACCGGTGGGGCCGATCAGCAGAATATTGCTCTTTGAGAGCTCTACTTCGTCGCCTTTAACGTCGCCATAGCGAATGCGTTTGTAGTGGTTGTAAACCGCTACAGCGAGGGTCCGCTTCGGGGTATCTTGCCCTATGACGTAACCATCGAGGAAGCTCTTGATTTCATGGGGCGTAGGCAGTTCGTTGCGGATCGCATCGCGAGCCGCTTCCTGTGTTTCTTCAAGGATGATATCGTTGCAGAGGTCTATACATTCATCGCAAATAAAAACCGAGGGTCCGGCGATCAGCTTGCGAACCTCGTGCTGGCTTTTATTGCAAAACGAACAATGCAATACTTTATCGTCCGCCGATCCTTTTTTTTCGGGCATAAAACTCTTCGTTCAGTTCAGTGGACAGGCCGAGGGGTAGTCGCCCTGTCTAGTAATAACCGATGAACGCGCTGTGCGCTCATCGACCGGCTGGCCCTTTTTACGCCTCGTCAGTGCGCGAGACCAGTACTTTATCTACCAAACCATACGATACCGCATCTTCGGCCGACATGAAATTGTCACGCTCGGTGTCTTCGGCAATGCGTTCGACGGGTTGGCCTGTGCTATGAGCCAGAATGTTATTCAGGCGTTCGCGCAAACTAAGAATTTCGCGAGCCTGGATCTGGATATCGGATGCCTGCCCCTGGGCCCCGCCCGACGGCTGGTGAATCATGATGCGGGAATTGGGCAATGAGTAGCGCTTGCCCTTTGTGCCAGCCGCGAGCAAGAAAGCACCCATGCTGGCGGCGATGCCAGTGCACAATGTGGAGACATCGGGCTTGACGAACTGCATCGTGTCATAAATAGCCAGCCCGGCGTAGACCGACCCGCCCGGCGAGTTGATATACAGAGAAATATCTTTGTCCGGGTTCTCGGACTCGAGGAACAGCAGTTGCGCCACGACCAGATTGGCAGACTGGTCGTTGACCGGGCCAACGAAGAAAATGACGCGCTCGCGCAACAGCCGCGAATAGATGTCGTATGAGCGCTCGCCTCGGCCCGACTGTTCAATCACGATAGGCACGTAGCCCAACCCCGAAGGGGTCACCGAGTCACCACCATACATTGAGGCGTAAAAATCGGTAAATCGTGACATTTAGTTGGTCCCCATCAGTTCGTCGAATGCAACGTCCTCGTCCGCAACTTGAGCTTTGGACAATACATATTCCACAACGTTGTCTTCCAGCACAATCGCTTCGATTTCGGCACGGCGCTGACGGTCGGAAAGATAATAAGCCACTACTTGAGCTGGCTGCTCGTAGTTCTGGGCGAATTCTTCGATGCGGGTGCGGACCTGCTCTGGCTTGGCTTGAAGGTCGGCGCTTTGAACAAGTTCTGACACCAGCAAGCCCAGACGGACACGGCGCTCGGATTCGGCGGTAAAAGCTTCTGCCGGGATCGGCATGGACTCAGCGTTAGGCACACCGCGTTGCTTGAGCTCTTCGCGAGCTGCAGCGACACGGCCCTGCGTATCGTTCTGAACCAAAGACTTTGGAACGTCGAAGGAGCATGCCGCGATGAGGGCATCCATTACGCTGCTTTTTGTGCGGGCCTGTGCGCGCGACTTGACTTCGCGCTCGATGTTGGCACGAACGTCGGCTAGAAGTTTCTCGACGTCGCCTTCCGGCTGGCCCAAAGACTTCGCGAATTCGGAGTTCATTTCAGGCAAGACGGGTTCAGCAACCTCGGTTACCGTGATCTTGAATTCGGCTGTTTTACCAGCGACTTCCTTGCTGCCGTATTCTTCAGGGAAACTAAGCGGGAAAGTTTTCGATTCACCCGCTTTCATTCCGCGCACGGCCGTTTCGAACTCGGGCAGCATGCGACCCTGACCCAAGACGAAGGGGAATTTTTCCGCGGTGCCACCGTCAAATGCGACGCCGTCGATGGTGCCTGCGAAGTCAAGCGTGACGCGGTCGTCATCTTGGGCTTCGCGGCCTTCACGCACATCGTAGGTGGCGCGCTGCTTGCGCAGAATATCGATTGTGCGTTGAACTTCTGCGTCGCCTACTTCGACTTTGGCTCGCTTGACTTGCAATGTGGCCAGGTCGGGAACCGGGACTTCCGGATACACCTCGAAAGTGGCAGAGAAAGCCATATTGCCCTCTTCAACGCCTTCAGTCTTTGGTTCCAGATTAGGGGTACCTGCAACCCGTAATTTGGTCTCGCCAATGACTTTATCAAGTGAACGTCCCACTTCGGTATTGATGACGTCGTAGCGGATGCCAGGCCCGTGACTACGCTCGATCAGGGACAGTGGAGCCTTACCCGGGCGAAAACCTTGGACTTTCGCGGTGCGTGCGACGCGTTTCAGTTGCGCCTGGACTTCTTTCTCGACGTCGGCGATCGACACGACCAGATCAACGCGGCGCTCCAGGCCGGATAATTTTTCAACCACAGGCTGCATTAGGGACCTATTTAAATGAGTAATTGAACAATGAACAGAACATTTTACCGGAAACTCACGATATCGATGTAACCGCTCTTGTTTCGAACTATAGCCTGAATTCTGAAACAAGCTAATTCAAATCCTTATGTAAGGACCAGCGTGGGTGCCGATTGCCCGTGGTAGGATGCATTCACCATCTGGTAAACCCTAGCACTATTCCGACACGGGTTCCTTACTGAAGGACCCCACATAATGAAAAACAGTATACAAAGCACCTTAACTTCCAGCATTCTGCGGATTTTATCCGCCCTGCCGTACGGGCTCGTGGCACGATTCGGTGAAGCTCTCGGCTCAGTGCTTTATTCGATACCCGGCAAGCGAAAGCGCATTCTGCAGACTAATCTCCGATTATGTTTTCCCGAAAAAACCGAGGACGAACGCCAGCATCTTGGACGCGCCGCTTTCGGTCAGGTCATCCGCAGCTATCTGGAACGCGGAACCCAGTGGTATGGCAACGCCCAAACCTTGTCCGACCTGGTTCAACTAGATAGTGCGATTGAGCTAAAAGATAGATACGAACAGCCCACCATTTTCCTGGGCTTCCATTTCGCGGCCATCGAAGCTGGCTGCATGTACTACTCGTCCCAGCATCCCGTCGCATCGATTTATACACCAATGTCCGATAAAGTCACCGACGACATTTCACGTAAGCAACGCGGTCGTTTCGGCGCCGAGATGATTCCGCGCAGCGGCAGTGCGCGCGAAATTTTAAAGGTGCTTAAATCCGGCAAGCCGATCATGCTGGCGACAGATATGGATTTCGGCCTGCGAGATTCTGTGTTTGTGCCTTTTTTCGGCGTGCAAGCATGCACACTTACCGTGGTGTCGCGGCTTGCGCAGCTTGGTCGCGCGCGGGTCGTGCCATTTATAGCGCAGGTTGCGCCAAATTATCGCGGCTACAAGCTAACAATATTCGAAGCTCTAGAAAACTTTCCTTCCGGTGATACCACTGCCGACTCGCTGCGTCTGAACCAATTTCTAGAACAACAGGTCAGACAGTTTCCAGAGCAGTATTACTGGGTACACCGTCGGTTCAAACGACGCCCTGCGGGTGAGGCGCCGGTTTACTGATCGGGATCGTCCCGCAACCGCCGGACTTGTAATTTGCATTGCGGTGAAAATGCCGTTAAACTAGCGGGCTTCCTTACATGCGAACGTGGCGGAATTGGTAGACGCACCAGATTTAGGTTCTGGCGCCGAGAGGTGTGAGAGTTCGAGTCTCTCCGTTCGCACCAAATATTGTTTTGCGCAGCCATTGCGCAGCACCGCGCCATTGGTGGCCGGTGTAAAAACACAGAAAGCACAGAAGTAAAAAAACGCCAGGCATACAATCGGACAACCCTGTCGATTCGTAAGCGCCGGAGCTCTGCGTTATTTAAGGCCGAACCAAGCAAGCGCTTCATAACGGCGCCTGTTAAAATCGCTAGCTTACTTATTGTCGCTGCGGCAGCCATGAATCCCAGATTAAGCGAGCTTCAACCTTATCCGTTCGAAAAGCTTCGGCTTTTGCTGGCGCAAGCCAATACTCCGCCGACTCATCTGAATCTAATTAATCTATCGATAGGCGAACCAAAGCACGCCACACCGCGGCTTATCGTGGAAGCGATGCAAAGTGCCATGGATGGTCTGTCGGTATACCCACCGACCAAGGGCGATCCCATTTTGCGCGGCGCTATTGCCGACTGGATTGCGCGTCGCTACGATATGGCCCGGCCAGACCCTGAAACGCAAGTGTTGCCAGCTTTGGGGTCGCGCGAAGCACTATTCGCCTTTGCCCAAACAGTGGTCGAACCGAATGCCGATGCGCTTGTCGTCTGCCCTAATCCTTTTTATCAAATTTACGAAGGTGCGGCGTTGCTCGCGGGTGCGCAACCCTATTTCGTCAACGCTGAAGCTAGGCTTAAGTTCGGCTACGACTGGGATGCGGTATCTGCCGAAGTGTGGCGCAAGACGCAATTGCTATTTGTGTGCTCGCCGGGCAATCCCGCGGGCAACGTAATGTCACTGGACATCTGGAAGAAGCTTTTTTCACTGTCCGACGAGTATGGCTTTGTCATTGCCTCTGACGAATGCTATTCGGAAATCTACTTCGACGAAGTCAACAAGCCTTTGGGCGGCATGCAAGCCGCCAGCCGGCTAGGACGCCACGACTTTCGAAATCTTGTGTGCTTTTCGAGCCTTTCCAAGCGCTCGAACGTGCCGGGCTTGCGATCAGGATTTGTTGCTGGCGACGCCCGCCTGATCAAGCAGTTTTTACTTTATCGCACCTACCATGGCAGTGCCATAAGCCCAGTGGTTTCGCAGGCCAGCGTCGCCGCGTGGAACGACGAAGCCCACGTGGTCGAGAACCGCCGTCTTTATCGGGAAAAGTTCGACGCAATCTTGCCGATACTAGGCGCGCATTTGCATACCGGCTGGCCTGACGCCTCGTTCTATTTATGGGCGCAAACCCCTTACGCAGATGCCGACTTTGTGCGCGACCTATACGGAGCGACCGGCGTGACCACCCTGCCGGGCAGCTATCTGGCACGCGAAGCCCATGGCATCAACCCGGGAGCGGGACGCATACGCATTGCCTTGGTCGCTCCTAAGGAACAGTGCGTAGAAGCTGCAGAACGCATTGCGGACTTTCTTATACACGAGGCAGCGCTGTAAACCGGTTTCAAACGTACCCCCACCGGGAGGTCGCAAGATCGGCCCCGGACTTTTCAGAACAATGCATTAAACAAACGACTACAACGCCTATGACGATAGATCTGCAACGCACGATAGAACAGGCATGGGAAAACCGCGCTGAATTTTCACCGACATCGGGACATTCCGGTATACGCGAGGCCGTACAGGCAACCATAGCCGCGCTGGACACTGGCGCACTACGCGTTGCCGAGAAGATAGAGGCCAACTGGGTGGTCCATCAGTGGATCAAGAAAGCGGTGCTATTGTCCTTTCGGTTGGAAAACAATGTTGTGTCAGGACAGGGTCCGCTGCAGTTCTACGATAAGGTGTCGACTAAGTTCGAATCTTACGATGCTCAACGCTTCTCCGAGGGCGGTTTCCGAGTCGTCGCTCCTGCCGTAGCACGCAAGGGTGCCTTCATTGGCAAGAATGTAGTTTTGATGCCGTCCTATGTGAATATTGGTGCCTATGTCGACGAAGGCACCATGGTCGATACCTGGGCCACCGTTGGGTCATGCGCCCAAATCGGCAAGAACGTTCACCTATCCGGCGGCGTTGGCATAGGAGGCGTGCTTGAACCCTTGCAGGCAAATCCGACCATTATCGAAGATAATTGCTTTATCGGTGCGCGTTCGGAAGTCGTGGAGGGCGTCATCGTAGAAGAAAATTCGGTCTTGGCCATGGGGGTATTTTTGTCCCAGAGCACGAAAATTTACGATCGTGCTACCGGCCAAATCATGTACGGACGCGTGCCGTCGGGGTCGGTCGTCGTACCGGGTTCGCTGCCATCAGCCGATGGGTCTCATAGTCTGGCGTGTGCCGTCATTGTGAAGCGCGTAGACGCCCAGACGCGATCCAAAACCAGTGTTAACGACTTGCTGAGGGCCTGATGTCCGATTCCGCTGTGCTTCAACTTACCAAGGACCTGATCACAAGGCCATCGATCACACCAGCCGACCATGGCTGCCAGCAAGTCCTGTCCAGTCGGCTCGAGGCCGCAGGCTTTGTTTGTGAAAGCCTGGTATTTGGCGATGTCACCAATCTGTGGGCACGCCGCGGCAATACGCAACCGTTGCTCGCGTTCGCGGGGCACACTGACGTAGTTCCTACCGGCCCGCTGGAAGGTTGGGACAGCGAGCCATTTACGCCGACCGAACGCGATGGCATGCTTTACGGGCGTGGAGCGGCCGACATGAAAAGCTCTATCGCCGCTTTCGTGATTGCCGCCGAGGAATTCGTAGCAAGCCACCCGGATCACCCGGGCTCAATTGCTTTGCTGATAACTTCTGACGAAGAAGGTCCTTCAATTGATGGTACCGTGAAAGTATGCGAAGCGCTAATTCAACGAGGGGAAGAACTCGACTATTGCATAGTTGGTGAACCCACGTCGGTCGATGCCTTGGGCGATACGGTAAAAAATGGCAGACGCGGATCCTTATCGGGCCGGCTGACCATCAAAGGTAAGCAGGGTCACGTCGCCTATCCTCATCTTGCACGCAATCCTATACATTTACTTGCCCCAGCGCTGGTAGAACTTGCCGATCAGGAATGGGATGCGGGCAACGAGTACTTTCCGCCGACCACTTTCCAGGTGTCCAATCTGCACTCGGGCACCGGTGCAACGAACGTTGTACCAGGCACTGCAGTGCTGGATTTCAATTTTCGATTCTCGACGGCCAGCACTCCCGAATCCTTGAAGGAACGGGTAGCCGGTATTCTTGAGAAAAATAAGCTCGACTACAATCTGGAATGGACACTAGGAGGGCAACCCTTCCTGACTCCACGGGGTGAACTCAGCGCCGCCTTGTCCTTGGCAATTCAAGACGAAACGGGCATCACAACGGAATTATCGACAACCGGCGGCACCTCGGATGGCCGCTTTATTGCAGCGATTTGCCCGCAAGTCGTCGAGTTCGGCCCAGTCAACGCAAGCATCCATCAACTCAATGAGCACGTAAGCCTGGATGCGCTTGAACCCTTGAAAAACATCTATCGCCGTACACTCGAACATCTTCTGCTTGTTACGGCCTGATTGGAAAACTCATGTACGACACCGCCCACCAAGAGCTATACACCCTTCGGGATCTGCTGCGCTATGCAATTACGCAGTTCAACAATTCCAAACTGTCGTTTGGACATGGCAGTGACAACGCCTGGGACGAAGCGGCCTATTTACTGCTACACACCCTACATCTACCCCTGGATACACTGGATCCGTTTCTTGATGCCCGGGTACTGCCCGAAGAGCGCGAGCGTTTCCTTAAACTGGTGGATCAGCGCATGAATGAACGGGTGCCGGCGGCTTACCTTACCGGCGAAGCGTGGCTGCAAGGTCATCGCTTTGTTGTCGATCAGCGCGTCATCGTTCCCCGGTCTCCAATTTCAGAATTATTGTCCAACGGCCTGAGTCCTTGGGTGGCAGACCCGGCAGAAATTAATTTTGTCCTGGATCTGTGCACTGGCTCGGGTTGTCTGGCCGTACTAGCCGCAGTGGCCTTCGAGAATGCGCAGGTCGATGCTGTCGACCTTTCTGAAAATGCACTTGAAGTGGCCGACGAAAACATTGAGCTATCGGGTCTGGATGGCCGCATCACAACACATCGCAGCGACCTCTTCGACCAACTGCCTCAGTGCGAATATCAAGTCATTATCTGCAACCCGCCTTACGTCAATAACCACTCAATGGAAGGCCTGCCTGCCGAATATCGGCACGAGCCGACCATGGCACTGGCCGGTGGTGAGGATGGCATGGACTTGATTCGGCGCCTATTGGTGGCGGCGCCCGACTTCATGGCACCCGGCGGACTGCTCATATTAGAAATCGGCAATGAATACGAAAACTTCATCGCCGCATTTCCCGATCTGGACCCAGTGTGGCTTAGCACCGAAAACACAGAAGACCAGATTTTGCTCCTTACCCGGGAACAGTTAGCGTCGTGATTCGTGCAACAGGTTTAACACTGCGTCGAGGCGTCAAAGTACTGCTCGACGAAACAGATTTCGTCATTAACCCGGGTGAACGGGTGGGCATTGTAGGCAAGAATGGCGCTGGAAAATCCACCTTATTCTCTTTGCTGCAGGGACGCCTGGACGCAGACGCCGGAAGCGTATTTCTACCGACAGGGTGGCGTATCGCCAGCGTCGAACAGGAAATCAGTGCTATCGATCTTCCCGCTCGCGAATTCGTTATAGACGGCGATACGCATTTGCGACGCTTGCAAGCCGAACGTTCAAGGACGCACGACGATAATGGCCACCGTATCGCCGAGCTTGAGTCGGCACTAATAGAGGCCGATGCATGGAGTGCCCCTTCCAGAGCCGAACAGTTGTTGGCCGGCTTGGGCTTTGCGCCCGACCAGTGGCTTAACCCTGTGAAAAGTTTCTCCGGCGGCTGGCAAATGCGGCTCTCGCTTGCCCGAGCGCTGATGGCGCCCTCGGAATTGCTATTGCTTGATGAGCCCACCAACCACCTGGATCTGGACGCCATGCTGTGGCTGGAGCGCTGGCTGGCTGCCTATGACGGCACCGTTCTGCTGATATCACACGACACCGAGTTCCTGGACGCCGTGGCGAAGACCATACTGCATTTCGACCAGGGCAAACTTGTGCGGTATCGCGGCGGCTACGAGGACTTCCTGACGCAACGCGCAGAGCGGCTGCGCCAGAACCATTTAGCCCGGGATCGCCAAACTCGAGAAACCGCGCGACTGCAGGGCTTTATTGATCGTTTCAAGGCAAAGGCAACCAAAGCGAAACAAGCACAAAGCCGAGTCAAGGCACTCGCTCGAATGGAAGTCTTGGCACCTTTACAGGTTGAGGCGGGCATCGATATACGCATTCCCACTCCCACCAGCATGCCGGATCCCCTCCTGGTGCTAGACAATGTATCTACTGGGTATAAAGATGCAAGCAATGAAGCCAGAACGGTACTGAAGAATGTAAAGTTGATGGTGCGCGGCGGCGGGCGCATTGGTGTGCTGGGCGTCAATGGCGCCGGAAAAAGCACATTGATCAAAACCTTAGCCGAGGAGCTTCCTGTGCTCGCGGGTGAACGCCGGGCATCGAAGGGGCTTGAAATCGGCTACTTCGCTCAGCATCAGCTTGATATGCTGGATCTCGAGTCGACTCCGCTACAACACCTTAGCAGGCTCTCTCCACAAACGCGCGAGCAAGAACTGCGTAACTATCTGGGTGGATTCGGCTTCAGCGGTGACACCGTTAACAGCAAGGTCGCGCCCATGTCGGGCGGAGAAAAAGCACGCCTTGCTCTGGCCCTTATCGTCTGGCAGAAACCTAATCTGCTTCTATTGGATGAACCGAGCAATCACTTGGACGTCGATACACGAGAAGCGCTCGCAAGAGCGCTCGCCGAGTTCGCGGGTAGCGTATTGCTGGTTTCGCATGATCGACACTTGTTGCGAACTACCGTAGACAGCTTCTGGATTGTCGCTGATGGCCAGGTTCAGGAGTTCGATGGGGATCTGGAGGACTACCGGGAATGGCTGGCAGCGCGTTCGGCTGCGGCGCGCAGCGAGGCCCGCAACGAAGTGCAATGTATCGATGGGGTAACGTCGAACATCGATCGCAAGGCCCAGCGCCGGCTAGAAGCAGAAGAACGTCAACGCGTATCAGAACTGCGCAAGCCTCTGGACAGCAAGTTGAAGAAGATTGAAGCCGACATGGAAAAGACCAGCCAGCGTATGCGTGAACTAGATGCGCTAATTGCCGATACCAATCTGTATACCGACGCTCGTCGGGATGAACGCATTAAGGTGCTGGGCGAGCATGGCGAACTGGTAAAAAAACATGGTGAGTTGGAAGAGCAGTGGCTAATGCTGCAAGAAGAACTGGAATCCATCATAGCCAACTAGTTCGCGTCTGACTCTATGGATTGAGCTCTATTCTGGAATCGGAAGAAAATACCCGCCTCGGCCATAAACTGATGCGGGTATTTTTTTGCTTTGCAGCGATCAGAACCGGATACGGCGCCGGTCAGTTGCTATAACTTTTGATCTGGTCGCTTTTCAATACTTCAGGCTTCAGGCTGTCGTTAATCCAACCCAAAGAGGTTTCGGTCACCGGTGGCGTCACCAATTCTGCCGGAATAATCGTGATGTCTTCCAAGATTTTGAAGGGATACTTATCGCTTTTCTTGGTGATGCCGAAAAGCTGAGCTTCTAATGCCTGTCCGTCGGACCGATGCATTTTCACTTCGCGACCAAAGCCTTTGAAGCTAACGTCGTGCATGGCCGCGGCGACTTGCTCAGGGGTTGGCCACGCGCCTCCGGTGTCTTTCAGGGCTTTCTCGTACCCAGCTTTCAAGCCATTGAGGGCCTGAACCATGTGGTAGACCGAGTAGATGGGATAGGCGCCTGTTTTGTCGTGAAATTTTTTCACGAATTCCACATGCTTGGGGTCATCTTTGGTCTCGGGGTGGAGAAAGTAATGATCACCCCGAGCACCCACGATCACGCCTTCAGGCAAAGAGCCTCCTAAGCGCTCCAGAGAGCTTTCTGCCAGTGACAATACAAAGGTTGAATTCTTGAATAGGTTGCGTTGCGAAGCCTGGCGCACGAAGTTGTCCAGGTCGCCGCCCCACGACGTGGAAAGAATCACGTCTGGCCGTAGTGCCTGCAAGCGACTGATTTCGGTCGAGAAATCAGCTGCTCCAAATTTAGGGAACATTTCCGCAACGACTTTGACGTCGGGCTTGAACTTTTTCAATGCCGCCAGGAAGATATCGCGCGAATCTCGTCCCCAGGCGTAGTCCTGGTTGACGATGGCGAGCGTTTTGAAATCGGGCTTGACCTTCATAAGATATAAGACCTGAGCGACCATCTCGGTCGTTGCATTGGCCTGGGTTCGAACTACGTACTTATAGTTTTTACCCTCCAAGGCTTTCTCTGTACCGCAGTCCCACATCACATTCAACACTTTGAGGTCTTCTGCGACCGGAGCAACAATATTGCAATGTCCGCTGGAAATTGCGGAAAGCATTACGCGCGTTCCGCCCTCGGCCAAGCGACGATATTCGGACAGTAACTTTTCGCCACCTCCGCCCTCGTCGATATAGCTGGGTACAACCTTGACGCCACCAATACCGCCATTGGCATTCATATCATTAATCAGAATTTCAGCCGCATCCCGGGCAGGCACGCCAAAAACGGAGGCAGAGCCCGACAAATAGGTCGAGATGCCAATATTGAGCTCTTTAGGCTTGTCGGCAGCAACGGTGAGTGTGCTTGTACCCGCCAGGAGCGCAACACCCAACAAGGATGCCAGTCTATGTTTTATCATTTATGTCTCCGTTGGTTTTATAAGATTGACTGCTGTTAAAAGATGATGGCGTCTCGCAGACTGCTGCCTGATGCCAGATGATCGAATCCTTCGTTGATCTGGTCTAGCGAGAATGACCTTCCCATAAGCCGGTCTACCGGCAATCGGCCTGCCTTGTACATATCGATGTAGCGATTGATGTCGATAGCCGGCACGCCGGAGCCAAGATAACTGCCGCGAATGTCGCGCTCTTCGCCCACCATTTGCGATAGCGATAAAGGAAAAGCCAATTTAGGATTGGGCAATCCCGAAGTGATTGTTGCCCCACCACGCCGTGTCAATTTGTAGGCGGTTTCGAATGCCGGGACGGCGCCCGCCATATCGAAGCCATAATCGACCCGGCCACCCGCCATCTCGTAAAGATCATCATCGGTTCGGACATTCCGGGGATTGATCACGTGAGTCGCCCCTAGTTCCCGCGCAAGCTGCAGTTTGTCGTCGCTAAGGTCGACGGCCACTACTCGGCGCGCGCCGCCGGCGACAGCCGCCAACAATGCGCTTAGGCCTACACCGCCCAGGCCAACGACCGCAGCGGTGTCGCCCACCTTGATTCTGGCCCGATTGATGACCGCCCCAGCCCCCGTCAATACCGCGCAACCAAAAAGTGCCGCTTCTCGATGGGTAATATCGACATTCACTTTCACACAGGACCGCCGCGATACGACAGCGTGGTCGGCGAAGCAGGAAACGCCGGTATGATGATTCAGATACTCGTCGCCGATATGAAGGCGGCGGTGCCCGCCCAGCAAGGTGCCGTGGGTATTGGCAAAGGCGCCGGGTTCGCATAAGGCGGGCCGGGCTTCCATGCACGGATTGCAATATCCGCAGGCCGGCACAAAAACCATTACCACATGATCGCCGGCTTTAAGGTCCGTGACGCCGGCCCCCACTTCCACGACTTCTGCCGAAGACTCGTGCCCCAGAACAATTGGAACGCCACGCGGGCGATCGCCATTGATCACCGACAAGTCAGAATGGCACAGGCCGGCCGCCCTGATTTTTATCAGAACTTCGCCCGCACCCGGCGGGTCAAGCTCGACATCGACGATGCTCAAGGGCTGGGACGTGGCGTAAGGCGCTGGTATGCCTATTTCTCGCAGAAGCGCTGCTCTGATCTTCATGGGCGGATCATCCAAAGATAATACGATTAAACGGTACGGCCACCGTCGACTGGAAACTCGACACCGGTGATGAACTCGGCCGCGTCACTAGCCAAAAACAAGGCAGCCGCAGCAACGTCAGAGGGCATGCAAAAGCGACCCAGCGGAATCGTGGAGACAAATTTGGCGCGATTTTCCGGAGTGTCAGGCAAACCCATGAACAGCTCGAACATACCTGTGATGCCCATCACGGGACATATGGCATTAACCCGAATATTGTCTGGCCCCAATTCCACCGCCATGGATTTGGACAATACGTTGACGGCGCCTTTGGTCGCGTTGTACCAACTTAAACCAGGGCGCGGGCGAATTCCGGCGGTCGAGCCAATATTCAGGATTACCCCCTTGCCCTGTGCCCGCATTACCGGTACCACGGCCTGCGTCATGTAATAAATTGACTTTACGTTGACGTCGAACAAGCGATCGAACATCGCTTCGTCGACATCCAGCATGGGCTGATTTTTGTGGGTGATCGCAGCGTTGTTGACAACAATATCAATTGAGCCGAACTCGGCCTGACACGATTTGATCAGGCTATCGACTTGTTCCCGGTTCGAGACATCGATTTCCAATGCCAGCCCAATACCGTCAATTTCGCTGGCAACGCGATCGGCAGCCTTTTTATTGATGTCGGCTATCACGACTTTTGCGCCCTCTTTGGCATATAGTTTTGCGATACCTTCGCCAAAACCGCTGCCCGCTCCAGTAACGATTGCGACTTTATCTTCCAACTGTCCCATGCCTGCCTCCAAGTACTTATTGTTTACTCGCCGTAAAACTGGACGATGGTTTTTGTGGTGCTCATTTCTTCGAGGGCGACAAAGCCCTTTTCACGGCCATGACCGCTTTTCTTTACCCCGCCGAAAGGCAGCTCTACTCCGCCCCCTGCGCCAAAGCCGTTGATGTATACCTGGCCACATTTCATGCCACGGGCAACCCGTTGTTGACGACCACCGTTTTCGGTCCATACGGCGCCTAAGAGCCCATAATCGGTGGCATTGGAAAGTCGAATCGCATCGGCTTCATCCTTGAATGGCAAGGCCACAAGAACCGGTCCGAAAATCTCCTGGGTCAGCAAATCGCTATCGTGGGTAGGCGAACTAAAGAGCGTAGGCTTTACAAAGTAGCCGCCCTTGGGCACGCCGTCTGCGATGCTGCCTTCGGCAACAACTTTAAGCCCGTCGGCTAAGCCTTTCTCAATGTATCGATTGACGCGATCGAATTGCGCCTTATTGACGACCGGACCGCAAGTTAAGTCCATTTCTGGTGTACCCGCGCGCACCTTCGAAAATTCTTCCGCCAGCGCGGAAACAAAATCAGAATAAATGTCTTCTTGCACTAGCAAACGGCTTCCCGCCGTGCATGTTTGCCCGGTGTTGTGGACAATCCCTTTCACGATCGCCGGGATCGCAAGCTTATAATTCGCGTCATTAAAAACAATGTGTGCAGACTTCCCACCTAATTCCAGTACGCACTTCACCGCGTTGAGCGCTGCGGCTTGCTGAACGAGTACACCCACTTCATTCGAACCCGTAAACGTCACGAAATTGATATCGTGATGCTTCGACAGGCTTGCGCCGGCTTCCTCACCCAGTCCTGTAACGACATTCAAGGCGCCGGCAGGAAAGCCGACTTCGAGTGCCAATTCAGCGACGCGAACAATAGACAGGCATGCATCTTCGGCCGGCTTGACGACACTGGCATTACCCATTGCCAATGCGGGTGCGACACTGCGCCCGAACATCTGGGCAGGGTAATTCCATGGAATGATATGCGCCGTGACGCCCAAAGGTTCACGAATGACTTGCACCGCATAATCAGTCTGAAATGGAATAGTTTCACCATGAACCTTGTCGGCTGCGCCGCCGTAGAACTCGAAATAACGAGCTAGTACGGTGATGTCGGCTCGCGAAGTGGACAGGGGTTTGCCGGTGTCTTTGGACTCGAGCTGCGCCAATTCTTCTTTGTGTTCGAGTATGCTCTCGCTTAAACGAGTCAGGAGACGCCCGCGCTCCATGGCTGTCAGCTTACCCCAGTCGCCGTTAAGCGCCTGACGAGCTGCCGTAACGGCAAGGTTGACATCTGCTTCTTGCCCACGGGGAATAGTCGTGAATACCGTGCCATCGGTAGGCGACCAGACATCCAGTGTTGCCTTGCTTACCGCATCGACCTGCTTACCATTGATAATCATTTGCGTCATAAAAGTGTGTCTCCGTGTCGTATCTTCAAACTTTAATTCAAGGCAATTGAGCCGCGTTCAATCGTCCAGATTTGGTCAGGGATGTTTCCCAGCAATTTAATATTTGATTCGGTAATGACGATGCAGATATCAGGCTGCATATCTTTCAGGCGCCCCAGCGCTTCGGTATATTCACGAGCCAGTTTGGGCGCCAGGCCCTGAAAGGGTTCGTCCAGCATCAATAATCGAGTACCCACCATCACGGCCCGCCCCAAGGCGACCATTTTGCCCTGCCCTCCCGACAGGGCTGACCCCGATCGATTCAGCATCGGTTCAATCTGTGGGACGACGTTCAGCACTGTATCGATGCGCGCTTTGATCTGGGCTTTGGATTGGCCCTGTACCTCGCAGGGCAAGGTAAGGTTTTCCTGGACTGACATGGTGGGAAAAATGACGCGGTCTTCGGGGGAATACCCGACTTTCAATGCCGCTCGTTGGTGCCCGGGCAAATGACTTAATTCAATCTCGTCAAAAAAAATCTGGCCAGACCGAATTTTGATAAGCCCCATGACGGAACGCAATAGTGTGGTTTTGCCGGCACCGTTACGGCCCACGATGCCGATGGTGCGACCCTTTTCAAACTTGGCGCTGACGTCTCGCAAAATGCGGTGGCCAGCCAGATCGACGTTGATATTAGATAGCTCAAGCATGGCTCAGGTCCCTAGCACTTCGCTTTTAATTTTCGGGTCGTTCAATACTTGCGCAGGCGTACCGTCTGCAGCGACCTTGCCGGCGATCCACGCTGCTACCCGGGTGGCGTAGCGTGCGACGATATCCACGTCGTGCTCCACAAACCAGCTAGTAACCTTGCGCTCGTCGAGCGCATGCATCACGGTTTCCATCAAGCTATGCTTGTCTTCTGACGCGACGCCGCTGGTGGGCTCGTCCATAATCAGCAACTTGGGCCGTAAAGCCAAGGCCATTGCTACATCGAGCAGCTTGCGTTTGCCTTCAGGCAGTTCAAAGGACAGTTCGTTTGCGTCCCCGGACAACCCGACCAGCGCCAGGGTCTCATCGACTTCGCGGGCGTCGACGGTGCTTTCTAGCGAACGAAACCAACTTAGTTCTTTATTGCGCCGTGCCGCGGCAATTTGTATGCACTCACGAACACTGTGTTCGGAAAATAACTGCGGCAGCTGAAAAGACCGGCCCAGCCCAAGTCGGACGATATTGCGTGGTGCCATCGCGGTGACGTCTTTGCCATCGAAATAGACTTTGCCTTGGGAAGGCGCTAGATAACCCGTGCAGATATTAATAAAGGTTGTCTTGCCCGCGCCGTTCTGCCCTATCACGGCCAAACGTTCGCCAGCATGCAGCTCGAAATTGATATTGTCGGCGGCAATCACGCCACCAAAGGCCAGGCTTAGGTTAGAAGTCTTGATTAGTGGTTCCGTCATATCGGCCCTTTAACTGGTTTTACGAACGCACTCGCTTCATGATCTGCCCAACAAACCCGGTGGGGAACATGAAGATAACAACCACCAAAGTGAAACCAAGAATGAACTGCCACAAGCCCGGGAAGTAGGCTGCCGACATCAACTTCACCGATTCAAACCCCACGGCGCCCATAAATGCGCCGGCGGCATGTCCGGCCCCGCCCAGGATAGTGATGAAAATGAACTCGCCGGAACGGAGCCAGGCTCCGATTTCCGGAGTGACCAAGCCTTGCATCAGGGCTAGAATCGCGCCCGAGAATCCCACCACGACAGCCGAAAGCAGATACCCCTTCCACATGATGAAGTACGCTGAGAACCCTAAATACTCAAGGCGGGTTTCGTTGGTCTTGATAGCGGACAGTGCCTGCCCACTTCCCGACCGAAAATAGCGCTGCACCCACCAAGCCAGGAAAAGCGACAACAATAAAGTCAATACCAGCAACCATAGCTCGAAGGCCTCGCGCTCGAAGGCGATGCCGGCGATGGTGGGCCGAACAATGCGTATGCCGTCTGTGCCGCCGGACAGGTGATAAAGTTTGCCAAGCAAGGCAAACAGCACCATGCTAAGGGCAAGGTTCAACATTCCGAAAAAAATGCCGCGATAACGTACAACGAATAAGCCAATAATGGCCGCAGCCACAAAGCTTGCCGCCACCCCAAATACAATCAGCAGCAAGGCATCCGTGCCGGGATAGGCGCGCGCGACGAACGCGACGGTGTACGCCGAAATACAAGCGAACATGGCATGGCCAAAAGAGACCTGTCCGGCGCGTACCATGACCGAGACGCCTAAGGCCGCAATCGCGTACGTCAAACCGATAACAATAGGAGTTATGGTCCATGCGGCATTCATGCCGACGACCAGCGCGATAATGGCAGATAGCAGACTTAACGCGTATACCTTCATTAAATTGTTCTCGCTTGTGCCACGGTGAATAGGCCATGCGGCCGGATGATCAGAACCAGAACCATGATGATGTAGGGCACGGCGACCTCAAGTTCGGGAGCCGCATAGACTGCAATCGACCGCATGATGCCTATCATCAGGGCGGCGATCAGCGCACCTGTAATTTGTCCCAGCCCCGCTGTGGCGACCACTGCGAACGATAAAACAATCATATCGGTTCCTGCCCCGGGAACCAGCGAAGTGGTGGGCGAAGCCAGGGCGCCGCCAAGCACGCCAAGAATCGTGGCTATGACGAAGGTAACAAGACTGATTTTTTTGACGTTGATGCCCAAAGAAGTCGCGATCTCGCGGTTATGGGTCGTCGCGACGGTCTGTTTACCGAGCTTGGTATGGCGCAAGAAATATTCCAGCAAGCCGTAAGCGAGTAATGCCGTGACCGGGACGATGACAAGCTGATAGCTGGTGTAAGTGATGTCGCCGAGTTCGATATTTCCAAGGCGACTAACTACCTCGCTGGCACTATACGGCTGCGCACCCCAGATTAGGCGCTGGATGTCTTCCAGCATCAAAAAACCACCGAAGGTAATAAGCAGTTTCAGTATGGGATCGTAAGCTTGAGCCCGGCGGATCAGGATGAACTCTATGATACTGCCCAAGATCAGGCCCACGGCAATTGCGCTGATAAACAACGATGCCAGCAGCAAGAAGGCGGAATCTGTCCGGGGCGCGACGTACATGACTAAGCTTGATGCGGCGTAGCCCCCAAAGGCATAAAACGCACCATGCGCCACATTCAGAATTCCCATGACTCCGAAAACCAGGGTCAATCCCATGGAAACCAGGAATAACAGACTGGCGTAAGCCACGCCGTCTACTAACGCCAGCGGCAGCAAGTCCCAGGTCATGTAGGCCCCCCTTTTGTCTCAAATTTTTTTAGAGTTTGCCGATGAACGGCCCACCCGTTTATTTATATCGACTGCATTGTTGGCATGCATGGTCGCTGATGCAATATCCGCAGGGGATAAGCACCTGATGTTCGAGTATAGGGTAAAGAGCAAAGAGCAACCATTAATTTTCTTGGAAGCTCTAGTTTGGGAAAAGTTTAGGGGCTAGCGACGCTTACAGCGTCGCTAGCCCCCGCTTATCAGCCGGCGATAATTTCTAGCTTGGCCACACCCAAAGCCAGTGTTTTGGTTCCGGCGTCGCGAAACTGTATTTGCGCCTGGGCATCCTGCCCCAGTCCGCTCAGGCCAATCACCGTACCCTCGCCAAATTTTGCGTGTCGCACGCCAGAGCCGATTCGAAAATGCAGATCGCCCACCGTGACACCCGTTGAAAGGCTGCGCGGCATTCTTGGAGGCGTGCTACCGCTGTCTGGACGATTATATGAATCACCGCGCCGAAAAGCCCCGCTCCAGCTATTCTCGCGGATAGGCTGACGCGCTTCGCGGGGAGTTAACCACTTAAGATGCTGTTCCGGGATCTCTTCGAGAAAACGTGACCGCATAGCGTAGCGGGTTTGACCGTGCAGCATGCGGCTCTGGGCGAGTGTCAGATATAGGCGCTCTCTGGCGCGAGTAATGGCCACATACATCAGCCGCCGTTCTTCCTCGACACCTGATGCTTCGAGCAAACTATTTTCGTGCGGAAATAGCCCCTCTTCGACACCCGTGATGAAAACCGAATCGAACTCCAGGCCTTTGGCAGCATGCACGGTCATAAGCTGCACGGCATCCTGGCCAGCCTGAGCCTGATTGTCGCCGGCTTCGAGCGATGCATGGGTCAGGAAGGCCGCCAAAGGAGACATGACTGTCGTTGCAAGAGGTAAAGCGCCTTCGCTCGAATCATCATTGTTGCCGGGGTCGATCGCGCCGACATCTGCGGATGTAGCGGTATCCAGGGCAGCACTTAGGTTGGCGTCGACATCACGGTCGTCAGCAATCCGGCCCGCCGGCAAGCCGTCGAAGTTTTCCTCTGCCACAAAAGCTGCAGCGGCGTTAACGAGTTCGTGAAGGTTCTCGAGTCGATCGGCCCCTTCGCGGTCATTTTGATAGTGCGCGAGCAAACCGCTTTGATGCACCACGTGCTCGATTAGTTCCGGCAAGGACAATACTTGCGCCTCGTGAGCCATCTGTTGAATAAGCTCCGCAAAGCGGGCTAGGTTCGTCCCGCCTTTTCCTGTCATGTAAGGCACGGCCCGAAACAGGCTGATGTTGTATTCGCGCGCCGTATCGGCCAGTTGCTCTAGAGTTCGAGCCCCGATGCCGCGTACCGGGAAGTTGACCACCCGAAGCCACGACGTATCGTCGTGAGGATTATCCATGAGGCGCAGGTACGCTAAGGCGTGCTTGACTTCCTGACGTTCAAAAAAGCGCAAACCGCCGTACACTTTATATGCAATGCCGGCGGAGAACAGAGCGTGCTCGATAATTCGCGACTGTGCATTGCTTCGATACAGCACAGCGATTTCTTGCCGCATGCGACCGTCATTGATCAGGGCTTTGATTTCGTCGACGATCCACCGCGCTTCGAGCAGATCGGATGCCTGTTCTACGACTCGTATGGGCTCGCCTTCTCCTTGCTCGGTCCAGAGGTTCTTGCCCAGGCGCTCAGTATTGCAAGCAATCAACGCGTTGGCAGCATCCAGTATATGGCCGTAAGAGCGATAATTTTGTTCGAGCCGGATCACGTTGCCACGAGCATAGTCGCGCTCGAAGTCCGCCATATTTCCGACATTGGCGCCACGGAAGGCATAAATGGATTGATCGTCGTCGCCCACGGCAAAAATAGAGGCGCCGCCCCCCGCCAGCAATGTTAGCCAGCGGTACTGTAACTTGTTGGTGTCCTGGAACTCGTCAACCAGAATATGCTGGAAACGGCGCTGGTAGTGTTCACGAACTGGCGCATTGCGTTGCAGAAGTTCGTAAGCGCGCAACAACAATTCAGCGAAATCGACAACCCCTTCGCGTTCGCACTGGTCCTGGTACAGCTGATAGATCTCGACCAGCCGCCGGCGATGCGGATCACTGACTACGACGTCTTGTGGACGTTGCCCTTCTTCCTTCGCCCCATTGATGAAACGCTGTACGTCGCGCGGCGGAAACTTTTCGTCGTCGATACCGGCGCCTTTAATAAGGCGCTTGATTGCTGCCAGTTGATCGGCGCTGTCCAATATCTGGAAAGTCTGAATCAAGCCAGCGTCGCGATGATGAGCGCGCAGCAAACGATTGCAGAGACCGTGAAATGTACCGACCCACATGCCGCGGGTATTAATGGGCAGCAAGCGCGGACAGGCGCGTGAGCATCTCGCGCGCCGATTTATTGGTAAAGGTAACTGCCAGCAGTCCAAATGGACTGGCCTGGCCGGTTTGAATCAGCCAGGCCATGCGTGTAGTAAGGACCCGGGTCTTGCCGCTACCCGCACCGGCGAGCACCAGTGCGTGTTGCGGAGGTAGAGTTACTGCAGCTTGCTGTTCAGGATTTAGACTGGTGATCATGCCGCGTAGCGGCGCAACCGGTTGGCAAACTGCTCGAGGCCCTCAATGCCGCTTTGTTGTGCCCGCTGGCACCACGCTTGCAAATCGGCCAGCAGTTGTTCGCTGCTTGCGCTGGAGCTTTCCCACAAACGAGTCAGTTCCAGCCGCATCTGGACCAAAGTCGATAACGACTGGTTGTCTGCCAGCACGGTTTCCAGCTGAGCACGCTGCGCGGGCTCGAGTGAATCTTGGCTGCGGGTTAGCCAATCTTTGCAGTTGCTAAGCAAGGCCCATCGGCAATCGGCACTACCCGACTTGCGGCTGGGTTTCAGCTTGGCGAGTTCATCGCTGGCGGCCTTCTTAAGCAGGTCGGTGTAGCGATTCAGGATTTCGTAGCGGTGCGTAATTACGCCCTGCAAAGTGCTGGCATCAACCGAGCTTTTAGACGCTTCAAGTTTAAGCTTCGGGGCAACGCGGCGAACTGTAGCCAGGCGGAAGAAGCTAAGTATCTTTATATAGCCCCAGCCTATATCGAATTCGTACCATTTGGCCGAAAATTTAGCCGACGTGCCGTAAGCATGGTGGTTATTGTGAAGTTCTTCACCACCAATGATAATGCCTAACGGAAACACATTCGTGCTGGTATCGGGACTGGCGTAGTTGCGATAACCAATGAAGTGGCCTAGCCCGTTAACCACACCGGCAGCCCAAAAAGGAATCCATGCCATTTGCACTGCCCATACAGTAAGGCCCAGTACGCCGAATAACGCCAAGTCAATGCCCAGCATGATCAGGATACCCATCAAGCTATGGCGCGTGTAAAGGTTGCGCTCGAGCCAGTCGTCGGGTGTGCCATGACCGAATCGCTTAAGCGTGTCAGGGATATTCGCTTCCTGGCGATAGAGCTCGGCGCCGCGGAAAAATACCTTACCAATACCAAACACCATCGGAGAGTGTGGGTCGCCTTCCCTTTCGACATGGGCGTGGTGCTTACGGTGTATGGCCACCCATTCTTTGGTAACCATACCAGTGGTAATCCACAACCAGAAACGAAAGAAATGCATGACGGCAGGATGAAGATCCAGGCCGCGGTGCGTTTGGCTACGGTGCAGGAACACAGTAACGCCCACAATGGTTATGTGGGTAAGAACAAGCGTTACCAGTACGACCTGCCACCACGAAAGCTGCAGGAACCCGCCTGATAAGAAAGTGAGTATATGGTCCATAAACCTATTTAAGGCCTCATGTTAAGACTTAAAAAGTGTAGCCGACTTGAACCCCTTATGACAGCTAAATTTCAAATTAGTTTTGAGGCAAATCAAGTATAAACAAGGCGTTACCACCTTATTCCAGCTCGGAGCAGCGTTAAAAACGGCGACACCGGGGTGTTGATTCCGGTGTAGTCGCATCAATGATATTCCGCTATCAGTCAGTTGCCGGATCGGCGGTTTCAATTGGCGTTGGACCACCTTCAGAGGCTTCATCGGCCAATTCAGCCGTCTGTTCGGGCTGGGCCGCCTCTTTTTTGGCAGGCTTCACCGGCTTGTCAGGGGTCGATGCCTTGCTGCGTTCCATTGCTGCAGCAAAAAAACCGTCTGTGCCGTGCAGGTCGGGCCGCATACTAAGATACGGACCTTCTAGTGTTAGATTTTTACAACGATCGACGACGATCTTGCTGGCATCCAGCAGCGTAAAGTCAGGATTGTCGGCTAAAAATGCCGCAACCTGATTTTCATTTTCCTCGGGAAGCACACTGCAAGTTGCATACACAAGGCGTCCGCCCGGCGCAACGCAGCGAGCGGCCTGACGCAAAATGCTAGCTTGCATTTCACAGAGCTCTTGAAGCGACTCGGGATGTTGGCGCCATTTCAGGTCGGGGTTACGCCGCAAGGTTCCCAGCCCGCTGCAAGGCGCATCAACCAGCACGCGATGAGCCTTCCCACGCAGACGTTTCACGCGTTGATCGTTATCGGGATTGATAACGACCGGGACTATGTTCGACAATCCACTACGAGCGAAACGAGGCTTGGCCCGAGCCAGCCGCGCTGCCGACACATCGAATGCATACAAGCGGCCTGTGGAACGCATCAAGGCTCCAAGCAGCAACGTTTTCCCACCCGCTCCGGCGCAATAATCAATGACCATCTCGCCGCGTTTCGGCCCGACAAGCGCAGCCAGTATCTGGCTACCCTCGTCCTGGACTTCTATCTCGCCTTTCTCGAACATAGGCCAACGATTTATCGGTGGCCGTCCCTGCATGCGTATCCCCCAGGGCGAATACGGCGTCGGTTGGGGATCGTAACGCAGACCGGCGCCAGTACGCAGGAGCGCGAGCATTTCGTCGCGGTCTGCCTTCAACGGGTTGACACGCAAATCTAGCGGAGCGGCTGTGTTCAGTGCTTGTATCAGCGCATCCGGATTATCCAATTTCGCCATACGCTCGTCGAGCCAGTCGGGCAGGCTATCGCGCACCGCACGCGCCAGGCTTTTTATATCGATGCGCTGGACATGTTCGAGCCAGTGTTGTTCGGTTTCAGATAAACCGGTGTTCAATACCGATTTATCAAAGACCGACGCAAGACCCAGAATAGCTAGTCGACGCGCGGCGGGGCCGCTACCGCTCTCGGCAAACTGACGATAGCGTCGCAGATGACGCAGCACGTCGAACACCGCTTCAGCAACTTCACCGCGATCGCGACCACCAAGCTTGGGATTCGCGCGCAGCCAACGCGACAGCACGGCATCGGCAGGAAATTTCCACTGCAGTATCTCGCCTAAGACGTTCTGCACCTGGTCTATGCGAACTGAAGCCATTACATAGGGAGGTCTTACGTATGTGCTGCCTTCCGCTTGGTTCACTGCAGAGCCCTGATCACGACTTGAGGCGGATCTGTGACGATCATGTTGTCCGAAACGGGCACCGCCCCGTTCGTGTTGCTGCCTGCCAGACTCGGGTCTCTTGCCCTGAGTGCGACGAGGCTTGTCTGTACTATTCATGTTTACCTTTGTGATGGCTCGACGCCTTGAGGCGTCAGAACGAAGGAGCGGCTGGCTATGCCATGCACCTGCACGCGTTGCATGGTGTCCAGCGAAACGCGGCCTTCGGCCAGCCAGCGTACCACGTCCGCGTACAAGCGGTGTTCCACTTGTAAAACGCGCTCTGCTAATGTGTTGGGAGTATCGTCGAAAAGCACGGGCACCACCCCTTGGGCGATGATTGGACCATGATCGAGCACCGGCGTCACGAAGTGCACCGTGCAACCGTGCCACTGCACTCCCATTGCTAGCGCCTGCTGATGCGTGTGCAAGCCAGGAAAGGCCGGTAGCAGCGAAGGATGAATATTAATTAGTTTTCCGATGAAGTGCTCGACAAATCGCGGGGTTAGCACGCGCATGAAGCCTGCAAGCAACAGATAGTCGGGCTGATAGGCATCAATAACCGTAGCCAAAGCTTCGTCGAATGCCTCCCTGGACGGATAATCGCGATGGGCGACCGCTTTCGTTTCAATGCCTTGAGCCCTTGCCCATTCAAGCCCGGCAGCATCGGCCTTGTTGGCGACAACCGCACAAATCTCAACCGGTAGCGCCTGAGCACGCACCATATTCACAATAGCCTGCATGTTTGATCCGCGTCCGGAAATCAACACCACAAGCCGGCAAGCAGAAGTAGAAGGAGCACCCAACACAATAATTCCTGAGTAAGTCGACGCAAAATTGTAAACTCTCGGGTGTGAAAGCATCTCCCCGAATTTATCGTACCCTTCCCCGCTTCGATACTCAGTGCCCCAGCGCAGTGACTATTGGCAATTTCGACGGCGTCCATCGCGGGCATCAGGCCATCCTCGCGCGCGTGCGACAGACCGCTCTCGAACGCGGACTGGCCACGACCATCATGACGTTTGATCCCCATCCGCGCGCGTACTTTGCACGGCGGGGCCAGAGACCCGAACTGATACCGACTCAGATCAGCAGCCTTCGCGACAAGGTACAGTCGTTAACGCAGCATCAAGTCAGCCAGGTGGTGCTCAAGCGCTTTAATCAATCGCTGGCCGACATGTCAGCGGAAGACTTTATCGAACACTTGCTCGTACGAGGCCTTAACACTCGCTGGCTTCTGGTGGGTGAGGACTTCCGCTATGGCCACAAACGTAGCGGCGACATCGACTTGCTGCGCAGGGCAGGCAAAGAGTATGGCTTCGACGTCGAAACCATCGCCGACGTGGCGGATGAACATGGGCACCGTATTTCCAGTTCCGAAGTTCGCACCGCGCTGGCGGTCGGCAACCTGAGCCGCGCCGAACATTTGCTCGGTCATAGTTATCGCATCAGTGGTCATGTGATCCATGGTCAGAAGCTGGGACGCACGATTGGCTACCCCACGTTGAACGTACGTGTACCGCTCCAGTGCGCGGCTCGCTCGGGGGTCTACGTCGTGCGAGCGCACGGTCTGGCGCCTGAGCCTATCAATGGCGTTGCCAGCCTGGGCGTGCGGCCTACCATTTCGCATGGCGGACGCCTGATGCTGGAAGTACACCTGCTGAACTGTGCGCTAAACGCATACGGTAAACTCACGTGTATTGAATTCCTAGAATATCTGCGGGACGAAGAAAAATTTCCCGACCTTCCCACAATGATCGCTGCCATCGACAACGATGTACAAAGCGCTCGCGACTATTTCGCCCTCCATGGACTATAGAAACACCTTAAATTTGCCCGAAACTCCCTTCCCGATGCGAGGAGACCTTGCCAAACGTGAACCAGGCTGGATTGCCGAATGGGAAGAAAAAAAGGTTTATGCGGCCATACGCAATGCCAGTAAAGGCCGCCCAAAATTCATACTCCATGATGGCCCCCCTTATGCCAACGGCGATATTCACATCGGCCATGCGGTCAACAAGGTGCTCAAGGATATTATCGTCAAGAGCCGTGCCATGGCAGGCTACGACGCGGTATATGTGCCTGGCTGGGATTGCCACGGCATGCCGATCGAAATTCAGATCGAGAAAAAATACGGCAAGCATCTTCCGATAGCAGAGGTTCAGTCCAAGGCGCGCGCCTATGCCCACGAGCAGATCGACCGTCAGCGCAAAGACTTCAAGCGGCTCGGCGTACTGGCCGATTGGGAAAATCCTTACCTGACCATGAACTTCAGCAACGAGGCCGACGAACTGCGCGCCCTCGCACGCATTCTTGAGAAAGGTTATGTGTTTCGCGGCCTCAAGCCGGTCAACTGGTGTTTCGACTGCGGCTCAGCCCTGGCTGAAGCCGAAGTGGAATATGCTGACCGCAAAGATCCGTCGGTACATGTGGCGTTCAAGTTCGGCGACAAAGAAAAGCTGGCGCACGCCTTTGGCCTTCCGAAGGTCGACGACGGGGCAATCGTTATCTGGACCACGACGCCCTGGACGCTGCCCGCCAACCAGGCCTTGAACGTCCACCCTGATATCGATTACGCCTTGGTCAAGCTGGACCAGCCACGCAGCACCGGCTCGACGTTGTTGCTGGCCAAAGACCTGGTGGAGTCGTGTCTCGCCCAATGGAAGCTAAGCGGTCACATCATCGCCACAGCCAAAGGCGACGCCCTGACCAATCTGGAATTCAAGCACCCGCTCTATGATGCGCATGAAGGCTACCAGCGGATGTCTCCAGTCTACCTGGGTGACTACGTCACGCTCGACACCGGTACGGGGGTAGTCCACTCGTCACCCGCGTACGGCATTGAAGACTTCGTTTCTTGCAAAGCGCACGGACTGACCGACGACCAAATCATAAATCCGGTCATGGGAGACGGCCACTATGTTGAAAGTTTGCCTTTATTCGGCGGACTGATCATCTGGAAAGCCAACCCATTAATTGTCGAAGCTTTAAAGAACGTCGGCAGCCTGCTTCACACTGAGCAGCATGTGCACAGCTATATGCATTGTTGGCGGCACAAAACGCCCGTTATTTACCGCGCAACCAGCCAATGGTTTGCCGGAATGGATCGCCAGCCACAATCCGGCCCAACCTTGCGTGAAACTGCCCTTGAAGGGATAGACAAAACTGACTTCTACCCGGCCTGGGGACGCGCTCGTTTGCATGCAATGATCGCCAACCGTCCTGACTGGACCTTATCCCGCCAGCGCCAATGGGGTGTGCCCATGGCTTTCTTTGTACATAAGGAAACCGGTGAACTGCATCCGCGCACAGTCGAGCTGATGGAACAAATCGCCTTGCGGATCGAACAGCACGGAATTGAAGCATGGCAGTCGCTGGATATTGCCGAATTCCTGGGTGACGAAGCGGCCCAGTACGAAAAGAATCGGGACACGCTGGATGTGTGGTTCGATTCAGGTACAACACACGTTACCGTGCTGGGCGGCCAGGACCACACTGCAAAAGGCTCACACTCCGACGAGCTGGCGTGGCCTGCCGATTTGTACCTGGAAGGATCGGACCAGCATCGCGGCTGGTTCCACTCGTCCCTGCTGACTAGCTGCATGCTGTACGGCCGCCCCCCCTACAAAGCGTTGTTGACACACGGTTTTGTGGTGGATGGCCAAGGCCGCAAAATGAGCAAATCGGTGGGCAACGTCATGGCGCCCCAAAAAGTGTCCGATTCGCTCGGCGCAGAAATCCTGCGCTTATGGACCGCCGCCACCGACTATTCGGGCGAATTGTCCATTTCGGATGAGATTCTTAAGCGGGTGGTTGAAGGCTACCGGCGCATCCGCAATACACTGAAATTTCTGTTGGGCAATCTGCAGGATTTCAGTCCGGCCACTGATGCCGTCGAACTGGAACACATGTTCGAGATTGATCGGTATGCGATAGCGATGACCGCCGCCATGCAAGCCGAAACGCTGGCAAATTACAAACGCTACGAATTCCATCCCATCGTGTCACGCCTGCAAATATTTTGTTCCGAGGACCTCGGCGCCTTCTACCTGGATGTACTGAAGGACCGCCTTTACACCGCGGGCAAAGACAGCGTGGCGCGCCGCTCTGCACAAACCGCCATCCACCACATCACGCATGCGCTCATCAAGCTCCTCGCGCCGATAGTATCGTTCACAGGCGAAGAGGCCTGGAAAGACCTACATATCGGCCGCGAAGTGCCCAGCATCTTCACCGAGTTGTTCCACGCCTTGCCTGACCAGGTCGATGCTGAGCTACTGCGCGGAAAATGGGACCGTGTGCGGGAGATCCGTGCGGAAGTCATGCGCAAGATAGAAGAGCTGCGTACCGCCGGCGAAATCGGTTCTTCTCTGGCGGCCGAACTTGACTTGTACGCCAGCGGCGAAGACCACAGGCTTTTGGCTACTCTCGAGGACGACCTGCGCTTTGTTCTGATCGTGTCACGAGCAACACTGCACAGCGCTGAAGGTGCCTTGCAGATTAAAGTCAGCCCTACATCTCATCAGAAATGCGATCGCTGCTGGCATCATCGCGAGGACGTCGGCGTAGACCCCGAGCATCCTGCTATTTGCGGACGTTGTGTGGACAATCTTTTCGGCGAAGGCGAACAGCGCCAGCATGCGTAATCCAGAGCCCGCAGCAGCCGCCCAGGGCCGGCCCACCATTCGTTTTTGGGGCTGGCTCCTGGGTGCGTTCGTTATCATCGTCTTGGATCAGCTTAGCAAAATCTATTTCGATACCCAGCTGCAATACGGCCAACGCTGGCCTGTATTGCCTGTATTCGACTTTACGCTGCTATACAACCCTGGCGCCGCCTTCAGTTTCCTGGCGGACGGCGAGGGCTGGCAGCGCTGGTTCTTTACAGCCATTGCCCTTGCAGCAACTGGGCTGATCATTCACCTGTTGCGACGCAGTCCGTCTCAGACCCTGTTTTGTGCTTCTCTCATGTGCATACTAGGAGGTGCGATCGGCAATGTTATCGATCGCATACAACATGGGCACGTGATCGACTTTTTGCTGTTTTATTGGAATAACTGGTATTTTCCAGCTTTCAACGTGGCAGACATTGCAATAACCTGCGGAGCCATTCTGCTAGTGCTGGACGAACTATTGCGCCTGCGCCGAGACAGGCGTAAACCTGAAAAAACCATCTGATCTTAATTATTTCTACGTCGATTAAGGGTAGTAGCGGTATCCACAATACGCGTTGCATAAGCGACGCGTATTGTGGCAAACCCACCACGACCGGGAAACGGGATTACATAGAGCCATTCCATCCATGCTAGAACTTGCACAAAAACGCATCGTCCTGGGGCTAACCGGGGGTATCGCCTGCTACAAGATAGCTGAATTCGTGCGCCGCGCCCAAGACCAGGGGGCTGTGCTGGACATCGTCATGACTGAAGCAGCTACCCACTTCATTACTCCCGTGACAATGCAAGCGCTTTCGGGCCGGCCCGTATTCCTGGATACCTGGGATAACCGTGTACCCAACAATATGGCGCATATAAATCTTACCCGCGGGGCCGACGCCATTCTGATCGCCCCGGCCAGCACCGATTTCATGGCGAAATTGGCTCATGGCCTGGCCGACGACCTGTTGTCTACCCTGTGTGTAGCAAAGGGCAATTGTCCTTTATTGGTCGCCCCTGCCATGAATCGGGAAATGTGGTTGCATCCAGCAACGCAGCGCAACGCTGCACAACTTCAGGCGGACGGAGCCACCGTACTAGGCCCGGCCGAAGGGGACCAGGCTTGCGGCGAGGTCGGCGGCGGCCGCATGCTGGAAGCCCATGAACTGCTTGCCGAACTTATCGCTTTCTTTCAGCCCAAAGTGCTGTCCGGCAAGCGCATCATCGTTACTGCCGGCCCCACCTCAGAGAAGATCGATCCGATACGAGTCATTACCAATCGTTCGTCTGGAAAAATGGGATACGCCATTGCACAGGCTGCCCGCGAAGCGGGAGCACAGGTTTTGCTAATTTCCGGCGCTACCGCATTGTCGACTCCCTACGGCGTGACCCGAATAGATGTTGGCAGTGCCCGTGATATGCACGCTGCGGTAATGGCCGAGGCAGCCAATGCCGACGTGTTCATTTCGGTGGCTGCAGTAGCTGACTGGCATGTTGTCAATACAAGCGACAGCAAACTGAAAAAGACCTCATCGGCGGGCGCACCCAAACTTGAGTTCGCCCCCAATCCCGATATTCTGGCAGAAGTGGCCCGCATGCCTGTGGGGCCTTGGTGCGTAGGTTTCGCGGCGGAAACAGAAAACCTGATGGAATATGCCGAAGCCAAGCGCAAACGCAAAGGAGTGCCGTTGCTCGTTGGAAACTTGGCCCAACATGCCATGAATTCCGACAGTACTGAACTAATCTTATTCGACGACGCTGGGCATAAAAGACTGCCGACACTTCCGAAGATAGACGCTGCACGCGAGCTGATTTCCGCTATTGCCGCGCGGCTTCCGAACAGATCGCTATAAAGCTGGGCATGCCCAGATCTTCTCCTTATTAACACCTAGGACCATCTTGCCACGCTGCTATTGTCATTGCACCAGATAAGACTCCTATAGGTCCAGAAACACACCAGGGCCGCCATTTAATGTGACCGCGCTTCCTCTAATTAGCATCTACTGACCGCTATCGAGAAAATCTCGGACGAGTTTGATGGTCGCATCAGGACTTTCCTCCATAAGCCAGTGACCCGCCTTCGGTACAACGGCTTCATGGACGTTGGTGGCCGCGTTTCGCATCACCACAGCCATCGTTGCGCCGAAGGATTTTTCGCCGCCGATGGCAAGTACAGGCATGGTGAGTTTGGTCTGTGACGAAATTTGGTTGTCCGCAACGTCTTTGATGGCGATTGAGTTAAATTGAGCAAAGGCGGCGCGCATAGCACCTGGCTGTGCATATTGTTTTGAGTAATAGACCCGCGTTGCTTCGTCAATCTTGGAAGGATCACCCGCAAATTCGTTCCAGAAGCGGTCAAGATAAATACGCTCCCGCCCGGCAACAAGACGCTCGGCGTTAGGGCCGCCAAAGTTAAAGTGCCACAGCGGTGGGCTCAGAATAATCTGATCCCACGGTGCAACACCGGGGATGGGCGCGTCCATCACAACCAACTTATCCACTTTGTCCGGGTATTGCACCGCATAAGCATAGGCCACCATGGTGCCAATGTCGTGACCGACCACATCGGAATGGTCTTGTCCAAGCTTCGTTATCACCGCCCTTATATCGCCCGCCTGCGACTTCTTATCATACCCCCCGGCCGGTCGCGAGGATTTACCCATTCCTCGTAAATCGGGCACGATCACGGTATGTGTCTTAGCCAACTCTTGTGCGAGTGGCGCCCACATATCACCGGTATCGCCAAACCCATGGATCAACACGACAGCGGGGCCTTTACCGCCTGATCGAACAAAGATATTCGTTCCGTCCGGCGTTGCGATCATGCGCGTCTGGAATCCGGCGGGAAGAAAAGGTTCTGCTGCGACCGCCGTTTGGGCAACGACCGCCGAGCTTAATATTGTGGCGAGAATAATGGCACGTCCTTTCATGACTAACCTCCTAAATTGAAGCAATGAAAATTCACTGCTATCCGAGGCACCGCCGAATGAGTATTAACATTTCGAGAATTAATTCTTAGATAATCTTACGCGCCCTCTTGGTTGCGTTATTTGTTTTTATTTGTTTTTTTACATAGAGATAAGCGCCCTACCTCTTCACCCGAGTGGTGGAAAGTGGCCGTTTCGCGAAGGCAGCAGGGTTGTTCGACTTGCCTGGCAATATCGTGACCAAGCAGTGGCAAGCGCTCGCGCCGCATTTGCGCACCAAGTGCTTTATGAATGAGCAACTTAACGGCGAATTGATAAGGACCACGGCCTAGAAGCGCCGCGAAAAGGAGCAGGATGCCGCCGGAAGGCGCCCATCTGGCGAAGTCGAGAGCGGCGCACGCACCCGGTGTGTAAGGGAACTGGTGGTCGGCGCCTCGTCCGCGATTGCGCCGTTGACGATGGCACCGAGGAGTGTCGGAAATTTTGTGTTCGGGTCTCGATGCGTTACGGGTCAAGATTCGCGATGAAGGCACCGTACCCAACAAGCCGAGAGATTCTGGGGCTGTGGATCGAAAACACGGAAGGCGCCAAGTTCTGGATGCGCGTCTTTAATGAGCTTAAAACCCGCGGTGTCCAGGGCATTCTGACACTCCCGATGCCAGCAGCGGATTTATCCACAACGGCTTGGACTTGCTCGTTCCGCTGGAGTCTCAAATCAACTCCTTCATACGTCTGTTGCTCCCGTCTGTGCTCGCCGCAAGACATTGCTGCGCCGCGGCCTTACGAATCGGCACTCGGGCCCCGCTCCATGCGTCGAATGTCCTCCCCCAACGCTTCAATGCGGCTCAGGATCGCACTCAGCTGATCGTTTCGCAACTGGTCGAGCTTATCGTGCAACGCCATGATCTCGATTTCAGCCTTCAGGTTTACTTCGTAATCATGACCGGCGTCGATGCGATCATGCTGTAAATGACGGTTCTGGGCCATCATAATAATTGGCGCCTGAATCGCCGCCAGCATCGAGAGCACTAGATTGAGGAAAATGAACGGGTAAGGGTCAAAAGCACGTGTGGCCAGCCACAAATTACCGAGCGTCCAGAGCACGAGCAAGACACAAAACCCGATGATGAAGCGCCATGACCCGCCAATGCGTGCCATGTTGTCCGACAATCTGTCGCTGAGAGACAGCGATTCATCGAAAACTTCATTGGTATTTCGCGTGACAGGCTGTCGCTCCACCGCGCTTTTCACGACCCGCCATTGAGCATCTGTAAGGGCGTCGCTGTCGCGCCCGAACCATCCCTCAGCATATTCGCGTTCCGTTTTCACTCTCCTGATCTCCTTAGTCCAGTGGCGGCGCCCTTTCGGGTGAAAAGATTATGATCGTTAGTCCGCACCCATTGCAATAAAGTATTGCGCAAGATTGATCGCGCCAGAGTAGAGCCTTACTCTTTTGCATCTGGGCGCCTTAAATCTCAACCTGTGTGCCTAACTCAATGACGCGATTGCTCGGTATTTGATAATAGTCCGCGGCATCGCGAGCGTTTCGCGACATCAGCGCGAAGAATGCCTCCCGCCAGGCCGCCATACCTGCTCCGATGGTGGGAATCACATTCTGGCGCGAGATGAAAAATGACGTGCGCATCATGTCGAACGCTACCCCCTGGTCCCTGCATAAAGCCAGCGCGGCTGGGAGGTTGCGCTCGTCCTTAAAGCCGTAATTCACATTTATTTGATAGCATTCGTTCCCCAGCGGCTCCACCCCGATTCTGCTCGCGACCGGCACAAAAGGAATATCTTCATCTAGAACCGTCAGAAAAATGGTGCGCTCGTGAAGTACGTTGTTATGCAACAGGTTGTGCAGCATTGCATGCGGCACCCCATCGCCTTTCGGTCGGAAAAAAACGGCGGTTCCCGGGCACACGAGTGGGAGGGCTGATAAACAGCGACCGTAAAAATTCGTCAAGTGGAACAAGATGCTTCTGTATGTTGGCGTAGACCAAAGCACGTCCCGTTCTCCAGGTTAAAAAGATGGTAACCATTACCACCCCGAGTAAAAGCGGAAACCATCCGCCATGAGCTATCTTGCTGATATTGGCCGAGAATAACGCGATATCTATCGTAAAAAAGAAGCCCGTGGCAGCCAAACTGAGCGTTAGGTTGTACCGCCAGCCATAACGGATCACAAAGAAAGTCATGATGGTAGTCATGAGCATCGTTGCAGTCACCGCTATGCCGTAAGCTGAGGCGAGGTTCGATGAAGACCCGAAGCCGACCACCGCCAGCACGACAACAGTCAGTTGTAGCCAATTAACAAATGGTATGTAGATCTGGCCTTTTTCGCGTTCCGAAGTGTGCTGTACCTGCATGCGCGGTAAAAGACCTAGCGAAATCGCTTGGCGCGTCATGGAAAACGTCCCGGAAATGGTCGCCTGGGATGCAATCACGGTCGCCATAGTCGCCAGGATGACCAGGGGATAAACACTCCAAGGCCCCAGTTGTTGATAAAAAGGATTCGACACCGCCTCAGGATGCGACAAGAGCAGCGCCCCTTGACCTAGATAATTAAGAGCAAGCGCGGGAAGCACCGCGCTAAACCACGCTAATCGTATGGGGCCTTTACCAAAATGTCCCATATCCGCATACAGCGCTTCTGCGCCGGTGAATGCCAACACGATGGCGCCCAGCGCGAAGAAGGCGACCCAACTGTTGTGGATCACAAAGTACAAAGCATAAAGCGGATTAAGCGCGGCAAGGATGGCGGGATTCTGGACGATATTAACCAAGCCCATACCCGCCAGCACGACAAACCAGACCAGCACAATCGGACCAAACCATTTTCCGATGCTGGCCGTTCCTTTATGTTGCACCGCATATAGGGCTACAAGTATCGCTACGGTCAGGGGCACGACGTAAGGCTTCAGAGCAGGAGTCGCCACTTCGAGGCCCTCGATTGCGGAAAGAACGGAAATAGCCGGTGTGATGACGCCATCACCATAAAATAGTGCTGCACCGATCAAGCCTACTAGCATTAAGGGATAGTGCCAGCGCGATTTTTCGGTAACTGACGACAACGCCAGAGCCATGAGCGCCATGACCCCGCCCTCACCTTGATTGTTGGCGCGAAGAATCAGCGTCACATACTTTAGCGAGACAATTATCGCCAGGCCCCAGACAATCAAGGAGACCACACCCAACAAATTTGTTTCGTTTAGCTCAACGCGATTCGAGTGCGCTGTTGAGAACACTTCTTTCATGGTGTACAGGGGGCTTGTGCCGATATCCCCGTATACGATGCCAATTGCCGCAAGCGTAAGAGATCTTAGGCTGTCCTTTGACGATTGGGACATGCGAGTATTCGATCTTTGATCAATAAGACAACATCATACGCAGAGAACTTGCTTAATGCATCATTTCGAGATCGAAGTTCATTGCTATGAGACGTGATTTTTATACTTTCTTTATACCTGGCAGCCCAGTTTCTACAAAACGTTTAGACGCGTCCGAGTAAGCTTTCCATCATCAACATAACGGTTATGAAGGCGACGATGGACCTCGTATATATTGGCTTAACTGTCGTATTTTTTGTCTTGACCTGTGCATTGGCCAACGGCTGCGAAAAACTGGGAGAACGTCAATGACCCCATTCTATATAGCCGGCGCCATCGTGGCCGGCGGGCTGTTGGTGTACTTGCTCGTCGCGCTCGTCAAAGCAGAGGACTTATGACATGACAATGCAATCTTTATTGCTCGTGTTGATATTTCTCGTGCTCTTGTTGGGTCTGGCCTACCCACTAGGAAATTACATGGTACAGCTCGCTTTCTATGCGCCAGTGCGTGGCATGGGTTGGCTGAGCGCGGTTGAAACCGCCCTCTATCGCGCCGCCGGCGTTAACCCCGAGGCCGGCATGGGGTGGAAAAGTTACGCCTTGGCGCTACTGGCGTTCAACGCACTAGGCGCGCTAGCAACATATGGCGTACAGCGTCTACAGGCTTGGCTACCGCTTAACCCTCAAAGCCTTGATAATGTCAGTGCCGATTCGTCCTTCAATACCGCGATAAGTTTCGCCAGCAATACCAACTGGCAAGGCTATGGCGGCGAGGCAACCATGAGTTACCTAACTCAGATGTTGGTGTTGGCGGCGCAGAATTTCTTCTCCGCTGCGACCGGCATTGCAGTGGCCTTTGCATTGATACGTGGTTTCTCGTCACGCGGCGCACTGTCCATCGGTAACTTCTGGGTCGATCTGCTGCGCTCCACCCTGTACCTGTTATTACCGCTATCGATCGTGTTGGCCACCGCCCTGATGAGTCAGGGCGTTATTCAAAATTTCTCCCCTTACAAAGAAGCCACAAGGATTGCGCCGGTCACTTACGAACAGGTTCAGACCGACGCACAGGGTCAGGCGCAAAAAAGCGCTACCGGTGAGCCGTTGACCGAGACCGTGAGCGCGACAACTCAGATGCTGGCGATGGGGCCCGTGGCTTCGCAAGAAGCCATCAAGCTACTGGGCACCAACGGCGGCGGTTTTTTTAATGCGAACTCGGCGCACCCCTTCGAAAACCCCACAGCCCTCTCGAACTTCTTGCAGATGCTGGCTATTTTCCTGATTCCCGCAGCACTGTGTTTCACCTTCGGCCGGATGGTGGGGGATATTCGTCAAGGTTGGGCGGTGTTGGGCGCTATGACGATACTCTTTGTCGTGATGGCGGGCATTGCCTTGTTCGCCGAGCAGCAAGCCCACCCTGGACTGGCGGCATTGGGCATCGATCAGGTCGCCAGCGCGTTGCAGTCGGGCGGCAATATGGAAGGCAAGGAAACCCGCTTTGGCATCAGCGCCTCAGCCTTGTTCGCGGCCATTACAACGGCGGCATCCTGCGGTGCGGTCAACGCTATGCATGACTCTTTCATGCCATTGGGTGGCCTGGTGCCGCTCGTGCTGATGCAGCTGGGCGAAGTGGTTTTTGGCGGCGTGGGTTCCGGCCTATATGGGATGCTCATTTTCGCGATCCTGACGGTATTTATCGCCGGACTCATGATAGGTCGCACGCCGGAATACCTGGGTAAGAAGATACAGACTTTTGAAATGAAAATGACGGCGATAGCCATTTTGATCGTGCCATTTCTGGTGCTATGCGGTACCGCCATCGCCGTCATGGCGGATCCCGGACGAGCCGGCATCGCCAACCCCGGGGCGCATGGGTTTTCAGAAATCCTATATGCCTTCACGTCGGCCGCCAATAATAACGGCAGCGCATTTGCCGGTTTGTCGGTCAATACCCCTTTCTACAACATCATGCTTGGGCTGGCCATGTGGTTTGGCCGCTACTTCGTCATCGTACCGATTCTGGCCATTGCCGGATCACTCGCGGCGAAAAAGCGCCTTGACGTAACGGCCGGCACCATGCCAACGCATGGCCCGCTATTTATTGCCTTGTTGATTGGTGTCGTCGTGTTGGTGGGTGTATTGAACTATATACCTGCCTTGGCGTTGGGCCCCATTGTCGAACATCTTCAGTTATTCACTCATTAAACTGGACGCTAGCTATGTCGCACAAGAGAAATTTGACGCTTTTCGATGCCGCCCTCCTTGGACCCGGCATTATTGAAGCGTTCAATAAGCTGGATCCGCGCGCCCAGTGGCGTAACCCAGTCATGTTTGTGGTGTACGTGGGTAGCATTCTGACCACTTTGTTGTTCCTTCAGGCCGCCGCAGGCACTGGCGAAGCCAATCCGGGTTTCATCCTGACCATCGCTTTGGGACTGTGGGTGACTGTGCTGTTTGCGAACTTTGCCGAGTCATTGGCAGAAGGTCGTAGCAAGGCGCAGGCGGCTTCGCTGCATGCATTAAAGCAAACCGTTACCGCCAAAAAACTGAGCGTAGCAGCCCGTGGCAGCAGTTGGACACCCACACCGGCCACCCAACTGAACAAAGGCGACTTCGTGCTAGTGGAAGCAGGCGACACCATTCCTGCCGATGGCGAGGTCATGGAAGGCGTGGCATCGGTTGATGAAAGTGCCATCACCGGGGAGTCCGCGCCGGTCATCCGTGAATCGGGAGGCGATTTTTCCGCAGTAACCGGCGGTACCCGCGTGCTGTCTGATTGGTTGGTGGTGCGCGTGTCGGTCGATCCCGGCGAGGCCTTCATCGATCGCATGATCGCCATGGTTGAAGGTGCAAAGCGACAGAAAACACCCAACGAAATTGCGTTAACCATTCTGCTTATAGCACTCACCATCGTTTTTCTATTGGTGACGGTTACCTTGCTGCCTTTCTCGCTGTTTAGCGTCCATGCCGCAAGCTTGGGTACACCCGTCACCATAACGGTGCTGATAGCCCTACTGGTGTGCCTGATCCCCACCACGATAGGCGGTTTGCTGTCGGCCATCGGTGTAGCGGGCATGAGCCGCATGATGCAAGCGAACGTTATCGCCACGTCGGGCCGCGCCGTAGAAGCGGCGGGCGATGTAGACGTACTGCTGTTGGACAAAACAGGCACCATTACACTGGGCAACCGTCAAGCCGCCGCCTTTTTACCCGCCCCAGGAATTAGCGAAATCCAATTGGCAGATGCCGCGCAACTCGCTTCGTTGGCAGACGAAACGCCCGAAGGGCGCAGCATTGCAGTGCTGGCCAAGCAACGTTTCAATATCCGCGAACGCGAGATGGCATCGCTGCATGCAACGTTTGTGCCCTTTTCGGCGCAGACCCGCATGAGCGGCATCGATGTCCATACTGGCAACGCCACGCGTGCGCTTCGCAAAGGCGCCGCCGACTCAATGAAAAAATACGTAACGTCGCTGGGATACCTGTACCCTGCTGAAGTGACCCTCACCGTTGACGAGCTGTCGCGGCGAGGCAGCACGCCGCTCGTAGTCGTCGACGAAGGCCGAGTGATGGGCGTGGTAGAGCTCAAGGACATCGTTAAGGGCGGCATTAAAGAACGCTTTACCGAACTGCGCCGCATGGGGATCAAGACCATCATGATTACCGGCGACAACAAACTCACCGCGGCTGCCATTGCCGCCGAGGCCGGCGTGGACGATTTCCTGGCCGAAGCCACCCCGGAAGACAAGCTCAAGCTGATACGCCGCTATCAAGCCGAAGGTCGGCTTGTCGCGATGACCGGCGACGGAACCAATGATGCGCCAGCGCTGGCGCAGGCCGATGTCGCAGTCGCGATGAGTTCCGGCACCCAGGCGGCAAAAGAGGCCGGCAATATGGTGGATCTGGACTCCAACCCGACCAAACTTCTGGAGATCGTGGAGATCGGCAAACAGATGCTGATGACCCGCGGATCGTTGACCACGTTTTCCATCTCCAACGACATCGCCAAGTATTTTGCCATTATCCCGGCGGCGTTTGTCGGGACCTACCCGCAATTTAAGGCGCTCGATATCATGCATTTAAGCAGCGCATCGTCGGCCATCATGTCGGCCGTGATTTTCAATGCGCTAATCATTGTGGTATTGATCCCGCTCGCTTTGAAAGGCGTGCAGTATCGGGCCATTGGCGCTGCCAAGCTCTTGCGCCGTAATGTGCTGATCTACGGATTAGGCGGCATCCTGGTGCCTTTTGCGGGCATCAAACTCATTGATATGGTCCTTGCCGCCTTTCATTTCGTTTAGGATACTCATGAAATCGATTGTTCGCCCTGCGTTTGTGCTGTTTGCCGCTCTAACCCTTCTTTGCGGTGTGATCTACCCCTTGGCCATAACAGGCATCGGGCAGGTTGCCTTTGCCGATAAAACGGCGGGTAGCCTGATCATTCGTGACGGGCAACTGGTCGGATCCAAGCTGATTGGGCAGACCTTTAGCGCGCCAGGCTATTTCTGGGGCCGTCCCTCGGCCACCGGACCCATGCCTAATAACGCGGCGGCGTCGAGCGGCTCCAATCTGGGCCCAAGCAACCCGGCTTTCATGAATGCGGTGAGAAACCGTACCGATGCGTTAAAAGCCGCCGATCCAGGCAATACGTCGGCGATTCCGGTCGACCTAGTGACTGCCTCCGCCAGCGGCCTGGATCCCGAAATCAGCCTGGCCGCCGCCCGCTATCAAGCGCCCCGTATTGCACGCGAACGCCATTTATCAATCGAGACAGTGCATAGCTTGATTGATCAGCAAAGTGAATCGCGGTATTTTGGATTTCTGGGCGAGCCACGCGTCAATGTATTGATGCTTAATCTTGCGCTCGACCGACACAGCAAATAATTTACCTCAACGCCAAACCATGTATTCAAGCGACGCCCAACGCCCCGACCCGGACCTCTTGCTGGCTCAGGTCCAAGAGCAAGAGCGCCAAGCCAAACGGGGCAAGTTGCGAATCTATTTCGGTGCATCGGCGGGAGTCGGTAAGACTTATGCCATGCTGGCCGCTGCCCAGAAGCTGCTGGTCGACAAGCAAGAGGTCGTGGTCGGCGTGGTCGAAACGCACGACCGCAGCGAAACGGAATCATTACTTAAAGGTCTGGAGATTCTGCCGCTTAAACTCAGCAATTATCGGGGAAAAGTGCTCAAAGAGTTCGATATCGATGCCGCGTTGCTGCGCCGGCCATCGCTGATCCTGGTGGACGAGTTGGCCCATTCTAACGTGCCGGGTTCTCGCCATCCCAAGCGATGGCAAGACGTTGAGGAACTCTTGAACGTCGGCATCGACGTGTTTACGACAGTCAACGTCCAGCACCTGGAAAGCCTGAATGACGTAGTGGGCGGTATTACCGGTATTCGGGTCAGCGAAACCGTGCCCGATACCGTATTCGATAAAGCCGACGAGATTGTGCTGGTGGATATCCCAGCCGATGAGTTGCTTAAACGACTTAAGGAAGGCAAGGTCTATCAGGCTCAACAGGCCGATCGGGCCTCAAAGAACTTTTTCCGCAAAGGCAACATGATCGCGCTGCGCGAGCTTGCGCTGCGACGCACGGCCGAACGGGTTGAAGACGATGTACAAGCCTATCGAATCGAAAAATCGATCGATTCAATCTGGAAAACGGACTCGGCATTACTGGTTTGCATTGGCCCGCGCCCCGGAAGCGAGCATATCGTTCGCAGCACGGCGCAACTGGCCAATCAATTAAACACCGACTGGCATGCGATTTATGTTGAAACGCCGCAACTGCAACACTTACCGCGGACTCGGCGCGACGAGATACTGAAAACGCTCAACCTGGCGCAAGACCTTGGCGCCACGCCGGTCGTCCTATCAGGTAGCGACGTAGCACTGGCAGCGATCGACTATGCCCATGCCCACAATTTTTCGAGGGTCGTCTTAGGGCGACATGCCCGAGGTTGGTCGCTGCGTCCGACACTTGCAAAGCGCATCGCCGCTTACGCTCCCGAAATTGATTTGATCCAGATCGGAGAGCCCGACCCCGAATCCAGGAAGCTATTAAACCGAGACTTCACCTCTCATACGGTGAATGGCGATATTCCTGCCTATCGCAAGCCGCGGTTACAGCCCTATCTCTGGGCGATCGCAGGCAGCGTCCTGACGGCACTCCTCGCCACGCCACTGTTGCCCTATCTGGATCTCGCCAACATCGTGATGTTGTTCCTGCTCACCTTGGTGCTCATAGCGGTACAGTTTGGCCGCGGTCCGGCCATCCTTTCTGCCTTTATGAGCGTTGCCGCTTTCGACTTCTTTTTTGTATCGCCCCGCTTTTCTTTCTCGATCAGCGATTTTCAGTATGTGGTGACGCTTGCGGTCATGCTTGCCGTCGGTCTGATCATCGGTCAGCTTACGGCAGGATTGCGCTATCAGGCACGTGTGGCATCGCACCGGGAGTCTCGTTCGCGAGCCCTTTATGAATTTGCTCGCGAATTGTCGGGCGCCCTGCAAACCGATCAGATTTTCAAATCCACTCGTAGCTTCATTCAACGTACCTTCAATGCCAGGACAACGCTGCTTCTGCCTGACGACGAGGGGCATCTGCGCGCTCCTTCACCGCCTCCCGATGAGAGCGGGCAGGACTTGGAGACGGTGGATATGGGAGTGGCACAATGGGCATTCGATAATGCGTCGCCTGCGGGAATGAGCACCAACACCCTGCCCGCCAGCCGCTTTTTTTATTTGCCGCTACAGGCACCCATGCATACCCGGGGCATACTTGCGGTGGCGCCTCGAAACCCGCATTGGCTGCGTGTGCCCGAACAGCAGCAACAGCTTGAGATTTTCGCTGCACTGGCAGCCATCGCGCTGGAGCGAGTGCATTACATCGAGGTGGCACAAGACGCGTTGGTCCGGATGGAGTCAGAACGACTGCGCAACTCCTTACTCTCTGCACTATCGCACGATTTGCGGACACCGCTGACGTCGTTGCTAGGGCTATCCGAATCACTTGCGTCATCCGCGCCGCAACTCACCCCAACGCAACAAGAATTGGCCAACGCCCTGCACGAAGAAGCGCAACGAATGACAAAACTGGTCACGAACTTACTCGACATGGCGCGCCTTCAAAGCGGTGAAGTCAGGCTCAACCTGCAATGGCAACCGTTCGAGGAAGTGGTGGGAAGCGCACTGCGCGCGAGCCATCGAGCGCTCACCCGGCATAAGGTGCAAACGCAATTGGCGCCGGACCTGCCTCTGGTGCGCTTTGATGCGATTTTGATAGAACGGGTGCTTTGCAATCTAGTGGAGAATGCTAGCAAATACACGCCCGAGGATTCGACGATCCTCGTTGCCGCGAGGATTAAAGGCCACTATCTGGAGGTTACCGTTTCTGATAACGGGCCTGGCTTTCCACCCGGCCGTGAAGAGGCTGTTTTTGAGAAATTCACGCGCGGCGAACAGGAGTCGTCCACGCCGGGTGTGGGCCTGGGACTGGCCATTTGCCGCGCTATCGTTCAGGTGCATAATGGCGTCATTAGCGCCAGGCGCTCGCCCTTAGGCGGCGCCGCCATTGTCTTTACCCTGCCTCTGGGCACACCTCCGGCCATGCCCGACATGAAAGAAGGCCATACTGATTCCGAATCCCTCAGGTCATGACTGAACCGATACCCATTGCACTCCTGATCGAAGACGAGCCCCAGATCCGTCGTTTTGTGCGCACTTCGCTCGAGCAGGAAGGATGGAAAGTGTACGAATCGGAAACCATGCAACGTGGGCTGGTTGATGCCGGAACCCGTAAGCCCAACTTGATTATTCTCGATCTGGGCTTACCCGATGGCGATGGCGTCGATTGTATTTTCGATATCCGACAATGGTCGCCGGTGCCGATTATTGTGCTCTCTGCGCGCGTCGACGAACAGGACAAGATCAAAGCGCTCGACGCCGGTGCCGATGACTATTTAACCAAACCATTCGGGGTTGGGGAGCTGCTTGCGCGAGTGCGTGCCGCGTTCCGCCGGCAAGGTCAAGACCATATTGGCGGCGCTCTCGAATTTGGCAATGTCACCGTCGATTTCAAGATGCGTCTGGTCCGAAAAAGTGGCCAGATCGTCCATTTGACGCCAACAGAGTATCGGTTGCTAACGATTTTGGCCGTCAACGCCGGGCGTGTGATGACCGGGCCCCAGCTGTTGCGCGAAGTATGGGGGCCATCACATAGCGAGAGTGGCCATTATTTGCGTATCTACATGGGACATTTACGACAAAAGCTGGAGGACGACCCCAGTCAACCCAAACATCTTCTGACTGAGACCGCCGTAGGCTATCGCCTTGCACTCGATGCTTATAACTAGGAACAGACTAAATCTTCACTCATCGGAATGTATGGATTACCCAAAGATAATTAGCGCTCAACTATTAGTGCTTATAGGGTAATCCGGTTTAAATGATCCACAACTTGGTTCGCGCCTATCCTTAGCAATCGAAGGAGTAGATAAGGTGGATGAAGCCTTGCGCGCAAGCGATGAGTGAACCCGTTCGGACCGGAGTCAACGCATTTTGCGGTTCACGGACCATGAACGACTTCCCGGTGCCATAATAGGTCGCACTGAAACGATGTATTTATTTGCGGGAAGCGCGCGAAGTGTTCATCAATGGACATTTGGTAACGAGCGCCTCAGGCAAGAAGTGCTTCAACAAGTTGACCGACAGGAGGGTCGCTCGAACGTCGTGCAACTGGCCCCTTTAGCTTACCCCTTCCTGACCGGTCTTCCAAGCCGATTCTCAATTGTCCGTCCATGCGACTTTGCCAGGGTAGCGTCAAGCAAATGATAGCTGTGGATAAAGCATATGATGTAGTTTCCTATATCATCGGCTTCAATAGAAGTCGAGAGCTAAGTTCTCAGAAGCTATACAGAGTTCCAGCTAACATTTTTTTCAGGAACAAACATGTTTCGTAGCATTGAAACCCGTATCGTTAACCCGTTGTTGGGCGACAAGATTGACTTGCCGACCTATGCGACCGCCGGCTCGGCAGCCATGGATCTCCGTGCCTGTATCGAGGCGCCTATCAGTATCGCTCCTGGCAAGAACGCCCTCATCAAAACCGGCCTGGCTATCAACATGATGGACCCCTCGTTGGTTGCCCTGGTTGCCTCGCGCTCGGGGTTGGCGCTCAAGCATCAAGTGGCCGTCTTAAACGCTCCTGGCGTCGTGGACGCGGACTACCACGGCGAGATTGGTGTCATCTTGGCAAATTTCGGAAATGAGCCTTTCGAAGTTCAGCCGGGTGACCGAATTGCTCAGTTGATGTTTCAGCCGGTGGTTCAGGTTGCACTGCGCTATGTCGACGAGTTCTCCACTCAGACAGAGCGGGGCGCCAATGGCTTTGGCAGCACGGGCAAGTCGTAAGAAACTGAGACGCTTTTTAACATTGGTGATGTTTGATCCATTGTGTCGGAAGCACTTCAGGGCTTTGAGACTGAAACTTTTCGCATAAGTATTGGCCTGATCGATTTGAATTATCAGGGGCCACTAATGGTTTCCGCTTGGAATCGTGGCTCGCAGGACTTTGTGCTGCTGGAAGCCGTGGAGCGTCTGGCGCAATTAGTAGAGGTTCCCGTCCAACAAATTGAGTTCGACATTGTCGATGAGTTCGAAGACAGTACGCGAGGCCAGGGCGGTTTTGGCAGCACAGGACGGGCTTGACTAGTAGACATTCACAAGGCGCCCTGCATCAAACGATTTACACCGAAGCGCCCTCTTCCTCGCCCAGGTACGCTGCACGCACTTTGGGATCGTTAAGCAACTGGCTCGACGGCCCCTGCAAAGTAAGCTGCCCGGACTCCATTACATAACCCCGGTTGCTGGTTTCCAAAGCCAGCTTGGCGTTTTGTTCGATCAACAGAATGGTGACACCTTGCGAAGCAACGGCGCGTATGGTCTCGAAGATTTTATCGACCATCAGCGGGGCCAAACCCATCGACGGCTCATCAAGCAGCAAGAGCCTCGGGCGCGAAATCATGGCGCGGCCTATGGCAAGCATTTGTTGCTCGCCCCCGGATAAAGTCCCTGCCGACTGGCGGCGCCGCTCCGCCAATCGAGGAAACAGCGTGAAGACATGTTCCGTATCTTGCTGGATGGCGGCATTATCTTTGCGACTATAACCGCCCATTAAAAGGTTCTCTTCAATGGTCAGCTGACCGAAGATCCCCCGGCCTTCGGGCACCATAACCAAGCCGTTGCGCACCAGCATGTAAGACGGCGTACCGCCGATGGATTGCCCGTCATAAAAAATTTCGCCTGCAGCGACAGGGACAAGACCGCAAATAGCCCGCAAAGTTGTGCTCTTTCCGGCGCCATTTGCCCCAATCAGGCTGACCAGTTCGCCACGACCGACGACTAAATCTATCGAACGCACCGCCCGTATACCGCCGTAGGAAACTTCCAGATTTCGTATTTCGAGTAAATTATCGGCGCTCATTGGATTTCCCCGGGCTTACGATCCGGCATGCCGGAGGGCACCTTAGCGGTGGTCTGTGCCGCCGCTCCCGCGCCAAGATAGGCCTCTATAACTTTGGGATTGCGTTGCACGTCGGCCGGCTTGCCTTCGGCCAGCACCTTTCCATAGTCCAGCACAAGTACCCGGTTGCACAGACCCATGACCAGTTTCATGTCATGTTCGATAAGAAGGACGGTTACGCCGTCATTCCGAATTTTTTCGATCAGGCGGCGCAAAACCATTGTCTCGGAAGCGTTCATTCCCGCCGCGGGTTCGTCCAGGGCTAGCAACCTGGGTTCCGTAGCCAATGCACGCGCGATCTCGAGGCGGCGCTGATCGCCGTAAGGCAGAGACTGCGCAATATCGTTAGAGCGATGCCCAATGCCGACATAATCGAGGAGTTCCTGCGCCCGTTGTTCAATGGACGCTTCTTCTTTACGCGTACGCTTATTGCGCGTAATGGCGCCCCACAAACCCGCACGTGTGCGGATATGCCGCCCAATCATGACGTTTTCAATGGCGCTTAGGTTGCTGAACAAGCGTATGTTCTGGAAGGTTCGCGCAAGTCCAACGGTGGCAATTTGATGAGGCTTAAGCCGGGTAAGTTGATGACCTAAGAAATTGCATGAGCCAGACTCGGGCGTATACAGGCTGGTAAGAACGTTGAACAGCGTTGTCTTACCCGCACCGTTGGGCCCGATAAGGCCGTAAATGTCACCTTTGCAAATTGAAAAGCTGACGTCAGAAAGAGCCTGCAGGCCACCAAAGCGTTTATTTAGCTTGTTCGCCACCAGCAACAGTTCTGGCATTGAACGGAAGTCGGAATTTATCGCCGCGGAAGTCATGCCTGCCCTCCTTTGACTTTACTGGTGAGCTCGCGATGACGAACAGCCGACGGCCACAACCCGGCCGGTCGGAATATCATTACCAGCACTAAAGCGAATCCGAACAAGAGCATGCGTATGCCTTCGGGATCTAGAATAACGGCGCCGAACATAGTCTGCTGCAAGGGCACCACTACGGCACGCAGGAGTTCAGGGAACACCGAGAGCAAGATGGCCCCCAATATGACGCCGGGAACGTGGCCCATGCCACCCAGCACCACCATGCACAACACCAAAATGGATTCAGTCAGACTAAAGCTTTCGGGGCTGACAAAGCCTTGCATCGACGCAAACATGGTGCCGGCCACCCCGCCAAAGCTCGCGCCCATGGAAAAGGCCAGCAGCTTGATATTGCGGGTATTGATGCCCATTGCCTTGGCCGCGACCTCGTCTTCGCGCACGGCCTCCCAGGCGCGCCCGATGCGCGAGTTCTGGAGCCTTACACAGATAAGCACGATGATTATTGTTAGCAACAGCAGCAGGTAATAATACTTCTCGGGGCCGGTTATGCGAAATCCGAGAATCTCTTGTGGCTTACCGAAAAAAAAGCCGCCAACCGAGAACGTGTCGATTCGATTTATGCCTTGCGGCCCGTTGGTTATATTAAAGGGCGCATTCAGATTGTTCAGGAAGATACGAACAATCTCGCCAAAACCCAGGGTCACGATTGCCAGGTAATCACCGCGCAATTTAAGCGTCGGTGCGCCCAGGATGGTGCCAAAAAAGCAGCCAACATAACCCCGGCAGGCAGCACCATCCAAAATGGCAGGTGCAAACCGAAATGCGGCGAGGCCAATAATGCCCACACGTAAGCGCCCACCGCATAAAAGGCGATATAGCCGAGATCCAGCAGGCCCGCGAAGCCAACCACGATATTCAAGCCCAGGGCCAGCATGACGTACAGCAAGGCAAAATTGAGCGTTCGCACCCAGCCCTGCCCCGCCATGCCCAGTACAAAGGGAAGCACCGCCAGCACCACCCCGAAAAGGGCAATGCCCAGCCACACTTTCAACGACACACCAGAACGAACGACGGATTGGTTCATGCCCGGTCTCCTACTCGTTCACCCAGAAGTCCGGATGGGCGGAAAACGCAGGACCAATATCAACACGATGAACGAGAAGACGTCCTGATAATTGCTGCCAAAGACACCGTTGGTTAAGTCGCCGATATAGCCGGCTCCGAGGGACTCGATAATGCCGAGCAATAATCCGCCCAACATGGCCCCCGCTAAATTACCGATTCCACCCAGCACCGCAGCTGTAAAGGCTTTCAGTCCAAGCAAGAACCCCATGGTGTACTGCGCCACCCCGTAATAGGTGGTGATCATTACACCAGCCACTGCGGCAAGCGCTGAACCGATCAGAAAAGCCGCGGCAATAACAGTATTGATATTGACACCCATCAGGCCCGCCACTTCGCGATTCTGTGCCGTGGCACGCATGGCGGTACCCAAACGGGTGCGATGCACGACCAACATCAAACCGGCCATGATGGCAGTGGCCGTCAGGATAATAATGATTTGCAATAGGCTTATACGTGCTTCGCCTATAGGCAGAATAATGGGTTCAATGATGTGTGGGAAACTTAGATAGTTGCGCCCCCAAACCATCATCGCAATATTCTGGATGATTATCGAGACGCCGATCGCGGTGATCAATGCCGCCAGGCGGGGTGCCCGGCGCAAAGGCCGATAGGCAAAGCGTTCCGCTATCCAACCCAAAGCCATACACACTGGTATTGATACCAACAGAGCGATAACAATTGCGAGCCATGCCGAGATACTGCCCGGTTCCGCGCCGATAAGCGTGACCACAATCGTGGTCGCGACCATCGCGCCAACCATGACAACGTCGCCATGGGCAAAATTAATGAGGCCTATGATTCCATAAACCATGGTGTAGCCCAGGGCAACCAAGGCATACACGCTGCCTACGGTGATGCCGTTGATCAGCTGTTGTATCAGGATATCCATGCTTTATGACTCGATAAATTGGGCCGGTTGCGACCGGCCCGAGAAAACCAGGGAATACAGTTTCCTTAGTTGGCCTTGCTAGTCATGGTCTTTACCATTTCCCATTTACCGTTCTTGACTTCATATATCGTGACCGAAATTTCTTTCAGGTCGCCCTTGCTGTCGTAAGCGATGTTCTGGCTGGTGGCACCTGCACGCGTCAACGAAGCCAGCTTGGGTAGATAAGCGGCGGGCTTTGCAGAGCCTGCTTGCTTCATTGCGGTGATCATATTCCAGGCGCCGTCGTAAGCATATGGAGCGTAGACCCCAGGGTTGGTCTTGAATCGAGCCCGGTAGTCGGCTTCAAATTTTTCCCCGGCAGCCATTTGTTTGAGCGGCACACCGGCAAGAGAGGCATAAGTGCCATTAGCGGCCTCGCCAGCCAGCTTTAGGAAAGTATCGCTGCGGGTCATTTCGCCCGAAACCAGGGGTGCCTTGATGCCTAAAGTGGCCATTTGACGGCGCATAGGACCAGATTGCGCATCAAGGCCGCCAAAGAAGATAGCCGCGGGTGCCTTAGCCTTGATATTAGTCAGGATCGAGGTGAAGTCATTCGCCTTGTCGGTGGTGTACTCACGCGCAATAACCTTGCCGCCCGCAGCTTCCACTGCTTTGGCCACCTGATCGGCCAAACCTTGCCCATAGGCGGTCCGGTCATCTATTAGGGCCACTGTCTTGCCGCCAAGATCTTTGACGATAAATTCTCCGACCGCAGCGCCTTGCTGCGTATCGCTGGTCATCATGCGAAACGTATTCTTGTAACCCTGGGCGGTATATTCAGGCGAGGTGGCCATGGCAATTTGTGGAATGTCGGCGCCGTTATAAACACTGGATGCCGGTATCGTCGTACCCGAATTGAAATGCCCCAGCATGCCTTGTACGCCATCGTCGACGATCTGCTGCGCAACCTGGACAGCGGTACGCGGGTCAGCTTGGTCGTCGCGCGCAACCAGTTCGAATTTAGCAGTCTTGCCGTCGAGTTGAATGTTCTGTTTATTAGCCTCTTCCAAAGCGAGCGTAAGGCCATTTTTCATGTCCTCGCCATAATGTGATTGAGGCCCAGTGAGTGGACCGGCAAAACCCAGCTTCACAACCATGTCTGCGGCCTGCGCGGAACCAGATCCGAAGCCAGCCATGATGACGGCAGTTGCGGCTAGAAGTTTGTATCGTTTAATGGACTGCATGTCTATCTCCGATATAAGAAAGAACGGATTAATCCAACCCCGAGTAGCACCTGAAATTAAACCAAAAGTACAACCTGGTTTTAATCGGTTGTAACCCTTAAGGGGTGGCCATAAGGCCACGACCTGTCAACCGACCATCATTAAGCTGGCATTACCACCTGCGGCGGCTGTATTCACGCTTACAGAGACCTCGCGAAGCAGCCCCTCTAGACGGTAGCTATGGCCCGCAGCCAGTTCATCGCTGCTTAAGCCCTGCACCGAAACTATAGGACCCGGACGTGCGGCTATCGCCTGGTTTAACGCGCGCAAAGCATCGCTATCGCCCTCAAACAATACAGCCTGGTAGTCGCCTTGTTCGATTTCATCGATGCCGGCCAACCGTATGGTTTTCAGTTCCGCGGTACTGCGGGCCGTAAAGAAGGCACGGCCAGCGTCGGAGCCCATTAAAACCATGTGATTACCCGTGCTTCGACACGCTTCATATTGAACGGCAGCGCCGACGTCAGTGGCCGCAACGCATAACACCGTACCTCGTGGCTTCAAGTGATAGACATTACTTTCGCCGGTAGGTCCCTGCAAGACCAAGGTGGATGCCTTCGCACTATCGGTATCGCACCACGTAGGCAAGCCAGACGGGCGTCGAGCCAGTAAACGCAACAAATACAAGGGGCCGCCTGCTTTCGGGCCTGTGCCGGAAAGCCCTTCGCCGCCAAATGGCTGCACACCGACGACCGCACCCACAATGTTGCGGTTCACATAAATGTTGCCAGCATGAATTCGTTCGGATACACGCGCGACCGTCTCATCCAGGCGAGTATGAACGCCGAAAGTAAGCCCATAACCCGTGGCATTGATGGAGTCGATCAAGCTATCGATATCATCGCGTTTGTAGCGCAATACATGCAAGACGGGACCGAACACTTCTTTCGTCAATGCTGCAGCATCGCTGATTTCGATAATTGTCGGAGGAACAAACGAACCATGCTGACACTGAGCATCCAATGTAAGCTGATCTATCGCATGACCCGTATCGCGCATGGCCTGGATATGCGCCTTGATACTGGCCTGCGCCTCGTGATCGATAACGGGACCGACATCGGCCGACAGGGTATCGGTCTTGCCCACCCGTAGCTCTTCCAAGGCGCCACGCAACATGGTCAGCACATAATCGGCGCAATCCTCTTGAACACACAACAGCCGCAACGCCGAACAACGCTGCCCTGCCGAGTCGAAGGCCGACGTCAGCACATCGGATACCACTTGCTCGGCCAAAGCCGAAGAGTCCACGATCATGGCATTCTGGCCACCAGTTTCGGCAATCAATGGAATCGGGTGCCCCGCATCGTCAAGGCGCTCTGCGAGAGTTCGGGAGATAGAATGAGCCACATCGGTGGAGCCAGTGAACATGACTCCGCGTACGGCCGGACTGGCTACCAGGGCCGCGCCCACCGTTCCGCCCTGACCCGGCAGTAATTGGATGGCACCTGCAGGCACACCGGCTCGACGCAAAACAGACACAGCCACTGCAGCGATCAAGCTGGTTTGTTCAGCAGGCTTGGCAAGCACCGGATTACCTGCTGCCAACGCAGCTGCCACTTGACCGGTAAAAATGGCCAAAGGGAAATTCCATGGGCTAATGCACAGTACGGGGCCAAGGGGTCTATGCGTATCATTTGAAAATGTTCGCTCGATTTGGGCGGCATAATAGCGTAAGAAATCGACCGCTTCCCGGACTTCAGCGATTGCATTTGAAAGCGACTTGCCCGCTTCGCGAACAATCAGCCCCAGCAAGGGCTGCATTTCATCCTCCAGCAATTGCGCAGCTCGCAAAAGACACTGCGCACGCTCGGCCACGGGCGTAGACTGCCAGATCGGGGCCGTATGCACGGCTACCGCCAGAGCGTTCTCGACGTCGGCGTGGTCCGCCTCGATTACATGCCCCACGACATCCCGATGGTCAGCCGGATTACGCACCGCCTTGGATTTGGCGTCGTCCCAGGCAATATCATCTGTGCCAAGCATGGGGGCCGCACGCCATACGTGACCAACGCTATTGAGCAGAGCTGCGGACAAAGAGCCCAAACGGTGCTCATTGGATAGATCCAGACCGGCGGAATTCATCCGGCCTTCAGTGTGCTGGTACAGTTGACGTGGCAGCACGATTTTGTCGTGAGGTGCGCCTAAAGGCTGAATCCGCATGGCCGACTGAACGGGGTCTGCAATCAGCACGTCGACAGGAATCGCCTCGTCACCAATCTGATTCACGAAAGAGGTATTCGCGCCGTTTTCCAGAAGACGCCGCACCAGATAGGCCAGCAAAGTCTCGTGTGTTCCCACTGGCGCATAGATACGACAAGGACGATTCAGTTTCCCCTGGGCCATAGGGCCTGTAACCTCGTCGTACAAGGGCTCACCCATACCGTGCAGACACTGAAATTCATACTGGCCCGGGTAATAGTTTTGTCCGGCCATATAGTAGATAGCGGCCAGCGTATGGGCGTTGTGGGTGGCGAACTGCGGGTACACCGCTTGCGCTGCATTCAGTAGCTTGCGTGCGCAAGCCAGATAAGAAACATCTGTGTAAATTTTGCGTGTATAGACCGGATAGCCTTCTAGTCCTTCGACCTGGGCACGTTTGATTTCCGAATCCCAGTAGGCCCCCTTGACGAGCCGCAGCATCAATCTATGCCCGCTGCGCTGTGCCAGATCTATTATGTAATCGATGACATACGGGGCACGTTTTTGATAAGCCTGAACGACAAATCCGATGCCATTCCAGCCCGAGAGTTCCGGATCGAAACATAAGGCTTCAAGCAAGTCCAATGAAATTTCAAGGCGATCGGCTTCTTCCGCATCGATATTCAACCCTATGTCGTAGCTGCGAGCCAATTTCGCCAGGGCCTGCATGCGCGGCAGAAGCTCGGCCATTACCCGCTCGCGTTGTGCCCGGGAATAGCGGGGATGTAGGGCAGATAGCTTTATGGAGATACCCGGCCCTTCGTAGATTCCACGCCCATGCGAAGCCTTGCCGATTGCGTGGATCGCTTGTTCATAAGAAATGTAATAGCGCTCAGCGTCGGCGGAGGTGGTTGCGGCTTCGCCAAGCATATCGTACGAATACCGAAAACCCTTCTCTTCGAGCTTGCGGCTATTTGCCAACGCAGCCGAGATCGTTTGCCCGGTGACGAACTGTTCGCCCATCATGCGCATGGCGATATCTACGCCCTTGCGGATCAAAGGTTCGCCGCCTTTACCGATCAGACGCGTTAGCGCTTTAGACAAGGACTGTTCACTGTTCACACTGACAAGCTTGCCAGTGAGCATCAGCCCCCATGTTGCCGCGTTCACGAATAAGGATGGAGACTCACCCATGTGGGAACGCCAGTCACCGTGACTTATTTTGTCGCGTATCAGAGCGTCGCGAGTAACACGATCTGGAATGCGCAGCAGGGCCTCTGCAAGACACATCAAGGCCACACCCTCTTGACTCGATAAAGAAAACTCCTGAATCAAGCCTTCGACCCCACCGAATTTGCGCTTGCCGCGCAACGCCTCTACCAGACGGCGCGCGAGGACTTGTACTTCTTGTGCTTGGGCCGTTCGAGCCAGCCCTATGAGCACGGGTACGCATTCCGGCTCGGGCCGCCGATAGGCTGAAGTAATGGCGGCGCGCAATACAGACTGGGGCTGAATATCTTGCGCAAAATCGTAAAAAGGCAGCGAGTGCTCTGATACGAAGGATTCCTCGCCGGGAAGCTCGCCATCGACGGTTCCGAAATAAGAAATCTCTGCAGGTAGTTGTCCACGCTCGATGGCGTCAACGTACGCCAGGACGGCTTGTTTGTGTAACCAGTGCGGAGTGCAGCCCAGTTTGTTCGCCGCAACCTTCAGACGCTCGCGCAGCGTCTCGTCAACCTTGACACCCAATGTAGTCGTAGCCATCGCCATACCTTGTAAGCCGTATCAGGAAAAATGCGTGCCGGCTGAGGCCTCGCACACCGCTCCATCTTGTTTACAACACGGTCACAGATATTAAAGAGGTTGCACCTTTTCTTGCACTATGGTTAACCCTGAACTGATATGACACTTAAAAGGTACAACCCTTTAATTGGACATCTAGGTCTTCGTTACCGGAACGGCCGGACAACTGAACGGCAATTAACGCCGCCAAACGGCGAAGCGCTATCTGGTGCCCTGCTACCATTGCCGACATACCGGGTTCGACCGGGACCATCGTTTCGGCACGGCAAATCCGGACTTTTTCACTTGGCTGGTTAACCGGAGTCAGACGCCAAGTCGCATCAAGGACTGCATGCTGATTATAAAGCGACTCGAACCGTTGTACCTGCATATCGATCTTCCAAACCGGCAACGAGTCCGGCGATCCACCAGCGATATCCAGTACGCCCAAGCTCTGCGTCAATTCATTCGACAACGCATTACGAATCTCGTCAGACAGCGGAGACGCCCAAAGCGATCCATTCAAAGGGATGACTTGGGCCGCCGCCGGCTCACTTATAACAATTTGCGGACGATCCACCTGCTCCGGGAGTCCGATATGCTGCACACTGATTGCGTATCGCTGGGCCGCCTTGGTGCGCGGCACAGTCGACTGCGAGTTTGAAACACTAGCCAGGGTGTAATACTGGGCGGGAACGGTGGAGCAGGCGGTTAAGATCCCACTGAGCGTTGCGATACAACAAAATCTGCCAAGTGGCATGGCGTTTCCTAAGGGGTAACTGACAGAACATCACGGGCGGGCCCCCGCAATAGCGCCGTTGGATGGGTTTGTAGATAGTCCGCCAAGGCGCGCAACGATTTCGCCGCGGTACTAATTTCTCGCAGAGTGCGATCCATGTTGTCATTCATGGGCGAGCCCTCGGCAACCAATCTGTCGATGCTGCCCAAGGATTTCTGAGCGGCCTTCAACATTGCGTTAACTTGCGGAGCTACCTTTCCATCCAGGCCGTCGACGAGTTTCGTCACCGACTTGAGGCTTGAGCGCAAGTCAGTGCTGATACCGTCGAAGGGGATCGCATCAATTTTGGTGACTATGCTGCTAATCTGCTGCTGCAGACGATCAAAGTCGCCGGCGATCGTCGGCATGAGCAGTGGCACGGCGTTGCGATCAAAAGCCACGGGTTTGGCATCCGGGAAAAACTCAAGCGCTATATATTGCTGGCCGGTAAGTAGGTTCGCTGTCCGCATCTGGGCGCGCAAACCGTTCTTGACCATAATGGTCATCAGGCTTGCCCCTGAATCGCCAGAATTCTTGTCCTGCTTTACAAGATTTTCGTAGGCGGCACCGAAACGCATCGGATAAAGCTCCCCCTTTACCAGCGCGTAGAAATGCTTATCTTTAGGATCGAATTCAAGATCGACATCGATTACCTTACCCAGTTCCAGCCCGCGAAAATCAATAGGAGCCCCCACCTTAAGACCCCGAATCGACTGTCGGAAATGCATTTGTATGGCAAACGGCGGTCCGTCTGGATCCGCCATTGCCTGTGTTTGCGTAGAAGCAAGCTTGAATTTCGAGTCGGGCTCGGCGGCTGTAACGTTGTTTTCGTCAACCGATGCGAACGCTATTCCGCCCGCCATGACGGACACAAGCGAACCCGTCTGTACATTGAATCCATCGGCATTCAGCGACAAATTGACGCCGCTTGCATTCCAAAACCGGGTATCTGATGTAACGAATTTATCGTTCGGCCCGTCAATGAAAATCTGAATAGCGACAGCCCTGCCCCCTGTATCAAAATCGTAGCCAATGACGCGTCCGACTTGTATGCGCCTGTAATAGACAGGCGAGCCAATTTCCAGGGAACCCAAATCGGAAGCTAGCAAAGTAAAACGCGTTCCAGGACGCCCGCTGGTGATCTCGGGAGGCTTCTCCAGGCCGGTAAACTCGTAAACTGGTTCTTCGCCGCTCTTGGATTCGGCAGCATCCACACTAATGTATGCGCCGGATAATAAGGTGCCCAGACCCGATACGCCGCTGATGCCCAGACGGGGACGCACCACCCAGAAGCGGGTACCTTCCTGGGTTACATAACTCGATCCCTCGCTATTGAGTTCTGCGTCAACCAAAACCCTTGAACGATCCGACGCCACCCTGATGTCAGTGACCAAGCCTATGACGACGTCTTTGTATCGCACCTTGGTCTGCCCTACCTCGAGTCCGTCGGCAGACTCGAAGCTAATTGTGATGGTCGGTCCGGTATGCATCCAGTTACGGACCAGCAATGACGCGCCGACAAGGGCAGCCACCAGAGGCACGAGCCATATCCAGGAAAATCGCGACTCGCGCCGGGGCTTAACATCAGGCTGACGCAGTCCTGAGTTTGACTCCGATGCAGCAGTTCGATTGGCCCCGTCGCTATCTGGCGATGCCCCCTTGTTGGTTCCTGAATCGGTCTTGTTATCTGTCATACATTCTTCTTAAGACTGGGCTACCGAGTTGCCATATGCTATGCAGCTGCATCCGGGCGCGATTGTATCGTTTCCAACCGATGTGACGCTGGCTGCTGATCCCAGCCGCGCCGTGGATCATAGCTTAAAGCTGCAAGCATCGTTAGGATGACAACCATGCCAAAACTGGCGGCGCCTGGGCCGGCGATAACTTGAGAGATGCCAGGAAAGTCAGCCATTGCCGACATTAGTATCACGACGAAGACATCCAGCATTGACCATTGACCGATAAATTCGATAAGTTCGTATAGTCGCGTGCGTTGCCGTTGTATAGTTCGGCCGCGCCAATGTCTGTTAAGCATCAAGACCGTCAATGCAAATAGCTTGGTCAAGGGCACAACCAGGCTCGCGACGAACACGATTAGCGCGAGATCCCAGGACCCCAAATGCCATAGCTCAATGACGCCGCCCAGAATCGTGTGGGCGCTCTCGCCTGCAGCGGTGCGAACCCGCATCACTGGAAGAATATTGGCCGGAATGTAAACGATAGCCGCGGCTATGACCAGGGCCCAGACACGCGCCGCAGAATCCGGTTTACGCAAATGAATTCGCGCATTGCACCGATTGCAGGAACATGTATCGGACCCGGGCGCGATATTCTGCACGAATCCACAAGCACCACAGGATGCCACGGGCTTGTCCATGGAGACATTCGGACCGGAAATCTGCACCAGTCCCGCGTCTTCTGCATAGCCCCATAAACGATGTGCTGTAAGCCGGCTGATACCTGTCAGCAGAAACGTCAGGATCGCAAAAGCCCACAAGGCGGGCCCAACAGTAAGCGTAGCCAGACCCGAAAATTTCACGATGGCGACTAGAATGCCTAGCATCAGAACGGGGATCATGCTCCACGATTCGACTAGATGAAAGAACCGCAACCCATAATTGAAATCGCCTGGCAATCGCCGTGAATGGATCGCCATTAGCGCCCATAATAAAAACAGCAGTTGCGTCAGTGGCAGCCAAAAACCGAATAATCCGGTCATGATGGCCAATACTTCGTGACCTTGATGCCAGGTCATCCAAAGAGCCCCGGGTAAAGATGCGTCGACCGTGAGGCCTTGCAGGTTTAGGTGGGCGATGGGAAAACAATTGGCAATGACGAAGATGACCAGTGCACCTACAACCAGGGCTAACCAGCCCTGAAGTGATACTCCGCTTTGACGGTACAGCACGTAGCCACATCGGGTGCATGTGGCAATTGCACCCGACTCAATGGGCATGCGCTCGTGTAAGGTAGCGCAATGCTCACATTCGACAATCCGGCGTCCTGCCATCAATCAACGAGCTCGGGTTCCGGAAGGGATGGCGAAGCATGGTTCGACTTTGAAGACTTCTCAGTCTTTGGCGACAAGATGAGTTCGACTTTACCGTCTTTATCGAGTCCGACCTCGACATGCCCGCCGTCTGCCAAACGCCCAAACAACAATTCGTCGGCCAGAGCACGGCGTATTGTGTCCTGGATGAGCCGCTGCATGGGACGTGCGCCCATGGCAGGATCGAAGCCCTCTTTGGCCAGATGCTCGCGCAGTTCTTGTGTGAATACGACCTCGACCCGTTTCTCGTGCAACTGGTCTTCGAGCTGCATGAGGAATTTGTCGACCACTCGTAGAATAATGTCGCGCGAAGCGGCGTGAAGCTGATGATCGCATCAAGCCGATTGCGAAATTCGGGTGTGAACAGACGCTTGATGTCGGCCATTTCATCGCCGGTACGCGCCTGTGCGTCGCGAATCCGATGCTGGTTTGGTTGAGCGCTTCGGCGCCTGCATTAGTCGTCATGACCATGATGACGTTACGAAAGTCGGACTTGCGGCCGTTATTGTCGGTCAAGCGTGCCGTGATCCATCACCTGCAGCAGGATGTTGTAGACATCGGGGTGCGCTTTCTCGATTTCGTCCAGCAGCAGCACGCAATGAGGTTGCTTGCTGATGGCCTCGGTAAGCAGCCCGCCCTGATCGAACCCGACATAGCCCGGAGGCGCGCCGATAAGGCGTGACACCGTATGCCGCTCCATGTATTCCGACATATCGAAGCGCAGGAGCTCGATACCCAATACAAAAGCCAGTTGCCGTGCGACTTCGGTCTTGCCCACGCCGGTGGGACCGGAAAACAGGAAGGAGCCAATGGGCTTGTCGGGACGACCGAGTCCTGACCGCGCCATTTTAATGGCAGCCGACAATGCTTCGATGGCTGCATCTTGGCCAAACACGACAGTTTTCAGATCGCGCTCGAGCGTCGCGAGCTTGCTGCGGTCGTCGTTGGATACGCTTTGCGGCGGAATGCGGGCGATTTTGGCAACCGTGGCCTGCACTCTCGGCCTTGCCAATAACTTTCTTTTGCCGTGAACGCGGAAGCAACCGCTGCGCTGCGCCGGCTTCGTCGATGACGTCGATGGCTTTATCGGGCAAGGAAACGATCGTTGATGTGACGCGCCGCCAGTTCAGCCGCAGCCGTAATGGCAGCTGCCGAATAGCGAACACCGTGGTGCGCTTCGAAGTGACCTTTCAGGCCGCGCAAGATTTGAACTGTTTGCTCGACGGTAGGTTCGGCGTACATCGATTTTTTGAAAGCGGCGCGATAAAGCGTGGTCTTTTTCGAAAATGCCGCGGTACTCGTTATAGGTAGTAGCGCCCATGCACTTCAGCTGGCCAGACGACAAGGCAGGCTTGAGCAGATTAGAAGCGTCGAGCGTGCCACCCGAGGCAGAGCCGGCACCGATAAGGGTATGAATTTCGTCGATAAAAAGAATGGCGTTGGTGTTGTCTTTCAGAGACTTCAATACGCCCTTTGAGCCGTTGTTCGAAGTCGCCGCGGTATTTAGTGCCGGCCAGCAAAGCGCCCATGTCGAGAGCGTAGACTTCGGCGTCGGCAAGAATTTCAGGGACATCGCCTTTGGTGATCCGCCATGCCAGCCCTTCGGCAATGGCAGTTTTACCCACGCCTGCTTCGCCGACGAGCAAAGGATTGTTTTTACGGCGCCGGCATAACACCTGTATGACCCGTTCGACTTCGTGTTCGCGACCAATAAGCGGGTCGATGCGCCCGTGGCGCGCTTCGGCGTTCAGGTCGGTAGCGTAGAGTTCGAGCGGCGATTTCTGCTGGTCGGACTTCGGCTCAGCTTCAGACATCTGAGACTTAGCAGGTTCGGGCGTAGGCTCGTCGTTAGCCTTGGTAATACCATGAGATAGAAAATTGACAACATCAAGGCGAGTCACACCTTGCTGCTGCAGAAAGTAAACGGCATGGGAGTCTTTTTCGCCATACATGGCTACCAACACGTTCGCACCAGTTACCGTGTTCTTGTTGGAATTTCCCGACGACACATGCATGATGGCACGCTGGATCACCCGCTGAAACCCCAAGGTGGGCTGGGTGTCGACTTCGTCTTCACCAGGAAATACCGGCGTGTTTTCGTTAATGAACTTGCGCAGCTCTTGCCGCAAGACATCGATATTGGCCGAGCAGGCGCGCAGGACCTCGACGGCAGCGGCATTGTCAAGCAAGGAGAGCAATAAGTGCTCTACCGTAATAAATTCATGTCGCGCGGTGCGGGCCTCGACAAAGGCCATGTGCAGGCTGACTTCAAGTTCTTCGGAGATCACGCTTCCTCCATACATATCGGAGCGGACAAACAATTCGATAAATCTTATTCTATGACTAAATCGACCTTGTGTATCAACATTAATAAAAGAGTCATCTTAGTGTTACCAGCCAACATCATATTGACCGATAGTTCTTACTATACCCGTACTTTTTCCGGAGTGTGCATGACAATGCCGGCGTTGTGAAACAAAGGTTAGATCTAGTTATTCGGGCGCGGGTTCCATGACACATTGCAGTGGATGCTGGCGTGCCTGAGCAAGCTGTCGAACCATCTCGACGCGAGTGGCCGCGATGTCGCGGGGATACACACCACACACGCCGCGTCCTTCGTGATGGACCTTTAGCATAATGCGTGCCGCTTCGTCTTCGCTTTTACCGAAAATCCGCTGCAACACCACGACGACAAAATCCATCGGGGTGTAATCGTCGTTGAGCAGCACCACTTGATACATGGGCGGTGGCGCAAGCTTCGCTGCTTGACGGTCGAGCACCGTATCGCGTTGGTTTTCGATTTGAGTAGCCATGACAATACTAGTGGTTTCCATAGTTGACTATGGGAAGGGCAAATTGCGCATTATCACCATATTCTGACTGCTTGGAAGTACTGTTGGCATTCCAGAATACGAAGGCTAAAGCTAACCCTTGTAGTCGAGTTTCAACCCTATACTATAGTCGAGAGGCAGTCCGAATGTCCGATACAACCGCAACCTCTGCACCAGGAGACACCCAAAAGCTGACAGGAACCGTCAAATGGTTCAACGATGCCAAAGGTTTCGGCTTTATTACCCCCGACAATGGGGGCGAAGACCTTTTTGCGCACTTTTCATCCATCCAAATGAACGGCTTCAAAACCCTGAAAGAAGGTCAAAAAGTCGCTTTCGAAATTGCACAAGGACCGAAAGGCAAACAAGCCCTTAATATTACGGCTGCCTAATCGCACGCAACAAACGGGTTTGCTTAATAACAATGTATGAATTTTATCGGTATACAGGGCGTAAACGCCCTGTTTTTTTTCGTGGCCTGCTTGCAGCGCTTGCTTTGAACCTTGTACCGTTGTCTGCTGGCAGCCAGGGCATGTTGCTACCCACAGCCCAATTAACAATCGGTTCACATACGGCGAACGTAGAAATCGCTGCAACTGAAAGCAGCCGGTCATATGGTTTGATGCAAAGGCAATCGTTGCCTCGCAACCACGGCATGCTCTTCGTATTCGACAATGCCGGCATGCCCTGCTTCTGGATGAAGAATACTCCGCTGCCGTTATCTATCGCATTCGTCGACGCCAAAGGGCGTATTGTGAATATTTCGGATATGCGCCCCCATAGCCTTGATGAGCACTGCCCCGCCGCCCCCGTCGTCTATGCACTAGAGATGGAACAAGGTTGGTTTCACCAGAACAACATTAAAGCCGGCGCAACCGTTGCGGGCCTGCCCGAAAGCAAGCCCTGACTAATCCGATTGCCCCGTAGCGTATTACACGCGTTCGAGGATAACCGCTATGCCTTGCCCCACACCTATACACATGGTGCACAGCGCATATCGTCCGCCAGTGCGATGCAGCTGGTTTACGGCAGTGATAGCCAAGCGGGCTCCGCTTGCTCCCAGCGGATGACCCAAAGCAATGGCACCACCATTGGGATTGACGCGAGGATCGTTGTCTTCCAGGCCTAGCAGGCGAGTCACAGCCAAACCCTGCGCTGCGAAGGCTTCGTTAAGTTCGATCACGTCCATTTGATCCAGGCTGAGGCCAGCCAGAGCCAGGACCTTTTGTGAAGCCGGTGCTGGGCCTATGCCCATGATGCGTGGCTCGACACCTGCGGTGGCCATGGCGACGATACGAGCCCTGGGTGTCAAACCCTGATCACGTGCCAAAGATTCAGATGCGACCAGCAAGCCGCACGCACCATCGTTCACGCCTGAGGCATTACCGGCAGTGACGGTGCCGTCAGGACGGACCACAGGCTTAAGGCGGGACAGGCTTTCCAGAGTTGTGGCGCGGGGATGTTCGTCGGTATCGACTACAAGTGGATCGCCCTTCTTCTGGGCGATCAATACAGGAACAATTTCAGACGAGAACACGCCTGCTGACTGGGCTGCAGCGGTTTTGGTTTGGCTAGCCAAAGCGAACTGGTCTTGGTCGGCGCGGGATACGTTGAATTGCTCGGCGACGTTTTCGGCCGTTTCCGGCATCGAGTCAACACCATATTGCGCCTTCATCAATTTATTAACGAATCGCCATCCGATCGTCGTATCGTAAATTGACGCATTGCGCGAGAAGGCGCTATCGGCCTTACCCATGACGAATGGAGCGCGGCTCATGCTTTCAACGCCGCCCGCCAGGACAAAGTGTGCATCTCCGGAACGGATCGCACGAGCCGCCGAGCCAATGGCATCTAGTCCAGAACCACATAGGCGATTAATGGTTGCTCCGGGAATCTCGATGGGCAAGACCGGCCAGCAAAGTCGCCATTCTTGCCACGTTACGATTGTCTTCCCCAGCCTGGTTGGCACAACCGAATAGCGTGTCGTCGAGGCGCGCCCAGTCTACATTGGGATTACGCTGCATCAAGGCCTTTAGCGGAACGGCGGCAAGGTCATCGGCACGAACCGAGGCAAGGCCGCCGCCGTAGCGACCAAAGGGTGTGCGGACTGCATCGCAAATGAAAGCTTGAGTTGTCATGATTAAACCCGGGAGTCGAAGAAAAGAGAAATGCTAGAAATCGCGTGATGCAACGCCAGTGAAAAATCTGCCGTCGCAAGCTCAGACTTATGTTAGCGCATTCCCCGCGGGAATATCGGTCAACAACGGGCGGCGTCCACAGCATGGTCGCTTACCGAGAACCACACGCTGACATCATCCCTTTTACAAGAAAACCCCCGACATTGGACACGACCCCGAACGATAGAACGAAGTCCAGTTCGGATGAGGTATTCACAGCCGGGGGTTTACGGGCGACACATGCGTCGCCACGCTTCCAACAGATTTAGCCCAGATTAGCCGCAGCAAATTCCCAGTTCACCAGGCTCCAGAAGTTTTCCAGGTACTTAGGACGCGCATTGCGGTAATCGATGTAATACGCGTGTTCCCATACGTCACAGGTTATCAAGGGAATATCGGACGTGGTGATGGGTGTTGCTGCATTGCTAGTATTGACGATGTCCAGCGAACCGTCGGATTTCTTGACCAGCCATGTCCAGCCCGAGCCAAAGTTGCCAGCTGCCGACTTGTTGAATGCTTCTTTGAACGCGTCAAAACTGCCCCACTTGCCGTTGATGGCAGTAAGCAGTGCGCCCGACGGCTGACCGCTACTGTTTGGCGTCAGGCTGTTCCAGTAGAACGTATGGTTCCATACCTGCGCAGCGTTATTAAAAACGCCGCCAGACGATTTTTTAATGATTTCTTCCAGGGAAGCCGATTCAAACTCGGTGCCGGCTACCAGATTATTCAGGTTCGTGACGTAAGTTTGATGGTGCTTGCCATAGTGGTATTCAAGGGTTTCCTTCGAAATATGGGGAGCCAGCGCGTCGAGCGGGTAAGGTAGCGGGGGAAGCGTAAAAGCCATGTTCGAATTCCTTATAAAAAGCTGCAGAAGTACCAATCAAATGCATATTCAATTTTTTCTGGCGAGTACCAATTGTGGGGGTTCATAGCAAAGCATGGACCTGTAGCACATTAACCTGCAAGCTGCCTTGACCCAGCTCAACAGCCAGCCTCTCGCCAACGCTTAAGTCTAACGCATTTTTTACGATTTCCCCGTCCTCGTTGCGCACGATGGCATAGCCGCGATCAAGGATATTTTTTGGACTCAGAGCGGCCAGCGTTTGCGAGGCCGCTTTTAGTCGCTGAGCGCGGCGCTCGATTTGACGTTGGGCGGAGGAAGAGAGGTGTTGAATCTGTCGATGCAGTTCATTGCGCATTTCCGGCAATCGCGGCTGGGCATGAGCGAGTTTGGCCCGAACCAAGACAAGGCGGGCCGCATGACGATCCTGCGGTGCCGATGCCGCGCGAGCAAGACGGTTCTTCAGGACTTGTAGACGCTCGTTCTGTTGCTGCAGTCGTTGCTGAGGCGAGACCAGACAGGCGACGGCCCGGTCAAGGCGCAATCCCGCCCGTTCCAAAAACCGGTGCTGGCTTATCGTCAATGCGTTAAAGGCCTGATCCAACTGATACAGGCATGTTTGCCTGCTCCGGCAGCACAATTCTGCCGCTGCGGTCGGTGTGGGCGCCCTAAGATCGGCTACAAAATCGGCGATCGTAAAGTCGGTTTCATGGCCCACCCCGCTGATAATAGGGATTGGACTGGACGCGATGGTTCGCGCCAGCGTTTCGTCATTAAAGCTCCATAAGTCCTCGAGACTTCCGCCTCCCCTGACCAGCAATATCGTGTCGACCTCGTTGCGGGCGATGGCGCCACGTAGAGATTGAACGAGCTTACCGGCGGCATCCATTCCTTGCACCGGGGCCGGATATATGATGACCGGCACATGGGGCGCCCGACGCGCGAGCGCGGTTAGGACATCTTGCAGGGCTGCTGCGGCCATTGATGTCACTACCCCGACTGCCGCTGGCATAGCTTTAACTTCGCGCTTACGTAAAGGATCGAATAGTCCTTCAGCGGCGAGCTTTTCTTTTAATAGTAGAAAGGCCTCATGCAAGTCGCCCCGGCCGGCACGTCGCATGCTTTCGACCTGAACTTGGTAGTCCCCACGAGGTTCGTACAACGTAACGTTAACGCGGAATTCGAAACGCTCACCGGGTTTTGGAACGAAGCCTGTGGTCTGGGCTCTGCCTCGGAACATGACGCCTTTTACTGTAGCGCCTTCGTCCTTGATCGAAAAATACCAATGTCCTGAGGCAGCCTGAGTAAAGTTGGAAATTTCTCCACGTACCCAGATTCGAGAGAAGTTAGCCTCCAACAATTGACCTACCCGGCGATTTAGCTGAGTGACCGTCCAAATTCCATCATCGGCAAGGTCAAAATCCAACGAATCCATATAAAAAACCTTTCACCTTCGACTTCTGTCCACAGAAGAAATCATTTTGTCAAATTAATGAAATATCAACTCGATCGGGGCTGTAAGTCGACAATTGCTTTAAGATGACCCGATAACCCATTAATATTTAACGATAATCTTTAAAACCGTTTTGTGAGCGCAAATTAGCCATTGAACCTTAGAACCTGCGAAACAGAGGCTATGCCACAACTTATGCACAGAATTATCCACAGATTCTGTGGATACCCTCCGGAAAGCTACCAATCACGCCATTTGGCGGATGTTTATTTAGGTTTTCCATGCCTTCCCGGCCGTTCGTCGACGCCAACACACGGCCCAGGCCGTTTTCCAGCTATCCTGGTTTCCGAGATCCCAATTGGGGCAAATGTCCGTATTTATTCCAGCGAAATGCCGCCATATGGCCGAGTGCATCAGGCGTGAACGAATGGATGCTATCGATTGTAAAATGCAAATCTATTAACCCTTGCACCTGGAGACACCATTGCTTGAAATCATTCACGCTGCAGGCTGGCCGATATGGCTGTTGATCGCTACGTCCGTCCTTGGCCTGGCCTTGATTATCGAACGGTTTCTGTCTTTACGCAGCAAGCTTGTGTTTCCACGTCGGCTTCCCGGACAAGTACTCGAACTTCTGCGACAGAAGAATGACAGCCCTGAAGCGCTACTTCGTCTGGCGGGGACATCGCCTTTGGGGCGGATCCTGGCAGAGGTCATCGTTAACCGTAATGAAACCGCCACCTTCCGGCTGGCTGCAATCGAAGATGTAGGCAAAGATGTAGCACATAGATTAAATCGATATCTGCCAGCATTGGCGACCATTGCTGTTGTTGCGCCACTAATGGGCTTATTTGGCACCGTAGTGGGAATGATCGAGATTTTTGCCTCGTATACGCCGGCGGGCGGCGACCCTTCACAATTAGCGAGGGGTATATCGATTGCACTGTATAACACAGGCTTTGGCATCATTATTGCCATTCCAGCCCTTATCTTTCACCGATATTTTCGGTCCCGTGTCGACCATTTCCTGCATCAAATGGAACGCGAGGCTACCGTGCTTAACCATCTGCTTACCCGCGGAGCAGCGCAATGAATTTTCGCAGCCGGCAAAGCGATGACGAGCCCGAGATCAATCTGATACCCCTGATTGACGTCTTGCTGGTCATACTGATTTTCCTGGCTGCCACGACGTCGTTCACGCGTTTCAGCCAGTTGAAGGTTGCACTGCCCGAGGCCCAAGCCGATGCCGCCGATATTGACACGCTGAATATTGCCATCAGCCAGGAAGGCCTATATGCCCTTAATGGGCAAATACTGTCAGACGCCACCACCCAAGACATTGCGCAAGCCTTGTTGGCCGCGGCCGGCGAACACGCAGAAAAAGTTCTGGTCATTAATGCTGATGCCCAAACGACCCACGAATCCGTGGTGCGAGTGATGGAGGCCGCGCGTATCGCCGGCATTACTCGCGTTAACTTTGCCACACAGAGCTCGCCTTGAGAATACCCGTTCGCCTAAGCCAGGCGCTACACGCCGCATGGCAACGCAAGGGCGTGCTCAGCACCCTCTTGTGGCCTCTATCTTTGCCCGTGCTTGGAGCCGTTGCCTACAAGCATCGGCGCTACTCTCAACGACCGGATCTTGTCTATCACAGCCGCCTTCCCTTAGTGGTAGTCGGCAATATCTTCGTGGGCGGCACCGGTAAGACCCCAGTGGTTATCGCCTTGGTGCAAGCACTGCAGGAACGTGGCTGGCGCCCGGGCATCATTAGCCGAGGTTACGGCGCCAAGGTCGGCCCCCATGCCAAATCTGGACAAGGTATGCTTTCGGCCGCTGAATTCGGCGATGAGCCCGCCCTTATTGCGCGAACGACACTCGTGCCAATAGCGGTGCACCCCAGTCGGGTGCTGGCCTTGAAGAAACTGCAAAAATCCTACCCCGATATCAATGTCGTGATTGCCGACGACGGTCTGCAACATCTTGCGCTCGGCCGCGATGTCGAGATTGTGGTCCAGGATGCGCGCGGCACGGGAAATGGGCGGGTCCTGCCGGCCGGTCCGCTACGCGAACCCGACAGCCGTTTAGAGTCAGTCGACTTTCTGATTACGAATCTACAGAACGAGCAAACAGCACCGCGACCATTTCCTACCTTGGCCCATCAATTGAGCATGCGTTTGGTGCCGGTGCGAGTGGTCCAGCTAACGACTGGCCTGACGCTGGACTGGGCGGCATGGCTGGCTCGGTATGGAAGTGAGCCGGTAGCTGCGGTGGCCGCTATAGGGCAACCCGAACGCTTCTTTGCCATGCTCAAGGCAGCTGGATTGCCATTACAGCAGACCATAGGCCTGCCCGACCACGACGCATACGAGCACTCTCCTTTCACGGCGCTGCCTTCGAAGCACATCGTCATCACCAGTAAAGATGCCGTAAAGTGCGACCAATTCCAAGATGACCGCCTATGGGTAGTGCACGCCTCACCGGAATTTTCAGATCCCGACTGGCTCGATCTAGCCGAGCAAATGCTGCAGGTTATCGCCAAGAAGAAAGGCACAATGGCGACGAAAGCCGGCAGGCATTAAACTTTGTCTTTTGAACTTTGATTCTTCGGAGCTGTGCATGGAAACCCGCCTGCTTGAAATATTGGTCTGCCCCCTTTGCAAGGGACCGTTGCACTACGACCGCGAACAGCAGGAGCTCATATGCCGGCCAGACAAACTTGCCTTTCCCGTCAGGGATGGCATTCCCGTTATGCTTGAAAACGAAGCGCGCGAGCTCTCGCCAACGGTGCCCAAGACCAGCACTCCAATCTGAGTCATGAGTTTCATTGCCGTCATTCCGGCTCGCGCCGCCTCGACTCGCCTGCCCGATAAACCGCTGCTGGACATCGCTGGCAAGCCCATGGTGGTCCGTACCGCGGAACGAGCCGCCCTCTCGGGAGCCGGCCGAGTGGTCGTAGCGACCGACGACGTCCGAATTCTGGCCGCCGCACAAGAACATGGCTTCGAAGCTTTACTGACGCGCGCCGATCACCCCACCGGCACAGATCGGCTAGCCGAAGTGGCACAGCTGTTGTCATTGGAACCAGACGCGATTGTGGTCAACGTTCAGGGGGATGAACCTTTAATCGATCCGCTGCTGATAGATAAAGTGGCAACACTTCTGGCCGAACAACCCGATGCTGCTATTGCGACGTGTGCAACGCCTATCCTCACCGAGCAAGCCTTGTTCAGCCCCAACATCGTCAAAGTTGTCTGTACGCAGCAACGGCGTGCCCTGTATTTTTCCCGAGCCCCCATCCCGTGGGCGCGTGACGCCCTGGCCGATGGCCAACAGCGCGTGGCGGCCGGATTACCGGCTCTTCATCACATCGGACTCTATGCCTACCGTGTGGCGTTTTTGAAGCGTTATTCTTCCTTGCCCGTTGGGCCCCTCGAGTCGTTTGAATCTCTGGAGCAACTGCGGGCACTCGAGAACGGTTACCCCATCGCGGTTCATATCACCCAACGATCATCCCGCGGCAGGCGTCGATACATTGGACGATCTGGCCCGGGTGCGCGAAAGCTTCGTAAATCGGTTATAAATCCACTTCAACTTCACTGATTCCATGCCCACCAAAGGTTTGCAGGTTCACTCCTGTACCGTTCGTGCAAAGATTGCTGCATTGCGGCATAATCGGAAAAATCAGAAAAAACGAACTCAGGAGGAATTAATGCGACTGATTCTGCTCGGTCCACCCGGTGCGGGTAAAGGTACCCAAGCGGCATTCATTACCGAAAAATTTGGCATACCCCAAATTTCTACCGGCGATATGCTGCGTGCCGCGGTCAAAGCTCAAACACCTCTTGGCCTTGAAGCCAAGAAAATTATGGATGCCGGCGGCTTGGTGTCCGACGACATCATTATCGGTCTGGTACGTGATCGCCTGAAAGAGTCGGACTGCCGGGATGGGTATTTGTTCGATGGCTTTCCAAGAACGATTCCTCAGGCCGATGCGCTCAAGCACGCCGATGTGGGACTTGATTTCGTAGTCGAAATCGTTGTCCCCGAAGAAAACATTATCGAGCGCATGAGCGGCCGCCGTGTTCACCCTGCAAGCGGACGCAGTTACCACGTTAAATTCAATCCGCCCAAGGTTCCGGGTCTGGATGATATTACCCACGAGCCCTTGGTTCAACGCGACGACGACCGGGAAGAAACAGTGCGTCACCGTCTTTCTGTGTATCGGGATCAAACCCGGCCACTGGTCGATTATTACTCGCAATGGGCCGATTCCGGCGCTGCCGGGGCTCCAGTCTATCGGCAGCTTTCCGGGCTGGGAACAGTCGATGAAATTAAGGATCGGGTCTTTCAGGCTCTGCAGACTTAAGTCGTCGCTTTCGTTCAGGCATAGCGTAATACGCGTACTTCGACAAGCTTGAAGCGCGCGTATTGCGCCGCACTGACTCAGGTATCAACCAAGATCAATCGAGAGAATCCATGGAAATCAAGAACAAGGTATTTATCGTTACGGGCGGCGCATCGGGCCTTGGAGCCGGCACCGCACGCATGCTTGTAGCCGAAGGCGCGCAGGTCATATTGGCTGACGTCCAGGACGAAGCGGGAAAAAACTCGCTGACGAATTGGGTCAAACCTATGTTCATTGCGACGTTACCCAAGAAGCTGATGGGCAGGCAGTCGTCTCTGCCGCATTAAAAGCGGGTGCACTTTTCGGCGTGGTCAACTGCGCCGGCGTAGCCCCAGCCTCTCGCACGGTCGGCAAAAATGGACCGCACGCGTTGGACCTGTTCCAGAAAGTGGTCATGATCAATCTGGTGGGCACCTTCAACATGACGCGTCTGGCCGCAGCTGCCATGAGCGACAACACGCCAGAGCCAACAGGTGAGCGTGGCGTTCTAATCAATACCGCGTCCGTAGCAGCGTACGACGGACAAATTGGTCAGGCAGCGTATGCCGCTTCTAAGGCAGGCGTAGTTGGAATGACCTTGCCCGTAGCCCGCGACCTGTCAAAAGTTGGTATCCGTTGTGTAACCATTGCACCCGGCATCTTCGGCACCCCAATGATCTTCGGTATGCCGCAGGAAGTGCAGGATTCTCTTGCCGCGAGCGTTCCTTTCCCCAATCGCCTGGGGCGCCCTGAAGATTATGCGAAACTGGTTAACAGCATTATCACGAACGAAATGATCAATGGCGAGACTATCCGTCTAGATGGCGCGATTCGCATGGCGCCAAAATAACCGATTGAAGTAATGAGTCTGCTACGGTCGGCCGCCACGGTCAGCAGCTTTACGCTGTTTTCGCGCATAACAGGATTAGTACGTGACGTCCTAATCGCCAGCGCGTTCGGGGCGGGACCGCTGACCGACGCCTTTTGGGTAGCGTTTCGCATACCCAATTTATTGCGCCGATTGTTTGCCGAAGGGGCGTTCTCCCAAGCTTTTGTACCAATTTTAGGGCACGTGCGCAGCTCGAAATCCGCTGAAGAAGTGCGGGTTCTGCTGGATCGAGTTGCCCTGCTACTGACGTTCGCCCTTATGCTGGTCACCCTGGCCGGCATGTTGGCCACGCCATGGGTCGTTAGTGCCATGGCCAGCGGCATGACTACTGCCGCAAAACAAACAGAATTCGACGCTGCTGTCTGGATGACACGGCTGATGTTTCCCTACATCGTCTGCATGTCGCTCGTGGCTTTCGCGTCAGGGGTGCTCAATACCTGGAGCCGGTTCGCGATTCCGGCATTCACACCGGTTCTCTTAAACATTTCGATGATAGGCGCGAGCCTGTTTCTTACGCCCTATTTCGAAACCCCCATCTATGCCTTAGCGGCTGGAGTCATGCTAGGCGGCGTAGCGCAACTTATCGTGCAATGGGCCGCCTTAGCGCGGCTGGGGCTAATGCCGCGCTACTCGCTTAGGGTACGCCAAGCCTGGCAAGATCCCATCGTACGCCGCATAATGCGCCAGATGGTACCGGCCATTCTGGGCGTGTCGGTTGCACAGATATCCCTGCTGATAAATACAAATATCGCAACGTGGTTAAGACCGGGTAGCGTAACCTGGCTTTCGTTTGCTGACCGCCTAATGGAATTTCCCACCGCCTTACTTGGTATAGCCCTGGGAACTGTGCTGCTACCCAGCTTGTCGGCGGCACACGCCAAGCAAGACCACGCAGCCTACAGCGCCCTGCTGGACTGGGGATTGCGCCTCGTGCTGCTACTGGGCCTTCCGGCCGCGCTGGGCCTGGCGTTGCTATCAGACGGACTAGTCGCAACGTTATTCAATTACGGCGCCTTTAGCGGGCACGACGTCATGCAGACACGGCTGGCGGTAATGGCCTATGCCGCTGGACTGATCGGACTACTTGCCATCAAGATACTGGCCCCCGGCTTCTATGCAAAGCAAGACATACGCACGCCGGTAAAAATCGCCGTGTTTGTGCTGATACTGACGCAGGTCTTCAATTTAGTGTTTGTCCCGATGTTCGCCCATGCAGGCCTTGCGCTGTCGATCGGGCTGGGGGCAAGCGTAAACGCGTTATTGCTGGTGACTCTGTTGCGCCGGCGCAAACTTTATGAGCCGGGCCCCGGTTGGATGCGCTTCGGGATTAAAATCATGCCAGCGCTTGCCGCGTTATCAGCGGTACTGTGGGCTGCCGACCAATCGTTGGATTGGGTCGCCTTAAGCGCACATCCTGGCCGGCGAGTCCTATGGCTGATCGGAGTCATTTGCGGCGCTGCCGGTGCTTATTTCGCCATGCTCTTTGCCTGCGGGTTCAGGCCTATTGACTTTACACGACGGCGCAAGTGATATAGAATAGCCGTCTTTGCCAAACTAAACCTAGCAGATCAGTCAGATCTAATAAAACGGATACGCAACACTATGGCCAATACCGCCCAAGCTCGAAAACGCGCTCGTCAGTCGATTGAGCGCAACAAACACAACGCCAGCCTGCGCTCGATGCTTCGTACGTCGATCAAACGTGCACGTCAAGCTATCGAAGCCGGCGACAAAGCAGCGGCTGCTGAAGTTTTCCAAAAAACTACCAGCATTATCGACCGCGTTGCCGACAAGAACATCATTCATAAAAACAAGGCTGCTCGCCACAAGAGCCGTCTTGCTGCTGCGGTTAAAGCATTAGCCTGATTGCTGTAATGGTTTAGTCGGCAAAACATTATGCTCGGCCAGAACGGGACGCTAAGGCGTCCCGTTTTTCGTTATGCGCGCCTGCGGTTATAGTTCGGTTTGCAAAAATAATTAACCAATCGAACTATGAGGCATTAATGACAACAAGCAAACCCGTCCTGCTGCAGCTGCTGCCGTTTCCTTTCCCAGAAAACCAGGAGCGCCTTGTACAAGGCTTCAAGGTTATCGAACTTTGGAAGGAAGAAGACGCCGACGCGACAATCGCGGCCCATCAACACGAAATTGTGGCCTTGATTACCAGCGCCATGACTCCGACACGCGCCGCACTTATCGATAAGCTGCCGAATTTGCTAGCCATTTGCAGTAACGGTGTAGGCTACGATGCCATCGACGTGAAGTATGCTCAAGAAAAAGGCATACAAGTCAGCAATACTCCAGATGTTCTTAACGATTGCGTGGCGGACCTTGCTCTGGGCCTGCTGCTGGCGACGGCGCGCAAGCTCGCCCAGGGCGATCGTTACGTCAGGGCGAATCAGTGGGGAACCGATATAAAGTTTCCTCTTGGGGTCAAGGTCAGCGGTAAAAAGGTGGGCATTATCGGACTCGGGCGTATCGGCATGGCTATAGCGCAACGCGCGAGCGGCTTCGATATGCAGATCCGTTACCACAATCGCAATGCACGTAGCGATGTGAGTTACGGCTACGAGGGCTCGCTGGTTGATTTAGCGCACTGGGCCGATTTCCTCGTTGTTGCCACAGTGGGCGGCCCATCGACGCGCCAGTTGGTGAACCAAGAAGTGCTGAACGCGCTGGGCCCTAAAGGAATACTGATCAATATTGCACGAGGGTCGGTCGTGGATGAGAACGCACTGGTCAATGCCTTAGTTAGCGGGAAACTGGGTGGCGCAGGCCTTGATGTCTACGAATCCGAGCCGAAAGTACCGGATGCCCTGAAAACCCTGGATAATGTCGTCCTGGTACCGCATATCGCCAGTGCCACCACTGAAACTCGCAAGGCCATGGCGGACTTGGTTCTGGACAACGCCGAGGCGTTCGCCAGTACAGGCAAGGTCATTACTCCCATACCGGCGCTTTAAGCAAGATAAGATTAAGATGCAAAAAATTCGCTTCATGAATCCGTCTACTCTGATAGGCATAGTGGCCAGCGTCCTTCTGCTGGGAGTGGTGCTGTTCTTCTCGGCAGAAGATCCGGCACTGTTCATCGACCTCCCCAGCCTTGCCATCGTTCTAGTCGGGACGTTGGCGGCCACTTTTATCAGCTACCCGCTAAGCGAAGTGGTCCGCATTTTTGGATTGATTCGTACGGTAGTGCGAAATGAGCATCTTTATACCGCTAACGACATTGAGGATCTTGTCGCCATTTCGCGCATATGGATGAATGGCGACATCCGAGCGGTCGAAGAAGCACTTGAGACCGTCTCGAATCCTTTCCTGAAAACCGGCGTGCAGCTGGTTATCGATATGACTCCTGAGGAAGACATACTCGACCTACTTGCATGGCGCATTTCCAGACTGCGGGCCAAGGAGCATGCCGAAGCCCAATTGTTTCGAATGATGGCCAATTATGCTCCGGCTTTCGGCATGGTCGGCACCTTGATTGGGCTAGTCAATTTGCTGTTCTTGCTGGGCGATGGCGACATGACCTCCATCGGTCAGCATATGGCATTGGCGTTGATGACCACCTTCTACGGCGTATTGCTTGCCAACCTGCTATTCAAACCGGTTGCCGTGAAGCTGGAGCGACGCACGGAACAACGCGTAGCATTAATGAATATGGTGCTACAAGGCATTTCGATGATGTGTAAAAAACGCAGTCCCACGCTAATGCGTGAAACGTTGAATTCGTTCATGGCCGAGTATCACGATGAAATTAACGACGATACCAGCCGCCGTCTGCAAGCCACAGCCGAGTCCTGACACTACGCGCAATGCTGAACAACTCTAACCGGTATGAATCCGTCCGCGACAATGGCATGCGGGCCCAAAAAGGTGAGACCCCTCTTTCACGTATCGCGGCGCGTCAACGTGAGCTCGAGGCCGAGCTCGCCGCTGCGCGCAGGGCCAACAGCCATGCTCGGCGTAAACCGGATCGCAGGCAGTGGCATGTTGCGGCGCAGAGTCACGAAGACGAAGGCTGGTTTACGACCTACCTGGACGTTATGACGCTGCTTCTGGTGCTACTCGTCGTGATGCTATCGTTCTCAGGCACCAGCGCCCTGAAGGGCTTCCAGCAAGCCACTTCAATCCCTTCGGCAAGTAGCGCTACGACCGCCCTGCCGGCGTTGCCAACGGCCCCACCAACGCTCGTGACCCCGATTCCCATAGGCATTGGACTGTTGCCGGCTCCTTATGGCCTGCTCCCGGAAATCGGCATACGCCACGTATACGACACGCCTCTCGAGAATGTTACGCCTGTCACCGAGCTCGCCCGCGATGACGAAATGCCAACAGACACCGCCGCGAGCGAAAACGAAGCTCAATCGGCAGAAGTCGTAGCCTCGACCAAAGAAGCCGAACCGGCAGACATTGCAATATCTGCCCCATCATCGACTTCCACTGTTGAAGCCCACACACCCACGCCGGTTGCGTACCAATCTGCCGGCTGCCGATAAGCCGGCGGACACCGCAGGGCAAGCTGCTGATTTGTTGGCTGGCTTACCACTCGACAAACTTGGAGACGATATAGACGTTATCGTCAATGAACGTTCAGTAAGCTTCCGGATAAAAAGCGAGATTCTATTCAGCTCGGCTCAAGCGGACTTAAGTCTGGAAGGGTTGGCAGTACTCAAGCAGCTGATTCCCGTCTTTAACAGCGTTGAACATTCGATTACGGTGGAAGGCCACACAGACTCGGTGCCGATGCTGCGCAACCGCCGCTTCCCATCAAATTGGGAACTTTCTGGAGCCCGGGCCGCCAGCGTTGTCCGGTATCTCGAGGCTAATGGCGTAGCCAGCGAGCGTTTGCGCGCAATCGGGAATGCCTATACCAGACCGCTAGCCTCTAACGATACGCCGGAGGGCCGAGCCAGCAATCGACGCGTCGATTTGATCATGGAACGGAAGCAGCAGCAGGAATGAGGTCAGGCTGAAAAAGGCGCCTTTTTGACCTCGCGCTCGGTAAGTTGCAGATGATTGTCAGTGGCGAAGTCATAGACAAATTTCCATGCGAGCGGCTCAAGGTCGCGCAGGCGTTTGTCTACCACGACGCATCGGATTCCGTCGACAACAACCGGAACAACATAAGGGGAGTAGGTGTTGGGCCCTCCGCTGGAACCGGCGGGGCGAAACTGAGACATCACACCGGCAAGGCGCTCTGCCCAATCACTAGGGCGAAAACGGTGGCCTTCCAACGTAATACCGTGAATTACTAATTGCTGCACAAGATGTGTCATAGACTCCCGCGGACAATCGCACCTATTTCAGGTGTACAAAACTTTCCCTGCGCCGCGAATTGTATATGATAGCCACTTCGATGGACTGCTTGCCTGACTAAGGCGTCAGCCCAATAGCAGTAATTTGCCCTTATAAAGGTCAAACCGTTTTTGCTGATAGCCATCTTGCAGGGTAAGATGGCTCTTTTACACAAGGCTTATTATGTCTGGCGCCATACCGCAAACAGGTCCACTTCGGCATTTCCTGCAATTTCGCGACCTATCGAAAACCGAGATCCAATACGTCCTGGACCGCGCTCGGCTTATAAAGAATAAATTCAAGCGCTACGAGCCGCACCACACGCTTCACGATCGCAACTTGGCAATGGTTTTTGAAAAAGCCAGCACACGTACGCGAGTATCGTTCGAAGCAGGTATGTATCAACTCGGGGGTTCAGTCATACATCTTACCACCGGCGACTCCCAGCTCGGGCGCTCGGAACCGATCGAAGACACTGCCCGCGTTATTTCGCGCATGGTTGATGTGGTCATGATCCGCACCTTCGAACAGACGCGCATCGAACGCTTTGCGGCACATTCGCGGGTACCAGTCATCAACGGGCTCACCAACGAATTCCACCCTTGTCAGATCCTCGCCGATATCTTCACCTTTATCGAGCACCAGGGGCCGATAGCGGGCAAAACAGTGGCATGGATAGGTGATGGCAACAATATGGCCTACACCTGGCTCCAGGCGGCTGAAATGCTCGGTTTCCAGTTACACGTGTCCGCCCCCGCCGGATACCAGCTCGACCCCCAACGCATCGGCCAGCCAGCCCCATCGATTCTGCAAGAGTTTGCTGACCCCATGGAAGCATGTCGTGGTGCCCATCTGGTCACCACAGACGTCTGGACCAGTATGGGCTATGAAGCCGAAAACGAGGAACGCCGCAAAGCGTTCGCCGATTGGTGCGTCGACGCCGAAATGATGGCCGTCGCCGATCCCAAGGCCATCTTCATGCACTGCCTGCCGGCTCATCGCGGCGAGGAAGTCACCGGCGACGTTATCGACGGACCGCAAAGTGTCGTATGGGACGAGGCCGAAAACCGCCTTCACGTACAAAAGGCGCTGATGGAATTCCTGCTATTGGGCCAAATCGATTAAAAAAAACGGCACCCACTTAATCGGGTGCCGTCGATGACAAAAGAGGCTTTCGCCTACTTTTCGCTCTTGTCCTTCAGTTGCGGCAATGCAGCGTTACCCGCTGGCGCAAGCAATCCCGACTTCACATAGGTAAATAGCTTTTCGCGGGTGTCGATGATGTCTAGATTCCGCATGGTCAGCTGGCCGATACGGTCGCGGGGCGAGAACATCGATTCGCCCTTTTCCATCGTAAGGCGTTCAGGTTTATAGGTTAAATTGGCCGAGCGCGTATCCAGAATCGAATAATCGTTACCGCGCCGTAATTCGATCGTAACTTCGCCGGTGACGGCGCGCGCGACCCAACGCTGCGCGGTCTCACGCAGCATGATCGACTGCGGATCGAACCAGCGGCCCTGATACAGCAAGCGGCCCAGCTTACGTCCGTTATCGCGATACTGTTCAATCGTGTCTTCGTTATGAATCCCGGTCACCAGGCGTTCGTAGGCAATGTACAGCAGGGCCAGGCCGGGGGCTTCATATATACCTCGGCTTTTTGCCTCGATGATACGGTTTTCAATCTGATCGCTCATGCCCAGACCGTGGCGGCCGCCAATGCGATTGGCTTCTAATAGCAATTCGACGTTGTCGGAGAATTCTACGCCGTTAAGTGCCACCGGCTGCCCTTCTTCGAAGCGCACCGTGACTTCTTCACGCTTTACCTCGACCTCGTCGCGCCAGAACGCCACGCCCATAATCGGTTGCACGATCTTGATACCGGAATTCAGGTATTCAAGATCTTTTGCTTCGTGTGTCGCGCCCAACATATTGGAATCTGTCGAGTACGCTTTCTCGGACGACATCTTGTAATCAAAGCCTGCTTGACGCATGTATTCGGACATTTCCGAACGCCCGCCCAATTCGTCAATAAAAACTTGATCCAGCCATGGCTTGTAGATTTTCAGATCCGGATTGGTCAGCAGACCATAACGATAAAAGCGTTCAATATCGTTACCCTTATAGGTACTGCCATCGCCCCAGATATTGACATCGTCTTCCTTCATGGCGGCAACCAGCATGGTCCCGGTTACTGCACGACCGATTGGCGTCGTATTGAAGTACGTAACGCCCGCTGTCGAGATATGGAAGGCGCCGCATTGAAGCGCAGCAATCCCCTCGGCGACCAGCTGCGATCGGCAATCTATGAGACGTGCTTCCTTGGCGCCATATTGCATAGCCTTGCGAGGAATTTCGTCGTAATCGGGCTCGTCGGGCTGACCCAGATTAGCGGTATAAGCATAAGGAATTGCACCTTTATTGCGCATCCACAACAAGGCGGCACTGGTATCGAGCCCGCCAGAAAATGCGATACCGACCTTCTGGCCGGTAGGAACGTCTTCAAGAATGGTTGTCATTGTTGATCTAAGGCCTTGGAAAATGAATCAGCTAACGAGGCATTATATCCTTCGTGCGGTCTCAGTTCCCGCGACGCCGAGGCTTGGCGGGAGCATCAGCGTCTTCCAGTGGATAAGCGTCTGCAATATAACCGGGCCCTTTCATCACCATAATAATGACCGCATAGGTCGCAATAAAAACGACTACATTCAAATGCACCATCAATAAAGCTAATGCGTAAATGTCTACCGTCGTGGTCAAGCGCTCGATTTCCTGTTCCGTTGCTGGCCATGCAACCAAGCGTACCACCAGTGAAGGCAGCGCAAAAAGAACGAGGCCATATACAAGAACGCGAGGCATGGCCCGGAGAACAGGACGCTCCATCCCGGGATCACTTGCTGGAAAACCGGGAAGCTTATTAAGGAGCTTCATGATCGCCTCCATAGTGGCTGCTGCACTTCTGCCGTTACAGCAGATCGTGTGCCCAGACGGTGGGGCTGGATAGCCGTACGTCCCGATTTGAGCCCGTCTCGTCTTGCACTCCCATAGTAATTCGACCGACTTACGCTGAAAAAAGTGCATTGAGAAACGGCGATTTTGATAAAATATTTGTGTTGGGGGAGTAGCTCAGCTGGGAGAGCGCTGCGTTCGCAATGCAGAGGTCGGGAGTTCGATCCTCCTCTTCTCCACCAGACAGCTTTAGCGCAAACACGCGATTGCTCGCAGTGTATGGGGAAGGCCCCGAAATTCTTTCGGGGTGAAAGTCACTAGCGACTGGCGAGAGCGATAAGCTCAAGCGCCCCATCGGGATGATTCAGAATCATCCCTAGATTGTCGTCGTGGTCAGCGGTCAGCTCATCAGCTGTAAGTGTCACCCGCCCGCCAAGGCGCAACGTGAGCGCCCTGATGATGCGAGCGTGCTTGTTCGATGGATGGTCTGCAGGGGCCGTCTCCACTTGGAGAGGCAGGTAAAGTTGCTCAGTTGGCATAGCGTCTCGTCTTAAGCTGGAAGTTTTTCGGTTTGTGTGATGTTCTAGATGTATCCCCACCGACGACGGCGAAAAAAGACTCCGTCATTACGATCACGTCGTATTCAGCAGCGTGCGGCATCGGCATCGTAATGCACCTGACAGGCGAAGCATAGTTTTTTCGAATTTAGGCGCTTGGCCCGTGGGGTTGCCCAGCTCCGGCGACGATCGCAATGATATTGTCAGCAATTTCCTCAGTAGCCTGATCCCAGGAGATGCGCTGCCATTTTCGCGCACCGCGTTCACCTGCGCGCTTTAGCGGTTAGCGGATGCGATCCGCCTCGTACATGGTTGTGGAGTGGATTGCGCCCTTTTGAAACCCCCGCGGGTTGGCGTCAGGTACCCTTGGGTTGACGGCTGGGTACTTCGCGATTTGTTCTTCACGCAGCACTATGCCATCTTTAACGAAGACATCGAATGCGCAGTTTCGCATGCAATTAATGCAGTGCGCAGCCTGCCCCACCGTCAAGTGCGTGGCTAATTAATTAGACAAGCAGATCTGTTGGCCTGGATTTCGTGATGCAACTTCAGTAGGTTCGGCGCACATGCAATGGTGCGGCATTGTTCTGTGATCCTACTCTCTACTAAATCAACTAACAAGCCTAATCTGTTTGAACTAGAACGGGATGTCGGTCGCTGACGACGGCGGGGCGGCGGGTAAGTGCACCGCCCCGTGTTTCACACCGCAGCGCAATTTCCCGAGCCCGTCAACTGGCGCGTTTCGAAGATCTTCCTGCGCATTTTTTTGAGGTTGCCGGCGACGAAATTAATAATTATGCAATGCTTTGATTAAGCCGGACGATTCTTCTGTTCGATAATTTTCTCATAGAGCCGTTGCTACTTTTCGATGTGCAAAATTGACATAATGGTTTGGTTTTTGTTATTTTGTACGATTAAATTTCATATTGGAGTAAATTTTGACCCGGAAAAGAATAGCGATTTTAGGTGCTGGTCCCAGTGGTTTAGCCCAGTTAAGAGCATTCGAGGCCGCCGAATTGGCTGGCGAAAAAAATCTTCCTGAAATCGTCTGTTACGAAAAACAAAATGATATTGGTGGAATGTGGAATTACACATGGCGAACCGGTTTAGATAGAAACGGAGAGCCGGTGCATGGCAGTATGTATCGTTACCTTTGGTCCAATGGTCCGAAAGAGTGCCTGGAATTCGCAGATTATTCATTCGATGAACACTTTAATCGGCCAATTCCGTCTTATCCGCCGCGCGAAGTATTAAAAGATTACATTATGGGACGAATCGATAAGCGTGCCATATTCAAATATATTCGATTTGAAAGTCCGGCTCGCTGGATTACCTATGATGACGACAGTAAAAAATTTACTGTGACGGTCATGAACCATAAGCGCGATGAACAAGAAACCGAAGAGTTCGATTATGTGATCGTCGCAACAGGCCATTTCTCGACGCCCAATATGCCCTATTTTGAAGGCCTGGAACAATTTCCGGGGCGAGTGCTGCACGCGCACGATTTTCGTGATGCGCTCGAGTTCCAGGGCCAAGACCTTCTGTTGGTCGGCGGCAGTTATTCTGCCGAAGATATCGGCACACAATGCTATAAATACGGCGCGAACTCTGTCACCATAAGCTACCGAAGTTCCCCCCTCGGATTCGATTGGCCTGAAGGTATAGAAGAGAGGCCCCTGTTAAAACGCCTTGAAGACAATGTGGCTTATTTCGAAGACGGCACTAGCAAGAAGTTTGACGCAATCATCATGTGCACGGGTTATTTATTTCATTTCCCGTTTCTACCGGATGAATTACGTTTGCAAGCCCGTAATTGCCTATACCCCGACAACCTGTACAAAGGGATATTTCTGCAGAGTAATCCAAAACTGATTTATTTGGGAATGCAGGATCAGTACTTCACCTTCAACATGTTCGATGCACAAGCTTGGTATGTACGCGACGTCATTCTGGGTAAGATACAGCAACCTGAGCCTGAGCACCGTCAACAAGACATACAAAACTGGCTTGAACGGCACGAGAAGCTTGAGACAGCGAACGATTCCATTGATTTTCAGGCCCAATATGTGCGCGACCTAATTGACGCGACCGATTACCCCGACTTCCCTATCGAGAAACAAGCTGAATTATTCAAGTCGTGGTTACTGGATAAAAAAGAAGACATTATGGGCTTTCGGAATAAATCATATAAATCGACAATAACAAACACTTCAGCCGCTAAACTGCCTAAACCCTGGCTTGAAATTAAAGACGACTCGCTGGAAGGGTTTATGTCATTGAAATTTCTGGTGACAGAAGAGTAACAACGAAGAGCTGCAATAAGGCCGGCATTGCGTCAATTCGTGCCGTTCTGCTTGGACCGTTTTTTTGGGGTTCAGCCCCCTACTTCTGCAACACGATCCAAAGTCCCGACCCGTATCGGTCGGGACTTTACGCTGGAACGAGGCTCGCGGTTGAGGGTTCGGGGGTTAATCAAGCGACTTTTTTGGCGATTTGCACCACGTCATCCACGCTCAACTCAATAATCGAAGAAGTCGGTAAATGAGGGATTTCGGCACGCCTTAGAACCGTTTGCACCGCAATTTTCAGCCGGGCAAACAGCAGACGCTTGCCTTCCTTGTTCAAGAATTCGACAAAATCCCCCAGCGCTTCCAGACTTGAGCTGTCCAGGTCGGGGGATTCTTCCAGACTCAGAATAACGGTATGGGCGGACTTTCCTTCGCGATCAATATGGTCCCGCGCACGGATCAGGATGCGCTCAGCATTGGCAAAAAAAATAGGCTCGTCGGGACGCAGTATGACAATACCAGGCAGTTGTTTAGCCTCAGGGTGCTCGCCAATGCTGACAAAATCATGCCCGTTTCCAAGCTGCCCGAGCACAGAGACGTTCGAATCAGAAAAGCGGCGCAGCATCAGCAAAATGCTCACACCTATAGAAACTAGCAGTCCATCCAGCACGCCCAGTATCAGCACACTAGCTATCGCGACAACTACCACTAGGCGATCCCGACGCCAACGCAGATATGGACGAAACGCAGCAGGATTCAGAGTGTGGCTTAGGGCGTGGATGACGATGGCCCCCAAGACGGGCTGGGGGGTCAGGGCAATCGCTGGCAGTAGCGTCAAGGTCACGACAAAAATTACCAAAGCGGCAAATATTCCGGCAAACCGAGTTGTCGCCCCTGCGGCTTCATTCGCCGAAGTGGCCGAAAACCCCGCCCCCACAGGCATGCCGTGCAACAGGCCAGAAGTCAGATTGGACACGCCCAATGCCAGTAAATCCCTATTGGGCGACACCGTGTCGCCATGCTTGAGAGCAAAACTGCGGATTGAACTATACGATTCCGCATACAGAATCAGAACCATGGCGACACCAAGCTCGCCGAACCGTAGCCATTCGCTGCTAGATAGCACAGGTAGCTTAGGAAATGCCATCTGCAGGGTAATCGTACCCACCAGTCCCACACCGTAGTGCGACAGATCAATCCAATGGCTTAGGGCGATGCCAAGTACGATCACAATCAGCGCACCCGGACAATAACGGAAGCGTGCAAATAAGAACAGCAATCCCAGTGCGCCCGCCCCTATCGTAATGCCAACCAGATTCCACGTTGAAACCTGAGCAAACAGCTCTGGGACAAACCGTATAAGCTCATCGTGAATTGGATCCACGCCGACGATTTTTGACAGCTGCCGAAGCGTAATGACAATAGACAGTCCAAAGACAAAGCCGCGCAGCACAGGCTTGGCGATAAAAGCTGAAAGACTGCCCAAGCGAGCTGCGGCAGCCAACAGAAAGAAAACGCCGGTGACAATCACCAGCCCAATCCCAAGCATCAGCCGGTGCTGCGCATCTCCCGCGCCCATGGATGCGGTCGCTGCAGCCAGGACGGCCGCCGACGACGACGTGGCGGAAACAATCGCAAAACGGCTAGAGCCCGCCAAGCCGTAACAAACCAGTCCCGCCAACAAGGCGATAATGCCCATTTGCGGCGGCAAATTGCCAATGCTCGCGTAGGCCACGGCCTCGGGCAGCAAAAGGCCTGCAATGGACAAGCCCGCAACGCCATCGCGAAAGTACGTGCGGTGCGTCTCATCCATAGAGACTGCCGGGGTGGGCACTCAGGCATCCTGAATAACGCCAGACCAGCCCGGCAGATAGCGTGCGTCTTGGCTACGGGCCAGTTTCATGGCCTGGGTCGAGGGCTTTGGGGAAATGCTGTTCGACTATGTCATGCGGAATATGAATGCGGAAAAAATCGGCCCATAAGAATTCGCTGAATGGCGCCACATCCTTGGCAAAACCGCCGGTGCGACGCAATTCGCCGGCCAGACTGCGGTAGGGATCATCCTGCATGCTTTCGAGACGACCGGGAATGGAACTGAAGTCGCGCCGAATCCCTTCTTTGTCGTAGGGGTGGGCCCATTGATTATGATCCATTACCGTCCAAAATTGCTCTGTGACGAGCCACGACAAGTCCTTCAGTATCAACAGCCAAACATTCTTGACTCCCTGCTCCAGCAAGGCCAGGCCAAAGTGATGATGGTCGACAATGTAATGTCTTCCTTCGGGGCCCTGAACGGCGGGAAACCAGTGACTTTCCAGCGCGCTCCTGCGCGCCTTTTTCCCCAATTCGCTCCACTCCTTGCGCTTGAGCTCAACTTCGGCTTTGCCGACTGTGATTTGGGTGGGATGAAGCTTCTTGAGTTTTGCACTGACAAGTTGTGGGTGGGCGGGCGACATGTAGTTCTCCTTGTGGGCGGAGTTCAAGCAATCGATCTGTATTATTGATTCTCACACTTTACGCCTAAACGCCCGCTAACTTAGCGAACCATGGGCGAATTGGCCGCCCAGCCGCTGCTCGAACAGCCGCTAAAAGTAAACAGTGCTGGCTTTCTAGTATTTGGCATCATGGCCGAGCACTGAACGAACCGCAAAGCCAACCGCCGCAATCACCATTCTAAATAATCAATACCGGCTTGCGACAAGTCGGAATATTGCTTCGACGCGCTCGTAAGAAAGATGTAATCTACTCCTACGTATCGTCGTCGAGGGCAAGTAGGTAGTGTCTTCGACTTTGATTTCAGTCCGTCGAGTGCAGTTAACCTACAAAGGTTCTACTCATGACTACTACGACCACTGATGCGACATACCGTGGCAATGACCGCCTGCTGTTCGGCATCATTATGGGTGTGATCGCCTTCTGGCTATTCGCGCAGACAACTCTGAACATCGCCCCCGACATGAGCCGCGATCTCAGCATTTCGGCCAATACAATGAATATCGCGGTGGCGATCACCGCGCTTTTCTCTGGCATCTTCATCATCGTCATGGGTGGCCTGGCCGACCGCGTCGGGCGCATGAGAATCCTGCGCATCGGTTTCTACCTTAATATCATCGGTTCGTTGCTTGTCGGCTTGACGCCGGCAGGCGCACTAGCGGCACCGGTCCTGCTAGCCGGGCGTGCATTGCAAGGCCTGTCGGCCGCGTGCATCATGCCGTCCAGCCTGGCGATCGTGAAAGCGTATTGGGACGGTGCTGAGCGACAGCGCGCAATCAGCATGTGGTCGATCGGCTCTTGGGGCGGCTCGGGCTTATGTTCGCTGTTCGGTGGCCTAATGTCGGAGAACTTCGGCTGGCGTTCGATCTTCTTCGTGTCGATAGCCGTATGCGTGCTGGGCCTGTGGATGATGCGCGGTACGCCCGAGAGCAAGGCCGAGACCCAGGCCAACTACAAATTCGATCTGCCCGGCGTGCTGAGCTTCATGATTGCAATGGTGGCGCTTCAGGTGGTAGTCACCCAGGGCAACGACTTCGGCTGGGGCAGCCCGCTGTCGCTCGGCCTGATCGCAGTCACTGTCATCGTCGGCGCCATATTCCTGAAAATCGAAGCAAAGTCGGCCAATGCCTTCTTTGACTTCAGCCTGTTCAAGAATTCAACCTACACGGGCGCCACAATTTCCAACTTCTTGCTCAACGCGGTAGCGGGCACACTGATCGTATCGCTTCAGTTGGTACAGTTTGGGGGCAACATGACCGCTCAATCCGCAGGCATACTGACGCTGGGCTACGCAATCGCGATTATTCTGTTTATCCGTGTCGGCGAAAAACTGCTGCGGTCTTTCGGTGCGCGAAAGCCCATGATCTGGGGCTGTCTAATTACCGGTCTGGCCATCTTGTTGCTCTCACCCGCCAACCTTTTGCTGCACGACTACAAGATTATGGCTGTCATCGGTTATACGCTGTTCGGCGTCGGCCTGGCCTTTTACGCCACGCCCTCAACCGACGCAGCACTAGCCAATCTGCCTGAAGCACAGGCCGGCGCGGGTTCGGGTATCTACAAGATGGCTTCGTCGCTCGGTGCAGCTTTCGGCGTGGCGATCTCCGCGGCGATCTTTACCGCGCTCAGTGCCAATAACTCCAGCATACTGTGGCTGGAAGGCGTCATTACCTTTACCGGACGGCAAGATAATCTGGCCGTGCGCGAGGCTGCTATCATTGCCCTCGGCTTCAATGTACTAATGATTGTGGTCGCCATCCTTTCGATAATGCTTACCGTGCCAAAAGGCAAGAAGGCCTAAAAACCTTTAGACCAGACGGCCAAAACCCCAGGTGGTGTGGCGTGCCGCCAGAACTCGCTGAGGAAGAAGGCATGATCGAATCCGTTATCGATACCTACCAGTTGCCGGCCGCCGCAGTAGGCGAGTTGGCGACGCGGCCATTTGGCGAGCTAAACCCGGTGCTGACTTTCAGGAGCGAGGCGACGACGCCCTTTACAGCGATCGACTGCTTTGATCAATCGTTGCGCCGTTCAGGCCGTTTGCTTTTGGAAACCGCTGCGACGTTCGAGCTGCTAAGCAATGGAAGTTGGACGGTATCGCAGCCGGCGAATCCTGCAGCGCAGTTCGTCTCCGATTTCCAGAACGGCCCGGTCAAGCAAGCTTTGGCAGGGTTTTCACCGCTACGTAAATTGCTGCCCCTGGGGTCAGGACAGATACAGCAAGCCGTTCTGTCATTTGTAGATAGTGAAGAAAAGACCCACTGCCGCGCCCACTTAACGCAACTGACCACACAGAAAGGCCATACTGCGGAACTGGTCGCGCTTCAAGGAGTAAAGGGCTACGACGAGTCGCTAAATGCGCTGCGCGAACATATCCGCGATCTGCAAGGTGACCCTTTAAGCATCAGCGCCTTATACGACCAGCTCTTTCCGACACTGACCATTTACGAACCCAAACCAAAAGTCCACATCGCCGTTGACGCGACCGCTTTCGATGCCGCAAATGAAATAATCACTAGCCATATTCCGGTTGCGCGTGCGAACGAGCATGGCATTATTGCGGATCATGATACGGAATTCCTTCATGACTATCGCATCCAGTTGCGCAAGATCCGCTCGGTTCTGAGCCTATTTAAAGGTATCTACGACGATATTCAAACAGCCGACTTGAAAGCTAGATTTTCAGCGCTCATGGCGCCTACAGGCCGACTGCGGGATATAGATGTCTACCTACTGGAAAGGCAGACTTACTATGACCTTGTGCCAGCCGCCCTGCACAGCGGGCTCGACACACTATACAGCCTGATCGCCAAGCAAAGAGAGGCCGAAAGGGGCAAGCTTTCGCGTCACCTGCGCAGCAAGGACTACAAACAAGAAATGGCTGACCTGGCAGTGCTCTTTGAAGACGAAAAGAATTTGAAGCCGGGACCGAATGCCCATCTTCTGGCGCACGATTATGGCTGCGAATTAATCTGGAAGCGCTATCGCAAAGTTTGCAAAGTCGCGTCAGAAATTGGTCCCGACACTGATGATACCGAGGTCCACGCTCTACGTATCCATTGCAAGAAGCTGCGCTACCTAATGGAGTTTTTTAACCCAGTGTTCCCAGGTACGGCATTCAAAAAGCTGCTTAAGCCCCTGAAAGGATTGCAAGACAATCTGGGTCTATTCAACGACTACTCCGTGCAGCAGGAGAGCCTGCGAATGGCCGTGCTGGATCTACCCGGGAATCAGAATGGGCCCGACCTTGAAGTTGCCCAAAGTGTCGGCGCATTGATTGCGGTGCTTCACAGTCGCCAACGGAAAGAGCGTGCAAAAGTTGCAAAGAGCTTCGAAAAGTTCAATAGCCCCAAAACACGACAAACGTTTAGCGAACTCTTTCGCGAGCGGAAGGACTATATATGAAGATCATCGCGTGCTATTCAAACAAAGGAGGCGTTGGCAAAACGGCCACTTCGGTGAATGTGGCGTACGCATTGGCTGCTTCGGGAAAACGGACACTATTATGCGATCTAGACCCTCAAGGCGCTTCGGGTTTCTATTTCCGTGTGAAGCCGTCAAAGAAGCTCGAGGATGAGGCTTTTTTCAAGGATGTTCAAAAATTCACCAGCGCGATTCGCGGCAGTGACTACGAGAACCTTGACATCTTGCCAGCCAATATGAGCTTTCGCGACTTTGACGTCTTCCTTTCGCGGATGCGCAATAGCCGCTCCCGGCTTAAAAAGGCGTTGAAGGCGGTGAAAAAGGATTACGACGTCATCGTGCTGGACTGTCCGCCCAGCATCTCCACCCTTTCCGAAAATGTCTTTGGATCGGCCGATGCAATTTTGGTTCCGGTTATTCCGACGACCCTTTCGCAACGCACTTTCGAGCAGTTGATTGCGTTTTTCAAGGAAAACAAACTTCCGGTGCAAAAACTGCACGGATTTTTCTCCATGGTGCAAGGCGTCAAAAAACTGCATGATGAAACTATCAGCACAATGAGCGCTTTATTCAAGCGACGCCTAATGAAAACCCAAATTCCATTCGCCTCGGATATTGAACGCATGGGCATTCATCGGGCGCCTGTTATGGCCACTGCACCGAGTAGTGCTGCTGGCAAGGCTTACCAGGCACTGTGCGAAGAGCTTCAGGAAAGGATCGCTTGAACGCTTGCAGGTCAAAGCGAGCGCGGCTAGTGCTGCGTCGTGCATAGCCAGGGAGACGCAGCGGTCAGCATGGCTTGTAATCCGGTTTTCAATGTGGGCTCGAGTACCGGAGCAAACTTAGGCGAATGATTACTGGGAATTGTATTGATCTGATTTGCTTCTTTGGCCTTGTTATAGGTTTCAGGGTCAGTACCACCCACAAACCAGAAAACATAAGGCACTTTCCACGCACGCCCGAAAACGCTGAAGTCTTCGCTAGCCCCCGCGGGCTTGGTTTCATGTGCATGCCCCCCGAACTGCTCCTCGAATGCGCGGGCGACCTTCTCGGTCGATTCGACATCGTTACGGGTCAAGGGGTAACTGCTGAGAGTCGTAAATTCAGGCTCGCGCGGGGCGTTCGAAGCGGCGCATTCTGCGCAGCAAATACGTTTCACGGCCGATAGCATGGTATTGCGCACGTTTTCGTCATAGGTGCGTATATTCAGCTTAAGCGTGGCTTCGTCAGGGATAATGTTTTCTTTAGTTCCGGCCTGTAGTGATCCAATGGTCAATACCGCACTGTCTATCGGTGCGATTTCGCGCGAAACTATTGTTTGCAGCCGCATCGTGGTCGATGCCGCCATAATGACCGGGTCGATAGACGTTTGTGGCTGCGAACCATGCGACCCACGACCAAAAATCCTGACCTTCAAACTGTCGCCGGCCGACAAAATTACGCCACTGCGATAACTTACGGTGCCCGCCTCGCCCACCATGACATGTTGCCCCAGGATGATGTCCGGCTTGGGAAACCGTTCGAGCATCCCACCGTCTACCATGCTTTGGGCGCCGCGCCCAACCTCCTCGCCCGGCTGGAAAACCGCCAATACAGTGCCTTTCCATAAATCGCGATTTCGGCCCAGAAGCCGCGCCGCACCCATGAGCCAGGTGACGTGTAGATCATGGCCGCAGGAGTGAGCCACGCCCACCTCGTTGCCCTCTTCGTCCCGGGCTTTAATGGTACTGGCGTACGGCAGGCCAGTCGCTTCTGTAATGGGAAGTGCATCCATATCGGCGCGAAGCATGACGGTAGGACCTTCGCCATTTTTCAAGACGCCGACAACCCCAGTGGGGCCTATCTGGCGCGTTACGTCGAAGCCCTGGGCCGCCAGGTAGTCGGCCGCGATACCTGCGGTACGCTGCTCAGCCATGGAAAGTTCAGGGTTACGGTGTAGGTCTTTATAAATAGATTCCAGCTCGGGAAGCAGTTCTTTGGCGTCAGTGTCCAAAGCAGTTGTCAGCACATTCATGAGATGCTCCTTTCCTATCGCCTGAAAATGGCTCAGGCTACCTTCCGTCGCGCGGGGTGCCGCACGCTACCGTAAATCATACGCCCAAGGGCTACAGAACTCTGGCGATGCCGAGAAACCTACCGTTTGTAAACGGCCGTCGGTAACATAGGGAACCATCCCAAGGCCGCGGATACGCTCTACGGTTTCGCGAGCGCATCGCGTGTTTGCCGGCGGGCAGTAGTCAATGGCAATGACAGGCAGGCAATACAGCTGCTTCACCTTGCGGGCCTGCTCAAACAGCCATAGCCTGGCTTCAACAGAGACATCAGTGTATTCGCCAAGCGATTCACTCCAGCCTTTGAATAAAGACTCGAAAGCCACCGCATCAACTATTTGATGGATTGCGGGAAGCAATTCGAAGCCGCGGTTCAATATCAGTGCGGCGTCAGGGTAGCGGTTGTGTATCGCCTTGATGACTTCGATAAGTCCATTCTGGCTATCTAGCCGCTGAATGTCGCCTGTTACCACGAGTTGGTAAGAGTCAAGCGTATCGAGAAAGAACCCCGTATACCCCCTCTGCCATAGAGGCGCGATAACGTAGTCAACGAAAAACTCTGGCCAGCCGACAGCAGTCTGGTCGATGATCTCGGACTGCCAATCGACGTTATGTCCGACTATCCAGGATTGAGGCAAGGCATCGTAATAGGGACGCGATGTATTGACCTCGCCAACACTGACATAGGCCACCCAACGCGTTTTACTACCCTGGGCTTGAATCGGCTCGAACCCAGTATCCGGTTCCACGACGGCAAGGTCGAACCGGGAAAGATCGTCTAGGGGTAGCTCCTTACCGTAGTAAAAGGCGATGCTGCCGGGACTTCCAACCGCGTCGGCCGCAGCCCTGGCCCAGGCCACCCCCATGCACGATGCGCCCAAAAGCCCCACGAGGACGCGCCGACGCAGTGGCCAGGTGCATGAGCCAGCCTGGCTCGGATAAGTAGCAGCACGCATAGATCAGGAGTTCTCCTGCAACATATAGGTGTCGAATTCCAGTTTATCAAAGCAATAGTTCAATGTGTAGACCGAGACCAAGGTGACGGCGAGCAAACTGCCTGCAAAGCCGTAGCCGTAAGAATCGGGACCAATCTCTAGCGTTAACCCGGTAAGCAAACCATTAAGCAGCACGAATAGTGCCGTTAGCTTCAGAACAATGCGGCGCCGGTCCAGGTAAAAGAAAATATTAAGCACACCAAGAAACACAATTTGCAAGCTAGCCGCAATTACGTCTACCTGAAGTAGAGGCATATACAGGGTGGAAATTCCGATGGTACGTAGCAGCGGTTCACCAAAAGCGAAAATTAATAAAACGACGACTATCTGGATTTTGAGGATCTCGTACAAGGCCATCCGGGCACTGCTAACCATCCGATCACGCAATAAGCGTATCTGCCCCAGCGTCCCACCGCTGCGCGTGGCACCGTAATAGTGATCGGAATGCTGAACAAAGTCGCTTTCAAGCCGGAGAAGGAAGACGGCCATTCCGGGAATGATGCAAAGGTAGGAAATAAAAACTGGGATGTCGTAGATAACCGAAGCACGCAGCGGGCCGATGACGTCCTGCCCCGTCTCGGAAAACCAAAACATGATCTTATCGAGCCAGACCCCCAGGTTGAATAATAAGCCTACCAGCATCAGGCCAGGATAGGCATGGTGCCTATCAAAAACATCCCACGAGATATAACTGGGAGAGCGAAACTGACGATGTATCACTGCGGAAAGGTAGATCAACAGCACAATATGGCCCACAAGAAAGCCTGCTAGAAGGCCTTCTACCCCAAACCTGTCCAATTGCACGGCTGTAATGACGATCACCGCATAACCGACGAAAAAGGCAGCCAGAATGGCGCGGTATCGCTTGATGCTGGCTAGAAATATCACCCCAAGCCATACCTGGCTGATCGCGACAAAGGCGCTGAGCATCAAGACCCGATAGATAAAGGATTCGTCTTTAAAAATCGTGAGGGCAAGCACCAGCCCGAGCAAACCGGTGATTACTGTCGTTACAAGATTCACGGCGTTATAAGCAGACAGGATGCGATCGTTCTCGCGAGCGAACAAGCGATCCGATATAAAACGTGAAAATAGCAGCTGAAAGGCCCCGGTGATAATAAGGCTGGCTGCGATGAGATAGGTTACCGAAACCTGAAACTGCACAATGTGTGCGCTGGGGCGCAGTGCCGTCGGTCTGATCAGGCCGATAAGCAAAATGCCCACTATCGACAGAACCAACGGGCCCGCGCTGATAATGCCGGCATAGACGTAGGCCGATAAGGTCGCGCTTAAGCTGTCACGCTGAAGCAGCCTGCGCAGCTCCAATCCTATTCCCGCCATGAGGACCTTCCTGGAGCGATATTTTCCTTAGGCTTCTTCATGAGGCTCTCATAGAGGTCACAGTAGGCCCCTTCCATAAGGGTATGAGTGTAGTAGCGCTCTACTCGCGCAATCGCAGTCTCGCGCGCAGCCTGCCACATTGAAGGATCCCCGAGAAGATTGATGATGGCATCCGCGAAAAGGCCTGGATCGGCAATTTTCACCACGGCACCGGCCTCCCCCAGGCTACGATCGGCATCTCCTGCGCCTTGCACCAACTCGCGGCACGATCCCACGTCAGTAGTGACCACGGGAACACCCGCCGCAAAAGCCTCGAGGACGACAAGAGGCAAGCCCTCACTGATTGAACTTAACGCGACAAGTCCTACCTCGGGCAAGAGCTCGTCGATGCGCCTGAAGCCAAGGAATTCAATATTGTCTTCGAGTCCAAGGCTTGCCACGAGGTCAATGCATTCGCGCACATATTCCGGATCCTCATACTGGGGACCGATAATCCAGCCGCGCAGCTTGGGTAGATGACGACTTGCAATAAAAATGGCGCGAATGAAAGTTTTAATGTCCTTAATCGGGACCACGCGGCCTATCAAAGCTACGACCTGCGGTGTCACCGCGGGGCGTTGGTCCCGAACGGTTGTGTAGCGGTTGACATCGATACCGTTTGGAATACGGCGAGTTTTAGCCGCAGGAGCACCGTCGCGGATTTGGCGCTGGCGATTTCCCTCGTATAAGGCAACGATCTCATCCGCCGCGTCGTAACAGACTTGGCCCATTGTTTCGAAAAACGCACCCACAGACTTTGGAAGTATCCAGGCTTCGAGATGTCCTTTTCAAATACGCTGCGATTATCCTGCAGCCATTGGCTCTGAAGAAGATCGATTTTTCGCTCTTTGGTATAGATGCCATGCTCGGACACCAACAAGGGGGTATCTGAACGGTAGCGCAATAGCGCACCCAAAAAACCCGCGTACCCAGTCGAACAAGTGTGATAGAGCCTGGCAGGAATAAGGTTTTCGCAAATGCGTACCAATCGCCATATTGGCATATGCATAATCCTTACCGTCCAGAAGTAATCGGTGAACGATGGATCGGTACAATGTTGCTCATATTGGGCAGTAAGGAAATCCCAAGCGCCTTCGCTATGGCGAAAATGCTGTTCGCTCAGGTCGCCACGTTCTGTCTGAGCATAGGCACTACTTCCCGAACGACTCTGCCAATAGCCTCTGTGCTTTCCTTTTTTCGCAAGACATCATGCAGGCAAGTCACTCGCTCGAAGGCCTTGCGGTCGGTGCTGGATTTGCGCACCGGAAAGGCGATGTCAGGGTCCTGGAGGTAGAATTCTTCGAAATGCACCACATTGTCTGGTAATTCGTAGTGAGGCTTGCCATAATCAAGTCGTCGCCCACCGATGAATACGATGCCAAACTCATATTGGGGGAAGGCGCGTATCATTTGGTTTACCCAGGCTGAGACCCCTCCTGGAACATACGGAAAAGTCCCTTCAAGCAACAAGAGGATATCTGTTGCACACTTTCTGCACGACGATTCAACAACGGGTTCATTTCCAGTAATCCATCACAGGCTGGACTCTGGGCCGCGCAGGGCCCTGGCTGAGGGGTGTTAAAAGTTTGGCTATACGCCCGTAATCACGGCGTTCAAACGCGGCTTCGGCCATCCAAGGCAATAAGCGCCCATCGGGAAACTGACGCGACCGCGCCTGCTCGAAAAATCGCCCCGCGAGATGGGGTTCATGGCGCACCAGTGCGCACCGACCGAGTAGGTACCACATATCCATATTGTCTTCGTCTATCGCGAGAGATTCGCGAGCATATCGCTCTGCAGTTTCGACGGTGTAGCGATGAACCGGCCCATGCACAAGCTTTTGGTAAACAAGCTCCCAATGCAATCAGCCAGCCGACTCGTCAGCACAGCTTGCTCAATCGGCGCAATCCTTTCGTTCAGTCGTTCTTTGCAAGCAAAAATCTGCTGCATCAAGGTTTTCTCAGCCGACTCGGCAATCCCGTAAGCAAGCAGTCGTATCTCTTCAGATGGGTCGGATAAAAGTTGGCGCAAGATTTCACCGGTCAAGTGCAAAGGTAAGGATCGCATCGCCACCATCGCGGCCATGCGATCGTCGGCTGATACACCTTGGTGGCTTAGCTGGGTTCGTAGTCGTGCAATGACTCCGTACGTGAGTTCCGGTATTCGATGCGTCGGAAACTGTGGCGTTTTGACGAATGCTCGCTCGCGCTGTTCGCTGCCTGCGGGAAAATTCATAGCCAGGAGCAAACTCCCAAGAAGCAGGATTTGTCCAGCCACGGGCAAAAAGAAACAGACAACAAATGCATGAATAAATATCCATTTATCTGCAGGGCGATCGCCGAAAGCGTAAAGGCGCACGAGCCAAATCGCCGCACTCAAGGCCGCGAAATTTTGCCAAGCGAGAAATTCGATGAAAAAATCTGTTCGAGCTGCCGGAGGGCCAAAAAAACGCGTAAAGCAAGCGCTTGGAATAGCACTGCAAAGGAGGCAAGCAGGAAGGTAATGAGACGATCAGCCATGCGATAGGCACCGTTCCAGAAGATTTTTCAGGCCAGTCCCAGGGTGAGCTGCGTCGACTTCAGCGCGATACAAGGTCACGGTGGCGTCGGTGAGTCCACGCCAATCCGCCCTTCGACATGCGGCTTAATCTGGGCCAGATACTCATCGATGCCCCGGTCGTTGGTGAGCGGCATGAGCAGGATAACGACTTGTGAATGTTCGGTGACGAAAGGCCACAGCAAATCCAGCGGGCACCGGTCCTGCGAAACTTGCTCACAAATGGACTCACCCATAGAGCCGCGAGGACATACCGATTCCTACAAGTGATGAGCGGATACCGCTGGTTCTCACATGCGAGCTAGGCGCCCCAGCTCTACAGCGAAATTGTGGGGGCATGGGTGATGGCATGCACGGGCGCTGCGACGGCATTCTCTTCGATACCATCGGCATAATAGTTAAAGAGAACCAATAACAATTCGAGGTTTCGAGTGTTTAGAGCGAGGAAGGGCATCTTTTTAACAGCCAATACGCCCATGAAATGACCGCTCGTACTGATGATAGGCGCGCAGGCGAGATACTCGCTATCCCAACTTTCGGACGGACGCAAATGAGTCAGCGCTCGCTGTTCGACGCAACCGCACAACAGGGTATCGTGCACGTTCAGTTCGAAAGGCACGCCCACTGATGCAGCCGCTTCAGATGACAACCCAGTTTTCAACAGTGGGAAGACGCCAGCCTCCGTGATTTGGCAATTGGTAGCGACAAACTCCAGCACAGCCTGAATATTCGGAAATGGCGTATCCGAAGCGCTGGCCGGGGACTGGATGCGCAAATATTCAATCGCATCACGCAAAGTGGCCGGCTTGGCAAGGGCGTCCTGTTCGAGCCGTTCATGGGACGCACGAAGCAAATAGTGGTTGTTGGTTATCGAGACCAGGCTATTCCGAAGGTAATCATTTGCACTTCGCAATCGTCGCAAGCGATGGGTCCAAATATCGCTGAAGTGGCCGACAACAATGACCTGCACAAGCCCGCCGATAAACAGCAGGGTTGGAAATTCTTCCATGCCTGTTTCGCGGTAATGCAGAAGCCAGCCAAGCCAAAGGCAAAAGCCGGCCAGCATCCCAAGTAAAGCCCCATAACGCATAGCGAAAATATTGGCGGCCAGCCATATCCAGGGGAAGCTGGCATCCAGTAGCAAGGGATCTTGAGGATGAAACAGATACCCTGCCGCCATGACCGCGGACATCCCGACGACCACTTCTACGATAGCGCCGGGTCGAGGCGCCGCTGGTGCGAGGATCCAACCATACCGACCGCGATCGGCAAATACGCGCGAAATGCCTACCGGGCTTGCTTGAGAGTGGAGGACGTCATCATGCCAGTTCCTACGTTATCGCAAGGCCAGCGGAGCAAGTAACTCGCGCATCAAGGCATGCCCTACGCCCGTGACGCTCGATCGGCTCCAACCGCTACGGCTACCGGTCGCGCTCCACACCGTTGCCCCACTGCCCAAGTCAATTAGATCGAAGGTCAACCCGACAACCGGCTCCCCGTCTACGCCAACCTTGTACCGCCACTCCTGTACCGATCCCGTCAGCGCGTGAGTCGCCCCGGTCCCGCGTGCCCACGCAAGTGCCTCGGACGCCGTTGAAGTCGGCGAATAGCCCATTACCGCGTCCCCCACATGGTCGCCGGGATACTGCTGCCGCTGCAGCAAGGCCCTGTTGAAGCAAGATGCTTCTGGCAATGCTTTGTGCGCGTTCGCCCGCCGGGTGTTTCAGTCTGGTTGGCAATTGGCGGTGTAGGGTTGCCCCTTCTTTTGTCAGTGACGGTGCATCGCTAACGTCTACGGTCGAGCAACTGGCGAGCACCGCCAACCCCAAGACGCAGGCCCATCTTCCGAAACGGTTTTGCTTCATGGATCCCTGCATTGTTTTGCTCCAAACTCGATAAATTGACGCGATGATG